>CAMDWG010000051.1 GCA_945878375.1 Roseomonas mucosa | reverse complement strand
CACTGCCGCTGCGCCGAAGGCTGGTGCCTGCGCGCAGCGCAGGCGGGAGGGGGCGCGACCGACACCGGCCACCCCTCACAACCTCCCATGCACGAACCACCGCGCCCCGGCCCCGAATCCTGACCGGCACACCCAAAGCCGCGCGCCGCTCGCCAGCTCCACCCGGTAATAATCACGCCCCGGCCGGTCCGGCCTCTCGCGCCACCATTCGGGGGCGAGCCGCTCCGGCCCCTCCGCCGCGCGCACCCGATGCGCCTGGCGGCCGATCCGCAGCAGGGAAGGCGGCGCATCCGGCAGCAGCGCCATCGCGCCCACCTCCAGCGGCCGGCGCAGCAGCCGCACCGGACGCGGGGCGCGCGGCCAGAAGGGCGGCACCTCCACCCGCGCGGTCGGTGCCACCCGCGTCACCTCCCGCTCCGGCCAATGGCTGGCGGCGGGGGCGAGGCGCCAGACCTCCACGCGCTGGGACAGCCGGTCGAACAGCCGGCCCAGCTCCTCCCGCCGCAGCGCCCCGGCGGCGGCGCCCATGAAGCCGGCCTGCTCGCCCGCCATCTCCTCCGTCACCTCGGCGCCGAGGGTCAGGCGGTCGAAGCCGAAGCCGGGGGCGAGCCGCCCCAGCCGCTCCGCGAACAGCCGCCCGAGATGCGCGGGATCGCGAGAGGCCAGGCCGGTGCCCACCGCGACCTCCTGCACCGCGCCATCCACCCGGTGCGCGCGCAACACCACCCGCCGCGCGCCCCGCCCCGCCGCCGTAAGCGCCCCGCACATCTCATCGAGCAGCACAGCGACGACGGCATCGATCGCCACCCGGGTGATCAGCGGATCGAGCAGATCCCGCGCGGCCTCGAACGTCACCGGCGGGCGGAGGGGGGAAAGCGGCGCCACCACCTCTCCCACCGCCTCATCCAGCGCGCGCAGCAGCGCCGCGCCGAAGCGCCGCGCCAAGGGGGCGCGCGGCTGGCGCCGGACCTCCCCCACCCGACGCAGGCCCATGCCGGACAAGGCCCGCACCACCTCCGCCGCCAGCGGCAGCGCCGACAGCGGAAGCGGATCGACCGCCGCCGCCTCCCCCCCCGCCGGCACCACCCCGCCCCGCCCCGCCCGCGCCACCGCGAGCGCCACCCCTGGCGCGCTGGCCACCACGCCACAGGCCGCGACACCTAGCCGCGCCAAGCCCTCCACCACTCGGCCCAGCAAGGCGGCCTCGCCCCCGAACAGATGCGCGGAGCCGCCGATGTCCAGCACCAGCGCATCCCCCCCCACCACCGCCACCAGCGGCGAGAACCGCATCGCCCACAACCCCAGCCGCGCCACCTCCGCCGCCTCGCCCGCTGTTGCCAGGACGAGGGCGAGATGACGGCGGTCGGGGGCGTGGGTGGCTCGCAGGGAGGGCTCTGCCCTCCCTGCACCCTCCCGCCAGGAGGCAGCGGCCTCCTGGACCTCATGCGTTTTCGGGATGGAGAGGGAGGGGGCGTTGCGGGCGCATTTGTCACCACGGGCATCGCCTGCCCCCTCCCTATCCATCCCGAACTGATGGCGGGGTCCGGGGGGCGCCGCGCCCCCCGGCGGGGGTGCGGGGGCAGCGCCCCCGCGAACAACCCGCGCGCGCCCGACCTCGTCACCCGTCCCCAGTCCTGGCAGCGGCAGGCGCGGCGGGGTGGCGGCGCGGCGGGTGGTCATGCGAGGCGGCGGGTCGGCAGGGGGGCGGCGGTGGTGTCGAGCTGGTCGGTGGTGGTGCGCCAGGTGGTGGTCCAGCTGTGGGGGGTGCCGCCGCGGCAGCGCAGCAGGTCGAGTGTCCAGTTCGGGTCCCCCAGATGGTGCGGGCTGCCGGCGCCGGGCTGGGCATCGACGCGCCAGCGGGTGAGGGCGGCGGAGGGGCCGGGGGCCTCGGTATCGGGGCGCAGCAGCAGGCCGAGTGCGCCGCCCGATTCGGCGGCGAGTTGCAGGCGACGTGCGGCGGTGAGGTCGAGGTCGGGCGCATCCAGCAGCGCGCCTGCGACGGCCGGGCAGCGGAGCGCTTCCTCCATCGCCCAGAGCCCGTCGGCGGCCCGTGGCGCGCGGACCAGCACCAGGTCGGCGGGCGAGAGGCCGTAGCGGGCGAGGCCGGGCGGCCAGGCCTCCGGCTCTCGCGCGATCCAGAGCACCGTGCCGCCGGCGCGGCCGAGGATCACCGCCGCGAATCCGGCCGCCGCGCCAGGCTCGGCGGCGAGGATCTCGTGCAGCGCGGCGCGGGGCAGGCCGCGATCAGGCAGGTGGGCGTCGAGGGCGTCGGAGAGATGCACCACCCCCGCCTGGCTGCGCGCAAGGGCGGCCGCGGCGCCGGCGCGTTCCAGCCGGCCGATGCGCGCGCGAAGCGCCGCGACCAGGGCCGGGCGGTCCATCGGCAGCGGCTCGGGCGGGAGCGGGTAGGGGGAGGGCTCGGGGTCCATCGGGGCACGGTACTTGTTCTTTTTATGTTCTCGCATTGGGAGGGCCGCGGTCAAGCCGCTTGCGTCCCGCCTGGGGCAACAAACGGCCTGCCCGCGCCCTGACGCCGGGGACCTGACAAGCCGGCGAGGCGCCCGGAACCATCCGTCCCCCGAAGCGTCCCGCCCCCTGTGCCACCGGGGGGACCATGCGGGACCGGGAGAGCGCATATGCGGGCGCGGATCGCCTTTCGGGCTCTGGCGCTGCTTGGCCTGCTGGCCGGGCCGGCCGGGGCGGAGCTGCCCGCCCTTGCGCCGCATATCGCGCTTGGCGCGGCGGGGCTGCAGGTGCAGCGCGGCCTCGCCTCCTATTACCATCCGGAGTTCTTCACCGGTCGGCCGATGGCCAATGGCGTGCCCTTCGACCCAAATTCGAATGCCGCGGCCAGCCTGACCTTGCCGCTCGGCACGGTGGCGGATGTGACGAATCTGCGGAACGGGACGACTCGGCGGGTGGTGATCCAGGATCGCGGGCCCTTCGTGGAAGGGCGGATCATCGATCTCTCGCCGCGCGTGGCCGATGAGCTGGGCATGCGCCGGGCCGGGGTGGTGCCGGTGGAGGTGCGCCCGGTCGGGCTGCTGCCGAACCGGGCCCGCGGGCAATAGGGCGCGTCCTGGAAGGGGGAGGGAGCGCTCATGTCATCGCGGTGAAAGAAACTGCGAAAAGGGGGTTTGACAGTCCCTGGGGTGGCTCGTAAAAGCCGCTCCACCGACGGACCACACGGTCTGGCCGGTTCGCCGGAGAGGCGGGGTTTGACACTGGCGGTTTTAGCTGCTAGGTTAGTTGCCCTCGCCGCGGAATCGGTGAGACCTCATCACCT
>CAMDWG010000050.1 GCA_945878375.1 Roseomonas mucosa | reverse complement strand
TGGCGAAGCCAGGGGTCGGCGATGTCCTCCAGCACCAGGGCGGCGACACCCTGCCGGTGCCAAGCGGCGGCGCGCATGGCGTTCAGCTCATTGTCGTTGGTGGCTGTCCGCACGCCTCGGTCCAGGCTGGAGCGAGGCGAGCCGTATGGAGCGGGAGGCATCATCGCGCGGCCCTCTGCGAGATTGGGGTGTTGGCGTGGGTGTCGCCCGTCTCATGGCCGAACGGGATCTCGTCGCCGCGTGACCAGTCGAACTCCGCGCCGCGCGGGGTGAGCCGCAGCGCCTCCAACCTCGCGCCAGGGAATTCCGCCCGAACTGCGTCGACCCAGTTGCGCCCTTCCCAGGCGCAGATGACGCGGCCGATCTCGTCCAGCGACCAAACCTCGCGGGCGCGGCTGTCGCCCTGCTGCCGCGTGGCGCGGGCCACGGCATGCTGTTCGGCTGGGCCGCGAACGATGGCCAGCGCTGTGCCGTCCGGCATCCGCGTCTCCCAGATTTCCGGCGCCATGGGCATGTGGCCGGCCGCCGTCGCCGCCTGGTCCAGCACTGTCCAGGCACGGCGCATCGCATCGGAATGGGCCCGGACGGCGTCGAGGTCCTGCGCGGTATAGGCCGCCTGCCACTTGCGCCACTGCCGGTCGAAGCGCTCACGCAGCGCGTCGTCGACCAGAAGGCGCAGCCGTCCCACGCCCCATTTCCGCTCCAGATTGTCTGTCAGCAGGTCGACGGACTGCACCAGGCCCTGGATGGCCATGGTAATGCCGCCCGTGTCGCGAAGCCCCGAATTCATGCCCGTGCCTCCGTCCCGATTTGCGCCACTGCTGCGCCACTGGAAGGCGCCCGGTGCTTCGAAAATGCCCTTCCATCCTGTGCCGCTGCCCAACCGGTCCAGGTTGCGCCACTGCGCCACTGCCCCATGCCCCCTAGGGGGCATGAGGGCATGGGCCTCGCCAGTGGCGCAGAGGCGCAACCCTCCCCGGCAACCGGCCGCCGCGCTTCTGCGCCAGTGTTGCGCCAGTGGCGCAGGTCAGTGGCGCAACCGTCCTGACGCCGCCTCATGCCGATGCACCCGCCGGCACCTTGACCCTCCGCTTGGGGTCGCGATGCTCTGCGCAGCGGCGTCGGTCCACCCGAACAGGCCCGGCACGACGCGGCGTCACGAGGTCGAATGGGGCTCCGCAATCGGCGCAGCGGCCGATCCAGATCGAGAGCTCGACATCGCGCCCAGTCCGCGTGACGTGCGGCCGTATCTCGACGCATTCGAAGCGCTGGTGCTGAACAAGTGCCACGCTGCCGATCTCCGGCCGGCCTGGAAGGCTCAGGCTGGTCTTCATGGGTCATGGTCCTCCTGTGCGTGAAGCCGCATGCCGGCGACGACCTGCGGGTCATGCTCGAGCCCCTTGCGTGGCTTGCGCTGTTTGGGGCTCGGGTATTCGACGGTGCGGAGCGCCTTGCTGGCGAAGTAGCCGTCGAGAACTGCGCGCGCCTGTTCCTCGGTGCAGCCGACGGTCTTGGTGATGAGGCTGCCCGCCCAGCGCTCGCTGTCCTGCTTGCGGGCGGACCAGCGCTCCCCGTCCTCCCGCGGTGTACCGAGCTGCTCGATTAGGTTGGCGGATTCGGCGAGCGACAGATCCTTGACCGGCGAGGCCCGCGCCATCGATGGCGACACTATCGAGGTGGAGGGCACGCGCATTCGCCTCCAAGGCATCGATGCGCCCGAGACGCGGCAAAGCTGTACGACCGCCGATGGCGTCTCCTGGGCGTGCGGGCGCTACGCCACGGCCGTGCTGGCGGCCGCGGTGGCGAGCGTCGATGTCACCTGCACAGCCCGAGGTCGTGGTCGCTATCAGCGGGTGGTCGCGGTGTACTGGGCCGGGGTGGTCGAGGTCGGCCGGGCCATGGTGGCGGAGGGCTTGGCGCTGGCGGACCGGCGCTTTGGCCGCACCTATGTGCCGGTCGAGGATGCTGCCAGGGCCGCAGCCCTAGGCATCTGGGCCGGTGAGTTCGAAGCGCCCTGGGACTGGCGCCGGGCTCGCCGGCGCGGCTGAACCCGCTGGCGGCGCGGCCCCGCGGCAAAGGGACGGTTTTCGCTCTGCTGCTTTCTTTGTCGCCCGCTTTCGACCGGCTCGTCTGCGCTGTTTCGCCGCGCGCTGCGTTCGGTAGATGGTCGCGGCACGATGATGCCAAGCCGATCGACATCGACACTCAACGCGCAGCTGCCGCCCCACCTCCGCGAAGTCTGCGACCTTCTCGCGCGCGGCCTGCTGCGGCTGCGCAGCCGCACTGCCGAGGATTTCGCGCGCGACGCCGAAGAGGTCCGAGGGTCCGGAGACCTTCGCCTACACTCCACCGCCCGGCAGCGCCGTCATGCGAACCCCAGGAGAGAGGGGGTCGCATGACCCGAGCATCCATGATCCAGCGCCGGCGGCAGGAGGCGGCGCCGCCGGCGCCCACCATCCCGAAGATCCCGCCCGCGCAGGTGCTGTCGCGGCTGGCCGCGCTGCAGACCGCGACGGCTGCGGATTTGAAGGACCAGTGGCGGGCGTTATTCGGGAAGGAGCCGCCGCCCTTCAACCGCCCCTACCTGGTCAGCCGGCTCAGCTACCGTGTGCAAGAGCTCGCCTACGGCGGGCTGAAGCCAGAAACGCGGGCGCGGCTCGAGGCGCTCGGGGAACAACTCGACGGCGGCAATGTGGTGCTGCGCCGGGTCCGCGCCGACAGCCGGCCGCTGCCGGGGACGCGGCTCATCCGCGAGTACGACGGCGTGCAGCATGTGGTCACAGTGCGCGCCGACGACTTCGAGTATGAGGGCCGGCCGTATCAATCCCTGTCCGCCATCGCCAGGCACATCACCGGCACGCGGTGGAATGGCTGGACGTTCTTCGGGCTGAAGGGGAGGGCAGGGGCATGACCCGCCGCGCCCGCATTGAGCCTGCCATGCCAGCGACCACGAGGAAGCTGCGCTGCGCGGTCTACACTCGGAAATCCACCGACGAGGGCTTGGACAAGGAATTCAACACGCTCGACGCGCAGCGTGAGGCCTGCGAGGCGTATATCGCCAGCCAACGGGCCGAGGGCTGGGTGCTGGTGCGCGACCGCTACGATGACGGCGGCTTCTCTGGGGGTACGCTGGAGCGGCCGGCGCTGCAACGCCTGCTTCGCGACATTCAGGCCGACCTGGTCGACGTGATCGTGGTCTACAAGATCGATAGGCTCAGCCGCTCGCTGATGGACTTCGCCAAGCTGGTGGAGGTGATGGACGCGCATGGCGTGACGTTTGTCAGCGTGACGCAGAGCTTCAATACCACCACGTCGATGGGCCGGCTGACGCTGAACATCCTGCTCTCCTTCGCGCAGTTCGAGCGGGAGGTCATTGGCGAGAGAATCCGCGACAAGTTCGCGGCGTCCCGCGCCCGCGGCATGTGGATGGGGGGCAAGGTGCCGCTCGGCTACGACGTCGTCGCCAGGAAGCTGTTGGTCAACGAGGATGAGGCACCGCGGGTGCGCCGCGTGTTCGAAATCTTCGCCGAGACGGGATCGGGCAGCGAGACGGTGACCCGCCTCCGGGCGGAGGGCGCGACCAGCAAGGCCGGCCGGCCGCTGGACAAGGGCGACGTCTACAAGCTGCTGAACAATCGGACCTATGTGGGTGAGGCCGCGCACAAGGGACATGTCTATCCCGGCGAGCACCAGGGGATCGTGCCGCAGGAGCTATGGGACCGGGCGCACGCAGTGCTGCAGATCAGCCCGCGCGTGCGCACCAACCAGAGTCGGGCGCAGACTCCGGCGCTGCTGAAGGGGCTGATCTTTGGGGTGGATGGCCGGGCGCTGTCGCCAACCCACGCCAGGAAGAACGGCCG
>CAMDWG010000049.1 GCA_945878375.1 Roseomonas mucosa | reverse complement strand
CCGACGCGCTGATCGCCGCCACCGCCCAGGTGCACGGGCTCGCGGTGGTCACGCGGAATGTCGAGGATTTTGTCCAGGCTGGAGTGCCAATCCTCAACCCGTGGGCGCCAGTGTAACGGCCGCAGGGGACGCCGCCGGTCGCGAGACGGTTCGTCTCTCCAAGGCTCCAGCCTGGAGACCGCTTGTAACCGGTCGCACCCTCTCCGCCAGTTCCCATACGAGCCGCACTCTCCGCCTCACCGAGCCCCGCGCTGAGTGGCAGGTTTCCTGGGGTTTTCAGGGCAGACCTGTTGACTGGCCGGACGCGGAGACAGGCGAAAATCGCTCTCCGGAGGCCATTTCTCTCCGGACCTCCTGACTTGGCCGATTTGGTACGGAACTCAAAAACCCAGGTAAAAGGCTGGTTTCAGCGCGGTCAGCATTGGCTGTGGTTCGAACCCCACTTGCCCGAAATCCGCAATTCGAGAGCGAACACTCGCTACGGCCAGTAGGTCACCCATCCTCCGAGAAAAAGTCCTCGTCGAGGCGCTTGAACTCAACGATTCGACTGATTCGCACCCCGACACCGTGCTCGACCATCAGTTCGGTCAAGCGCTTCCCGTTGATCAGCACCACGCGCTGCGGGATCCTGGATGCGAAGTCGATGGCCTGGGCCGAGAACGCGGAGGTCGTCACAAAGACCCCCTTCGAAGCGCCGAGGCCGACGAGGCTGCCGGTAAATGCTTGGATCTCCGGCCGGCCAATGGTGCTTCCCGGCGCGTGCCGTTTGGCCTGCACATAGACCCGATCGAGGCCGAGGACGGCGCCGCCCGCGTGCTGGATGGTGTCCGTCGCGGCTCCGGCCTGCTGCTCCCCTCCGAGCAGGAGGCCGATCGCCGCGCCCAGGCTGAGGCCCTGCGCGCCCAGATCGCCAGGTTGGAGGCAGAGAGCGACGGTCGCGACAGCCTGCGCTCCCAGCCCCGTCGTGGTTCGATACAGGGCGGGCTGGTCGGCGCCGCCCAGCAGCAGGCGGGCGTAGACCGCGCCGCCCGCCTCGAGGAACTACGCCGGCAGTACAGCGAGCTTCAGGAGGAGATCACCCGCGGCGAGGCGGCCGCCGGTGAGCGGCAGCGCACCGAGCAGGAGACCGCCGCTGCCCAGGCCGCCGAGGCGCGCCGGCGCCGCACCGCCGCCGATGCCGAGGAACTGCGCAAGGCGCTGCGGGGATCCGGCTGGCAGCGCTGCTGTCGGCGGTCGAGACGCGCGCCTTCGACGCCCGTAGCTGGAACTGCGGCCGCTTCGCGCTGGCGGCTGTCGACGCAGTGACAGGCGAGCGGCCCGGCTTCCAGGTGCAGCCCGACCTGTCCGCCACCGCCGACAGCGCCGGCTTTCCGCGCGTGCCGCCGCTGCTGGCCCGGATGGGCGACGTCGTCCTCGCGCCTGATCCCGACCGCCTCGGCGTGGTGCTCGACGCCGGGCGCGTCGCCTTTGTCGGGCCGCGCGGTCTGCTTCGCGCGCCGATCACCCTCTGCACCACCGCCTGGAGGATCGGCTGACATGCCCGCCGCCGTTCCGCTGATCGCCGTCGTCGCCGGCGGCGTCGCCTCGGCCGCGGTCGGCGGCGGCATCATCGGAGCGATCGTCGGCGCCGGCGCCGCCTTCGTCGTCTCGACCATCGGCGCCTCGGTCTTCCCCGCCAAGCGGCCCACCGCGCCGACGCCCTTCGCCTCGCTGCGCCCCGGCGACGACCCCACGGCACCCGGCGCCGGCCGCACGCAGTCCTTCCGCCAGCCTATCACCGAGCACCAGATCGTCTTCGGCCGCTGCAAGGTCGGCGGCCCGATCGTCTTCATCCACTCCGCCACCGACGACGCCGGCCCCGCCGATGGCTGGTTCTACGCCGTTGTCGTGCTCGCCGCGCATCGCGTGCGCGCCATCGGCGAGGTCTGGCTCGGCGACACGTTGGCGACTGACGCGAAGTTCGCCGGCCTGGTGCGGATCGACCGCCACCTGGGTGATCCGGACCAGGCGGCGAACGCCAACCTGATTGCCGAGACCGGCGGGAAGTGGACCGCCGAGCACCGCGGCCGCGGCCGCGCCTATGTTGCCGTGCGGCTCAAGATCACCGCCGAAGCCTTCCCCTCCGGCCCGCCGAACATCGCCGCCCTTGTCGAGGGCGCCGACACCATCCTCGACCCGCGCACCGGCGCAACCGGCTGGTCCGACAACCCGGCCCTCTGCCTCGCCTGGTACCTGACCGCGCCCTTTGGCTGGAAGGCCTCCTGGGACGACATCGACATCCCGGCCCTGATCGCCGCGGCCAACATCTGCGACGAGCTGATCGGCACCCGCGCCGGCGTCACCGAGCGGCGATACACGGTGAACGGCCGCGTCTCGCTCGGCAAGGGCAAGATCGCGATCACCCGCAAGCTCGTCGCCGCCATGGCCGGGGCGATGGTGGTCTCGGGCGGGCGGTTCTTCATCCACGCGGGCGGGCCGGCGCTGCCCTCCGCCACGCTCACCTCCGACGATCTGCGCGGCGACTTCACCATCCAGGGCAGCCGGCCGCGGCGGGATCTCTTCAACGGGGTGCGCGCCGTCTATGTCGACCCAGCAAAGAACTGGCAGCCGACCGACGCCCCGCCGCTGCTCGCCGCCAACCACGTGGCCGAGGATGCGCGTGCATCTCGCGCTCGGCACGACGGACACTCGAGGCGGAGCGGCTGCGGGTGCAGATCGCACGCCTCCGGCACGAGCGGTTCGGGCCATCGTCGGAGCGCCTGGCGGGCGAGGTTGAGCAGCTCGAGCTGCGGCTCGACGAGGTGCTCGCCGACATCGCCGCGTCAGGCGGCTCAGACGACGCCGCGGACAAGACCGCCAGCGCGGTGGCGCCGGAGGAGAAGCCGCGGCGCCGTGGCCGCAAGCCGCTGCCGGAGAGCCTGCCGCGGCGGGATGTCGAGCACCTGCCTGCCGAGGGCTGCGCCTGCCGGTCCTGCGGTGGCGCGCTGCGCAAGGTGGGCGAGGACATCACCGAGATCCTCGAATACCGCCCCGGCCGGTTCGAGGTGGTGCGCCATATCCGTCCTGCGTTCTCCTGCCGGACCTGCGAGGCGATGACGCAGGCGCCGATGCCCTCGCTGCCGATCGAGCGCGGCAGGCCAGGCCCGGGGCTGCTCGCCCACGTGCTGGTTTCGAAGTACTGCGACCACCTGCCGCTCTATCGCCAGTCGGAGATCTACGCCCGGGACGGGCTGGACCTGACGCGCGGACTGCTGGCGGGCTGGGTCGGCAAGTCGGCTGAGTTGGTCGCGCCGATGGCGGCGTTCATCGGCCGCCATGCCCTGTCCGGTCCACGGGTCCATGCCGACGATACGCCGATGCCGATGCTCTCGCCCGGTCGCGGCAAGACGCAGACGGCACGGGTCTGGGCCTACCTGCGCGATGACCGACCATTCGGCGGGACCGACCCGCCCGCGGTGCTCTACGAGTTCACGCCGGATCGGAAGGGCGAGCACCCGCAGCGCCGCCTGCGCGACTTCCAGGGCATCCTGCAGGCCGACGCCTATTCGGGATTCAACGCCCTCTACGAAGGCGGCCGCGTCGTCGAGGCGGCATGCTGGACGCATGCGCGGAGATATTTCCACGACGAACTGCTGGCCAATGGCAGCCCGATCGCGCGCGAGGCCATCGAGCGCATGCAGCCGCTATTCGCCATCGAGGCGGAGATCCGCGGGCAGCCGCCAGAGGCGCGCCTTGCTGCGCGCCAGGCCCGTTCGGCACCGGTGATGGCCGACCTGCACACCTGGCTGGAGGCGACGCTGCGCCGCATCTCGGGCAAGTCGGACCTCGCCAAGGCGATCCGCTACACGCTGGCGCAGTGGACTGCGCTGACGACGGTGCTGCGCGACGGCCGCGCATGTCTGCACAACAACGCCGCCGAACGGCGGATGCGCCCGCTCGCGCTCGGGCGGAAGAACTACCTGTTCGCCGGGTCGCT
>CAMDWG010000048.1 GCA_945878375.1 Roseomonas mucosa | reverse complement strand
TCCATCTTGTTCAGGAACACCACCAGCGCAGGCACGCCGACCTGCCGCGCCAGCAGGATGTGCTCGCGCGTCTGCGGCATCGGGCCGTCCGCGGCCGACACCACCAGGATCGCGCCGTCCATCTGCGCCGCGCCCGTGATCATGTTCTTCACGTAGTCGGCGTGGCCCGGGCAATCGACATGCGCGTAGTGACGGTTCGTCGTCTCGTATTCCACATGCGCCGTCGAGATCGTGATCCCGCGCGCCTTCTCTTCCGGCGCCTTGTCGATCTGGTCGTACGCCGTGAACGTCGCACCCCCCGTCTTCGCCAACACCTTGGTGATCGCCGCCGTCAGCGACGTCTTCCCATGGTCAACGTGACCGATCGTACCGATGTTGCAGTGCGGCTTGTTCCGCTCGAACTTTGCCTTGGCCATGGAGATGTTCCCGACGCCTGATGTCACGACCCGATCGTGACCCGAGCGGGCCGCGACCACCGAATTCGCTATTGCCCGATCGCCAGCCCGGCGCTGCCCGCCGGCGCCCAGGCCGTGCGGGATGGAGCGGGTGAGGGGAATCGAACCCCCGTAGCCAGCTTGGAAGGCTGGTGCTCTACCATTGAGCTACACCCGCACACCGCACCCGATTGCCATAGGATGGGGCGCATCGTCCTGGCTGGCCTGCAAAGCAAGCACCCGCGATCGGCGCGCCGCAAAGGAATGGAGGGGGTTGGATTCGAACCAACGTAGGCTGAGCCAGCGGATTTACAGTCCGCCCCCTTTAGCCACTCGGGCACCCCTCCGTGCTCCGTCGCGACCCGACGCTGCGGGCCGGGCGCACTAGCCCCAGGGAAGGCGCGATGTCAACGCCGCACGGCCATTCTGCGGGCCTCGGCGGCTCACGCTGGACATGGAGCGTGCAAGGCGCAGGATAAGGCCATGCGAAAACCGCCTCCTCGACGTCCCGGCCCGCCCGGTTACCGCCCGCCGAAAAGCGCATCCTCCGCCCCCCGCAAGGAAGGCAAGCCCCGTGGTCGCCCGCCGATGGCGCGCGAACCGGGCCGCGACGCACCGCGTTCCACCGCCCCCGAATCCGCCCGCCCAACGCGCGCCCAGCCCCCGCGAGGCGCCGACCGCGAGACAATCGAGACCTCGCGCCCCAAGGGCCGCGACACAGTTGAGGCCTCGCGGCCCAGGGGCCGCGCTACAGCCGAAACCTCGCGGCCCAAGGGCCGCGATACAGTTGAGACCTCGCGGCCCAAGGGCCGCGACAGGCGCGGCATGAACGACCCGCGGCCGAACCGCAGCGCGGAACCGCCCCCCCTGCCCTCCCGCTTCGCCCCGCGCCCCGCCGGCCCGGCGGAGCGGGAGGCGACGCCGCCCGGCAGCATCTGGATCCATGGCCAGCACGCGGTCGCCGCGGCGCTCGCGAATCCGCGCCGCCGCGCCCGCCGCCTGCTGCTGACCGCGGAAGCCGAGGCGGAACTCGTCAAGCACGTCCCGAAGCCCTGGCGCTGCCAGGCGGAGATCGTGGACCGCATCCGCTTCCAGACCTTCCTGCCGGAAGACGCCGTCCACCAGGGCGCCGCCCTGCTGGCGGAACCGCTGACGCCGCTGGCGCTCGAACAGGCCATCGCGAAATCCGACGGGCCGGTGCTGCTGCTGGACCAGGTGACGGACCCGCGCAATGTCGGCGCCATCCTGCGCTCCGCCGCCGCCTTCGGCGCGGCCTGCGTCGTCATGCAGGATCGCAACGCCCCGCCCGAGACCGGCGCGCTGGCGCGGGCGGCCTCCGGCGCGCTCGAAGTGGTGCCCATCGCGCGGGAAGTGAACCTCTCCCGCGCCATCGTGGCGCTGCAGCGCGCGGGCTTCTGGGTGCTCGGCCTGGCCGGCGAAGGGCCGCGCACGATTGCGGAAGCGGTGCCGCGCGACCGCCGCGTGGCCCTCGTGCTCGGCGCCGAGGATGCCGGGCTCCGGCGCCTGCAGCGCGAAACCTGCGACGAGCTGGTCCGCCTGCCGATGGCCCCCGGCATCGAAAGCCTCAACGTCGCCGCCGCCGCCGCCGTGGCGTTGTACGAGGTGGCCCGCGACCGGCCCACACCCGAGCAACCCGACCCCGAGGATGAGGATATCTCGGCATGACCAGCCCCGCAGCAACCGCCATTCTCGGCGCGCGCGCCGCGCGGCGGATCCTGGCCCCCCTCGGCACGGACGCCCCGGCCGATCCGGCCGCCGGCTATGCCGTGCAGCATGAGATCGCGGCAGCCCTCGGCGCCGTGCCGCCGGCCGGCTTCAAGATCGGCGCGACGACCAAGCAGATGCAGTCCTATCTCGGCCTGACGGGGCCGGCGGCCGGCTTCGTGCAGCGGGAGAACCTGCAGGCCGAGGCGGGTCGCTTCCGCTTCGCCGATCTCATCGCGCCGGGGGTGGAATGCGAGATCGGCCTCCGGCTCGGCGCCGACCTGCCCTCTGGCCCCTGCACACGGGCGGAGGCCGCTGCGGCCGTCGCGGAGGTCTTCGCCGCCATCGAGATCGTGGAAAAGCGCTACAACGATCTCGGCGCGCTCGGCACGCCCACGCTGATCGCGGACCAGGTGTTCCACCGCGCCGGCGTGCTCGGCCGGCCGGCGGCGGGCTGGCAGGCGGCCGATCTCGGCGCGATTCGCGGCCGGGTGACCGTGGATGGCATGGTGCGCGGCCAGGGTGTCGGCGCCGACCTGCTCGGCCACCCCTTCGAGGCGCTGGCCTGGCTCGCCGCCTCCCCGGCCGCTGCCGTCTTCGGCGGGCTGAAGGCAGGGCAGGTGGTGTTCCTCGGCTCCGTCACGCCGCCGATCTGGCTGGACGGGCCGTGCGAGGTAACGGTGGAATTCGACCTGCTGGGCAAGGCGGAGGCACAATTCGCTTGAGCGGATTCACGCTTCCGCAAGACTCTCTGTCCTAGCTTGACCGCGGCCGCAGCTTCCGAGCGGTGCCACGCCAGGATGGCGCCCCATCGGTCCGGAGCGCCATGCAACCCGCCACCTGGAACAATCTGCCCGAAGAACTGCAGCTCCTCCTCTCGCGAGAGGCGCTGCGGCGTGCGGCCGAAACCCTGGCCGAACACGCCGACCTGCTGGCCGAGGAAATGGACCGCGGCACGCTGTCCGATCGCGGCGGCCCCGATGCGCTACGGCTGTTCGCCGCCGTGGTGCGCGCCACCAACAGCGACGCCTTCGGACCGGTCGGCCACGCCTGACCGCGCGAGGGGGGCGGTCCCGGCCCGGTCGAGGATGCGCGCCTCGAAGCCCCGGCGCGCATCGCGCCAGGGGCGGTTCCGCTCGACCCAGCTCGGATCCTCGGCCAGGGCGGCGCGCGCCGCCGCCACCTGCAGGGCGCCGTCGCGGTCGGTGATGCCCAGCAACACCAGCCGCGCATAGGGCGCAACCTGGCGCGGCAGCGCCGGGATCTCCGAAAGGCGGAGCACCAGGATGGGCTGGTGGCGCGGTGCCTCGGCGAGCGCGGCGCCGACGATGCCGACGCCGTCATTGCCCAGCGGCACCAGCAGCAGCGCGTCCGGCCCCAAAGCGGGGGCGACGGCGGCCAGCGCATCGCGATAGGCTTGGCGCGTGGCCGGATGCAGGGCCATGCCCGCCGCCCCCGCCGCCTGCACCGCCAGCACCAGGCAGAACGCCGCCACCGCCAGGCGCGGCGCCCGGCGCCGCCAGCCACTCGCCGCCCCCGCCAGCAGCGCCGCCGCGAAGGGGGCCGCGAAGGCGACATAGCGCAGCTCGATCGGCATGGTCCCGAAGACCGCACCGAGGACGAGCAACCCCGCCGACGGCGCCACGAAGCCGCCGAGCCAGAGCCAGCGCGTCGGCCCGATCGCCCCCCAGCGCAGCGCGACCGCCAGCACGGCCACGGCCGCCAGACCCGCCACGCCAGCCGCCAGCAGGAGGCGCGCCGGGCCTTCGACATACAGCGGCAGGCCACCGAACAGGTTCGCAAGGTTGAACTGGGCCAGCAGCGCCAGCGCCTCGACCGGCGCGAAGGGCTCGAACTGGTCGGGGCGCGAGCCGCGCTGAGCGAGGAAGAAATGCATGTTGGCCGCCTGGATGAGGCCAAAGGGCAGCGCCGCCGCCGCCGCCAGCCGCAGGCGCCGCGCCCAGGGCATGGGGGCCACCAGCAGCCAGCCGACCAGCGCCGCCGCCGGGAAGGCCGCGAGGTAATTGGCGAAAGACGCCCCACCCGCCGCCAGCCCGCCCCAGAAGGCCTCCCACCCCCGCTGCCGCCGCCACGCCAGCAGGATGCCGAGCGCGCCGAGCCCCAGCAGCAGATGCGCCAGCGCGAAGCCCCGCGCGACTCCGCCGGTATAGGCGAAGCCATAGGCCAGGGCGGTGGCCAGCCCCGTCGCGACCGGCGGCAGCCCCGCCACCCGCGCCGCCGCCATGAAGGCCGCGACGGCCCCGAGCGCGAGCAGCACCGAGAGAGCCCGCAACGCCTCGACCGAGCTACCCCCCGCCGCGCGCCAGACGCCGGCGAGCCAGAAATAGAGCGGCGGGTGGACATCCGTCTCCCGCAGGTTCAGCGCCACCTGGGCAGGCCCGACGACGGCATCCAGCACCGACGCCGCCTCGGGCAGCGTGAAGGGGATGGCTGGCCAATCCGGGCGCGGGGTTGGGGAGGTGACGAGCCGGGTATAGGTCTCGTCATACTCGGTCGAACGCAGCGCGGCCCCGGCGCCGAGCGTGGCCAGCGCGACCAGCAGCACCAGCACCATCGCCCGCCGTGGTGCGGCATCGCCGATGGCGAGCAAGGCGCGGCCCATGCGTGTCTTCCCCCGAGGCGCGAGACCAGCCTGAGAGACGCGGGCCACCCCGAAAGGCTCCCGGCAGCACGGCGCATTTTTGTGCGAGGCCGCACCGGTCCGCCCCCGGTGCGCTACGGCGCGGCGTTGAGAAGCGGCGGCGGACGCGCTAAGGGTTCGGGCGCCGCCGGGTTAGCACAGTGGTAGTGCAGCGGTTTTGTAAACCGAAGGTCGGGGGTTCGAATCCCTCACCCGGCATCGGCCTCCTGGGCGTTGTGCGCGGATGCCGCCCGGCGCACCGGCCGTGCCGTCTTTGCCGGCGGACAGCGTCATGCGCCCACTATGCGGGATGCATGGTGCGCTGTCGCCTTTTTGCGGTTGCGCTGCCTGGAGATCGAGTGTTGATTGCCACTGAGAACTGACCCGGTTTGGGGTGAAGTTGCTGCTGAGATTTGACCCATGTTCGGACGCTAGCCTCGGCCCTTTGGGCGGGGGCAGCTGGAGTGTTGGACATGGCTTTATTGAGCGTTATCCGGCGTTGGCATTT
>CAMDWG010000047.1 GCA_945878375.1 Roseomonas mucosa | reverse complement strand
CACTGGCCGTCAGGCTCGCGGGCGATGCGACCGGCCCGCTCGGCCTTATGGATGGCGGTGTCGCTGACGCCGAGGCGCCGCGCAGCCTCGCGGGTGGAGGCAGTCAGTTCCGGCATGGCGGCGACCTCCCGCCGCACGAGGATGGGCTTCGCGACCGGCTACCCCACCAGAGCGCGCAGCTTGGCACGGACCTCCTCGAGTTCCGCGGGTAACAACTGTCCCTTGCGCATAGCGCACGGAGGCGCTGCGCCCGATCATGAACAACAGTGCCGCCGGCGAGGCGATCTACGACCCCTTTCTCGGCAGTGGCACCACGCTCATCGCAGCCGAGGCGGCAGGGAGGGTCTGCCAAGCCGTGGATATCGACCCGCGCTATGTCGATGTGGCGATCCGGCGTTGGCAACATCTTACCGGCAAGTCCGCAGTGCTCGCTGGCGAGGAGCGGTTCGTCGACCCAGTCCCCGCCACCCGCGGTGTGCTGGCGGCGGGGTGACGGCGGCGAGCTTGCCGCTGCAAGACAGCGGCAAGCTGAGTGACGGCAATCCCTCGGGTCGCGCGCAATGTTAGATGCCGCGGCAGAGCCAGACGAGCGTCTGGCCCTGCGACAGATCCGCGCTCAGCGCGGTGCGGCTTCGCCTTGAGGCCCACGCTCGCCAGCAGGCCCGCGCTCACCGGCTGGGCCTTGCGGGCCGACCGGGCCGGCGGGCCCCTGAGAGCCGACGAGGCCAACCGCACCGGCTGGGCCTTGCGGACCAATAGGACCGGCGGGACCAGCCGGACCCTGCTGACCGGCTTCGCCCTGCGGACCAGCTGGACCACGCTCGCCAGCAGGCCCGCGCTCACCGGCTGGGCCTTGCGGGCCGACCGGGCCGGCAGGCCCCTGAGAGCCGGCGAGGCCAACCGCACCGGCCGGGCCTTGCGGACCAACAGGACCAGCAGGCCCGATCGCTCCAGCAGGCCCCTGCGGACCGGCAGACCCTGCAGGCCCAACCGCCCCGGCCGCCCCCTGCTGACCGGCTGGTCCCTGGGGGCCAGGGCCGCGCATGCCGCCCACGACGATAGTGGTGAGCAGGGCTGTCACAAAAGCCACAACGATGGTTCCGCCAAGGGGGTTGGCTGCCATCCACTGCTTGAGCTTGTCCATGTTTGTCCTGAGTGTGGGAGACCGGGGATAGAAACGCGACGTCGAGCCGATCGGCAAGCCAAGAAATTATGGAATCGTGAGCTGCCCCCCGAAGGCCCACTGGACTTGGCGCATCCACACACCTCCGGGGGGAGCAACTCGAATGGTAAGCCGGGGATCGTGGCGATCCCCGGCGCATGCAATAGCCCGACCCGCTTTGGCTGGCGCGCGCGTCAGCCGGCGATCCAGTAAATGCTGTAGGATCCCTGCGCGCCCTCCTTGTTCGGCCCGACCATCCGCACCCGCTCCAGAACCTGCACCTGGATCCCCTGGCGCCTTTTGAGGCCCGCGAAGAACCCGCGGACTGTGTGACCCTGCCAGCCTGTGGCCTCGCAGATCTGCGCGATGGTGGCGCCCTCCTCGCGGCGCAGTAGGGCGAGGACCTGCTCCTGCTTCGTGCCGTCGCGCGGCTTCCGCGGGGTGCCGGGGTTGCGCGCGGCGAGGGGCAGCTTGCCGGCGAGGGCGGCGCGGAGGGCCTCGATGCCGCGGCTGATCGGGTTGTCACTCGCGTCCTGCGCCGGGCTGGCATCCCAGGCGGCCAGCACCGCCGCAGCGGCGTCGCGCAGGCTGGCGCGCCGAGCCGGCGTGAGCGCGCCCTGCGCGGGTTCAGCGTCCTCCGCGGGGGCATTCCCCTCGGCGGCGTCCTCCCCGCCCGCGGGCGCCGTGTCGGGCACGCTGCCCTCGATGCCCGAGCAATCGGGCTCGTCGGCCCCCGCGTCCTCCGCGTTTGGGTCGATCCCGATGGCGCGCAGCCCCTCGTCGGTGATGCGCGCTACGATCCAGGTCCCGTCCTCATCCTGGCGCCAGCCAAGCCCGACATGCTCCTGCGGGGCGTTGATCTCGGTGAGCAGGTTGCTCTTGATCAGGCTGCGGAACACCGCGTTGCGGGCCGCGGCCGGCAGCGTCTTCGGCGCGCGGGCGAGGCCCATCTCGTGCTGCGCGGCGGCGCTGAGGATCACGCGCTGGCTGTCGGAAAGCTTGGTCATCGTGGTGGCCTCCGGTTTCCGGGTGCCGGTCATCGGCCCCTACTGCCGGGAGCCCCGCCGGCCTCGCCGGTCGGGGCGGTGCGGAGGTGGCCCGCGTCAGGCTGCGTATTCACCGCGGCGGAAGTGCTGGTCCGCGATGTCCTTCAGCTTCGCCGTGGCGTCCGAAAGCCAGGCCGCTTCGCCCCAGAGCACCGTCTCGGGGTCCGCGCCGAAATGGTCCGCGCTGGCCTGGATGAGTTCCGCGAGGAGGGCGTCGAATTCCGCCTTCTTCGCGAGGAAGGCGGCCAGGCTGCGTTCCTGGTTGCGGGCGGCGCGGGCTTCGCGGTCAGTCATCGTCGTCTCCGTCGTGGTGCAGGGCATCCCCTGCGTGTGACGGACCATTCGCGCTGTGCCGCGCACGAGCCAAGCAAGATGCAGCAGCGCGGAATTGCTATGTTTCGGCGGTCTAGATCACATCATGATCGACGATGCCGCGCGCCGCCGCGACATCGGCAAAGATGCGATCGTCGCCCTCCAGCACGGCGGCCTCGCCCGTCGCCTCCTGCCACCGCCGCACGATCACATCGGCATAGGCGGGATCGATCTCCAGCAGCACGGCGCGGCGCCCGGTGCGCTCCGCGGCGATCATGGTGGTGCCGGAGCCGCCGAAGCAGTCCAGCACGGTATCGCGCGGCTTGCTGCTGTTGCGGATGGCACGTTCGACCAGCGCCACCGGCTTCATCGTCGGATGCAGGTCGTTCCGCGCCGGTTTGTCGAAGTTCCAGACATTCCCCTGGTCGCGCGCGCCGCACCAGTAGTGCTGCGCGCCAGCCTTCCAGCCGTAGAGCATGGCCTCGAACTGCTGATGGTAGTCGGCGCGGCCGAGCGCGAAGGTGTTCTTCGCCCAGATGATGGTGCTGGACCATTTGCCGCCTGCCTCCTGCCAGACGCGATGCAGCGTCGGCCATTCCGAGGATGACATGCAGACGTAGCAGGCGCCCTTCGTGACCGAGAGCAGGTTGGCGAATGCGGGCCGCAGGAAGTCTGCGAAGCCACCGCCCAGCGCGTCATTGGCGATGGTCATTTTCGCCGCGGTGCCGCCCTCATACGCAACATTATAAGGTGGATCTTGCCACGCCATATCGGCGAGGTGGCCGGCGCCGAGGGCGCGCTGCACGTCGGCCAGTTTCGTCGCGTCGCCGCACAGCAGGCGGTGCTCGCCGCAGCGCCAGAGGTCGCCCGTGCGCGTGACGGGCACCACGGGCGGCGGCGGCGCCTCGTCGGCGTCATCGCCTAGACCAGCATCGGCCGCGGCCAGCAGCCGGTCTAGTTCCATGCCCGAGAAGCCGAGCACGTCCAGGTCGACCACCGCCTCATCGCGGATGCGGGCGATCTCAGCGGCCAGCAGCGCCTCGTCCCAGCCGGAGTTCAGCGCGATCTGGTTGTCCGCCAGGCGCAGCGCACGCGCCTGCGCGGGGGAAAGATGGCCGAGCCGCAGTACCGGAACGGAGGCGAGCCCCAGTTGCTTCGCAGCCATGACGCGGCCGTGCCCGGCGATCAGCACGCCCTCGGCGTCCACCAGCACCGGGTTCACGAAGCCGAATTCGGCGATGGAGGCGGCAATCTGTGCCACCTGCGATGGGGAATGCGTGCGGGCGTTCTCAGCATATGGGACGAGCCCAGCCACCTGCAGCGAGGAGACGACGAGGTCAGGCTGCATCGGCAGTGACCTCCGTCCGCGCCGCGGCCACGGCGTCGTAGTCGCGGCCGTCATCGGCCAGTGTCACCGGCAGGTCCGGGTGCAGCATCCGCCACCGCGCCACGGCCAGGTCGACATACGCTGGCGCCAGCTCGATCGCGCACACAGCCCGTCCGGTCCGCTGGCCGGCCAGGATGGTGGTGCCGGAGCCGCCAAACGGCTCGAACACGACCTCGGCCTCGTCCGTGTAGGTCCGCATCAGGAATTCCGGCAGCACCACTGGGAACACCGCGGGGTGCTCCGTCTCGATGCCGCGCCCCTTGTGGCGGGTCAGGCGAAGCACGTTGTCAGGAATCCGGAAGTCCTGCACCGGCAGGCCGGCATGCTGGTACTCGGAGATCGTGCCATCCGCCGCGCGCAGGCCGCTGCCCTTGTTCGGCGTACCGGCCCATTTGCACGGCACGATCTTGTTCGCCTGGCGGGCCTGCTGGTTGAAGTGGAAGACGAACTCGAAGGCGGGTGCGAGGCGGCCGTTCCAGTCGCCGGGCAGGCCGGGGCCCTGGTCCCAGGTGTACAGCCCAAAGCGGCGCCAGCCGCGACCGCGCATCCAGTCGAGCCAGCCGGACCAATACGGGATCCATTCGCTGTCGCGATGGATCAGGCCGAGGTTCACCAGCACCTGGCCGTCCGGGCGCATGGCCACGTCGAGGTGCTGAAACACGCCCTGCATCAGCGCATCCCAATCCGTGACTCCGCCAGTGGTGTAGTCCCGCTGGTTTCCGTAGGGCGGCGAGGTGAACAGCAGCGCCGCGCGGTCGTCGCCCATCACCCGCGCCACGGTGGCGGCGTCGGTGCTGTCACCGCAGAGCAGGCGATGCTCGCCCAGCAGCCAGAGATCGCCGGGGCGGGTCACGGCTTGGCGCAGCGGAACCGGGTCGGCATCGGCGGGATCCTCCGCCGATGCATCCTCGGTGCCTGCCGCGCCTGCCGCACCGCCCCCCTCGACGGGATCCGCGGACAGAACCCCGGGCGCGTCGCCGTTGGACACGGCATCTCCAGCCGCCGCGAGGATGTCCGCGAGCTCATCCGCCGAGAAGCCGAGCGCACCGAGGTCGATGTCCTGCGCCGCCTGCACCGCGGCGAGCGCATCACGCAGCAGGGCCTGATCCCAGGTCGCGTTCTCCGCGATACGATTGTCGGCGAGGCGCAGCGCTTCCTTCTGGGCCGCGGACAGGTGTCGCAGCACGATGGTCGGCACCTTCTCGATGCAGAGCGCCGCCGCGGCCTCGAGCCGGCCATGGCCGGCGATCAGGACGCCAGCCTCGTCCACCAGAAGTGGGTTGGTGAAGCCGAAGGCCAGCATGCTGGCCTTGATCTGCTCCAACTGCGCGGCGCTGTGCACGCGGGCGTTGCCGGCATGCGGGCGCAGCTCCGCCACCGGACGCAGCAGGATCTTCGCCGCCATCCAGGGGAGCGTCATCGGGCCATCCAGATCTGGGAGTGGGTGCAAAACCATGCGGCCGCGGCTGCAAACTCAGCGCGGCATGATTTGCTGGCT
>CAMDWG010000046.1 GCA_945878375.1 Roseomonas mucosa | reverse complement strand
CAAGCGATGACGCGGCGCTGAAGCTGCTGTTTCTGGCCTTGAACAGAACCGAGAAGGAATGGACCATGCCGCCGCGTGAGTGGTCCATGGCCAAGGCCCAATTCGCCGTCCTGTTCGGCGAGCGCTTCACCCGGGCCATGGCATGACCGGGTCGTTCAACCGACCGGCCATACACGGAATTTCAGACAGTCCCTCGCTTCTGCCAGCAAGGGCGATGGCGAGGCGCGCTGGGTCAAGCACCGCAACCGCACCTCGGTGCATGGCTTCAAGGCACATGTTGGCGCTGACGCCGACACCGCGCTGGTTGAGCAGGTGTCGGTGACACCGGCGAATGTGCATGACGGGCGCGAGGGGCCGGCCGCGCTGCCCGACGACCCTGGCGATGTGTTCGCCGACAGCGCCTATCGCGGGCAGCACTTCGCGGCCGCGGTGCGGGCCAGGGGGGGCGTGCCACGGGTCGCCGTAACCAGCGTGTGGGGCCGGGACGAGACCGAAACGCTGGCGCGGCTCGATGCATGGAACGCGCCAATCCAGCGGGTACGCGCGCGCATCGAGAAGATCTTCGGGACCTGGAAACGCTGCTACGGCTTGCAACGCATGCGATGGCGAGGCCTCGCCCGCGCCAGAGCCCAGGTCCATTTCACCGCAACCGCCTACAACCTCAAGCGAAGCCTCAATCTCCAGCAGGCGTAAGCGCAGCGCGGGGAAAGCGTACCGTGCATGCCGCACGGCGGGCGCAAGACGCATCCCGCCGCCCAACACACCACCGCAACGGCACTGCAAGGCTTCCGTGCACAGGTCTCATAATGCGCGCCTGGCGGCCCACCCGCTTTGGCAGCACCAGCGCTGGCCCTTCGCTTGCCATCGCGACCTCCAGGCCCGGGCCCCAGATTTTGGAGAACCGCCCCGAAGCGACCAGCTGCTCGCCCATATCCGTTCGATCAAAGGCAATCGGCCTTACGCCAACGTGTCCTTCACCACCTCGCCGCCCTTGAAGATCATGGACAGGTGGGCGCCCTGGTCCTGCAGCAAGCCGAGATCGGACAACGGGTCACCATCTACAACCAGAAGATCGGCCAGGTAGCCTTCAGCAACCCGGCCAAGCTCGTGGGGCTTGCGAACGACCTCGGCGCCGATGATGGTTGCGCTCCGCAAAACCTCGGCGACTGGAAGCGCCTCCGCACGGATTTGCAGTTCTTCGGCCTGATACTGCTTCGGCGCGCGGAACAGATCGGTCCCAAGCGCCATCTTCACGCCGGCACGATGCGCAATCTCCAGCGAGCGCGTGCCGGTCGCCAGCACTTCCTCTGCCTTGGCCAGGTGAAAGGCCGAAATGCCGATCTCCGCAGCGTGCCGTACGACCCGACGATAGACGACAAGCGTCGGCACCAGAATTGCACCGCGCTCGGCCATGACACGGGCGGTCGCCTCGTCGAGGAAATTGCCATGCTCGATGGTGCGCACGCCAAGCGAGACCGCACGCGCGATGGCGCTCGACATATAGGCATGCGCGGCAACGTATTTCCCCGCGCGCCGGGCTTCGTCCACGGCGGCCGTGATTTCCTCATCGCTGTACTGGTCATAGTCCACGGGATCGCTCGGCGAGGAGATGCCGCCAGAGGCCATGATCTTGATCTGGTCGACACCGCGACGGATTTCCTCGCGCGCGGCGCGACGCACCCCGTCGACGCCGTCGGCGACCACCATCATGTTGGCCTCGGCGCGCAGCGCGCAGGCGGGGCAGGCATCGGCCGGGTTGCGCATATCGCCATGCCCGCCGGTCTGGCTCAGCGGGCGGCCGGAAACAAACAGCCGGGGACCGGGGAACAGCCCCTCTTCCACCGCGCGCCGCAGGCCGGCATCTGCGCCACCCATGTCGCGGATGGTGGTGAAGCCGCGCAGCAGCGAGTCTCGCAACAGCTGCGCCGCACGGGCGGTCACGAGAGAGGGAAACAGCGATGGGTAGGCGACCATGCCGTCGGCGCAGACATGGGCGTGGGAGTCGATCAGCCCAGGCATCACCGTGCGCCCGCCGAGTTCCACGACGCGCGCATCCGGCGCCGCGAGTCCGGTGCCTATAGCCACGATGCGCGCGCCTTTGATCAGCACATCCTGCCGATTGAGCGCGCCGGCCTCGACATCCAGAACGGCGCCGCCGCGCAGCAGAACCTTCATCAGCTAGCGCGGATGTTGGCGTCGCGGATCAACGTGACGAACTTCTGATACTCGCGCGTCAGCAGCGCCTGGACCTCGGCGGGCGACGCCGAAGCGGATGGCAGCGTGCCCACACCACGCAGCTTCTGCTGCACGCCGGGCTGCGCCAGAACGCGACCATAGGCCGTGGCGATCCGCGCGAGGACAGCATCCGGAACGCCGCGGGGTGCGACGGCGATGTACCAGGAGTCCATGTTCGCCTCGGCAAAGCCCTGCTCGGCCAGCGTCATGACATCCGGGAAGTCGGGCGAACGGGTGGAGCCTATCGCGGCCAGCGCGCGCATCGTGCCCTCAGCGATGTGCTGCTTCACAAGTCCGGTGCTCAGGACGGCAACATCAAGCCGGCCGGCCAGCATGTCCACGATACCGGGCGGCAGGCCACGATAGTCCACCGCCGTCACCTGGAAACTCATCACCCGCTGCATCAGCTCCATGCTCATATGCGCGAAGCTGCCGTTGCCCGCGCGCAGGTAGTTCAGCGCGCCGGGCCGCGCCTTCGCCAGCGCCGCGAGATCCTGCATCGTGCGCGCCGGCGAGTTGCCGGGCACCACAACGACCGAGACGCTGTGCGAGACGAGCGAAAGCCCCTGGATGCTATCGACGGGATGAAAGCCCGATGGCGTCAGAATCGGCGCCACGATGTTGCCCAGCGAAGCCATGAGCCAGGTCTGCCCATCCGGCGCCGCCGCGTTGAGCTGCTGCGAGGCGATCAGCCCGCTGGCGCCCGTGCGCACGTCGATCACCACGGGCTGGCCTAGCTCCGCCGCGAGTTCCTCGGTGTGCGTACGCATCACCAGGTCCACAATGCCGCCGGCCGGAAAGGGGCAGATGAAGCGGATCGGGCGCTGTGGAAAATTCTGCGCAAGCGCTGGCGATGCCAGCAGGGTGGTGCCAAGCAGCGCGCGGCGGGATATCGGGCGCATCATCAAGGTGCCTCCTTCTGTGTCGGCTGAGTGGTGAGGAATTGTAGAACTGTCTCGAGCCCGCGGCGCATATGAGCGCGCAGCTCCACGCGCATCGCCTCGAGGTCCTTGCCTAGCGCGTAGCGGACATAATCGTCATGCGCGTCGCGCCGCGGACCAGGTCGGCCATGCGCGGCATGATGGGCGGCCCAGTAGAGTTGCAGCCGGCCCCGCAGACCTTCCCAGGTGCTGAGCAGCAGCCCATGGCCGCTGGCCTCGTAGACCAAGCTGTGCAGCGCGAGTTCGGCCTGGATGGTCGCTGGGTCGTCAGCCAGGTCGATGGCTTTGGTCAGAATCGCGAGGCGACGATGGAGCTCGGCACGAAAGGCTAGGTCACGCCTGTCCCAAAGCTGCTCGAAGGCGAAGATCTCGAGTGTCGTGCGCAGCGTATAGAGTTCGCCCGCCACCTTGGCGTCCACGGGCGCAACCGTGACGCCGCCCCAGGCGCGGGCCTGCGCCAGCAGGCCTTCCTCCAAAAGCTGGCGGATCGCCTCCCGCAGGGGCGCGCGGCTGATGCCGAGTTCGCGCGCGAGTGTGACCTCTACTACCGCCGTGCCGGGCAGAAGCCGTCCGGATAGAACCGCGTCGCGCAGCGCCTCCGCCGCCCGATCACGCAACGTGATCCGGGGCAGCGCGGTGACACTCATGCGGCGGCTTGGTCCATCAGGGCTGCATAGAGACCGCGTAGCCGTGCCGTTACCGGGCCGGGCAGCGCTGCCGGCAGGGCGCGGCCATCCACAGCACGCACTGGTGTCAGCCCGCCAAACGTTCCCGTCACGAAGGCCTCCTGCGCCGCATAGACATCCATCAGCGCGAAACTGCCGAGGCGGAGCGGGATGCTGTTCTCACGGCACAGGGCAATGACCTTGGCGCGGGTGACGCCGTTGAAGCAGTAGTCGCCACCAGATGTCAGCACCTCGCCGTCGCGCACGAAAAAGAAATTGGTGGCATTACAGGAGGAGACGAAACCATGCGGATCGAGCATCAGCGCCTCATCCGCGCCAGCAGCGATGGCCTGGAGCAGCGCGGTGATCAGGTTCAGGCGGCTGTGAGAGTTCAATCGCATGTCGAACATGTCGGCCGGCGTGCAGCGGATGCTGGCGGTGAACAGCTTCAGCCCCTGCGTCACCAAGGCCGGGCTCGGCAGCTTCCATTCCGCCGTGATGACGACGGTGGGCCGGCCGATGGCGTTGCGCGGGTCTTGATTCGGCGTGGTCTTCAAGCCGCGGGTGACCATCAGGCGGAGGTGAACGCCATCCTCCATGCCATTGGCACGCAGCGTGGCGTGCAGCGCGTCCGTTATCGCCTCGCGCGTCATGCCGATGTCCAGCGCGATGGCGCGGGCGCCCTCCGACAGGCGGTCAAGATGCTCGTCGAGAAACACGAGCCGTCCCCGATGCAAGCGCACGCCTTCCCAGACGCCGTCGCCAAGCACGAAACCGGCGTCGAAGACGGAAACGCTTGCCTGATCGCGCGGGACCAGGTCGCCGCTGACATAGACCTTTACGCCAGCGTTGCGTGGATCGACCGCGAAATCCTGACTGCCCGCCATTCACGTGACCTAATCTGACGACTGTCGACATTCAGGTAGAGACCATTGTCTGTCAACGCCAAAGAGCGACCGACGCAGCCCTCGGTTCGCTCGTCTCTTTAAAGCGCTCCGATCTTAAACTCGCACGTAGTGCCATGAGCTCAAGGCGGCTCGGGGCCGCACGCCGGCTGGCCGACACAATGTCCGGCGCCAGTAGGGTAAGGCGGAGGAGGCTGCCCAGGGCCGCGCTCGATTCGCTCTGCCTCTGCCATCTCACTGATGGTCGCATATCGGCCCTCTTCCTGCATCCGCTGGTACCGAAACGCCCGCGCCAGCGCCTTCATCAACGCCGGGTCGGCTCGCGTCACAGCCGGCGACACGCCGTTGCTCATCGGCGTCACCACCGTCTTCCTGCCCGGCCGGTGACGAATGGCCAGCGGCACCCGGACCAAGAAGCTGCTGTCCAAGCTCATTGGAGCCTCCGCGCGTTGGCCGCCATCGCGCCGAGATCCTGAAGCCACCCGGCCAGCCTTTCGAGCCTCATTCGGAAGTCGGCGCCAAGCCCTGGCCCTCGCCGCGTCTTGACCACCGCGCGACCCCGTTCCTACCCTGTCTGGAGCAGGCCTTGGGACGGACCGGGTGGCCCATGCCAACGAGATGTTCCGGGGAGCCCATGGCCACGCACCGCTTTCACCCCACTCGATACTTCAACGCAATCGGCATCGCCGAACCCTGCTTGCGCGTTGCTGATGGCGACACTGTCGTAACCGACACGGTCGATGCGTCCGGCCTCGATGCGCGGGAGGTGACCGTCGCCAGCCGGCCAAATCCGATGACAGGTCCGTTCTTCATCGAGGGCGCCGAGCCCGGCGATACGCTCGCCGTGCGGATCGATCGGCTGACACCGAGCCGTGCGACCGGCTGG
>CAMDWG010000045.1 GCA_945878375.1 Roseomonas mucosa | reverse complement strand
TGCGGTTGGCCCCCATTCCCCCATCGGTTAGGCTTTGGGCTTGCATCCCTTGACGGTCAGCCCAGTTGCGGTTGGCCCCCATTCCCCCATCGGTTAGGCTCAGAACAGCAAACGGCGGAACGCCAGCGCGGTTGCGGTTGGCCCCCATTCCCCCATCGGTTAGGCTGGAGGCCGTGCCGAACGTCGGCGCCACCTGTTGCGGTTGGCCCCCATTCCCCCATCGGTTAGGCTCCGGAGCTCTGGATGATGCGGCGAGCGGTAGTTGCGGTTGGCCCCCATTCCCCCATCGGTTAGGCTCAGGGCGGTCTCCACCACCGGCGGATCGGCGTTGCGGTTGGCCCCCATTCCCCCATCGGTTAGGCTGTCGCCAGCGGCACGGCCAAGGCCGGCGCGGTTGCGGTTGGCCCCCATTCCCCCATCGGTTAGGCTCATCATCACCGGCGACGCCCCGCCTCAGCCGTTGCGGTTGGCCCCCATTCCCCCATCGGTTAGGCTCTCACGCGCGTGGATTTCCAGACCGATGCAGTTGCGGTTGGCCCCCATTCCCCCATCGGTTAGGCTTGCTGCGCCTCTACCGCCCGCAGCAACTCGTTGCGGTTGGCCCCCATTCCCCCATCGGTTAGGCTTGAGCGACATGGGGGTGCCGCTCGCGGCCGTTGCGGTTGGCCCCCATTCCCCCATCGGTTAGGCTTGGGGCGCGGTGCATGCCAGCGGCGCCGTAGTTGCGGTTGGCCCCCATTCCCCCATCGGTTAGGCTTCCGCGTGCCCACTGGCGAACGGTGCCCTCGTTGCGGTTGGCCCCCATTCCCCCATCGGTTAGGCTGCAGTTCCGCGCCCCGCGCGCAATGACGTGTTGCGGTTGGCCCCCATTCCCCCATCGGTTAGGCTGCCCACGCGCGCATTGTTGGGCTCTGAGAGTTGCGGTTGGCCCCCATTCCCCCATCGGTTAGGCTCCGACCCGCCCCAATTCCCTGAAAATGCAGGGGAAAAGGGCGGGTCGGGCCGTCCGAATTGCCTCCATCAGAACAGCATCAACTGATCAGGTGTGCCCTTCCGGCGCTTCTCGCGCGCTGGGCCCCGAAACACCGCCATCGTCTCGAACTGCTTGTCGGTCACCGACAGCACATGGACCTTGCCGTCCTTCGGCACCTGCCGGGCGATGGCACGCAGCCGCGCATCCACCTGCTCCCGGCCGACGCACCAGCGCAGATAGACGCTGAACTGGCTCATCTCCCATCCCTCATCCAGTAGCCATTGGCGGAACTTCGTCGCCGCTTTCCGCTGCGGCTTGGTCATCACCGGCAGGTCGAACATCAGGACCATCCACATGATCCGATAGCCGCTCAGCGTCGGCATCGTCGCGGCCCCCCTGTTCGAGGAACGGGAACGCCAGCATCGCAGCCCCCGAGAGATAGCTCTCGGCCAGGCTCTGCGCCGCGCGCAGGATCACAGTGGCCAGCGGGCTCATGCCGGCCTCGGTCTGCTCGTCCTGCCATAGCAGCGCGACCAGGCGGCGCTTGGCTGCGACCGTCACCTCGGTGACACCCTCGGCCAGAAGCAGGCGCACGGCATCGTCCACGGCGGGCCGGAACGGCTCCATCAGGTCGTCGGCGAGCGGCATCGGGTTCTGCGGATTGCGGTGGAACACGCCCAGCGCGGGATGCAGCCCCACCGCGCAGATGGCGCGCGCCACGCCGGCGCGCAGCACGGCATAGCCGTAGTTCAGCAGTGCATTGGCACCTGGCGCATCCTGGTCGCGGCGGAACCCGGCGCCCATCATCAGCGGCCAGTAGCGCCGCGCCGCCTGGGCTTCCATGTTTTCGGGGTCACCCGGCTTCACCAGCCGCGCCAGCCGCCCGAACGCACCGGAGGGTGCGCCGGCGCGGTGGAGCGCCCAGCCCTGCCGCCTGATCTTCGCGGCCACGATCTGCTGCCACAGTCGCTTTTCCATGCTGCGCGTGCGGTCGATCTGCGCCGCCATGCGGCGGGAGACCGCGTGGTGCCCCTCCACCGGCCAGAGCAGCGCGGCGGGGGCGAAATTGGCGCCCGGCACCACGAAGGGCACGCCGCGCTCGGCCAGCGCCGCCAGCAGCGCGACGGAGACGGAAGTGCCGCGCGCGGTCGCCAGCACCGCCATCAGGTCATCGAGCGGCACGCGCCCGGCTTCCGCCCGCCCCGCCTGAACCACGAGGAAGCCGCGATCCTTGGCGAGGTGGCGGCCTTCCTCCGTGATCTCCACGATGCGACCGAGCGGGGTCACCATGCCAGTGGGCCCTGGTCGAGGACGCGGCCGGCAGGGTCGACAAAGACCTTGCGCGGTTGGCTGCGCTGCAGAAGAGAAAGACTGGCTCGGACGTACCGGAACGTATCACCCTTGTCGTCATGACGAGCCTTGAGCGCGCCGGATTCGTGGAGATCAGCGAGCGTGAGTTCGCCCTCGGAAAACTTCACGACCCGCAACAACCTTCGCGCCTCGCCCACGCCGAACGCCACCACATCATCCTTGTGCAGCCGCATCAGCAGCTTCGCCGCCGGGTGCGGCCGGCGGTCCGGCACCGGCCGCTTCAGGCGCGCGGCCTCCGCATCGGCAGCCGCCACCATCATCGGCACGACCACCATCTGCACCTTGCCCGGCCGACCGGCCACGGCCGGCAGGCGCCAGAACTCGACCCTGTGGTTCGCATCGAGTTTCACCCGCTTGTAGGGCTGCTTCGTGCGCCGGTCGCGGATCGCCGCCGTGCCGTCCAGCCTCTCCCGGACCCGCACCCGGCGCACCGTGCGGCCAGCCGCGTCATGCGCCAGCGCCCCCAGCGCCGCCGCCTGCGCCGGCTTGCCCGAGGCGCCCTCGAGCGCCGCCACCACACGCCCGGCCAGACGCGCGTCGCCCAGCGCCTCCCGCACTTCGTCCGGCTTCCAGCCGGCCAGGTTCTGCACCGGGACGCGATGCGCGACATTCGGCGCCTTCGGCCCGGCATCGGGCAGCGCGGCATAGGCGGTGTCGTTGTGCAGACGCCCGGCGGGCGATGTGTCCGGCTTGAAGGACACCACGATGGCCTGCACCCGCGCCGCCGCCTGCGCGACGAAGTCCGGCCAGGGCTCGCCCACATCGTCGAGTAGCCGACGCCCGCGGTCCTGCGCGCGGCCCGCCGCGGTCGCCACGCGTTGCAGCAGGGACCGGTCCACCAGCCCGATGGTCAGCGCGTCGATCGCGTGGTGGCGGTGATCGTCGCGGTCCTTCCGCGCGCCGCCCTTGCCCAGCAGCGTCGCGCTGTTCAGCCCCAGCGCGTCGCGCAGCATCGCCGTCAGCCGCCCCGGCACGCACCAGACCCGGTCTGGGTCGCAGACCGCGCGCAGATACATCCGCGCCAGCCGCGCGAGATAGGCGCTGTCGGTCAGGTGGCGGGCGAGGAAGTCGCCGTGCTCGCCCTTCCACTTCTCCAGCGCATCGGGGCCGAAGCGCCAGGCCTTGGACGGCGGCAGCAGCGCGGCGCGTGCCTGGATCTCCGGCCAGTCGGGTTGCGCGTGGAAGGCCTGGTGTGGGGTCTGGCGCGACTTCCTGCGGTTCGCCTCCCGCATGACGATGACCCGGTTGGCGAAGCTGTCGTCGAGCGTGATGGCGAAGGGCAGGATGTGGTCCTCCTCCACCTCGCCGGAGAACAGGCGGGCGAGGGAGATGCGTTCCCCGGTATAGGGGCAGAGCCGTTCCTTCGGGTCGCCTGACTGTTCCGACCACAGCCGCATGAAGGCCAGGTTGCGGCCGTTGACGCGCTGGCCGAGCTTCCTGAGGTCCTCGGCCCATTCCTCCCGGCGCTTCGCGTTCTCGGCCTGCTCCTTCTCGATGCGCCGGCGTTCGAAGGCGGACTGGTTCAGCTCGCGCAGCACCTCGACGACGATCTGCGCGGGATGGCCGTGCCGGGCGATGACGGCGTTCACCACATGGCGCAACTGGTTGAGCGCGACATGCACCGTGGGGTTCGGCGCGCGGCCGAAGCGGCGTTCCTCGGGATCGTCGGGCTGGCCGCTGCCGGTGCCGATCCGGTCGGCCAGCGCGACGCCGTAATAAGGCAGGCGGTCGAGGATGACGCCGTCGCGGTCATCCGAATGGTGCCGGTAGCCGGCCGCCTGGACCGCCTTGTCGTAGGTCAGCCCGGCTTCGAGATACGGCAGGATCGCGTGGATCGCCTTGCTGGACAGCGCGGCGTGGCCGTCCGGCAGCGTCACCCGCTCAGCTGCCTCGGCGGCGTCGGCCGGGATGCCGAGTGCGACCAGCGCGGCGACGGCAGCGTCAGTCGTGTCCGCGTCGAGCAACGCACTCACCACGGCATCACGCGCGACAGCGTCAAGCCGCGGCCAGATCGCGGCCAGCGGCCCCTTCTTGCCGGTCAGCCGGGCGGCGGTCTCCGCGCCCTTCAGCTTCTCCCGCGCCTTCGATTCGAGGTTGAAGGTCTCGCCGCGGCCGAGGCCGAGCCCCTTCCTGATCTGGTGGAAGGACAGGTCGCCGCCTCCATTCAGCAGGGCGGCGAGCTTCGCGCGTTCCGCGCTGGTCAGGTCCGTGTCGGGTTCGCCGACGCGTCTGATCGCCAGGTGCGACAAGTCCTGGGCGATGCGGAAGGCCTGGGTGCTGGGCAGTGCTTTCGGCGCGCGGAACTCGGCCGGTTCCAGCCAGCAGCGCCCGACCAGTGGGTCCTTGAGCGGCCGCTGATGGAACAGCACGCCGGCAATCGCGTCCCGCGCTGCGTCGGGCAGCGCCGGGTTCCAGGCCGACTGCGCCGCCCAGATCGCGTCGAATTCGGCGCGGATCAGGTCGCGCGTTGGGTAGAACGGGTACTCGGCCTTGGCGCCCGTGCCGGACAGCCGCGCGCGGACGTCTTGCTGGCGGTCATGGCGTTCGGCTAGCCAGGCGCCGAGCGTCGGCAGGTCGGCGCGCGCGATCTCCGCCTTCAGCTTGTCGGACGCGGTCTTGATCTTGCCCTGTTCGGCATCGTTGGCGCGGTCCGTCTTGCGGTTGCTCGCAAACCCCCGCCGTTGGTTCAGGTGGAAGATCGCCCGGCCGAGTTCATGCGGCGAAAGCTTCCGGTGCAGCGCGTCGCGCCGCAGCGCGTAGGGATCGAGCCCGGCCAGCGCCTTGCGCGCCGTCTCCTCGGCCGGCATCAGCCCGTGCCGGACCAGCGCGTTCAGCAGCGCGGTACGCCGTTGCAGGTAGCGGTCGCGCCGCCGGCGCATCCCGCGCGCCAGCCGCCGGTCGGCGGCGAGCGAGGCGAGGGTCTTCGGGTCCCTCCCATCCGGAAAGACCCGCACCCCCATGTCGCGCAGCCCGCAGGGCTCACCGGCGGCATCGAGGTTGAGGAGGCACCACCCGATCGAGTTGGCACCGATGTCCAGAGCGAGGCGGTATGTCATGGCAACGAACACTTGACCGACCGGCCACGCTGATTGCAAGGTCGTAGTGGAAGCCATCGTTCCAAAGACTAACCGATGGGGGAATGGGGGCCTTCCGTTAACAAGCACCTTTGGGTGCACCAGATGGGCGGCGGGCTACGGCCCGCCGTTCTTCGTTGATCGGGGTTCCTTCGTCTGCTCTCTCCAAATGTCTGGAACGCCGGAATAAAGCTGCGGCAGGCCGAACGTGTTGTACTCACGCCCGTCCAGGATCGCCTCCACCACATCGGGCGCCAACAGCGTGAGGTTCAGCACCCGCCCGACATAGCTCCGATCGACGCCCTCGGCGGCGGCGAGGTCGCGGATCGACCCGTACCGCCCTTCCTCCAGCATTCGCCGCCACCGGAACGCCCGTGCCAGCGCCTTCACCAGCGCTGGGTCACCCCGCGTCTCGGCCGCGTCGCCGCCCGCCCGCACCGGCGCTCCGTCGGGCCCGATGATCTGCTTCCGTCCGCCGCGGCGCCGGATGGTCATCGGCACCACCACCGTCAAGCTGGTCATGCCGCCATCGCCTCCCGCTTCGCCGTCATGTCCCGCGCAAGGCCGGCGAGGCCTTCCAGGTTCAGCTGGATCTGCGCGCCCGCGTC
>CAMDWG010000044.1 GCA_945878375.1 Roseomonas mucosa | reverse complement strand
GAGGCGAAGATGGCGCAGGAGGGCGGCGTGCTGACCGAGGCCCAACTCGTCGCCCTGGAGAAGGCGAAGGCCGACAAGGAAGCCCATGGCGAGTTCGAGAGTGAGCACCCGGGCTACTGCGTCGCCCAGGACACCTTCTACGTGGGTACCATCGCTGCCTTTCGCCGCGCCAACCGCGCGGCCTTCGAGGCGGCCTTCCTGCAGGTGCTGCTGCTGGCCAAGGAGAGCGGCCTGCTGCGGCTCGGCACGGTGGCGATCGACGGCACCAAGCTCGACGCCAATGCCTCGAAGATCCGCTCCGTGCGTTACGACCGGGCGACGGAACTGCGCGCCAAGCTCGCCGCCGACATCGCCGACCTGACCGCGCGCGCCGAGGCGGCCGACGCCGAGGCCCAGCCCGATCCGCAGGCGCTGCCCGCCGAGATCGCCAGGCGTGAGGCGCTGAAGGCCAAGCTCGACGCCGCCTGCGCCCGCCTGGAGGAACAGGCCCGCGCCGAAGCCGAAGCCGCACGGCCCGAGTACGAGGCCAAGCGCGCCGCCTACGAGGCGAAGAAGGGGCGGCGCGGCCGCCCGCCCAAGCCACCCGAGGACGATCCGCCGCCGACGCGCCAGTCGAACCTCACCGATCCCGACAGCGCACTGATGCGCCGGTCCGACGCGCACGAGTATCGCCAAGCCTACAACGCCCAGGCCGTGGTCTGCGCCGACGGCTCGCAACTGATCCTCGCCACCGGTGTCGTCGCCACGCCAGCCGATGCGCCGAGCTTCGCCGCCACCATCCTCGGCATGCGGCACGGCATCGGCCTGCCGACGACCGTGCTTGCCGATACCGGCTTCGCCTCAGCCCAGGCGGTCGCTGCCCTCGATGCGCAGAAGATCGAGCCACTCGTCGCCATCGGCCGCACCCAGCCGCACCGCGCTTTCGACTTCCGACCGCCGCCGAAGCCGAAGACCCCGCGCCGCATCACCGAACCCTGGCGCCTCGCCATGCAGGCCAAGCTGGAGACCCCCGATGCCAAAGCCCGCTACGCCCAACGAAAGCAGACCGTCGAACCCGTCTTCGGCATCATCAAAGCCGCCCTCGGCTTCACCCACTTCAACCTCCGCGGCCTCGCCAAGGTCGCCAGCGAGTGGACCTTGATCGCCCTCGCCTACAACTGCCGCAGGCTGCACCGCCTGCGGCTCGCCGCCTGAAACACAATCCAGCACTCACGCCACCAACAGACCCAAACCCGACAGGCTGCTAGAGCCTTCTCAACCCTGACGTAGCGCCGCATCTGTGCGGTCGCGCAGATGATCCCCGAGCAGCGACACGGCCAAGGTGGTCAGCACGATGGCGATGGCCGGCGGCACGGTCGGCCAGATGGTGAGCGCCAGATAGTCCTTCGCCTCACTCACCATGAGGCCGAGCGAGGTCAGCGGCGGCTGCACGCCCAGGCCCAAGAAGGACAGGCCGGTTTCCAGCAGGATCGTGTCGGGGAAGTTGATGGTCACCTGCACCAGCAGCGGTCCCGCGATATTGGGCGCGAGGTGGCGCGCGACGATCACATGGCCGGGCACGCCAAGATTGCGCGCCGCCTCGGCATAGCCGCGCGTATTGGCGTCTAGCACCAGCGCGCGCGCCAGCCGCGCATAGCGCTCCCACCCGGCAAGGCCCACGACGATCAGGAACACGAGGAAGTCGGCCCCGGCGAAAGCCACAACGGAAAGCGCGAAGATGATGAAGGGGATGGAGGCGAAGACATCCACCGTGGCCATCACCGCCTCATCCACGCGGCCGCGCAATTGTCCCGCCAGCAGGCCGAGCGCGGTGCCGAGCACGGCGCCGATCGCCGTGCCGCCCAGCGCCACCAGCAGCGAGAAGCGGATGGCGTAGAGGGTGCGGCTCGCCACGCAGCGCCCGACATGATCGGTGCCGAGCAGGAAAGCGGCCTCTCCGCCCTCGACGAAGCTGGGCGGCAGCAAGCGATTCAGCGGGAATTGCTCGACATAGCCATGCGGCGCGATCCAGGGTGCCGCGATCGCCGCTAGCAAAACCAGCGCCAGCCAGGCGGTGCACAGCCGTACGGTGAGCGGCCAGGGCCGCCCAGCGCTTGCCGCCTGTGTCATGGCCTGTTCCATCAACCGCCTTCCGCCGCCGGCACGCGGATGCGCGGATTGAGCCAAGCGTAGAGCAGGTCCACCACCAGATTCGCGGCGACCATGGTGGCGGCCAGCAGCAGCACGATGCATTGCACCACGGCGAGGTCGCGCCCCGCCACGGCGCTGGCGAGCAGCCGGCCGATGCCCGGCCAGGCGAAGACCGTCTCGGTGATGATAGAGCCACCGATCAAGCCGCCGATCGCAAAACCCAAGATGGTCAGCAGCGGGATCGCCGCGTTCGGCAGCACGTCGCGGCGGATCACCGATCCCATCGGGTGACCTGCCGCGCGCGCGGCACGGATATAGGGCTGTTCCAGCACTTCCAGCACGGCGGCGCGGGTGAAGCGCGCGATGACGGCAGCGCCGGTGGTGCCCAGCGTCACCGCCGGCAAAATCATATGCGCCCAGGTGGCCGAGCCCGAGGAGGGCAGCAATCGGAAGGTGACGGCGAAGACCAGCATCAGCAGCAGGCCGAGCAGGAAGGAGGGCAGCGCATGCGCCGCCACCGCCGCCGTCATCACCACCCGGTCCAGCGCCGTGTCGCGCGCCAGCGCCGCCGCGACGCCGGCGGGAATGCCGATGCCGAGCACCAGCAGGAAGGCCGCGCCGGTCAATTGTAGGGTCTTAGGCACGCGCTCGGCCACGGTCTCCAGCGCGGGACGGTCATCGCGGAAGGATCGCCCGAAATCGCCCTGGGCTAGTCCGGCCAGGTAGCGCAGATATTGCTCGGGCAGCGACTGGTCGAGGCCCCATTTTTCCTTGTAGGCGGCAACGATCTCGGCGGTGGCGTTGTCCGGCAGCAGGCTGCGCACCGGGTCGCCGGTCAGCCGCAGGATGATGAAGGCGAAGCTCGCCACGACCCAGAGCGTGAACAGGGCGCGCAGCAGGCGGCGCAGCAGGAAGCGCGTCATGCGGGCAGGCTCTCCGGCGCCGTCTCGGCCTTTCGATAGGCCGGCACCAGGTGGCAGGCGACACGGCGCCCCGGGGCGGCCTCATGCAGGGTCGGCGGCGGGTCCTTCGCGCAGGCGCTGATCGCAAGCGGGCAGCGCGGATGGAAGGCGCAGCCGGGTGGCGGCGCCATCGCACTTGCCGGCTCACCCTCGCGCAGGGCCAGGGCCTGGCGCGGCGCGGCGGGATCAACCGTCGGCAGCGCCGCCAGCAGCGCGCGCGTGTAGGGGTGCTGCGGCGTGGCGTAGAGCTCGGCCACCGCGGCTTGCTCGACGATGCGCCCGCAATACATCACGGCGACCCGATCCGCGATGTGGCGCACCACCCGCAGATCATGGCTGATGAAGAGCTGCGTGGTGCCGAGTGCCCGTTGCAGCGTGGCCAGAAGTGCGACCACCTGCGCCTGGACGCTGACATCGAGCGCGCTGACCGGCTCATCCAGCACCAGCAGCCGTGGGCGCAGCACCAAGGCGCGCGCGATCGCCACGCGCTGGCGCTGGCCGCCCGAAAGCTCATGCGGAAAGCGCGCGGCGTGATCAGCGCCGAGCCCAACCTGCGTCAACATGGCCAGCGCCTCGGGCGCGGCATCGCGCAGGCTTCGGGCGCGGCGATGCACGACCAACCCCTCGGCCACCTGAAGGCCGATCGGCAGGCGCGGGTTGAGTGACCCCAGCGGATCCTGCGCCACCAGCTGCATGGCGGCCCGGCTGGCGCGCCAGGCGGTGCTGCCGGGGGCGGGCAGCGGCGCGCCATCGAAGCCGATCGTCCCCGCGCTGGGCGGCAGCAGGCCGATCAGGAGACGGCCGAGGGTGGATTTGCCGCACCCACTCTCGCCCACCAGCGCCAGCGTCTGGCCCGGCGCGATGGCCAGGTCCACGCCCTGCACGGCGCGCAACAGGCCCGCACCGGCGATGCGAAACTGGCGCGACAGGCCGCGTGCCTCGACCAGCGGCGTCATGCGGCCAGGGCCAGCGGGCGGAAGCAGGCATCCGCGCGCGCGTCCGCACGGCGCAGCAGCGCCGGGCCGGGCGCCACCGCGCAGCAGGCCTCGGCCCGTGTGCAGCGCGGCGCGAAGGCGCAGCCGGGCGGGCGGCGATCGGGGGCTGGCACCACGCCGGGCAGCGGCTGCAACGGCCGCGTGGCGGGATCGAGCGAGGGGATCGAGCCCAGCAGCGCCGCCGCATAGGGATGCGCGGGGGCGGCGAAGAGCGCCGATGTCGGCGCGTCCTCGACGATGCGGCCCGCATACATCACGGCGACCCGATCAGCGAGGCGCGCCACCACGCCCAGATCATGCGTCACCAGCAGTAGGGCCAGGCCCTCCTCGGAGCGCAGCTTCTCCAGCAGGGCGAGGATCTGCGCCTGGGTGGTGACGTCGAGCGCCGTGGTCGGCTCATCCGCGACCAGCAGCGCGGGGCGGCCGGCCAGTGCGGCGGCGATGGCGACCCGTTGGGCCATGCCGCCCGAAAGCCGGTGCGGATGGTCAGCCAGGCGCCGGCGCGGATCGGCGATGCCCACGCGCGCCAGCAATTCGGTCGCGGCCTCGCGCGCTGCCGCCCCGCCCAGGCCGCGATGCCGGGCCAGGATGCGCGTAAGCGTGGCACCCACGGTCAGCACTGGATTTAGGCAGGCGATCGGATCCTGGAAGATGGCGCCGATATGCCGGCCGCGCAGCCGGTCCAACGCCGCCTCCGATGCGCCGAGCAGCCTCTCACCGCCGTAAGCCGCCTCGCCCGTGGCGGCGAGACCGCGCGGCAACAGCCCCAGCAAAGCGAGGCAGGTAAGGCTCTTGCCGCAGCCGCTCTCGCCGACCAGGGCCAGTGTCTTGCCCCTCTGCAACGTGAAGCCGGCGCCTTCGACCAGGGTCGTGCCGCTGGCCGTGCGGACCGTGAGGTCCGCTACCGTCAGCAGCGGCGACGACGTGCCGGTTCTCAGCTCGCGAATTCCAGGTTGCCGGGGCGAAGATCCATAAACTCGAAGCTGACCGGCTTCCAGCGGATCGTCTTGCGCACGCCGTAGATCTCGTAGGGGCGATACATGATCGTTCCCGGCGCCTCGTCTTCCCAGATGTCCACCATGCGCTGGAACACGCGCTTGCGGTCCGGCCCATCGGGGAGGCCGACCAGGGTTGTCGCAAGCGTGTTGTATTCCGCCGGGGGGCGCCACCCATGGCTGCCTTGCACGCTGCCGCGCGGCCCCCAATCGGTGGCCAGCGTGGACACCGGATCGGGCATCTGAAAGCCGTTCGACCAGTTGCGGATCTGCAGGCCGGGGGCGAGCACCTGGCCCCAATTCTCGCGGATGTCGATCTCGACGTTGAGCCCGACGGCGCGCCACATCTGCTGCATCATCTGCGCCGCCGGCACCGCCAGAGCGTACCATTGCGGCAGCGTGCGGAAGGAAATGCGCTCGCCGCGATAGCCGGCCTCGGCCATCAGCGCGCGCGCGCGCGCGGGGTCGGCGCGGTAGGGCGTGCGATCCGGGTCATAGGAGGGGCCGTATTCAGGCATGTTGAAGCTGTTGGGCACATTCGCCCGGCCCTGCCAGAGCGCGCGGTTCATGAGATCGCGGTCCAGCGCCCAGTTCAGCGCCTGGCGGATGCGCTTGTCGGCCAGCACTGCCGCATCGCATTGATAGACGAGCAGATGCGCGTTCTCGATCACGATGCCGCGTGCTTCAACATCGCGTTGGCGGCCGAGCACGGCGAGGTGATCCGGGAACAGCGTCGTTGCCATGTCGTAGTCGCCGGCGATGAGCCCGGCCAGGCGCGTGGAGACTTCGGGCACCGACTGGAAGGTGACGCGCGCGGCGCCGGGGCGGCCGCGGAAATACTCGTCATTCGCCTCCAGCACGATGCGGTCGCCGGCGCGGTACTCGGCGAATTTGAAGGGGCCCGTGCCGATCGGGCGCAAGCCGAAGGCATCCGCGCCGGCGGCGAGGTATTCCGGTGCCGGCACGACCCAGGCGACCCAGGAGGCGAGGCGCTTCTCGATCGTCGCATCGGCGCCGCGGGTGCGGATACGCACGCGCCGGCGGTCCAGGATCTCAGGCTCCTCGAAGGCCGCGGCGAAAAGCGGGCCGCGCGGCACCATTGGGCGCTCGCCCCACAGCCGCTGGGCGGAGAAGGTGAAGGCGATGTCCTCGACCGTCACGGCGCGGCCATTGTGGAAGCGCACATTGGGGGCGAGGGTGATGTCGAGCGTGCGTTCGTCGCGACGCTCCCAGCTCTCGGCGATGCCGGGCACCAGCCGCGTGCCGTTTCCGGCTTCATTGCTGAGGAAGTCGCGATGGATCAGCGTGTCGAAGAGTTGGTTCGAAACGCGGTTTCCGACATTGCTGATAGCGTTGATCGGCTCCATCGAGTCCGGCACGCCCTGGGCGGCGATGCGTAGCGGCGCTCTCCGGGCCTGGCCGCGCGCCGGCAGCGGCAGGGTGGCCGCCGTTCCAGCGGCGATTCCCGTCGCACCCAGCTTGAGCGCGGCACGACGATTGAACGGAATGCGCATGGCGGACCTCCGAAGCAGACGCATCCGGTAGTCTCGCGATGACGCGCTTCGGCGGGATGGCACTTGCGTGGCATTTCCGTGAAGGCAGCGGTGGTGGTGCCGGCACGACACGATAAGCACGCCTGCTTGTTGATGCGCCACGGCCACAAGGGCCGCTGTCATCACGGCGCCGCCAAAGTGTCACCGCCGGTCGGCGGTGAGCGTCCCAGCGTGCGGCACGCCGCAAAAGGGTTTCGTTTGATGACTGCACTGACGCGCCGCGCAGCACTTGCGACCCCCGCCGCCATGCTGGCCACGCCGGCCCTTGCGCAGGCCCGCCCGGTGGTGCTGGAGATGCCTTCCTACCAGCTACGTGAAGGCTTCGGCCCCTGGTGGCGCGCCGCGGCCGAGGAGTTCGGCCGGCGCCATCCCAGCCTTCGCGTGAACCTCATCGAAGTGCCCTTCGAGCCGCACCACGCGCAACTCACCACGCGCTTCATCGCGAAGAACCCGCCGGATCTGTGCCACATCAGCGCGCGCTTCTTCTACGGCTTCGCCGATCAGGGTTTGCCGGCATGCGGGCGCAGCTCCGCCACCGGACGCAGCAGGATCTTCGCCGCCATCCAGGGGAGCGTCATCGGGCCATCCAGATCTGGGAGTGGGTGCAAAACCATGCGGCCGCGGCTGCAAACTCAGCGCGGCATGATTTGCTGGCT
>CAMDWG010000043.1 GCA_945878375.1 Roseomonas mucosa | reverse complement strand
ATCCTCCGCGATCTCACGCTGGGTTCGTCCGCTCGTCCGGACAAGGCGCACCGCCTCGTCCTCAAATTCCTTCGTAAACCGTCGCTGCTGCTTCATGGGGGTCCTCTCGCATCATCGGGACCTCTCCACTTTCCCGAAGCAAGTCCACCGCCGCGCTGGCGCGATATCGAGGACAGGGCGGTAGTGCCGCACGGCTTCCGCGCGACGTTAAAGGGGTGGAGCCTCGCGGCCGGCTACCCCGACCCACTGTCGGAATTGGCGCTTGCCCATTCCGACAAGGACAAGGTGCGCGCGGCCTATGCGCGGGAGGACATGCTTGAACAGCGCCGGCCCATGATGGACGCCTGGGGCGAGCATTGCGCGAAGGCGCCCTCCGCCCCCGCCAGCCTCGCCGCTGCCCGCCCCCGCCGCACTGCCGGCAAGGGCGGGTGATGCGCCCGGCACCGCCGCGAAGATGCGATTTCGGCAAAACATGCCGATGCCGATAGGGCCAATAGCTCCGCGCCGGGGCGGTTCCCCGGCACGCGTCAGGCGGTTCCGGGCGAACAAGGCGGCCGAACGGGGGGCGGGAACACCTCGCCCGGCCTGACCCCTGCGAATTGGACGGTACCGAAATGCACGAGGCGTTAACAAATTCGGGCGAACAGGGGGACCGAACGAGGTGGTGGAACACCTCGCCCAGGCTACCCCCGCGAGGTGGACGATACCCAAATGCACGACGTTTCAACGAACATGCCGGCCACGCGCGGCCCGCACAACAACGGCGGCGCGCAAGTGGCCGTGCCCGTGCTGCTCCGGCATGCGGGGGAAGCGGTGGCATGAGTGGTCCGAACGACAACCCGCCGTCACTCCCTCTCGACGCGCTCGCAAACGAAGCACTGACGCCGGCCCTAGCCCATGCTGGCGCCGCGATGGAGCGTGCCGAGCGGCACTTGCGGGCGCTCGGTTATGCGCTGGACGACCTCCGGCGCTGGTCCGAACTGGTCCGCGCCGAACGCGAGCGCGCTACCGCCCTGGTCGCGGCGCGACGCGAGAGCGATTAGGCTTCTAATCGGCGGGGGCGGGCCGGCCAGCCTCACGCGCGGGACCTCCGCCCCGCGCTGCCCCCGCCGACCACCGAAGCGGAGGGCCCATCAGAGGAGCGAAGATGGACAAGAACACCGCGCCGGCAATTCACGCCCCATCGGCGGGGGCGTAACGGCGGCCGTGCCGACTGCTGGCGCCGCAAAATTTCGCACGCGCGCCGTCCCGGTGGGTTGGGTCTCGCTTGATGCGGTGTTGGCGTGGGTGGCGTTTGGAAACGCGGTAGATCTATCAGGATGGAACCGGCACTTCTATTTCGGCGCATCCCGTTGGATGGAATATAGCCCCGAGTACTTCCTTGCGGATTTGCGAGCCATTGCGGACGCCCCCGGCTAAGCCTGTGACGGCCTGGCGTTCAATATGGTAATGAGCGAGGCAAGGCGCATGTTTCCGCCGGCGTCACCCACAGGCCTCTACGGTGTAACGCCGGGTAGCGTGCCGCCCGAAAGCTTGGCCGCCGCAGCGCGGAGTATTCTCGCCGATATCCGACCAGATGGGTCCATCTGGCCGGATGGTGTTCTACCGCGCCATGGGGGCGGGCTGGGGCGCCGCCAATGCCTCGGCGCTTGTGTCGAGGCTGGCGCGGATGGCCGCGAGCTTCTCGCCGCCATGGACCAGCGGCGCGCAGGCGCGGGAGGCATCCCAGCCCGTCCCCACCGTGTCCAGGTTGCCCGGCACCGTCAGCATCGCCACCGGTGCGTTCTGGAACCAGGACCGGTTGCCGCAATCCAGCCAGCTTTCCGCCGCCGCACCATCAGCCACCAGCACCTCATGCGTCTCAAGCTCCACATGGTACCAGGTGACCTCGGCCATCCCGATCTCCGCCACCACGCTGCGGCCATTCACAAGCAGACGCGCCGGCACCAGGGCGCCGTCCAGGTAGAGGCAGTGATCCGGCGAGACCACCAGGTCCCGCTTCGGGGTGTTTACGCCCAGCGCGCCGGCCTTGATCCGGATCGGCGCCATCTCCGCCGCATCCGCGCGGCCCGCCAGCACCACATGCCGGCGACCCACCCAGAGCACCGGCTTCACCGGCAGGCCACGCCCGGCCAGCGTCACCACCCGGTCGCCGGGCTGCAGCTGCTCCACCGTCACTTCCCCCGTCGCCGTCAGGATCCGCGTGCCTGCCGCGAAGCAGACATGGAGCGTGTCCGAACCGTCCCAGCCCGGACGCGTCAAGTCGAAGGTGCCGTTGTTGTAGGTGAACTGCTCGAAATTCACCGCCGTGGTGATCGGATTGCCGACCTCCTCCGCCGAATCGGCGCCGAGGAAGCGGATCGTCAGCGGTCCATCGGCGCCCGCGCGGGCGATGTTGTAGAAGCCCGCCGTGGTGAAGGTCAGCGTGTCTTTGCCGGCCCCGCCATCCAGCGAATTGCTGCCACCGCCCTCGAAGACGATGTCGTTGCCAGCGCCGGCGATCAGCGTGTTGTTGCCGATGCCGCCCGTCAGCGTGTCGGCACCGGTGCCGCCAATCACGCCTTCGATGTTGGCCAACGTGTCGTTGCCCGCCGCGCCCGTCGCACGGCCGGTGGTCAGGTTGACCGCGACGCCGCCCGACGCATCCGCGTAGCTCGCCGTGTCGTTGTCCCCACCGCCATCCAGCGTGTCGTCGCCATTGCCGCCCAGCAACACATCATTGCCGAGGGCACCGCTGAGGCTGTCGTTGTCGCCGCCGCCATCGATGCTGTCGTTGCCGTTGCCACCATTCAGCGTGTCCGCGCCATCCCCGCCGAGGAGGGTGTCCGCGAAATTGCCACCAAGGAGGCTGTCATTGCCGATGCCGCCGCGCAGTTGGTTGGCAGCAGTCGCGGAGGGGGCGCTGAGCGTGTCGTTGCCCGCGCCGCCATCCGCGGTGGCCGGGCCGAAGCTGGTTATGACATCGTTGCCGTCCCCACCCGAGATCGTGTCCGCACCGCTGGCGACGACCGAGTCGTTGCCACTGCCACCGTCGAAGGTGTTGGCATCACCGCCGCCATAGAGGCTATCGTTGTCGTCGCCGCCAAGGAATAGGTTGGACCCGACTTCGTCCCGCAGCGTGTCGGCGCCGTCTCCACCCACAAGGGTGTCGTTGCCTTCGGTGGGCCCGCCATTCGAGGTGCTGGTCGCGCCGATGACATCATCACCGGCGCCGCCATCGAGCCAGTCGTCGCCCTGCCGTCCGATCAGCGTGTCGTTGCCGCGAAGGCCAAAGGCGGTTTCAGCGGCTCCGATACCGTCGAAGCTATCGGGGCCATCGGTGGCGTCAGGGCCCGGGTTCCATCTTTTGCCTTTGATGGGCTCGCCATTTGAGGTGCCTAACTCGCCGATGACATCATCACCGGCGCCGCCATCGAGCAGATCGTCGCCCTGCCGTCCGATCAGCTTGTCGTTGCCGCCAAGGCCAAAGGCGGTTTCAGCGACTTCGATACCGTTGAAGCTGTCGGCGCCTTCAGTGGCCTCATCAGGGACCCGGTTCCAAGTGCCGCTCATCGCGATGCCTCACCAATTTGGCAGGCCGCGCCTATTAAGATGCAGCCCGCGCGTTCATATCCGTGACGGATCATTACCACGACAAGCGTATCGCGTCATGTGGGTTGTTGTGGATAATTGTCGATCAACCCTGGCGCGTCCTTGGGGCTGGGCCGCACCGTGGATTGGTCGGCCCCAGTCCCGTCGCGTGGCGGCGAAGCTGACACGGCGGCACGTCCTCCCGGATCATCAGCGCCCTCATGGTCCGCTCGACGAAGCCACGGTGTCCTTTGCCGCCGGCGAGACCAGCAAGACGATCACGGTGGAGGTGGCTGGCGACACGGCGGTGGAGGCCGATGAGGGCTTCACGGTGACGCTGAGCGATCCGAGCGCGGGTCTGGTGCTGGGCACCAGCGCTGCCACGGGCAGCCCTGCCAACGCAAGCACCGCCAGCACCAGGAATGTGGGCCCGAGCCCGACCGTGGCGCCAAGGCTGCCGGCCAGCGGATAGGTCAGCAGCCAGCAGGCGTGGCTCAGCGCGAACTGCGCGGCGAAGAGCGCCGGCCGGTCGCCCGCATGCGCGGAACGGCGCAGCAGCCGCCCGCTCGGGGTCAGCACAAGCCCGTTGCCGAGGCCGAGAAGCGCCCAGATCGGCAGCAACGCTGGCCAGGATGGCACCAATGGCGCCACGAGCAGCCCGGCGACCAGCAGCGCCGCCCCAGCCAGCATCGCCGTTCGGTCCGTCACGCGCTCGCCGAGCAGGCGCGGCAGGGCGAGCGCCGCGGCCATGGAGCCCAGTCCATAGGCGGCCAGCGTCCAGGCCACCTCTCGTTCGCCGAGGCTGAACCCCGTCCGCACCAGCACGACGGTGTTCACGATCACCATCGCGCCCGCCGCAGCGACGGAGAGGTTCAGCGCCAGCAACCCGCGCAGCCGCGGCGTGGCAAGGTAGATGCGCGCCCCCCGCGTCGTGCGACCCCAGGCCCCTTCCGACGTCGTCGGCGGCTTCGGCGATGGCAACATGACGGACAGCACCAGCGCTGCCGAGGCCAGGAAGCCGAGCGCGTTCAGACCGAACATCCAGTGGAAGCCGATGACGCCGAGCAATGCCGCGGCAATCGCCGGGCTCGCCAACGCTTCCAGGTCGTAGGCCAGGCGCGAGAGGGAAAGCGCCTTGGTGTACTCCGCTTCCTCGGGCAGCACATCCGGGATGGTCGCCTGGAAGGTCGGCGTGAAGGCAGCCGAGCCCGATTGCAGCAGGAAGATCAGGGCATAGACCTGCCAGACCTCCGTCACGAAAGGCATGCAGACCGCAACACCGGCGCGCAGCACGTCGAGTGCCACCAGAAGGCTGCGCCGCGGCACGAGGTGGACGAAGGCACCGGCGACCGGCGCGATGCCGACATAGGCGACCATCTTGATCGCGAGTGCCGTGCCGAGCACCGCTCCGGCATCCGCGCCCGCCAACTCGTAGGCCAGCAGGCCGAGCGCGACTGTCGCGAGCCCGGTGCCGAGCAGCGAGAGGACCTGTGCCAGGAACAGGTGCCGGTAGGTCAGGTTCGACAGCGGCGACAGCATGGCGCTCCTCCGATCGAAGCGACGTAGCGTAAACCGGCCGGCGCCGCTTGGCACCGGCCTTCGGCGCGTATCAAGGCATCACATAGCGCGCCTGCACCGTGTGGCCGTCCGGCATGCGGCCGGTCACCACCACGCGGGCGCCGCTGGCGATCGGTGTTTCCAGCGTGGCGGAGAAGCCGTTGCCGCTGGCCGTCAGCGCCGCCGTGCGGTTCGCCTGTCCTTCCTGGATCACCATCCGCGCCGTCGCCCCGCTGCGCGGCGGCGCCACGCGGCCGTGGTTCACGAGATAGACGCGGATTGCCGTTCCATTGGCGACCAGCTCCACCTCATGGCCCTCGCTGCCGGCGAGCAGGCCGCCATTCGGGCCGCGTCGCTCCCGCTGCTGTGCAAGCGCAGGCGTGGCAAAGGTAACGGCCAGGCCGGCCAGGATCATGCGTCGGTTCATCGAAGTCTCTCCTTTCGGGGTCAGAAGGTGGTGGCCGGGCGCAGCGCGCCGGCCTCGGCCGCCGCATCGCGCGCGGCGATCAGGCGTTCGAGCGGACGGCGCCCGAACAGCAGGAACAGCACCGGCGTCAGCACCGCATCGAACAGGGTCGCGGTGACCAGCCCACCGAAGATCGTGACCGCAACGGGGTGCAGGATTTCGCGCCCCGCCTCGCCGGCGCCGATCATCAGCGGCACCAGCGCCAGCCCGGCCGAGAGCGCGGTCATCAGCACCGGCGCCAACCGCTCCAGCGTGCCGCGGATGACGAGGCCGGGCCCGAAGGTCTCGCCCTCGTGCAGCGCCAGGTTGATCCAGTGCGAGACCTTCAGGATGCCGTTGCGCGCCGCGATGCCGGCCAGCGTTACGAAGCCGATCATCGAGGCGACCGAGAGCGGCTGACCCGCGATCCACAGCGCCGCGACCGCACCAACGAGGCCCATCGGCACCACCGCCAGCACGATCAGCGCCAACACCACCGAACGGTAGCGCTGCCACAGCACCAGCAGGACCAACAGCGCCGAGACGGCGCCGAGGATGGCGATGGCGCGGCTCGCCGCCTCCTGCGCGCGGAAGGTGCCGTCCAGCACGATACGGATGCCGGGCGGCGGCGCGGCCTCGGCCACCAGCCGCGCAAGGTCGGCTGCGAGTGCCGCCATGTCGCGCGAGCCGTCGCTGTTGGCATAGACGACGATGCGCCGCGCTCCATTCTCGCGCAGGATCTCGTTCGTCACCGTGGTCTCAACGACCTCGGCGAGGCGCCAGAGCGGCACCAAGCCGTATGGCGTCGGCACGAGCAGGTCGCGCAGCGCGTCGGCATTGCGCTCCGCCTCGGGCAGGCGCAGCACGACATCGGTCCGCCGCGCCCCCTCGCCGAGCGCACCAAGCACACGCCCGCCGGCCAGCGCCTCGACCGCAGCGGTGACGGCCTGCGGCGTCAGCCCATGCAGCGCCGCGGCGGCCGGATCCACGCGGATCTCAACCTGCGGGACCAGCGTCTGCGCCTCGACGTTGATGTCCACGAGGCCCGGGATGCCCTGCATGCGGGCGCGCAGCCCTTGGGCCACGATGCGTGCCGCCTCCTGATCCTCGCCGAACACCTTGAGCGACAGCGCCGCCCGCACGCCCGAGAGCATGTGGTCGATGCGGTGGCTGATCGGCTGGCCCATCACCACAGAGGCCGGCAGCACCGCGAGCCGTTCGCGGATCTCGGCGAAGACCACCTCGCGCGGGCGGGAGGACGCGCGCAGCGTCACGTCGATCTCGGCCGCGTGCACCCCCTCGGCATGCGGGTCGAGCTCGGCACGGCCGGTGCGACGGCCCACGCTCACCACCTCCGGCACCTGCATCACCAGGCGTTCGGCGATCAGGCCGAGACGCTGGCTCTGCTCGAGGCCGATGCCCGGCTCGAAGCGCATGCCGACCAGCGCCGTGCCCTCGTTGAAGGACGGCAGGAAGGCGCGCGGCAGCAGCACGGCACCGATCGCCGCCAGCGCCACCGCGCCCGCTACGCCGCCGACGACCAGGAGCGGCCGGCGAAAGGCGCCCTCCAGCACCCGCGCCTGCCAGCGCTTCAGCGCACGCAGCACGGGCGTGTCGCCATGCGCGAGCTTGGGCACCTTCACCAGGAGGAAGCTGGCCAGCGCAGGCGTGACGGTAATGGACACCAGCAGCGACGCAAGAATGGAGACGATGTAGGCAGCCCCGAGCGGCACGAAGAGCCGCCCCTCCAGCCCCGACAGCGCGAACAGCGGCAGCAGCACTAGCACGATGATGAAGGTGGCGTAGAGGATGCCCGCAGCGCGGCTGGAGGAGGAGCGCGGCGCGCTGGGCCAGATCCCACCGCCCTATGGCGGCCTGCTGCCGCGGCGCATCGAGGCGCCACCATCGCCGTCTCCGCAGCCGATCGCCGGGCTGCAGCACCCGCTGGCGCTCTACGACGCGCTGTTCACCGCGCCGATGGCGCCGGAGGCGATGCGATGAGCGGGACGCAGCACGAGCGCATCAGCGAGCTCTGCGCCGAACTCCGCCTGGCGGCGGTGCCGGACCTCTACGGTGCCACGGCCCAGGCCGCGGCGGCGCGGGACGCCTCCTTCAGCGACTTCCTGGAGGAGACGCTGCGCGGCGAGCGGGAGGTGCGTCGGGCCCGGGCGCGGGAGATGTTCGCGCGCACGGCGGGCTTTCCCGCGGTCAAGACGCTGGACGGCTACGACTTCAGCTTCGCGACCGGCGCGCCGCGCCAGCAGATCACCGAGCTGGCCAGCCTGGCCTTCGTCGAGCGCGCCGAGAACGTGGTGTTCCTCGGGCCGAGCGGCGTGGGCAAGACGCACCTGGCGATCGCGCTTGGGTATCTCGCCACGCAGCGCGGCTGGAAGGTGCGGTTCACCACGGCGGCCGACCTGGTGCTGCTGCTGGAGGCGGCGCAGCGCCAGGGGCGCCTGAAGGAAGTGCTGCACCGCGCGGTGAACATCTACCGGCTGCTGATCATCGATGAGATCGGCTACCTGCCGATGGGGCGCGAGCAGGCAAACCTGTTCTTTCAGGTGGTGACCAAGCGCTACGAGCGCGGCGCGATGATCCTCACCTCGAACCTGACCTTCGGCAGCTGGGACCAGGCCTTCGCGGGTGAGACGGTGCTGACGGCAGCGATGCTCGACCGCCTGCTGCACCACGCCACCGTCGTGCAGATCAGCGGCGAGAGCTACAGGCTGAAGGACAAGCGCCGCGCAGGCGTAATGGCGAAGAAGGAGAGCCGCTGAGCGGCGCCGCCCGGGGTTGGGCTCGCCCCACCCCGGGCATCACGTGGGTCAGGTTTCAACCGGCACACAGGCACAAAGTGGGTCAGATTTCAGGCGGCGTTGACAGCGGGCCTCGGCCGAACAGGCAGTCTCGACCCGGTGCCGCCAGAGCAGCATGTCCTCGGTGCCGTGCAGTATTTGCACGTTGCCGCTGACGGGGGCGCAGGAGCACTCGAGCCGGACACCGTCCACGTGCCGTAGCAGCCACAGGTGCGGGGCTGCTGTATGAGGGTCGTTGAAGGGACACTCCGCCGCGTTCGCGCCCGCGGCGAGCGAAAGGAGGCGCTCGCGAAGGGTCCTGCCGGTTTGTCCGATGTAGAGTAGGCGCCCTTCGAGGCTATCCGGTCGGCGGATTCGGTAGACGCCCGGCAGCTTTGGCGCCGCTGCCCCGATTGCTTCGCGGGCGAGCGGCACCCAGCCAGTCCACTCCAAACCACACCATTGGCCGCCCCAAGGCCGCGCCGACTCGGAAGCGTCCGGGCACACTTTAGGCAGGCCTTCAGCCGCCATCGTTTGCCTGGCTTTCGAGCATGAACTGCTCCACCCTGGTGATCCAGATTGAATCTTAGTGCATCGACGTATCCAACGTCACGCTGGCCGGGAAACGAAGCGTGGCGGTGCCCAGCCGCCAGCGTGCCGAGGCGGAGAGGGCGCTTGCGGCAATGAGCTGCGAGCCGCAGCCTTACCTTGGGAGGGGTGCTTCCAACCTCCCATCGCTGTCGGAGGCGACAAGCTCCTCGTCCTCCAAGCCGTTATTCACGAGGCTCTCGAGGCAGGCGCCCGCGAACACCGCGCCATCGGAGGAGCCGACGTGGAG
>CAMDWG010000042.1 GCA_945878375.1 Roseomonas mucosa | reverse complement strand
CCACCGCTGCTCCAGTCGGTCTCATCACAACCAGTCTCCCCTGACCAAGTCACCACGCTGAGGCGCAGGTTTCCTGCGGTTTTCGGCCGCGACCTTGATGGTGCACGCGTGGAACGAGGCTGGGTTTTCTCTCCAAAACCGCGGAGAGTCTCCGGACCTTGAGGGTAGGCCGATTTCACCCTCAAGCTTTATCTACTTGATCTGATTGCTTTCCGGTGCACAGATCGCAGGCCGAATTCAGAAATGGCACCGCTAGCCGCTCGCAACTGCGCCAAACCAGCAGCTCGCTGGCGCTACGCTGAGCGCGAATCCGATCAGCCCCGCTGGTCACGTCCTGAAAGAACATCGCACAGCAATGTCAAAGCTACCCCCTCTCCCGCGTGCCAGCCGCGCGCCGCAAGGTGGCCACAACGCTGCCTCCGGCAAGGCCAATCCGAAGGATGCCCGGGCTGGCTCGAAGTTCAGCGGTAACCTAAAGCAAGGGGGCGTGAGCAAGGCCGCGCAGAGCAGCCGCAAGCAGGGCGGCCCCTGATTGGCAGCCAGGCACCCGAACGCCTCCTGGAGCTCCATGTCCGAGATCGACCACGTCTTCGCACGCATGGGCGGCTGCCAATCGACTCCGACCGAGCAGCGAGAACTGCGGAGCATTCCTCGCAGGGGCGGCGCGACCGGCAGCCGCGTCGTGGAGGTGGTGCGCCTCCCGCCGCGCGGGGCGACCGTCGGGCACGCCCAGGCCCACCGACCAGCTTCCAAGGTCCTTGCACCAAGGAGAGCGAGATCACCGCGGCCCGGCAACTGCTCGGGCTGCTCGACCTCGAGGGCGCGCTGGTCACCGGCGATGCGCTGCACTGCCAGGGCGAGACCGCCCGGCTGATCCGGGACAAGGGCGGCGACTGGCTGTTCACCCTGAAGGACAATAGGCCCAGCCAGCGGGCCGAGGTCGACGCCTGGTTCGCCGACCCGTTCAACCAGCCCACCGGCGAGCACACCACCACAGACGCCGACCACGGCCGCCTTGAGATCCGGCGCCACCGGGTCAGCCACGACGTCGACTGGCTGCTTTCCGACCGGCGGCACCCGGACGAGGCCCGCATGCCAGGGCTGGCCATGATCGGCGAGGTCAAAGCCACCATCACCCGCGACGGCCGCACTACAACGGTGCGGCACTTCTACCTCAGCTCCGCCCGCCTCGACGCAACCGCCTTCGCTCGCGCCGTCAGGGCCCACTGGGCCATCGAGAACAGCCTCCACTGGGTACTCGACGTCGGCTTCGACGAGGACCGCGCCAGAAACCGTCGGGACCACGCGCCGGAGAACCTCGCAACCCTCAGAAAACTCACCATCAACCTCCTCCAGCGCGCCAGACCCGACCTATCCCTCCGGCGCAAGCGAAGGGCGCCTTGCTCTACTTCCACTGGAAAACCATCTCGCTGCCGGCACGCATCGCCGAATACGTGGTGGTGCACGAGATTGCACACCTGCAAGAGCCCCATCACACGCCCGCGTTCTGGCTGCGCGTGGAGCGCGCCATCCCGCGCTGACGGCCCCCTCCGGTTGTCCAGGGATGACAAGCCTGACGGCTTTGCCGTATGCACGGTTGGAAGGCGTCCGGGGCGCCCGGAGAGGCGCGCTTCCCAGCCGGGAGGGAGATAACGACCAATGGCCAAGTTTAACGTCAACGGGCGCGTGGTGGAGGTCGATGCCTCCGCCGAAACGCCACTCCTCTGGGTACTGCGCGACCATGTCGGGCTGACCGGCACCAAGTATGGCTGTGGCGTCGCCGTCTGCGGCGCCTGCACCGTCCATGTGGGCGGCCAGGCGATCCGGTCCTGCATCACGCCGGTCTCGGCGCTCGACGAGAACCAGAAGATCGTCACGATCGAGGGCCTGTCCCCCGACGGCAACCACCCGATCCAGCGTGCCTGGCGCGAGATGGACGTGCCGCAGTGCGGCTTCTGCCAGTCCGGCATGATCATGGCCGCCGCCGCCCTGCTGGCGGAGAAGCCGCGCCCGACCGATGCCGACATCGACGAGGCGATGACCAACATCTGCCGCTGCGGCACCTACAACCGCGTCCGCGCCGGCATCCACGCCGCCGTCCGCGGCAGCACGACGGGCTGAGGGCGCAGGCGATGAACATGATCACCCCCCGCCCCTCCCGCCGCAGCCTGCTCAAGGGCGCCGGCGTCGCCGTCATCGGCTTCGCAATGCCGGCGAAGGACCTGCTGGCGCAGGGCGCGCCTGCGACGCCCGAGATAAATGCCTGGGTCGTCATCCACCCCGACGACCGCGTCGTCCTTCGCATGGCCCGGTCCGAGATGGGCCAGGGCACGCGCACGGGCCTGGCGCAGATGATCGCCGAGGAACTGCACTGCGACTGGGCGAGGATCACGACGGAATACGTGACGCCTGGCCAGTCGCTCGCGCGCAACCGCGCCTGGGGCAACTTCCTGACCGCCGGCAGCCAGGGCATCCGGCAGAGCCAGGACTATGTCCGCCGCGGCGGCGCGGCCGCGCGCATCATGCTGGTGCAGGCCGCGGCCAACCGCTGGGGGGTGCCGACCTCCGAGTGCAGCGCGAAGGACAGCGTCGTCACCCACGCCCCGACTGGCCGCACGCTACGCTACGGCGAGCTCGCGGCCGAGGCCGCGCGCGTGACGCCGCCCGATCCGGTGCCGCTCAAGGACCCGCGCGAGTGGACGGTGATCGGCCAGTCCAAGCCGCGCCTCGACACCGCGGCGAAGACGACGGGCCAGCTGATCTACGGCGCCGACCTCAAGATGCCGGGGATGCTCGTCGCGGTGCCGCGGCGCTGCCCGGTCTTCGGCGGGACGGTGCGCAGCTTCGATGCCAATGCCGTGCGCGGCATGCCCGGCGTGCGGCACGTGCTGCAGGTAAGCGACAGCGCCGTCGCGGTGGTGGCTGACACCTTCTGGCAGGCCAAGACCGCGCTCGACGCGCTGCCGATCGACTGGGACAAGGGGCCGAACGCCGCCGTCTCCTCCGCCACGATAGACGCGATGCTGACCGAGGGGCTCGACGCACGGGAAGCCTTCGTCGGCAACAGCAACGGCGATGCCCGCGCGGCGATCGCGGCCGCGCCGCGCAAGGTGGAGGCGGTCTACTCCTACCCCTTCCAGAACCACGCGCCGATGGAGCCGATGAACGCGACCGTCGTATGGACCGCGACGCGCTGCGACGTCTGGTGCCCGACGCAGAACGGCGAGGCCGCGCTGGTCACCGCGGCCCAGGCCGCGGGCCTGCCGCAGACTGCCTGCGACATCCATCGCATGGACCTCGGCGGTGGCTTCGGGCGGCGCACCACGCATGACTGGCTGGCGGACGCGGTGCTGATCGCGAAGCAGGTCCCGGGAGTGCCCATCAAGACGATGTGGACGCGCGAGGAGGACATGGTGCAGGGGCGCTACCACCCCGTCACCAAGTGCAAGCTGACCGCGGGCATCGACGCGAACGGCGAGATCACCGGGCTGCACATGCGCATCTCCGGCCAGTCGATCCTGTCCTTCACCTTCCCGACGGCGCTGCAGAATGGCCGCGACCCGGTACAGTTCCAGGGCCTCAACGCGACCGGGACGGAGGGGGCGATCGGCTACACCTTCCCCAATCTGCTGATCGACCACGCGATGCGGAACACGCATGTGCCGCCGCATTTCTGGCGTGGCGTGAACCACAACCAGAACGCCATCTACCTAGAGTGCTTCCTGGACGAGGTCGCGCACGCCACGAACCAGGATCCGCTGGCGCTGCGGCGCAAGCTGATGGGGAACCACCCGAAGCACCTGGCCGTGCTGAACGCAGTCGCCGAGCGCATCGGCTGGACCACGCCGCCGCCCGCCGGCGTCTTCCGCGGCATCGCGCAGCAGATGGGCTTCGGCAGCTACGTCGCCGCCGCGGCCGAGGTCTCGGTGGACGAGGCCGGCAAGCTGAAGATCCACCGTATCGTTGCGGCGACGGATTGCGGCGTCGCCGTCAATCCGCAGCAGATCGAGATGCAGGTGGAAGGCAGCTTCGTCTACGGCCTGTCGGCGCTTCTCTACGGCGCCTGCACGGTCAAGGACGGCGCGATCGAGCAGACCAACTTCGATAGCTACAACGTCATGCGCATCGACGAGATGCCGAAGGTCGAGACGATCGTCATGGCTTCCGGCGGCTTCTGGGGCGGCGTAGGCGAGCCGACGATCATGGTCGCCGCGCCGGCGGTGCTGAATGCGATCTTCGCAGCCACCGGCAAGCGCATCCGCAACGTCCCGCTCGCCGGCCAGGACCTGCGCCGGACGTGACGCCTTACCTCTCCCTCCCCCGCTTGCGGGGGAGGATCGGGGTTGAGGCGGCGCTCGTTACGCTGCTGGCCTGCACGGGGCCGGCAAAGGCCCAGGTCGCCCCCTTCGCCGTCACCGGTGACGCGATCGAATCCCCGCTCGCCGGTCTTGCCGGCGACGCGACCCGCGGAGCCGCCGTGGTCCGCAACAGGGAAACCGCGAACTGCCTAATCTGCCACGCCATCCCGGACGACCGAGAGGCCTTCATGGGCGACCTCGGCCCGCCACTGGCCGGTGTCGGCGCGCGGCTGACGCAAGCGCAGTTACGGCTGCGCGTCATGGACCCGACCTTGCTCAACCCCGGCTCCGTCATGCCGGCCTATTACCGCGTGGAGGGCCTGGTGCGCGTGGATCCGCGCTGGGCCGGCCGCCCGGTGCTCTCCGCGCAGGAGATCGAGGACGTCGTGGCCTGGCTCGCCACGCTGAAGGAGTGACGCGATGAACGCCGTGCCGCGCCGCGCCGTGCTGGCCCTGCCGATGATCGCCGCCGCGCCCTCCGCGCGCGCGGAGGAGGAAAGCTTCGCCGCCGCCGAGCGCGCCATCCTAGCCGGCCGCGCGCCGCGCGCCGATGGCGTGCTGCTCGACATCCCGACCCTGTCGGAGAACGGCAATTCGGTGGACGTCGCGATCCGCGTGGACAGCCCGATGACGGCAGAGGACCACGTCACCGCGATCCACATCCTGGCGGAGAGGAACCCGGTGCCGCGCGTGGCGAGCTTCCAGCTGACCGCGCGCGCCGGCCGCGCGGAGGTCGCGACCCGCATCCGCCTCGCCACCACCCAGACCATCCTGGTGCTGGCCGAGACCAGCCGCGGCGCGGTGCACCGCGCGACCCACGAGGTCATCGTCATCCTCGGCGCCTGCGTGGAGGCCGGCTGAGATGTCCGAACCTATTCTCGCCCGCATCACCCTGCCCGAGCGCGCCCGGCGCGGCGAGATCGTGAAGGTGCGCGTCCTCGTCCGCCACCCGATGGACCGCGCCATCGACGCGGCGGGACTGACGCCGATGCCGCGCAAGATCCTGCACACGATGCGCGTGAGCTATGCCGGCGAGCAGGTCTTTAGCATGGCGCTGTCGCAGGGCATCACCGCCAACCCCTATGTCGAGTTCACCATCGTCGCGGTCGAGACCGGCGAGATGGTGTTCACCTGGATCGAGGATGGCGGCGCCGTCTATCGCCGCACGGCGCGCCTGACCGTCGCGTGAGGCCCCTGGCACTCGCGCTGGCCGGCCTCGTCCTCGCCGTGCTGGCCGCGGCGTCGGAGATCCGGCCCCCGCAGGACTTCCTCTCCCCAGCGATGCGCGCGCAGCAGGACGATCCCTCCCGTCATCCCGGCTGGCTCTGGGTGGAGGAAGGCGAGGCACGGTGGAACCGCGGCGAGAGGAGCTGCGCCTCCTGCCACGGCGACATCGCCTCGATGGACGGCGTTGCCGCGCGCTATCCCGCTGTCGCCGCCGTCGGCGCGCTGCTGAACCTCGAGGCCCGCATCGAGCGCTGCCGCACGCAGCATCAGGGGGAAGCGGCCTTCGGCTACGAATCTGATGCGCTGCTCGGCCTGACCGCCGCCGTGGCGCTGCGCTCGCGCGGGATACCGGTAAACGTCGCGACGGACGGCGCCGCCTCGCCCTGGCTCGAGCGCGGCCGCGCGCTCTATGAGGAGCGCCAGGGCCAGCTCAACCTCGCCTGCACGCAATGCCACGACCAGAACGCCGGGCGGCGGCTGCGCGGCGACGTGATCTCGCACGGGCTCGGTACGGGCTGGCCAGCCTATCGGCTGGACTGGAACGGGATGGGCTCGCTGCACCGGCGGCTGCGCGCCTGCCAGCTCGGCGTGCGCGCGACGCTGCTGCCGCTCGGCTCGCCCGAATACCTGGCGCTGGAGCTGTTCCTCGCCGACCGCGCGCGCGGCCTGCCGGTCGAGGCGCCTGGGCTGCGGCGGTAGCGTGTCGCCGGCCTGATCCCCGACGGGCGGCAGGAGCAGGCGGCGAATGCATCCGATGCTGCGCGCGTCGCCAATGGCGGCCCGGAGTTGATGCGCCAGATCGAGAGGAGCATGCTGTCGGAGGTCTTCGACGCCGTCTGGAAGGAGTACCTGGTGTCGCTCGACCACCTGCAGCAGGGCATCGCGCTGCGCGCCCAACCGAATCTTCCGCGACCACGACGACATCGTCGATCACTGCTGCCGCCACTGGAACCGCCTGACCGAACAGCCCTGGCGCATCATGTCCATCGGATTGCGCGACTGGGCTCATAGGTTCTGATCAGTGAGAATTGGTATAGGGGAGACCTGTGCGCGGAATCCTTGCCGCTTGGCTTTCTGGCTGATTCTGTGAGCTTCACGAAGCGTGGAGCGGGCGGGCATGACACATCGCACGATCGGCCAGGAGAGCTTGGCGCCGGACGGCACCTCGCGCAGCGGGGCGGTGCTGGAGCGCCTTTCGTCTCTGATCGACTGGCAGCCGGTCGCCGCGCTGCTCGCCCCGCTCTACTCCTCCGCCAAGGGCGAACCTGCCTGGCCGCCCTTGTCGATGTTGAAGGCGCTGCTGCTGGCGGTCTGGCACGATCTGTCGGACGTGAAGCTGGCCGAGGCGCTGGAGGACCGTGCAAGCTTCCGCCGTTTCTGCGGCTTCGCTGCGCGGGAGGCTACGCCCGAGCGCACCGCCTTCGTGCGCTTCCGCCGCACGCTCATCATGCAGGGCCTGGACCGGCAGTTGTTCGACGCTGTCACCGTGCAACTCAAGGCGCGCGCGATCACGGTCAAGACCGGCACGCTGGTGGATGCGACGATCATCGCTTCTGGGGACTGTCGGGAATTTCGTGTGTGGTCGTTCATGATGGGAAAGAAGGATGTCCCGCATGGCCAAGCGAAAAGAACCCCAGATCCCTGATGCGATCCTGGACCAACTACTGTCCGGGACGGCAGCCAGCACGGCGTTCGACCGTGGCGGGCTGCTGGACCAGCTCAAGAAGGCGCTGGCGGAGCGCGCGCTGAACGCGGAGATGGATCACCACCTGGCGGGCGAAGGCGGCGCGGCGAACAGCCGCAACGGCTATGGACGGAAGAGTGTCGTGACCGAAAGCGGTCGAATTGCCTTGGAGGTGCCACGAGACCGGCAGGGCAGCTTCGACCCGCTGCTGATCGCCAAATACCAGCGGCGCTTCCCCGGCTTCGATGACAAGATCATCTCAATGTACGCCAGGGGCATGAGCACGCGGGAAATCGCGGGGCACCTGCTGGATTTGTATGGCATCGAGGTTTCGGCGGACCTGATCAGCACGGTCACGGACGCCGTGCTGGACGAGATCGCGACGTGGCAGGCCCGGCCGCTGGAGCCGGTCTACCCGCTGGTGTTCTTCGACGCGCTGCGGGTGAAGATCCGCGACGAGGGGCTGGTCCGCAACAAGGCGGTGCATATCGCGCTTGGCGTCAGGGCGGACGGCACGAAGGAGATCCTCGGCCTCTGGCTCGAGCAGAACGAGGGCGCCAAGTTCTGGCTGCGTGTCATGAACGAACTGCGCAACCGCGGCGTCGAAGACATCCTGCTGGCCGTGGTCGACGGCCTGAAGGGCTTCCCCGAGGCAATCCGGGCCGTATTCCCCGAGGCTGTGGTGCAGACCTGCATTGTCCATCTGCTGCGCCACAGCCTGGATTTCGTCTCCTGGAAGGACCGCAAGCCGGTGGCAGCGGCATTGAAGGATATCTACCGCGCGGTTGACCCCGCCGCGGCCGAGGCGGCCCTGGCGGCGTTCGAGGCTGGCCCCTGGGGGCGGAAATACGCCGCCATCGGCCAGAGTTGGCGCCGCGCCTGGGGCGAAGTGGTGCCGTTCTATGCCTTTCCCCTCGAGGTCCGGCGGCTGCTCTACACCACCAATGCCATCGAGGCGCTGAACGCCAAGCTGCGCCGTGCCGTTAGGGCCCGGGGCCATTTCCCAAGCGATGACGCGGCGCTGAAGCTGCTGTTTCTGGCCTTGAACAGAACCGAGAAGGAATGGACCATGCCGCCGCGTGAGTGGTCCATGGCCAAGGCCCAATTCGCCGTCCTGTTCGACGAGCGCTTCACCCGGGCCATGGCATGACAGTGTCGTTCAACCGACCGGCCATACACGGAATTTCAGACAGTCCCCTGACGGATGCAGGGTGCCCCTTCCTCAAGCGCGAATTGCTGCGTGACAATCCGACCCACCTGCCTGACCTCGCATTCTGGCACCGGATCGTGCGGGACCGTGCGCCGGCCCTGTACCGGGAGATCATCGAGGACCTGAAGCGCGTGATGCGCCGGGCCGCGCCGTGACGCAGACCCCTGCGGGTCCAGCCCACATCCACGCGCGGCTGAGCGATATCGACCCAACACGGCCCACGTTATCTCCGCGATGACCGACCATTCGGTGGGACCGACCCGCCCGCGGTGCTCTACGAGTTCACGCCGGACCGTAAGGGCGAACACCCGCAGCGCCGCCTGCGCGACTTCCAGGGCATCCTGCAGGCCGACGCCTATTCGGGATTCAACGCCCTCTACGAGCGCGGCCGCGTCGTCGAGGCGGCGTGCTGGACGCATGCGCGGCGCTACTTCCACGACGAACTGCTGGCCAATGGCAGCCCGATCGCGCGCGAGGCCATCGAGCGCATGCAGCCGCTATTCGCCATCGAGGCGGAGATCCGCGGACAGCCGCCAGAGGCGCGCCTTGCTGCGCGCCAGGCCCGTTCGGCACCGGTCATGGCCGACCTGCACGCCTGGCTGGAGGCGACGCTGCGGCGGATCTCCGGCAAGTCGGACCTGGCCAAGGCCATCCGCTACACGCTGGCGCAGTGGACTGCGCTGACGACGGTGCTGCGCGACGGTCGCGCCTGCCTGCACAACAACGCCGCCGAGCGGCGCATGCGCCCGCTCGCGCTGGGCCGGAAGAACTACCTGTTCGCGGGCTCGAGGGAGGGCGGTAGGCGCGCGGCGATCATCTACACCCTCGTCGGCACCGCGGAGCTCAACGGCTGGGATCCGCAGGCCTATCTCAGCGTCCTGCTGGACCGCATCGCCGATCACCCGATCAACCGCATCAGTGAACTCGCGCCCTGGAACCTGCGGCCCGGCACAGCCTGACCACCGTCAAGCCGCCGACGCCGTAGCCGTCAGTCCACGCTTACGTCGCAGCGACCCGCGGCACGCCACCCCTGGCCCGCACAGCGGCCGCGAAGTGCTGCCCGCGATAGGCGCTATCGGCGAACACATCGCCCGGGTCGTCGGGCAGCGCGGCCGGCCCTTCGCGCCCGTCATGCACATTCGCCGGCGTGACCGACACCTGCTCAACCAGCGCTGTGTCGGCGTCAGCGCCGACATGTGCCTTGAAGCCATGCACCGAGGCGCGGTTGCGATGCTTGACCCAGCGCGCCTCGCCATCGCCCTTGCTGGCAGAGGCGATGATCGTCGCATCCACCAGCGTGCCGGTCTTGACCGTGATCGCGCGCGACTTGAGCTGCGCCGTAACAGCGTCGAACAATTGCCGGTCCAGGCCCTCCGC
>CAMDWG010000041.1 GCA_945878375.1 Roseomonas mucosa | reverse complement strand
GGCCGCGCTGCCCGACGACCCGGGCGATGTGTTCGCCGATAGCGCCTATCGCGGGCAGCACTTCGCGGCCGCTGTGCGGGCCAGGGGTGGCGTGCCGCGGGTCGCTGCGACCAGCATGTGGGGCCAGGACGAGACCGAGACGCTGGCGCAGCTCAAGACATTGAACGCGCCAATCCCGCGGGTACGCGCGCGCATCGAGAAGATCTTCGGGACCTGAAAACGCTGCTACGGCTTGCAGCGCATGCGATGGCGAGGCCTCGCCCGCGCCAGAGCCCAGGTCCATTTCACCGCAACCGCCTACAACCTCAAGCGAAGCCTCAATCTCCAGCAGGCGTAAGCGCAGAGCGGGGAAAGCGTACCGTGCATGCCGCACGGCGGGCGTAAGACGCATCCCGCCGCCCAACACACCACGGCAACGGCACTGGAAGGCTTCCGCGCACAAGTCTCATCAGCCATGGTCGCACTCGCGGCTCTGATAGACGGCCGGCAGCCTGGAAGGCGTGGGCGAAGAGCGACAGAGCCTCGGCGCCGATCTGTCCGTCGAAGCGGATCATCCAGCTCGCGGCTTTCTTGCGATGGCGACTTTTGCAGACGCAGCTTGGCGGCAGCGTCCCGCGCATTTTCGTGGAAGTTGATAATATTGCGCGGCAGCAGCCCCATGTGTCAGGTTGCGGCGTTGTCGCTTCCGGCGCGGTCGGAAGGGGTGATGCGTGTGGTCGAAGTCGTCTCGCGGGACGCATGAACGAAGCGGCCGCTCGCTGCGGGATCCTGATCGCGTGCACGACAGGGAACGGGGGAAACAAGATGCGACGCAGGGTACTCAAGGCGGGCGCGCTGGCCTTGGCCGGGATCGTGGCCGGGGGCCGCGTGCGGCCCGCAACGGCCCAGGGCGCCTGGCCCACGCGGCCGATCAGGCTGATCGTGCCCTACATTCCCGGCAGCGCACCGGACGTGACCGCACGTCATGTCGTGGACCGCATGGGTGCCGCGCTCGGCCAGCCAGTCGTGATCGAAAATCGCGGCGGCGCCGGCGGCAATATCGGCAACGAGATCGCCGCCCGCGCGGCGCCCGATGGCTACACGCTGGTGCTTGGCACCAATGCGATGCTGGTGTTGCCGCAACTGCACCGGCGGCCAGTGGGCTACGATCCGTTGCGCGACTTCGTGCCCATCGTGAATCTCGTGGCGATGCCGCACCTTCTCATCGCGCCGCCGGACGGTCCGCGCAGTATCGCGGAGCTGATCGACGGGCTCCGCCGGCAGCCGGGCCAGCCCTATGCCTCCGGGGGGAACGGCAGCGGCGCGCATCTCGCGGCGGAGATGTTCAAGGCCAAAGCCGGCGTCGATGCGATGCACATCCCCTTCCGCGGCGCGCCCGACATCGTCAACAACGTCATGTCCGGTCAGGTTCGCTTCGGCCTACCCACGCTCAGCACGGCGACGGAACTGGTACGTAGCGGTCGGCTGCGTGGCCTCGGCGTGACGTCGCCGCAGCGCAATCCGGCACTGCCCGATGTACCAGCTATCGCCGAGACGGTACCGGGCTTCGACCTCGTGTCCTGGTTCGCCATTCTCGGTCCCGCCGGCATACCTGCGGACATCGTGCGTCGCGTCGACGAAGCGGCGCGCACGGCACTCGCCGATCCGGCGCTGCGCGCGCGCATCCAGGCCGATGGGACCGTGGTTCTCGGTACCCCGGCGGCCCGCTTCGCCGAGTTCTACCGGGCCGAGTACACGAAGTGGGGAGAGGCCGTGCGCCTGAGCGGAGCGCAGGTGGACTGACGCTCAGCTCCAGGCCGGACGCACGCCGGGCGGGGGCGAGTACGGCAGGTCGCCCCTGCGAAGAACCGCGTCGCGCCCGCCATTCGCGTCCAGAATCGCGGCCTGGCGCGCCTTCACCAGCCGGTCCACCGCGGCGGGGTCCAACATCTGCCGCAGCCGCGCATCCATCGCGGCTGCGACGCCCGCATGGGTGGGATCCTGCGCAAGGTCGCGCAACTCCTCCGGATCGGATTGCAGGTCGAAGAGCTGCGCCGGATAGCTGACATAGCGCACGTACTTCCAGCGGGCGTCGCGGAGCATGAAGGCCGCCTCGCGGGAGCCGGTCGCGTGGTATTCGCTGAGCACCATCCGGTCGGCGGGCGCCTCGCCCCGCGCGACGTCCAAGAGCGAGAGCGAGCCCTCCGGCGGCGCCTCCGTCACCCCAACCGCGTGGAGCGCCGTCGCATAGACATCCGTGAGGCTCACCGGCGTGGGGACGACCTGGCCGGCGGGCACACCTTCGCCAGCCAGGATCATCGGAATGCCGACGCTCTCCTCATACATCGTGGATTTCCCCCACAGCCCGCGCGCGCCGACATTGTCGCCGTGGTCCGAGCTGTAGAGCACGCGCGTGTTGCCGGAGAGGCCGCAGTCTTCGAGGCAGCGCAGGATCTTGCCCACCTGTTCGTCCATGAAGGAGACGAGGCCATAATAGCCGGCCATCATGCGCTGCATCGTCGCCTCGTCCCGCACATGGCTGTCGTAGGGCACGGTGGCGGCGTAGTCGGCAAGGAAGGGATGCCGCGGCCGCTCCTTTTGGGCATAGAGCTTCGGCGCCGGCATGGGCTGGGCAGCGTAGCGGTAGAAGTGCTCCGGCGGCGCGGTCAGCGGAAAATGCGGCGTGACGAGAGAGACGAACAGGCACCACGGCTTGTCCTGGCGCGGGGCCTCCTCGCGAAGCCAGACCTGCGCGGCGGCGGCGATGTCGCGGTCGTAGCGCGTATAGTCGCTCTCGCCTGGGCCGGCGGCGGCGCTCATCTTCGCCGCGCCCTTGCGGGGCGGCGACGTCTCGTCGCGGATCAGCCCGAGCAGGTCGCCCTTGCCATCCACGATATGCATCGCGAGCTGTTCCGCCGAAAGGCCGTGGTCGTCGTCTGGCAAGCCACGGAAGTGCAGCTTGCCAATGGACACGACGCTGTGCCCGGCCTCGCGCAGCGCGTGATGCCAGCTGCGCACGCCGCCATCATAGGCATCGGCGTTGTCGAAGTAGCGCCCCATCTCATGCAGCGGCCGGCCGGTGGCAAGCGCGGCGCGGGCGGGGACGCAAATAGGGCTCGGCGTCGAGGCCGCGGCGAAGCGGGTGCCGCGCGCGGCAAGCGCATCGAGGTTCGGGGTGTGCACAAAGGGGTGGCCGGCGCGACCGAGTGCCTTGGGGCTATGTTCGTCGGACAGGATGAAGAGCAGGTTCGCGGGGCGGACGGACATGAAGGCTCCTCAAACGCGGTGCACGACCGATGCGGCTCAGGCGGCACATGGCGAAGGTAGAGTGACGCAGGCGGGGCAAGGCGTCCACTTGCTGGACGCGGCCCCGCCCCGCCATCGTCAATACAGCGCGCTGCGCGGCGGCCCGCCGCTGATCGTCGCGGCCAGGGCGTCGAGATGCGCCTTCAGCCGCTCCGCGCGCAGCGGCGCATCATGCCAGAGGTTGTCGAACTCGCCCGGGTCGCTCGCATGGTCGAAGATCTCACCGACCGCATGGCCGTGATAGACGACCGACTTGAAGCGCCCGTCGAAGACCATCGAGCCGTGGCTGTGGTCCGGGTGTCCGCCAATGCTGTCCTTGAACTCGCTGACCACATGCGTCTTGTGCGCATGCGGGTCGGCGCGGCCTTCCAGGATCGGCAGCAGCGACCGGCCCTGCATGAACCACGGCATGTCGAGCCCGGCGGCGTCGAGCAGGGTGGGGGCGATATCCACCAGCTCCACCAGCGCGTCGCTGGCGATATCTTCGCGGAAGCGCCCCGGACACGACCAGATCATCGGGACCCGCACCAGGCCATCGAAGAAGCGGCAGCCCTTCAGCACGAGGCCATGGTCCCCGAGCATCTCCCCATGGTCAGAATGATAGAGGACGATGGTGTTCTCCAACTGCCCCGTTGCGCGCAGCGCATCCAGGATACGCGCGACCTGCGTATCGATGTGCTCGATCATCGCGTAGTAGTTCGCCTTGACCTGGAGCGCGTCGTAATCGTCGGGCACGTGTGATGCGACCTTGTCGTGGTCACGCTCCGCGGGTGGCGCAGCAGGGGCGGCGGTGCGGCGGATGGTCGGGTCCACCGGCTTCTTCTGCTGCTGGTCCACGCGCTCGAAGTCGCGCCAGCGCTCGGCATCGGAGGCTCGCCACAGCGGCAGTGGCAGCCTGGACGCATCCATCCGTGCCAGCGCCTCGGGCGGAGCGTCGAAAGGCGCGTGCGGATCGAAGAAATTAAGCGAAAGGCACCACGGCCCGTCGCGCCGGTCGGTGACGAAGCGCACCGCCATCTCGCCGCACCAGGTGGATTGGTGGAACTCCGCCGGCACGCCGGGGCCGCAGAAGGCACCCTTGTCACGGTAGAGCGCCTGCGGGTCCACGCGCTTCTCGTGCCGGAGCCAATGCTCATAGGCATCGCCGCGCGCGGCGTCCGGAGTCGGGTGGTGGTTCCAGTGGAAGACGCGGTAGCCGTCGTCGGTGCGCTTCTCGTGGTATTTCGCCGCCGAGAGATGCAGCTTGCCGATCAGCCCGCAATCATACCCCGCATCGGCCAGAAGCTTCGTCACAAGCACCTCGCCCGGCGGGAAGTGGGCGTTGCCGTTGCGATAGACATGGTGGCTCGCCGGATAGCGCCCCGTGAGCATGGAAGCGCGAGAGGGCGTGCAGATCGGCGACTGGGTGTAGGCGCGCCGGAACGCTGTCCCGCCGTGGCAGAGCGCGTCCACCGCCGGCGTGCGGATATGCGGATTGCCGAGTGCACCGACCGTGTCCCAGCGCTGCTGGTCGGTGCAGATCCAGAGGATATTGGGGCGCGTCCCGGAGGTCCCGCCAAGCCTCATTGGACCCGAACCTGCGCGACACGCACGGCATCCGCCCATTGCGCGCGCTGCGCGTCGAGTAGCCGGGCGAAATCATCGGGGCTGCCGGGGGCGGCGGCCGCACCGAGGTCGCGCAGCCGCGCCTGCACCTCATCGAGCGCGAGCACGGCGCGGATCTCCGTATTCAGCCGTGCGACGATGGCATCCGGGACCCCGGCCGGTGCGGAGATGCCGAACCACCCGGGGGCCGCAAAGCCCGCCAGCCCCGCTTCCTCGGCGGTCGGCACATCCGGCCAGGTGGCGATGCGCGGGCTGCCGGCGACCATCAGCGGCCGGACGCGCCCACCCTGCACCTGGCCCGCGGCCTCAAGGGGGCTGGCGATCATCGCGTCCACACGGCCCGCGGCCAGGTCCGCCACCGCCGGCCCACCGCCGCGATAGGGCACATGGGTCACATCGATGCCGGCCCGCAGCTTCAGCAATTCGAACGCCACATGCGGCAGGGAGCCGTTGCCGGGCGAGGCGTAGTTCAGCGCGCCGGGCCGCGCCTTCGCCAGCGCGACGAACTCCGCGAAATTGCGCGCGGGCAGGTCGGCCCGCACCACCAGCGCGTTTGACGCCAGCACCAGAAGCGCAACGGGGCGGAAGTCGCGCACCGGGTCGTAGGGCAGGTTCGGATAGGCGAATTGCGTGATGACGAAGGGGGGCGGCGTCAGCAGCAGCGTATATCCGTCGGGCGCGCTGCGGGCGACCTCCTGCGTGCCGATGACCGTCGCGGCGCCGGCGCGGTTCTCCACCACCACCGGACGGCCAAGCCGCGCCGACAGATGGTTGGCCACGAGCCGTGCCGATACGTCGGAAGACCCGCCTGGCGCGAAGGGCACGACGATACGAAGTGACCGGCTCGGCCATTCACCCTGCGCGTGCGCGGCGGCCGGAAGCGCGAGCGCCGGGGCAGCGGCGAGGACGCCGCGCAGAACCGCGCGGCGTTGGTGACGCATCGCGTCGGGCATTGCTTCCTCCTGTGGTCGTGTGGGCGTCGTCTTGTTTGGCAAGATGGCCTGACCAGTTGATCCATGCTGGGCAGGGTGCGAAACCTTTGTCAACAAGGTCGCCGATCGCCATGCCCTTCGAGCCCATTGAACCGCGCCGTCTTTTTCGTCGCATCGCCGAGCAGCTTGCGGCGATGATCGCGCGCGGCGATCTGCCGCCGGGCAGTCGCCTGCCGGCCGAACGCGATCTCGCGACGCGGTTGAACGTCAGCCGGCCGTCCCTGCGGGAGGCGCTGATCGCGCTGGAACTCGAAGGGCTGGTCGAGGTGCGTGGCGGCTCCGGCGTCTACGTCCGCGCGCCTGCGTCGGTGCCGCCCACTGCTGCGACAGATGCGCCAGGGCCCTTCGACGTGCTGGATGCGCGCGCCGTGGTGGAGACGGAATGCGCCGCGCTGGCCGCGCTGCGCGAGGCGGCGGCGCGCGCGGCGGTCGCCGAAGCCTTCGCGCGGCTTGCCGCCGCGCGCACAGCGGGCCGGGCCGATGACGATGCCGATCGCGCCTTCCACCTCACCATCGCGGAGGCGTCGGGCAATGCCGCGCTGGCACGCCTCGTCGCGATCCTGTGGCGCGACCAGGGCGCGCCGCTGGCCAGCCGGTTGACCGACCTCGCCGTCTCACCAGCGCGGCGGCGCGACAACCTGGCCGAGCACGCCGCGATCGCGGAGGCCATCGCGGCTGGCGACGCAACCGCCGCGCGGGCGGCCATGCGGCGGCACCTCGTTGCGGTGCGCCGCGCACGCCTCGCGGTGCTGGAAGCCGGATGAGCCCGCCCTGCTGCATCCCGCATGGCGCGCGCGAGCCACAGGACGAGGCGCCTGCCGTAGTGCCGCGCGCGGCGGCCCCGGCGCGGGACGTGGCGGTGATCGTGCCGATCCCGGGTGGCACCGCGACGCTCGGCACCGATACGCCGGTCTTCCGGGCCGATGGCGAAGGTCCCGCGCGTGGCGTGACCCTCAGGGCGTTCCGCATGGACGCCCATGCGGTGACGAATCGCCGCTTCGCCGCCTTCGTCGCCGCGACGGGCCATGTGACGGAAGCCGAGCGCTTCGGCTGGTCCTATGTCTTTCGCGCCTTCATCCCCGCCGGCAACGCGGCGCCCGCGCCAGAAGGCACGCCCTGGTGGGGGCAGGTTCAGGGCGCCTTCTGGGCGGCGCCGGAGGGGCCTGGGTCTTCCATCGCGGACCGCCTCGATCATCCTGCCGTCCACGTCGCCTGGACCGACGCCGCCGCTTTCGCCGCCTGGGCGGGCGGCCGCCTTCCCAGCGAAGCCGAATGGGAGCATGCGGCGAAGGGCGGCGACGCGGCCGCGCGCTTCCCCTGGGGCGCGGCCGAGCCCAATGAGTCGAACGCTCTCTGCAATATCTGGCAGGGCGAGTTCCCGCATCGGAACACCCAGGCGGATGGCTGGCTCGGCACTGCCCCTGTCGATGCCTATGCGCCCAATGGCTACGGCCTGTTCAATGTCTGCGGCAATGTCTGGGAATGGTGCGCCGATGCGTTCCGGGTGCGCTCCCTCACGGGCCTCGCAAAGCAGCGAAACGCGGCGGCCATGGCTGAGCGGGAGCGCGTGATGAAGGGCGGCTCCTACCTCTGTCATCGCAGCTACTGCTACCGGTACCGCATCGCAGCTCGCGCCGGGCGCAGCCCCGACACCTCGGCCGGCCATACGGGCTTCCGCATCGCCTACGACAATTGAGGCGCCCAGCCGGTCTGACCTCGCTCCGGCGTGCCGCGTGACGACCGAAGCAGCGCCAAGCGGCATGCCGACCGCCGATCAGATCGTCATCGGCGGCGCGTATTCCGGCCATTCGGAGATTGCTCAAGCGGCCAACCGCGTTGAGGCAGCCGCCAAGCAGCCGCGCGGAATGCCGCGCGCCCCGCTCAGTCGAGCGTGACGCCAGCCTCCCGCACCACGCGGGTCCATTGCTCGCGCTCGCGGCGGATCAGATCGGCGAAAGCGGCGCGAGGCAAGAAAGTCGGAAGCTGGCCCTGGCCGAGATAGGTCCGGGGCAAGTCGCCATCCCGCAGGGCCGCGCCGATCGCCGCTTCTAGTCGGCCGAGGATCGGCTCCGGCGTACCGGCGGGCGCCAGGATCCCCTGCCAGCCCACGGCTTCGAAGCCGGGCACGACGCCTTCATGCACCGTCGGCACATCCGGCAGGGCAGGCAGACGCTCCCGCCCCGTGGTTGCGATCACGCGCACGCGGCCTGCCTCCGCGGCGCCCCGCATCAGGTTGTAGCCGTCGATCATGAGCTGCACGCGCCCACCGATCAGATCCTGCAGCGCAGGCGCGCTGCCGCGATAGGGCACGTGAACGACATCGATGCCCGCGCGGCGCTTCAGCAACTCGAAGGCCAGATGCGGAATACCGCCATTGCCGCCGGAGCCCATGTTCAGCTGGCCAGGCCGCGCCTTCGCATAGGCCACGAATTCCGCCAGCGAGCGAACGGGCAGCTCGGCCGGCACGGCGATGGCCAGCGGCACGGCAACGATCTGCGCGATGGGCGCGAAGCTCGTGATCGTATCGAAGCTCAGGTCCCGGTAGAGGGCGGGGTTGATCGCCAGCATGCCGACATTGCCCGCGAGCAGCGTGTAGCCGTCGGCGGGCGACTTCGCGGCCAGGTCCATGGCGATGTTGCCGCCCGCGCCGCCGCGGTTCTCCACCAGGAATTGCTGTCCCAGTGCCTCAGACAAACGCTGCGCCAGCGGGCGGGCGGTGAGGTCCACGCCACCGCCGGCGGGAAACCCCACCAAGATGCGCACGGGCCTTGAGGGGTACGACTGCGCCCCTGCCCTGCGCGTCGCAAGCAGCGGAAGCGCGGAAAGCCCGCCGAGAATCGTCCGACGCTGCATGTGGTGTCTCCTCCCCGTCTATGGCGCCAGCATGCCGGCGCTCGGTGCGGACGGTCAACCGCGCGACGTGTCACCCGCAAGGCCCAGGCGGGCGAAGGCCTCCGGCGGCGCCTCCTGCTCAGCCATCAGCGCGGCCAGCAAGTCGGCGAGGCGCGTGGCTTCGGCAGGCGCAGCGAGCGGCGCCTGTTGCGCAGGGTCTGCATCAAGATCGAAGACTGCGGTGCGCGCATCGAGCAGCGGGTAGCGGTGGATCATGTTGGCCGCGGCATCCGGCACCAGCGGCAGCTTCAGCACCGGCATCCCCTTGGTGAACCCGAAGGGACCGGCGAGCGCTGCGCCCGCGAGTTCCGCCGGTTCGAAAAAGCTGCGCATGTGGACTGGCATCAGCGTGTAGTGATGCAGCGGCGTCTCGCCCGCAGCACCTTCGGGATAGCGCATGTACACGAAGCGGCCATCCGCCAGGTTCACCGCACCGCCAAACTGACCGAACAGGGCGCCTTCACGGACTGGCGTGTCGTCCGCCAGCACGGGCATCAGCGAGCGCCCGGTCACCTCGGGCGGGATCGGGACCCCGAAGATGTCGAGGATGGTCGGCATCAGGTCCATCGTTTGCGTCAGCGCGCGTCGCCGGCTGCCAGCCCCGGCAGTCTTTTCGGGGTGATGGATGAACAGCGGGATGCGCGCGACTTCCTCGAAGAAGGGCGGGCGGTTCTTCCCCCAGTACTCGTGCTCTCCGAGCAGCAGGCCGTGGTCGGTGGACACGATCAGCGCCGTGTCGGCCCAGGCGTTGGTTCGGTCCATCCAGTCCAGCACGCGGCCAAGGTAGTCATCGCACATGGCCAATAGCGCGAAATAGTTGGCACGCAGTTCGGCCTCCTCCTCCGCCGCGTAGCCCGGCTGGCCATAGCGTGGCCAGTCCAGGACTGGGCCGCGGTAGTTCGTCGGCAGACCGTCCCGGAAGCGGGGCGCGGCAAAAAATGGCTCATGCGGATCGAAGCATTCCAGATGCAGCAGCCAGTTGTCGGCGCTGCGATTGGCATCCAGGAACTCGAGCGCGGCTTCCGTGCAGCGCACCAGCGGGAAGTCGCGCTCCGCCTCCATCTGCATGCGGGAGACGTAGTAGGGCATGTTGGCGTTCGGGTCGGTGCGGCCGTCGAACTGGGTTGGGTGGTACACACCGCGCCAGCGCTCGATGGGCAGCTTCACGATGCCTTTCCACTTGTCCTTCTCCTGGCCCCGGAAGAACTCCCACGACGAGTAGCGCCCGTGGAAGCCGACGCCGCCATCCTCGAAGTAGTGATAGTGGTCGGTTACGAGGTGGCTATAGGTGTCGCGATGCGCACGCAGGATCTCGGGGAACGCGTTGTCGAACGGCTCCAGCGGGCCCCAGGCGCGGTGCAGGAAGTTGAGCCGGCCGGTCATCAGGTCGCGCCGCGCCGGCATGCAGGGCATGCTGCCGACGTAATGCGTATCGAAGGTAACGCTGCGCGCGGCCAGGCGGTCGAAATTCGGCGTTGGTACGGACCGCCCCCCATAGGGCCCAAGCGTCTGGCGAATCAGGCTGTCGAACAGGACAAAGATCAGTCGCATCGCGCATGGACCCTTTGATGCTGCATCAGGCACGCCCCGGCCGGGAACGTCCGCTGCCGCAGCTTCCGGCGGGCTGTGCCGCGGCACAAGACGCAGCTCCGCGCGCCGCGCCGGTGGCCTCGCGACGCTGCTCGCCTTCAGCCCCGATGGCGGCACGACGCGGCTGCTGCTGCTGTCCGGCGCCGGTGCGCCGTGACAAAGCTGGGACGCAGCCCGGCCTGACGCGCTGCGTCCCCAGCCCCAACCGCAACACCGACGGATCCTGCCCGCACGCGTGACGCGGTGCGGCAGCCCCTTCCCCTTTCCCACCAAGCTCCGCCTGCGCGGCACGTGCAGCACCGTGCCGCCGGGACCGCAGGCGAGCCAAACTTCCAGGAGAGACCCGCATGACCGACCTGACCGACCACGCGAAGAACCTGCTTGCCCGCGCCATCTGTGGCCGCCTGCCCAGCCTGCCCTCCTCGATCTTCGCCGCGCTGGGCACAGGCGGGGCGGATGCGACGGGCGTGACCGGCGAACCGGCGGGCAATGGCTATGCCCGCCAGCGGGTGACCTTCACCGGCACCGGCGCGCAGCGGAACGTCGCCGCCGTCAGCTTCACCTTCACCAC
>CAMDWG010000040.1 GCA_945878375.1 Roseomonas mucosa | reverse complement strand
GACGCGGGCGCGCAGATCCAGCTGAACCTGGAAGGCCTCGCCGGCCTTGCGCGGGACATGACGGCGAAGCGGGAGGCGATGGCGGCATGACCAGCTTGACGGTGGTGGTGCCGATGACCATCCGGCGCCGCGGCGGACGGAAGCAGATCGTCGGGCCGGATGGGGTGCCGATTCGCGCCAGCGTCGATGCCGCCGAGACGCGGGGCGACCCGGCACTGGTGAAGGCGCTGGCGCGGGCCTTCCGGTGGAGGCGGATGCTGGAGGACGGTCATTACGCGTCGGTCCGGGAGCTCGCGGCGAAGGAGGGCGTCGATCGCGCCTATGTCGGTCGGGTGCTGAACCTCACACTGTTGGCGCCGGACGTCGTCGAGGCGATTCTGGACGGGCGCGCCCCTGAAGACATGACCGCTACGAGCCTTCCCATCGCTCCGGTGCCGGCATGGGAATCTCAGCGCCCACAAGCCGCGGGGCAGGCCTCCCCTCTGCAACTTTACGCAGGGAAGCCCACAGATCGGCAGCCGTAGCGAAAGCCCGCCTTCTTGACCGACCCGCGACAGGATCACCGTCGCAGCGCTTCCACGCCGAGTTCCGCCCACATCCAGCCGACATCGTAGCTGCCCAACGGATCGCCCGGTGGCCGGTGGGCGGCGTGGTTCTCAAGGGTCTTGAGCCAGGCCGCGACCTTCTCCCGGCCTTTCGGTGTCTTCGCCGCGGACCGAGGCGACTTGCCACCAAGCGCCGGGATCGGCTCGTCCAGCACCCGCCGGTAGTGCTCTTCCAATCCCTGATGGATTAGCGCGCGCTCTTGGTCAGGCGACAAGCCCGAGGGCGGCGGTGATGGCCGCTCCTCGGCGAGTGTGCGCTCAAGGTCGACATGTTCGGTCAGCGGCGGGCCCACCAGCCCCGCCAGCACTGGCGCGAGCATCGCATGACCGCGTTCGGCGCGTGCGAGTGAGTTCGCCTCGAGCGTCAGCCGCCGGCCCTTCAGCGACACCGTGCCGAGCACCAGCCTCCCATCATCCATCGTGGTGATGAAGGACCGTCCCTTCGGCCGGCGCACGATCGGCGGCACCGGCGTTCCCGGCTCAGCCAGCCAATTCCAGAAGCCTGCATTTTCCGGCTGCAGCACAGGAAGCGATGCCAGCGCACGGCGCACCAGCTCGGCCGTCACGCCCCTCAGCAGGGGGAAGTGCAGCAGGGTGGGGGCAATCAGATCGCCCTCGGCATTGACCATCTCGGGCCGGTCACGCCCCTGCGCAGCCTTCAGTGCATCGTCGAGCCAGTAGTTCGTGACCATGAAGGCCGCCTGCCCGAGTAGCCGGTCCGGGGTCAGCTCGGCGGCCAGCGCGCCCTCATCGGCGTTGATGCCGAACTCCCGCGCCATCGCCGCGACATCGCGCGACGCCTTCCTGCGCACCCGGCTGAGCGCGGCGAGCAGCGCCTCGCTGGCCCCGCGGTCGAAGGCCATCAACGTCCCGCTGATGACACTGTGCTGCCGCAACGGGATCACCCGCGTCGCGATGCGGTCCCATTGCCGTAGCCCTTGCGACCCGAGCTTTTCCAGCACGCACACCGGCTCGCCACCGCGGACGAGGTCGCGCAGCGTCATGGATTCGCCGGGGACCGCGCTGCTCACCTCGTAGAGGCTGATCACCGAGCGGCGCAGGCAGCCGATGTATTCGCGTGTCGCCACGCTCTCCTTCCAGCCGCGACGGCGAAGATAGTCGTCGGCGATGTTGCGGCCGTCCGGCAGGTCGGTGGCGAGCAGATCCTCGAAAGCGGCGCCCCACAGGGTGGAGACGCCGTACGGTCCGAGCAGGCTCTCGATATCGGCCACCGCAATGCCGGCGCCGGCGCAGGGGTTGGCGGCGTGGCGCTCGATCCGCTCGGCGAGCGCGTCACGCCAATCGTCGCGCCGCGCCCAGGCGATCAGGCCGGAGAGATCATGCGAGGCAGACAGGGCTCTCACCTCTCGAAGCTCAGGCCGTATCGTCGGCCAGCCGGCTGCGGGTCGCAACCGGCGGGAACGTGGCGCCGGAGTTCGCTCTCGGTTGTGATTGGTGGGGCTTGGGATTCACCAACTTTGCCACCTTCCCGCCTCAGAAAGCTGAGGATTTCCGCGGCTTTCAGCCTGGCTGGTTAATCGCCTAAGTCGCCAGGTTCGGAGAAAAAGGGGCAGAAGAGAGCCGCTTTCAGATGTTGTTCCGCACGCGCATCCGCCAGTCCATACGCAAAAACGACGGGAAACCTGCGCCTCAGGGCGCCGGCTTATGCGAGGGAGAGAGTTTTTTACGGCGTGGAGTGGCGTAGCGGTGGGAACCGGATTCCAGCCTTCTCTGGCGTTCGTGAGACGCGTCTCACTGGCTGACTCACCTTCCGCCGGGGGCTAGCTGCCTCCGTTGCAATGTTTTGTCATAATCGGGCAACGCCCTCGACGTCCTGCGCCACCACTTTGAGGTGGTGGTGTTTCGTACACAGGGGGCGCGCGCGTGCTGATTCGTATTCTGCTGCTTGTCACGCTGCTGGCCGCACCCAGCCTCCGCCCTGCCTTCAGCCACGAAGGCCATGCTCATGGCGACGAGCCCGCGCCGCCAGCGGCCGCGGCGCCACGCGCCGAGGCGCATTCCGATCTGTTCGAGATCGTGGCGGTCCTGGGTCCGGACCGCCGGCTCTGGCTCTACCTCGACCGGCACGCGACGTCGCAGCCCATCGATGGCGCCACGGTGCAGGTTACCCTCGACGGTCAGGATATCGGAACGGCTACGCGCGCCAGTGAGGCGATCTATGTCCTCGCCAACCCCGCCCTGGAACGACCAGGCCCGCGGAACCTGGTCTTCACCATCACCGCCGGCGAGGAGATGGACCTGCTGCCCGCGGCGCTGGAGATTCCCGCTACGGCCGCCGCAGGAACGGCCGCACCAGCTTCGTCCGCCCTCATGTTGACGGCGTTGCGCGAGCCCTACGTCTGGGCGGCAGGTGTGTTCCTGCTGCTGGTCGGCGTCGCCATCGGCCGCGCCGCCGCCCCACGGCCATTGCCGCCGCTTGTCGTTGTCGAATCGCCAGCGACTGGCACGCGCCCCCATGCATTGCCGTCGGGCGCGCCAATACCGGAACGTGTCGCCGCTGCGCCGGCGATGCTGGCCCTTGCAACGATCCTGCTCCTGCCCGTGATGGCCTGGGCGCAGCCACTGGACGCGCCGCGCCGCCAGCCGGATGGCAGCATCTTCGTGCCCAAGCCCTCCCAGCGCTTGCTCGGCTTGCGAACCGGCCCGGCCGAGTTGGGCGAGGCCTCGGTCACCATCCACCTCACCGGACAGGTGGTGGCGGACCCCAACGCTTCGGGCCGCGTCCAGGCCTCCGAGGCCGGCCGCATCGAACCACCGGAAGGTGGCTTCCCGGCCCTGGGCCAGCGTGTCGCTCGCGGCGAGGTGCTCGGATACGTCGTGCCGATCATGGCCGCGCAGGATCGCGTCGGCGTGCGCGCCAGCATCGCCGAGCTCGACGCGCTCATCGTCATTGGCGAGGCACGGGTTCGCCGCCTGACCGCTCTGACCGGCACCGTTGCGGCACGAGAGATCAGCGATGCCCGCGCCGACCTCGAAGGCCTACGCCAGCGCCGCGCGGCAAACCTGCCGGCGGTGACGGGGCGCGAGCCAATCGTGGCCCCCTCCGCCGGTCTGATCAGCGTCGTGCGCGTCGCTGCAGGCCAGGTGATCCAGGCTCAGGAGCCCCTGTTCGACATCGTCGATCCCGCCCGTCTCTGGGTCGAGGCCATCGCCTTCGACACCAGCGCCGTGGCCGAGGTTTCCGGCGCATCGGCCGTGACGGCGGGCGGCCAAGCGCTGCGGCTCGGCTTCGTGGGCCGCGGCATGACGCTCCGCCAGCAGGGCCTGCCGCTCCATTTCCGCATCGAGGGCGGCGCGCCGGGCCTCGCCGTGGGGCAGCCCGTGACCGTGCTGGTGCAGACGCCGCGCCGCACCACCGGCATCGTGCTGCCGGCCGACGCGGTGGTGCGCAACCCCGAGGGCGGCCAAGTGGTCTATGAGATGCCGAGCGCCGAGCGCTTCCTGCCGCGGCCCGTGCGGGTCCAACCCCTCGACGGCCAGCGTGTGCTGGTCACGGCGGGGCTCGATCGCGGGGCGCGGGTGGTGACCCGCGGCGCCGGGCTGATCGCGCAGGTCCGCTAGCCGTGTTCAACATCCTCGTCACTGCCAGCCTGCGGAACCGGATCTTCGTGTTGGTCGCGGCGGCGATCCTCATGGTCTATGGCGCCTTCACGCTGCAACGCCTGCCTGTCGATGTCTTCCCCGACCTGAACAAGCCTGTCATCACCCTGATGACCGAGGCTGAGGGCCTGGCGCCGGAGGAGGTGGAGCTGCTCGTCTCCTACCCGATCGAGACGGCGATGAACGGCATGCCGGGTGTCACGCGCGTGCGTTCCGTCTCCGGCGTCGGGCTTTCGATTGTCTTCGTGGAGTTCGACTGGGGCACGGATATCTGGGTGAACCGCCAACAGGTGGCGGAGCGCCTCTCGCTGGTGCGGACGCAGCTGCCGCCGAATGTCGCGCCGCAGATGGCGCCGATCTCCTCCATCATGGGGGAGATCATGCTGGTGGCGATGTCCACGGATGGCCGTGCGAGCCCGATGGAGTTGCGGGAGCTGGCGGATTGGGTGGTGCGGCCGCGATTGCTGACCATCCCGGGCATATCCCAGGTGATCCCGATCGGTGGCGAGGTGCGGCAGTATCGCGTGACGCCGGATGTCGCGCGGATGCATGCGCTGGACGTGACCGAGGCGCAGGTGGTCGCGGCCCTTCGGCAGTTCGGCGGCAATACCGGCGGCGGCTATGTGGACCAGGCAGGACGCGAATATCTGATCCGCAACATCGGCCGCACCACGCGGCTGGACGATCTGGCCAATACGCCCGTGGCCGTGCGGGCGGGCCAGCCGATCCCGCTGCGCCAGGTCGCGACGGTGGATTACGGCGCGCGGCTGAAGCGCGGCGAGGCCGGCAGCATGGGCCAGCCCGCCGTGATCCTGTCGATCCAGAAGCAGCCCGCGGCCGACACGGTAGCCCTCACGAAGCAGGTCGAAGCCGCATTGGCCGAGTTGCAACGCGCCATGCCACCGGGTGTCATCGCTGACAAGGTGCAGTTTCGGCAGGCGGATTTCATCGGCGCCTCGGTGGGCAATGTGCAAAAAGTGCTGCTGGAGGCAGTGGCGGTGGTGGCCGTGGTGCTGTTCCTGTTCCTGCTGAACGGGCGCACCACCTTCATCTCGCTGACCGCGATTCCGCTATCGGTGCTCATCACGGTCGTCGTGTTCCAGCTGCTCGGCCTGTCGATCAACACCATGACGCTGGGTGGCCTTGCCATCGCGATCGGCGAGCTGGTCGATGACGCGGTGGTGGATGTGGAGAACGTCTTCCGGCGCCTGCGGGAGAACCGCGCGCGGCCAGACCCGCAGCCTGCCCTCACCGTGGTTGCGCGGGCGAGCCAGGAAGTTCGCTCCGGCATCGTCTATGCGACGATGATCGTGATCCTTGTGTTCGTGCCGCTCTTCGCCCTGACCGGCATCGAGGGACGGCTGTTTGCGCCGCTCGGCGTCGCCTACATCGTCTCGATCCTGGCGAGCCTCGTCGTCTCCATCACCGTCACGCCGGTGCTCTGCTACTACCTGCTGCCCCGCATGAAGCGGATGGACCACGGCGACAGCGCGTTGGTCCGCGTGCTGAAGCGCTGGAACGAGCGCGCGCTGCTCTGGGCCTTCGCCCGCGCGCGTCTTGTCTATCTGCTGGCGGGCGTCGGCGTGGTGGGCGCACTGGCGACCGTGCCCTTGCTGCCGCGCTCCTTCCTGCCGCCCTTCAACGAGGGCACGCTGACCATCAGCCTGCAATTCCAGCCGGGCATCAGCCTGGCGGAGGCCAACCGGCTGGGCCGGCAGGCCGAATTGCTGATCATGCAGGTGCCGGAGGTCCGCACCGTGGGCCGCCGTACCGGTCGCGCCGAACTCGATGAGCATGCCGAGGGCGTGCATTCCTCGGAAATCGACGTCTCGCTCCACGCCTCCACACGCGGCAAGCAGGCGATCTCGGCTGATATTCGCAGGCACCTCAGCGTGCTGCCCGGCAGTGCCAATGTCGGCCAGCCGATCGGCCACCGCCTGGACCATATGCTGTCCGGCGTGCGCGCCGAGATCGCGCTGAAGATCACCGGCGATGACCTGGATACCCTCCGTACCCTGGCCGAGGGGATGCAGCAGCGCCTGGCCGCCATCCCCGGCCTGACCGACCTGCAGGTGGAGCGCCAAGTGCGCGTGCCGCAGTTGCAGGTCGCGGTGAACCATGAACGCGCGGCGCTGTATGGCGTCTCCGCCGCCTCGGTGGCCGAAGCCCTGCAGTCCCTGTCTGGCGGCCTGGTCGTCAGCCAAGTCGTGGACGGCGCGCGACGCTTCGACGTGGTGCTGCGCCTCGGCGACACGGACCGCACTGGCGCCGGGCTTGCCGCCGTGATGATCGAGACACCGGGTGGGCGCGTGCCGCTGTCCCTGCTGGCGGAGCTGCGCGACACCGATGGCCCGAACCAGATCCTGCGGGAGAATGGCCGTCGCCGGATCGTCGTGCTCGCCAATACCGATGGCACAGACATGGCCGCCATCGTTGCGCGCATCCGGACAGAGATGGAGGCAGCCAGCTTGCCGCCTGGCTACTTCTTCACGCTGGAAGGCACCTTCCAGGCCCAGGAGGAAGCGGCCCGACTGATCGCGGGCCTCTCGCTCGTGTCCTTGGCGCTGATCTTCATGGTGCTCTACAGCCGGTACAAATCGGCCGTGCTGGCGCTGATCATCATGGGCAATGTGCCGCTGGCGTTGGTGGGCGCCATCGCGGCGCTGTGGATCGCGGGGCAGCCGCTCTCCGTCGCGTCGATGATCGGCTTCATCACGCTGGCCGGCATCGCGACGCGCAACGGCATCCTGAAGGTCAGCCACTACCTGAACCTCGCCTTGCTGGAAGGCGAACGGTGGGGGCTGGCGCTGGTGATCCGCGGCAGCCTGGAACGCCTGACGCCGGTGCTGATGACCGCGCTCTCGGCCGGCTTCGCGCTCATTCCCCTGATGATCGACGCGAGTGAGCCGGGCAAGGAAATCCTTCATCCCGTCGCCGTGACCATCTTCGGCGGGCTGATCACTGCGACACTGCTCGACACCTTCCTGACGCCGCTGCTGTTCCACCGCTTCGGCCGCCCCGCGCTGGAACGGCTGCGCGTCGTCCAGCAGGAGCTGAAGGTGGCTGAGGCCTATTGATCCATGAGGACCCCCGACATGACCCCGCGCCGCCCGTTGCTCGCCAGCCTGACCCTTGCCCCCTTTGGCGCTCCCTTCGCCGCGCGCGCGCATGAGCCGCGGCGTGGCCCGAATGGCGGCCAGAAGGTGGATATCGGCACCAACCACGCCGAGCTGGTGGCGGCCGGCAACACGCTGCGGCTCTTCCTGTTCGACGGAGCCGACCGGCCGATCCAGGCCACGGGAGCCACGGCCCAGGCCGTGATCCTTGCGGGCGGGCGCCAGACCACTGTGGCACTCGCGCCCTCCGGCGATAACGTGCTGGCCGGCACCGGCGACTTCCTGGCCGCACGCGGCATGCGCGCGGTTGTCACGCTGACGCTCCCCGGCCAACGTCCCGTGCAGGCACGCTTCACGCCCATGGACCAGAATTGAGGAAACCCCGATGCGCAGGACACTGATGGCCTTGGCCCTGCTCGTCGCGGGTCCAGTCTGGGCCAACACACCCTCGCCCTATGCCGGCATGACGGACCGCCCGATCCGCACGCTGTCGGCCGAGCAGCAAGCCGATCTGCTGGCCGGTCGCGGCATGGGCTTCGCGCTGGCCGCCGAGCTCAACGGCTGGCCTGGCCCGGCCCATGTCATCGAACTGGCTGGTGCGATGCAGCTCACACCCGCGCAGCTCGCGGCGACGCAGCGCCTCATGGCGGAGATGCAGGCCGCAGCGAGTGCGCTCGGCGCACGCGTGATCGAGGAGGAGCGCGCCCTCGACACCGCCTTCCGCGACCGCAGTGTCACACCATCCGACCTCTCGGCGCGCACGGCGCGCATCGCGGCCCTGCAGGGCGAGATCCGGGACGTGCATCTGCGCACGCATCTGGCACAGGCGGCGCTCCTGAACGCGGAACAGATTGCCGCCTATTCTCGCTTGCGGGGCTATGCCGGCAGTACGCCGCAGCATGGTAGCCCGATGCCGGGCGGCCACCGGCATCATTGACGTGATGGCGCCCGACAGCCTGCCGCAGGAAGCCCACATCCTCGTCGTCGAGGATGATGGGGAGATGCGCACGCTGATCGCCAAGTTCCTGCGCCAGAACGGCTTCCGCGTCACCGGCGCGCGCGACGGCCGCGAGATGTGGGAGGTGCTGGCCGGCGCATCCGTTGATCTCGTGCTGCTCGATGTGATGCTGCCCGGCGCCTCCGGCCTCGATCTCTGCCGCGCTCTGCGTGCCAAGTCGGGTGTGCCGATCATCATGGTGACGGCGCGCGGCGAGGAGACGGACCGCGTGCTCGGCCTCGAACTCGGTGCCGACGACTATATCCCGAAGCCCTTCGGGCGCGCCGAATTGCTGGCCCGCGTGCGCGCGTTGCTGCGGCGCTCGCGTGGTGAGGCGGGGGAGCCGGTCGCAGGCATGGCCGGTGAGCGCATCGGCTTCGCCGAGTGGACGCTGGACACGCGGCGGCGCGAACTCAGCGCGCCCGATGGCACGGCGGTGGACCTCTCGGGCGGTGAGTACGATCTGCTGCTGGCCTTCTGCGAACATGCGCAGCGCGTCTTGAGCCGCGACCAGCTGCTCGACCTCGCGCGCAACCGCATGGCCGTCAACGGCACTGAACGGTCGGTCGATGTCATGGTCAGCCGGCTGCGACGAAAGCTGGAGCCGACCGACGACAGCCCGTCCATCATCAAGACCGTGCGGGGCGCGGGATACATGCTGTTGCCTCCCGTAAAGCGCGGAGCATGAGACAGCTCGGCCGCCTGCTGCCGGACACGCTCGGCGGGCGGATCGTGCTTGTGCTGCTGGTCGGCCTGATGGCCTTCCACCTCGGCAGCTTGTGGCTGCACCAGATCGGCACCGAAGCGGTGCTTGGTACGACGCGGGAAGCGCAACTCGCCGAGCGCCTCGCGGCCGCCAAGCGCGCGGTCGCCGAACTGCCGGTCGAGGAACGCGACCGAACCGCGCATGCGCTCTCCACCGCAAGCCTCGATATGCACTGGACGCGCGCAGCGACCGTGCAGCCGGTGCAGACCAGCAGCGCCCGTATCGAGGCGCTGCGCAGCCGGCTGGGCGAGTTGGTGCCGGAATTCGACATTACGGGCCTGCGGCTCGGCTACGGTGAGGATGGCGTGGCGGGGCACCAGTTGCTCGGTGCGCTGCCGCTGCCGGATGGCAGCTGGCTAAACTTCTCCGCAGCCCTGTTCCGTCCGCCGGCGTCAGAACACGCGACGCTGCTCTCCACCACGGCGATGGCGGTGGGGATCCTGCTGCTCGGGCTGTTGGTGGTGCGGCTAATCGGGCGGCCCCTGCGCGCGCTGTCGGATGCGGCGGATCGCTTCGGCGGGCCAAGTGTGGTGGTGCCGGTGCCGGAAGAAGGGCCGCGCGAGGTGCGACACGCTGCCCAGGCGTTCAATCGTATGCAGGGCCGCATCGATCGGCTGATCGCCGATCGCACCCAGGCCCTGGCGGCCGTGAGCCATGATTTGCGCACGCCCATCGCCCGCCTCCGGCTGCGGGCCGGCTTTGTCGAGGATGGCGAGGCGGCGCGGGCGATCGATGCCGACCTCGACGAGATGGAGGCGATGATCGACTCGACGTTGGCCTATCTGCGCGGCGAAACCGAGAGTGAGCCCCGCAAGCCGGCCGATCTCGTAGCGATGATCGAGACGCTGTGTGACGCGGCCGCGGATGCGGGCGCGGCCGTCACCTATGCCGGTCCCTCGCAGGCCCGGCTTGTATGCAGCCCGGTGACACTGAAACGTGCCTTCTCGAATCTGATCGATAACGCCGTGAAATATGGGGGCGGCGCGCGCGTTAGCCTCGACGACCAGGGGCGTGACCTGATGGTGCGGATCGAGGATGACGGGTCGGGCATTCCGGAGGCGGAGATGCAGGCAGTGTTCGAGCCGTTCCGGCGCCTCGAGACGTCTCGCAATCGTGGCACGGGTGGGAGCGGGCTAGGCCTCACCATCGCGCGACGCGCCGTCGAACAGCACGGCGGCACTTTGCAGTTGAGCAACCGACCAGGCGGTGGATTGCTGGCCTCGGTTCAATTGCCGAGGCCACAGAACGGAGGGAGCATATCGCGATGATGGTTCGAAGGAGTTTTGTGCTGGCTGGCCTGGCCGCGGTGGCCCTGCCCAGGTTGGCTTGGGCGGAGGCACTCCCACGCCTGCAAGTCTGGCGGGACGAGAATTGCCGATGCTGTGTCGGGTGGGTGGACTGTGAATAGGCGTGGAAAAGGGACCCCGTTAGCGGGGTAATCGGCGTCCAATCGGGACCCCTCTGGCGATGGGGTTCACGTTGGCTCTCGTGATGATCGAGGGCCAGATTGGGATGTTTGTTATGGAGACGATTGCGCGAATCCGTCGTGCCCATTTCGTGCAGGGGAAGTCGATCAAGGCGATCTGCCGGGAGTTGCGTGTTTCTCGCAAAACCGTGTTCAAGGTGATCCGCTCCGAGGCGACGGAGTTCCAGTACGAACGCGAGCAGCAGCCGATGCCGCGTCTTGGCGCCTGGCGGGAGCAACTGGATGCGGCTCTGGAATCCAACTAGGCCAAGCCCAGCCGCGAGCGGCTGACCCTGATCAGGGTATTCGAGGAGTTGCGCGGCCTGGGTTTCACGGGCGGCTATGATGCGGTCAGGCGTTATGCCCGGGGCTGGGGCCGCGAGCGGGCGGCCACGACGTCGGATGCCTTCGTGCCGCTGAGCTTCGCGCCGGGCGAGGCCTACCAGTTCGACTGGAGCCATGAGG
>CAMDWG010000039.1 GCA_945878375.1 Roseomonas mucosa | reverse complement strand
CCGACGCGCTGATCGCCGCCACCGCCCAGGTGCACGGGCTCGCGGTGGTCACGCGGAATGTCGAGGATTTTGTCCAGGCTGGAGTGCCAATCCTCAACCCGTGGGCGCCAGTGTAACGGCCGCAGGGGACGCCGCCGGTCGCGAGACGGGTCGTCTCTCCAAGGCTCCAGCCTGGAGACCGCTTGTAACCGGTCGCACCTCCTCCGCCAGAATTCTCAACCACGCCAGTGATGTGTAAGGCCAATTCACATGCGACTTGTTTTCTATCCCCGGGCCTACCTCCGAGGGCGCGCGAGCAATCAAGCGAACGGTCTAGACGTGGAGGCAAGCCTGCGCCGCTTGGCGAGGGCCTTGGGGTTCAGCCCGTAGCGGGTGGCCAGGCAGCGGGCGCTCGCTTTCGCCGCTTGGAACTCGGCTCGAACACGCGGCGTCGTACGGGCTGAGCCTTGAAGATTAGGTGCCATAGGGCATCCTCCTTCTGTCGGGAAAACGCACCACCACAAGCCGGTGCTACACACCTAGGCGCTCTGCCATCAGCGCTGGCATGCCTGAAGTTGGCTTCATCCAGCCCAAGCGCCGCCTGGGATCAGTTCATACAACACGGCACGACACAGCACAGGACCACGACATCATCCTGCCGACCATAATCCACAATTTCATGCTGCTCGCCCAGGCACCATCAGCTTTTTCAGCAGAGCATGGCTGATTTCTAGCTCACACGGCCTCGGCGACTGCCTCGTGTCGTGCGCCCCTCCCCGGTCGGCGCGAACACTGGCGACGTGGTACCTAGCAGATTAGGAGGCAGACCGTCGACGCATCAGGTACCGGGGCTGGAAGACGAAGGCGACCTCACCTGTCTGTTTCACCACTTGGTCATCAAAGACTAGCAGGCCGGTGTCGTCGTCGCGCGGTTCCAGAGCGTGGACCCGGCGCTCCAGCTGAATTGTGTCTCCGATGAAGACCGGGCGTAGGAAGCGCAGTCGGTCCACGCCGGCGAACGCCACGACGCTGTGGTGGAACAGCGGTGCGATCACGCGCTCCGCCAGGCCCAGCGCGAGCACGAAGACCAGTTGCCCATGTGGCAGGCGCTGCCCGAAGCGCGTACCCGCTGCATAGACCGCGTCGAGGTGCAGCGGGTTGATGTCACCCGTCAGCCCGGCAAAATTCACCACATCTGCTTCTGTGACCGTGCGACCATGCGTGGCCAGCCGTTCGTCGAGCTTCCAGTCCTCGAACCATCGTGTGGAGGCACCCGGTGTCACAGCCAGACTCCGCGCGTTGAATTGCCGTCAACCGTCAGGCAGATACCCGATACAAAACCAGCCCGCGCCGATGCGAGGAACAGCACGGCATCGGCAATGTCCTCGGCCGCAGCCATGCGACCCATTGGATAGGCGGCTAGGCGCTCCGCCCTCACGGCGGCGGCGCTGCGCCCTGTCGCAGCAGCAATCTGTATGAACTGCTCCTCGATGCGCTCCGTCGCGGTCGCCGCGGGCGAGACGGCGGTAACGAGGATACCGTGCGGTGCGCCCAGATCCGCGAGTCCCTTAGTGAAATTCACCAGCCCCGCATTGGCGATCCCTCCAGCCATATAGTTGGGCTGAGGGTTGCGTGCCGTCGCGCCAATGACGTTGACGATGCGTCCGCCCCCAACATTGCACATTAGCGGAAACACGGCGCGCGCCATCCGGATGTAGCCGTGCAGCTTCAGGGCATAGGCATGCATCCAAGCCTCGTCCGGCATGGTCAGGAAGTCGCCGGCGGGGATCGAGCCTGCATTGTTGACGAGGATGTCGATCCGGCCATGACGCGCGAGGGCCGCCGCCACCGCGTCCTGCACACCCGCCATCGTCGAGAGGTCTGCGACATGGCACAGACAATCGCAACCAAGCTCCTCCGCAACCTCGCGAAGCTTCATAGCATCACGCGCCACTAGCACCACGCGCGCGCCCTCCGCCGCCATCTGGCGTGCGATAGCGCGACCGATGCCGCGGCTTGCGCCCGTTACCAGCGCCACCTTGCCCCGTAAACCGAGTTCCATGCGCCGCCCCGGGTTTTCTGCAGCACCACTGTCCGATGGTGCGCGCCGAGTGGTCAAGACGTCCAAGGACGCTTGGCGACTATGCTTGCGCATGCAATGCTCACGCGTTGAGGGAGAAAAGCGGCGTGCTACGAACACCGCTGTGTGACAAGCTTGGGATATCCGTGCCGGTCATCCAGGCCGGGATGGGTATCTATCGCGGCATCGTCACCACGCCGGAACTCGTTGCCGCGGTGTCGAATGCCGGCGGCATGGGCTGCCTTGGCGGTAGCGGCCTGACGCCAGACGAATTGCGTGACCTGATCCGCCGCACCCGCGCCCTGACCGACCGCCCCTTCGCCGTCGATCTCATCATCCCCGCGGCGCTGTCCACGCGGGAAGGCACGCGTGCGGAGATCCGCGACGAGATCCGCCTCCATCATCCAAGGCACTTCGCCTTCGTGGAGGCGCTATACGAGCACCACGGCATCCCACGCCTGCCAATCGACCTCGATCTCACTTGGACACCTAAATTGACTGACGCACAGGCCGACGTGGTCCTCGAGGAGCGCGTCGCGCTGTTCGTTGTCGCGCTCGGCGACCCTACTGCGCTGGTTCCGCGCGCACGGGCGCAAGGCATGCTTGTTGGCGGCCTTGTCGGCAGCCTTGGCAATCTCCGTCGCCAGTTGGACGCAGGCGTGGACCTGGTGATAGCGCAAGGCACCGAAGCCGGCGGCCATGTTGGCAGCGTCGCAACCTTCCCACTGCTGCCACAGGTGGTGGATGCCGCCGGTGACGTCCCGGTCGTGGCCGCGGGCGGGATCGCCGATGGACGCGGGGTCGCCGCCGCGCTCGCGCTTGGCGCGCAGGGCGCATGGGTCGGCACGGCCTTCCTCGCCGCTGAGGAGGCGCGCATACACGTCGCGCACCGCGCTCAGATCCTCGGCGGCCGATCGGAGGATTTCGCCGCGACACGCATTTATACCGGCAAGACCGCGCGTACCTTCCGCAACCCGATCCACGCCGAATGGTCTACATCAGGACTGGAGGCGCTCGGCATGCCGCACCAGAAGGTTCTATTCGAGGACTTCCTCAACGCGGCCCGCCATGCCGGACGGCTGGATCTCGTCAGCAATCCGGCCGGCCAAGCGGCTGGCATGCTATGCGAAATCCGTCCAGCCGCGACGATCCTGCGCGACCTGACGGAAGGCGCGGAGCGTCGCATCGCCGAACTGCACCGATTCATTGAAAAATAGGGATGAGGAGAGGATCATGCTGAGACGAGCACTTCCCCTACTGGCCGCCTTCGCCATGGCCGCACCCGCCATGGCGCAGGAACTGCCGCAGAGGCCCATTCGCTGGGTCGTGCCTTACCCGGCCGGCGGCACCGGCGACATCGCCGCACGCACCGTCGCGCCAGCGCTCGCTGAACGGCTCAACCGCTCCGTGGTGGTCGAGAACCGCCCCGGCGCGAACGGACTGCCAGGCACGGAGGCGGTGGTACGATCGCCTGGCGACGGCACGACGATCGTACTGGGTGTCTTCGGCCCGCTGACGGTCATGCCGCATCTCGTGCGCATGGGCTTCGACCCGCAGCGCGACTTGGCGCCGGTCAGCACGATGATCTCGGTGCCTGCGCTCGTCGTGGTCGGACCGAACCATCCAGCGCGCAGCTTTGGCGACCTGGTGGCGCTGGCACGCAGCCGGCCAGGCGACCTGACCAACGGCTCCGTCGGTGTTGGATCCTCAGGCCAGCTTGCCGGCGCACTTCTGGCGACCATGGGCGGCGGCCGCTTGACCACCGTGAACTATAGCGGCGGCGCGCCAGCGCAGGTGGACCTGATGGCGGGGCGCATCGACGTGATCTTCGACAACGCACCGGCTGCGCTTCCGCGGGTGCGTGGCGGTCAGCTTCGCGCGCTGGCGATCACGACGCCCCAGCGCTCGGCGCTGCTGCCCGAGGTCCCGACCGTCGCCGAGTCCGGCTTTCCCGGCTACGAGATCTCTACCTGGATGGGCGTACTAGCGCCCGGCAGCACGCCGCCGGAGATTGTTGCAATCCTCAACCGTGCCCTGGTCGCGGCGGTCAACGAGCCCACGATGCGCCAGCGCCTGACCGACCAGATGTTTGACGTGGCAACCTCCACCCCGCAGGAATTCGCCCGCTACATCGCAGCGGAGACAGAGAAGTGGGGCCGCGTCGTACGCGAGAACGGCCTGAGGGCAGAGTAGACACGGCATCATGATAGACGCTACTCGCCTGCCGCCAGACGAACTGGCCCACTTGCGTGATTCGAAGCTGCGGCACATGATTGAGCTCTGCCGTCGCGGGCATCCCTATTACCGGGATGCCTGGCGCGGTGTGAACCTCGATGCCGTTCAGGGCATCGCGGATCTCTGGCGGCTACCACTGACGCCGAAGCGCCTCCTGATGGAGCGCCCAGCCGAATTCCGCCTCGACTGCCCCGACCTGCCGGTGGCCGAGCGCGCCTTGTGGGAGGTGGTGCACACGACCGGCAGTTCAGGCGATCCCACACCGATTTACAACACCACCTACGACTACCACGGCTACCTCTTGCTGAACCGCCGCGTCGGCGAGATTGCCGGTATCGGCGAGCGTGATGTGATCGCTAACCTCTTCCCCCTGACCGCAGCGTCGATGGGCGCCTTCATGCGTTCCTCGACGCTTGCGTACGCGTGCGGGGCAGCGGTAACGGCCGCGATGGGGGGCGCACCGGTAGGGCCCTTCGGGGTCCAGAAGCCGATGGATGAAGCGGTGCGCGTGATCGAGCGACACCGCGCCACCGTGCTCTGGGGCGTGACAAGCTTCGTCCGCCGCGTGCTTAGCCGTGCGGCGGAGCTCGGCGCCGACATCCGCTCGGTTCGCATGTGCGCGGTGACCGGCGAGGCGAGTTCCGCGCCTCTACGCGAGGATATGCGCCGCCTGATGCGCGAGCAGGGCTGCGCTGGCTCCGTCGTCTTCGACCGCTACGGCTCGACTGAATCGGGCGGGCTCGCGCAGTGCCAGGAAGAAGGCGAATGGCATAACCCGGCGCCCGAACTGCTCTACCACGAGGTGGTGGATCCCGAGACGGGGCAGCCAGTTTCGGATGGCGAGCGCGGCCAACTCGCCATCACACATCTAGATCGGCGCGGCACGGTGGTGCTGCGCTACCTCGTCGGCGACATCATCTCCGTCAAGCGCGATGCCTGCCCGCACTGCGGCCGCATCGGCGAGAGGCTAGTCGGGCCCGTAGTCCGGACCAAGGACCTCATCAAGGTGAAGGGCATGCTGATCAACCCGGCCGCGCTGCTCGAGCGGCTGCAGCGCATCACCGCGCTGGAGGAGTTCCAGGTGGTGGTTGAACACGCCAACCCCGATGAACCCTTCCCGCGTGACGAGTTGGTGGTACGCATCGCGCCTGGCGGCGGTGCCGACCCGGAGGCCACGGCCGCCGAGGTCGCGGCCGCGACACAGGCTACGATCGGCGTCCGTCCACGCGTAGCGTTAGAGCCGAGGCAGGCGATCTACGATGCGGGGCGGGAGACCAAGGCGGTGCGCTTTGTCGACCGGCGCAAACACTAGAGCGGGGCGGAGCAAATGCGCGACGAGAAAATCACCGGAGGGAAGCCGTGGAACCCTCGCTACACCTACTGGCCGGCGCGGCGGGTCGGGAACCTGCTGTTCATCTCCGGCACGACGGGCACGGATGACGAGGGGAACATCACCGCCCCTGGCGACATCGTCGAGCAAACGCGCCAGATCTTCCGCAAATGGGGTCCGCTGCTGGCCGAGGCCGGCTGCAGTTACGACGACATCGTGCAGACCGTCGATCACTACATCACGACAGAAAACTATCGCGGCACCGCCGCGGTGCGGCGCGAATTCTTCAAGCAACGGCTGCCCACCTCCACCGGAGTCCAGGTAGTTGGGCTGCTTCGGCCGCACGCGCTGATCGAGATCCACGGCATCGCTGTGATCCCGGAGGGCAAATGACAGGATTCTACTGGGAGGATTTCGAGCCCGGGCGTCGGTTCGCCACCTATGGCCGTACAATCACGGAAGGCGACCTTTCGCTATTCTGCGCCTTCGTCGGCTACCATGTGCCGATCTTCATCGATGAGCACGCCGCGCGGAAGACGCGCTTCGGCGGGCGGATCGTGCCCAGCGGGATGATCATGGCGATATCCACCGCCATGACCGAGAGCCTGTTCCGCGACACCATGATCGGCCAGCTTGCGGTGGAGAACGGGCGCTTTATGGCGCCAGTGCGGCCGGGGGACACGATCCGGACCGAAGTCGAGGTGGTGTCACGGCGGGAGACGCGGAACCCCACGCAGGGTGTCGTCACCTTCCGCGACCATGTCACCAACCATGACGGCGTCGAGGTCTTCCGTATTGACAAGGTGACGCTGGTCGCACGGCGCCCCGCGTCAGACGGGTAGTCCGCTACGCGTCACCGCAGGCCGGCCGCTCCGTGCACCCGTCGCCGATGCGATCCGCTCGGCGCGGCCAAGCCCGGGACGGTTTTTTGCAGGAATTGGCTGCGGGTGACTGGATTGCAGGCATGGGCGCCTGACGTCCCCTGCTCATGCGCCGAAGGGAACCGAGGGGATGTTGCTGCGCGGGGCCGAGGGCATGTCTCTCCGCGACAAGGTCGCCGTCACCGGGATCGGGGAGACCCTCTACCAGCGCGGCTCAGCGCTTAGTTCGACGGAACTACAACTGCGGGCCGCGCTGACGGCGATCGCCGAGGCCGGGCTCACGCCGCAGGAGATCGACGGCATCATCCCGATCGGGATCACTGGCGCGCCCGCAGAAGAGATCGCGACCAATCTCGGCTTGGAGGATTTGCGCTATTCCGCCCTGACGCCGATGGGCGGCGCCAGTTCCATCGCGGCGATCCAGACCGCAGCAGCGGCGATCTCGACCGGGCTCTGCACCCACGTGCTGATCGCCGCCGGGCGCAATGTCAGCGCCGGCGCAAAGGCAGGCACGCGCATCCACACCATGCCGCAGTTCCACCTGATCACGGAGTTCGAGCTGCCGCTCGGTGCCATCGCCCCGGCGCAGCTCTACGCCCCCATGGCGCGGCGCCACATGGAGCTGTTCGGCACAACCTCGGAGCAGATGGGCGAGGTAGCGGTGGCCGCGCGGTCGCATGCGGTGCTGAACGACAACGCCATCATGAAGCAGCCAATCACCCTGGAAGACCACCAGGCTAGCCGGATGATCGCCGATCCCTTCCGGCTGCTGGATTGCAGCCTGGAAAGCGACGGCGGCGCGGCCTTCGTGATCTCTGCGGCCGATCGCGCCCGCGACATGCGCCAGCCCCGCGTGCTAGTCTCAGGCATCGCGGAGGGGCATCCGGACAGCCCGAGCGCGATCACGCAGCGGCCCGACATAACGCGGCTCGGCATCGCGAAGGCCGCGCCGCGGGCCTTTGCGATGGCGGGTGTGACGCCGGCGAACATCCAGGTTGCAGAAGTCTACGACTGCTTCACCTGGGTTGTCCTCTGCCAGCTCGAGGACATGGGCTTTTGCAGCAAGGGCGAGGGCGGCGCCTTTGTGCAGGGCGGGCGTATCCGGCACGGCGGCGCGTTGCCCGTGAACACGCATGGCGGCCTGCTGAGCCAAGCCCACATGATTGGCCTGAACCATGTGGTGGAACTGGTCCGGCAGTTGCGCCACCAAGCGGATCGGCGGCAGGTCTTGGGCATCGAGTTGGGGCTCGCCACCGGCTATGGCGACCTCGGCGACGGCGCCATCACCATCATGCGGCGGGGGTGAGTGAGATGAACGAGACGAAGCCGGCTCCGCATCCCTCAGCGCTGACGCAGCCCTACTGGGATGGAACGGCACAAGGCGAACTGCGCATCCAGCATTGCGCCGCCTGCGGCAAGCCACGGCACTATCCCCGCTATATGTGCGACGCCTGCCATTCCTTCGACGTCACCTGGAAGCCGGCGAGCGGCCGTGGCACCGTGCACAGCTGGACCGTGGCGCACCACGCCTTCCACGTGGGCTTCTGGAACGAACTGCCCTATACACTGGTGGTGGTTGATCTGCCCGAAGGGGTACGTGCCCTCGGGCGCTTCAGCGAGCCAACAGGACGGGGGCTGCGCATCGGCCTGCCCGTGCGCCTTTCCTTCATCGAAGGCAGTGCCAGCTACGCGCTGCTGGTCTTCTCGCCGGAAGGCTGAGCGCTGCATATCGTGATCACTGCGCCGGAATGTCGCGAGGCTGGAAGTCAGCGCCACGCCTCGCCACGCCTTCCGCCAAACGGGGCGCCCATCCCGGTAGGGACGCGGGTTACCCCGCGCCCCCCGGACAGATCCGAGCGTGCGCTGCTAACGCACTCGGCTCCCACCTCGGGTGTTTGACGAGGAAGCGTTGTTGCGGCCAGGGGTGCCGGATTCTGGCGGATGGGATCCAGCGCGCAGCGATCGGCTTCATCCGCCGCCATGGGACGTAGGCTTTCTGGCTGCGGCGCATGAGCGCGCGCCGCCAGTGCCGGACCACATGGAATGCGAACGCCGTCGTCCGACGCGAGTTGGTGGGCACCGCGTGATACGCGAAGTAGCCACGCAGCACCTGCCCCAGCCAGCGCCCCTGCTCGGGCACTGGCAGGTGGCACATGCGATAGAGCGTCTCCTTGATCTCCAGAAGCTTGGCCCGCATCCGCTTGGCGATGGTCTGCCGCAGCAGGATGAACGCTCCGTCCGGGCGCTTCCCGCAGATATGCGTGAAGCCCAGGAAGTCGAAGGTCTCCGGCTTCCGCAAGCCCTTCACCGACCGACGCTGGGCCGCGAAGCGGCCGAACTCGATCAGGCGGGCCTTGTCGGGGTGCAGGTCCAGGCCAAACGTCGCCAGCCGCTCCCGAAGATTGCGGAGGAACCGCTCGGCATCGGCATGCCGCTTGAAGCCGACGATGGTGTCGTCGGCATAGCGGATGACGATGACTTCGCCGGTCGCCCTGCGCTTGCGCCACTGATCCACCCAGAGGTCATAGACGTAGTTCAGGTAGATGTTCGCCAGCAACGGCGAGATGACCGCGCCCTGTGGCGGTCCCACCGTGCCCTCCGTCCACGCCCCTTCCTCCATGGCCCCGGCCTTCAGCCATTTGGCTATCAGCCGGAGCACACGGCGGTCACCGATCCGGTGTTCCAGGAACCGCATCATTCAGTCGTGGCTGATGCAGTCGAAGAACGACCGGATATCGGCGTCCAGAACCCAGTTCACTTCGCGCAGATTGATCCCGTAGGCCAAGGCATCCAGCGCATCGTGCTGGGAGCGCCCTGGCCGGAAGCCGTAGGAGAAGCCGAGGAAGTCCGTCTCGTAGATGGCGTTCAGCACCTCCACCATCGCACGCTGGACGATCTTGTCCTCCAGTGCCGCAATGCCGAGCGGCCGTTGCCGGCCGTCGGGCTTCGGGATGTACTGCCGCCGCGACGGCTTCGCTCGATACCCGCCGCGCATCACGCGGCGGTGCAGGTCGTCGATGTTGCCATCGAGCGACACCGCATACTCCTCCCACGTCACCCCATCCACGCCGGGTGCAGCCTTCGGCTTGAGCTGTTGGAAGGCCCAGGCCAGCAGGTCCGGCGTCATGTGGTGCATCAGGGACGTGAACCGTTCACGCCTGTTCCGCTTCGCAGCTTCTCGTACGCGGGCCAGCGCCTGTGACACGGCGTCCCGGCTCAGCGTCCGGACCGTGCTTTGCTGCCCCGCGGTTCCCTCGGCCCCGCCCCTTCCCTCCACGGCCTCCGCGCCCGGTTGCTCGGGTCTGTTCGGTCGCTTCCCTGGTACTATGGGCGGGTCTGACTTCCCTGGGCCGTGCATCAGCGGATTTCGGCCGAAGCCTTCCCGCCGCGGCCTGGCGGTAGCCTGCCAGGCAGCCCATGGATCTCCCGGTTCCCGTGTGGATGGTGTCCCCGCGTGCATGGGGCCTCGGACCGCGCAGGGCCGACGTGCACCTCGCCATGACGGTGCGCGTCGTGTGGCCTTCCGCTTTTCTCTACAGCGTCAGCACCCTGGACTTTCAAAATTTCGCGGCTCAATACCCAGCCCGCAGTTTCCCCTGTCAACGCTTCGCAGACGCCCTCACGGGCGTCAGCGCATGACTCGGGGCCGTCGTCGGCGGCTACTCCTTCGACGTACGACTCTTTCGTTCGCATCCATCCACCGGTCTCCCGGCGCGCAGAGAAGGTTGGATCCTGGTTCCCACCGCTACGCCATTCCACGCCGTAACGAACTCTCTCCGTCGCAGAAGCTGCCCCCCTGAGTCGCAGGTTTACTGCGGTTTTCGCGCACGCGCTGGCGGATGCGAAGGCGGAACGACAGCCGAAAGCGGCGCTCTCCTGCCCCTGTTTCTCCGAACCTGGCGACTTGGGCGATTTACCAGCCAGGCTGAAAGCCACGGAAATCCTCGGGTTTTTGCGGCGGAAAGGTGGCGGGGTTGGTGAATCCCACGCCCCACCACTCACAACCGGGAGCGAGCTCCGGCGGTGCGTTTCCGCTGTTGCGACGCGGGGCAGGCTTGCCGACCATGATGGCTTCGCGACGACACAAGGCGGCGTGCTCCTCGCTGCGAAGGCCCTCGAGAACGACGAAGATCTTGCCCTCGGCGGGGTGGTGCTCGCGGGTCGCGCGGCGGATATCGCGCACCAACGTCTCGGCGGGCGGCTTGGCGATGGGGGCGGAGGATGTCTGGCTCATCTTCACTCTCCTGGGGGTTACGATGAGCCAGGAATCCTCCGCCCCTTAACAGCGCCGTTCCGTCTCAAGGGTGCTGACGTCGGACAGTGCCCACTCGGTGTGATCTCGCATTGATCAGGTGCGACTGATTGACCGGGCCAGAGATGGGGGGCAACATTCAAGCCGCGAAGATTCGGCCATAGACATCATTTAACGTTCGCGTTGGCAGGCGGAGACGCGACGAACGGGTTGCGGCGCGCGCGAACGGGGACGCCAGATGCAGCCAGCGGGTTTTATCACGATAGCAACTCTAATGATAACCACCGGGCTCTGGGTCGCCGGGCGAATCGCGCAGGAGCTGACGGAGGAACTCTGGCCGTGGCGCGGGCCGGCGCAGATCACTGCCCTCTGGCTGCTGAACCTCGTGGCGCTGACGCTGGTCGCGGGCACACGCTCCCGGGCGCTGGAGCCGCTGTTCGGCGGGCTCGACCACGCGATCCGTCTGCATCGCCGGCTGGGGGGCGCAGCCCTGATCGTGATGCTGGTGCACATCCTGCTGCTGGTGCCGCCACGACTAGGCACCGCGGTGGGCGAGGTGTTCAACCCGCTCCACCCCGACAGCCCGTTCTGGATCGACGTCGTGGCGAGTTGGCTCGTGCTGCCGCTCGCCCTCGTCATCTGGTGGCGCGAGCTGCCGCACCATATCTGGCTTTGGCTGCATCGGACGCTTGGGGTGCTGCTGATCCTCGCTTGCGCGCATTCGCTCACGGTCAGCGAGACGGTGCGAGCCTATGAGCCGCTGCGTTTCTGGATGTTCCTGCTGGTCGGCATCGGCTTCGCCGCGATCATCTACCGGCTGCTGATGTTCCGCCGCATGGGGCCGCGGCACGGCTACACGGTGGCGGCGGTGGAGCCGCGCGGGCAGCATGTCGTCGACCTCCAGCTTCGTCCGCGCGACCGGCGGATGAGCTTCGATCCGGGCGCCTTCGTCTATGTGTCGGTGCGCGGGTCGGCCACCGTCCCGGACGAGCTGCACCCGTTTTCGATTTCATCGAGTCCCGCCGAGCGCGATCTGCGCCTGTC
>CAMDWG010000038.1 GCA_945878375.1 Roseomonas mucosa | reverse complement strand
GGGCTAGCGCTGTTCGGCATCGGCTACGGCGCGATGCTGGCGGCGGATGACCAGGCCAGGCTGCGCCGCTGGATGCTCGGCTTGGCGCTGGCGGGGATCGCGCTCAACCTCGGCGTGGTGCCGCTGCGCGTGCTGGTGCTGACCGCTGGCGCATCCGCTTTCGACGGGCAGGTGCTGGCGGCGGTGCTCGCTTCGCGCAATGGCGATGCGCTCTGGATCCGGCTGGCGGCCCTGGCGGCGCTGGCGCTGGCGGCGGCGCGGCCGGGGCGCGCGGCGGATGCGCTGGCGGGGGCGGGGGCGCTGGCGGTCGCGGCCTCCTACGCCGCGCTCGGGCATTCCATGCTGTTCCGTCCCCGGCAGGAATTGGCGGGGCTGGTCACGCTGCACCTGCTGGCCGTCGCCTTCTGGGCCGGCAGCCTGCCGCCGCTGGCCTGGGCCGCCGCGCGCGGCCAGGCCGCACCGATCGAGGCCTGGTCGCGCGCCGCGCTCTGGGCGGTGGCGGTGGTCGCCGCGACGGGCCTGACGCTGGCCGTGCTGCTGGTGCGGCGCGGGGAACTGCTGCTGGCCGGCTGGTATGGCTGGGCGCTGCTGGCCAAGCTCGCGCTGGTCGGCGCCATGCTGGCGCTGGCCGCGCGGCATCGCTGGCAGCTGGTGCCGCGCCTCCCGTCCGGGGGCGGTGGCAGCCTCGCGCGCTCCATCCGGATCGAGACGGTGCTGGCGCTGCTGGTGGCCTGGGCGGCGGCGGAACTGGTCTCGGTCCATCCCCTCGACGCCGGGCACCGGATCGCGGGCTGAGGCGGGGGGAAGCGGGGCGGCGAATTTACGCGGGCCAGGGCGATTTCACGGTTCACGGACACGAGAGGTATATCGTATACATATCCTCGCGCGGTTCGGGATTAGCCCCGGCCGGCCCCCACGCCGCCTCCGCCTGCCGAGGAGCCCCCCCGATGCTGGATGCCCCCCTGCCCCATGCCCAAGGGCGCGCGACGCTTGCCCCGAATCACGGCTTTCTCTTCGCCACCGGCATCGAGAACAGCGCCCCCACCATCGAAGGCGGCCGCATCCGCCGCGACCAGATGGCGGAATGCGGCCACTATGACCGGTGGCGCGAGGATTTCGCGCTGGTGAAGGAGCTTGGGTGTGACGCGCTGCGCTATGGCCCGCAGCTGCACCGCACCCTGCGCGGGCCAGGGCGCCACGATTGGAGCTTCGCCGACGAAACCTTCGGGGAGCTCCGCCGGCTCGGCATCCGCCCGATCGTCGATCTGTGTCATTTCGGCGTGCCGGACTGGATCGGCGATTTCCAGAACCCGGATTTTCCCGCGTTGTTCGCGGAGTATGCCCGCGCCTTCGCCGCACGCTTTCCCTGGGTCCAGCTCTACACCCCGGTGAATGAGATGTTCATCACCGCCGTCTTCAGCGCCCGCTATGGCTGGTGGAACGAACAGCGCCGCGACGACCGCGGCTACGTCACCGCAATCCGCAACATCGTCCGCGCCAATCTGCTGGCGATGCGCGCCATCCTGGAACTGCGCCCGGACGCGATCTTCATCCAGTCCGAAAGCACGGAAGCCTTCCACGCCGAATGCCCGAAGGCGCTGCCGCATGCCGAATTCCGCAACGCCGAACGCTTCCTGACGCTCGACCTGAACTATGGCCGCCGCGTGTGCAGCACGATGTACGAATTCCTGATGGATAGCGGCATGACGCGCGCCGACTACCATTTCTTCCTGAACGAGGCCCCGGCCCTGAAGCGCCACTGCGTGATGGGCAATGACTGGTACCAGACGAACGAGCACCTGCTGGACGCCGACGGCCACGGCCGCTGGGCCGGGGAGGTCTTCGGCTACGACACCGTCACCCGCGACTACCATGCGCGCTACGGCCTGCCCGTGATGCACACGGAAACCAACCTCGACGAAGGGCCGCGCGGGACTGAGGCGGAGCATTGGCTGTGGAAGCAATGGTCTGGCATCCTCCGCCTGCGGCGGGATGGCGTGCCGGTGCTGGGCTTCACCTGGTATTCGCTGACCGACCAGATCGACTGGACCCACGCGCTGCGCGTGCAGCGGGGCGATGTGAATCCGCGCGGGCTGTTCGACCTGGATCGCAAGCCGCGCAAGGTCGGGCTGGCCTATCGCCGCCTGATCGAGGCGTGGCGCCATGTGCTGCCCACGCAATCCTGGTGCCTGCAGGTGCCACTCGCAGCCTGAAGGACGGTCTCCGGCGCGGCGTCAGGTGCCGCTGAGGAAGGGTCGCGCCGCCTGCATCGCCGGCCCGCAGCCGGGCGCGGCATCGGCCAGCACCGCCTCGGGGCGGAGGGTGCCGATCCAGGCGCCGAAGGCCGTCCGGATCGCCCACCAGGGATCGGCGCCCGCGCGTTCCACCAGGCGCGGCGCGGCAGAGGCCGCGCATTCCGTCACCTGCAGCACCACCGACGCTGGCGCCCGCGCTTCCGCCAGCTGCGTCACCACCTGCGCCTGCAGCGGCCCGAGCAGGAAGGTCGCCACCAGGAAGGCGATCAGCTCGCCGAACATCGTCAGGCCTGCCGGCGGCCGAAGGCCAGCGCCCAGCCCATGCCCGCCAGCGCCAGGATCGCCACCACAGCGGTCGCGGCGCGGGACGCGGTGGCCGGCCCGACCTCGCCGGCCAGCAGCGCCGGCAGATGCACCAGCGCAGACCCGCCACCCATCAGCGCCACGCCGCACACCAGCGCGCCGAGCACCGCCGCGACCACGGCGTTGCGTGCGAAGGAGGCGGCGAGAGCGAAGACGCCGAGGATCGCCGGGATCATCGCTGTCCAATGCACGGTGCCCGACGGCAGCAGGTAGCCCGCAGCGCCGATCGCCACCAGCACGGGGCCCGCCACGCGCAGCACGCGCGCGACGCAATGCACCGACCAGATCGCTTGGAGCGCCATGGCGCCTCTCCTCCAGGTCGCGACGCGTCGCGGCAGGATGCCGCCGACTGACGCCGCAGATCGGAGGTCCGACATCACGCGCCCTGGAGCAATATGCGTTCAGATGGAAACATCTGAACGCATTTCTTGCTCTAGATCCAAATATTTCTAGAGCACGAGCTGCGTTCAAGCGAACGCAGCGTGCTCTAGGGCGCGCCAGAGGGGCCCGGACCGCAGGACATGGAAATGGTCTTCGCGCGCAAGGCCTTCAAGGCCGGGGCGCGCCATGCTGCGCCGCAACCTTGCGCCGATGTCACGCGACGACCTTCCAACAATGTGACGAAACGGTTGCGCCTGCCGTAACCCTGCTGGTATGTGCCCGCCTTGTTGGGGGAGAGCTGGCAAAACAGCCGCGACCTGGGAGGCCGCCCCTGATGAGTGTTTCCATGCCTGAAGCCCCGCCCTTTCCATCCCTGAGGCCGGAGGAACCCGCCGCCGAGGCGGCGCGCATGATCGTCTCTCGCAGCATTGGCGCCGTGCCGGTCCAGGACAGCACCGGGCGGCTCGTCGGCCTCGTCAGCGAACGCGACATCGTCCGCATCATCGCCAGCCGCGCGATGGGATTGCGCGGCCTGGCGGTCGAGGAGGTGATGACGCGCGACCCGATCACGCTACGCCCCGGCACACCGCCAGAGACGGCACTCGAACTGATGCAGAAGCGCGGCGTCGGTCACCTGCCGGTCTGTTCGGAGGAGGGCCGGCTGTTGGGCCTAGTCGGGCTCAGCGACCTCGTCCGGCGCGGCTGATCCCACGGCCACGGCCGGTGCCGCCCCGCCCTGGGCGGCATCGCGCCAAGGTCGCGATGGCCAAAGGTCGCAATGGCCAAAGGTCGCAGTAGATTGACCGTCGCAACGGCCGCCGTTGCAGTAAGCCTTGCCGCATGGAGAATGCGGCACATCCGAATGGGGCGGGGCGGGCCATCGCCCGTCGCCAAGCCCGCGCCCCGGACCAAGGCCGCCGCGACGGCGCCGGATGCAAGTGGCGGTGAGCGCCGCCCCCTCCCCGCGCCTGCGCACGGCGCCCGCGGCGCCCCCCGGCCCGCGCCTGCTGCACAGCTTCGATGTCTTCGACACGCTGATCACCCGCTGCCTCTGGCGGCCGGAGGACCTGTTCCTGCTGCTCGGGCACCGGCTGGGCCGCGCGGGGCTGCTGCGCGGCACGCCTGAGGAGTTCGCAAGGCTCCGCCGGCAGGCCGAGGCGAGGCTGCGCCGCGAACCGGGCACCGAGGAAGTGCAACTCGCCGCGATCCACGCCGCCCTCGCCGCGCCCTGCGGCTGGACGCGGGAGGATGCGCGCCGGGCCGCCGCGCTGGAACTCGCGACGGAGCAAGCGGCGATCCGCCCGGTCGCGGCGAATGCCGCGCGGCTCGCCCGGCTGCGGGACGACGGTGCGGAGGTCGCGCTGGTCAGCGACACATATCTGGATCGCGCGTCGCTGCTGCGGCTGCTGGAAGGCGCGGGGATCGGCGTGCCGCCCCCATTGGTCTTCGCCTCCGCCGCGCATGGGGTGACCAAGCGCACGGGCCGGCTGTTCGGCGTGGTCGCCGCCGCCGCATGCCTGGCGCCGGAGCGCATCCTGCATCGGGGCGACCATCCGGATGCCGATGTCGCGGTGCCAAGGCTGATGGGCATCCGCGCCGAGCATTGCGCCGCCGCGGCCCCGACACGGCATGAGGCCACGCTGCACGCGGCCGCCGCCGCGCACCCGCCGCTGCTGCGATCCCTGCTGGCCGGCGGCGCCCGCGCGGCACGGCTGTCCGCCGATCCCCCGGACAGCCATCGCCGCGTGCTGTGGGAGGTCGGAACCGGCGTCGCCGGGCCGCTCCTGACCGGCTTCGTGCTCTGGATCCTGCACCAGGCGCGCAGGGCCGGGGTGGCGCGGCTCTATTTCGTCGCACGCGACGGGCAGATCCTTCTCCGCATCGCGGAGATCCTGCTGGCGCGGCTCGGCTGGCCGATCGAGTGCCGCTACCTGATGGGCTCGCGCCAGGCCTGGCACCTGCCGGCACTGGCCGAGATCGATGCCGCCGCCCTGTCCTGGCTGGTCGCCAACGCAGAGGCCGACCCGCTCGGCGGCGTGCTGGCGCGGGCGGAGCTGGAGCCGGGCCGGATCGCGGCGGCGCTGGCGCGCCACGGGCTCGGCCGGCTCGACCGCCCCGCCCCGGCGGCGCAGCTCCGCGCGCTGCTGCTGGATGCGGAGGTCGCGCCGCTGATCCACGCCAGGGCAGCCCTGCGGCGGGAATCGGCACTCGGCTATCTGCGGCAGGAAAGGCTGCTGGATGGCGGGGCGGCGACGATCATCGACCTCGGCTGGCACGGTCGGCTGCAACACTCGTTGCAGAAGCTGGTCGATCTCGGCGCGGGGGAGGCCGGGGCGACACAGGTCACGGGCCTCTATTTCGCGCTTCGCAGCCGTCCGGACGGCATCCCGGCCGCGCGGATGCAGACCTATCTCGATGCGCCGCAGGCGGTCCGGCGATTGAACCCGGTGCTGCTCGAGATGTTCTGCGCCGCCGACCACGGCACGGTCCGCCGCTATCGGCAGGCGCCCGACGGGGGGTATGAGGCCGAACTCGCCACGCCGCTGGACCGGGCGGTGGTGGATTGGGGGCTGGATGCGCTGCAGGGCGGCATCCTCGCCTTCGCGCGCGAAGGCGCCGCCGCGATCGAATTGGGGGGGGAGGCAGGCGCCGGGACCGAGGCCTGGATCGGCCTGCTCCGCGATGGCGGCATGGCCGCCTACCAGGGCTTCCGCTGCGAGCCCGATGTGGCGGAGGCCGAGGCCTTCGGCACCTTCCCCCATGCCGACGGCCAGGCGCATCTGACGACCGCCGACTGCGCGCCAAGGGTCGGGGCACTGATGCGGCTCAGGCTCGGACTCGGGCTCGGCGCCAGGGACTATGGCGGACATTGGCCGGAGGCGTCGCTGCGGCGCGGCGGCGGGCGGGTGGGGGATGCGCTGTTCGCGCTGAAGCGGCTGCGCCGCCGGATCGGGTGAGGCGCACTGCGCTCAGCAGGCCTCGGCGCGGAACACCCGGCTCGGCGTCACGAATTCCTCCTGCGCCGCGACGGTCAGGATCTCTCGCGATCCGGCTTCCGCGGTGCGGCGCAGCAGGCCATGGATGCTGGATGCGGCGGCCGAAAGCGCGACGCGCGCCTCGCCCCAGCGCAGGCGATGGAACAGGAACAGCGCCGCGATCGCATCGCCCGCGCCATTGACGCTGATCGGCAGCAGCGGCGTGCGGAGGCGCCAGAACTCGCCCCCCTCCCCGGCCAGCAGCTCGATCTGATCCGCCGGCGTGTCCGCGGTGCGAAGCGAGGTGACCAGCACGCAGCGCGGTCCCCTGGCCTGCAAGGCGGCGATGGCGGCCTTGGCATCGTCGAGCGAGACGACGGCGCGGCCCGTCAGCCATTCCAGCTCGAACTGGTTGGGGGTGAGGATGTCGGCCACGGGTACGGCGCGGTCGCGGATGAATTCGGGGATGCCGGGGCGGACGAAGATCCCCCGCCCGACATCGCCGATCACCGGGTCGCAGCAATACATCGCCGCTGCGTTCGCCGCCTTCACGCGTGACGCGGCCGCGACGATCGCTTCCCCGATCCCGGCCGCGCCCATGTAGCCGGACAGCACCGCGTCGCAGCGCGGCAGCACGCCACGCTCCGCGATGCCATCCACCAGCTCCTGGATCAGCTCCGCGCCGAAGACGCTGCCGCGCCAGGCGCCATAGCCGGTGTGGTTGGAGAATTGCACGGTGTTCACCGCCCAGACCTCCGCGCCCAGGCGCTGGAGGGGGAAGACGGCGGATGCATTGCCGACATGGCCGTAGCTGACCCAGGACTGGATCGACAGGATATTGAGGGGCCGGCCCGCATCGGCCGGGGACACCGCCTGGTTCACGCCGCTCTCCGCCCGCAAGGCGACGGACGCTAGGAGCGCTCCCCCAATGGGTCAATTCGGGCGGCGGCGAAGCTGTGCGGGGCGTTCCGATGATGTGGTTGCGCGGGGCGGCGGGCTCGCCTATACGCGCCGCTCCCGTGCCTGCCGGTCACCGTCGGCGGGACCATTTGCGTGAGCCCCGCCATGAAGCCCGACACCCATCCCGAATACCACGACATCACCATCATCATGACGGATGGGACGACCTTCAAGACGCGGTCGTGCTACGGCAATGAGGGCGACACGATCCGCCTCGACATCGACCCGAAGTCCCACCCGGCCTGGACCGGCGTGCAGCGCGTGATCGATACGGGCGGCCAGATCGCCAAGTTCAACAAGAAGTTCGCCGGCATCGGCGTCAAGAAGGGCTGAGCCGAAAGGCTACCCCCTCCCCGCCGCTCGGCGGGGACAGGCGCTGTGCATCGCTTTGGCGGCGCGGTTCCCGGGTGGGAGCCGCGCCGTTTCGCGTTCCGGGGGACCGCGGCCGGGGTCTTGAAGCGGCCCCTGGCAGGTTCCAGATCGGTGGGTACCGGGAATGCCCAATCGGGGTTTCCGGCGCGGCCTGGACGGATCGCCCGCATGGGGGTCCAGCGATCCGGCGCCGCAGGACGAAACGAGCTTGCCGAATGAGGAGCTCTGCCATGAACGCCTTCGACGTCTCTCCCCTGATGCGTGCCGCCATCGGCTTCGACCGGATGGCCAGGCTGGTTGAGACCGCCCGCGCGGCCTCCGAGGGGCCGGCCTATCCCCCCTACAACATCGAGAAGACCGCCGAGGACAGCTATGTGCTGGCCATGGCCGTGGCCGGCTTCGCGCCGGAGGACATCGAGCTGACGGTGCATGAGAACACGCTGACCATCGCCGGCAAGGCGCCGCCGGCGGGCGATGAGCGGCGGATGCTCTATCGCGGCATCGCCGGCCGCGCCTTCGAGCGCCGCTTCGTGCTGGCCGACCACATCGTGGTCCAGGGCGCGAGGCTGGAGAACGGCCTGCTGCATGTCGCGCTGCGCCGCGAGGTGCCCGAAGCGCTGAAGCCCCGCCGGATCGAGATCGCGGCGACCAACCCCCAGCGGGCCCTGCCCGCGAATGGCGCCCAGACCGCCCAGGCGGCCTGAGGGCGAGAGGATGCCGGCCGGGGTCACGACCCGGCCAGGCTGAAGGGAGGGCGGCGGAGCGATCCGCCGGCCTTTCCTGTTCCGACCCGCCGCTTCCGGCCGGGGATCAGCCCTCCGGCTTGCGGAAGAACAGGTCGGCGGCGGCCTTGCTGGCCTCCCGCTTGGCGATCTCGCGCTCGGCGCGGGCGATCTCCGCGCGCAGTTCCGCGATATAGGCGCGCAAGTCATTGACGCTCCAGCGATCAATGACCGGCGGGACGAAGCGGTTGGCGGACCGTGGGCCCTCGGCGTCTTCCATCTGCACCCCCTCACGCGGGGGTTATCCCCCGCTGCTTGCCTTGAGCCTTTGACCGGCCCCGATCCGGACCTTATATCGGATACAGACGAGGCTGGGGCGCTTCGGCGGGCGATTTCGCTCGTCCGCGCCCCGTGCCGTTCCAGACACAGATCACGCCAGACGCTTCCCGAAGGCTCCACATGAAGACGCCCCTGATGCCCAAGGCCACCGCGGTGTGGCTGATCGAAAAGACGTCGCTGTCCTTCGAGCAGATCGCGGATTTCGTGGGGATGCACCCCCTTGAGGTCCAGGCGATCGCCGATGGCGAGGTCGCGCAGGGCATTGTCGGCTACGACCCGGTCGCCAACGGACAGCTGACGCGTGAGGACATCGCGCGCGCCGAAGCCGATTCCGCCGCCCGGCTGCACCTGCTGGACACCGCGATCCCGCTGCCGAAGTCGCGCGGCAAGGGCGCGCGCTACATCCCCGTGGCCAAGCGCAATGAGCGCCCGGACGCCATCGCCTGGCTGCTGCGGAACTACCCGCAGCTGTCGGACCCGCAGGTCGTGAAGCTGCTCGCCACCACGAAGGAGACGATCCAGAAGGTGCGCGACAAGACCCATCCGAACACGGCGAACATCAAGCCGCGCGATCCGGTCACCCTCGGGCTCTGCACCCAGACCGCGCTGAACGAGGCGGTGGGTACTGCCAATGCCCGCACCGGGGCGACCAACACCGCCCCCGCCATGCCGGCCGACGACGCCGCCTGACCGGGTCCAGCACCGAAGCGTCAACGAGGGCCGAAAGGCCCTCGTTTCCGTTGTGGCGCCTGGTTCCTAGTGAACCGCTTCGCCCCTTCGGATCCGCTCCATCTCCTCCTTCAGCCGCAGCTTTTCCTTCTTCAGTCGGCTGAGTTGTTCGCCATCCGGCCGCGGCCGGTTGTCCTCAGCGGCGATCCGGCTTTCGAGCACGGCGTGGCGCTGTTCGAGAGCGCGGAGGCGGGGAGCGAATTCGGCCATGCGAAAATCCCTGTCCGTTGCGTGGACGGGCGAAGCGGGGCCGCGGGCGGTGGCGCGAGATCCGTCGCGCGCGCCCGCGTTCCGTCACTTCTGCCCCCACGCCACGCATGGTATTCCCTTGTGCGGCAGGGTCCAGGATTTCTTTGCCCCCGCCGCCGGAGTTGTCTCGCGCCTGCGAAGGCGGGGCGGCGCCGGACAACCTCGCCGTGACGACCAACCGCCGCGACGACCAACCGGAGACCGGGGGCGCATGCTGGCCGACCGCGACAGCCTCCTCCGCCGCCTGCATGAATTGCGGAGCGAGCACCGCGACCTCGACACCGTCATCACCCGGCTGGACGAATCCGGCGCGGACCCGTTGCAGCTGCAGCGGCTGAAGAAGCGCAAGCTCAAGCTGAAGGACGAGATCACCTGGCTGGAAAGCCGGCTGATCCCGGATGTGATCGCATGACCCCGCCCCTCGAACCCCAGGCTGCCATGAGCCAGATCGGGCCCCTCGTCGGGATCATCATGGGCTCGACCTCGGACTGGGAGACGATGCGCCATGCGGCGGAGGTGCTGGAACAACTCGGCGTCGCGCATGAATGCCGCGTCGTCTCCGCGCATCGCACGCCCGACCGGATGTACGACTACGCCCGCGCCGCGTCCGGGCGGGGGCTGAAGGTGATCGTGGCCGGCGCGGGCGGCGCGGCCCATCTGCCGGGGATGGTGGCGTCCCTCACCACCCTGCCGGTGCTTGGCGTGCCGGTGGAAAGCCATGCGCTGCGCGGGCAGGACAGCCTGCTGTCCATCGTGCAGATGCCCGCCGGCATCCCGGTGGGCACGCTCGCCATCGGCAAGGCGGGTGCGACCAATGCGGGGCTGCTGGCGGCGGCGATCCTCGGCACCGCCGATGCGGCGCTGGCCGCGCGGCTGGCGGCGTGGCGGGAGGCGCGGAGCGCCGCCGTGCCGGACAGCCCGGCATGACCGCCGCGATGCGCCCGCTGCCGCCGGGCTCCACCATCGGCATCCTGGGCGGGGGCCAGCTGGGGCGGATGTCGGCGCTGGCGGCCGCCCGGCTCGGCTATCGCTGCCATGTCTATGCGCCGGAAGCCGACAGCCCGGGCATGCAGGTGGCCGCCGCGCGCAGCGTCGCGGCCTATGAGGATGTGGAGGCCCTCGCGGCCTTCGCCGCCGCCGTCGATGTGGTGACCTTCGAATTCGAGAATGTCCCCGCCGCCACGCTGGATGCGCTGGCCCCGCTGGTGCCGTGCCGGCCGGGGGTCGACGCACTGCGGATCGGCCAGGACCGGGTCCTTGAGAAGCGCTTCTTCGAATCGGCGGGCATCCCCGTCGGCCCCTGGCGCGCCGTGACGGACCGCGCCGGGCTCGATGCTGCGGTCGCGGCCCTCGGGTTGCCGGCGGTGCTGAAGACGACGCGGATGGGCTATGACGGGCGCGGGCAGGCGGTGCTGCGGTCCGCCGCCGACCTGGACGCGGCCTGGGACCGGCTGGCCCCCCGCCCGCTGATCCTCGAGGCCTTCATTCCCTTCACGAAGGAAGTCTCGGCCATCGCCGCGCGCGGCGCCGATGGGGCGCTGGTGACCTTCGACGTGACGGAGAACCGGCACGCCCACCATATCCTCGACCTCTCGATCGCCCCCGCCTTGGTGCCGGGTTCCGTCGCGGCGGAAGCGCGCGGCCATGTCGCGCGGCTGGCAGAGCGACTCGAACTGGTAGGGCTGCTGGCGCTTGAGATGTTCGTGCTGGCCGATGGACGGGTGCTGGCCAATGAAATGGCGCCGCGGCCGCATAATTCCGGCCATTGGACGATGGATGCCTGCCTTTGCGGGCAGTTCGAGATGCATATCCGCGCCGTCGCGGGCCTGCCCCTGCCGCAGCCGGGGCGGCACCATGACGCGGTGATGAAGAACCTCGTCGGCCCCGAGTCCTTCGCCCGCTGGGCGGATCTGGCCGGGATGGAGGGGGTGGGGCTGCACCTCTACGGCAAGGCGGAAGCGCGGCCGGGACGCAAGCTGGGCCATGCCACGCGGTTGCTGCCCCTTGGCCAAGTGGCGGCCGGGGGCGACGCGGAGGCGTGCGAAGCACTGTGGCACAAACAGCGCAGTAGCGTGTGATTGACTCGACACAGCAGACCAAATCCGACCTGACGGCCCTGCAAGCGCACCGAATCGGTGTTAGTTTATGGATCTCGCCTCGCCCCATACGCGACGCCCGTGCCGCGCATCCTCCGGGATGACCGGCGGCGGCACACGGGTGTGGTCGGCGATGCTCGCGGATCCGTATCGAGGAGTATCACCCATGAGCCTCAAGAAGGCCCTTCTGGCCGCGACGATGCTGGCCCTGCCCGTCGTCGCGCAGGCGCAGCCCGTCACCGGTCTCTATGTCGGCGCCGGCATCGGCATGAACATGCTGATGGAGACGGATGTCGACCTGGACAACCGCTTCGCGACCCCGCGCTCCGGCACGGCCGAGTTCGACTATGGCTACATCGGTGTCATCAGCCTCGGCTGGGGCTACGGCAATGGCGTGCGCGCCGAGATCGAGGGCAGCTACCGCACGAACGAGATCGACTCGCTGACCGGCTTTGGCCTCACCGCCCCGGTGCGAGCCTCCGGCACCGCCATCAGCTACGGCGTCATGGGCAATGTGCTCTATGATTTCGACCTGGGCCCGAGCGTTCCGCTGATGCCCTATATCGGTCTCGGCGCCGGCTACATCATCCAGGAGTATGACGGGGTTCGCGCGGTTTCCGGCGGCCAGAATGTCAGCGTGTCGGACAACCAGGGCCGCTTCGCCTACCAGGCGATCATCGGCGCCGCCTTCCAGCTGGACTCCGTGGCGCCGGGCCTGGCCCTGACCACCGAATATCGCTTCATGGGCACGCTCGGCCATGAAGGCGATGCCACCGCATCCCGCGCCGGCGCGGAGCGCGGCACGGCGGAGTGGAACAACTTCAACCACAGCGTGCTGCTCGGCATCCGCTATGCCTTCAACGCCGCGCCGCCGCCGGTCCCCGTCGTCGCCCCGGCGCCCGCCGCCGCCCCGGCTCCGGCCCGCACCTTCCTGGTGTTCTTCGACTTCGACCGCGCCGACCTGACCGACCGCGCCCGCGCCATCATCGCGGAAGCGGCGACCAATGCCGGCCGCGTCGGCACCACCCGGATCGAGATCGCCGGCCACGCCGACCGTTCCGGCACGCCGCAGTACAACCAGGCCCTCTCGGAGCGCCGCGCCGCCGCGGTCGCCGCCGAACTCGAGCGCCGCGGCATCGCCCGCTCCGCCATGACGGTCCAGGCCTTCGGCGAAAGCCGCCCCCTGGTCCCGACCGCCGACGGCGTCCG
>CAMDWG010000037.1 GCA_945878375.1 Roseomonas mucosa | reverse complement strand
TGCTGTGGGATTCGAAGGCGCGCGGCCGGCTGACCGCGGCGGCCGTGCATGAGGAAGCATCGCCTGTCGGCGACTACGCCGTGATGCTCTGCGGCACCAACGCCTTCATTCGCGACATGCGCGCGCAATTCCGCGCGCTGGGCCTGCCTGAATCTCGCATCATCGCCGAAGAGTTCCAACTGCGCTGAACGGATGCCGCCGTCAGCGCGCGCGCTTTCGTGGAGCGCCAGTGCACGCGCCATGCGGGCATGATCGACGGCCGACGCATCACGCGAGGTGACGAAGCGATAGCGCGCATCCGGCAGCGGCCCACTGACCTACCTCCCGTTTCTTGGACCGCGCTGAGCTGGAAAATTCCAGTTTAGGGTTGGGCTGGGAAACGGAGGGAAGAGGATGAAGAAGTCGAAGTTCACGGATGCCCAGATCGCGTTTGTCCTACGCCCGGCGGAGGAGGGAACAGCGATTGGGGAGGTCTGCCGCAAAGCGGGCATCTCGGAAGCGACGTTCTACAACTGGCGCAAGAAGTACGGCGGGCTGATGCCGTCGGAGATGCGGCGGCTGGAGCAGCTTGAGGAGGGTTGGAGGCACTGCCTCCGACCGGCAAGCTGAGGAAGCTTGTGGCGGACCTCTCGCTGGATCGGGCGATGCTGCAGGACGTCGTGGCAAAAAAGCTCTGAAGCCTGCGCGGCCACGCCAGTTGGTGGATGAGGTCCGGAATGCGTGGAAGGTCTCGATCCGTCGGGCCTGCGCGGTGATCCAGATGGAGCCCTCGACATACCACTACTGTGGCAAGCGTCGCTCGCAGGCTGCACTGATTGGCCGGATCAAGGAGATTGCCACGACGCGCGTGCGGTACGGCTACCGCCGTATCCACGCGCTGCTGCGGCGTGAGGGTTGACCGATGCGCCACCACCTTCTTCGGCGCCATCACACTCGCCGCCATCGTCATCTTCTGGCTCGGCCAATGAGTCCTGAGCCTAGCACTACTTTGGCAGAAACGATGATGATTTGAGCCCGAGGGTTCGGCTGCAATGCGGACATCCTTGGCTGCGTGGGCCGAACAACTGCTGCGCCGCGTGGAGGGTCGACGCCCACCCTGCAAAGGCCATGGGGGGACTGCCGCGATCAGCGCATCACATCCCAAGGTCGCCAACCGAACCCGGCGAAGCGGCGCCGAGATCCGGCGGCCACATCGCGTCCACGCGTCGCGGCCCCGCACAGACCGGTTGATTAACCATGAGATGAACTCTTATATCCCCACCTGTAGGCAGGCAGGCAGGCAGGCAGGCAGCCTTGGCACTCGTTCCGAGCGCCATAGTATACGGGTTTTTATGTCAATTTTGGGCTGGCCTGCGCCGAAGCCGCCAGAGTTATTCTGTATTTGAGAATATTTCTGCGCGGATATTGTCCGCTGAGACATAGGGACATGGATTTTCATGACGTCTCAGCCTGCCCAGGCAGCGCCTGGGCCGGGCTGTCCGCCACCGATCCCACCGCATGGCGGCCCGCCTATATCGCCGAAAGCGCCTGGCTGGAGCACACGCCCTTCGCCGCCTGGCTCATGGGCGCCGCGCAGCCTTCGACATTGGTCGAACTGGGCACGCATCGCGGCGTGTCCTTTATGGCCTTCTGCCAGGCAGGCCTGCGCCTGCCGGTCCCGCCGCGCTGCCACGCGGTCGATACCTGGACGGGGGACGATCACACCGGGGCCTATGGGTCGGAGGTCTTCGACACCCTCCGGCAGCAGGCGCAGGCGCAGGCGCCGGGGGCGGAACTGCTCCGGATGCGCTTCGACGACGCGCTGCCCCGCTTCCCGGACGGGTCGGTCGATATCCTGCATATCGACGGCTTCCACAGCTATGACGCCGTGGCCCACGACTTCCGCAGCTGGCTGCCCAAGATGTCCCGGCGCGGCATCGTGCTGTTCCACGACACGGAGGCACGAGAGCACGATTTCGGCGTCTGGCGCTTCTGGGCCGAGGTCTCGGCGGACCGGCCGGCATTCAACTTCGTCCATGGCCACGGCCTCGGCGTATTGGCGGTGGGGGACAATGTGCCGCTTGGCCTCGCCCCCCTCTTTGCCGCGCGCGGGGATGCGGAAGCCGAGGCCCGGATCCGAGACCTGTTCGCGTCACGCGGGGCGGCGGTGCTGGCGCGCTTCACGGAGATGGCGGCGCCCCCCGGCCTGCGCGCGGCGAATGGCGCCCGCCCGGCCGCGGCAAAGACAGCCCCAAGCCCCCGCACGGCGCAGCTGCTGGCCGGCGCCGATCGGAATTGGCGTATCCTGGAGATCGGCCCCAGCCATGCGCCGATCGCACCGCGGTCCGAAGGCTGGACCACGACCGTCGTGGATCACGCGGACCGTGAAGGCCTGATCGCCAAATATGCGACCGACCCAACCGTCGACACCTCACGGATCGAGACGGTGGACTTCGTCTGGACGGGCGGGGCGCTGGATGCGCTGATCCCCGCCGAGCGGCACGGCGGCTTCGACCTGCTGATCGCGAGCCATGTGATCGAGCATGTCCCGGACCCGATCGGCATGCTGGTCGCGGCGCAGCGCCTGCTGCGCCCGGATACTGGGATCATCAGCTTCGCCGTGCCGGACAAGCGGACCTGCTTCGACTTCTTCCGCCCGCCCAGCACCACCGGCAAGATGCTGGCCGCGCATCGCGACCGCCGGGCGCGCCACCTGCCCGCGGACATCTTCGACGGCTATGCCTACATGTCGGCGCTGAACGGGCAGACCGGCTGGGGCTGGCAGGCCGCGGCGGCTGTCCGCCCGATGCAGCCGCTGGGCCTCGCATACCGCCGCTTCCTCGCCAGCGACGACAGGCCCGAAGCGCCCTATGAGGATTGCCATGGCTGGGTGTTCACCCCGGCCAGCTTCGAGCTGATCATCCTCGAACTCGGCGAGATCGGGCTGATCGATTGGCGTGTCGATCGCATCGTGCCGCAAGCCGGCGTCGAATTTATCGTGCATCTGCGCCGTGGGCGCCGGCTGTTCCCTTCGCCGGAGGCCTTCCAGCAACACCGGATGGACCTGCTGCGCGATGCGATGCGCGACCTGCATGCGCAGGCGGAGGCCCTTCTCGGCGTGGTGACGCCTCCCCCAGTCGAAGAGCATCCGGAGGACGCTACGCGACGCGATCCGCGCAATCGCGGCGCTGAGCGTGCGGCAGATGGTCGCGCGGCTGTGCGGTCGCATCCCATGACCGACCATGCTTGGCAGCCGATGCCGGCGGTGGACCAGGCCCTGCCGAGCCTGACGCTCCTGTCGGAGGAAGTGCCATGGCCGCGGCACTGGCTGCACATCATACGGCTGCACTACCTGCAGGCCCTGCGCCTAGCGCTCGCGATGCTCCGTTCGGGTGCCAACCGCAACATCGGGGCTGTCAGGCGCTTGGCCTCCTGGGCGGGGAAACGGGCGTCTACCTTCTTTCTCGACACGTTGGACAGCCTTAGGACCCAGCCGCCTTCGATCTTTCGCACGGAAGAAGGGCTGGATCCGCAGCGATTCGCCCGCTCTGTCGCCGTCATGGTCCAGTTCAGCGCCAGCGGCACGGTGAGCGCGATGGTGCTGCGGCAGATCGCCACATACCGGGAACTCGGCTTCGCCGTGGTTCTGGTCTCGAACAGCCCGTCCTTTCCCGAAGCGTCCTGGCATGCGGTGCGGCAGGACGCCGCACTGGTCGTCCACCGGCGCAACAGGGGGCTCGACTTCGGGGCGTGGAAAGACGTCCTGCCCGTTGCACTGGAGCGTTGGCCGGAGGCAGAGGAGCTTCTGCTGGTGAATGACAGCGTGCTGGGTCCGATCCGCCCGCTTGCCCCGGTGGTCGGGGCGATGCGGGCCTCTGGCCCCGGCTTCTTCGGCCTTCTCGAAAGCATCCAGGGCGGCCCCCACCTGCAATCCTGGTTCACGCTGGCGCGCGGACGCGCGGCGATTGCCGACGCAGCGGCCTTCATCGCGCGATTGAAGCTGAGCCGGTCGAAGGAAAAAATCATCCAACGCGGCGAACTCCGGATGGCCCGAACCATGCGGCGGCATGGGCATTACGTCGCGGCCGTTTATGGCTACAGGGCCATGATCGACCGCGCCCAAGCCGACCTGACGATGCGCGATCAGCTATTGCATCGCCCGGTGAATCCAGCTCATCATTTTTGGCGCACGCTTGTCGATGCCGCTGGCTGCCCCTTCATCAAGACCGAACTGGTGCGCCGTAACCCTAGTCGCATCGAAGATGTCCAGAAATGGCCGGATGTCGTCCCGCTGGACTCGCCCTGTCCGACCGACATGATAGCAACACATCTCGTTGGACTCGAACCTGAGTCCGCCTGTTCGGCCATTCCACCGCACCGCCTGAGGGACTAAGAGACTGAACCGCCCCGGGTTTGTCGGAGGCTCCAACTCCTGAGAGGGTGGAGCGATGACGAGCAAGACGACGAATAAGTTTTCGCCTGAGGTTCGCGAGCGGGCGGTTCGGATGGTGCCGGAGCATGAGGCGCAGCATCCGTCGCGCTGGGCGACGATCCTGTCGATAGCGGCCAAGATCGGCTGTACGGGCCAGACGTTGAACGAGTGGGTGAAGCAGGCGGAACGCGACACGGGTAGCCGGCCTGGCCCGACAACGGAGATGGCGGCTCGGCTCAAGGCTCTGGAACGTGAGAACCGGGAGCTTCGGCAGGCCAACGAGATCCTGCGCAAGGCGTCAGCGTATTTTGCCCAGGCGGAGCTCGACCGCCGGTTCAAGCCATGATCGCGTTCATCGATGATTATCGTGGGGCGCACGGGGTCGAGCCGATCTGCAAGGTTCTGCCGATCGCCCCGTCCACATATCGCGCGCAGGCAGCCCGTCGTCGCGATCCAGCGAAGCTGCCGGATCGGGCCAAGCGCGATGCCGCACTGATGCCCGAGATCGCACGCGTGTTCGAGGAGAACTACTGTGTCTACGGCGTGCGCAAGGTCTGGCGGCAGCTGAAACGCGAAGGCCATGACCAAGCGCGGTGCACGGTGGCGCGCCTGATGTGCGGCATTGGCTTGCAGGGCGTGATCCGCGGCAAGCCAGTGAGGACCACGATCAGCGACAAGGCCGCACCATGCCCGCTGGACCACGTCAACCGCCAGTTCAAGGCGCCGCGCCTGAACGTGCTGTGGCTCTCCGACTTTACCTATGTCGCGACCTAGTCAGGGTTCGTCTACGTCGCCTTCATCATCGATGCCTATGCGCGACGGATCGTCGGTTGGCGGGTGTCGCGGACGGCGCAGACGGGCTTCGTACTGGATGCGCTGGAACAGGCTCTGCATGAGCGACGCCCGCTGCACCGCGGCGGTCTCGTGCATCATAGCGACAGGGGCAGCCAGTACGTCTCTATCCATTACACCGAGCGCCTCGCGCAGGCTGGCATCGAGCCGTCAGTCGGAAGCGTTGGTGACAGCTACGACAACGCCTTGGCCGAAAGCATCAACGGCCTCTACAAGGCTGAGGTCATTCACCGGCGCGGCCCATGGCGGTCGCTCGAGGCCGTGGAATTCGCCACCCTCGAATGGGTGGACTGGTTCAACAACCGGCGGCTCCTGGAGCCCATCGGAAATATCCCGCCTGCCGAGGCCGAGGCAATCTATTACGCGGCCCAGGACAGCCGGCTACTGGCGGCATGACTCAAACGAAACAGCCTCCAGCGAACCCGGGGCGGTTCAGAATACCCGATGGGGGCTAGTCACTTTTCATCTGGCCCAGGCTTTTCTTAGTCCACATGCGCGTGTACGATAATGATATTGCAGCCGGCTGATTGAGGTTCTAGGATCATGACAACGCTGAGTCCGTTGGACATCCGATTCCTTCTGTCCCGTGTCCGGTCGGAGTTCCTTCCCGAGGAACAGAACGGGCTCGCGGCGTTCGGCCCGACGGGCACTCGCAATTTGCAGGGCGTCGGCAACAACGCCCTGGATGCCTCCCTGGATGGCTACTGGTACGGCGCCGGCGATACCCTGTTCACGCGCGACACCTTCAACAGGTTGCTCGAGCCCGCCACCAAGAACGACATCATCTCGGCGCCTTTCGCCAACACCCCGCGTGGCGCAAACAGCCTTATCACCATCAGCGACACGACCACCGTCGGCGGCCAAGTCTATGATGCGCTGAACCCCCGCAACATCAGCAACCTGGTTGCGGATAGCACCACGCCGATCGGCTTCCAGAGCCTCGACTCGGCGGATCCGAATTACGCCCTCAAGCTTGAACTGAGGCTGCAGGACGATCCGACGGGGCGTATCTCGCCGGTCTCGGGCGCCATCAATCCGCTGGCCTACAGCAACTGGATGAGCCAGTTCGGGCAGCTCTTCGACCACGGCCTTGATTTCGTGGCGAAGGGCAGGGACGGCAGGATGTTGGTGGAGCTCCTGCCTAGCGATGGGCTGTATGTCGCCGGCCGTGCGACCTCGGTCTTCGCCCAGCGCAGCAACACCACCAATGTGACGATCGGCGAGGGTTCGACCGACGCCCTGCTGACCAAGCTGGGCATCTTCGCGGACCAGGGCACGGCAAGCTGGACCGTCAAGTCAACGCTGACCACGCCGGACGCTGGCACCGTGGTCGACGGGCTGACCTACGCCTATTATGGCACGCTCGTCCTGAACAACGTGGTGATCAAGATCCAGGCCTTCGACGAGGCGGATCTGTTGGCCCAGATCAACGCCAGGACGCCGGCAACGGGTGTGGTGGCGTTTGCCGCGCCTTTCCCTGAGATCGAAGGCACTGTGCCGGCTGGTTCCTTCAACTTTTCGCTCGTGCCGGCGCGGGCGGAGACCTTCAATCTGGTCTCGAACTACATCGATCTCAGCGAGACCTATGGCTCCGGTTTGAGCAGGGGGTTCTTCCTGCGCGAATACCAGGAGCTGGACCCCTCGCAGAACCCGGGCCAGACGATCGGGGACGTGACGACCGGCCGCCTGGTCAACGCTGGTTCCACCATCAATGGCGCCCTCGTCAATGGCGAGGCCACATCGGGCATGCCGAATTGGGCCCAGATCAAGGCCAATGCGGCCAAGGTCGGCATCATCCTGCATGACGCCGACATCGAGGCCGCCCCCATGGTCGCCTTTGACCAGTACGGGAGGCTGATCCTCAGCGCCGACGGCAAGCCGCAGCTGATGGCTCTGGACAAGATCACGGGTGAGACCGTCTACGTCACCGACACCACGTTGACCAATACTGACCTCGTGTTGGTGACGACGCAGCATAACTTTCTGGGCGACATCGCATTCCAGCTGCCGGCCTTGACCGATGCGGCATGGGGTGGTGGGCGCGACCTCACTGGGGATCTCAAGACGTCCTTGGACGCGCATTACATCGCGGGCGAAGGGCGCCTCAACGAGAACACCGGCCTGACCGCCGCGCAGGAAGTGTTCCTCAATGAGCACAACCGCGTCTTGACGGAGTTGAAGGCCCAGTACGGCTTCACGGGTGACCAGCCGCCCGGTGGCTGGACCTGGACTGATCCCCTGACCAACGTGACCACCCGGGTCACCGGCGAGGAACTGTTCGAGCAGGCCAAGCTGTTCAATGAGATGACCTACCAGCATCTTGCCTACGATCAGTACATTCGGAAGCTGAGCCCGAATGTCTCGAGTTTCGCCGGGGTGGATCCGCTGATCAACGCCTCCATCTCCTCCGAATTCGCCAATAACGTTTATCGCTTTGGCCACTCGATGCTGCCGGAGACGGTCGGCATGAAGAAGGTGAGTGGTGCGGAAAATATCAGCACCGTTGCGGCTTCCGACGTCGTCACCGTGACGATGGTGAATCATAGCCTTGCCACTGGGGCCAGCATCACCCTGTCCAGCGTGGACAATAATATTGGGGGTCTCTCGGCGGACCTGCTGAACGGGACCTTCTCGATCACCAGGGTCGATGCGGACAAGTTCACCATCACCATGGGCGCGACTGCCACCGCAACCGCGACGGGCGTGGCCACGGACAAGGTTCAGATCGAGATCAACAAGGGGTTGATCGGCGCCTTCCTGGCTCCCTCCACCTACGTCCCGGGCTTCACGCCCGCCCTCATCGCCGATGGCAGCACTGCCCAGGTCGGTAACCGCATCGACGAGAAGCTCACGGATGCCCTCCGCGACAATCTCCTCGGCCTGCCGCTGGATCTTGGCGCATCGAACCTCATGCGCGGCCGGGATTCCGGTCAGCCGACGCTGAATGAAATGCGTGCTTCGATCCAGGCGGCGGCGCCGGCCGAGCTGCAGGCGACGCTCAACCCCTACATCAGCTGGACCGGGTTCCGCGACAACCTGAAGGGCGACCCGCTCGACCAGGCGGCGACGGTCAAGAATTTCATGATGGCCTATGCCAGCGATGATATTCTGGCGAAGTTCGCGGACAGCAAGACGCTTGCTCAGTGGTACGATCTCCGTGCCTCTACCGTTGTTAGCGAACAAGACGAGTATATGTTCGCGCTCAAGAACGCGACCGAGATTGCCTATAGCGACTCGTCCTGGATGAGCACCAACGGCAACCGGGACTTCAACCGCATTGATGCCTGGATCGGCGGCCTCGCCGAGCGGGAAGTTCAGGGCGGCATGCTCGGTTCGACCTTCGACGCGGTCTTCGCCATGCAGATGATGAAGCTGCAGGATGGCGACCACTTCTATTACCTGGGCCGGGTGCCGACGACCGAGTTCTTCAACGAGAACATGGAAGGCGTCCAGCTGGCCGACATTGTGATGCGCTCGACTGGCGCCACAAACGTCTATGCCGATATCTTTTCGGTGGCCGACAAGTATGTGCAGATGGCCGATGTTGCGGGCCAGTCGAATTTTGACACCCTGGATGACCTGCAGGCGGCGGTCACCGACGAGCAGGTCTTTGATGCCACCGGGGAGGTCGTAATCGCCTCGATCGGCCGCGCCGGCTACGTGAACGGGGTCTTCTACGGCAATCCCGTCAACTATGCGGACGCCCGCGATGTGCTGAACCCGAACGGTGTCGGCAATGCCAGCGAGCGGATCACCGGCACGGCTAGCAACGATACCGTCTTTGGCCTTGGCGGCAATGACGACATCCGCGGTGCGGGCGGTGCCGACCTTCTTAATGGCGGCACCGGCGTCGACTTCGTGTACGGTGATGACGGCAACGATACGCTCGATGGCGGCATCGACAACGACTTCATGTATGGTGGAGCAGGCGACGACAGCATGCTGGGCGGCCTCGGGGCCGATGTGACGTTCGGCAATGACGGCAATGACAGCATGTTCGGCGGTGCCGGGGCGGATAGGATGCAGGGCGGCGCCGGCGACGATGTCATGTATGGCGGAGACGGCGTTGTCGACCTGGCCGGTGTCCTTGATCCGGATGCGCTGCTCACCGCGGCCTTGCTTGATGATACCCTGAATGGTGGTGCCGGCAACGACACCCTGTTTGGCGGCGGCGGCTGGGATGAACTTGCCGGCGCCAGCGGCCATGACATGCTCAACCCGGGCGCAGGTGGCCTGGTTCTGGGTGGCCGCGAGGCGATGGATGGCGGCGAAGGCGATGACATCTACATCATCGAGGACAGCCGGGCCTTCTTGAACCACGACATCACCGATACCGGCCTGACGCAGCTGCAGCTGGTGAACAAGGGCCCCGGCTTCCGGCAGGGCAATGGCCTCGGCATTGACGAGGTCCGCTTCACCCAGACCGTGGCGGACTACATCATCCTGGGCGGCACCAATCCCCTGGGCATCACCTCGGCCTTTGCCGGGGTGGAGCGTGTGGTGATCGGCACCGGGACGGCGAATGCGGCTGACCGCACCGGCACGGCGGCCATCAACATCGATGCCTCGCTGGCCGTTCCTGGCCTGGATGTCGGCCTGGAAATCCTCGGCAATGCCGGTGCCAACATCCTCGTGGGCACGGCGTTTGACGATGTGCTCGATGGTGGCGCCGGCAATGACACGATGGATGGCGGCGGAGGCGCTGATCTTGCGCTTTTCACCGGACTGCAGGCGGCCTACCGGTTCGGGCTCGATGGAAACATACTGCTTGTTTCAGGACCAGACGGCACGGACAGGCTCTCCAATATCGAAGCCCTGAGCTTCGGCGGAGAACCGGCTCTCTCCGTGGCTTCCCTGCAAGGCGCTGGTCTGCTCGAAGAGCTGGTCTCCATCCAAAACAATGGAACCACGACGAATCTTCTGCCTGACGTGTATTCGGGACCCGTGGCGTGGCTCGAATACGCGGTAATCGGCAGCAACACGGGCGATGTCGTGATCGGTACGTCCCAGAATGACTTCTTCAATCTGTTGGGGGGTGATGACGCGGCGAATGGCGGCGCGGGCGACGACGTGATCGATGGCGGCACCGGTTCCAACTTTCTGACGGGCGGGGCAGGGCGCGACGACTTCTTCCTCGATGGCCGGGACGGCAGCACCACCTGGGCGACCATTACGGACTGGGAAGCCGGTGAGCGGCTGTCAGTGTTTGGGTGGCGTCCTGACGTGAGTCGGGTTCAGTGGGTGGACAGCGCTGGGGCCGAGGGTTGGACCGGTGTTACGATGCATGGCGATCTGGACGGCAATGGGGTGATTGATGCCTCCGTGACCTGGACCGGCCTGACGCGCGAGCAACTCCCGACACCGTTGCAGTTCGATGGCCTTCTTTGGTTCGCGTGATGCTGGATCTGCTCAGCCAGACGCGCTCTGCCGGTTTGATCCGGCAAAGCGCGTCAGCGCGGTAAAAATCCATAAGGAGAATACGGCAGGCCTCCAGAGAAGGTTCGAAGCGGGTTCCCACCACTACGCCACTTCCTCTTGCAGCAACCTTTCTCCGCCCTGTTGGTCTGCGCCGTGAAGCGCAGGTTTCCCGCCGTTTTCGCGCGTGGGTTGGCGGATGCGCAGGCACAACGAGAGCCGGAAATGGCTCTCTCCTGCCCCTTTTTCTCCGAACCTGGCGACTTGGGCGATTAACCAGCCAGGCTCAAAGCCGCGGAGATCCTCGGGTTTCTGTGGCGGAATGGCGGCGGAGTTGGTGAAGTCCACGACCCACCAATCACAACCGAGATCGAACTCCAGCGGCGTGTTTCCGCCGTTGCCACCTGCAGCCGGCTGACCGACGATGGAAAGCCTGAACTTCCAAGGGTGACAATCCTGTCCGCCCCGCGTGACCTCTCCGGCCTGATCGCCTGGACGCGGCGCGACGAGTGGCGTGGCGCGCTCTCCGAGCGGATCGAGCGCCATGCCGCCAAGGCCTGCGCCGGCGCCGGCATTGCGGTGGCCGACATCGAGAGCGTGCTCGGCGACTATGGCGTCTCGAGCCTCTGGGGCGCCGCCTTTGAGGATCTGCTCGCCACCGACCTGCCGGACGGCCGCAACCTAGCCGAGGAGTATCTCCGCCGTCGCGGCTGGAAGGAAAGCGCGACGACACGCGAGTACATCAGCGGCCTCCGCCATTCGGTCATCAGCCTCTACGAGGTGAAGCTCGGCAGGCGCTTGCCGCCATACCCGAATTCCGCGAGCACGATCTTGCCGCGCTCGACGGTGAGTGGGCAGGAGCCGTAGCCGTCATACACCGCAGCCGCGCCGCCGCCGATGATTACTACCTCATGCGTTGCATCCGGCGTGTCGGTGGGCGTGCGCCCGCCATTGGCGATACGGCGCACGACCGCCGCCATGTCGTAGCCTGCGGCCTTGGTCGCGGCCAGGATCTCGGGCAGCGGACGGCCATGCGCGGCCTCGGACAGCGACCACAGCGTCGCGGAGCGCGTACCGGAGCGGCAATAGGCGAAGACCGGCTTCGGCAGCGTCGCGAGCAGGGCACCGAAGGCCTCAGCGTCTGCGTCCTTCACCTGGCCCGAGATCACCGGCTGATAGGCGGCCTGCAGGCCGGCGGCGCGCGCGGCGGTTTCGATCTCGGCGAAGGCCGGCTGGTCCGCGCCCTCGCCATCCGGGCGGTTGCAGATCACCGACCGGAAGCCGGCGACGGCGATGGCAGCGATATCGTCGGGCAGGATCTGCGGCGATACCGACAGCCCGGCGTTGATGGCCTTGATGGTCGTGGCGTCTTCCTCCCTGTCGGCACCGTTGGGCTCCCTGTTGTTTGCATGGGAAGGGCCGGCCGCGACGGGCCGGCCCTTCGGATCAGGCCACCTTGCGCGTGCTGAAGTACCAGTCGGTGGTGGCGTAGCCCTCGCCGCCGCGCGCGCGCGCTGCCTCGGCGGTCTTGGGCGGCGGGACGATGGCGTCCTGGCCGGGCGTCCAGCCCTCGGGCGTCGCGATCTTCTGAGCGTCGGAAGCCTGCAGCGCGGTGACCAGGCGCAGGATCTCGGGCACCGAGCGGCCGTTGCTCATCGGGTAATAGAGCATCGCGCGCAGCACGCCCTCGGGGTCGATCACGAAGGTCGCGCGCACGGCGGAGGTGTCGCTCGCACCCGGCTGCACCATGCCGTAGGCGTGGGCGACCTTCATCGACAGGTCCTCGATGATCGGGAAGGGGATGACGACGCCGAACTTCTCCTCGATGTTCCGGATCCAGGCGATGTGCGCGTAGATGCTGTCGATCGACAGGCCGAGCAACTCGCAGCCGAGTGCCTTGAACTGCTCATGATGCTTTGCGAAGCCGATGAACTCGGTGGTGCAGACCGGCGTGAAGTCGGCCGGGTGCGAGAACAGCACCAGCCAGCGCCCCTTGTAGTCCGACAGGCTGCGCGGACCGTCGGTGGTGTTCGCCGAGAAATCCGGCGCAGGGCGGTTCAGGCCGGGCAGCGCCAGCGGCGCGATGGTGTCGGTCATGGTGATCTCCTGTGGTTGGATTCAGAGCGCGTTGACGGGCAGCTTCAGGAAGACGCGCCCGTTGGGTTCGGCCGGCGGCAGCGCGCCGGACTTTTATCTGCGAAGATGCGAAGATGTCAACATAAAAATAGATATAGCAGATAACGCTTTTTCCGAGATGTAAGCGAAGGCCGAGGAGGCCGCGCGGCTACTCGCCACCCTGGCCAACGCCAAGCGCCTGATGGCGCTGTGCCACCTGTTGCAGGGCGAGAAATCGGTCGGGCAGCTGGCCGAGCTGATCGATTTGGCGCCGACCGCCCTGTCGCAGCACCTGGCGCGGATGCGCGACCTGGATCTGGTCGCGACGCGCCGTGATGGGCAGACGATCTTCTACCGGCTGGCGAGTGCCGAGGTCGCGGCGATTCTGGAGACGCTCTACCGGCTCTACTGCGCCCCGGCAGCCTGCGGCAGCGACGCGGGCTGATCGGCCGGCATCGCGCCGCCGAGGCGCGCCAGCAGGGCATCCTTGTTGTAGGCGATGTCGGCGATGGTGAGGTCGTCCAAAACCGAGAGAAAGGCTCGCAGCGCCCGCTGCAGCCCGCGCGAGAGGTGGCAGGCGCCGAGCAGCGGGCAGGTGTTGGTATCAGGGTTGAAGCACTCGACAAGTTCTAGCGGCGCCTCCGTCCAGCGGACGATCTCGCCCACCGTGATGCTGTCCGCCGGGCGTGCGAGGCGCATGCCGCCATGCCGGCCGCGGATGGCCTCGATGTAGCCGCGCCGCGACAATTCGGCGGCGACCTTCACCAGATGCGCCTTCGAAATGCGGTGTGCGCGCGCCACGTCATCCACCGTGACGATGGCCGGCGCCCGCAGCGCGACAAGCTGGAGCGTGCGCAGGGTGAAGCTGGAATACTGGGTCAGGCGCAAGGGCGTTCCTTCACGAATTAAGCTTCATTCAGCGTATTGCTTTTCGGCTAGAGCCGCCATAAGCTTCATCTTAGATGATGGTTTGGCGGGGTTTCCCATGCTCGGTCTCGACGCCCTCCTGCTCGCGCGCATCCAGTTCGCCTTCTCGAGCTCTCTGCCTGCCGTGCGCTGAGCGCCGTCGCGAATCGTGCGCTGCGCTTCGCGGATGCCGGGTGGGCGCATCTGGTGCAGCGCAGGCTCGGCCCTGACTGCTGGGCCTATATCCTGGTGGTGCGATCGCGATCGCGCCCCCGCCGAAGCCCTATCGCGTCCCGCCCGAGTTGCTGCAGGTGGATGGCGCGCTGCGGCTTTTCGTCGACTACGCGACCGCCAGCGCCGTCAGCCCGCGGCATCGTCGATCATGATGTGATCCAGACCCTCGAATCATAGCAATCTCACGACGCTGCATCTTGCTTGGCTCACGCGAGGCACAGCGCGAATGGTCCGTCACCCGCAGGGGATGCCCTGCACCACGACGGAGACCACCATGACCGACCGCGAAGCTCGCGCCGCCCGCAACCGGGAACGCAGCCTGGCCGCCTTCCTCGCGAAGAAGGCGGAATTCGACGCCCTCCTCGCGGAACTCATCCAGGCCAGCGCGGACCATTTCGGCGCGGACCCCGAGACGGTGCTCTGGGGCGAAGCGGC
>CAMDWG010000036.1 GCA_945878375.1 Roseomonas mucosa | reverse complement strand
TCCAGCGCCGCGACCGCCGAGCCCTTGATGATCGGAATGTCGTCGCCCGGGAACTGGTAGGACGACAGCAGCTCGCGGACTTCCATCTCCACCAGCTCGACCAGGTCCGGATCGGCCAGGTCCATCTTGTTCAGGAACACCACCAGCGCCGGAACGCCGACCTGCCGCGCCAGCAGGATGTGCTCGCGCGTCTGCGGCATCGGGCCGTCCGCCGCCGACACCACCAGGATCGCGCCGTCCATCTGCGCCGCGCCCGTGATCATGTTCTTCACATAGTCGGCATGGCCCGGGCAATCGACATGCGCGTAGTGACGGTTCGTCGTCTCGTATTCCACATGCGCCGTCGAGATCGTGATCCCGCGCGCCTTCTCTTCCGGCGCCTTGTCGATCTGGTCGTACGCCGTGAACGTCGCACCGCCCGTCTTCGCCAACACCTTGGTGATCGCCGCCGTCAGCGACGTCTTCCCATGGTCAACGTGACCGATCGTACCGATGTTGCAGTGCGGCTTGTTCCGCTCGAACTTTGCCTTGGCCATCGTCGTGTTTCCCGATCGATCCGTGCGTTACCAGCGATAATGGCTGAAGGCCTTGTTGGCCTCCGCCATGCGATGCGTGTCTTCGCGCTTCTTCACAGCCGTACCGCGGTTGTTCGCGGCATCGAGCAGTTCAGCGGAAAGACGCTCTTCCATAGTGTTCTCACCCCGCTTGCGCGCGGCTTCGATAAGCCACCGGATCGCGAGCGCCTGCCGGCGCTCCGGCCGGACTTCCACCGGGACCTGGTAGGTGGCGCCGCCGACGCGGCGCGACCGGACCTCGATCGCCGGCTTCACATTCTCCATCGCCTCATGGAACAGGCGAAGCGGATCGCTGTTCGCGCCACCGCGGCGCTTCAGCGTGTCCATCGCCCCGTAGACGATGTTTTCGGCGACGGACTTCTTCCCGTCATACATCAGCACATTCATGAAGCGGCTGAGCACCTGGTCCCCGAACTTCGGGTCCGGCAGGACTTCACGCTTCTCGGCGCTATGGCGGCGCGACATCTTCTCAGCGCTCCCTTACTTCGGACGCTTGGCGCCGTAGAGCGAGCGCCGCTTGCGCCGCTTCGGCAGGCCCTGCGTGTCGAGCACGCCGCGCAGGATGTGGTAGCGCACGCCCGGAAGGTCCTTGACGCGGCCGCCGCGGATCAGGACCACGGAGTGCTCCTGGAGGTTGTGCCCCTCGCCGGGGATGTAGCTCACGACCTCGTAGCCATTCGTCAGTCGCACCTTGGCGACCTTACGAAGGGCCGAGTTCGGCTTCTTCGGCGTGGTCGTGTAGACGCGCGTGCAGACGCCGCGCTTCTGCGGGCTACCCTGCAGCGCCGGAACCTTGTTCCGCTTCGCGTTCGGCTCACGCCCCTGGGCGATGAGCTGGTTGATCGTCGGCATGACGCCCCTTCGCAAACCATTCCGTCGTCGCCCGCCACCACCAGTTTCGGTGGTCGCGGACTGGCCAAGCAGGCCCCACGCATTTGCGCCCGCTGGGACGCGCAAGCGCGACCCCTGCGGGCACTTTCCCCGTCCCCGGCCTCAGCTTCCCGTAATCGGAAAGCGGCGCCGGCGACGCTGCGCTGTTGGACCAAAATCCAGTCCAGCCAGGTGAGCCGCCTTGAAAGCGTCACACCGGCCAAGGGCGCGCGATATATCGCCGCCCTCAGAGTGAGTCAAGCGAAGGTGACGCCTGACCTTCGGAAGGCCGCCTCTTTCAAGGCCAGCCTTCCATTTCCACCGGGCCCGAAGGCCCAGCAAGCCTACTCCGCAGCGCGTACGGGGCCAGTCAGGGGCGCCGCAGCCTGCGGGATACGGCCGCGGTCCCGCTGGGCCGCCACAGCGCGCAGGCGGTTCATGACGGAGCCCGTGCCCGCCGGGATCAGACGCCCGACGATCACGTTTTCCTTCAAGCCGGCCAGATTATCCACCTTGCCGGCCGTCGCCGCCTCGGTCAGCACGCGAGTCGTCTCCTGGAACGACGCCGCAGAGATGAAGGAGGTGGTCTGCAGCGAGGCCTTGGTGATGCCCTGCAGCACCGGCTCGGCCCGCGCAGGCCGCTCCTTCGCAGCGATACGCTTCTCGTTCTCGATCTCGAACTCGATGCGCTCCACCGTCTCGCCCACGAGGTAGGTGGTGTCGCCCGCGTCGGTGATCTCCACCTTCTGGAGCATCTGACGGACGATGACCTCGATGTGCTTGTCGTTGATCTTCACGCCCTGGAGTCGATAGACGTCCTGGATCTCGTTCACGAGGTAGTTGGCCAGCGCCTCTACGCCCAGCACGCGCAGGATGTCGTGCGGGACGCGCGGGCCATCGACCAGCGGGTCTCCAGCCTTCACGTAGTCGCCTTCCTGCACCGAGACATGCTTGCCCTTCGGCACCAGGTATTCCCGCGGGGTCGGCGGCTCATCCGTGCCGGGCACCTGGTCGGGGACGACCAGAATGCGGCGCTTGGCCTTGTAGTCCTTGCCGAATTCCACCCGACCATCGGTGTCGGCGATGATCGCCGCATCCTTCGGGCGCCGGGCCTCGAACAGTTCCGCCACGCGCGGCAGACCGCCCGTGATGTCGCGCGTCTTCGACGATTCGCGCGGCATGCGCGCGATGACGTCGCCCGCGAACACATCCTTGCCGTTCTCAGTCGACAGCAGTGAACCCGGCGGGAGGAAGGTGATCGCCTCCGAGCCATTGTCGCGCTTCACCACGCTCCCGCGCTCATCGCGCAGGATCAGGCGCGGGCGCAGGTCCGCTCCGCGGCCCGACGACTTGTATTCGACCACCTCCTTGAACGAGAGGCCGGTCACTTCGTCCGTCCGCTCCATCAGGGTGATGTTCTCGATCAGGTCGGCGTATTCGATCTTGCCGTTCTTCTCGGTGATGATCGGCAGGGTGAACGGATCCCACTCGGCCAGGTTCTGGCCGCGCGTCACCGTCTCCCCTTCCGCCATCAGCAGGCGTGCGCCGTAGGGCACGCGCAGGCGGCCACGCTCACGGCCGTTGGTGTCGTAGACCACCGCCTCGCAATTCCGGCTCATGACAATGGAAGCGCCAGAGCTGTTGGTGACGACCTGGCGGTTGAGGAACTTCACGGTGCCGTCGGTCATGGCCTCGACCGCCGATTGTTCCGCGCCGCGCTGCGCCGCGCCACCAATGTGGAAGGTGCGCATCGTCAGCTGCGTGCCCGGCTCGCCGATCGACTGCGCGGCGATGACGCCCACCGCCTCGCCGGTGTTCACCGGCGTACCGCGCGCAAGGTCGCGGCCATAGCAATGGCCGCAGACGCCGACGCGGGAGTCGCAGGTCAGCACGGAGCGGATCTTCACCGCTTCCACGCCGGCCTTCTCGACCTTCTCTGCGTCGGTTTCCTCGATCAAGTGGTTGCGCGGGACGAGCACCTCGCCCGTCGCGGGATCCAGGAAGTCCTCCTGCGACGTGCGGCCAAGGATGCGCTCGGACAGCGAGGATACCACTTCGCCGCCATCCATCACCGCGCGCACGGTGATGCCGCGTTCGGTGCCGCAATCATCTTCCACGATGATGCAGTCCTGCGCGACGTCCACCAGACGCCGGGTGAGGTAGCCGGAGTTCGCCGTCTTCAGCGCGGTGTCGGCCAGGCCCTTACGGGCGCCGTGCGTCGAGTTGAAGTACTCGAGCACCGTCAGGCCTTCCTTGAAGTTGGAGATGATCGGCTGCTCGATGATCTCGCCCGAGGGCTTGGCCATCAGGCCGCGCATGCCGGCCAGCTGGCGCATCTGCGCCGGCGAGCCGCGCGCGCCGGAGTGGGACATCATCCACACGGAGTTCGTGGGCTTCCCCGCCTCCTGCTTCATGATCTCCTTCATCATGGCCTGCGCGACTTCTTCCGTGCAGCGCGACCAGGCGTCGACGACCTTGTTGTAGCGTTCGCCCGCGGTGATCAGGCCGTCGAGGTACTGCTGCTCGAACTCCTTCACCTGATCCTTGGTGGTCTGGATCTGGGCGCCCTTGCTGTCGGGGATCACCATATCGTCCTTACCGAACGAGATGCCGGCCCGCGCCGCATTGCGGAAGCCGAGGCCCATCAGCCGGTCGGCGAAGATCACCGCTTCCTTCTGCCCGCAATGGCGGTAGACCGCGTCGATGACGTCGGAGATGTTCTTCTTCGTCAGCAGCCTGTTCAGAAGGCTGTAGGGCAGGTTCTGGTGCAACGGCAGCAGCGCGCCCATCATCATTCGACCGGCCGTGGTGACCACGCGTTCGGTGACGACCGCGCCGTCCTTGTCCATCGTCTTGCGACGGGCGCGGATCTTGCTGTGCAGCTTGATCGCGCCGGCGGCCAGCGCCTGCTCGATCTCACCCATCGTCGCGAAGGCCGGCGCGTCGTTGTCCGGCGCGGCGCGGAATTCAGGCGTCTCGATGCTGAGGTAGTAGAGGCCCAGCACGATGTCCTGGCTGGGGACGATGATCGGCTTGCCGTTGGCGGGGCTGAGGATGTTGTTGGTGGACATCATTAGCACGCGTGCTTCCAGCTGCGCTTCCAACGACAGCGGGACATGCACGGCCATCTGGTCGCCGTCGAAATCCGCGTTGAAGGCGGTGCAGACCAGTGGATGCAGTTGGATCGCCTTGCCCTCGACCAGCACCGGTTCGAAGGCCTGAATGCCCAGGCGATGCAGCGTCGGTGCGCGGTTCAGCAGCACGGGATGCTCGCGGATCACCTCCTCGAGGATATCCCACACCTCCGGACGCTCCTTCTCCACCATCCGCTTCGCGGCCTTGATGGTGGTGGCGTGGCCGTACTTCTCGAGCTTCGAATAGATGAACGGCTTGAACAGCTCGAGCGCCATCTTCTTCGGCAGGCCGCACTGGTGCAGCTTCAGCTCCGGCCCGACGACGATCACCGAGCGGCCCGAATAGTCCACGCGCTTGCCGAGCAGGTTCTGGCGGAAGCGGCCCTGCTTCCCCTTCAGCATGTCGGACAGCGACTTCAGCGGGCGCTTGTTGGCACCCGTGATGGCGCGACCGCGACGGCCATTGTCGAACAGCGCGTCCACGGCTTCCTGCAGCATGCGCTTCTCGTTGCGCACGATGATGTCGGGCGCGCGCAGCTCGATCAGCCGCTTCAGGCGGTTGTTCCGGTTGATGACGCGGCGATAGAGGTCATTCAGGTCAGACGTCGCGAAGCGGCCGCCATCCAGCGGCACCAGCGGGCGCAGCTCGGGCGGGATCACCGGCACGACATCCAGGATCATCCATTCCGGACGCGCGGCCGATTCCGCGAAGGCCTCCAGCATCTTGAGGCGCTTCACGAGCTTCTTGCGCTTGGCCTCGGAGGTCGTCTCCTTCAGGTCGGCGCGCAGCTTCGGCGCTTCCTTCGGTACGTCGATCGCGGCGAGCATCTGCTTCACCGCCTCGGCGCCGATGCCGACGCTGAACGCGTCGTCGCCGAATTCATCCTGCTTCGACTGCAGCTGGTCCTCGGTCAGCAACTGGTGCTGCTTGAGGTCGGTCAGGCCCGGCTCCAGCACCACATAGCTCTCGAAGTAGAGAACCTTCTCCAGCTCCTTCAGCGACATGTCGACCATCAGGCCGACGCGGGACGGCAGCGACTTCATGAACCAGATATGCGCGACCGGGCTCGCCAGCTCGATATGGCCCATGCGCTCGCGCCGGACCTTCGCCAGCGTCACCTCGACGCCGCACTTCTCGCAGATGATGCCGCGGAACTTCATCCGCTTGTACTTGCCGCACAGGCACTCGTAGTCCTTGATCGGGCCGAAGATGCGGGCGCAGAACAGCCCGTCCCGCTCCGGCTTGAAGGTGCGGTAGTTGATCGTCTCCGGCTTCTTGATCTCGCCATAGGACCAGGAGCGGATCTGCTCCGGTGAGGCGATCGTGATCCGGATCTGGTCGAAAGTCATCGCCTGGCCGGTCTGGCCCAGGATCTTCATCAGCTCGTTCATGCCGTCGTCTCCGTCCGGCCGGCGCGCACCCGGCAGAGGCGCGCCGTGAGAAAAGGGAACCGCGCGACGGTCATGTCGCGCGGGACGTCATTGGGTCGCCGCTTCAGGTCGGGCGGGTCTCGAGGTCTACGTTCAGGCCGAGCGACTTCAGTTCCTTCACCAGCACGTTGAAGGATTCCGGGATGCCGGCCTCGAAATTGTCCTGGTCGCGAACGATCGCCTCATAGACCTTGGTGCGGCCCGAGACGTCGTCCGACTTCACCGTCAGCATCTCCTGCAGCGTGTAGGCGGCGCCATAGGCTTCGAGCGCCCACACCTCCATCTCGCCGAAGCGCTGACCGCCGAACTGGGCCTTGCCGCCCAGCGGCTGCTGCGTGACCAGCGAGTATGGGCCGATCGACCGCGCATGGATCTTGTCATCGACCAGGTGGTGCAGCTTCAGCATGTAGATGTAGCCGACCGTGACCTTGCGTTCGAAGATCTCGCCCGAACGGCCATCCGTCAGCCACACCTGGCCAGAGGTGTCGAGCCCGGCCTTGGTCAGCATGCCTTCGATATCCGCCATGCGCGCCCCATCGAAGACCGGCGTCGCGATGGGCACGCCCTTCTTCAGGTTTTCGCACAGCTCGATCAGCGCATCATCGTCCAGCGGATCGATGTCGCGCGCCACGATCTCCTCGCCATAGGCTTCGAGGAGCTTCACGCGCACCTCCTCGCGCATCGCGCCGCCGCGGCGGTATTCCTCCACCACCTCGCCAATCTGCTTGCCCAGGCTGGCGCAGGCCCAGCCCAGATGGGTCTCGAGGATCTGGCCGACATTCATGCGCGACGGCACGCCGAGCGGGTTCAACACCAGGTCCACGCTCGTCCCGTCTTCCAGAAAGGGCATGTCCTCGACCGGGACGACGCGAGAGACGACGCCCTTGTTGCCATGGCGGCCGGCCATCTTGTCGCCGGGCTGCAGCTTGCGCTTCACCGCGACGAAGACCTTGACCATCTTCATCACGCCGGGCGGCAGCTCGTCGCCGCGCTGCAGCTTCTCGACCTTGCTCTCGAAGCGCTTCTGCAGGCGCTCGACGGCGGCGTCGAATTCGCGCTTCAGCGCCTCGATCTCCGCCATCGCCGCATCGTCCTGCACGGCGATCTGCCGCCAGGTGGCCTTGGCGAACTGGTCGAGCACCTCGTCGCTGACCTCGGTGCCGGCCTTCACGCCCTTGAAGCCGCCAGCCGCCTTGCGGCCCAGCATGCGTTCACGGAGACGGCTGTAGAAGGAGCGCTCCTGGATCGCCTTCTCGTCGTCGCGGTCCTTCGCGAGACGCTCGATCTCCGCACGCTCGATCGCCATCGCGCGCTCGTCCTTGTCCACGCCGCGGCGGGAGAAGACGCGCACATCGACGATCGTGCCCGCCACGCCCGGCGGCAGACGGAGCGAGGTGTCGCGGACATCCGAGGCTTTCTCGCCGAAGATGGCGCGCAGCAGCTTTTCTTCCGGCGTCATCGGGCTTTCGCCCTTCGGCGTCACCTTGCCGACCAGGATGTCGCCCGGCTGCACTTCCGCGCCGATATAGACGATGCCCGCCTCGTCGAGGTTGCGGAGCGCTTCCTCACCCACATTCGGGATATCGCGGGTGATTTCTTCCTGGCCCAGCTTGGTGTCGCGGGCCATCACCTCGAATTCCTCGATGTGGATCGAGGTGAAGACGTCATCCTTTGCGATGCGCTCGCTGATCAGGATGCTGTCCTCGAAGTTGTAGCCGTTCCACGGCATGAAGGCGACGAGCGCGTTGCGGCCCAGGGCCAACTCGCCCAGCTCCGTGCTCGGGCCGTCGGCGATGATGTCGCCGGCCATCACCCGGTCGCCCACCTTCACCAGCGGGCGCTGGTTGATGCAGGTCGACTGGTTGGAACGCTGGAACTTGCGGAGGCGGTAGATATCGACGCCGCGGGTCGAGCCCTCATCGCCCGTCGCACGCACCACGATGCGCGCGCCGTCGATGCTGTCCACCACGCCTTCACGCTTCGCCACGATGGTCGCGCCCGAATCGCGGGCCACGGCCGCTTCCATGCCGGTGCCGACCAGCGGCGCATCGGCGCGGATCAGCGGCACCGCCTGGCGCTGCATGTTCGAGCCCATCAGCGCGCGGTTGGCGTCGTCGTTCTCGAGGAACGGGATCAGCGCCGCGGCGACCGAGACGAGCTGCTTCGGCGACACGTCGATCGCCGTCACTTCCTCCGGCTTCACCAGCCGGAAGTCGCCGCCGTCGCGCACGCTGACAAGCTCGGACTTGAAGTTGCCGTCGGCATCCAGCTGCGCGTCGGCCTGGGCGACGACCAGCCGCTCCTCCTCCATCGCAGACAGGTAGCGCGGCGCGCCGGTGACCTTGCCGTCCTTCACCAGCCGGTACGGCGTCTCGATGAAGCCGTACTTGTTCACCTTGGCGAAGGTCGCGAGGCTGTTGATCAGGCCGATATTCGGGCCTTCCGGCGTCTCGATCGGGCAGATGCGGCCGTAATGCGTCGGGTGCACGTCGCGTACTTCGAAGCCGGCACGCTCGCGCGTCAGGCCGCCCGGGCCAAGCGCCGAGAGGCGGCGCTTATGCGTCACCTCGGACAGCGGATTGGTCTGGTCCATGAACTGCGACAGCTGCGAGGAACCGAAGAACTCCCGCACCGCGGCGGCGGCGGGCTTCGCGTTGATCAGGTCATGCGGCATCACGCTGTCGATATCGACCGCGCCCATCCGTTCCTTGATCGCGCGTTCCATCCGCAGCAGGCCGACGCGATACTGGTTCTCCATCAGCTCGCCGACGGAGCGGACGCGGCGGTTGCCCAGGTTGTCGATGTCGTCGATCGAGCCGTTGCCGTCCTTCAGCTGCAGCAGCACACGCATCGTCGCGATGATGTCGCCCTTCCGGAGCGTGCGAACAGTGTCCGGCACTTCCTCCGGCGAGAAGCCGAGGCGCATGTTCATCTTGACCCGGCCGACGGCCGACAGGTCATAGCGCTCGCCGTCGAAGAACAGGCCGCGGAACAGCGTCTCGGCGGTGTCGGCGGTGGGCGGTTCGCCCGGGCGCATCACCCGGTAGATGTCCATCAGCGCTTCTTCGCGGTTGCTGTTCTTGTCGACCGCCAGCGTGTTCCGCATCCAGGGGCCGGTGGACTGGTCGATCGCGAGCGTCGGCAGGCGATCCAGCCCCGCTTCCTCGATCGCCGCGAGCTTGACCTCGGTCAGCTCCTCGCCGGCCTCGGCCCAGATCTCGCCGGTCTGCCAGTTCACCAGGTCCTCGGCCACATAGCGGCCGATCAGGTCGGCGCGGCCGACCAGCACCTCGGTCGTCCCGCCCTCGGCGATCCGGCGCGCGGCCTTCGGGGTGAGCTTGCTGTCCTTCGCGGCCACCTCGACCCCGGTCTTCGCATCGACCAGCGCTTCCTGCAGCTTCACGCCGCGGAAGGCATCGGGGTCGAAGGGACGGGACCAACCCTTGGCGGAGCGGCTGAAGGTCACCTGGCCGTAGAAGACGTTCAGGATCTCCTCGGCGTCCATGCCGCGGATCTCATGCGGCTCCAGATTCGCCAGGCCCTCGGCCGCGCGGCGCTTGCGTTCGCCTTCGGTCCAGGTGCTGTCGAGCGCATAGAGCAGCGTGGTCGCCGGCAGCTTCCGCTTGCGGTCGATGCGGACGTAGCAGATGTCCTTCGCGTCGAACTCGAAGTCGAGCCAGCTGCCGCGATAGGGGATGACGCGCGCGGCGAACAGGTACTTGCCGCTGCTGTGCGTCTTGCCCTTGTCGTGGTCGAAGAACACGCCCGGGCTGCGATGCATCTGGGAGACGATGACGCGTTCGGTGCCGTTGATGATGAAGGTGCCGTTGTCGGTCATGAGCGGCATGTCGCCCATGTAGACATCCTGCTCCTTGATGTCGCGGACGGACCGGCTGCCGGTGTCCTCATCGAGGTCCCACACGATCAGGCGCAGGCGCACCTTGAGCGGCGCGGCAAAGGTCAGCCCGCGCTGGATGCATTCCTCGACGTCGTATTTCGGCTCTTCCAGCTCGTACTGGACGAATTCCAGTCGGCCGCGGCCGCCGAAATCGTCGATCGGGAAGACGGACTTGAACACTTCCTGAAGTCCGGCATGGGTGCGGGTATCCGGATCCACGCCCATCTGCAGGAAGGCTTCATAGGAAGCGCGCTGCACATCGATGAGGTTCGGCATCGGCGCCACTTCGGGCAGCCGCCCGAAGGACTTCCGGATCCGCTTGCGCCCCGTGAACGACTTCGTGATAGCGTTCATGCCTGTCCCGCTTCCCTCGTCCACCGGCCCGCGATGCTGGCCGGCGGCCAAAAACCCGTTGCCGCCACACCCCCAAGGCGCGGTGCCAAGGCACCGGGGGCTGCGTCCTCAAACGCGGACGCGGACGGGACTCCGAAGCCGGAATCCCGCCCGTTTCCGTATCAGCAAACCGGGTCCGCCATGCTGCGGACCCTCGGCGCGCCCTGCCCCACCGAGTGGCGGGGCCGGGCGCGCCGGGAGATCAGTTGACCTCGACCGTGGCGCCGTTCTCTTCCAGCACCTTCTTGATCTTGGCGGCCTCGTCCTTGCTGACGCCTTCCTTCACAGTCTTCGGGGCGCCTTCGACGAGGTCCTTGGCTTCCTTCAGGCCGAGACCCGTGATCGTACGGATCTCCTTGATCACGTTGATCTTCTTGTCGCCGCCGGCCTTCAGGATGACGTTGAACTCCGTCTTCTCTTCAACCGGGGCGGCGGCGGCGGCAGCGGCCGGCGCGGCGGCAACAGCCACCGGCGCGGCGGCGGACACGCCCCACTTCTCTTCGAGCATCTTCGAGAGCTCGGCAGCCTCCAGAACGGTCAGGCTGGACAGCTCGTCAACCAGCTTCGCAAGGTCGGCCATGTGTGTGTACCCTTCGATCTAATGGCTTGGCTTGATGATTGCAACACCCGGGGCCATCCCCGGGCGCCTAGCGCTTTGCAGAGGTGACTGCGGCTCAGGCGGCTTCCGCCGTCTCGTCCTTCTTGGCATAGGCCGAGAACACCCGCGCCAGCTGGCTGCCAGGGGCCTGCAGGACACCCGCGATACGCGTCGCGGGGGTCTGGATCAGGCCGAGCAGCTGCGCACGCAGCGTCTCGAGCGAGGGCAGCTCGGCCAGGGCCTTCACGCCATCGGCGTTCAGCATCTGGGTTCCAAGCGCCCCGCCCAGGATCACGAACTTGTCGTTGGTCCTGGCGAATTCCACGGCCGTCTTCGCCACCGCCACCGGATCCTTCGACCACGACAGCGCGGTCGGACCCTTCAGCAGGGGTGAAATGGCCTGGAACTTGGTGCCATCGAGGGCGAGCGAGGCCAGCCGGTTCTTCGCCACCTTATAAGTCGCACCGGCATCCCGCATGCGCCGCCGCAGCACCGTCGCATCCGCCACCGTCAGCCCCTTGTTCTGGCTGACGAGGACGAACGACGTCTCCGCGAACACCGCCTGCAGCGCCTGCACGAAGGCGCGCTTTTCCGTACGGTCCACGTCCCGTCTCCTAACGTTGCCGATGCAATTCACGCCTTCGGGTGCTCGGGGCTCCGCCCCTCCGCCGTCCAGCGACCGCATCGGTGATGGTGGCCTTGTGGAAGGGCCCCCACCGGTTCAAGCCGCCGCGATGACCCGCGGCGGTACTCGCCTGTTGGAAGGGACCGTCAAGCCAAGCCGGATCGGGGCGGACACCCCGGCCAGCGGAACTTTGCGGCACCCCATCTATCCCCTGCGGGCTTTCGCCGCTTCAAGGCTGCCCCTCCGGATGAAAGCGGAGGGCAGGCCACAGAGGGTCTCCGACAGGTCGAGCGGGGGTGGTTGCCCCCGCCCTGCCCGGCAGCCTGGCGGCTGCCGTATCTCAAGATATCAGGCGCCCGCGTTGAGCGAGCCGATATCCACCTTCACGCCCGGGCCCATCGAGGAGCTGAGCGACACCTTCTTGACGTAGGTGCCCTTCGCGCCCGTCGGCTTGGCCTTCTGGATCGCATCCACGAAGGCGCGGGCATTGGCCAGCAGCGCATCCGCGCCGAAGGAGGCCTTGCCGATGCCGGCATGCACGATGCCCGCCTTCTCGGCCCGGAACTCCACCTGACCGGCCTTGGCGGCCGTCACCGCGCCCTTCACGTCCATCGTCACAGAGCCGAGCTTCGGGTTCGGCATCAGGCCGCGCGGGCCGAGCACCTTACCGAGGCGGCCGACGAGGGCCATCATGTCCGGCGTCGCGATGCAGCGATCGAACTCGATCTTGCCTTCCTGCACCAGGGCGGCGAGGTCGTCGGCGCCCACCACATCGGCACCCGCCGCGCGGGCTTCGTCGGCCTTCGGGCCGCGGGCGAAGACGCCCACGCGCACGGTCTTGCCGGTGCCGTTCGGCAGGCCGACTACGCCGCGGACCATCTGGTCGGCGTGGCGCGGGTCGATGCCTAGGTTCATCGAAATCTCGACCGTCTCGTCGAACTTCGCCTTGGCGTTGGACTTCACCAGCCCGATCGCATCCGACAGGCCATAGGTCTTGTCACGGTCGAAGGCGGCGTTGGCAGCCTTCAGGCGCTTGCCGATCTTGGCCATAGCTCAGCCCTCCACCACGGTCATGCCCATCGAACGGGCAGAGCCCGCGAGCATGCGCACCGCGCTTTCCACGTCGGTGCAGTTCATGTCCTTCATCTTTACGGCCGCAATCTCGCGCAGCTGCGTCTTGGTGACGCGGCCGACGGTCGCACCCTTGCCCGGGGTCAGGCTGCCCTTTTCGATCTTGGCGGCCTTCATCAGGAAGTAGGTGTTGGGCGGCGTCTTGGTGATGAAGGAGAAGGTGCGGTCCGAATAGGCCGTGATGACGACGGGCGTAGGCGTGCCCGGCTCCATCTGCTGGGTGGCCGCGTTGAATTCCTTCACGAACTGCATGATGTTCAGTCCGCGCTGGCCGAGCGCGGGACCCACCGGCGGGGAGGGGTTCGCCTTCCCGGCCGGGATCTGCAGCTTGATGTAGCCGACGATCTTTTTTGCCACGTGTCAGTCCTCTGTCGCGCCTTGCGGCGCCTGGGTCTCAGAGGCCCGCGGTCCGTGCGATCCCCCCGGTTGCCCGGCGGTCTCTCCCGCGTTCCCTGCAAACATCGCGCGGCCCGGAAAGCCCGGGCCGCGGCGGGTGCGGGGCTTTCCTACGCCGGCACGGTCCTGTCAAGCCTCTCCCGCGGCGCCGGACAAAGCCGGCTGCGCCGTCACACGGCGTTAAGGGGTCTGTGGGAGGCTCTGCCCGAACCGGACCATAGAGGACATGCGGTATGGATGGGATGTCGGCGAAGCCGGGCGCGGCCGCGGATGTGGAAGCCACGCCCGAGGCGTTGCTGGCCCTGGTCGGTCAGGCCGCCCAGATCGCGGCGCGGAAGACACGGGCGATCGAGGCGATCACCCAGCAGACCCGCATCCTCGCCCTGAACGCCACCATCGAGGCTGCCCGCGCCGGGGAGGCCGGGCGCGGCTTCGCGGTCGTGGCGGGGGAGGTGAAGTCGGTCGCCGGGGAAGTCGCGCGCCTGGCCGGGGAAATGGATGGCGAGATGCGCGGGGCCTTCGGCCGGCTGCACGAGCTGGTCGAGCGCATGGCGGGCGGCATGCGGGGCCAGCGGCTGGTGGACCTCGCGCTGAACGCGGTCGAGATCATGGACCGCAACCTCTATGAACGGACCTGCGACGTCCGGTGGTGGGCCACCGATCCGGCCGTGGTGGAGGCGCTGGAGCGGCCCAGCGAGGCCAGCGCCGCCCTGGCCGCCAAGCGGCTCGGCGTGATCCTCTCGGCCTACACGGTCTATCTCGACATCTGGCTGTGCGACACCGAAGGCCGGGTGGTCGCCAATGGGCGCCCCGGCCGCTATCCGGGCGTGCGGGGGCTCCATGCCGGCGGGGAGGCGTGGTTCCGGGATGCGCTGTCCAGCCCCAGCGCCGATGACTTCGCCACCGCCGACATCGCGCGCTGCGCGGCGCTGCACGGCGTGCCGGTGGCGACCTACGCGGCCGCGATCCGCGCGGGGGGTGAGCCGTCGGGCCAGCCGCTCGGCGTGCTCGGCATCCATTTCGACTGGGGCCCGCAGGCCGCCGCGGTGGTGGGCGGGGTGCGCCTGTCGCCGGAGGAAAGGGCGCGCAGCCGGGTCATGCTGGTGGATGCGACCGGGCGCGTGATCGCCGCCTGCGACGGCGAGGGGTTGCTGACGGAACATGTCGCGCTGCCAAAGGGGGGTGCGTTGTCGGGCTTCGTGGTCGAAGCCAGCGGCGACAGCCTCGCCTATCACCGGACCCCCGGCTACGAGACCTATCGGGGGCTGGGCTGGTCGGGCGTGATCCGGCAGCACCCGCCCGGCAGGACGGCGCCGGCCGCTGCGCGCAGCGGGACCCGATAGGCCGCTACAGGGCGGGCCAGGCGGCCCGCCCCGGGCGAGGCTACAGCTTCTCGACCTGCCCGTATTCCAGTTCGACCGGCGTCGAGCGGCCGAAGATGGAAACGCTGACCTTCACCCGGCCGCGTTCCTCGTCCACTTCCTCCACCGTGCCGTTGAAGCTGGTGAAGGGGCCATCGGCCACGCGGACCTGTTCGCCCACCTCGAAGACGATGGCGGGGCGCTTCGGCTTGTCGGCCTGGTCCGTCATCTGCTTCAGCATCCGCTGCGCTTCCTGCTCGCGGATCGGGGTCGGGCGGTTCTTCTCGCCCAGGAAGCCGGTCACCTTCGGCGTGTTCTTCACCAAGTGCCAGGCGTCGTCGGTCATTTCCATCTTCACCAGCACATAGCCGGGGAAGAACTTTCGCTCCTGGTTGGTCTTCTGGCCACGACGGACCTCGACCACCTCCTCGGCCGGCACCAGGATCTCGTCGAACTTGTCGGCCAGGCCCTTCTGGGCGGCCTGCTCGCGGATCTGCTGCGAGATCTTCTTCTCGAAGCCAGAATAAACGTGGACCACGTACCACTTCTTGTCGGCCATGACGTGTCTCAGGCCCCCAGCCCGAACAGCAGGCGCATGGCGCCCGCGATGATCCAGTCCACCAGCACGAAGAACAGCGCCGCCAGCGCGGACAGCGCAAGCACGAGGCCCGTGGTCACCAGCGTCTCCTTGCGGGTCGGCCAGGTGACCCGAGAGACCTCCTGACGCACTTCGCGGACGAACCCCGCGGGATCGAGCTTGGCCAAGACGGCCCCTTTCAGCGAAGAAGGTGGACCAACGAAACAAACGGACCCGATGCCCGCCCGGACCGGCCGTACGCCTCTCGCGAGGCCGTGGCCCGGAGCCGCGACATTCGCGCGGCCGCATGGCAGGGGCGGAGGGTCTCGAACCCCCAACCTCCGGTTTTGGAGACCGGCGCTCTAGCCAATTGAGCTACGCCCCTAGCGGTTGACCTGCCTCATCCGCTGTCGCGGACAGGCCCCGGCCGTCACACATGAGCCGCGCGAGGGCGGAGGCATAGCCGAGCCTCCGGCGGGTGACAAGTCGCGCAAGGCACACGGATTCAACCACGGACATCCCTGACCACCACCGTGCCGGCCATCTTGTCGTGCCAGCCCTGCCTCTGCTTGTCCCAGAGCGCCCAGAGATAGCCGAGGCCGAGCGGCAGGGCGGCGACGAGATAGCCCACATAGCGCAGCGTGAGCCGCCCCATGGTCGGCGTGCCGCCCGTCTCCGCATCGACGATCCGAAGGCCGAGCACCATCTTCCCTGGGGTGGCCTGCCGTTCCGCCCAGAACAGCAGCACCACCAGCGCGCCGATCAGGTTGGCCATCACCTCCCCCCCCAGCGACATCCCCCCACCATTGACGAAGGTGGCGACCGCCCCGAGCAGGAAGGACAGCGGCAGCAGCCAGAACAGGTCGATGATCTGCGCCAGCAGCCGGGCGCCGAGCCCCGCCAGTTCCACACGCCCCTGTCCGCCGCCGAACGACATCCCGCCACCCCGCATGATCCAGGCCGCGTAAGGCCACAGCGCCGGCCCGCTGTCCAGCATGGCCAGGGTGGTGCGCCATCCGCCCCGGCCACGAAAAAAGGGCGGGCGCCTACGCGCCCGCCCCCCTTGGCACCACCGCCTGAAGCGGCGTCTTTACTTGACGATCTTGGCGACGACGCCAGCGCCGACGGTGCGGCCGCCTTCGCGGATCGCGAAGCGCAGGCCTTCATCCATCGCGATCGGCGCGATCAGCTCGACGTCCATCGACACGTTGTCGCCCGGCATCACCATCTCCACGCCTT
>CAMDWG010000035.1 GCA_945878375.1 Roseomonas mucosa | reverse complement strand
TCCAGCACTGGGGTTGCTCAGCGTGACGGTGAAGCCCTCGGCGGTCTCCACCGTGGTATCACCGGCGACGTTGACCGTGATGGTCTTGCTCGTCTCGCCCACCGCAAAATTCACCGTGCCCGACGGCAGCACGCCGCCCACGAAGTCCGCCGCCGCGGCGGGGCTGGCCCCGCTGCCGCTGACCGTCCAGGCTACGCTGTGCATCATACCGGGTGCGCCGGTGTACGTGATGGTGAATGTAAGCGATGTGGATCCGCTATGTCCTTCGGCCCCCGACGCTTCAAGCGCAGTGATCGAAACGGACGGATTCATCCAGTCCAGATCGGCCGTCGTAGTTCCATCGTCGAGGTAGAGGTGAATCTCGCCATTGCTGGCGCCATGCACTAGGTTGGTGGCTTGGCTTGCAAAAGCGACTAGCCGACCGTCCAGCGACATACAGGCTCCCACCGCTATATCGTCGGCCAGGACTCCTGCGGAGGTCGTGGTTACCACGCGGTAGGTGCCTAGCGTCCGATCGAGCACGAGCAACTGCCCAATCCCAGCGGTCACACCGACTTCCGGCGACGCCGTTTGCAGGAGGACATATCGCCCACCTGCCGACGAGGCCTCGAGGGTTGCGCCCTCCTGCAGAATCGATCCTGTGGGCGACAAGACCGACGTGCCGCCACTTTCGGTGGATAGCCATGCATCAGTCACGCCGTTACTGTCGCTGGCGAGATAACCGCTGGCCTCGGATTGGAATTGCACGCCCCCTTGGCTAAGCCGTGGATTATTCCCGCCCAGGGCCACTTGGCCCGAACGGCTGATCAACTCGATCACAGGTGTCGACGCGCCGCCGACCATGGCTGGCAGAAGGCGCCAGACGAAGACGTCGTCCACGCCATTCGTATCGTTGCCGGCGAAAACTCCCTGCGATTCGAAAGCGATCCGTAATATCCCGAGTTTATCGACTTCAATATCGCCAAGATACGCATCCGCAAACTGCTCCTCGCCGTTGATGCTCGTGACGCGCGTCACTTGGCGATTCGACAGATCCAACAGATAGAGATCACGGCTATCGTTGGTATCCAGGCCCTGGTCGATGTTGCTGGCGCTAGTCTCGATGACGACGAACTGCCCATCGCGCGTCATGCGTGCGGCGCTGACCGCCGCATTGGCAATGGTGCCGCTGAACGACGCCACGAGGTCGCTCGTGATCAGGCTTAGATTTTCAATCAGTGCCAGTTGGTTGAGCTGAAATTCCGGCAGGGCGGCGGGCTCCTGCCAGATTGCCACGATCTTGAGCGCGTCTTTGCTGCCGCTGATCATCACAGCCGTGACATCGATTTGTCGCTGCGGATCCCCAATCAGCGTGTTGATGCTCGTGCCGTAAGTTCCCGCAGCGATGTCATAGATCCACACGCCAGATCGTAGACTTCCCGGATGGGCGTCATCAGAAAATCGCGCCCTGACCACGAGGCCAGAGCCGTCCGGCGTGAACCCGGACGCCTCGATCGACCATAGCTTTGCAATTCCCTGGGCGAGGTCGGAGATGGGAGGGGGCGTTATGGTGCGCAGAGCCACGGAATACGCCTCAGATCAGGACATAGAGATCGCTTGCCCCAAGGAGAGAGACATTGCTCCCAGAGAGGTAAGCTATCGGTATGGCCTCCCGGCTTCCCGATCCGTCTGGGTCGATGGAAAGGAGGTGCTGCGCAGTATCGAACAAGAAGAAGTCGTTGGGATCGAGCGGGCGTACGCCTGGGCCGCGCACGAAGCTCTGGGCGGCAACCGTCCCGGAGGACAGAAAACCCAAGGTTGTGACGCCGAAGCCGAAGGAGGCCAAGTCAATCATTGCCAGGTCCTCGCCTGGCGTGAAATCGGTAACGCGGTCGAGCTGAACGCTAGGTCCGTTGAAGGAAAGAAAAAAGGCGTCGCCCCCGAGGCCGCCGGTGAGCGTATCTGCGCCAAATCCGCCGTCCAGTTCGTTGCTACCGGGATTACCGACGAGAACGTTCGCCAGCGCGTTGCCTTGCCCTGCAGCATTGGTCAGACCGATAAGCTCGAGCCTTTCGATATCATTCGGCAGCACAAAGGACAGGGAGGTCCGCACCGTATCCGTTCCACCCGCATCAATAATGAGATCCAGCAGGTCGGTCAGGACATATACATCATCCCCCAGTCCGCCGCTGAGTGTGTCCGCGCCGAGGCCGCCCGATAGGATATTCGCCCCGCTGTTGCCGATGATGAGGTTGGCAAGGGCATTGCCGCCACCACCGTAATCGCCGCCTTCCAGCAGGGTCAGATTCTCGACATGGGTCGGCAAGGTGAAAGTGCAGGCCGCCTCCACGGTGTCCTCACCCTCACCTGCCAGTTCAAAAACTAAGTCAGAGCGCGAGTCCACGCGATAGAGATCGTTTCCAGCGCCGCCAGCCATCTGATCGATGCCGCTTCCCCCATCAAGGGTATCACTTCCCCCCAGGCCAAGCAGCGTGTCATGGCCGGCTAGGCCTCGCAGGACATTGAATGTCGCATTGCCGACGAGTCTGTTGGCCAACTCGTTCCCGGTCAGGTTGATGGCTAGGTCGCCGGTCGCTAGCAGGTGCTCAACATTCTCTGGCGCTGTATAAGTGATCCGGGTTTCGATGGTGTCGATACCCCCAGCGCCTCGTGCCAGCGCCTCGATGACTTGGTCCCCTGCCTCATCGACCACGTAGGTATCATCGCCAGGACCACCGGCCATGGTGTCGATACCGCTGCCGCCGTCGAGCCGGTCCGAGCCACTGCTGCCATCCAGCAGGTCGTTGCCGGAGCCGCCCAAGAGGATGTCGTGCCCCGGCCCGCCGAGCAGGCGGTCGTTACCCGCGTTGCCGGCTATGGTGTCATCTCCTCCCAAGCCGTACAGAGTATCGGCACCAATGCTGCCGTAGAGTGCATCGCGATTTGTCGTGCCATTGCTGGATGACGGTTCGCCATTCACGGAGAGGCTGAGACGCCAGGTGCTGGAAAGCCCTTCGGGGTCCGTCGCGCGAAGTCCAAGCTCGCCGATCGGACCATTGACGTTCTCGTTGAGCGAGAAGCGCAACGAGCCCAACTCGGCCAGGCCCAGCTCCGCCCCGACTGACAGGGGCGCCCCATTCCGCGTCACGACCCCGAGTGCGGGAAGTTGGACCACGGTAACCTGGGTCAGGCTGGACTCAGGATCGCTTGGAACAGCCAAATCCAAAGGAACATCCTGCTGCGCCGGGTACTGGATCGCGAGCGCGCTGTCCGGCCCGAACCTGGGTGCGTCGTTCTCCGGCGTGACGAAGATCCGAACGCTTCCCTCGGCCGACACGCCGTCTGCATCCCGCGCTTCGTAGAGAATGCTGCCAGCAAACCCATTGGCATCCGCGGGCGCCCGATAGTGCAGCGCCGCGAGTTCCGCCGGCGACAGAATATCCCCAGCAGCCGCCTGCACGCCGCTAGCGTGGAGTAGGTCGCCAAAGTTCGGAAGCCGCTTCAAGGTGACCGAGACGGCCGTCCCCTCGGGATCGAGCGGAGCGGGTATGGCCAAGGCGGTATTGCCCGCATCTTCCTGGAGAACCAACTCACGGACGGACTCCACGACCGGCGCTTGGTTGTCGCCGAATTGCAGGGTCAAGGTGCCGCTTGCTGCGGCGCCATAGCTGTCGATGGCTTCGACCAGCAGCTTTACCTGCCCCTGCAGCCCCTCAGGTGGGACGCCGGTGAAGGTATTGGTCGCGGGGTCGAAGCTGAGCCACGCCGGCAGATCGTCACCGGAGGCGGTGGTCACGGTGACCCCGAGGTCATCCGTGCCATCAGGGTCGGTAAAGGCCCCCTCAGGGAGTTCGAAGTTGATACCCATCCCGCGCCCCACGAAGACCGGGCTCGAGAAGAGTGACACAGAAGCAATAGGCGCACTGTTCCCTACCAGCGGCCCCAAGCTCATCTCCGCATCGCTGAATACGATACGCGCGATGTTGGAAAGGACATCCGAGCCTTCGTTGCCGTTGGAAAGCAGGTTATCGACGACAAGGACCGTGCGGCCCGCTGGATCGTAAGAAATGCCATACTCGGCACGCTTGCCCCCGAAGACCGCGGTGTTCCAGCCAGCGCCGCCGTCCAGAGTATCGTTGCCTGCACCACCCTCGAGAGTATCGTCGCCAGCACGCCCCATGAGGTGATTGGCCTCGCTATTGCCGTCGATCCGATCGTCGCCCGCCCCCCCGATGGCGGCTTCGATGACCGTCCAGCCAGCGAAGCGATGGGTGGTACCCGCGGAGGCGATCAGGCCGGCTGCCAGATCGATGAAGGTGTCCTCAACCAGCGCCGCACCATTGATGGTGTCGGCTCCGGTCTCGTCCTGCAGCAGCCGCTCGCTGGCTACCAGGAAGCCCTCCGGCGTAAAGACATAGGTGTCGTCGCCGTCATCCGGCGACCCGTAGAGGCGCAGTGACAGGCTCGAAAGAGTGCCGGTTTCCTCCGCTCGTAGGTCGCGTACGGTTACGATCCAGTCGCCGGCCGACTGCTCGCCCCAAAACTGAGTGCTGGAAAGATCCCAGAGCAGGCGTAGCGGTACGCCGCTGTCTTCACCGGAGAGCCCAAAGGGGCGCTCAGCATTAGCTGTCGGGCGATCAAGCAAACGCGAAACAGTTCCGCTTGGAGACGTCAGATCTATGGTGAGGTCACCAAGACGCGTATGCCGCAAGTCGATACCTAGTTCGACCCGCTCGATCTCGAGACTGTTGTCGATGCGGAAGCTGCGGCGATACTCGCCCTCACCATCCGGTATGGCAGCGGCCAAGCCGAAGGCACGAGCCGAAGCGGAGACTTCGTCCGCGGCCGTATCCTGCTCAGCCCAGGTCTCAGCTAGTTGGACGGCGGCATAGGCATCAACCAGGCCAAAGCCAAGTTGGTCGTTGAAGCGCAGGCCGCCGAGATTCCAACTGGTCGCACCGTTGACCTTCCAGTCCATGCCGTCGGGATGCGTCGCCGAAAGGGCCAGGATTTCTTGCACGTCACGATAACCGAGCAGGGGGTTCGCCTCGAGCATCAGGGCTACAACGCCTGACACGACGGGCGCAGCTGCAGACGTACCCGAGAAAAAAGTATAGTCTCCGCTCTCATTGTACCCGAGGCCAGGCGCGATGCGATCAGTCGTCAGCAGGTCAACGCCATAAGTACCGACAAAGACGTTGGCACCAGGCGTTGAAAAGGCCGCGGCGGTACCATTGGGATTGGCCGCACCCACGGTAATGACTTCGCGCGCATTTTGGAAATTATGGTAGTTCGTGTTGTCGCCATAGCCGGCACTGTTGCCAGCCGAGAAGACAAAGACGGTCCCGAGGCCGTCGCGCCCATCCTCGACACCCTTGCGCAGGGCCTGGTGGGCAAATGTCAAGCTGGTGCTGTTGAAGTTGTCCGCGAACGGGGTGGTCGCACCCCAGCTGTTGTTGCTGATCTCAAAAAGATGCTGGCGACTGAGCGCATCCGTGATGTCACCAAAGGTCCAGCTGACGCGGGTGGCGGCAATCTGTGAATCAGGCGCGATGCCGCGGATACCAGTCTCGTTGTTCGCCTCGGCAGCGATGATGCCCGCCACCGGCGTACCATGGGCCTCCAAGGGGAACTTATGACTGCCGTTCAGCGTATCGAATTGTGCGTCATAGTCCCGTCCACCATCAAGGCGAGACTTCAGGTCGGGATGATTGGGGTCGATGCCATCGTCGATGACGCCGATCGTGATGCCTGCCCCACTTGCACCGTCCTTGAGTCGGTCGAGGCCAAGCGCATCAAGGTACCACTGCGCAGAAACCAACGGATCCGCCGTGCCGCTGTAGAGCTCGCGCAGGCGAAGCGTGTAGGTTCCCGTCGCTGCACCCTCGCCTCTAACGTCCAGATAGTACTCACCGGCCACAGGCACTGTCAGCAGCAGACGGGCATCGAGGCCGGCCCCGGAGTCATGGTCGATGCGCAACTCCTCGCCGCTCGCGCTGAGGAGGCGCAGTGTGGAATTGGCGAGTGTACCGCCGGCGGCACCGCTCAGCGCCGCGCCGTTGCCCAGCACATCGGCCACATAGACCTTGTCCGACACCAGGGAGGCCCGGATCCAGTCGCTGTCACCGGCCTCTTCGATGCGCCCTGTCACCGGGGCGCCGGGGCGGACGACCGCGCCAGATCGTGTATCACCTCGGATGTCGTCGGCCTGCGAGGACGCGCCGCCAAGCAAGCGTGTGTCCAGCGTGTAGGTGCCGAGTCCGCTCGCGCTCCCACCGCCCACCGCCACATAATATCGTCCGGACTCAAAGACGGAGATAGCGAGGTCAGTGCGGCCCTGGTTCGCGTCATAGCGCCCTGAGGAGATAAGGAGGCCATTGGCATCGCGTAACTGCAAGGAGCCCTCCGCAAGGCTCCCCAACCCATCTGCATAGCCCTTGAGGGAAAAACTGTAGGCATTCCCGCTCGTCAGGTTTATCGCGAAGAGATCGCTGTCACCGGCGTGATCGAGGCGGCCCGAGGCCACCTCATTGGCCGCCGTGACTCCGTGCAGCGTGTCCTCGTACTGAGCCACCGTGTCGGGGCGATCGTCTGCCGTGCCACCGCCCAGGTCCACAATACGGATCTTGAAGGCGCCAACATCGGTCGGATCGGCTGCGCTCACGCTCAGGCGCACGCTGCCATCCGACGTGGGCGTCAGGACTGTCGTGTCGAACAGGGACGGCCGCTGGGCATCGCGTATGAGGGGGACGTTGATTTCCGCCCCTCCCGCAGCCACCAACCCGACAGCCAGGGTTGCAGATGGCAGCGGAGCGTCCAAGCCATTGCGGAGAGCGATTGTCTCGATCCGATACTGGTGGCCAGCCGTCACGGCAGCCGTGAAGGTGTCCACATCACCTGCCAGTCCAATGCGGCCCTTCGCCTCTGCTGCACGGACGGAATCGCCGCTGAAAAGCATCTGGACCGGCGCAGCGGCATCCTCATCGGTCACATCGCCTGCGGTGACCCGCATCGTGTAGGCGCCGGTGGTGCCGGCCGCGTCCATCACGCGCGCATAGTAGAGGCCGCTCTCTGCGGCCCGAAAGGCCGCCTGCGCTGCGCCCTGGCCCGCTTCGAGTCCATCGCCGACTGCAACCGTCCGGCCCGAAGGATCGACAATTTCGACGAGGAGGCGCGTCAGGCCAGAGCCCGCTGCGGGAGCGGCGGTGACCGACAGCACCTCCCCTGCAGCCGCGGTGACGCTGAACCAGTCCTCATCGGCATCGGTAGCAAGGCCAAGGGAGTCGTGGGCGCGAATACCGAAGGCGCCGTCGTTCCACTGGATCGCGCCATCAAGTGCAAGGTCGCGCACCAGGATGCGTGCCTCGGCGCGATTGTCGCCGTGATCGTCTGGAGCGCGTGTGACGAGGGTGTAGGAGCCGGTATCACGCTGCGCATCGGCACCCCGGACCACCACAAAATACGTGCCGGTCGCGTTGGGGGTGATCGCCATCGCCGCGTCACGGCTGAACAGCATGTTGTCCAGCGATCGGACAAGGCTGCCATCTGACGCACGAACTTCAAGCACGGGATCGGGCAGGCTGCCGCCCCCGCTGTCCAGTCCCCGGAGCCTCAAAACATAGGTCTCCGCGGCACGCAGGTCGATGCGGAACCAGTCCTGATCGCCATGCGTAAGAAGGTCACCCGTGAAGCTGTCCCCGGGGGCGAGGGTTATGCCCGTCGAGAGGTCATTGGGGACATCATCAGGCGGCAAGTCACGCTGAACTGCGGAGACACGGTACGCCCCGAGCCCTCGGTCTGCATTAGCGGAGACCTCCAGATAGTAGGTCCCCGTGATAACGGGGGCGAAGTGGAACAGCGCCTCGCGGCCAATGCCGCCGTCATTGCTGTAGTCGAGCAGCTTGCCGTTGGCGTCAAAGAGCCGCAAATACGGGTCGGCGAGCGTGCCGACATGGCTGGCCAAGCCATCGGCGCGGAACTGGTAAACGCGCCCAGCCTCGAGAGCCAACTGGAAGATGTCGTGATCGCCCGGCGTTCCGATCGATCCCGTCAGCGAGGTCCCGAGGCTGAGAGCACCCGCGGTGGCAGGTGCCTCCACGGCCTGCTCGACCGTATCGGCAAAGTCATCGGCCGGCGCAAAGCTGAGCGAAATGCTGTAAGCGCCCGTGTCGTATAGGAAGGCGCTCCTGACATCTAGAAAGTACTGCCCGTTCTGTGTCGGGGTGAAGTACGCCCGCGCGTCGAGGGAGCCCCCGAAATCGTCCGCGCGCAGAAGCGCCTGACCAGTTGCATCGCGCACAGTCAGCAGCGGATCCATCAGCGGATCGAGTTGGGCGCTGTCCGAGGTATCGCCTGTGACGGTGATGACATAGGTCTGTCCAGCTGAAAGGCCGGTACGGAACCAGTCGGAATCGCCCTGGAACGAAATCAGCCCCTGTGCTGGCGTACCGACCAGTACGCTTCCGGTCGTCTGCGCCGAATTTGCATAGTCATCCGCCAGCGTCGCGCCGCTGAGCGTATAGGTTCCGCGTGTGGCGTTGCCCGACGCGCCCGCGTCGAGAAAATACCAACCCGAGTCCGGCGCGCGGAAGACGACGCGTGCATCGCTACCGCCACCGCTATTGTCATCCTGTGCCAGCAAGATGCCTGTTGCAGAGCGCAACGAGAGCTGAGGGTCTGCCAGCGTTCCGCCGCCGCCGCCACTGCCGGTTTCACGGAAGGAATAGGTCAGGCCACGGTCAAGCCAGATCTTGAACCAATCACGGTCCGAAAACGCGTTGATCTCGCTGGCTACGCTGAAGGTGCGGCCCGCGCTCCACTCGATCCGCTCGCCGGTGCTGACGTTGCCCGCGATGGTATCGAGGCTCCGCTGCGTCAGCGTCCAGGACCCCGTCGCGAAGCCACCCACATCCGCCGCAGCCAGGTAATAGGTGCCGCTGGCTGTCGGGCGGAAGATCAGGGTGTCGTTCCCACCCACAGTATTCGTTTGGGTATCGACACCCGTCTCGATCAGGCGCCCCAGCGCATCACGGAGTTCGAGCTTCGGATCGACAAGGGTGCCGTCACCTGAGGCGAGGCCCTTGAGGCTGAACTCATACCGGGTGCCGCCGATCAGGTTTGTTCGGACCCAATCGGTATCGCCCAGATCGCCGATATAGCCGCGGATCTCCCCGACGACCGGATCGATCGCGCCATCGGTGTCAACACTGCCAGCCAAATCGTCGAGATACTTCAAGGTGAAGGCGTAGTCCTGCTGGCCGGCTGCATGAGAATTGAAAAGAAGGCGGACATCGCCGCCGGCATAGGGCTTCCAGACGCCATCGACTTGAACGACAGGGACCCACTTGTCCGCAGGGTTAAACCAACTCTCGTAGCGCCAGTGCACGCCATTGTTGACGCCGTTCCGGAACGCGATCTGCTGTCCGCTCGCCGCGTCCCGCATCTCGACATTCCAGCCTGCTCCACTTTGGGACGAGGCCTCGATCACCAGCGGCGAGTTCGGCACAAGCTCCGCTCGGAACAGGTCCAGGTCTGCGGCAAAGTCCTTCTTGGCGGAGATGCGCTTGCCATACTCCGCGACTGTCAGGTCGGCCGCATTGTAGGGAACCCAGAACCCATCGGGAGCATCGTCGAGCGTGAGGGTGGTATCCGCGAACTTGGCCTGCATGACGTGACCGAGTGTATCGCGGCCATCCGCCAGGGATCCGCGGGCATGCTCGATGGTCATCGTCCAGCCGCTGCGAACGAAATCGTAGTCCGCGAAATTTCCCCCAAACACAGCCGTGTGGACGTGGGAGATGTTATCGTCCCCACCCCCGCCTTGGAAGCTGCCTACGCCACTGCCTTGATAGGTGTCCGCCGCGGCTGATCCGGTGATCAGGCCGCCCGAGCGCACAAACTTGGCACCATCCCCCTCGAAGCTGAGGTCGTTGAGTTGGGCCGCGGTCACCACCAGGGTGGTGCTGCCGTGACGAACCGTCTCGACGCTTCGGAGATCCGCCGCTGAGATATCGGTCAGATTGGCGTCACCGAGGACCAGCAGGTCCGTGCCGGAACCGCCATCGATCGTGCCCGCGTAACTCCCAACGCTCAGTACATTGATCGTATCGTTGCCCGCGCCACCCTGGACATCGAAGCGCGTATCATACCTGACGGTAAGAACGTCATGACCGAGACCAAGTGCGATACCGTCGAGCGCCGTACCATAGACACTTGTGTTCGCCGTCAGGCCAGCCACGTCGACCTTGGCATGGGGCCCTCTGAGGTCGATATAGTGTAAGACAGTGCCGGGCGTTATTGCCTGAAGCGACAGATCTCGACCATCACCCTCGATGATGAGTGCAGCGTGCCCCGAATGCCAGGTGGAATTGATATCTATTTCGATGGTGGAAAGTTTGCGCAGGGACTCCGCGTCGAGGCTGAGACGAGCACCACGCGGGTGCAGTTGCTGAATACGAAGTGTTTCAATTCCCTGCAAACTGCCTGGCGCGATAGTAAAAATTGGCGAATTGCCAGTCCCGAAGTTGACTTGCAGCGTGTCGTTGCCACCACCGCCTGAGAGAAGGTCAGATCGGACGGCAAAACCATAGGATCCCCCAAACTCGTCCGCCTCCACGAGAAACAGGTCGTCACCGTTGCCGCCGACGAGGGTATCGACCCCGCTGCCACCGATGAGGGTATCTGCGCCGTCATCACCAACCAGACTGTCCGCGCCACGCCCACCGAGCAGCTGATCGCCTGCGCCGCCGCCCATCAGCGTATCATCCTGCGCTGAGCCGAGCAGGCCCGCGCGCCCCACCAGCGGCGCGTCCGTGAGCCCCAGGCTCGCCGAAGCGCCGTCCGCCAGCGCGGCTGCACCAAGATGAAGCGCGCCGCCGCCCGTCACACGGACCTGGACGCCAGAGACCAGCTGGAAGGAAGCAAGCTGGGCCGGGGTCAGCGTGACCTGTCCCTGCCCGATGAGCTGCTCCAGCGCCACGATACTCAGGCCGCTCAGGTCCATGCCATCCGCGACGTGGAGTTGATCAATCCCCGCGCCGCCATCCGCCACACCCAATGGGGTCGCAGTGCCTTCGAAGGCGAGGGTGTCATTCCCCTCGCCACCCCGCAGGATGTCGCGCCCCGCGCCACCGAGAAGCCGATCATTGCCGGCGCCGCCCGACAGGGAGTCGTCGCCGTCGCCCCCGGCCAGCACATCGGCCTGCGCACTGCCCAGCAACGTATCGTGCCCCGCGCTGCCGCGGATCCCAACGAAGCCATTGGGCAGTGCAGCCACGTCCACCGTGCCGGGTGACGTCATCTTCAGCAGCAGGCCTGCGGACCCGGTCAGGCTGCCGCCGAAGAACTCATACTGTGCATCAGTAAGGGTCAGGCTCGCTGAAAGTGCCTCGATCCGCTCAATGCCGGCCAGCGACGCGGTGGAGATGTCCACATCACCGCCGGTGATGCGGAGCGTGTCGTTGCCGGCCCCACCATCGAGGGTATCAGTAACGGTGGTCGTGCCCGACAGGATGATGAGGTCGTCACCCTCTCCGGCCTCAACGTAATTCTGCCCTCCTCCCGCCGAGATGGTGTCATGGCCGGCGGCCGCGAAAATGGTATCGGCACCGCCATGGGTGGTGATGGCCTCGGCATTGGCTGAGCCGGTCACATGGAAGGCGTCATGACCTGAGAAGCTGAGCGTCGCTTGGCTCTCAAGCCTGATACCGGCCAGATTCACCTGGCCGCCACCCTTGGCCACAAAATCGGCACCACGCAGAAGCTGGAGGCCGGCGATCTGTGGCGCGGTCAGGGCGACTGACTCTGGCCCCCAGGAGTAGCTTTCACCATCCCGCGTGTAGCTGCCCGTCACCACGCGCAATTGCTCGAAGTTGGCGATACGTGCGGAGGTCAGGTCGAGCGCGTAGCGTCGGTCGGGGGTGCCGTGCGTCCAGCCCCAAGAGTGGTAGAGGTGGTTGTCCAGCACGAACTCCAGGGCGTCGGTCCCTGTGCCGCCGTCGAAGCTTCCCTCGATGAAATGGACATTGTCGCTGTAGCGCGAGGAAAGCAGGTGGTCAGCACGCCACTGGAGGTCCCAATCCGGCCCTGCGCCGACGCCCCAACTCAGCGTATCATGACCGGCGCCCGCCTCCACCGTATCCGCGCCTGCGAAGGAACGGATGACGTTATCGCCATCGCCCGCTTGCAGAATATCGTCGCCACGCGTGCCTTCCAGCGTGTATGCGCCGCCGAGCGCCGCATACGGCAGGTTGGAGCCTGTCAGAATCACGCCATCTGCCACCGTGAGCCCAATCGGCAGGTTGGCGCCCAAGGTGACGCGCGGCGCGCCGACGCCCTCCAGGCGCTCAATCGACGTGATGGTGGCGCCCGTCAGGTTGGCTGTCGTCTCGACCCGGAGGATGTCGGCACCCTCACCGCCGTCGAGAACATCGCGGACGGTCGTCTCACCCGTGACGATGAGGGTATCGTTGCCCGCTTCGCCATAGAGGGTATCCGCGCCGGGCCCGCCGCGCAGGATGTCATGCCCACCACCAGCGAACACACGGTCATTGCCCGCCCCACCATCGAAGCTCTCATCGCGGGCAGTCCCGGTGAGCGTATCGTTGCCGCCCAGGCCAGCGAGTTCTTCCGCGCGCTGCGGCTCCGTCTCGCCATCCGTCGTCAGCGTATCGCTGGCTGCCGTTCCCTGCCTATAGCGGGAAATCCGAATCGTGTAGCTGCCCTCGTCGGGGTCTGCATAGCTCCAGTACCCGCCTCCACCATCGAGAACGAGGAACGCTAAACCGCCGCCGAAGCTGCCCCCTTCGCCATGCTCGCCCCACTGGACGCCCTTGATAAGAAAATCCCTACTCCACCCCCACTCTAGCGAGTTTTTGGTAACTCCATCAGCCAAGTCAGTGAACTGGAGCCTGTAACCTGTACCATTAACGAGATAAATTGACTTCCCGGCGGTAGCACCATCATGGACCGTGGCCGAGATCCTCAGGCTGGTGCTCCCGTCCACCACGCGGCGCCCGAAATCGAACGCTATCCAGTCTTCATCTTCATTAAACGCAAGTCGACCCCGAATCTGTGTGCCGAGTTGTGCGTAACCTGGTCGCCCGGATACATCCGTAGCCGTAAGGGTATCATATTCGTCAATGACGTAGTCACGGTCGGCGAAGCGAAGTACCTCGATGCCAGTGAGGTAGGTGACGCCCTGTGGCCCCGTTACGGACCACGACTGAGGAAGCCACCAATTATTCGTATGGGCTGAAATTTTATACTCAGCAAACCGGCCGCCAAACAGCGCGACATCGCGATCATCCGCTTCGTCGCCACCCACCAAGGTGTCGTTGCCACCCGCGCCATCCAGCGTGTCGCTACCGAGGCCGCCCAACAGGTAATCGGATCGCGCACTGCCGATCAGGCTGTCATGACCGGCCTTACCGTCCAGATACTCGGCGACATTGCCAGCCTCCAAGGTATCCGCCGCATGGGTACCATCCAGCGGGCGCAGGACTGTAAAACTGTAGGGCGAGATGACGTTCAAGGGCAGGGTCGTATTGTAGACATTCAGGCTCAGGCTTCCGGCGCCGTCGAGAGCGGTCGTGCCCAAGGCGCCCAGGTAGGCGTTCCACGACTGCAGGCTGATGTTGCTGTCCGTCAGAAACGTGTGATGGTCGCCACCCGATAGGGCGATCATGACCGCTTGGTTCGCTGTCCCGCCGGTCAGCCGATACCAGTCATGATCGTTGCGGAAGGTCTGGCCCGTGACCTGCTCACCAAAGGCGACCGTCCGGTTCGTGGTCGCCTGCACATTCGAGGTGTCATCGATCAGCCGGTCACTGGCGCTGTCCAGGAAGCGGATCGACTGGACATTGATCAACTGGTCAGTGCCATCACCCTCGAAGGGCGTTCCGGCCAAGGCACGAACGGTCACCGTCCCGTCATCCTGCCGGGCGATGATATAGTCGTATTCCGAGCCGCCGTAGACGACAGTGTTGAAGCCCGCCGGTCCGTTGATCGTCTCATCGCCGGGGCCGGCGATCAGATCATCGGCATTAGGGGTGCCGTTCAGAGCTGACATCACGTTCTCCTGAGCGGATCTGAAATCGTCGTCAATTCTGCGAATTGAAAATACATCGTATCATTTCATATCGATATATTGTGCAAAAATAGCACATTATCGGTAGATAACCAAGGAGCAACGCCGACCGCGAGCGGTTCCAACTGACCTTGCCCCCTACTTGCCCTCGCTCATGAGCAAAGTATGTTCTTTATTTGTTCTCATGCTGAGCGGTTTGCAAAGGCTGCTCGGGTAAGCCCGTTCAGGCTCGTGTGCGGGCGGGTCGTGTTGTGGTTGCTCCTCTCTGCTTCGATGATCCGGCGCGCCGCAGGCAGGCTGCCGAACAGGTGCTCGTTCAGGCATTCGTCGCGGAACCGTCCGCTCAAGCTCTCGACGAATTCGTGCTGCTGCGGCTTGCCCGGGGCGATGTAGTGCCAGGCGACGCCGCGCCAGCAAGATGGGCAGGCGCCGATAGCCGAACCGACGACGTTCATTCGCCAGCACTCTGAGCCGAACGCGGACCTAGCCGACGTCAGCGCGCCGCGTCGGATCGTCGGATGGCGCGTGTCGCGGACGGCGCAGACGGGGTTCGTGCTGGATGCCTTGGAACAGGCCCTGCACGAGCGGCGCCCGATGCATCGCGGCGGCCTCGTGCATCACAGCGACAGGGGCAGCCAGAGCGGATTGAAGTGGTCGTCGCAAGACCGGGCGGAGGATGGTGCGATGGCAGGGCGGTGGCGGTCGGATCGGGCACTCCGGCCTGTGTTGCAACGGCCACCTGGGCGGCCGGCCGAGGCGGAGGCACTCTACTACCCGGCCCAGGACAATCTGCCCTTGGCAGCATGACTCAAGCCAAACAGCCTCCGGCAAACCCGGGGCGGTTCAAAGCCCGCCATGCAGACCTTCCTTGACGCAGCACCACTCGCCAGGGACAAGATTACCCGTCACTGACCACGGCCAACACGCTCATCGGCTCGAACAGCCAACGCCATCTGTCAGATTAAGTCCTGGCCAAGTCACAATAACATCCATCATGGACGAAACCGCAGCATGACCAGCCCCGCGATCTTCGCCGACGGCATCATCGATGTGCACATCGCCAACGGCGTGGCCCGCATCACGCTCGGCGCCACGACCGGCCAGCAGGACCAGCGCCCCGCCGCCTCGGGCACGCTGATCCTGCCTGTGGCGCAGCTGCCCACCCTCGTCCGTGTCCTCAGCGAGGTGACGCGCCAGCTGGAGGAGCGTGCGAAGGAGGCGATGGCGAAGGCGCAAGCCGGCGCGGCCGCGCCCAGCGGCGAGGCGGCGCCAGCGAGCGGCGCCTTCCGCTTCAACGGCTGAGCGGGTGGCGGTGTAGCCAGCCCCGGCTCTCACCGCCATCAGCTGAACCCATGCGCAGCCGCACGACCTGGTCGCCTGCCTCACCAGGCTCGGCGCGCAGCAGGGCGCTGGGTGCGACGTGGGACGAATTAGCACCGCTGTTCCCCTCCGAGGCTTGCTGGATCGAAGCGATCGGCCGCCTCCGTCAGCAGGTCGTTGATGTGGCTCTGCAGGATGGTCTGCAGCAGATGCGGGTCGACGCTGATCTCGGCGGCGATCAGCCCCGAGACACGGGCGGGCCAGTTCAGCAGCGCATCGCGCATGGTGCTGCCGATCTCGTCGAGCGCGGCATTGGCCTCGGTGACGTCGACCAGGCGGCGCTTGGTCTCATCCAGCGAGAGGCGCTGCGCCTCCACCTTCAGGGCGAGCTGCGCGACCTTCAGTCGGGCGAAGGGCGTGCCCTCGGCGCCGGCACCGCTGGCCAGGGGCGAGCGGACGGGATCAGCGGTTGCAGTCAGGCGGCGGCGGGTCTTGTCGATGTCCCAACTGCCGTCCGGCTCGCGGGCGATGCGGCCCGAGCGCTCAGCCTTGTGGATGGCGGTGTCGCTGACGCCGAGGCGCCGCGCGGCCTCGCGCGTCGAGGTGGTCAGTTCCGGCATGGCGGCGACCTCCCGCCGCGCGTGATGCTCATCATGAGCAAGGGCCCGCTACCGTCCGGCGGCGGGCCCTCGACGTGTCCGGCCCGGGTGTCAGGCCGGCAGGTGATAGACCGTAAAGGAGCCGCGGGCGCCCTCCTTGTTCGGGCCGACCTGGCGGACGCGCTCCAGCACCTGCACTTCGATCCCCAGGCGCTTCTTCAAGCCGGCAAAGAACCCGCGGACCGTGTGCTGCGCCCAGCCCGTCGCCTCGGCGATCTGCGTGACCGTCGCGCCCTCGGGCCGGCGCAGCATGGCCAGCACCTGCTCCTGCTTCGTGCCCTCGCGCGGCTTGCGCGGCGCGCCCGG
>CAMDWG010000034.1 GCA_945878375.1 Roseomonas mucosa | reverse complement strand
TGCACCGCCAGAGGGGGAATTGTAACAGCGTCGGCGAGCAGCAACGCAGGCTGCGGCGCAGCGCCCATCGCCGCTGCGGATGCGCGCGCAGCCACGACAGGCTTGGCCAGCGGCAGGGCTCGCGGGGCGTGGAGCGCATGCTCGACGGCCGCGGCTGCGGCCACTAGCGCCGCATGCACGAGACCGGCATGGCGGAATGCCGCGCCGTCGCTGCGATCGACGTCGGACAGCTGCTCTGCCGCCGCCTCCACGCCTGCGACGAGTTGTTCGTGCAGGATCGCCAACCGCTCGGACAGCGTCGCCGCGCTCTGCGCCGTCAGGCCCGCCGCATCGACCGTGTCATCTCCTTCGAATACTCCGCCACCTTCGGCCAGGCGGTGAAGGGCAGCGCGCCTCTCTCGGACCGCTACGCCAAATGCGTCCTGTTCGACTACTCGTACCGCTACTTCTACGCAGACGGCTTCGGGAAACGTTGCCCTCGGCCGAGACGCTGCGGAGCCAGTACCAGCGGGTCTGGCCGGCGGTGAGGCCGGTGCGGTCCCAGGGGAGTGCCGTGGGTTCGCTGACTAGCTTGGTGGCCGCGGCCAGGCTGGCGCTGTCCGCCTCGAACACCTGCAGCCGCACCGCGCCGATCGGGACGCCACCCGAAAGGCGCACCCCGCCGGTGATGCCGAGCGCGGCCGGCGCGGTCACCGCACCTGGCACTACCGCCTCGCGCCAGCCCGACACGGCGCCACTGCGCGCCACGGCGCGCGCCCGAAAGGCGGTGGGCTCCGTGGTGGGGACCGAGGCCGCGGTGGCGCCCAGAGCGCCCCCGTAGCCCTGCCAGACGGCAACGGAGGCCGGAAGGAACTCGAGCTCGTAGCCGGCGAGAAAGGCCGAGCCCACAGGAGACCAGGACACGCCCAGCGCCCCGAATGCGGCGGTAACCGGCGTCGCCACGGTGATGGCGGCCGGGGCGGCGATGACGCCCGGGTTGGGCAGCACCACCGAGGGGCTGTCACCGGCGGCGCGCTCGTCCACCGCCGGGTTCCAGTTCCAGACGGCGGGATCCTCCTCGGACAGCGCCAGGTCCACCCCGCCATCGGGCGACAGCCGCCAGCCGGTCACCCGCGCCGGGAAGGCCCCGACCCGGTCGAGCGCGACGGTGACCCCATCCCAGGGCCGCAGCCGCAGGGCCGAGAGGTTCGCCGGAAACGCCACCTCGCGCTGGCGGCGCACCCGTTCCAGCTCGGCCTTCATCAGCCGCTGGACGGTCGCCACCGAGGTGGTGAGCGGGAATTCCAAATCCCGGTAGATCGCCTCTCCGCCATCCTCGACCACGTAGTTGGCGGCGAGCAGCGGCGGGGCGTCGGTGGGCTGCCAGTTTTTCGCGGGGTCGACGTAGACGGCCCGTACCCCGTTGAAGAGATCGCGCCGCGGCCGGCTGCCCTGGATGGTGACGTCGCCGCGCAGATCGTCCGAGGTGAGCGTGGCGGAGGGCAGCGCCGGCCCGCCGGCATGGATAAAGAACCGCCCGCCCGAGACGACCATGGCGCCGGCCATGGCGGCGACCAGCTTGCGGGTGATGGCGATCTTGCCTTCGCCCAGCGAGACGCGGCCATTCACCGTGTAGCGGCGCTCATGCAGGCCAGCGCGCGTGCCGATCAGCTCGTCGCAGATGTTGGCAGCGGCCATGAGTGCGGGGATGTCGATGTCATCCCAGGAGGCTTTCCAGCCGAAGGGAGCGGTTAGGTACCAAGCGAGGCACAGCGCCGGGTTGTCGGACCAGGCGGTGACCGGGACCCGACCAGAGGTCCGCGTGATGCCGGACCTCGCGGCCTCCGCGGACAGCGCGGGCTTTCCCCGCATCCCGCCCGCCTTTGCCCGCATGGGCGATGTGGTCTTGGCAGGCGATCCGCCGCGGCTGGGCATCTCCGTGGACGGCGGCCGCGCCGCCTTCGTCGGGCCCCGCGGCCTCACCCGCCTCCCGATCACTGACTGCACCACCGCCTGGAGGATTGGCTGAATGCCCGCTGCCATCCCCCTCATCGCCGTCGTCGCCGGCGGCGTGGCCTCCGCGGCCATCGGCGGCGGCCTGCTCGGCGCGCTGGTCGGCGCCGGGGCGGCCTTCGTGGTCTCCTCCATCGGCGCCTCGGTCTTTCCGGCCAAGCGCCCCACCGCCCCAACCCGGCCCGGCGACGATGCCACCGCCCCCGGCGCCGGCCGCACGCAGTCCTTTCGCCAGCCCATCACCGAGCACCAGATCGTCTTTGACCGCTGCAAGGTGGGTGGCCCCATCGTTTTCATTCACTCTGCGCCCGATGACGAGGGACGGGCCGATGGCTGGTTCTACTCAGTGGTGGTGCTGGCCGCCCATCGCGTCCGCAGCATCGGCGATGTCTGGCTGGGTGACACCCTCGCCACAGATCCGAAATTTTCCGCGCTGGTCAGGATCGATCGGCACCTGGGCACGGTGGACCAAGCGGCCGACGCCAACCTCATCGCCGAGACCGGTGGCAAGTGGACTGCCGAGCACCGCGGCCGCGGCCGCGCCTATGTCGCGCTGCGCCTGAAAATCACCGCCGAGGCCTTTCCCGCCGGCCCGCCCAACATCGCCGCACTGGTCGAGGGCGCCGACACCATCCTCGATCCCCGCACCGGCGCCGTGGGCTCCACCGCCGCCAGCGCGAACAGGGCACAATTCCATTGGCGCGGATGAAAGGCGCGCGTCCAGGAACTGGCCTATGGCGGCTTGAAGCCCGAGACCATCCAGCGCCTCGAGGCCCTGGGTGAACAGCTGGATGGCGGGAACCCCGTCCTGCGGCGCATCCGCGGCGACGACAAGCCGATCACCGGCACGCGGCTGATTCGCGAGTACCAGGGCGTCGAGCACAGCGTCACCGTGCTGCACGACGGCTACGAGTATCAGGGCCGCCCCTATCGGCGAACGCATCCGCGACAAGGTGGCGGCGTCGCGGGCGCGCGGGATCTGGATGGGCGGGTTCGTGCCGCTTGGCTACGACGCCAGGGATCGCAAGCTGCTGGTGAACGAGGCCGAGGCTGCGCTGGTGCGCCGGATCTTCGAAGGCTTCGTCGAGACGGAATCCGGCACGAAGCTGGTCCAGGCGCTGCGCGCCGAGGGCGCCACGACGAAGCGCGGCCGCGCCTTCACCAAGAGCGACGTCTATCGGGTGCTGAGCAACAGGACCTATCTCGGTGAGGCGATGCACAAGGGGAAGTCGCACCCCGGAGAGCATGCCGCCATCGTACCGCAGGCGATGTGGGACGCGGCGCATGCCCTGCTCGCGGTCAGCCCGAAGACACGCGCCAACCGCACCCGCTGCCAGACGCCTTCGCTGCTGCGCGGGCTGATCTTCGGCAGCGACGGTCGGGCCATGTCGCCCACCCACGCGCGAGGGCGCCGTGGCCAGCAGTACCGCTACTATGTCAGCCAGTCGGTGCTGAAGGGCAGTGCGGCGGACGGGCCGGCCATCGCGCGCATTTCCGCGGCGGAGATCGAGGGCGCGGTCATCGCGCAGGTCCGGGGGCTGCTGCGCCAGCCGGAGGTGGTGCTGGGCGCCTGGCGCGCGGCACGGGCCTCGGCGCCGGATATGACGGAGGACGAGGCCCGCCTGGCGCTGGAGCGGCTGGACCCGCTGTGGGAAGAGCTCTTCCCCGCTGAACAGGCGCGGATCATCCGCCTCCTGGTCGACCGGGTGGATATCGGGTCAGGTGGTGCCGACGTGCGCCTGAAGCTGGAGGGGCTGGCCAGCTTGGCGCGGGACCTGGCGATGCCGGCCGAATCGGCGAGGGCGGCAGCATGATCACCGCACAGATGCTGACGGTCCGGGTCCCGCTGGCTGCCCGGAAGCTGCGGGGTGGACGGAAGCTGATGATCGCGCCGAGTGGCACCGCAAGCAGGGGCCCCTCAGCTGCCGACACCACACTCGTGAAGGCGCTGGCCCGACCGTTCCGGTGGCGGCGGATGATGGAGACCGGGCGCTTCGCCACCATCAACGAACTGGCGGCGGCGGAGAAGATCAACTCGTCCTATGTCTCGCGCCTTCTGCGGCTAACGCTGCTGGCACCAGATATCGTGGAGGCGATCCTGGATGGGCGGCAGCCGGAGGAGATGACGCTGCCTGGGCTGATGGAGCCGTTTCCGGTGAAGTGGGCTCGACAGGAAGCCGGTCCGTGAGCGGCCGAGTTCACTGGACACCGCCGCATGGGGCCCTGCTGGCCTTGCTCATCCATGACACCATATCGGCCCAATGAGACAAGCACCGTCGCGCGCGCCGCAGCCGGATCCGGCGCGTGCTATCAAAGATGCCATCGCCGGACGGGTCATCGCCCTGTTCAACGATCGTGCGCGGGGCGAGGCGCCGGTGGTACGTCGCCTGGACGGATTGTTCGGCCCCAATGCCGTTGCCTGGCGCGTGCACGGCGACGTCACATCGATGATGGTCGGCGGCATTTCGTCGCTGCTGCTCCAGATGCTGTACCCTGCGGTACTGGCCGGCGTCTGGGATCATTCGAATTTCCGCACCGACATGCATGGCCGGCTGCGGCGCACCGCGCGCTTCATTGCGCTTACCACCTATGGCGGACGCGAGGAGGCGGAGGCGGCGATCGCCCGCGTCCGAAAGATCCACGACCGCGTGGGCGGCACCCTGCCGGACGGCACGCCCTACGCCGCGAATGAGCCCATGCTGCTGGCCTGGGTTCATGTCACGGAGGCGACGAGTTTCCTCAACGCGTGGCGGCGCTATGTCGAACCCGGCATGTCGGCAGCGGATCAGGACCGCTACTTCGCGGAGATGGCGCAGGTGGCACGCGCGCTGGGCGCGGCACCAGTGCCGTCCGATCGTCTGGGCGCGCGCCGTCTCATCGAGACCTGCCGGCCGTACCTTTGTACCGACGCCCGCACGCGCGAAGTCCGCGCCCTGGTGCTGAAGGCGGCGACGGCGGATCACCTCGCCGCCGGCGTGCATGCGCTGGGAAACCAGGCCGCCATCGACCTGCTGCCCGACTGGGCCCGTCGCATGCACGGGCTGCACTCCCCACTGCTCGCACGCCCCCTGGTGCGGGCAGGCACGCTCGGTGTGGCACAGACACTCCGATGGGCGTTCCGCTAACCGCGGGCAGCGTACCCTTCCTGCGGCTGACCTCGCTCAGGCTACTTTGATTGTTGCTGGCGGGCGGCATCGCGGGGTTGGTGGCGGCGTCAATTGTCGCAGACGTCGCCGTCGGGCTACGCTTCGCATCGACGTCAAGAACCAGAACAAGCCATAGAACACGCAATGCAGCAGCACCTCTCCAGCCTCACCCTGGCCCTGCTCGTCGCGCTCACTTGCACGGCCGCGGCCCAATCGGCTGCCGAGCGGCCGCTGGTCATCGCCCATCGCGGCGCCAGCCAATACCTGCCCGAACACACAATGGAGGCCTATCGCCTCGCCATCCGCCAGGGCGCCGATTTCATCGAGCCTGACCTGCTGCTGACCGCAGATGGCATCGCGGTGGCGCGGCATGACCGCGCGCTCGGCGCGACCACGAACATCGTGTCCTACCCCACCCTGCCGAGAGACATCGATCAGATCACCTTCGCACAGCTGCTTGGCCTGCAGGCCATCTCTCGCGGGGGCGCGGCCTATGCGCCGCCCGATGCCCGCCCGGCGGACTTGCGGGTGCCGAGCTTCGCCGAGGTGCTGGACGAATTGCGCGCGCTCCATACGTCAAGCGGGCGCATCGTGGGCGTCTATCCGGAGGTGAAAACCATCGGCCAGGGGCTCAACAGCTACAACCGCGCCCTGGCGGATGCGATGCTGGCCGAACTCGCCCATCCTCGCCATGGCGGGCTGTTCGACGGCCGCCGCGGCAATGTCATTCTGCAATCCTTCGATGCAGAGGAGGAGGTGCAACGGTATTTGAACCGTCTCCAGGGCACGTCGTCCGTCTCGGAGAAGGGGGCCATGGCCCTTTGTCTACAGCGCCAGCCAGCGCCGCGCACGATCCTCGATCGGGCGATCGATCATGCGGCCGTCGAGCAGAACGGCGCCCTCGTCCCTCGCGCGCGCCTCCTCGGCCGCCGCGACCGCGCGTCGCGCCCAGGCGATCTCGTCCGGCGTCGGGCCGAAGCCCGCATTCACCACCGGCACCTGGCGCGGATGGATGCAGACGCTGCCGGTGAAGCCGAGTTGGCGCGACAGGCGCACCAGCGCGCCGAAGGCCTCCATGTCCACCGTCTCCGCCACGCTGCTCGCCAGGCCCCAGAAGGCGTGGCCATGGGCATGCGCGGCCAGCCCCACCAGTTGCGCCGGCATGGCGAGCGCCGCCGGCGAGGGGGCGAGCCCGACGGATGCCGCGAAATCCTCTGCGCCGAAGCCCACCGCGCAGACCCCCGGCGCTGCCGCTATGCGCGGGGCCTCCAGCGCGCCGCGCGGCGTCTCGACCAGCGCCGCGACGGGCGAGGCCAGTCCGAGGCCGGCGAGCTTCGCCACCAGCGCCTCGACCTGCGCGGCGTCTTCGACCTTCGGCAGCATCACCGTCACCGGGACATGGCGCGGCAGCACGGCGAGGTCATCGTCGTGAAGCGCTGGCTCGGCGTTGACGCGCAGCAGCACCTCCGCGCCGCGCGCGGCCAGCGCGCGAAGGGCCGCTGCGGCTAGCGGGCGGGCCTCCGCCTTGCGCTCCGCCGGCACGGAATCCTCGAGATCGACGATCAGCGCATCGGCGCCCCGCTCCGTCGCCTTGGGCAGCAAGTGGGGCGAGGTCGCAGGCAGGAACAGCAGGGACCGCGCCGCCTTCACCCGCATCGGATGGCTCTCCTCGACGCCAACGCCGCCAGGTCCTCCGCGGCGGCGCCAAGCTCGCCAAGGATCTCCGCCGAATGCTCGCCGCATCGCGGCGCGAGCCGGCGAAGCCCGCCGGGCGTGCCGTCCAAGCGCGGCGTCACGGCATGCATCACCGTCCCGCTGCCAGCTTCCTCGACATAGACGCCGCGCGCCACGACATGCCGGTCGCGCAGCAGAGATCCGGCATCGAGGATCGGCCCGACGGTGACGCCGCGCGCGCGCAGCAGCGCCAGCGCCGCCTCGCGCTCCATCGCGCCGAAGAAGTCGCGCAGCATCGCCTCCACCTGATCGTCATGCACAAGCCGTGCGGCGTTGGTGGAAAAGCGCGGATCCTCGATCAGCTCGGGCCGTCCGATCGCCTCGAAGACGCGGCGCGCCATGCTGTCGGTGGAGCCCGAGAGCGACACCCAGCCGCCATCGGCGCAGCGATAAGCGCCGCGCGGCGAGGCAATCTTCAGCGTCTCCGCCGGCTTGCCGGTCGCTGCCGCATTGGTGACGTCCGGGCCCATGATGGCCAGCATGGGCTCCAGCAGCGACAGGTCGATCACCTGCCCGCGCCCGCCGCGCACCTCGACCTCCCGCAGCGCGGCCATGACGGCGAAGGCGCCGGTCACGCCGGTGACCATGTCGGCCAGCGCCATGTTCGGCAGCCCTGGCATGCCATCGGCATCGCGGTGCTTGTCGGCGAAGCCGCAGAAGCCTTCGATGAGGCTGCCGAAGCCCGGCAGGCCACGATAAGGGCCGGTCTGCCCCCAGCCCGACAGCCGCACGATGACGAGCCCAGGTGCCGTTGCGTGCAGCGTCTCGGGCCCGAGACCCATCACCTCCAGCGTCCCGGGCCGGAAGCTCTCGACCAGCACCTGCGCGGTGCTGATCAGGCGGCGCAGCCAGCCCATCGCCTCGGCGTCGCGCAGGTCGAGCGCCAGGCTGCGCTTGTTGCGGCCATAGACGCGCCACCAGCCGTCGAAGCCGTCGGCGTGATCCGGATGCGTCTCCCGCCACGCGCGCAGCGTGTCGCCGGTGCCGGCGGCCTCCACCTTGATCACGTCGGCGCCGAAATCCGCGAGCTGCAGCGAGAGCATGTTGCCCGCCACCAGCCGCGAGAGATCGGCCACGCGGACGCCGCTCAGCGGCCCCTGCAGCGCGGGGTCGGGGCGAAGCTGCCGCAGCCCGGTCGTCATTCGACCCGGAGATCCAGGTCGCGCACCAATTGCCGCCAGAACGGCGCTTCGTCGCGCAGGCGCTGCGCGAAGGCCTCGCGCGGCTCGCGCAGGATCTGGGTCTGGGACGCCGCGAAACGCCCGACGAGGTCGGGATTGACCAGCGCCTGGTCCACCGCGGCGCCGAGTACCGCCAGCACCTCCGGCGGCGTGGCCCGCGCGGCGAACAGTCCGCCGAGTACCGCGATCGACGGGCCAGGCAGCCCGGCTTCGGCCAGCGTCGGCACATCCGGCAGCGCGGCCTCGCGCTCGGCGCCGGTCACCGCCAGCGCCCGCAGCCTGCCGCCCGCGATATGCGGCGCGGCGGCGGTCAGGCTGTCGGTCGCAAACAGCACCTGGCCACCCATCAGGTCGGTCAGCGCGGCGCCACTGCCGCGATAGGGAATGTGGTTGGCCTGCACGCCCGCGCGGCGCAGCACCGCCTCGCTCCCCAGATGCGTCAGCGTGCCGACGCCGGCGGAGGCATAGGCGGATGGCGCCCGCCGCAGCGCCGCGACCAGTTCGGCGATGCTGCGCGGCGCCGCCGGCGTGTTCGCCACCAGCACCACGAAGGCCGCGCGCAGCACCGAGGCCACAGGCGCGAAATCGTCGAGCCCGTACTGCGCGGCGGGGTTCATCACCGGCTGGATCAGCAGCGCCGCGGTCGAGGAGAAGATCACGCTGTAGCCATCCGCCGCCCCGCGCGCGATCGCCTGATGCGCCACGAGGCCGCCGCCGGCGGTGCGGTTTTCCACCACCACGGGCTGGCGCAGGATGGGGGACATCTGGGTGGCCAGGATGCGCGAGCTGATGTCGCTGCCAGAGCCGGGGCCCTGGGAGACGACCAGCGTGACGGGCCGTGTCGGGAAGGCTTGCGCCTGGGCCTGCCAAGGCAGGGCGAGCGCACCGCCCGCCAGGAGCATGCGGCGTCGCGTGACGAATGGCATGGTATGTTTCCTCCGGCGCCGGAGTGTAGGAGTATCCCGTGCTATGTCAAATATTGCCACGACACGAAAAACCAGGGCGCGCGCCACCGCCGAGGCGCTCCGCCGCCACGCGCCGGAGACGCTGATCACCTTCCGCGTCTCGGTGCTCTCGCAGCTGCTGGCGCGGCTGGTGGACACATCGGTCGGGCAGGATCTCGGCCTGTCGAGCCGACAGTGGCGGGTGCTGGTGGTGCTGAACCGGCTCGGGCCCACAACCTCGGGCGCGGTTGCGCGGATGGCGTCGCTCGACCACAGCCAGGTCAGCCGGGCCTCCTTCGAACTCGCGGCGAAGGGGCTGATCTCGCAGGGCGAGGATGCGGCGGACCGGCGGCGGCAGGTGCTGACCCTCACGCCCGCGGGGATTGCCGTGCTGCGCGACGGGCTCGGCGGTTCGCTGGAACGCGAACGGCGTCTTCGCGCGTCCCTGGGCGAGGCCGACTACGCGGCGCTTGGCCGCGCGCTGGCCACGCTGACCGCCGAGGCGCGCACCATGCTGGACGAGAGGCAAGGCGAGGCATGACCGCGTTCCAGGAGATCGGCGACCTGCAGCTGCGCCTTGGCGGCGTATTGCGATCCGCGCGGCTGGCCTACATCACGCGCGGCCGGCTGGCCGCGGATGGGCGGAACGCCGTGCTGCTGACGCATGGCTACACCTCCTCGCATACCTTCATCGAAGGCGGCTCGGGCGCGTCGGAGGGCGGCTGGTCCGATCTGGTCGGGCCGGGGCTGGCGATCGACACCGACCGGTTCTTCGTCGTCAGCTCGAACATGCTGGGGTCGTCCTTCGGCTCCACCGCACCGCGCAGCGCGAACCCGGCGACCGGCCGGCCCTACGGCCCGGATTTCCCACCGATCACGCTGAGCGACATCGTCGCGGCGCAGCGCCGCCTGCTCGATGCGCTCGGGGTGCGCGAACTGCATGCGGTGGTCGGGCCGTCCTATGGCGGTTTCCAGACCTTCACCTGGGGGGTCGAGCATCCGGATTTCCTGCGTGGCCTCGTCGCCGCGGTCAGCGGCCTGACGGCGCCGCGCTCGCTGGACCCCACGCCGCTGGCCGCGAGACTGGCAGAGGACCCGAACTGGAATGGCGGCCACTACTACGACCGCCCTGGCGGCGTGCTGGCGACGATGATGGCGGTGCGGGAGGAAACGCTGCGCCGCTACGGGCTCGACGATGAACTGGCCCCCCGCCTGCCCGACAAGGTGGCGCGCGATGCGGAAATCAGGCGGCGGGCGCGCGAATGGGCCGAGGCGGCCGATGCCCATTCCCTGCTGGTCCTGGGGCGGGCGCTGGATCACTACGATCTGCGGGACGCGCTGGGCCGCATCCGGGCCAGCGTGCTCTATGTCCTTTCCCGCACGGACCGGCTGTTCCCGCCGACCCTGGCGACCGAGGTCATGCCGGCGCTGGCGGCGGCCGGCGTCCGCGCGACCTATGCGGAGATCGACAGCGAGCACGGGCACCTCGCCAGCGGCACAGAGGCCGCGAAATGGGCGCCGGCGCTGCGGGCCTTCCTGGACGGAGTCGCCTGACGGCGGTCCGCTTCGTCCGATCGCGGACTGCGCCGGATGCCGCTTCCAAGCTGAAGAAAGCCAGAGGACCGACGCGGAGATGACGCAGCGGACCCGACGCCGCAGCGGTCACGGCGCGGGCGGCGTCTTCATGACGACGCGCCCGGCGGAACAGCGTCAAGCCGGAAGGGCAGGATAGCCTCCCGCGCAGCATCCGGCCCGCCCACGACCCAGTCGCGGACAGCAACACCGATCTCCTCATAGGGCAACGCGACGGAGGACAGCCAAGGCGCGACCCAGCGGTTCAGCGGGCTTCCATCGAAGCCCCAGATCACCGGCGGCTCGCCTGGTCCGGACGCACCCAGCACGCGATGCGCCGACAGCGCGATCAGGTCCGATGTGCACATGATGCCGTCAGGCCTGGATGCACCGCGCCAGCGCGCGGCCGCCGCGGCGCCGATGCGGAGATGGTCCAGCCCCTCGCCCCCCAGCACATCCGCCTCGGCAAGCGCCCGCCCGGCGCGGGCGCGAAAACCCGCGACGCGGTCGGCGGTCGCCGAGGAGAAGAACGGGCCATGCACCACGCCAAGGCGGCGGCAACCGCCGGCAAGCAGCGCCTCCGCCACCGCGCGGCCGGCGGCGTGGTCGTCGATGCCGACGAAGGGCGCGCGCGGCGCATGCGGGCAGCGCCGGCCGACGAAGAGCAGCCGCTCGCTCTCCGCCAGGTGGCGCGCCAGCGCCGGGCTCGCGACGGCACCGAGCAGCACCGTGGCGCGCGGCCGCAGCGCGCGCGTCGCGGCCAGGGCGTCGTCCTGCAACGTCACCTCGTCATGCGTGTCGCAGAGCACCACGCCGAGTCCCTCGGGCCGCAGCGCCGTCTCGATCGCTGCCGCGAGCGTCGCCATGGTCGGGTTGGCGAGGTTGGGCGCGAGCAGCACCACAAGCTCGGCGACGCCGCGGCGCAGTTCCCGCGCGGCTGCCAGCGGGCGATAGGCGAGCCGCGCGGCGACATCGCGCACGCGCTTCACCGTCTCCGCCGTAGCCTTGCCTGGGATACCGTTCAGCACGCGCGACGCGGTGGCGGTGGAGACGCCGGCCGCGGCCGCGACCTCGCGCAGCGTCGCCGGGCCGCCCTGGGGCTCGCGTTTCGTCCTGGACATCGGAAGGCCCTCCGCGCTACGCTTCGCAAGGTAAACGATTACTCGCCCAACGCAAGGGCGGCAGTACCGGGCCGCAAGAGACCCGGAATCACCGTGAACCGCACCATGAACCGTCTGGGAGGACGCGATGAGGACCACGATCGCGGGCGAAGCCCGCCTGACGCGCCGCACGCTCGGCGCAGCCGCGGCCGCAGCGGCGCTGGGATTGCCCAGCATCGCGCGCGCCCAGGCCGCCACGCTGACCATCTGGCACGACCTGGGCGACAACGGAATCGCCTGGTTCGAGCGGATGGGCCAGGCCTTCGCGCAGGTTAGGCCCGGCGTGACCATCCGCAGCCAGTCCTTCCCGACCGACCAGTGGTTCGGCCGCGTGATTGGCGCCATCAACACCAACAGCGCGCCCGACCTGATCTTCAACAACTACGAACGCGTGATCCGCATCCAGACCCAGACCAACCGGGTGATGGACATGCGCCCGGTGCTGGACGGCGTGCAGGACCGCGCCTTCCTCTCGACCGAGGATCTGCGCGTCGGCACCTTCCGCGACCGGATGATCATCATCCCGATGCAGCGCGTGCAGATGGCGCTGGGCACGCGGCGGTCCTGGCTGGCCAAGGTCGGTGAACAGGTGCCGGTGACCTGGGACGACGCCAAGCGCGTGGCGCAGAAGTTCCGCGAGAACGACCCCGATGGGAACGGCCGCGCCGACACCTTCGGCTTCGCGCTGCAGGCCGCGCGGCCGCGCGACCTGATCCACATGCTGGACCTGTTCACGTTCGGGGCCGGCCTGTCGCACACGCTGCTGGACCCGCAGGGCAACATCACCATCGACCAGCCGGAGCACGCGCTGGTGCTGGGGGAATTCCTGCGGACCTATTCCACCTACCGCTTCGTGCCGCCGGACACGATCAACCACTCCTTCACCGAGATGTACCAGGTGATCGAGGGCAATCGCGGTGGCATGTTCCGCGTCGGCGACTGGAACGTGCGGCGCTGGGACCAAGCGAACACGCTGGCAGGCGACTTCGTGTCCCATCCCTGGCCGAAATTCTTCCCGAACCGCGACCCGGCGGTGGTCATCGGCGGCATGCGCGGCGTCGGCATCCCCGAAAACGCGCCGAACCGCGACCTGTCCGTCGCCTTCGCGCGCTTCATGCTCAGCCAGCCGGCCCAGCAGGCGAGCCTGGAGATCATGGGGGCAGCCGTTCGCAAGGACCTGGACGTGTCGTCGCTGTCCGAGCGCCAGCAATGGTTCGCCCGCGCCAACCACAAGCTGGTCGCCTACGACTTCCCCGAGGCGACGCATGCCTGGTACCCGGAACTGGAGGCACAGTTCCATCGCCGCCTGCTGGCCGCCATCGGCAGCCCGCCGCGCGACATGGATGTCTTCATCCGCGACCTCGCGCGCGACATGCGCGACACCGCGCAGCGCCTTTCGCGCGGCTGATCGGGCGGCTGGATGAACGCGCGTCCGATCGCCGGGGGGCGGATGCCCGAGGGCGGCGATTGGCCGCGCCGCCGCTTGGCGGACCAATTGCGGGGCGAGGGGATCTTCTACCTCCTCGTCCTGCCCTTCGCCCTGCTGACGGCGATATTCGGCCTCTGGCCGATCATCCTGTCGGTGCAGGTGTCCTTCACCGCATCGGCCACGGCGCTGCGGCCCGATCCGCAGTGGGTGGGCTTCGCCAACTACGCGAGCGTGCTGGCGGATGAGCTGTTCCGCGCCAGCCTGTGGCGCACGCTTTTCTACACGGCGCTCGCGGTGGCCGCGAACCTCGCCTTCGCGCTGGCCGCGGCGCTGCTGCTGGATTCGAAGCTGCTGCCGCGCGGCAACATGGCCTTCCGGCTGGTGCTGTTCCTGCCCGTCGTGACGCCCGATGTCGCGGGCTATGTCGTCTGGCGTTGGCTGTTCGACCACAGCTTCGGTGCGGTGAATGCCGCGCTGGACCTGCTCGGCCTGCCGCTGTTCGGGGGGCTGACCAGCGTTGCCACCGCGACGCCCGCGATCCTGATCGCCGAGCTCTGGCATCATGCCGGCTTCTACATGGTGATCTTCCTGGCCAACCTCGCGATTCGCGACCCGGCGCTGGAGGAAGCGGCGAAGGTGGACGGCGCGGGCGCCTGGGCGCGCTTCTGGCACGTGATCCTGCCGCAGCTGCGGCCCGCCATCGTCATCAACCTGGTCTATGCCACGATCCAGTTCCTCAAGACCTTCACCGTGGTGGTGGTCATGACGAAGGGCGGGCCGGCGGAAAGCACGACCTTCGTCAGCTACCTCGCCTACCAGTATTTCGACCAGGCCCGGTACGGGGAAGCGACGGCGATGGCGACCATCCTGTTCGGCGTCGTGATCCTGCTGTCGCTGCTGGCCTATGCGCTGGGTGAGCGGGGCCGGACATGAAGCGGCGGTTGGTCTCGATGCTCGGCTATGCGGTCGCGCTGCCAATCGCGGCGATCTTCCTGTTTCCCTATGCCTGGATGCTGTCCGGCGCCTTCCGCCGCACGCGCGACGTTCTGTCGGACCCGCTGCGGATCTGGCCAGAGCAATTCAACCTGGACGTGTTGGCCGATATCGCACGGATCGGCGGCGCGCCGCTGTCCGGCTTCCTGGTCAACTCGCTGCTCTACACCACGCTGGCCACGCTGCTCGGCACGCTCGCCGCGGCGCTCGGCGCCTATGCCATCACGCGCAAGCCGCACCTGCCTGGCTTCCGCTGGCTGCGCGCGGGCTTCCTGCTGACAGTGATGTACCCCTACATGCTGCTCGTGATCCCGGTCTACATCGTCATGCACAAGCTCGGCCTGCTCGGCTCGCCGCTCGGCATCGTGCTGTTCCTCTGCCTCGGGCCCGTGCAGTTCTTCCTGTTCGAGCAGTTCTTCCGCGCCATCCCGAAGGAAGTCATCGAAGCTGCGACGATCGACGGCGCGAGCGAATGGCAGGTGCTGGTGCGGATCGTACTGCCCATGGCGATGCCGGTGACGGTGACCGTCGCGCTGATCGGATTCCTGCTGACCTGGGCGCAGTGGTTTCCCGTGCTGGTGATCTCGCGCGGGCCGGAAACCTACACGCTGCCGGTCGCGCTGCTGTCGTTGAACACGGAACTCGGCGCGAGTTTCCAGGGCATCATGGCACTGGCCGTGCTGACCACGCTGCCGCCCGCGATCCTCTTCCTGCTGGCGCAGCGCCGCGTGATGCAGGGCATGGCCCAGGGAGCGGTGAAGGGATGACAGAGGAACGGCTGGCCGCCCGGATCGAGGCGGCGCGGCAGCGCACGCTGGGCTGGCTCGACGCGATGCAGGCGCCGGGCCTGCCGCGCGGCGTGGCGCGGATCGGCGCCGCGCACGACATCGCCCGCTGGCCGGGCGTGCTGCTGCCCGGCACCTACAACGCCGTCATGTGCCGCGCGCTGATCGGCGGGCTCGACGGCTTCACGCCGGCGGACCGCGCGGCGCTTGTCGGCTGGCTCGAATCCCATCGCCTGCCGGATGGGCGCTTTCGTATCCCCGGCATGCGCGACGACGCCGTCTTCAAGAAGCCCGATCCCGCCGAGACCTGGGGCTATATCGACTTCCATGTGACGAACTACAGCCTCGGCGCGATCGAGGTGCTGGAGCCAGGGCGCCACCACTGTCTTGATTTCGCGCGTCGCTTCCTGGACCCGCAGGCGCTGCTGGCCTGGCTCGCGCTGCGGGACCTCCGCGACCCGTGGCAAGAGGGGAACAACATCGTCAACCTCGGCTCCTTCCTGATGGGGCTGCGCGCCGAGGATCCCGCGCGGGTGGATGCGGCGCTGGAGACGCTCTTCGCCTGGCATGACCGGCTGCAGGAACCCTCCACGGGCTTTTGGGGGTTGAACCAGGCACATGACGCGACCGCGCTGCTGCACGCCTTCGCGGGGTCGATGCACAATTTTCACCTGTGGTACGCGCTCGGACGTCCCCTGCCCCACCAGTCGCGCGCGGTGGATTATGTGCTCACCCTGCCGCCGGTTGTGGACAGCGCCTGCATCGATGCCGATGCGGTGGACCTGCTGGTGCACGGCCTCGCGCTGACGGGCCACCGTGACGCAGAGATCCGCGCCTGGTGCGCCGCCCTGCTGCCGCGCCTGCTGGATTGGCAGGAAGAGGATGGCGGCTTCTGCGATGTGCGCCACGGAACCCGCCGGCAGGATGGGTGGGTGCGCGGCTATGAGGAACCGCAGGGCCTGTCCAATACCTTCGCAACCTGGTTCCGCTGGATCGCCATCGCCATGATCGCCGACCTGTTCTGGCCCGGCCGCTGGCCCTGGCGGTTCCGCGGCATGGTCGGCATCGGCTACCGGATGCCGATGCCATGACCGAGGCAGAAGACCCCTTCGCCCATCTGCATGACGAGGCCTATGACGCGCCGCTCGCGCTGCGCCGCGCAGGCGCCTCACGCCTTGTCCTCGCGCAGGGACGGGCGGAGACGTCGCTGGATGGCCCATGGCGGCTGACGCTCGATCCCTTCGAGGAAGGGCTGCGCCAGCGCTGGTACGCCGATGACGACGCGCCGCCCGCCGCCTGGGACACCCCGCGCGACTGGCAATGGGATGGCGGCGAAGCCGCGCCGGTGCCGGGCTGCTGGAACCTGCTGCGCCCGGAACTGCTGCATTACGAAGGCGCGGCCTGGTATGTGCGCGACATCAAAGCCGCCGCCCCCGCGCCCGGCGAATCCGTGCTGCTGCAATTCGGCGCGGCAGCCCAGCGCGCGGAGGTGTTCCTCAACGGCGTGCATCTCGGCGGGCATCTCGGCGGCTCCACGGCCTTCAGCCTGGATGCCACGGCGGCGCTGCAGGCGGGCCGCAACCGGCTGATGGTGATGGTCGAGAATGCGCGCCGGCCCGAACGCGTGCCGATGCACCATTTCGACTGGTTCAACTATGGCGGCCTGCACCGCGGCGTATCCCTTCTGCGAGTGCCGCGCTTGCATCTGCGCCGCTTCGCGATCTGGCTCGAACCGGGCTCGGCCTATCGCCGCATCCGCCTGCGCGCCATCCTGTCGCAGCCGGTGGACAGCACCGGGCGCCTGGTGATCCCGGCGCTCGGGCTCGATGCGGAGGTGCCGTTCCGCGCCGGCGCGGCCGACATCCTGCTGGACGCCGCCCCGCCCCTGTGGTCGCCCGACAACCCGGTTCTGCTGGATGTGGAACTGCACCATGGCGGCGAAGTGCTGCGCGATCGCGTCGGCTTCCGGGAGATCCGCGCCGAGGGTACCCGGATATTGCTGAACGGCCAGGACCTCGTGCTCTGCGGCGTATGCGTGCATGAGGACGACCTGGCGACCGGCCGCTGCTCGGACGAAGCCGATATCAGGCGCCGGATCGCCCATGCGCGTGAGCTGGGCGCGAACTTCCTCCGCCTCGCGCATTATCCGCATGACGAGCGTGTCGCGCGGCTGTGCGACGAGGCAGGGCTTCTGCTTTGGAGCGAGATCCCGGTCTATTGGGCCATCGCCTTCGAGAATCCGGAGACGCTGGCCGATGCGCGCAACCAGATGGAGGAGCTGATCGCGCGCGACGCCAACCGCGCCAGCATCGTCCTGTGGGGCGTGGGCAACGAGAACGCCGACACCGATGCGCGGCTGGCCTTCATGGCGGAACTGGCGCGCGCCGCGCGCGCGGCCGATCCCTCGCGCCTCATCACCGCCGCCTGCCTGATCAACCGCGCGGAGTTCCGTATCGATGACCGGCTGGCGGAGTATCTCGATGTCATCGGCCTCAATGAATACTTCGGCTGGTACGAGCAGGGCTTCCAGGGCCTGCATCGGCTGCTGGCCAATTCGCGGCCCGATCGGCCCGTGATCATCAGCGAGACGGGCGCGGATGCCCGGGCGGGGCACCGCGACGCGGCGGCACCGCTGTTCAGCGAGGAGCGCCAGGCCGCCTTCTACGAAGGCCAATGTGCGGCGCTGGAACGGGCTTCCTATGTGCGCGGGCTGGCCGCATGGCTGCTTTATGATTTCCGTTCCCTGCGCCGGCAGACCCGCGAACAGGGCGGCTTCAATCGCAAGGGCGTGGTGGCGGAGGACAAGGCGACAAAGAAGCTGGGCTTCGTGGCGCTGGCGGCGTGCTTCCGCCGGCTGCGGGCCGTGCGGGGCGCTGAGGGGTAGCGCCAGGGGGCGGGCTTGGTCACGCTGAACGCCTCCTCCAGGAGGCGATCCGTCCGCGCTGCGCCCTGACAGTACATCATCGGCAGACCAGGGTCGGACCGCTTGATGAAGTGGCCGCTGAGCGGCCAGCGGTCGACATGGTTGCGGTTCCGGGAGATAAGCTTCGGACGCCGGATGGGCGCTTCGTCGGCCTTCGGCGGGATGACGGGCGCGCTCGAAGGTTCCAGACGGATTGGCGGAAGGCGTGACTGCTGAAGGGCGCAATCTCCCCCTGCCGTTGCCGTCAGACAGGCCCGTCCCCGCTGGGAGACAGTGCGTGTAGCTGTGCACGCATCCAGGCGATCCCACCAGCGATAAGGCCGCCATCCACGGCGATCTCCGCTCCGGTCACGAAGGACGCCTGGTCGGAAGCGAGGAACAGCACCACCTCCGCGACCTCGCCCGGCGCGGCCGGGCGTCCCATCGGAATTGCGGCACGGTTCGCGGCCAGGTGGCCCGCGGGCCCTGCCGCGGTCGGGGGCGTGTCGATCGTCGCCGGGCAGAACGCGTTCACCCGAATGCCGCGACCGACGAATTCAAGCGCCGCCGCGTGCGTTAGGCCACGCAGCCCCCATCTGGAGGCCGTGTAGGCCGCATCGCCATGCGCCGTCAGGCCTGCGGTCGACGCGATGCTGGCCACCGTCCCGCAGCCCCTTGCTACCAGCAACGGGGCACAGGCTCGCAGGCCCAGGAAGGCGCCGGTGAGGTTCACATCCAACATGCGACGCCACCCATCCGGCGTCTGCGCGGCAATTGCGCGTCGCATGACCATCCCGGCATTATTCACCAGTACATCGAGCCTGGCGAAAACCTGCTCGACGCGTTGCACCGCCGCCGCCCAGCCTGGACTCATCGGCGACGTCGAGGCCGAATGGTAGCGTCACATCCCCGGGCGGCGCCAAGGGTTGCCGCGCCCCCCTCGGCAGCCGCCCGCTTCAGATCGGTGACCGCCAAAGCGGCGCCTTCCTCGGCAAAGCGCTGCGCCAGCGCCGCGCCGAGACCGCTGCCGCCCCCAGTCACAGGGGCGACGCGCCCATTGCGCGCCGCCCCGACAGGGCGCGTCCCAGTCCACCTCACTCCGGCTGATAGTTTATGCCACGCTGCAGTTCTCGGCCGCCACCGACGTTGAGCCGGTCTGGCAGCCCCTCGTCCTGAGCGGCGCCGTCGCCGAGACCACCGGCATCACCGACTACACCAACCGCTTCTGCATCATCGCACCCGCCGCCAAGGCCACAGGCCTACGACCCGGCGACCACGACGGCCTCGGGCAGTTCGACATCACCTTCCAGCTCGATGGCGCCGACAGCCCGATCTTCCTGGCGCAGTTCTGATGGAGAAGCCCATGACCGTTGTCTTTTCGCGGCGCGACGCCGAGTGGTTCGCGCCGCCCAGCGCTACGGGCCGCCGCTACCTTGTCGCGCCGCTGACCTACCGCGAGCGCCAGGCGTTTCGCGCCGACCTCGCGCGGGAGGGCGGGATCTATCCGTCGCACGCGCAGATGCTGGACGCGCTGCGCGCCGCCGTGCGCGAGGCCTGCCCCAACGCTGATCCCCGAGAATGTCGCCGTACTTCTGGTTCGCTCTCGAAGTACGGATTTCGGGCGAGTGGGGTTCGAACCAGAGCAAGTGCCGACCGCGCTAAAACCGGCCTTTGACCTGGGTTTTTGAGTTCCGTACTGAAACGCCCAAGTCAGGAGGTCCGGAGAGAAAGGGCCTCCGGAGAGCGATTTTTGGGCTTCTCCGCGCCTGGCCAGTCAACAGGTCTGCCCCGCAAACCCCAGGAAACCTGCCACTCAGCGCGGCGGTCGGTCAGGCGGAGAGTGCGGCTCGTATGGGAACTGGCGGAGGGAGTGCGCCAGGATTCGAACCGTCGCCGATAACTGCTGATTCCATCTGATGGCCTTCGGGAGTGCCCCGCCGCAGTGGATGCGGAGGGCCCTCCCTCACCAATAATTCACAGAATGAAGTCGCCAGCCTGAAGGCTGTTTACGCCACGCACGAAAAGGGCGAACTCTGGAGCAATGTCCGCATCGGTACTGCCGGACACCACTACGCCGCCACTGACAGGGTCGAGTTCAACCCTGAGCTGGCCACTTGCATTTGCGCTGGAGAATGCTGCCGTACCAATGAAGAAGAACTGATCGTTGGTGGTGGTGCTCGATATCGCGTCAATCAATGATAAATCAATTCGGTCGCCTTGTGTGCGGTCAAAGTCAAATATGACGTCCCAGTTAGCGGCGGTCAGACCGCTCTCGTCGGCGGAACCAAAGACAAAACGGTCAGCGCCCGCGCCACCCGTGAGCGTGTCCGCGCCAGCGCCGCCATCCAGCGTGTCCGCGCCAGCGCCGCCATTCAGCACATTGGCGCCGCTATTACCGGTGATCGCGTTGGCCAGCGCATTGCCTGTGCCGTTGATCGCGGCCGTCCCGGTGAGGGTGAGGTTCTCCACCTCGGCCGCGAGGGTATAGGTGATCGAGCTCTGCACCAGGTCGATGCCGCCACCCGCGGCCTCGGTCACCCGGTCGCCGGCATTGTCCACCACATAGGTGTCGTTGCCCGCACCGCCGGTGAGCGTGTCCGCGCCCGCGCCGCCATCCAGTACGTTGTTGGCGCTGTTGCCGGTGATTGCGTTGGCCAGCGCATTGCCCGTGCCGTTGATCGCGGCCGTGCCCGTGAGGGTGAGGTTCTCCACCTCGGCTGCGAGGGTGTAGGTGATGGAGCTCTGCACCAGGTCGATGCCGCCCCCCGCGGCCTCGGTCACCCGGTCGCCGGCATTGTCCACCACATAGGTGTCGTTGTCCGCTCCACCAATGAGGGTGTCCGCGCCCGCACCGCCATCCAGCGTGTCCGCGCCAGCGAGGCCCGCCAAGCTGTCGTCCCCGCCCAAGCCATGCAATGTGTCGGCGTTCGGTGTGCCGGTAAGCGTATCGGCACCATTACTCGCAGCGTCGTCATTGAGGATGCTGCCGCTGGCGGTGCTGGTCCCAAGCACCAGTCCAGCACTGGGGTTGCTCAGCGTGACGGTGAAGCCCTCGGCGGTCTCCACCGTGGTATCACCGGCGACGTTGACCGTGATGGTCTTGCTCGTCTCGCC
>CAMDWG010000033.1 GCA_945878375.1 Roseomonas mucosa | reverse complement strand
CGGCGGGCAATGGCTATGCCCGCCAGCGGGTGACCTTCACCGGCACCGGCGCGCAGCGGAACGTCGCCGCCGTCAGCTTCACCTTCACCACCGCCGCCGGCACCCTGTCCCATCTCGGGCTGTTCGATGCGGCGACGGGCGGCAACCCGTTGACCTGGGCGTCCCTCTCGGCCCCGGTGACGGTCGCCGGGCCGGGCACCGTCACGGTTGCGGCCAATTCGCTCACGGTGACCCCGGACTAGAGGAGCGCCCGATCCGACTGAACCAGTCGGATTGGATGTGCTGCCCCGGAAAACATGAATCCAGAGCAGGTCATGCCCGAACGGCCGAGAACGCCGCGGCAGGCTGGCGGACCAACTGGACCGCCAGCCGTCGCTTCGGCCGTCACTGCGGCTGTCGGCAATCCCGGCTCGATGGGTTTCTTCGGATCGCTTGGCTAACCCGCCGATCCTCGGCGCGGTCATCGCCATCGCGGAGATCGCGGCGGGCCTCGCCCTGATCGCGGGCGTCTGGGTGCGGCTGGCAAGCCTGCTGACCTTACCCATCATGATAGGCGCAATAACCCAGCATCTGCCCGCGGCTGGCTGTTCAGCGCCCAGGGCGGCGGGCGGGCGTTCCCGGCCTTCTGGACCGCGGCCCTTCTGGTCCAGGCCGGCTTGGGGGCAGGCGCCTTCGCGCTGGATGCCAATCGCCTGGCCGGCGGTCCCGCCGCGAAGGTTGGGGTTCCAGGCGCCCAGCCCAGCCCAGCCCAGCCCAGCCCAGCCGTTGAACCGGGCGGGCAGCCCGCAACAGCCCCCCTCACCCCCTGGCTGAACGTCCCCCCGTTGCCACCGGCCGCCAGCCGCATGATCCTGTCGTGCCGGCGCGCCCGGCGTACTGTCATGAACAATACGCAGCGCCGCCAAATGGGAGACGGAACAGGAATGAAGCGAATCGCGACGATCGGACGCGCCCTGTGCGGCGCGGTCCTCGGAACGGCCATGCTGGCCGGCACCGCGCAGGCGCAAGGCCCGCAGGTGAACATCCAGGCGGTGACGCAGCCCTCACCGGCCATCCCGCAATACACCCGCGTGGATATCCCCCTGCTGCGCGACGGCCTTGCCCAGCAATCCAACGGGCGCATCCGCGTCACCCTCTCCTCCTGGCCCGAGCGCAATCTGAACGGGCCGGAGATCGTCCGCCTGGTGCGCTCCGGCCAGGTCGAGATCGGCGGCGTGCCGCTGAACACGGTGGCGGGCGACGTGCCGATGCTCGACATGGCCGACCTCGCCGGGCTGAACCCCACCATCGGCCAGGCGCGCCAGGTGGCGGAGGCGCTGATGCCCGAGCTGAACCGCCAGCTGGAACGCTTCGGCGTGCGGCTGGTCGCGATGGCGCCCTACCCCGCCCAGGTGCTGTTCTGCCGGGAGCGCGTGAACAGCCTCGCCGACCTGCGCGGCAAGCGCATCCGCACCGGCGGTGGCTCGATCAACGACTTCGTGACCGCCGTGGGCGGCCAGGCCGTCGGCATCGGCTTCCCCGAGGTTTACGGCGCGCTGGAGCGCGGCGTGGTGGATTGCGCGATCACCGGCACGGGCAGCGGCAATGGCGCGCGCTGGTATGAGGTGACGACCCACATGTACACCCTGCCGATCGCCTGGAGCACCTATGGCTACTTCGCGAATCTGGCGTGGTGGAACCGCCTGGACGCCCCGGCGCGCGAGCTGCTGACGCGGACCTTCGCACAGCTGCAGGACCAGCAATGGAAGCTGGGCGACGAGGCGACCGAGGACGGCGTCGCCTGCAACAGCGGCAACCGCGCCGGCTGCTCCATCGGCCGCCTCGTCGAGAATCGGCCGATGACCTTCACCCGCGCCACGCCGCAGGACCTTGAGACGCTGCGCGGCATCCTGAGCAACAACGTCCTGCCGGCCTTCATCCGCCGTTGTGGCGCGGCCTGCAGCGAAACCTACAACCGCATCGTCGCCCCGATCTCCGGCGTGCGCTTCGAGGCACGGTGACGTGACGGCGCGGCCCGTAAGCCTTCCCCTGCGGGCCGCGACGGCACTACGCGGCGGCGTGACCATGGCGGCGACCGCCATGGGCTACGCCGCCGGCTGGTGCTTCGTGATCTGCGCCTTCTTCATCGCCTTCGAGGTGCTGGGACGCGCCCTGTTCGGCGTCAGCACCGGATCTACCGTCGAGATCTCGGGCTACATGCTGGCCTTCGGCCTGTCCTGGAGCCTGGCGCATGCCCTTTCGCAGCGAGGTCATGTCCGCATCGACATCCTGATCAATCGCCTGCCACGCGCCGCGCGCGTGCCGCTGCACCTGCTTTCGCTCGGGCTGCTGGGCGTCTTCATCGCCTTCGTCGCCTATGGCGCCTGGATGCTGGTGGATGAAAGCCTGCTGTTCGGCGCATCCGATATCAGCGCGCTCCGCATACCGCTGGCCATCCCGCAGGGGCTCTGGACCGCCGGGCTTGTCATGTTCCTGGCCCTGATCGTCGCCATGTTCCTGGAGAACCTGCTGCTCGCCATCGCGGGCGATGAGCGCGAGGTGGAGCGCAACCTCGCATCCCGCACCTATGACGAGGAAGCGCAGGAAGCGCTGGAGGCGCTGAAGGACGGCCAGTCCGGCCTGGAGCCGCGGCCATGATCGCCGCTCTCGCTATCCTGGCGGTTATCGCGGTGCTCGCCGGCCTGTCGCTATTCGGGGTCGGGGGCCTGGACCAAGGCACGGTGCTGCCCATCCTCGTGGTGCTGGTCGCCTTCGCCGCCTTCTTCGCCGGTGGGATCTATATCGGGGCCGCGCTCGGCGTGCTCGGCATGCTGGCGGGCTTCGCCTTCTCGGACCGGCCCTTCTGGGCCTTCATCGGCCAGACGGCCTGGGGGCCGTCTTCCTCCTTCGTGCTGGTGTCCGTGCCACTCTTCCTGCTGATGGGAGAGATCCTGTTGCGCGCGGGGCTGTCCGCGCGGCTCTACCATGCGCTGAATGTGTGGCTGGACCGCCTGCCGGGGGGGTTACTGCACACCAACATCGCCTCCTCCGGCATGTTCTCCGCCATCAGCGGATCGAGCGTCGCGACCGCGGCGGCGATGGGGTCCGTCGCGCTGCCCTATTTCCAGGGCAAGGGCTACGATTCCCGCATGGTGATGGGCTCGCTGGCGGCCGGTGGCGCGCTCGGCAACCTCATCCCGCCGGGCATCACCTTCATCGTCTACGCGCTGATGACGGAAACCTCGGTCGGTGCGCTGTACCTGGCCGCGCTGGGGCCGGCGCTGCTGATGGTGCTGCTGTTCACCGCCGTCATCATGCTGAACAGCAAGGCGGCGCCGCCGCCCGGCGAGCGCATTCCCCTGCGGCAGAAATTCGCGGCCCTGGTCGGGCTGATCCCGGTGATTGCGCTGATCTTCGTCGTGCTCGGCACGATCTATGCCGGCCTGGCGACGCCCACGGAATCGGCGGCGCTTGGCGTCGTCGCCTCGATCGGCATCGCGGCGCTGGAAGGGCGCTTTTCCCTGCGGATGCTGCATCAGAGCGCGGAAGCCGCGGCGCGCAGCACGGCGATGATCGGGCTGATCCTGCTCGGCGCCTATGTGCTGAACTACGTCATAGGCCTGCTCGGCGTGCCGCAGATGATCGCCTCGGCGGTGGATGGGCTGCCCTTTCCGCCTTGGGTGGTGATGCTGCTGATCATCGCCTTCTATCTGGTGCTCGGGTGCTTCATGGAAGGCTTCTCCATGATCATCACGACGGTGCCGCTGGTGTTCCCGATCGTCGTGGTGCTGGGTTACGACCCGATCTGGTTCGGGGTGATCGTGACCATGCTGGTGGAGATCGCGCTGATCAGCCCGCCCTTCGGCACCGTGCTGTATGTCCTGCAGGGCATGCGGCGCGACGGGAAGCAGATCGGCGACCTGTTCGCCGGGGTGCTGCCCTTCGTCGTCGTGTACATCCTGGGGATCCTGCTGCTGATGGTCTTCCCCGGCATCGCGCTCTGGCTGCCGGCGATCCTCGGCCCCTGACGATTCGTCCCAGCCGCCGCCGCGACCCAGCGGCGGCGGCCGCGGTTGTCCGGACATGCCGGCGCGGCTAGCTTTCCGACCGCAGGGAAGGATCCAGCCGCCATGATCGGCCCCACCACCGACAGCCTTGGCTGGCGCCGCAAATTCGGCGTCATCGCGCCATCGACCAACACCTCCGTCCAGCCGGAATTCGACGCGATGCGCCCGGCCGGCATCACCAATCATTTCAGCCGCATCCGCATCCCCAACATGAAGATCACATCCGACGACGAATTCAGCGCGCTGATGGACGCGATCCGCGACACCATCATGGACGCGGTGGACAGCGTGATGTCCTCCGAACCCGACTACCTGGTGATGGGCATGTCGGCGGAGACCTTCTGGGATGGGCTGGAAGGCTCGGTGGAACTCGAAAAGCGGATCGAGGCCCGCGCCGGCGTGAAGGTGGCGATGGGATCCGATGCCTGCCGCGCCGCGCTGCGCACGCTCGGCCCGGACATCCGCCGCATCGCGGTGATCACGCCCTACCAGCCCATCGGCGACCGTCAGGTGATCCGCTTCTTCAACGATTGCGGCTACGAGGTCGCGGCGCTGAAGGGCCTGAAATGCGAAAGCCCGGTCGCCATCGCGCATGTGTCGGAACGCCAGCTGCGCGACGCGATCATCGAGCTGAACGACCCATCGGTGCAGGCGATCGTCCAGGTCGGCACGAACCTGGCCATGGCGCGGCTGGCGGCAGTGGCGGAATTCTGGCTCGACAAGCCGGTGATCGCCATCAACACCGCGACCTATTGGTGGGCGCTGCGGCAGAACGGGATCATGGACCGGGTCCAAGGCTTCGGTGCGCTGCTGGAGAAGCACTGACACGCCATGCCCCCGCGCCCGCCGCTTTACGCCCGGATCGAGCAGCGCCTGCGCGACGCCATCGCCGAAGGCCGCCACCCCGTCGGCACGCTGCTGCCGACGGAAGCGGAGCTGTGCCACACGCTGAAAGTCTCCCGCCACACGGTGCGCGAAGCGCTGCGGCGCCTAGTGGAAGCCGGCCTCGTCGAACGCCGCCAGGGCGCCGGCAGCATGGTGGTGGCGCGGGAACCGCGCGGCGCCGATGTGCATGCGATCCGCAACATCGACGGGCTGATGCAATACGCCGCCGACACCCGCCTGCGGATCGAACGCCGCGGCCTGGCACCGCTGAGCCATGAGGAAGCGGCGCAGACGCTCGGCGTGGCGGGCGAGGCCTGGCTGAAGGTGGAGGGCCTCCGCATCGGGCAGGATGGCCGCCCCCTCGCGCGCACCGAGGTGCTGATCCAGCCCCGCTTCGCCGCCATCGCGCCCGACCTGCCGGAACGCGGCGCCATCCACCACGCGATCGAACAGCGATTCGGCGTGGAAGTCGTGGAAGTGGTGCAGGAGATCTCGGCGGGCCCGATGCCCGCCGCCATCGCCACCGCACTGCGCCGCCGCCCGCGGGAGGTCGGCATGTTCTTCATGCGGCGCTACCTGCTGGCGGGCGGGGAGACGCTGCTGGTCTCCCGCAGTTGGCACCCGGCGGATCGCTTCACCTATGCGATGCGCCTCCAGCACCAGGACGGGTGAGCTTCACGCCGCGAAAAGGCGGCGCTAGCATTTGTCCGGACAATACCAGGGACAGCCCCGCATGTGGCCATCCGATGCGCACCTTGCGCTCAGCCTCGTCGTCAATGTCGAAGAAGGCGCGGAGATGTCGCTCCGCGACGGCGACAAGGGGCCGGAACCGGTGGACGAGCTCGGCGTCCATCTGAAGATCCCGATCCGTAACTTTGCCAATGAATCCAACTATCTCTACGGCATCCGCGCCGGCTGGCCACGGGTGGAAGCGGTGCTGGCGAAGCATGGCGTCCCCGCCACCTTCACCGCCGCCGCGCTCGCCCTGGAACGCGCGCCCGATATCGCGAAGGCCCTGTCCGGCGGGCTGCACGAACCCTGCAGCCATGGCTGGCGCTGGGTGCATCAATTCTCCTTCGACGAGGCGCGGGAACGCGATTTCGTCCGCAAGGCCGTGGACAGCATCCGCGCCACCACCGGCCAGCGTCCGCTCGGCTGGCTGTCGCGCTACCTGCATTCCCCCCGGCTGCGCCGCACGCTGGCGGAGGAAGGCTTCCTCTACCACATGGACGATTTCTCGGATGACGTGCCCCGCTGGGACGTGGTGGAGACGGATGCCGGGCCGCGCGCCATCGTCCTCGTGCCCTATGCGCTCGACACCAACGACATGAAATTCTGGCTCGCGCCCGGCTACACGCCGGAACAATGGCTGGACTACGCCATCGAGACCTTCGACGTGCTGCATGAGGAAGGCGCGGCGGCGCCGCGGATGATGTCGCTTGGCGTGCATCTCCGCATCATCGGCCGCCCGGGTCGCATCCGCGCCTTCGACCGCTTCATCCAGCATGCGCGCAGCAAGCGCGGCGTGTGGTTCGCCACGCGCCTGCAGATCGCACGCGCCTTCGCCGCCGCCACCCCCGCCCCTGCGGAGCCCGCCGCCACATGACCTACGATATCGCCGCCGCCTTCGCCGCGCACGCCGCCCAAACCCGCTACGAGAACCTGCCGCCCGCCGCACTGCGGGCGGCGAAGACCTTCCTGCTGGATACGCTCGGCGTCGGACTCGCCGGCAGCAGCGGCGCCAATGTCCGCGCCGTCTGCGACCTGGCGCGGTCCTGGGGGCCGGGCGAGGAATCGACAGCTTGGCTCGACGGGTCGCGGATGTCGGCTGGTTCGGCCGCCATCGTGAATGCCTATCTGATCCATTGCCTGGAATTCGACTGCGTGCATGAAGGCGCCGTGGTGCACCCGATGGCCACGCTGCTCTCGGCCCTGCTTGCCTGGTCGGAACGCGAAGCCGCGCGCGGGCGGCCTGTGGACGGCAAGCGCTTGGTAACCGCGATGGCGGTCGGCGTGGATGTGGCGGGGCTGCTGGGTGTCGCGACGGATTCGCCGCTGCGCTTCTTCCGCCCCGCCACCGCCGGCGGCTTCGGCGCGACGGCCGGCATCGCGAGCCTCGCGGGCTTCGACGCTGCGACGATCCGCAGCGCCTTCGGCCATATGTACGGCCAGACCTGCGGCACGCTGCAGCCGCATCTGGAAGGATCGCCGCTGCTCGGCCTGCAGATCGGCTTCAACGCGCGCGGCGCCATCGCGGCCGCGGACCTCGCGGCGGCGGGCATGCAGGGGCCGGTCGATATCTTCACCGGCCGCTACGGCTACTACACGCTGATCGAGGACGGGCAGCTGCACGCCGACCGGATCGAAGCTGCACTCGGCCGGGAGTGGCAGATCACGCAGCTGGCGCACAAGCCTTTCCCGTCTGGCCGCCTCACCCACGGTGTCGTGCACGGGCTGCGCGACCTGATGGCGCGCCACGGCTTCGCGCCCGACGACATCGCGGAGGTCGTCTGCCGCGTGCCACCGCTGGTGCGCCGCCTGGTCGGCCGCCCCGATGTGCCGGACCCGGCCTCCAACTATGCCAAGCTCTGCCTGCCTTTCGTGGCCGGGGTGTATCTGGCGAAGGGTCGCTGCGACGTGCCGGATTTCCGGGGCGATGCGCTGCGCGATCCGCGCGTGCACCACTTCGCGGCCAAGGTCCGCCACGAGCCCGACGGCAACACGGATGAGAACGCGCTGGATCCGCAATACATCGAGGTCCGGCTGGCCTCCGGCGCCGTCCACGGCATCCACCTGCCGCATGTCTATGGCCACCCGGATGCCGCGCTGACGGAAGCGGAGAACGAGGAGAAGTTCTTCCGCTGCTGCCGCCACGCGCAGCCTCCCGTCCCCGAAGCCCGCGCGCGCCGCCTGCGCGACATGGTCGCGGGCGTCGAAGGGCTGGCCGATGTCTCCGCGCTGGTGACGACGCTCGCGGCGCGCGATTGACGGGGAAACCCCGGCCACCTATTTGTCCGGACAACTTTGCGGGGAGCATGGCCATGGACATCAACGCGACGCGCCTCACCGACGAGGATGATGCGCTGCTCGACGCGATCGAGAAGTGGCTGGAGCGCGATGTGCGCCCGCATGTGCTGCGGCTGGAACACGCGGACGAATACCCGCATGAGATGGTCGAGCAGATGAAGGCGCTTGGCCTGTTCGGCGCAACGATCCCGGCCGAATATGGCGGCCTCGGCCTGTCGGCGACGAGCTACGCGCGGATCGTCGAAAAGATCGCCGAGACCTGGATGTCGCTGACCGGCATCTTCAACAGCCACCTCATCATGTCGGCCATCGTCACCCGGATGGGGACGGAGGAGCAGAAGCGCCTCTGGCTGCCGAAATTCGCCTCTGGCGAGATCCGCGGCGGCCTTGCGCTGACGGAACCCGATTGCGGCACAGACCTGCAGGCAATCCGCACCCGCGCGCGGCGGGACGGCGACCATTATGTTGTCAACGGCACCAAGACCTGGATCAGCAACGGCATCGAAGGCAGCTGCTTCGCCCTGCTGGTGAAGACCGATCCGGCTGCAGAGCCGCGCTACAAGGGCATGTCCATGCTGCTGGCGCCGAAGCATGAAGGCTTCCGCGTCGGCCGCAAGCTCGAGAAGATGGGCTACAAGGGCATCGACAGCGCCGAACTGATCTTCGAGGATTACCGCGTGCCGGCCGAAAACCTCATCGGCGGCGAGGGCAAGGGCCTGAACGCGGCGCTGTCCGGGCTGGAACTCGGCCGCATCAACATCGCCGCGCGGGGCTGCGGCCTTGCATCCGCCGCGCTGAAGGATTCCGTGCGCTACAGCCAGCAGCGCCGCACCATGGGCAAGCCGATCTGCGAACACCAGGCGATCCAGCTGAAGCTCGGCGAGATGGCCACAAAGCTGCAGGCCGCGCGCCTGCTGACCTATGACGCGGCCCGCGCCTATGACAAGGGCGAGCGCTGCGACATGGAAGCCGGCATGGCGAAGTACTTCGCCTCGGAAGCCGCGGTGGAGAACAGCCTGGAAGCGATGCGGATCCATGGTGGCTACGGCTATTCCAAGGAATACCATATCGAGCGCTATTTCCGCGACGCGCCGCTGATGTGCATCGGCGAAGGCACCAACGAGATGCAGCGCATCATCATCGCCAAGCAGCTGATCGCGCGGAACCCGGCGTGATGCATAGGATGACCGCAGGGCGGAGCGGCGGGACGCCGCGAGCACCGGAGGTCTGAATCGAATGCGCCAAAGCAAGCAGCTTCCCCTCAAGGGCCTGCGCGTCCTGGCCTTCGAGCAGTTCGGCGCGGGCCCCTTCGCGACCATGAACCTCGCCGATCTCGGCGCGGAGGTGATCCGCGTCGAATCCCCCCCGTCCGAGGATGGGGAACCGCCGGGCGACATCGCTCGCCACACTGGCGACTACAAGCTCGGGGCGAATGACAGCCAGTACTTCCAGTCCTTCAACCGCAGCAAGCGCGCCATCACGCTGGACATCCGCAAGCCGGAAGGCCGGGCGGCCCTGCACCGGCTGGTGGATGGCGTGGATGCGGTGCTGAACAATCTGCGCGGCGACCTGCCCGCGCGGCTCGGGCTGGATTACGCGGCGCTGTCGCAGCTCAAGCCGTCCATCGTCTGCGTGCACATCTCCGGCTATGGGCGCGAAGGCGCGCGCGCGGCCTGGCCGGCTTATGACTACCTGGCGCAGGCGGAAGCCGGCTTCTGCGCGCTGACGGGCGAACCCGGCACCACCCCCGCCCGCGCCGGCCTGCCGGTGATCGACATGCTGTCGGGCCTGACGGCCGCGCTGTCGCTGCTGGCCGGCGTGCAGGGCGCGCGCGCGACGGGGATCGGGCGCGACCTGGATGTCTCGCTTTACGACGTGGCGGTGCAGAACCTGACCTATGTCGCGACCTGGTACCTGAACGAGGGCTTCGCCGTGCCCCGCCGCCCGCGCGGCGGCCATCCCTTCATCGTGCCCTGTGAGATGTTCCCGACTTCCGACGGGCATGTCTTCGTCATGTGCATCAAGCCTGGCTTCTGGCGGCGCTATTGCGAGACGATCGGGCTGCCGGATTTGCCGAAGGATCCGCACTTCCGCGGCTTCGACGAAAGGCTGGCGAATCGCGATGCGCTGGTCGCCATCCTCGATCCCGTGATGGCCACGCGCAGCTCCGCCGAATGGGTCGCGCTGCTCGCGGGCAAGGTGCCGGTCGCGCCGGTGCTGTCGCTGGCCGAGGCGCTGGACAACCCCTATCTGCGCGACCGCGGGGGCGTGATGACGCTCGACCATCCCGCGCGGCCGGACCTGAAGGTCGTCGCCAGCGCGATCCGGTCGGATGGCGCGCGGCTCTCGGGTCGCCCGGCGCCGGGCTATGGCGCGGATACGGGCGCGGTGCTGGCGGAAGCGAGCTATACGGAAGACGAGATCGCGCAGCTCCGCGCGCTCGGGGCGGTGTGACGATGAAGCTGGATGGTGTGCGCGTTCTCGACCTCTCGCTGTTCCTGCCGGGGCCGTATCTGACCACCGTGATGGCGGATCACGGCGCGGAGGTGATCAAGGTGGAACCGCCATCGGGCGAGCCGGTCCGGCAAATCGGCCCGCGCGCGAACGGTCACAGCGTCTGGTTCCGCAACACGCATCGCGGCAAGAAGTCGGTGGTGCTGAACCTGAAGGATCCTGCCGATCTCGCGGCACTGAACGACCTCGCCGCCACCTGCGACGTGATGCTGGAATCCTTCCGCCCCGGCGTTGCGGATCGGCTTGGCATCGGCGCGGCGGCGATGACGGCGCTGAACCCGCGGCTGGTCTATTGCTCGATCTCCGCCTTCGGCCAGGACGGGCCGCTGCGCGACCGGCCGGCGCATGACCTGGCGGTGGAAGCGCTGGCGGGCACCGTCTCGGTCAATCTCGGGCAGGATGGCAGGCCGACGCATCCGGGCGTGCCGCTGGCGGATGTCACGGCGTCCCTCCTCGCCTTGTCGGCCGTGGCGATGGCGCTGTTCCGGCGCGAGAAGACCGGGCGCGGCGATGTGATCGACATGGCGATGTTCGACGCCACCCTGTCCTGGCTGCCCAACGCGACCGGCGCCGTCTTCGCCGAGGATCGCGCGCCGGTGGTGAAGGAAGAACGCCAATGGGGCGGCGGCGCCTTCTACAACATCTACGCGACCAGCGACGGCAAGTGGGTCGTGCTCGGCGGCAGCGAGCATAAATTCGTCGAGGTGCTGTTGCATGCGCTCGGCCGCGACGACCTGATCGCCGCCACCTCCGGCCCGCCCGGCCCGGCGCACAAGCCGGCGGAAGACTTCCTGCGCGAAACCTTCGCGACCCGGACGCGCGACGAATGGGAAGCCTGGTTCGCCGGCCGCGATGTGTGCTTCGCGCCCGTGCTCGATCTGCGCGAGGCCTTCCACCAGCCGCACACCGAAGCGCGCCGCATGCTGCTGCGCGGCGAGGACGGCAACCTCCATATCGGCCTGCCGATCAAGTACCGCGACGAGCCTGGTACCCTGAACCCGCGCCTGCCCGCGCTGGGCGAACACACGGCGGAGGCCATCGCGGAGGCTCGCCGGCGCCTGGCCGGCCGTGGCTGAGCCCTCGCTCACCGAAGGCCTGGTTGCGCTGCTGGCGCGGCCCATCACGCGCGCGGACCGGCGCCGCGCCGCGCTGCACCTAATCGACTGGATCGGCTGCGCGGCAGCTGGCGCCGCCAGCGAGACGGGCGGCGTCTTCCGCGCCCATGCGGCCACGCAATCAGCGGGGGCGGCACGCATCATCCTCGGCGGCCGCGCTGGGGCGCGGGATGCGGCCTTCGCCAATGGCGCCTTCGGCAATGTGCTGGAGATGGACGATGTTCATCGCGAGGCCATCCTGCATCCCGGCCCAGTGGTGATCCCCGCCGCCCTGGCGCTCGCCGCCGAGCGTGGCGCGAGCGGCGATGTGCTGCTGGATGCGATCCTGCGCGGCTATGAGGCGGAGATCCGCATTGGCCGCGCGATGGGCGGCGGCCATTACGCGAAATTCCACCCGACCGCGACGATGGGCCCCTTCGGCGCGGCGGCGGCCTGCGGATCGCTGCTGGGCCTCGATCCCGAAGGCATGGCCTGGGCGCTCGGCAATGCCGGCACGCAGGCCGGCGGGGTGTGGCAGTGCCGGCACGAAGCAGTGATGACCAAGCAGCTGCACACGGCGCGCGCCGCCGCGATGGGGCTGGAAGCCGCGCAGATGGCGGCGCTTGGGCTCAGCGGCCCGCGCCTGATCCTGGAAGGGCCGCAGGGCGTCTTCGCCGGACTCGCGACCGATGCGCGGCCGCATCGGGTGCTGGACGAGCCGGATGCGCCCTGGATGGTGCATGCCACCAGCTTCAAGCCCTGGCCCGCTTGCCGCCACGCGCATCCGGCGATCGATGCGGCGCTGGCGCTGCGGGCGCGCATCGCCGGGCGCGGGATCGTCGCGGTGCAGGTGGAAAGCTACGCCGATGCGCTGGCCTTCTGCGACCGCGCGCTGCCGCGCAGCACGGTGCAGGCCAAGTTCTCCCTGCAGCACGCGGTCGCTGTCACGCTGCTGGATGGCCCGCCGCCGCTATCCGCCTTCGATCCCCCGGCGCTGGACCGCGACGACCTCGCCGCGCTGCGCGCTTGCGTGACGGTGGCCGAGGGCCCCCTCTTCACCCGCGCCTATCCGGCCCATTACGGCGCCGCAGTCCAGGTGACGCTGAGCGATGGCACCACGCTGCGCGAGACGGTGCCCGACGCCCTCGGCGACCCCGAGAACCCACTGGCCGAGGATGCCATCCTCGCCAAGGCGCGCATGCTGATGGAAAGTGTCGGCGTGGCGCGAGCGGATGGCGTGATCGCCGCAGCGCTTGCCTTGGCCGATGGTGCGCCCGCCGCGCATCTCAACGACGCCCTGCCCTGACCGGAGCCGCGCGCATGACCGCCTTCGATTACGTCACCGCGATGGACCCGGAAGGGCTGCGGCGCGACTACCCGATCGGCGTTGCCTTCCCTGGCACGCTGCGCGGAATCTCGCGCGACGCGCTGCGGGCGCGGCAGGAACGCGACTTCCAGCGTATCCTCGCCTTTGCCTGGAAGGTGCCCTTCTACCAGCGGCTGTGGGGCGCCAAGGGGATCGAGCACGGGGACATCCGCACGCTGGACGACCTGCCGAAGCTGCCCAGCTACGACAAGTCCGACATCATGGCGAGCGTCACGGCCTTCCCCCCGCTCGGCGACTTCCATGGGCAGGACGCGCATCCGCCGGGGCAGCGGCCGCAGATCATCTTCCACACCACCAGCGGCACCACCGGCAAGCCGCAGCCGCTGCTGTTCGGCCCACGCAGCCGGGAAGTGCAGAACCGCCTTCTCGCGCGCCACTACCTGATGGCCGGCATGACGCGCGACGACGTGGTGCACAGCGTCTATGGCCACGGCCTGATCAATGGCGGCCATTATGTGCGGGAGACGGTGCAGCATTGGGTCGGCGCCCGCTTCATGTCCGCCGGCACAGGCGTGGAGACGCGCAGCGCGCAACAAGCCTTCATCATGAAGGAATTCGGCGCGACCGCGGTCGTCGGCTTCGCCGACTACATCCGTCGCCTGGCCGATGTGGCGCGAGAGGAAGGCTTCGTCCCCGGCCGCGACATCAACATCCGCCTGATCTGCGCGCATCTGGGCAGCGAGACGCAGGCCTCGCTCTCCGCCGCCTGGGGCGGGCCGGAGGTGTTCGACTGGTATGGCGTGGGCGATACCGGGATCATCGCCGGCGAAGGCCCGGACCGCACGGGGATGCATGTGTGGGAAGACGCGCATGTGCTGGAGATCGCGGACCCCGATACCGGCCTGCCGGTGCCGGACGGCACGCTCGGCGACATGGTCTGCACCTGCCTGTTCAAGGACGACATCTTCCCAATCATCCGCTTCAACACCCATGACGTGACGGAGGAAGTGATCGGCGCGAACCCGCTGGGCGTGCCGTTCCGCCGCATCCGCGGCTTCCTCGGCCGCAGCGACAACATGGTGAAGCTGCGCGGCATCAACCTCTTCCCCACCGGCATCGGCGCGCTGCTGGTCGAACAGGCCGAAGGCGCGACCGGCGAGTTCATCTGCCGCGTCCACAGGGACGGCACGCGGGATGCAATGACCGCGCATCTGGAAGTCCGCGGCACCGCGGATGCGGCGCTGCGCGCGCGGCTGGAGGGTGCGTTGAAGACGCGGCTCGGTGTCGAGATCGCGGTGGTGCTGGAAGCCCCGGGCAGCCTGGCGGCACTGACGCAGGTGGAAAGTCGGCAGAAGCCGATCCGCCTGATCGATGAGCGCAAGGCATGAGCGGGTACGACACGGCGCGCGACGCCGAACTCGGCATCTTCTGGCATCACGCGCCGCAACCGGCGCAGCCGGCCGAGGGGCCGCTGGCCGGCCTGACGCTGGCGGTGAAGGATAATCTCGACGTCGCGGGCATGCCGACCACGGCGGGCTTCGCGGCCTATGTGGGGCGCGTCGCGACGCAGGATGCGCCGGCGGTGGCGGGGCTGCGGCGCGCGGGGGTCGTCATCCTCGGCAAGGTCGCGATGCATGAAGGCGCGCTGGGCGCCACCACGGATGTCCCGCGCATCTGCCACAACCCGTTGCGCCACGGCTTCACGCCGGGCGGGTCTTCCGGCGGCTCCGGCGCGGCGGTGGCGGCGGGCTTCGCCGATCTCGCCATCGGCACCGACACGATGGGCTCCGTCCGCATTCCGGCCGCCTATTGCGGTGTAGTCGGGCTGAAGCCGACGGCGGGCGTTGTATCACGCCATGGGGTCGTGCCGCTGTCGCCGGCGCTCGATCATGTGGGGATGCTCGCGCGCACGCCGCGCCTCGCGGCGCTGGGGGTGGAGGCGATGGCGGGCGAGGATCCGCGCGACCCGGCCTCCCGCCCCGTCCCGCGCGGCTGGCGCGCCGTGCCGCAGGCGGCTGCGACGCTGCACGGGCTTCGCATCGGGCTGCCCACGCCGATCCAGGCCGCGCCGATGGAAGATGCGCTTCGCACGGCGTGGGACCAGGCCGCCGCGCGGCTGCGGGACCTCGGTGCCGAAGTACGGCCCGTCGAGGTGCCGGGGTGGGACCCGGGTGCCACGCGGCGTGCCGGGCTGCTGCTGATCGAAGCCGAAGCCGCCGCGCTGCATGCCGATCTGCTCGCCACGCCCGATGGCGCGAGCCAGGCCTTCCGCGCCGCGCTGGCCTATGGGCGCGATGCCGGGACGGTGCGGCTCGCGCGCGCGCTGTTCCGCTTGGCGGAGGTGCGGGCGGGCGGGCTGCGAGCGCTCGATTCCTGCGACACGCTGCTGCTGCCCACAGCGCCGCAGCGCGCCTTCGCGCATGGCACGCCAACACCGGCCGACCAGGCTGACTTCACCGCGCTCGCCAATATCGCCGGGCTGCCGGCGATCTCGATCCCCTGGCCGGCGGAGGGCCTGCCCGCTTCCGTGCAGCTGGTCGGGCATGCGTGGGAGGAAGCGCGGCTGGTCGGAATCGCGGAAGCGCTCAGCTCGCCGTGAAGACCGGCGACCGCTTGCCCAGGAAGGCGTTGTAACCCTCACGGAAATCGGCTCCCGCAAAGGAATCGTGGAACAGAGCGGCGAGCGCGGGATCGTCTGGCGGCGCGCCGGCCTCGACCGCCGCCGCCATCGCCTTGATGGCGCGAAGCGCCGGGCGGGAACCGCCGGCAAGGGGCGCGAGGCGCGCGGCGACCAGTGCCTCCAGCGCATCGGACGCCGCCACCTCCTCCACCAATCCGATCCGCAGAGCCTCCGCCGCATCGATCAGGCGCGCGGTGAACAGCAGGTCTTTCGCGCGCGCGGCACCCACGGCCCGCATCAGCCGCGCCGTATCGGACTGGCTGTAGATCAGGCCGAGCTTCGCCGGCGTCACGGCGAAGCGGGCGTCGTCCGCGGCGAAGCGCAGGTCGCAGGCCAGGGCCAGCGCAACGCCGCCGCCGACGCAGGCGCCGCGGATCACCGCGACGCTCGGCTTCGGGAAGCGGGCCAGCGCATCGGCGGCGGCGGCGATATCGGCATTGGCGGCGGCGGTGCTGGCGGGCGTCGCATAGACCTCCGCGAATTCGCCGATATCGGCGCCACCGCAGAAATGCCCGGCGGCGCCTTCCACGCGCAGCACGGCGATGGCGTCGTCGGCCGCGGCCTCCGCGACCAAGGCCGGCAGCGCACGCCACATCGCGCGCGTCATCGCGTTGCGCTTCGCCGGCTGGTCGAGCAGCAGCGTCGCGACCGCCCCCGCGCGCAGCAGCCGCACCGCGCCGCGCGCTGGCTCTGTCCCCGTCATGGACCCCTCCCGCCTATGCCGGCGAAGCCTATCCGGCAGGCCCGGCGGAGCGCCAGCGGGGAGCGGCAAATTTGTCCGAACAAGTATTGTCGGCCCGCCGGACGCATGATTAGGTTCGCGTCAGGGAAACCGAAGGAAACGTGCGATGCAGCGACGTGACATGATCCGCGGAGCGGGCGGGCTGGCGATGGCCGGGCTGATCGGCGGGACGGCACAGGCCCAGGCACCTACGCGCTGGGACGTCTCCCTGCCCTGGGGTCCGTCGGAATTTCACACCACCAACGCGCAGCGCTTCGCGACCGAAGTACGCAACGCGACCAATGGCGCGGTGCAGATGACCGTCCATCCCGGCGGCTCGCTCGGCGTCCGCGCGAATGAGACGGTGCGCTCGGTCGGCGATGGCGTGGTGCCGATGGCTGAATTCGCCGCCTTCCAGAATGTCGGCGACCTGCCCCTGCTCGGGATCGAGAGCATTCCCTTCCTGATCGCGAATTACGACGAACTGGCGATCATGCATTCCATCGTCCGCGCGACGTGGGAACGGGAGTTGGAGCGGCGCAACCAGACCGTGCTGTATGTCGTGCCCTGGCCGATGCAGTGCTTCTACTTCAAGCGCCCGATCGCCAGCGCGGCCGATCTGCGCGGCATCCGCATGCGGACCTATGACCGCGTGACGGCGGACATGGTGCAGCGCCTGGGCATGGTGCCGCAGCAGCTGACGAATCCGGATATCGTGCCGGCGCTGGCCTCTGGCCGGGTCGATGCGGTGATGACCAGCGGCACCACGGCAGTCGCGCAGCGCTACTGGGAATTCCTGAAGCACACCTACGTCACCAACCACCTCTGGGCCTCGAACCTGATGGTGGTGAACACTGACGCTTGGCGCCGCCTGCCGGCCGCGACGCGCACGACGATCTCCGACCTCGCCAAGCGGCTCGAGCCCGGATTCTGGAACGTGTCGAAGGCCGAACATGACACCCGCATGGGCGAGCTGCGCCGGGGCGGCATGACGGTGGAAAACCCGACGCCCGCGCTGACCCAGGCGATGCGCCAGGCCACCGCGACCATGGCGGATGACTTCATCCGCGCCAATCCGGCCGCCGGGCCCATCATCCAGCAGTTCCGGCAGCGCGTCGGCCGGGCGTGATCCCGGCCAATGACCGCCGCGCGCCGCCAGCCCCGCTGGCGGCGCTGCTGCGCCTGATCGACACGCTCTGCGCCATCGGCGCCGGCGTCGCCGCGCTGTCGGCGGCGGCGCTGGCGCTGATCCTGATCGGGGAGGTCTTCTTCACTTCCTTCTTCAACTGGTCGCAGCCCTGGGCGATCGAATACGCGATCTACATGCAATGCTTCGTGCTGTTCTGCGGCGCGGGCTGGACCCTGCGGCAGGGCGGGCATATTCGCGTGGCGGTGCTGATGCAGGCGCTGCCGCCTTCCGCCGCACGGCTGCTCGACATGGTGGGCACGGTCTTCGCCATCGGCATGATCGGCTTCGCCAGCTGGGCGCTGTGGCAGCAGCTGATCCGCACCTACGGTTTCGGCTCGACCTCCTTCTACCCGATGGGCACGCCCATCTGGATCCCGCAGGGCATGCTGACGCTCGGCGTCACGCTGCTGCTGTTGGCCTTCATCGCGCGCCTGCTGCGACTCGCGCTCGGCCAGCCGGCCGATGTGGCAACCGGCGTGATGGGCGGTGGCGTGGAATGAGCGGCCCCCTTCTCCTTGTCGGAGGCATGCTGGTCGTCACCCTGGCGGGCGGCATCTGGGTGGGCGTCGCGCTGATGTCGATCGGCGTCGTGGCGCTGGAGGCGTTCCGCGACATGCGCGTGGACCGCTTCCTGGCGAGCGACATCTGGTCGTCCTCCACGGCGGTGGAGCTGATCACGCTGCCGCTGTTCATCCTGATGGGCGAATTGCTGTTCCACACCCGCCTGTCGGAGAACCTGTTCCGCGGCCTGTCGCCTTGGACACGCCGGCTGCCGGGGCGGCTGGTGCATGTGAATGTCATGGGTTGCACCCTGTTCGCCGCCGTGTCCGGCAGCAGCGCCGCCACCACGGCGACGGTCGGTCGCATCACGCTGCAGGAATTGCTGGCGCGGGGCTATGACAAGCGCCTCGCGGTGGGCTCTCTTGCCGGGGCGGGCACGCTCGGCTTCCTGATCCCGCCCTCCATTCCGATGATCGTCTATGGCGTCGTCGCCGATGTCTCCATCCTGGAGCTGTTCATCGCCGGGCTGGTGCCGGGGCTGCTGCTGGCGGCGCTGTTCATGGTCTGGATCGCCTTCCGTGCCTGGCATGACCCCACGCTCGTGCCGCCCATGGAACCCGCGATCCCGCGCGCCGAGGCGCTGAAGGCGCTCGGCAACCTCGTGCCGATCGTGTTCCTGATCACCTTCGTGATGGGCAGCCTCTATTTCGGCTACGCCTCCATCACCGAAGCGGCGGCGATCGGCGTGCTGGGCGCCCTGCTTGTCGCGTTGGCGCAGCGGACGCTGAGCTGGTTGGGGCTGTGGCAGGCGCTGCTGGGCACGGTGCGGACCTGCTCGATGATCGGGCTGATCCTGGTGGGTGCGTTGTTCCTGTCGAAGGCGATGGCGCGGCTCGGCCTGCCGGCGGATGTGGCGAATGAGATCGAGGCCTGGGGCCTGCACCCCTACATGCTGATCTTCGTGCTGCTGCTGTTCTACCTGGCGCTTGGCTGCGTGCTGGACGGGCTTTCGGCCATCGTGATGACGCTGCCCGTCACGCTGCCACTGGCTGTCGCGGCGGGCTTCGATCCGATCTGGTACGGCGTGTTCCTGATCATCACCATCGAGATGGCACAGATCACGCCGCCGGTCGGGTTCAACCTGTTCGTCATCCAGGGCCTGACGAAGGATGGCATCTTCCGCATCGCGGCCTGGGCCCTGCCCTTCTGCGCGATCATGATGGGCTTCACCATCCTGATCACGCTGTTCCCCGGGATCGTCACCTTCCTGCCCCATTCCGCACGCGGATGATCGACGCCGCCGGCGCATGGATCAGGCGCCGGGGCATGGCGCTGATCGCCGCCGGCGCCGCGCTCGGCATCGCCGTGCCGGCGTTGGCGGAGGCGCTGCGGCCGCTGCTGCTGTGGATGTCGCTCGGCACCATGGCGCTTGCGCTGCTGCGGGTGGAACCGGCCGCGCTGGCGGGCGTGCTGCGCCGGCCGGGGCTGGCGCTGCTGGTGCTGGGCTGGGTCACGCTCGGCGTGCCGGTGCTGATCTATGCCGCGCTGTCGCCGCTGCTGCCGGCGGACAGCCCTTTCCTGGCTGCCGCTGTGCTGATCGCGGCGACGCCGTCCGTCATGTCGGCAGCGGTCTTCGCGATCCTGCTGGGGGCGGATGCGGCACTGCTGACGGTGGTTGCCATTCCTTCCAACGCGCTGGCGCCGGCCTGGCTGCCGGCGACGGCCGCCTTCATGGGCGTGACCGCGCAGGTCGATCCCTGGGCGATGGCGCTGCGGCTTGCCGTGCTGGTCGGCGGCAGCTTCGGGTTGGCGGCGCTGGCGGTCCGCGTGGTCGGCCGCGCCACGCTGCGCGCCCGGGGCCCGGCCATCGACACCTGGATCGTGCTGCTGGTCACGGCCTCGGCCATTCCCTGCATGGATGGGGTGGGCGCGGCGCTAGCGGCGCGGCCCGGATCCTTCCTGCTGATGCTCGGCTCCGCGCTTGGCCTGAACCTGGTGCTGCAGGTGGTCGGCTTCGGCGTGTTCCTGGCGGCGCCGCGCAAGGCCGCGCTATCGGCCGGGCTGGTCAGCGGCACGCGCAACATGGTGCTGCTGCTGGCGGCGCTTGGCGATCCGGGCGAAAGCGATCTCGGCCTGATCGTCGCCGCGGCGCAACTAAGCCTGTTCGTCATGCCGGTGATCGTGGCGCCAGCCTATCGGCAGCTTGGCCGCGCAGGCGCCCGGGACGCTTGACGGTGGCCGCGCCAGGGGCCACGCCATTTGTCCGGACAACAGGAGGCCCGCATGGTCCATAACCACAAGGAAGTGGCGCCGCGCCGCTACCGTGAATCCTTCGGCCGCTACTTCGAGGATTTCACCATCGGCGACATCTACGAACACCGCCCGAACCGCACCGTGACCGAAACGGAGAACACCTGGTTCACCCTGCTGACGATGAACCAGCACCCGATGCATTTCGACACGGAATACGCGAAGCATTCCGAATTCGGCCGCTGCATCGTCGCTTCCCCCTTCACCGTCGCGCTGATGGTGGGGATGAGCGTGTCGGACGTGTCGCAGAAAGCCATCGCCAATCTAGGCTGGAAGGAGATCAAGCTGACGCATCCGCTGTTCGCGGGCGACACGCTGTCGGCCGAAAGCGAGGTGCTGGACAAGCGGGAATCGAAGTCGCGGCCGAATGCCGGCATCGTCAGCGTCCGCACGCGCGGCTTCAACCAATCCGGCACGCTGGTCTGCGAATTCGACCGCACGATGCTGATCGCGCGGCGCGGCCACGAGATCGAGGCGAAGGCCGGTTACTGACTGCCCGCCTGATCCCGCCATAGCGGACGGTGCAAGTCGGGCGGGAAAAGGCCAATATGCCCGCCCGACCGCGCCGCGCAGGACCCCATGCCGAACGCCACCACCATACGGTCCGTCCAGCCCCACATCCTGATGGCGGATCTGGCGGAGCCCTTCGCCTATTCGCAGGCC
>CAMDWG010000032.1 GCA_945878375.1 Roseomonas mucosa | reverse complement strand
CTGCTCGACGGCCATGGCCACAACGGCGGCCTCGATCTCGGGCGCCACCCGGTTCTTGAGGTTTGGCTTGGCCTTCGTCATCTCGGCCAGCGCCAACTCGCCGCCGCGATCATAGAGGTCGCGGAATCGGTAGAAGCTGTCTCGGCTGTAGCCGAGCACCCGGCACGCCTGGGTTACGTTGCCAAGCTGCTTGGCCAACTCCAGCAGGCCAACCTTGGCGCGTATCACCTTTCGTTCGGTCTGGGTCATGGGGCTCTCCCATCAGGCCGGCCGGGGCGCTGCGCTTCGCCTATGGCTCCGCGCCCCGGCCTCTCTCCCCGCCGACTATACCGACCGTCCGATCAAGCCGAAACTTCTACAGATCATGGCTTGAACCGGCGGTCGAGCTCCGCCTGGGCAAAATACGCCGAAGCCTTGCGCAGGATCTCGTTCGCCTGCCGCAGCTCGCGGTTCTCGCGTTCCAGGGCCTTGAGCCGGGCTGCCATCTCGGTCGTTGGGCCTGGCCGGCGGCCAGTGTCGCGCTCCGCCTGCTTCACCCATTCGTTCAGCGTCTGGCCCGTGCAGCCGATCTTGGCCGCAATCGACAGGATCGTCGCCCAGCGCGACGGGTGCTGCGCCTCATGCTCCAGCACCATCCGCACCGCCCGCTCGCGAACCTCAGGCGAAAACTTGTTCGTCGTCTCGCTCGTCATCGCTCCAGCCTCTCAGGAGTTGGAGCCTCCGGCGAACCCGGGGCGGTTCAACCCCATGGGGGCAGGCCACACTGAAACGGGGCAATCTCAGGCCGCCCGAGGCGTGACGCTCAGAGCAAGGGGCCGAGGCGCTCCGCGTGGTTGTTGGCGCGAAACTTCGCTACATCGTCCTGTGCTTGACAATGCCGCAGCACTACAAGTCGAATGCACCCGTGCGGTCCAGAAAGCCATGGGTGTGCACCACCACGCCCCTCCGCGCCGACACGCACGAAGGCATAGGCCGGTGGTTCCCGGCTGCCCGGCACGCCGGGCCTTCCGCTGAGGTCGAGCGCCACCTGGTGCGCCGTGCCGCGCAAGGACGAAAAGGGAATGCCCTTCCAGGAACCGGCCAGCGGCCGATGCAGATGCCCGTGGAAGATGTGGCGCAGGCGCGCCGCGTGCGGCGCCAGCACGGCCCAGAGGGCGTCGGCGTCAACCAGCTTGATCTTGTCCATCCCGGCGATGCCGGCCGTGAAGGGCGGGTGGTGCAGGAACAGCAGGACGTCGCCGGCGCTGCCGGCGAGGGTCGCGGCCAGCCAGTCCAGCCGGGCCTGGCACAGCCGCCCCGCATGCGTGCCGGGTTCCTGGGTGTCGAGCATCACGAACAGGCCGGCGGGGGTCGGCAGCGCCTGCTGGACGAAGCCGGTGCCATCGCGCGGCGCGGCCGGGAACGCGGCCGAGAAGGCCGCCCGGTCATCGTGGTTGCCGATCAGCAGGTGCACCGGGAAGGGCAGCCCCTCCAGGATCGCGGCGAGCCGGCGGTAGGCGGCGGGCTCGCCGTGATGCGTCAGGTCGCCGGTCACGACGGCGAAGGCCGCGGGCGCCGCCGAACCCGGCCCATGCCGCGCGACCATGTCGCCCACGGCCTGCGCGAGCGTTGCCCCGGGTCCAGGCCGTAGAGGGGCGGCGCGCCCTCCGGCGTCACATGCAGGTCGGTGACGTGGAGGAAGTCGAAGGGCGCGCCATCCTGCACGACGCTCAGCTCCGGCGCGGCAGGAGGTTCTGCACGTCGGCCGCCATGCGCTCCAGCACCGCGTCGGGCTCGCCGCGCTTGGCGACGACCGTCTGCATGTGGTCGTTGATGACGTCGGTGATGCGCAGCGCGTTCTGGCCCGGGAAGGCATACCAGCCGGTGATGGACGCCGCCTGGCGGAAGGTCGTCATGTGGTTAGGGTTCTCGCGGTAGAAGCGGCCCAGCATGTCCTCGCGCTCGGCCGGGATGGTCGTGGCGGGCATGTAGCCGGTCGCGTTCACCATCATCGTGGCACCCACGGGGCCGGTGGCATACTTGATGAAGCGCCAGGCGGCCTGCTGCTTCTGCTCGTCGCGCGCGAACATCATGGCGACGTTGCCGCCGGCCGGCAGGCGGGCGTTGGGGGCGCTGAGCGGGTAGAGGCCGGTCAGCAGCGGGAAGCGGCCGCCGATCTCGCGGTTGTAGCGCCCGAGCTGCGCCGTGCTCTGCATGGAAATGCCCATGCGGCCGGCGAACATGTCGCTGAACATCGTCGCGGGACGGATGTCGGGCATGCGGCCCTCATCCACCATCCGGCGCAGCGCGCGCATGCCGCGCTTGCCCGGCTCCTCGTTGAAGGTCACGCGGGTTTCGTCGGCGTTGAGCATCGTGCCGCCATGGCTGAACACGAGGCCCTGCCAGGACCAGTTGCCCGTGATGGTCCAGTCGAAGAACATGCCCGTCACGTTCTCGGCGCTGCCATGGATGGCGCGGGCCAGGGCCGTCACTTCCTCCCAGCTGGAGGGCGGGCGCTCGGGGTTGCCGCCGGCGCGGCGCATCAGGTCCACGTTGTAGTAGAGGATGGGCGTGGAGAGCGAGAAGCCGATGCCGGTCTGCGCGCTTCCCACCTGGCCCAGCGACAGCAGCGATTCGGAATAGCCCATCTCGGCGATTTGCGGGTCGCCCGCCAGGAAGGGCTTGAGGTCCACGGGGATGTTGCGCTCGGCCAGCGTGCGCTGCCGGTTCAGGCCGTGGAAGGCGACGTCGGGCAGGCTGCGCGTGATGCTGTCGCGCAGGTTGCGCTGCAGGATTTCCTCATAGCCCGTCTCCGGGGCGCGGAAGCCCACGCGGATGTCGGGGTTGGCCTCCATGAAGCCGCGGCCGATCTGCTCCATCAGGTCGCGGAACAGCACCGGGATGGAATACTGCACCGTGATCTCCACGCCGCGCGACTGCGCGCGGGCATAGAGCGGCGCAGCCAGCGCGGCGCCGGTGCCGCCGAGGAGCAGGCGGCGGTTCAGGCTCGGGGACTGGGTCATGGGCATCATCCTTTCGGGGGGTTCAAACCGGGATAGGGCGCGGCTTCGCCGGCGAGCGTCGCGTAGTGGCCGATGGCCCCGCCGCGCAGCCAGTTTCCGATGTCGGTGTTGAGCAGGCTGTGCGGCGCGTGCCATGCGAGGGACAGCTCGGCGCCCAGCGTGCATTCGACGAAGCCCACCTGCCGCCGCCCGCCGCGCTGCGGCTGCCATTCGCCCATCACGTCCATGACGAAGGCGAGGCCCGGCAGCCAGACATGGCGCACGCCGCCGATGAGGCGGTCACGGGCCTCGTGCAGGTGGCCGGTGAAGATCGTGGAGATGCGGCCTTCGCGCGCGTGCCGTGCGATCAGTTCCCGCGTCTCGGGATACCAGCAGGTTGTGCTTCGCCCGGTCTCCAGCATGTCCTGGATGCACAGCGGCTTGTGGGTCAGCAGCGCCACCTGGCGGGAACCGGCGGTGGCGATGGCGTCGTCGAGGAACGCGGCCTGCTCCGCCTCGGCCGCCATGCCGCTCCCGGCGATGAGCGAGTTCAGCCCGACCAGGCGCCACGCCCCGCAATCGAGGCTCCACCAGTCCGGCCCGAAATGCCGCGTCCAGGCGGCGCGCCGCGCTTCATCCACGACATGCTCGCCACGGAGGTCGGGGCGGTTGCTGCCGATGTCGTGATTGCCGGGCACGGCGCGCCAGGGCGCCGGCAGCCGGTCGAACTCGGCGCGGGCGAAGGCGAGGTCGTCTTCCCGCGAGGGCCCGTCCAGCGCCACGTCGCCGGTGATGAGAAAGAATTCGGGCGCGGGTGCCTCGGCCAGTTCACGCAGCAGCAATTCCCAGTTCGCGTGGAAGAACGGCCGCGCGCGGGAGAGATGCGTGTCCGAGATCAGGACGATGCGTGGCGCGTTCACGCGCGCGACCCTCCAGCGACGGCGGCGGCCCATCCGCGCGGGTGCGTGACCATCATCATCGCGGGCGGCCTCCAGGTGTTCATTTGACGCCGCTCATCGTCACGCCCTCGACGAAGGCGCGCTGCGCCAGCAGGAAGGCGATGACGAGCGGCGCCGTCACTGCCGTCGCCGCGGCCATCAGCGGGCCGAACGAGGTGCCGGATTCCGAGTTGGAGAAGAAGGCGATGCCGAGTGGCGGCGTCATCAAATGCTCCTCCTGCACCGCGATGAACGGCCAGAAGAACTCGTTCCAGTTCCAGATGAAGGACAGGCAGGCGAAGGCCGCGAGCGCCGGCGCGGCCGTCGGCAGCATGATGCGCCAGACGATGCCGAACTCGCTCATGCCATCCATGCGCGCGGCCGCGATCAGGTCGTCGGGCACGGTGCGGAAGAACTGCCGCATGAGGAAGATGCCGAAGACGCTGATGGTCGAGGGCAGGATGATGGCGGCGTAGGTGTTCAGCAGGCCAAGCTGCCACAGCCCGATGTAGAGCGGGATGGCCGGCACCTGCGGCGGGATGAGCAGCGCCAGCATGACCAGCCCGAAGCTGGCCGTGCGCCCGCGCCAGCGCAGCTTCGCTAGCGCATAGGCGATGGGCAGCGCGGTCAGCGCCTGGGCCGCGAAGATCGCAAAGGTGACGATGAAGCCGTTCAGGATGAACCGCGCCAGCGGCACCCGCGTGAAGGCTTCCGTGTAGTTCTCCACCGCCGCCCACTGCACCGGCAGCAGCCGGAATTCGGGCGCGAAGATCTCGCCCGGCGACTTCACCGAGATGGACACCATCAGCACGAACGGCGCCAGCATGATCGCCGCCCCGACCAGCAGGACGGCATGGCGGAGGGCGGCCTTAACCATAATGCGCGCGCCGGTCGAGCAGCACGGTCTGCGCCATGGTCAGCGCCAGGGTGAACACCAGGAAGACCATGGTGATGGCCGCGCCATAGGCGCTGCGCAGGAAGGTGAACCCGTTCTGCACCATGGTGTAGAGCAGCACCTCGGTGGACTTGGACGGCCCACCCTCGGTCAGCACCGCCACCGTGTCGAACACCTGGAAGCTGCGGATCGCGGTGATCGCCATGACGAACACCAGCGCCGGCCCCAGCAGCGGCCAGGTGACGCGGCGGAAGCGCTCCCAAGGGCCATCGGCGCCGTCCATGGACAGCGCCTCGTAGAGGTCCTTCGGGATGGATTTCAGCCCGGCCATGAACAGCACCATCGCCAGGCCGAGATTCTGCCAGACGCCGATGACGGCCAGCGCCAGCAGCGCGGTGTCCGGGTTCTGCAGCCAGTCGTCGGTCGGCAGGCCCACCAGCCGGAACGCCTGGTTCACGAAGCCCACGGTGGGGTGGAACATGAACTCCCAGACCAGCGCCATCGCCAGCAGGGTGGAGGCGACGGGCAGGAAGTAGGCCGCGCGGTAGAAGCCACGGCCGCGGGTCACGCCCTCGATGGCGATGGCGGCCAGCAGCCCGAGCAGCACCGTCGCCGGCACGCTGACGCCGACATAGATCAGGGTGTTCCGCAGGCTGGTCCAGAAGACGCGGTCGCCCCACATCTCGGCGTAGTTGCCCAAGCCCGTCCAGGCGATGTCGGGCGCGCCGAAATTCCAGTCGGTCAGCGAGAGCAGGCCGACGGCGACCGCGGGCCCGAGCAGCATGGCCCACATCAGCAGCAGGGCGGGCAGCGCGAGCAGCCAGGCCGTGACCTGCTCGGCCGCGGCACCCGGCCGCGCGCCGCTGCGGGGCGCAACGTCAGAGCGCATGTTCGTGCCGCTCGGCGTGCAGGGCGAGGCGCGCGCCATCCGCGTCGAAGAGCATAGCGCGGGCCGGCAGGAGGGCGATCTCGGCCCCCGGCGCGAGGCCCGCCACATCCTCCGGCGGCAGGCGCGCCAGCGCGGGTTCGGCGATGCCCGGGATGGCGGCGTGCAGGATGGCCTCCGCGCCCAGCCGCTCGATCCGGCGAAGCTCGGCCGGGGTGCCATGGGCGGCCAGGCGCAGCGCCTCGGGGCGGACACCCAGCGTCACGCTGCCGGTGACATCAGCGCGGAACGGCAGGGGCACGCCGGCCAGTTGGACACGCCCCTGCGCGTCGGTGCTCGCCGGAAAGGCGTTCATGGGGGGCGAGCCGACGAAGCGCGCCACCTCCAGGCTCAGCGGGTCGTCATACAGGGCTTGCGGTGCGGCCACCTGCAGCACCCGGCCCTCGCGCATGACGGCGACGCGATCGGCCATCGCCATCGCCTCCTCCTGGTCATGGGTGACGTAGAGGACGGTGGCGCCCAGGCGCTTCTGCAGGGCGACGATCTCCGCGCGCGCCTCGCCGCGCAGCCTGGCGTCCAGGTTGGAGAGCGGTTCGTCCATCAGGAAGGCGGCGGGGTGGCGCACCATGGCGCGGGCCAGCGCCACGCGCTGCCGCTGCCCGCCGGAGAGCTGCGACGGCCGCCGGTCCAGCAGCGGCTCCAGCGCCAGGGCACGGGCCACCTGCGCCACCTCGGCCCGGATGTCGTCCCGGATGGCGCCGCCGGAGAGCCGCCCCAGCACCGGCACCCGCTGCCACGCGCTGAGGCGCCGCAATTCCAGCGGCAGCGCGATGTTCTGCCGCACGCTCATATGGGGATAGAGCGCGTAGGACTGGAACACCATCGCGAGGTTGCGCCGCTTGGCGGCGTGTTCGGTCACGTCTTCGTCCCCCAGCAACACGCTGCCGGAATCGCACCCTTCCAGGCCGGCGAGGATGCGCAGGAGGGTGGACTTGCCGCAGCCCGAGGGGCCAAGGATCGCGAGGAACTCGCCATCCGCCACGTCGAGCGTGACATCGCGAAGCACCGCCGTCTGTCCGAACCGCTTGCTGATCCGATGCAGCGTCACGCCTGCCATGCAGCACGAACCTCATGGTGGGTCGCCGCGCTTATGCCCACAGGCCAGCCCGCATGTGCGTGACGATGAGGTGAAACCGCAAGGCCTTATACGAATTCGGAATTGGTCATTTTCGGCAACTCACCTTGAGCGCGATGCGATGCAGCACACGGTGACACTCCGCACCAATCTCCTCCGCGAACATAATGCCTAGGAGGGTGGCCTTCGCGCTGGCACTCGGCCCGCTGGGGCCAGTGCTGGGCTTCGCGCTGCTGCCGGGTGCGCTGCTCGCAGTGATCGCGGCCCTGGTCATCGGCTACCTGGCGGCGGCGGAAGTGCTGAAGCTTCTCGCAGCCCGCGCTGGCCAACCCGCGCTTTGCCGCCTTCACGCTGCCGGCGATCTCGCGCGCTGAGGCGACAGAGGCGCATTGAGACCTCGTACGGTGGCTCGGCGCGGCGCGCGATGCGCTCTGGATCCCGGAGACCGCGGACACGCGTGCGGAGACGGACCGCCGGGCGATCTGGGGCGCGGTGAACCAGCCGGGCGAGGAGGCCGCCGCCGCGCGCGGAAGCTTCCCGCTGCTGAACCGGGCCTTCCGGATCGTCGAGCGGCTGTAGGGGCAAAGCGGCGACCGCGCTGCTCGATATCACGGTGAACCGGGCGCGGGCGGGTGACCTCGCATCGGCATAGCTGGTGTCGTCGACCCGCTTCATCGAACTCGATGCGGCGGTGTGGTCGAACCACACGGTTTGCATGATGGTGCGGAATATCTCCGCGGCGACGTTCCACCTGGCAGTGGCGACGCTTTCGGTAGGGGTGACGAAGCGGCGAGTCGTGTAGAGTGGCGCAAGCGGCGGTTCGATTGGGCTTTCAGGCGCGCGTCGAAAGCCGACCGATATCGCGGTGGGTGGTGGTCGAGGAACAGCCATGGCGCAGTGGCGCGTACGCAGGATCGGCCAGATCATCCGCCCAGGGATGGACGGGCGCATGGGCGCCAACATCCAGGGCCCCTCGATGATCCGCGTGCCGGAATGGGTGCCGGGTCGGCTCGGTCGGTATTACCTTTATTTCGCCGACCATAAGGGCGCCTACATCCGCCTAGCCCATGCCGATGCGCCACAAGGTCCGTGGCGCATGCATGAGGCTGGGAGCCTCGACCTGGAGCACAGCCTCTTTCCCACCAAGCCGCCAATCCGTTCCGCCGAGCCCAACGGGAAGGTGGATGTGCTGCCCGGCCAGGCACCGGCCGGGACGCCGGGTGTGCTGCCTCCGGAGGTCGACTCCGCGCACCCGCACATCGCCTCGCCGGATGTGCATATGGATGAGGCGAGTCGCCGGATCGTGATGTATTTCCACGGCTTGGTCGCCTGGGGCACGCAGCGAACGCGCGTCGCCACCTCCGCCGATGGTGTGACCTTCACTGCGCTACCCGAATTGCTGGGTCCCTCCTATTTCCGGGTCTTTCGCCACAGTGGCGCAACCTTCGCCCTGGCGATGCCGGGCATCCTGCTGCGATCCGCGGATGGCCTCTCCAGCTTCGAAAGGGGCCCGATGCTGTTCGAGGGCGGGCTGCAGCGGCATACTGCGGTCCTGCTGCGCGGCGACACGCTGCATGTCTTCTGGACGCGGGTCGGCGATACGCCGGAACGGATCTACGCGTCCCGCATCGCGCTGCGCGGTGACTGGCGCGGCTGGCGGGTCGAGGGCGAGGCGCAGGACGTGCTGCGGCCCGAGATGCCCTGGGAGGGTGGTGACCTGCCGCTGCTGCCATCATGGCGCGGCGCGGTGCATCTCCCGGTCCGCCAACTGAGAGATCCCGCGATCTTCGAGGAGGATGGACGCGCCTACCTTCTCTACGCCGTGCAGGGCGAGGCAGGCATCGCGATCAGCGAATTGTCCGAGGCGGAGGATGCGTGGGCGGCATCCCCGACGATTTGACGCCCTGATCCAGCCTGGCCCGCGCCTTCCGCAAAGCCCGCTGCCCGCCATGTCGGCGGGGCGGCGGGCACCCAGCGCCGCAGCCCGCCGCCACCCGCGCTTCAGTTCGCGCTTATTCCGGCGGCGCGGATCATCGGAACCCACCGCGCGAGTTCCGCCGTGACGCGCGCCGCCGCGGCTTCGCCCGTGGTCGGCGTGGCATCGACGCCCATGGCGGTAATCCGCTCCAGCACCTGGGCACTCGCCAGGGCGCTCGCCGTTTCCGCACGCAGGCGGTCCAGGATCGGCGCGGGCGTCCCGGCGCGGGCCGACAGCACGTGCCAGATCTCGAAGGCAAAATCAGGATAGCCGCTCTCGGCGATGGTCGGGATCTCGGGGGCGCCGGAAAGGCGCTTGCCGCTTGCCGCGGCGATGCCGCGCAAACGGCCGCTTCGGATGTGCGGGATGCAGTCGGAAGCGCCGGAGAACATGAAGTCCAGGTTGCCCGCCACCAGGTCGGTCGTCGCCGGCGCGCCGCCGCGGTAGGGCACGTGCTGCGCTTCTACTCCCGCGGTGCGCAGGAACAGCGCGGTGGTGATATGCGCCGGGGAGCCGATGCCGGCCGTGCCGTAGGACAATTCGCCCGGCTTCGCGCGGCAGGCCGCGACAAAGTCCTGCACGCTGCGGATGCCGCCCTGCCGGTTCGGGTTCACCACCAGGATGTTCGCGGCGGTGGAGGTGATGCCGAGCGTCACGAAATCCCGCGCGGTGTCGTAGCCGGGGTTGGCCTGGACCGCCATGTTCACGACATGCGTCGCGACATGCCCCATCACCAGCGTGTTGCCGTCGGGCGGCGCCTGGGCGGCCTGCGCCATGCCGATGGCACCACCCGCACCGGCGCGGTTTTCCACCACCACCGACTGGCCGAGCCGTTCCGTCAGCGCCTGTGCTACGATGCGCGCCGTAGTGTCCGTGCCGCCGCCGGGGGCAAAGGGGACAATCAGGCGGATGGGCCGGTCGGGCCAGGCCGCATGAGCCAGCCGGGGCAAGGCGAGGATCGCGGCGGTAGATAGCAGCGCGCGGCGGGGTAATCCGGTCATGATCATCCTCCCTTTGTGACGTTTCTAGCCCTGCGGCTTCGCAGGTTGTGGACATGGACATGGGCGCCGGCCGCGATGTCAGCCGTCGCCTCCCCGATCGGGGCGCCATATTTTTGGATGATATCACCGCACGAGATCGCATGGCGGGCGATCTTGTGGCCAAGGTTGATCGGCGCAGGCAGGACCAGCGTCTCGAGCGCCTCGCCGATCCGCAACACCGTCTCGCCGGCTGCCACGTCGGTCAGCGCGGTGGCGACGGTGTCGCTGGGATCCAGAACCAGGAACTGCCAGCGTCGGGACTGCGGCATCAGAAATCGGCTCCCACCCGTGCGAAGGCGTATTCGCCCTCATCCAGAACCTCGCCCCAGGTGGCGGAGCCCGAGGCGTGGTCGAGCAGTTGCGCGTACAGCGCGTCTGCCGCCGCCTCCGGGTCATGCGTGCCGTCCAGCACGCCCGATCCGTCGAAGTCGATCTGTGTCGCCAGGCGCCGGATGGTGGCGGGGTTCGCGCTGACCTTCACCGTGGGTGCCAGCGCATCGCAGTAGGAATTGCCGGCGCCTGTCGTGAACAGCACCATCTGCGCGCCGGCGGCGACGAAGCCGGAGACGGAGGGCGGGGAGAAGGCTGGGCCTTCCATCACCCAGAGCCCCGGCCCGGGGAGCGGCGCGCCGTGCGGCACCACGCCGCGAACCGAGCTCGAGCCGCCCTTGGCGATGGCGCCGAGCGACTTTTCCTCGATGCTCGACAGCCCACCGCGGATGTTCTCCTGCCCCGGGTTGTTGCCGGTCAGATCCTCGCCGTACGCGGCGGCCCAGGCCTCCCGCCGCAGCACGGCCGCCACGATCTGACGGCCGATCTCCGGGGTGGCGGCGCGGGCGGCGAGCACTTCCTCGGCACCCAACCATTCCATGGTCTCGCCGAACACGGCCGAGCCGCCGCCATCCACCAACCGGTCCACCACGCGGCCGACGAGTGGGTTCGCGGCGATGCCGCTGGTGGCGTCGGTATGGCCACATTCGATGCCCAGCCGCAGCAGGCTCGCCGGCAGGGGCTGCCGGCGGAGGCGCGAGGCATCGCGCACCAACTGCGCGGCAACCCGCACGCCACGCTCCGACATCGCGAGGTTGTCTTCGTGGCAGTCGTCCAGCGCGACGGTTTCAACCGGCTTGCCGGCTTCCGCGATACCCTCGGCGATGGCATCGAGCCGCAGCCGATCCGCGCCGACCAGCAGCACGGCCGCCGCATTGGGGTTGCGGCCGAGCCCGACCAGCATGCGCCGCATCATCGCGCGATCCTCGCCGAACTGGCCACGCCCGACCGGAAGCGACATCAGCGTGGTGCCGGGAACCTGGCGCGCTATCCGGCGAGCGGAGGCGCCGGTGAGGCCGAGAACAGACAAGACGAGCACGGTATTGCGTACGCCGGCCGAACGATCTGGACGTAGGAATCCTGCAAATTCTGCACCCAACTGCTTCCTCCGACGTCTCGTTGTCTCGACCGTGGGCCTGCCCATCGACGCGGTCAATATGTCCGGCGTGCTTCAAAGCCGGCAGCCTGATGCATTGCGCCGCCTGCCCTTCGGGTCGGCGGTCGCGATCTTCTGCCTGGCTTTCGCGGGCCTCGCCTGAAGCCTCTTCCCCTACATCGTGCCAGAACGCCGGACGCTCTGGCAGGCTGGCCTCGATCACCACCATGCAGTGGAACGGGCCGGCCAAGGGCTGGAACGCCGGCGCGCCGATGGATGACGCGAACTTCAACCGACGGCAGACCACCCGCGTCGGTGCGTCCGTGGCCTATGCGCAGGTGGGTGTCATCGGCTTCGACGGGCCGATCGACCTCCAATCGCTGCGCCTCTACGGGCTGCCGGAGGCGGCACCTGCCGTGCTGAACGGCACGCCGTTGCTGACGGGGGCGTTGTTCGGCTCAGGGCGGCGGGAGTTTGCTGCCGAGGTATCCTGGGATCTGCCGAGCCTGGCGCCGGGGGCGACGGCGTTCATCGACATCACGGTGAACGGGGCACGGGCCGGCGACCCTGGCGACGGCGTCGCTGGTGTCGTGCACGCGGTTCATCGAGCTCGACGCCGCCGTGTGGTCAAATAACACGGTGCGCGTGATGGCGCGGAACATATCCGCGGCGCCGGCTGATCTGGCGGCGGCGACGCTGTCGGTGGTGGTGGCGAAGCGAAGGGTGCCGTTACTTCCTTCATCGATGGACATCCACACAGGGAGGGGGCGCGCCGCGCGACAGCGCGCCCCCTCCGCCTCTTTTCCCGGCATGCCGGGCAACGTCGGGCCGGCCCTATGGCGGCCGGCCTGGTGGGCTCCAGACGGGTTCGCCGCCATCCCCACTACCGCCCTCGATCTGCCCCTCGTGCAGCGTCTCCAGCGGTCCCCGCGCTTTCGTGTCCGGGTCCCCAAATCCATTGGCACCACGATAGCAACATCTCCGAAAGATCGTGCAGGCGAAAAAGGGGCAACATGCTGTCCACCATGTGCGTCCAGGGCAAGACGCCGCGGCGTGGCGCGGTGAACCGGCTGGGTAAGAACGTTGCCGCAGCGCGCAGGACCTTCCAGCTGCTCAACCAAAGCTTCAGGATCTTCGAGCGGCTGTAAAATATGCTTTGCGCAGAGCGGAACTATCGAATTCCACGGCCAGATCGAACTTCAGGCGTCGCAGTTGCATAGGATTCGCGAAGAGCGGGCTTGCGATAATCTAACGCTATTCGCTGCCGCTGACCTGGCGGCTGCCGCGAGGGCGGCGGCGATTGGCACAAGGCGCTGTCGCACAAAATATGGTTGCGGCGCGGCCGCGTTACGACGAGTCGCTTGGCAGGCGGGCGATGCACTTCACTTCGAGGACGAGGCCCGGCCGCGACAACTCGCTCACGCCGATCGCCGTCCAGGGCGGCGTGTGGCCCTGCATGACCCGGTCACGCACCTGCTTGTAGACCGAAAGATGACGGCGCAACTCGACGTGGAAGGTCGTGACATCCACAATGTCGCGCACGGTGCAGCCCGCCGCCGCCAGGATGCACAGCACGTTGCGCCAGGCGCGCGTCATCTGCGCCTCCGGGTCCTCGATCACGAACATCTCGTCATCGCGGCCGAGCTGGCCGGCCATGAACAGGAAGCCGTTCGCGATTAGGCCGGGCGCATAGCCGAATTTTGGCACCATATGCGCCATGCCCGGCGGCACGATGAGACCCGCGGGAGCCTCGGCCTCGCTCATGCCCCGTCGAAGCCGCGTTGCTCGGCCGCCGCAGCGCCCCAGAGCGCGAAGGCCGGCGAGGCCGGGACCTCCCCGCGCGCGATGAGCTCCTGCCAGACGCCGCAGGCATCGACGAAATTCGGGATGCTGCCGGGGAACATCGCATAGGAGAGCGCTTCCGCCAGCTCCACCTCCGGCACACCACAGGCATAGGCGCCGCGGATATGCTCCGCGAGTTCCCACCAGCCCTTGCGCGCGGTGTGGATGGCCGCGCAGGTCATCTCGATCCATCCCTGCGCCACGCCGCAACCCGATGTCAGCCCATCTAGCGCGGCGCGATAGGCACGCGACCGGTCGTAGCGCGGCAGGTGCCGCTGCCACTTCGCCTCTGCGAAGGCAAACCGCGGCGCGCCCTCGGCGAAGGCGGCGAGGCGGATCGCCAGTTCGATCTCCTCATCGGTGCCACCGGCTGCGCGGAACTTCGCGATGTGATGAGTCGCGATGGCCTCGTCGCAGGCCACCAGCACGCCGAGCCAGATGAACTCCTTCGGCCTTTCGTGCAGGCTGCGTGACGTCAGCGTCAGAGCGGTGTAGGTCGCGTCATAGCCGGCCAGCACCGATGGCGCCGCGATCGCCAGCAGCCCGTGATGCGGCAGCAGGTAGCCGCGCTTGGCGCGCACCTCGGCAAGCCGGCGCGCCACCTCGGCTTCGTCGCGCATCACGGTCATGCCGCCACCTCGAACAGCGCTTCGATTTCCACCGGGATGTCGGAATAGAGCTCGGCGACCCCGATGGCGGACCGCGTGTGCCGCCCGCCCTCGCCGAACACCTCCACCATCAGGTCGGAGAAGCCGTGCAGCACGTCCGAGGGGGTGTTGAAGCCGGGCGCGCAGTTGATGAAGCCGACGACGCGCACCACCCGCACCACCGGATCGAGCGTGCCGAGATAGGTCCGCAGCGTAGACAGGCAGCAGAGCCCTGTGAGGCGCGCCGCGTCATAGCCCTGCGGGATGGAGAGCTCGCGCCCCAGCTTGCCGCGTACCAGCGGCACATTGCCCGGCCCGAGCGGCCCGTGGCCGCTCATGTAGACATGGATGCCCGACCGCAGCGCGCGCACGCGATTCGCCTCGTCGCGGAACGGGGGCGGCAGCGCGACGCCAAGCTTCGCGAGCCGTTGCTCGTTGGTCTCCGTCATCAATGCTCCTCCAGCAGGCGCCCGCAGCCCGCGATCCGATCGGTGATTCCGTGGCTCCGCAGCGCATGCCAGTAGGTCGCGGCGTTGATCGCGATCACGGGCTTGCCCAGCCATTCCTCCGCCTGCGCCGCCAGGCGCATCATCGGCAGGTTCGCGCCGAACTGGATGATCCCGCGCACCTCCGGCCGGTTGACCTCCTGCAGCGCGTCGCGCAGAGCCTCGATCGGCGTGCGTGCGATCCCGACGGGGGATGTGCGCTGCAGGTGCTTTGCCGCCACCAACTCGCATCCGATCTCCGCGAGATAGGCGGAGAGGTGGCCATGTGCGACGGGGAAATAGGGTGTAACCAGCCCCACCGGGCCGCTGACGCCGAGTGCAGCGAGGGCCGCCGGAAGCGCCTCCGCGGCCTGAGTGAACGGAAGGCCGCCGGTCATGCGGTCCACGCGCGCACGAATTGCGCGCGCGGCCGCCATGCCGCCGTTCCAGATGCTCTCCGCTGAGATGCCGAGCACGATGTGATCGGGCTCGGCGGTCAGCACCCTCTCCAGCGCCCCTTCCAGCGCGGCGTCGATGCGGCGGATCAGTTCGTTGAAGTCGGCGTCGCTCGACATCGGGTCGTTCGAGATGTGCATCCGCGCGACGTGGTTGGTCACGCCGTGCGGACGCATCGCGTCGTACTCCGGCTGTACCACCGTGTTGGTGGACGGCGTGACGATGCCGAAGCAGCCCCGATAGCCGAGGACGTCGGGCATGCGTTCCTCCTTCTCAGCGCGCCTGCGCGCGCCGGGCCTGGAAGTCCGCCTCGGCCTGCGCCATCAGCGTCACGCCGGCCAGCACCTTCTCGGGCGTATCGAGCGCCGGGTTGGGCAGGGCGCCAAGGGCGCGGAATTCCGTTACAAGCTCAGGGTCCGCGATGGCGGCGCGGAAGCTGGCGGCAAGCCATGCCTTCCGATCGGCCGGCACCGCCTTTGGCACCGCCACCCAGCGGCTGACGCCCCAATTCGCGTCGCTGCGACCGGTCACGCTGTTCACTGTCGGCGCACCGGGCAGGAAGCTCGATTCTTGCGTGCCCGTCACGCCGACCGGCACGAGGCGGTTGCCCTGCAGGTGGCCGCGGATCTCCCCGAAGAAGCCGAAGGCCAGGTCCACATTGTTGCCGAGCAGGGCCGTCAGCCCAGGCGCCCCGCCCTGGAAGGGCACGCGCAGGAACCGCCCGCCCGCCGCGGATTCGAGCTGCTCGATCAGGTATTCGTAGTAGCCGCCGGGGACGTTGGCGACGCGGATCGTGCCCGGCCGCTGCCGCACGGCGTCCAGGATGCCGCGCAGTCCGCCGCTGCGATACGACCCCTCCGCGTTGACGACTAGGTTCAGCGGCTCGGCGTTCAGATGGGCGATATGATCGAGGTCGCTCCAGTTCCAGCGCCCTTGGCTGCGCGTGGCATCGGAGAAAATGAGATTGGCGACGATGCCGACCGCATGCCCGTCCGCCGGCGCCTGGGTCGCGAGCCAAGTGTGTCCGACGAGGCCGGCGCCGCCGGTGCGGTTGTTCACGAAGGAGCGCTCTCCGGAGTGCTTCTCGAAGAAGCGCTGCACGACACGAGCGGTGATGTCCATGCCGCCACCGGCGGGATAGACGACGGTCAGCTCGATCGGCTCACGCGGGAACCCGGCGGGCTTGGGCACCGAAAGGCGCCCCTGCGCGCGGGCCGCTGCCGGCAGCGCGGCGGCCGCCGCGGCGCCGGCGATCAGGTGCCGGCGATTGATGGTGAAGGTCATGTCGTTCCTCCCAATCTTCTCACTGTGAGGCCCTTGAAGGCCACGAGAAGCAGCATCAGCGCGGCGGCGGCCAGCATCGCGGCGGCCAGCGGGCGGTCCAGGAAGATCCAGGCGCCATACGGAGACATCACCATCGACTGGCGCAGCGACTGCTCAAGCAGCGGCGCGAGGACGAAGGCGAGCACCAGCGGCGCGAGCTCATAGCCCAGCTTCCGCAGGAACCACCCCAGCACGCCAAAGCCGAGCATCACCCAGAGATCGAAGAAGCTGCGATTGGCCGAATAGGTGCCCACGATCGCGAGCAACACGATGGAGGGGAACAGCACCGAATAGGGCACGCGCAGCAGCTGCACCCAAAGCCCCACCAGCGGAAGGTTCAGGATCAGCAGGAAGACGTTGCCGATATAGAGGCTCGCGATCACGCCCCAGAAAACATCGGCATGGTCCGTGATCAGCGTCGGGCCCGGCTGCACGCCGTTGATGATCAGCGCGCCCATCAGTAGCGCGGTCACCGCATTCCCGGGGATACCAAGCGACAGAAGCGGGATCATGCCCGCGGAGACGGCGGCGTTGTTCGCCGCTTCCGGCCCCGCGACGCCCTCGATCCGTCCCCTGCCGAAGCTGGTCGGATCGCGCCCAAGCCGCCGTTCGGCGGCATAGGACAGGAAGGAGGCCGTCACCGGCCCGCCACCTGGCAGTAACCCGATCGCGAAGCCGAGCCCGCTGCCCCTCAGGATGGGCGCGAGGGACGCGTGCCAATCCGCACGCGTCGGCCACAGCCCGCGGAGCCGCGCCTTCACCGCCATCCCGCGCGCGGACTGCTCCACATTCACCAGGATCTCGGAGACGCCGAACAGGCCGATCACCACCGCGAGCAACTCGATTCCCCCTGTCAGGCCGATGGTGCCGAAGGTGAAGCGGAACTCACCGGTGACGATGTCCATCCCGATCGCGGCAAGCGCGGTGCCAAGCCCGATCATCACCGCCCCCTTCAACGCGCTGCCCTGGATCATCAGAATCGTGCAGGCAAGGCCAAGCGCCATTAGCGCGCAGTATTCCGGCGGGCCGAGGCGAATCGCGAACTCGCCGAGCGCCGGCGCCGCCACGGTCAGCACCACGATACCGATCGTGCCTGCGATAAAGGAGCCGAGCGCGGCCATACCAAGCGCCGCCCCCGCGCGCCCCTGCTTCGCCATCGCATAGCCGTCGAGGCAGGTGACAACGGAAGCTGCCTCGCCCGGGATGTTCACCAGGATTGAGGTGATCGAGCCGCCATACATCGAGCCATAGAAGATCGCGCACAGCATCGCGATGGCCGCAACCGGCGGCAGTGATATGGTGGCGGGTAACAGTAGCGAGAGCGCGGCCAGCGGCCCGATTCCGGGCAGTACGCCGATCAGCGTGCCGATCAGGCTGCCGAGCAGGATGAACTGGATGTTCTGCCAGGTGAGGATGACGCCGAAGCCGGCGGCCAGGCCTTCGAAGGCTTCCATCGCGCTAGAAACCCAACGGCCCGCGCGGCAGCGGCGTGCCGAGCGCGACAGCAAACAATAGATGCACGCCGCCCGCCGCCAGCGCGCCGACAAGGATCGCCTTCCACCACGGCGCTTCCGGCGCGATCACGCGGAACAGCACCGGCAGACCAGCCGCGCCCGTGAGCGCGAAGCCGAGCATCGGCACGGTAAGGATCATCAGCACCAGCACGATGATCAACGCGCCGACGCGCAGCATAGCACCTTGCGCGGGCCAGAACTGCGCGGCGATCTCTTCGCCGGGCACGGGCCGGCCACCGGTCAGCACGTGGCGGATCATCAGCCCCGCTCCACCCGCCGCCATCAGCAGACCCGCCAGAAGCGGAAAAAGACCTGAGCCCGGACCACCCGGTCCACCCAGGCCGAGCGCGACCGATTGCTGGCACAGCGCGAGGCCGAGCAAGAACCAGAACAGACTGACCGCAAGATCTATGCGAGCCATGAAGCGCTGGACGTCCTTATCCCGAAGTCAGCATCGCCGATTATCGGCAAGACTGTCCAGGGACCTTGTCCGAACAAATTCGTCGCCCTAGGCTGCCGTCAGGGAGACAGCGGTGAGGCGCGGGATGTCTGCACCATGACGAGCCAGGGCGCTGCGACCGCTGTGATGCTCGGCGGCGGACGATCCCCATTTCCGACACTGTTCTCGCCCATCCGCATCGGCGGCACGGTCTCCCGCAACCGCGTCATGCGCGTCGCCACGACCAGTAACCTGGCGGAGAAGAACCGCGTCGGCGACCGCATGCTCGCCTTCTATCGCGCGGCAGCACAGGGCGGCGCAGGTGTGGTGGTAAGCGAGGCGGCGCGCGTTCACCCGGCCGATGCCGTGACACCGGCCGCTATCCCGTTGTTCGACCGAGGCCCGATCCAGGGCCTACGCCGGTTGTCGGAGGCGGTGCATGATGCGGGTGCGCTGTTCCTGTTCCAACTCAACCATGGTGGGCGCCAGCATCTGGGCCGGCGCGTCGGCACGCTGCTGGCGCCGTCGGACATCGCCTGCCCGCGCTCGGGCGGCGTGCCTCATGCGCTGACGACGCGCGAGGTGGAGCAGATGGTGGAGTTCTTCGTCACCGCCGCGGTCCATGCGATGGAGACGGGGGCTGATGGTGTCGAGGTGCATGGCGCGCAGGGCCACCTGATCGGCCAGTTCGTCTCGCCCTACACCAACCGCCGGGACGACCGGTACGGCGGCAGCCTCGAGAACCGGCTGCGCTTCCCGACCGAGATCCTGGCCGGCGTGCGGCGCCGGATCGGCCATCGTGCGATCGTCGGCTATCGCATGGCGGTCGAGGAATTCACCGAGGGCGGTATCGATGCCGCGCAGGCTGCCGAGATCGCAGTGGTGCTCGCGCGTGCGGGGCTCTGCGACTACATCTCGCTGAGCCAGGGCAACTTCAACACGATCGACACGCATCTGCCCGACCGGCACTGGCCGCAGGCCACCTATCGCGGGATCCAGGCTGAGGTGAAGCGTGCCGTCGGTGACGGTATGGTGGTGGTGCAATCCACGCGCGTGCAGACGCCGGAACAGGCAGAATCTATCCTCGCCGCCGGCGATGGCGACATGGTCGGGCTCTGCCGCGCGCTGATCGTGGACCCCGAATGGCCGGCGAAGGCCCAGGCCGGGCGCGCGGGCGAGATCCGCTGCTGCATCGCCTGCAACCAGTGCTGGGACTGGATCTCGAGCGCGGAGCCGATCGGCTGTTCCACCAACCCGATGGCCGGACGTGAGCACCATTTCGGCCGGCTGCGGCCGGCCGTTCAGCCGGGGAAGGTCCTGGTCGTCGGTGGCGGGCCCGCGGGGATGGAAGCCGCGCGCGTTGCCGCCGAGCGCGGCCATCGCGTGATCCTGTTCGAACGGGAACTGGAACTTGGCGGCCGCTTCCTCGCGGCCAGCTACTTCCCGACTGGCGGCGAGCTGCGGCACCTGACGATGTTCCAGGAAGGCGCTCTGCGCCGCGCTGGGATCGAGCTGCGGCTTGGCGTCGAGGCGACGCTGCCGCTGCTGCTGGCCGAAGCGCCACATGCCGTCATCCTGGCCACCGGGGCCGATCACGTCGTGCCGGAGATCGCGACTGATGGCAGCGTGCCCGCCATCGCGCCCTCCAGCGTCGGCGACCTCGCGCGGCTGCGCGGCGCTACGGAGCGGCGCGTGGTGCTGATGGACGAGGATGGCTACTACTGGGCAGCCGCTGTGGCGGAGGCTGCCGCGGCGCAGCTCTCGAGCGCGGGCGGGAGCCTCGTGGTCGCCACGCGCTTCTTCGAGGCCTTTCGCGAACTACCAATGGTCTCGCGCATCGCGACGCTGCGCGAGCTGGATCGTGCCGGTACGGAATACCGCACCTCGATGGCGCCCGCGCGGATCGAGTGCGGCGGCGTCGTGCTGCGCCACTACCTAACGGGCCGCGAGGAACGGATAGATGGAGCGTCCGCGCTTCTCTGGATCGGTGCGGCGCGTGCGCGCAACGCGCTGTTCGCCGGGCTGAAGGCGGCAGGGATCGAGCGGACACACCTGATCGGCGACGCCTTCGCGCCGCGCCGGGTGGCGCCGGCGCTGGTCGAGGCCGAGACCGTTGCGCGGTCTGTGTGACATCGCGGAAACTGGGGGGCAAGCATGAGCATCGTCAAGCGCAGTATCGATGGCGCCACGGCGCAGAAGCTGATCGAGGCCGCGATAGCGAAGTCGCACGAGCTGAAGAAGGCGATGTGCATCGCGATCGTAAACGAAGCCGGGCAGCTCAAGGCGTTCCACGCGATGGACGGTGCGCCGCACCTCTCGATCCAAGTAGCACAGGACAAGGCCTACACGGCCTCGTCTTTTGGGATCCCGACGCATGTATGGTGGGACTTTATCAAGGGCGATCCGCCGCTGCTGCACGGTATTGTCCACACGCCACGCTTGGTCGTCTTTGGCGGCGGTTACCCGGTTACCGAGGACGGTCAGATGATCGGTGCAATCGGTATTTCAGGAGGCCACTACTCGGACGACATGGAGGTAGCTCGTGCGGCTCTCGACGCCATCGGAGCGCCGGTCGGCTAGCGTCCAATCGCCGGCTGCGGAGACGCAGCAGTGCTGAAACAGCCGCGCCTGAAAGCAATAGAGCGCGCTCAACCTTGGGAAGAGCTTCCCCAGGAAAACCTGGCGCTGACATGAGCTCCCCGCTCGTTAGGCTGTAGTTCGCTGCCAGAGATAGGCTGGTAGCCAGCCCCAATAGCTGCCGGCGGGGACCTAATCTGCCAATGGCGCGCGGCGGCCAGCACGGCATGCGTTGCGCCATAAACACCCAGAGACCGCCTGTACCGAGTCGCACCTCCTCCGCCAGTTCCAATACGAGCCGTGCTCTCCGCCTGACCGAGCGCCGCGCTGAGTGGCAGGTTTCCTGGGGTTTTCGGGGCAGACCTGTTGACTGGCTCGGCGCGGAGACGGCCGAAATTCGCTCTCCGGAGGCCAATTCTCTCCGGACCTCCTGACTCGGCCATTTTAGTACGGAACTCAAAAACCTAGGTCAAAGGCCGGTTTCCGCGCGGTGGGCACTTGCCGCGGTTCGAACCCCACTTGCCCGAAATCTGTACTTCGAGAGCGAACACTTTGGTACGGACCCGCCTCACCCGAGCACATCCCGCAGGAATTCCGATTCGGGCGTCACCCCAGAGACCCAAAGGCTGTCCCGCGCCCGGGTGCAGGCGACGTAGAGCAGGTGCCGCTCCGTCTCGTAGACCTCCACCAAGTCGGCCTCATCCGTCACCGCCTCGACGCGCTCCTGTAATGGCAGCACCTCGTCATCGCAGGCCATCACCGCTACCGCGCGGAACTCCAGCCCCTTCGCGAGGTGCATCTGGCTGATCGAGACCGCCCCCGCGGCCCCTTCCACCTTCTCGTCGAACTCCACCGCCTTCGCGCCGCCTGCCTTCACCGCAGCCCGAGCGCGGGCGACCTGCGCGGCTGACCGGACCAGGATGCCGATCTCGGGCGGCGCATATCCCTCGCGCAGCCGCTCGGCGATCCAGGCCCCAACAGCCGCCGCCTCTGCCGCCTCATCCTTGAACAGCCGGATCACTGGCGCAGGGCCGTCGAACAGCGACACCGTCCCGCGACGGTTCTCCTGCGTGCCGTCGACATCCGAGACTACGCCCGGCAGCAGCCGATCCGCCTGGGTCCGTATCTGGTGGGAGGTCCGATAGTTGATCCGCAGGCTGTTCGAACGGCCACGAACGTCAATGCCCAGCGACTTCCACGAGAATGGCTGCTGGAAGATGCGTTGGCCCAGATCACCGGCGAAGAACAATCCGTCCGCCTTGCCGCCCGCCATAGCCGCCAGGAAGCGCGCTTCGGGCATCCTCGTGGCGGCACTCGGCACGCTGGCCATGCACTTCGGGCTCACGCCGCGGCAGCGCGCGGCGTGAGCAGACGCGCCCTCACTCAGCGCCGAGGACGTAGGCGACGGCCTCGGCGATGAGCGTCATGGGTAGGGCGGGATGGTGCGCCAGGATGGCGTCGCGCACCGCCCTGCTGTCCGCGTCACCCAGGCGCGGGATGGCGCCAGGCGGACGCCGTGCAGCCCTGCCAGCGGCCAGCGCAGCAGCGCTCAGCCATGGCGGCGGGGGGCGTGGCGGGGCGCCGTCGGGCATGGCCGACGATACCGCCCCTTTTGAGAACAATACAAGAACATGCTACAAAACGGGGGAACCAGAAGGAGATGGGGCCATGGCCGCTCGGAGGCAGGCACGGGTGCGTCCGGTCGATGCTGCGATTGTCCGCCTCACGGCGCTGGCCGCGAAGGGGGTCCAGCCGCAGCGCATGGCGCGCGAAGTCGAGGTGATCGTCGCCGAGTGGCTGCGCGCGCCGGACGCCGATCCCGCCGAAGCGAAGGCATGGGTCGATGAGCTGCGCGAGCAGATCGCCATAGGTGTCGGCGATGCGGAGGAGCAGGTCTCCGACATCGACACCAGCGAGCCAGCCACAGTGAAGCAGGCGCAGGCTACCTTGGCTGCTCTGGTCGCCACGCGGGATGCCGCTAAACGTGCGCGAGCTATCGTCCACACATGAACAGCACTCGCCGGCCCTGACACGTCCATTCGGTGCCGGGTGGTGGGCTGGCCTCGCAAGGTGCGCCCCACCGCGGCTGCTTCAGCGCTTATCGGAACGCTGCCTAGCCGCATCTGCCCTGCGCTGCCTCCTGTTTGGTGATGGCGCCGTCGTTGTGACGCGTGGGTACTCTTCGCCATGGTGCAAATAGATCTTGCTCCGGTCGTCAACGAAGATATCGAATTGACGGCACATCCGTTCCGCCTCGGCCTCGAGCTCCGACGTCCACCCTTGCGGTTCGAAGAGGATCAAATCCTCCGACGAGCCTACCACTCCAGTGACAGCGGCTGGCGGTTCTGTGGTGATGCCAACGACACGTTTGAGATAACGGAACTTACGTGCGAGGCCCATCGCATAGGCTTGGAGCATGGCCAAGCGCACCTCTCGGTACTGCTCATAGCCGCGTGGAAGGTTGAGATGTGCGGGATAGGCGACGAGTAGCAGGAAGAACCCGGTTTCCGTCCGCGATGCGTCACGGTCGGGGAGTAGAGCCCGAAAGAATCTTTGTTCTTTAGCACCACGCTTGATGGCGTCGAGGATTGCCTGGCCATACATTCGGCGGCTGAGCCGATCCTCCAGCGCCATGTACCTGACGGCTAGCTCGTGGTCGCTCAATGCGAACGGCGCGCCATCGTGCACCAGGGTGGTACCCGCGAGCATGTGCTTGGTGAACGCACCGATCAAACCGTCCCAAACGTATGAGTCCTGGTCGGCTGCTTTCTTGGCAATGTATCGCGGGTTGGAGAGCATCTCCGCGTAGAGGCCGCCCGGGTAAACGATCTGCTTGGTAGCGGGCCACGGCTTCCCATCAGGCGCTACGAAGTCGTGCTCCCCGTCAGGCCCCATGTGCGTTAGGTAGTCAGCGAGCAAGTCCTCCTCGCCTTCTGCTCCAAAGAGACGCCCTGACCGAACAAACTTTGCCTTCTTGTCGAGGTAGGTTGTCAGATCGGTGATCGTGTCGAGCTCACTCAGCAGAACGTCGAGAGTGGTTTCGTCCATCACGTGGATGAACGGGCCGTCTGGGTTCACGTCGCCTATGCGGAATGGAGCGTAATGCTTGGCAGTCTTGTCCATGTGCGCCGCGCAGCGCAGCTTTGGCATGACGACGAGGCTGCCACTTCCCCCAGAGAAGTGGGCGCGACAGGCGTCCGCCGCACCGCGCGCGACAACGATGCCGTGCATCTTCCGCCGGCTGCGCTCCGGAAGCTTAAGTGGGAAAGGACGCTGGCAAAGCGGATCCAGGAAGATGCGTTCCGGATACTGATCAATCCAACGGCTTGCGCCTTGCACCTGGTCCATGGATTTCCAGACTGCCCGCTTGAACCAACGCTGCCAGGCAACGTCGATATCTGAGGCCGCGGGCCACGTGACCGCCTTGTCACTGAAAATCAGGACGTGATCTCCGCAAACCACAAGGAGGTCACAGAGCTCCTTTCCCTGTAAATTCTTCCCGTCACGCTGGTCTCGGTAGAGGTTCGCGTAGCACCAGAGATTTAGAAATGTCTTCTCCGCTAGCTGAGCCAAGTAGCGCTCGGACTCGGTTTGACCTGCCGATCGTTCGATTTTTTCGGCCGATTCTGCTGGAGGAGATTGCTGCACGACGCGCTGCCCGAGCCCTAATGCCGCCTTAGCATAGAGATCGTAACGACTCTGAGGCTCAACACCTATGGTGCCAAGCCGCGCCCTGTGACGGCCGAGGCTCCTGTTACAATTCACCCCGTAGCGGCGCGCGAATCGCTGGTGCTAGGTCTGAGGAACGTGGAGTAGAAGCGCCTACGCGGCGGTGGCTCCCGAGCCACGCAACCCAACCGTCCGGAGCGTGGCTCGCGAGCCGCAGGGTCCTTCCTGGGCCCGGCGTATGCGGGGGGCGGAAGCGCGCAACATCGCTAGCGCCAGGCCGGAAATATGGGTTGCGGTTTGCAGCCTGTTCCCCGCGCGATCCGACAGATGGCCCGCAAACCATGCCGCGCCGGGTTGGCAGCCGCGGCCGCATGGTTTGCACCC
>CAMDWG010000031.1 GCA_945878375.1 Roseomonas mucosa | reverse complement strand
GCGCGCGACGTGCTGCACATCTATCGTAAGCGCCGGCCCGGCCAGCTGCGCGACGTCTCATGGCTCGCGCCGGTGCTGACGCGCCTGCGCGACCTCGGCGACTATGAGGCCGCGCTGCTGATGAAGGCCAAGATCGAGGCCTGCCTCGCCTTCCACACCACCAGCGACTTCCCGCTGCTGCTCTCGGCGGCGGCCAACAAGATGCTGCTCGCCGCCTACCAGCCCGCGCAGCCCTCCTACCGCCAGATTTTCCTCCGGCGCGATTTCCGCGACTTCAAGCCGCACCGGCACCTGCGCGTCGGCGACTTCCCGACGCTGCTGCCCCTGCTGGAGAATGGCGAGATCCAAGCCGGGACGATGTCCGAGAGCCAGGAGATCGTCCTGCTGCAGACCTTCGCGCGGCGCATCCGCGTCACGCGGCCCATGCTGGTGAACGATGACCTCGGCGCCTTCACCGACTTCGCCAGCATGATCGGCCGCCGCGTCGCCGACTTCGAGAACGCCACAGCCTACGGCCTGCTGGGTTCGGCGAACGGCGATGGTCCGACGCTCAACGCACCGATGGAGAGCTTCTTTGCCGCACTGAAGCGCGAACTCGTGGAAGGAACGGAATACGCCACGCGAGATGATGCGCGGACGGACGTGTTCGTGTATATTAAAAGCTTCTAAAATCGGAGACGGTTGCAGTCGTCGTCGGATATCTCACGGCAGAGCAGAAGGCAGCAGCGTTCCATCCAGCGGCTACCGCCGCGTAACAGTGTCCACAAAAGTGGGGCAAGACCACCTACACCTTGCCCGGCACTATCCGCGTCTCGCGCTTTAGTTGCTCGACCAGGACGTTGTTGGCGACATAGACCATCTGCCGGCTGGCATTGAGCGCCGCGATGTGGGGCCGTTCATCCAGTACCGCAAAGATGTTGCGCAGCAGCGGCGGCCGTCCCTGCGCCTCCAACTCGGTGTACAACGCCTCGTACATTGCGAGATCTTCCGGGTAGTCGAGCGTCAACCGGTAGTCGCGCACCAGGTCAGCGGGCAGATCTACCCAGGTTATCCGGAAAAGCTCCGGATTGTTCTCGACATACTGGTTCATGTATTCGGAATAGGGAGCGCCCCCGGTCAGATGATCGATGCGCCGCAACACCTCGACGTTGAAGATCTGCGGCGCCGAGCCTGGCGCTTCGGTACGGGCCCGGGTGAAATCGGCGCCACTGCGGAAATGCGCATCGAGCAGCAGGCTTGTCACCTCGGGCGAAATCGTCAGGCAGTCCGCCGTGACCCGGACGATCACGTCGATGCCAAAATGATCCGCGGCGCCCAGGTAGCGCCGGATCACGTCCTCCTCCTCGCCACGCCAGAATCCCACCTTTCCGCCAAGCGTGTGCCCGGCAAGCACGGCGTCGTTCTCATGGGTCGAAGTCGCCAGCACCGTCAGATCCACATCGCTCATCATCAAACAATTCTCGAGGCAGCGCTCGACGCTGGACTTGCCGGCTACCGGTAAGGTGGCCTTGCCGGGCAGGCGTGCCGATTTCATGCGTCCGGCAACCAGGGCTGCCACCCGCGCCGGGCGGAAATGCTCCCGCCGGAACGGTTCGTCACGTGCCACGGCCTGGCCCAGAATGTGCCGCGACGCCTGTAGCGATTCGATCTCATCGACCGTCATGCCGATCTTGTCGGTGCGGCGGAAGATCAGCGAGGCCGGCGCGATCATGCTGCCGGCCGGAAGATCCGCCCTGGCAATCGGACGGGGCTTGGTCTTGGCCAGATAGGCCGCCTCGGCAGGCACCACGAAACGGCCCGAGAATGCACGCGCGGTCAGTTGCAGGTCTCGGGCGAGTTCGGCGATCTCGGCGGGCTCCAACGCCGCGGAACCATCGAAGGGGGCAGCGGCGCGGTCCAGCGCGACGTGCTTTTCGATGATCTCGCAGCCCATCGCGGCACCGAGCAGGGGCAAGCGACGCGCGAACGGATCCTTGCCATCGACATGGTCGGAAATGGACAGCGCCATGCCGGGAAAGGCGGCGCGCAGCACCGACAGCTTGTCGAGCGAAGCGTCATCCACCCGCGTGGGATAGGCCTGGAAGCCGATCTGAAGGGTCAGGCACCCGGCTCCGAGGTCGCTGAATCGCGCCACCGTGTCCTGCAATTCATCCAGGTCATGGCCCGACACGTTCAGAATGAGCGTCTTGTCGGCGAGATCGAGTGTGCGCAGCGCCGAGAGCACTTCCTCGTTGACGAGCACCGAGGATTGTAGTTTCAGCCCGGCGATCGAAGGCTGGTTGGCCGCCAGCACCTCGAAGGCGCTCAGATCGGCGCATTCGATCCAGACGCTACCGACCTTCCGCTGCGCCTCGGCGATTAGGTCGGCCCAGTCGGCATGGCTGATCTCCACCTGCTGATAGACCGCGAAATAGGAGAAATCCGGCAGGGCCAGCGTCCGCGCCGCGATCGGATGGAACTTTACCCCCGCCCGCGGGTAGCCGACCTGCCCCAGCGCCTCGATCAGGCGGCGGGCGGCGGCGACATCGCCGCCATGCACATTGGCGAACTCGTAGATCAGGATCGGGGTCTGCATGGCTCAGGCCTTCAGTAAGCGTATGGACACCCCAGAGGACGAGGCCCCTCCACGCGGAAGGATCTCGTGCTCAACAGCATATTGTTGCTATAGCACGTGCCGCGTTCAATTGAACGGAGCGTGCTCTAGCCGCCTGCACCCTGCACGATGTCGGTCAGCGCCTGGATCACGCGGTCCGTGTCGGTCTCGGTCAGGCCGTGATAGAGCGGTAGCGACAGGCAGCGTCGATAGTATTCATCAGCGCCCGGCAGGTGCAACGCGCCATAACGCTCGATGTAATAGGGCTGTGTATGCACTGGGATGTAGTGCACCTGCGTGCCGATGCCAGCCGCCCTGAGCTTTGCCATCACGCCGGCCCGGCTGATGCCCAGCGCGTCGAAATCGATCAGGGCCACATAAAGGTGCCAGCTGACGGAACGACCGGAAGGCGAGCGGCCGAACGGCTTCACCAGGGGTGCCAAGGGCGCAAGGCCGGCATCGTAGCGAGCGACCGTCGCCTGGCGGCCGACGATGAAGCTGTCGAGCCGGTTCATCTGCGACAGGCCGAGCGCGCATTGCAGGTCCGTGATGCGGTAGTTGAAGCCCAACTCGTGCATCTCGTAGTACCACGGGTTTGGCACCTGGCCGTCGAAGGCGCGTTCGCGCAGGCGAAACTCGCCTGGCTCGCGCGTCATGCCATGGCTGCGCAGCGCGCGCAGGCGCGAGGCCATGCGCGGGTCATCGGTCGTCACCGCGCCGCCCTCGCCCGTGGCGAGGGTCTTGACGGGATGGAAGGAGAATACCGCCATCCCGTCATCGGGCATCCGGCCGACCGGCACCACGTCATTCCCTTGCAGACGGGTGGTGCCGATCGCATGGGCCGCGTCCTCCACCACCTTCAGCCCGAGCTCGCGGGCCGTCTGGCCGGCCTCGGTCGGCTGGCCGGTAAGGTGCACCGGGAAGGCGGCACGGATGTCCAGCCCGGCCGCGCGGCCCTGGGCGAAGGCCTTCTCGATGTCTTCCGCGCGCGCCAAACCCGTATCGGGATCGACATCGCAGAACACCACCTCGGCCCCGGTCATGCGCACGGCGTTGGCGGTGGAGAGGAAGGTCACGCTCGGCACGATGGCCGCCTGGCCAGGCCCGAGGTCCAGGGCCAGGGCGGCGAGGTGCAGCCCCGTCGTAGCGTTGGAGCAGGCAACAACGTGCGCCGCGCCAGTGCGCGCGGCGAGCGCCGCCTCGAAGGCGCCGACCGAAGGCCCCTGGGTGAGCCAATCGCCCTGCAGGACCTCGGCCACCGCCGCCACATCCTCGGGGGATATGCTCTGCCGTCCATAGGGCAGGAAGGGGCGTGTCGGGGCAGACATCATGGCAGGTCCCGCAGGAAGGCGCGCAACTGGTCGTCCGTGATCCATTCCGTGTTGGTCTCGGACGAGTAGTAGAAATCCTCCGGCGCGTGCTTGGCACCGACATCAGTGTAGCTCGCCCGCTTCCACCAGTTGAAGGCCGGCTCGATGATGTAGGCGTCTTCCAGCTCCAGCGTCTGGCGCGCGTCATCCTCGCTCACCATCACCTCGTGCAGCTTCTCGCCGGGCCGGATGCCGACCACATGCGTGGGCAGGTGGGGCGCCAGGACGCGCGCGAGGTCGGTCATGCGCATCGAGGGAATGCGCGGCACGAAGATCTCGCCGCCACGCGCCTGGGACAGCGCGGCCACGGCGAAATCGACGCCCTGCTGCAGCATGATCCAGAAGCGGGTCATGCGGGTGTCGGTCAGCGGCAGCGAAGTCGCGCCACCGGCGATCAGCTTGCGGAAGAAGGGAATGACCGAGCCGCGCGAGCCGATCACGTTGCCATAGCGCAGCGCCGAGAAGCGCGTGCCGATGCTGCCCGACAGGTTGTTCGCGGCCACGAAGATCTTGTCAGAGGCCAGCTTCGACGCGCCGTAGAGGTTGATCGGGTTGCACGCCTTGTCGGTCGAGAGCGCCAGGACCCGGCTGACCCGGTTCTCCAGCGCCGAGCGCACCACGTTCTCGGCGCCGTTCACGTTGGTGTGGAGGCACTCGAAGGGGTTATGCTCGGCGGCGGGCACATGCTTCATCGCCGCGGCGTGGATGACGATGTCGACTTCCCGCATCGCCATGTTCAGACGGTTGACGTCGCGCACATCGCCGATGAAGAAGCGCAGGCAGTCATGCTGATCCGGGCGAAAGATCTGCTGCATCTCGTAGTGCTTGAACTCATCGCGCGACAGCACGATCAGCCGGCGCGGCTTGGCGCGCTTGAGCACGTTCATCACGAAGTGGCGCCCGAATGAGCCTGTCCCGCCTGTGACCAGAATGGACTTGCCATCGAGATATTTGTAGCAGGCGTCGATATCGCTGATCAGCTTCATGGATGTTGTGTACTTTCTTGGAAGGGAAATTCCGCGCCCCCGGCAGCGGCCGCCAGAAGAACGCGAAGGCGTTCCCGCAGTGACCCGGGCGCCGGACCATAGGCCGCATGCAGGCGCGACAGGTCCATCTCGAAAGGCGGATGCGCCACGTCGGTGGCAAGCGCCGAGCCGCTCTCCTGCGCGACGAGCGCCACTAGGCGATCGATCGAATACTGGCCGGGATAGCCGACATTGAGCGTGGTGGTGCGCTCGGCCGGGTCGAGCGCGGCGCGCGCCACCACCGCCGCCGCGTCCGCGACATGCATCGCCGCCCACATCACCGGCGAAGCCGGCAGGCTTGGCACCGTGCCGAGCGCCGCGGCGAGGCAGAGCTGGTGAACCAGGCCGCCGCGCCGCGGCGGGCCGAACAGGCCGGGCAGGCGCAGGATGGTGGCGGCAACGCCGCTGGCCGCTTCCAGCACCTGCTCCGCCTCACGCTTGCCCTGGCCATAGGCGGATTGCGGGTCCGCCATGGCCTCTTGCGCCGGCATGGGTTGGTTGGGCGCATAGACGGTCATGGAGGAGATGTGGACCAGCCGCTCCACCCCCGCCCCGACCAGCAGGCAGGTCATTTCCACGCTGTGCGTCGCTGCCGCCGCATCGTCATAGCTGCCCACCCGCGCGGCGGCGCAATGCACCACCACGGCGGGCCGGACGGCCGCAATCAGGCCCTGAACGGCCTCGGCGTCCAGCAGGTCGCAGGCCGGCCCCGCGCTGCCGTCGCGCGAGGTACCGACCACCTGGCGGCCCGCCGCGCGGACCGCTTCGACGACGTGCCCACCCAGGTAGCCGGCGGCGCCGGTCACCAGGATCGGTCCTAGAGATGGCGCCAAGTGATCCACTCATCCGGCTCGATCAGGACCTTGGCCGTGCGGCCGACGACATGGGCGACCATGTGCGGCGGGATGCCCAGACCCGGCCGCTTCGCCGTGAGCATCTCGTGCGAGATCACCTCGCCGGGCTGGATGGCGCGCGCGGCATGCAGGCTGCGGCGGCATTTCTCGTACATGTCGGCTTCCTCCGGCCGGGGCCCGGCCTTCGAGCCGTCGCCGATCGCCCGCTCGACCTCGCGCACATGCCGCACCATGGCCGCGAATTCGCCCGGCTCCATCGCGAAGCGGTGGTCGGGGCCCGGCATGGCGCGGTCGAGGGTGAAGTGCTTCTCGATCATGCAACCGCCCATGGCGACCGAGGCAAGCGGGATGTGCTCGCCCATCGTGTGGTCCGAATAGCCGGTCAGCACGCCGAAGGCGTCGCGCATCACCTTCATCGCCGCGAGGTTGCTCAGCTCGCTCGGCGCCGGGTAGAGCGAGGTGCATTGCAGCAGCACGATATCGTTGTTGCCCACGGCGCGGCAGGTCTCGACGGCGCGCTGGATTTCCATCCAATCCGCCATGCCGGTCGAGAGGATCACCGGCTTGCCGGTCTCGGCGCAGAGCCGCACCAGGTCGAGATCGGTAACGTCGAAGGAGGCCACCTTGTTGGCAGCCATGCCCAGCGCGCTGAGTTCGGCGATCGCTTCGGGGTCGCAGGGCGAGGAGAGGAAGATCACGCCCTGCTGCTTGGCGTGTTCCATCAGCGGCGTGTGCCAGCCCCGGTCGATCTCGATCGACTCGATCAGCCCGTAGATGGACACGCCCTTGAGATAATCCACATCGGGCGTCCGGCGCGAATAGTGGCTCGACGCCTTGAAGGTCTGGAATTTCACGGCATCGGCCCCGGCCTCGACGGCGGCATCGACATGCCGCAGCGCCAGGCCGAGATCGCCATTATGGTTCGAACCGATCTCGGCGATGATGAAGCTGGGATGTCCATCCCCGACCGCGCGGCCGTTGATTTCGATCTGCATTTGGGTCAGATTCCATCCATGGGGGTCATCTGGTTGTTCCAATTGCGCTTCAGGCGCATGGGCCGGGGGCGATGCGCCACGCTGCGCCCCAGCCAATCCGCGATGGGGTCCGCCCCCGCCGCGATGGCGAGGCACAGGGTGGTGGAGACCCGCGGGTTCACCTCGAAGGGCGCCACCCTTCCGTCCGTGCCGAGGATGAGTTGCACATTATAGGGCCCTTCCGGGCGCAATGCCTCGTGCAGCGCCTCGCAATAGGCGATCACCCGGGGCTCCATGTCGATTTCCGCCCTGATGGTGATCCCGCGCTTGGAGATGACCCGGATCGGGATGAGGTCGCACAGCCGGGCTTGGGCGTCGGCCGAGACATAGACCGTGTATTCCGTGCCCAGCAGCCTTTCCTGCAGGGCAATCGCCTTGGCCTCCTGCCGGTAGAGCCCGAGGTAGTGGCGCACCTGCGACGCATCGTCGAGCACCATCACGCCGCGCGACCCCCGGCCGGAGCGGGGCTTGGCGATGCAGGGGAAGCGCATCCGCCCCGGTTCCTCGGCCGTCACCGTCAGGGGCGCGTCAAGACCGGCCGCAAGCAGCCGATGCGCGCTGTCGAGCTTGTCCTGCATCGCCTGCACGAAGCTCGGCTGCGGCGTCAGGATCTGCAGCTTCGGCAGGTGCGCCAGCAGGTCGCGGATGGCTGGCAGTTCCTCATCCACGCCGGGCACCAGCAATTCGGCACCGCATTGGGCCAGCGCCGCCCCCGTGCCGGCGATGAAATCCGGCGCATCGGCCCGCGGGATGGCGAGCTTGCGCCCCGCGGGGATGGAATCGGGCATGGTCGAAGGGTCGGCATCGGCGAAAAACAGGGTGTAGCGATCTTGCAGCAGGCGCTGGAGCGCCTCACTCGCCGCGCCGCCGCCGCCCGTGAAGACGACGACCGGCAGGGAACCAGCCGGGGCCATTTGCGCAGCGGTCATGCTCTCAATCTGCCTCGGCAGCCCGGAACGCAACCCGCTCTAGGGAACACTGGTTAGTCCGCCATTTCGCACTCCCGAGCAGCCATGCCCCAGAATCGTCATTTATCCACCCCCCCGACGGCGTTTCGCGATCGAACGCCAAACGTTCATGGAGGCGCTGGCTGGCCACGTTGTGCGCCAGGATCCTGGTCCGCAGCATGGTGAAGCCGGGTCGCGCGAAGATGCGCTCGAGCGCGAGCACGCCGAGCGCGAAGCCGGTGCCGCGGGGGACGTCCTCCTCGCCCACATAGATGCTCCAATCCCCGCAGCCCTCATCCCCCGCCGCCGGCTTCAGCGCGACATGCCCGACCTTCCGGCCGCGATGCTCCAGGATGTAGAGCGCGTGCCGCTCGCGCTCCGCGAGCAGGCGCCGCAGATGGCCCAGATGCGCCTCGAAGCTGGGCGGCGGCGGCTGCAGCATCGTGGTGGCGATGCGCGGCGAGCAGCGCCAGGCGAACAGCGCCGGCGCGTCGTCGAGCGTCAGGTCGCGCAGCACGAAATCTTCACGGATGAGGCCGAGCGTCATGGCCAGCGCCCTTCGAGCAGGCCCTCGGCCACCCTGTGGATGCCCAGCCCATCGACCATCTTCATGCCGGCGGCCGAGGCCGCGTCCCGCCACGCCGCATCCGCCAGCGCCGCATCGATGGCAGCCTCGATCGCGGCTTCGGAGAGCTGGTCCGCCATGCCCAGAACGCGCGCCGCGCCGAGCCGCTCCAGACAGGCGCTGACCCCAAGCTGATTGCGCGCGAGCAGCAGCACGAGCGAAGGCAGGCCCAGCGCGCAGCGCTCCCAGGAGGTGGTCCCTCCGGCGCCGAGCGCGAGGTCGGCCGCCGCCATCAGCTCGGGCATGCGATCGTTGAAGGCGGCGTAGGTGATGTGCCCCGCGCCGGCGACCAGGCGGGCCACCTCGGGCTCCTGCGGGTTGGACAGGCCGCCCAGCAGGTCGATGCGCAGGCATGCGTATTTCGGCTGCACGAGGATCCGCGCCACGCGCAGCGTGCCCCCCATCGGGTCGTTGGCGCCGAAGGTCACCAGCAGGCGACGCACCGGCCCGGGCTCGCGGGCAAGCCCTTCGCGGATGCGCCGAAACGTGTCGTTCAGCAGCGCCCAGCCCAGGCCGGTCAGCAACCGCGTCCCCGTCGGGACAAGCCCGGCGTAGCGCGCCGCCGCATCGGGGAACTCCGTGCAGTCCAGCAGGACGTCGCAGTCATGTGGGCGGTCCGCCAGATCGTCGATCACCATGATCCCGCCGGCCATGCCGCGCAGCGCGCCTTCGAAAGCCGCGTCCAAGGCGTAGTGATCGACCAACAGCCAGTCCAGGCGCGCGGGGCCGATCGCCGCCCGCGTCGTCTCGGCATCCCGCGCCGCCTCGGCCGGGATCATCAGGCAGTCGAACCCCTGCCCGCGGACGACATGGGGGATCGCGCCGGGCAGGTCGGCGCAGATGAAGCGCATCGTGGCGCCGCGCCGACGCAACTCCTGCGCCAGGGATAGGCCGCGCATCACATGCCCCGAGCCGATGGCGCGGGACGCATCGGCACGATAGGCGAGGTTCATTGGCGCCCGCGCCCGTGCGAAGCCGCCAGGTCCGCGAGGTCCCGCGCCATCGCGCCGATGATGCCGGCGCTGCTGCCATGCGTCAGCAGATCGTAATGCAAGATGCTCGGCTGCCAGACATCCACCCCGCCCGGGCCGCGGCGCCAGACATCGGCCGCTCCGGGCCAGGTCGTGAAGGACCAGACCGGCACGCCGACGGCCCCAGCGACGTCGCGCATCGAGACGCCGAGCGAAATGACCAGGTCGAGCTCCGTCAGCAGCGCCGCCGTACCGTCGAAATCGTCGAACAGGTCGAGGTCGGGGATGACGGAGAGCTTGCCCTGGAACACCTCCTGCTCGGCATGGGTCAGGTTGACCTGCAGATTGACAAAGCGCACGCCCTCGACCGCCAGCAGAGGCGTGAGGTCTCCAGCCTTGATGAAGCCGCGCTGCCGGTAGCCGCTGCTGTAGGAACCGCGCCAGCAAAGACCGACCTTGAGCCCCGCCGGCAGGCCGTCCAGCAACTGGCGCGCTTGCGCCCGCAGCGCGTCGTCCGGCTGGATCTGCCTCCGCTCGATCGGCACCCCATCGCGCACCATGCCTTCGAAGTAGATGCGGTGTATCAGCGCGTCGCTATGGCAGACGAAACCGCCATTTTTCGCCAGATCGTAGGCGATCGACATCTCTATCACGCGCGGCGAGATCGAAGGCCAGGCCCGATCCACCAGCCCCACCTCACCGTCGCGACGACGCAGCCGGCGATGGCCCGAATGCACCGGCACGAAGATGACCTCGGGGAAGGAACGTGAAAGCAGCGACGTCAGGCGCGGATCGCAGGCGAAGGTAACCCGCGCACCGGCGCGGATCAGCCAAGGACAGCACAGCGTGGTGATGCGCAACTCGTCGCCGGGGCCGCCGCGCATACTCACGAGCAACTCCCGCCCTTGCAGGGATCCGTCCCGCCAGATGGAGATCGAAGCCGGGAAGGCCTGGTCAAACAGCGCGCAGAGCCCGGCATGCGCGGCGATGGCCTGCTCGGTCTCGCCGCGCAGCATCCGGCACATCACGGTGTGCCACAGCACCCGCGCGCCGGGATCCTTGCCCGTGGCGGCTGACGCGCGCCCCGCGATGTCGTAGGCGGCGAGCGCGCCGTCAATGTCGCCCTGTTCCTCATCCAGCAGGCCGAGCTGCGCGTACAAGCGGACAAAGCGTGGCGAAAGCAGCCGCGTCGAGCCCAGGGCCAGCCGCGCGCCGGCCAAATCATCCGCCCGGTGCCGGGAGATGCCCAGCAGCAGATGGACGTGCGGGTTCAACGGGTCGATCGCCAGGGCTTGCCCGATCAACTCGGACAATTCGTCGATCGTGCCGCTTTCGATCAACTGCTCCGCCAGCGCCAGAATCAGCGGCACATGGCAGGGGTATGCGGCGAGCGTCGTGCGCAGCATGCTCTCCGCCTCGGCGCGGTCGGTGAGGCGCCCCATTAGCCCGGCGACGTTGCGGGCCGCGTCGGGATTGCCGTTGCGCGCCAAGCCCGATGCTTCGATCACGCTCCGCGCGCCGGCGTAATCCATGCGCAGCAGCCGCAGTATAACATGCTGCTCGAGCAGCGCCAAGTTGTAGCGCGGGTCGCCGACCAGGGGCACCAGCGCGGCATCGGCGTCGGCCAGACGCCCGGCTTCGAACAGCAGCAGGCCAAGCCGCGAGCGGCTCTCGAAATCCTTCGGAAAGCGGTCCAGCACCAGGCCAAGCCGCGCGAGTTCCGCATCCATCCCCCCGATCTTCAACAGCACTTGGCCCAAGGCCCGGATTCGCCGCGGCACAAGGGGGGAATTCACCAACATGCAGCGTAGCAGCACCTCAGCGGCGCCGTCCTGCCCGAGACGGCGCAGCAGTTCCACCTTTTGGTCCTGGGTCGAGTCCTGCTTGGCAACCGGGCCGGGCAGGTCCTCCAGATCCGCGAGCGCTGCCGCCGTCCGGCCAAGCAGGCCGGACAGCCGCGCCTTGGCGAGCAGTCGGTCGGGTGGCTGTCCTGGCAGCCGGTTCAACATGGCCAGCGCCTCCTCGTGCTGGCCAGCGCGCTCCAGGACGGCGGCCAGCAGCTCGAACAGCACCTCGTCCGGTTCTGCACCCGCGCTTTCGGCGCGGGCGGCGGCCTCGCGCAGCAAGGTCACATGCCACTCGATCTCGCCATAGCGCGAAGCAAAGCTCAGCAGGCTCGCCGCGACCGGGGTCAAGCGCCCGGTTTCCCGCAGCAGGTCTTGCGCCAGAGTGCGGCTGTCGTGCAGCAGCCGTTCGGCGCGCGGCAGATCCTCGACGCGCAGCGCGTCGCGCAGCGCGTCGGTCAACAGGTCGATGCAATCGCAGAGCGCGTCCGGCGCGTTGGGCATCGGGTGAAAGGCAATCTGGCGCGCCCGCATCGGATCGCCATACGACAGGTCGAGCGCCAGGCAGACCGCCATCACCAGCGTGTTGTCGGGATGTTCGGCCAGCACGGCCCGGCTGGTCGCCAGGGCCTGGGCCCGCTGTCCCAGCTCAACCATCAGTCGGATTTGCGCCAGGCGCAGGGGGATCGAGTGCGACTCCCTGTTCGCCCGCCCCGTCATCACCGCCAGCAGGCGCTGCTTCTGCGTCATGCTGGTCTGCGCCCGCGCCAGACCGAGCAGCGCCTTGATGCTGGCATCGGGCAGGATGGCGGCGTCCAGGCAGCGTTCCGCCAGCCGCGTGTCCCCCGAGCGCCGGGCGACTTCGCTCAGGTGCAGCCACTGTTCCTCGGTCAAGTCCTGCGCCGCCGGACTGGTCGTGAGCACCTCAACCCAGGCGGCGGCGGCGGCATGGGCGCCGGCGCGCCGGAGCTTTTTCACCACGGTCAGCGCAGGTTCCGCGCCGGGCCACTCGGACATGGCGAGATAGGGCAGCAGCACATCCGTCGCGATGTCGTTGGATCGCTGATGCAAGCTAAGAAGCGCTTCCGCCACGCGCTCGGTGCTGGAGAAAATCCGCGATTGCCGCATCCAGTTGAGCGCGGCGGTGATCCCCTCGGTCGTCGCCATCGCGACGACAAGGTTGACCGTGAGTTTGAAGTGCGATGAGTGGGTCTTGAGGGCACGCAGGCAAAACTCCAGCGCCTCCTTTGTCGCGCCGCGCGCCAGCAGGAGGTCGCTCAGCCTTATGGCCTGCGAACCATCGCCCGGCGCGACATGGATGAGCATTTCCAGGCAGCGCGCGGCAATGTGCCAATCGCCATTCAATTCGGCGCAGCGCGCGGCGAGCATCAGCCCCTCGGCGTGCAGCGGCTCGTGCAACAACACGTTCCGCAGGGCGTCTAGCGCCCGCCCGGGAGCGTTTTGGGCCAGGGCGGCGGTGGCCAGCCCGAGCGCCGCGGCGGGACCGCGGTAGCCCGCTGCCAGCGCCGCGGAGAAGCTGGCTTCGGCCGCCTCGAACTGCTTCTTGCCGAGTTGCGCCTCACCGCGCAGCGTGGCGCAGAGCGCGTGGTCATCGGCGACCAGCGCCAGCGCCTGCTCAAGCCGGCCCGCATGGGCGATGAGCCGCGCGTGGCTGTGCCGCACCTCTGGCAAGACCACCGGCGCGGCGAGCAGGCCGCCGAAGATCTCCTCCGCTCCGGCCTTGTCGCCCGCGGCGGACCGCGCCTCGGCGAGCAGCGCCGAGACGCGCGGCTGGTTCGGGTCGGACTTCAATTGGCCGGTCAGGATTTTGGCCGCCGCCTTGGGGTCGCCGGCGCTGATCAGCGCCTTGGCATGCTCGAGCGCCAGCGCCTCGTCATTCGGTCCACCACGCGACAGCCGCGCCAGCAGCTCGATCGCCATGCGGGGCCTGCCGAGCACCCTGGCCCGGCGCGCCACCTCGCGACGCTGCCGGTCATCGGCGGCCAGGCCCTGCGCCACGGACAGGCAGGCCGCGATGGTGTCCGGGTCGCCGCCATGGGCCGCGGCACGCGCCAGGCCGAGCCATGCGGCAAGGCTGGCCGGCTCCTCGGCCACCAATTGCCGCCAGAGCAAGATGGCGGTCGGCCAATCGTGCCGCACTTCCGCCCGCAGGGCCTCACGCGCCGGGGCCAGGGACCAGGCCGGCTCCACCAGGGTAAGGACTAGGCTCGAACCGCCTGCCTCCGCCACGACCTGCACCTGGTCCGGATTGGCGCTGCGCGGCAGCCGCGTGGCGAAGGCCCCATCGACCGCTTCGCACCAGGCCAGCACCGTGTCGCCGAGACGCGCGCTGATGCGAACCGGCAATTGCGACCCCAGATCGACCGCCCACCCGGCGATCCGCCCGGGCGCGACGATCGTCAATTCGCCCGCCAGATGCGGTACGCTCACCATGCCGTGCGCGACGCAATTATCGGGCATCATGCCGACCGCCGCAGGGAGTGGGCATTGCTCGACGGCTTGTCCACGCGGCGTTGTCCGGCGCCGCTGCTGGCTTCGGAATCGAGCCGCGCCGCCAGCGCGTGAAGGCCGATGTGGGCCGCCGTGGGATGCACAAGGTCCGCTCCCTGCGCGTTGGCGACCCGCCAGTCCAGCGTGCGGGAGCGGTTCAGCAACAGCGTCGGCGCCCCGAGCGCCCCGGCCAATTCCCCGGTGCTGCTGACGATCGAGACCACCGAGTCGAGCGCCGCGATCAGCGCCGCCGTGCCGTCGATGTTGTTGCGCAGGTCGAGGCCCGGCAGGCAATGCACCGGCACGTCCGGCCGCGCCGCCAGCTGCGCTTCCCCATCCACCTGCAATGAGACGAAGTTGACGCCGCGGACGTCAAAAGCGGCGCGCCAGTCTTCGAGACGCGTAGTGTGGACACGTCGCAACAAAGAGTCAACGGAACTGGTCCAGGCGATGCCGATCCTGCGGCCTGGGCAAAGCTCCGCGAGGGACTGGCGCCAGGCATCGACCGCCGTCTGGTCGGGGCGAAGATAGGCGGCCCGCTGCGGGAAGGCGGCGCGCGAGCCGCGGAACTCGGCCAGCAGATCTGTTGCGACAGCAACACGATCGAACCGCTGCGCCAGATGCCATGTCGGCCCATCCATGACGCAGGCCAGCGCCAGATCGGGCAGGCCGGCATAGGCCGGCGCCGCGGCGACGGGCGGGAACCCCCTCCTGCCATGCCAGCGCGCCACCGGGGTGAAGGTAAGGTCGGGGAAGGAGCGCCGAAACAGCGGCAGAAGGCGCGGATCGGCGCCGAACACCGTCGCCGGATGCCGCGCCGCGATCTGCGGGTAGATCGCGCACCAATTCACCTCATCACCGATGCCCCAGGCCGGCAGCACCAGCAGCCGCTCGCCCTGGGCGAGCGAGGCGAGGTCGCTGGCGAAGCGCGCCGGACCCAGGCTGGCGCGCAATGCCGCCGAGGTGGTGCTGCGCCGGTACATCGCAAAAGCCTCGCGGAACTGCCCGACCCCGAGGAGCATCGGCGTCAGCAGCCCCACACCGCGTCCCTGCTGCGATTGCGCGGCGAAATGCGTCGCGTGCCGGGCGGCATGCTTCCGGGCATCGGAAAAGTCACCCTTGGCGCAAAGCAGGATGAGCTTGTCGTCCAGCAGCCGGGGATTCTTAGGCTCGATCGCGGATGCGCTTTCGATCGCCTCGACGGCATCGGCTGCATTGCCCGAGACCAATTCAAGGATCGCCTTGAGGCGCAGCAAGAGCGGATTCCCCGGCACGGCCTGCAGGCCGGCGACGAGCGCGGAGCGGGCGCGGGCATTGTCGCCGGCCTCCATCCATGCCTCCACCACGAAGCGCCGCTCGGACACGCTCGGTTCGGGGCGGGCTGCCTGCATGGCCAGGTGGCCACTGGCCTCGCTCGCCGGGCCCAAGCCTTCCAGCTCAGCCAGTCTTGACCAGGCCCGCAAATGATCAGGCCGGGCTGCCAGGCAGCGGCTGTAGGCTTCGATCGCGTCCGCTTCCAAGCCCAAGCTTTCGCAAACCAGACCGCTCTGGTAGAGCGCTTCGCCATCGCCTGGGGCAATGCGCGAGGCCTGGGCGAGCAACGCCCGTGCCCGCGCCCATCGCCCGGTTCGCGCCGCCAGAACGCCGAGCTCACACAGGATCTCGGGCTTGGCGGCCTTGGCTGACAGGCAGCGCAAGAGGGTGCGCTCTGCCGCCAGGGTCATCCCCGCGCGCGACTGTGCGGCTGCAAGCAAAGCCAGGTTTGTCATGTCGTCGGGGGACAGAACGGAAAGACGCTCACGGGTGGCGATCGCGGCACGCCAATCACCCATGGCGGCCTGCGCATGGGCCATGGCGTCGAGCACCTTGGGCTCGGCATCGACAGCGCCAGCAGCGGGCGGTGCCAGCACCGCCGCCTCGGTGGCGAAGTCCCGCCGCAACAGCAGATCGACCCAAGACAAGGTGTCGTCGAAGCCTGATCTTGGCCTTTCGGGCACCCCGAGAGCCTGGAGCGCGGCAGCCAGATGCGGAAGGTTCCTGCGCCTCGCGGCTCGGGCCAGAAGCGGTGCATCGCTGCCCAGCATGGGGCCGAGAATGTTGAGAGCCGCGGCACTCCTGCCAGGCGAAGCATCGAGCGCGCGCAGGCTTGCCCAGAGGCGCGCCCGCGCCGCGCGCGGCGCAGCCCCTCGCACGGCCTCCTGCGTCAGCTTGGCCACATCGGACCATTCGCCGAGCTTCAGGGCGATCTCGACACGCAGACTCGCCCAGCGCAATCGCTCATCGCCCATATCGGGCCGCTTGCCCAACATGGTTCGGGCTTCTTCGGCGGCACCCGCCTTCAGCAGCAGACAGGCGAACTCGAGGGAGGCCGCGGGGGGCGTGCCGCGGTGCAGGACGCGCAGCCTGTAGGCCGCCAAGGCCTGTTCCGCGTCGCCTGTCCCAAGCGCCAGCAGCGTAAGCGCCGGAATGGTTTCGGGGTGGCCCGGCGAGATCGCATTGGCCTCGTCGAGGTAGCGCCGTGTATCGACGAAGCTGCCGAGCCGCGCAAAGGCGTGCGCGATCTTCATGCAGGATTCGAGATGCCTTGGCCGCAGTTCGAGGACACGCCGCCAAGCGTTGACGGCGGCCGACGCATCACCCAGGGCCGTAATCGCCCGGGCATCAAGCACCCGGAAAGAGAAGGAATTCGGCTCCAATTCCCTGCCGTGCGCTGCGACTGCGGCGGCGGACTTGAACTGCTTGTGCTTCAGCAGGGTCTCGCAAAGCTGGCTGAGAACAGCAACGTCACCGATGGATTTTTCGATACCCGGAGAGTAGGTAAGGGTTGCAAGTGCTCCACCTTCACCCAGTGACACACCGTCATGGGCCAACTGAGGCGTGATGCGCTTAGCCAACAACCGCTCCTCTCGATGAAGCTGAAAAAGACTTTAAATCAACAGCAACAAGGCCACCGAAGCACATTTCAATTGTGCAAACAAATAACTTGTTTGACAGACGAATAACTTGTTTGGCGCACGTTCTTACAAAAGAACACGGTATCCCACACCCAGGTTTTGGTCAAGAGTGACGAGGGTTGGGAAATGACCTGCCCCCGGGCTGATCCCTCGATTTGAGAGAGAGTCCGTCCCAAGCAGGAGATGGACGAAGAAGAAGAGCAGGTTCAGCGAAGCGCAGATGATCGGGATGCTGAGGGAACAGGAGGCCGGGGCGGCGACGGAGGATGTCTGTCGCCGGCACGGCATCAGCCGGCAGACGTTCTACCGTTGGAAGTCGAAGTACGGCGGCATGGAGATATCGGACGCGCAGAAGCTGCGGGCGCTGGAGGACGAGAATCGGCGGCTGAAGAGGCTGCTGGCGGAATCGATGCTGGATGTCTCGGCGCTGAAGGACCTGTTGGGAAAAAACTGATCACGCCCGCGGCGCGCCGTGCTGCGGCGCTGCGCCTGATGGCGGAGCGCGGCTATTCGCAGCGGCGTGCCTGCGGGCTGATCGAGGTTGACCCCAAGACGGTGTGGCGGGAGGCATTGCCGGGCGATGGCGAACTGCGTGCTCGGCTACGCGAGCTGGCGGCCGAGCGTCGGCGGTTCGGCTATCGGCGACTGGGCATTCTGCTGCGGCGCGAGGGCGTGGCGATGAACAAGAAGAAGCTCTACCGGATCTACCGTGAAGAGGGTCTGTCGGTCCGTCGCCGGCGTGGCTGCAAGCGGGCGACTGGCACCCGCGCGCCGCTGGCCTTGGCGCAGGGGCCGAACCAGCGCTGGTCGCTGGACTTCGTCTCCGACGCGCTGAGCTGGGGCCGACGGATCCGCATTCTGTGCATCGTCGACGATTTCACCCGCGAGGGCCTGGCGCTGGTGGTGGACACCTCGATCGGCGGGCGACGCCTGGTGCGGGAGTTGGAAGCGCTGATCGCCCGCCGCGGCTGCCCTGCGGTGATCGTCAGCGACAACGGCACGGAGATGACCTGCCGCGCCGTGCTCGAATGGTGCAACCGCAGCGGCGTGGCGTGGCACTACATCGCGCCCGGCAAGCCGCAGCAGAATGGGTTCGTGGAATCCTTCAACGGCAAGCTGCGGGACGAGTGCCTGAACGAGGAGGTCTTCGCCAACCTGGCCGAGGCCCGGGCTGTCATCGAACGCTGGCGGCAGGACTACAATTTGAACCGGCCGCACTCGGCGCATGGCGGGCTGACCCCGGATGCCGCACGCCGCCGCCACGCGGACGCGGCCGGGCGGCTGCGCTACCTCGACGGCTCCGCCGCCCGGCCGCTCCAACCAGAACAGGATTTCGGATATAACCCCGGCGGGCTCTCACAATGAACGTGGGACCAACGGGGGGCAGGTTAGAAAACATGGAACGTCTATACGCCGTTGACATCGATGACCCTACCAAAATCTCATCCTCTCTCGTCAAGTTGCTGGAGTCTCTCGGTGGCGAGCTGGTGGCCTGGCGAAGGCACGGCGCGACCGCTGGAACTTGGCATGGGGCGCAGTTCAAGGCCGAGGCCGACATGCGCGCCAATGATTTCTTGGTGAGCGGGCTGGCCTCGGCGACGCCTGGCATCCCCGTGGTGAGCGAGGAGGATGCGAGCTTCGCGGTGTCCCGTCCGAAACGCTACTGGCTGGTCGACCCGATCGACGGCACCGCAAGCTGGGCAGGCGGCTTTCCAGGCTTCGTCACCCAAGCGGCACTCATGGAAAGCGATGAGCCTGTCCTCGCCGCCATCGTCGCGCCGGCGCTTGGCCTGACCTTCACGGCACGGCGCGGGCATGGCGCTTTCCTGAACGGGGCGCCGCTTGCCGCCGGCAGTCGCGGCGCGTCGCTCCGGCTGATCGACAATTATCCCACACCCCGTGGGGTGGCGGCAGCGGCCATGACAGGGCTTGGTTGCACCGGCTATGTCGAGTGCGGCAGCCTTGCCTTGAAGATGTGCCGCGTGGTCGATGGCACCGCAGACCTGTTCATCAAGGATGTTGCGGTCATGGATTGGGATATGGCGGCACCTGCCCTTGTGGTCTCCGAGGCGGGCGGCTGCTTCCTCCGCCTCGATGGCAGCCCCTGGCGCTTCGACGGACCGATGGGTAAGTTTGGCGGGATCGTGGTGACCGCGGAGGCCGCCGTGGCGCAACGCGCGATCCATTGGCACGCTGCGGGAGCCCGTCCGTGAGCCGTCACATCCTCGTGGTCGCGGCGCACCCGGATGACGAGGTGCTCGGCTGCGGCGGAACCCTGGCGCGGCATGTCGAGGCCGGTGACACCGTGACGGTCATGTTCCTGACCGACGGTGTCGGCGCCCGAGGCGAAGGGCTTCAATCGGCGCAGCGCGCGCGCGCCGCGGCGGCCCGCAGCGCCCTATCCATCCTGGGCATCGGCGAGCCGGTGTTCGGCACCCTGCCCGACAACCAGATCGATACCGTGCCGCTGCTGCGCGTCGCCCAGGCGGTCGAGGCCGTGGCCCACGGCCATCCGCCCGACATTGTCTATACCCACCATCTCGGCGACCTCAACGTGGATCATCGCCTCGCCCACCAGGCGGTGCTCACCGCGTTTCGGCCGCAGCCGGTGCGGGCGCGGCCGATCATCCTGGCCTTCGAGACAGCGTCTTCGACGGAATGGCAATCGCCTTCGGCGGGCCTGGCCTTCATGCCCAATTGGTTCGAGGCCATCGAGGCGCAGTTGCCGCGCAAGCTCGAAGCGCTGGCGGCCTATGCCGAAGAAATGCGCCCCTGGCCGCATGCCCGGTCATTGGTCGCGGTCGAACACCTGGCGCGCTGGCGCGGCGCCACCATGGGCACACCGGCGGCCGAGGCCTTCATGCTCATACGCCGGATCGCCTGACCCCCGGCCCGGCCCTCGCGCGTATTGTTAAGCCTCTATTGCCCTTCGCGGTCGCGCCAGGAGGGAGTGAGCAGTTCGGTGATCGCTTGGGCAAGCAGGCCCGCCAAGATGGCATGGCCCGCAGCCGTCAGATGATGGCCATCTGGGTGCAGCACATCATCCGCGCAGAGCCGCAACGCCTTCTCCATGTCGATGAAGCGTGTGTTCGCATCGGAATGGGCGCTGAGGATCGCGTTGTAGGCGCTGATGTTCTCCGCGATCTTGGGGTTCTTCGCCATGGTGGCGCCGTTGGCGGGTGAGATGCCGACGACAATGAAGGGATGATTGGGCGCTATGCGCGCGCGTTCATCGAGCAGGCGGTTCATCGAATCGCGAAACGCGGACAGGGTCGTGTTCGGCATGCCTTTCAGCGCCTCGCGCGGCCAGCAATCGACCACGCCCTTGTGCAGCACGGCGGCATCCGCCTCCATCCAGGAAAACAGTTCCAGACGGTGGGAGAAGGACGACGCCAGGCTTGAGGCGCGCACGGCCAGATTGGTGATGCGAACTTCACTTTCGGGGAACTGCGCGCGCAGCGCGGATTCCAGCAGCAGGGGATAGGTCTGGCGAAGCCGCGTGAAACGCTCTGGCATCTCCGCGGGGTTGTTCTGAAACCACGGACGAGGCAAGCTCAAAGAATCAGTCGACATGACGACGTGCAGCATTAATTAATGGATCCTTCCTGGAGCTGGAATCAATAGTGGCGTTTTCTCCCGCCTCTACCCACCGCAAGCCAAGGGGCACGACATTGCCTCTTGGACCGGGGTATGCTGGCCCGGTGTTGCTACAAGTCAAGAGGCAACCTAGAATGCTTCCGGCCTAGGGTATGGCAGAAGGGCTCAGAGCAATGATCCGATCTGAGCAGGATGGCATCCGTGCCGCAACGGAATCCGCTGATGCGTCCAGTGCCATTGAAACCGCACTCGCGGACTTGGCAGCGCTGCGTCTTGCCGGACTGGGCAGTGGGCCCGATCTGGTTCGCGAAATAGGCTTGCTGGCCAGGCTGCGGCGAACCGATGAGCTGTTCCGGCTTGCCGCATCCGAGTTCGATCTGCTGCGCTTGGCGCCCGGCGGGCTTACCCAGGTTGCGCGGGCGCTGCGCGGCTCGGCCACGGTGCCGGCGGCCGAGCGGCATGCCTTTTTCGCCCGGGCGCTGGCCGCGGAACCGACCAATGCCGAAGCCCTTTCCCGCCTGGTCGAGGCGAAGCTGGCCACCGAGGACCTGGCCGGCGCGCGGCTGTCGATTGCCGCCGCCGGCAAATGGGCGGATCCGGCGATCCTGGCGCAGATCCGCGCCCTTCTGCTGGTGACCGAGGGCGATCTCGGCGCCGCCCTGCGCGAGGCCGCGTTGGCCCAAAGCCTGGCCGGGGCTGACGTCAACACGGCCGGCCCTGCCCTCGCCCTCGTTGGCCAGATCAGCACCGCCCTGGCCTATGCGGTGCGGACCGACATGGCGCAGCGTCATGGCGCAGCGGCGCTGGACAAGCTGCGCCTGCTGCGCGGCTTCGGCCGCTATGGCCGGGAGCAATTGGTCATCGAATTGCAGCTTCTCGCTGCCGAGCGGCAGGGCGAGGCCTTGCGCGAATTGCTCCAGGCGAAGCGCGAACTCGCCCTGCAGAATCCTGAGACCCTGCGCCGTGCCGTCCTGCTCGGCCGCAACTTCCTCATGGCGGCGGAGCGCGTCGCGCTGCTGCAGGCGGGACATGCCAACTTCCCGGCCGATGTGCCGCTGCTCGAAGCCTTGCTGCGCAGCATGATCGAGGACGGGGACCGAGCCGGGGCACGCAACCTGCTGGACAGGCTGGGGGCGAAGGGCCTGCCGGAGGCGGCACGGATGGCGCTGCGCGACATCGTCACGCCCCAAACCGTCGTGATCGCCGATGATCCGGCCACCGAGGCCGGCCAGATCGCCATATTCCGCCGCAGGGTCGCCGCGGGCGAGGTCGATGCGGCGGAGAGCGATCTGGCGGCCTTCATCACCCGCCAGCCGGATGCGGCCGTGGTACGGCGCGACTTGATCGTGCATTTCATGCAGCTGCGTCGAAACGTCGAGGCGGCAAGGCTGATCGAGACCGCCCCAATCGAGCGGGAAACGGCCCGGACGCTGATCAGCTGGGCCATCACGCTGTTCCGGGGCCACCATTACGAAAGCGGCGCCGAACTCCTCGCCCGGATCGAGGCACTCGAGGGCGAGACGCCCGAATTGGCGATGGCGCGCATCTCCGCCACCGAGTTGCTGGGCGATCTTGAGGGCGCCCTTCGCGTGGCGCGCGCGCGCCACGCGAAGGAAGGCAGCGCGCGGCTGCTGCGCCTGATGGCAGACCAGTCCTCGCGGCTCAATCGGTTCGATGAGGCAAGGCGCCTTCTGGATGCCTATGACGCGGTCGAGCCGGGCGATCGGACCGCCCAGGAATTCCGGCGCCGCAATGAAATCATGGAGGGCCAGCACACCGCCTGGCTGGCCGAGGCCCAGCCCGCGCTGGACCATGTCGGGGACGGCGAAGGCGAGGATATGCTGCTCGGGGATTACCTCGCGCAATTCTCCATGTTTGAGGCGGCCGAGGCGGCCTACGGGCGGGTCGTCAGGAGCCGCAGGCGGGAGCGGCGGGCCCAGCCTTTTGCCGTGCGCCCGATGGCGCGGGCGCGTCGCATCGGCCTGCTGGTAGAGGCGAGCCGCTTCGATGAGGCCCTGGCGCAGATCAAATCCCTCGATCTGAAGAAGGTCGAAACGCCGGCGCTGCTGTTCATGGAGCGCGCCATCATGCGCCGCACACTGGACCCCCGCATGGCGGCGGCCTCGGCACGCCTGCTCGCGGAATTCCGCAGCCGGGCGAATCCGAGCCCGATCCGGCGCATCGCCATCGTCGGCGGCTCGAACACCATCATGGCCATCGGCTGGGGACGCACGCTGGAGGCGCTCGCCGAGCGCGCCTTGGGCATCACGGTTCACAATTACGGCATCGGGGCGAGTTCCAGCCTTTATGGCTGGCTTCGCATAGGCAAGGACAATCTGTTCGACCGCTACGACCTGGTGTTGTTCGAACATGCGCTGAACGACGCGGTCTATGTGCAAAACGGCAGCATGGACCATGATTTCCGGCGCGAGGTGCTGCGGGCCATCGCGCGCGACTGTGCCGCGCGGAATGGCCGCTTCGCCATGCTGCTGACCGCGCCGCGCGACAATGCCGACGCCGCGATCGACGGCAGCGATCCGCTGATCGCGGAAACCCGCCGCTTCTGCGACGAGGCCGGGATCGATGCCGACGACCCTTCGGAGCGTCTGCGCGAATTGCACCTCACGCCCCGCGCGTCCAGGTTCGCCTACCGCGACGATCTGCACTACGCGGAGGTCGCCTCCACCGACATGGCGGTAAACCTCCTCGCGCGCATCGCGACGGAGCCCGATTTCGGCCTTCTGCGCCACCTGCCGCCGGAGTGGGGTAGCCATCCCGGGGCGCTTCGCTCGATTGCCATCGCCGGGCCCGACCGATGGGAGGTCACCGGCCCGCACCAGGTCCGGCACCTGGAATCGAGCCTGTATTCCGGGGAGTTCCTTCGTCTGGAGCGGGGTGCGCGGCTGCGGCTGCGCGTGTCGGGACGGCTCGTCGGGCTGCTGGTCAATGTTTCCGCCGACACGGGCTACATCCGCGTTCGGATCGGCGAGCGTCTCGTCGTCAAGAATTTGTTCGGATTCCGCAACACGAACGATCCCGCAAAGCTGCGCATTCTGCTGCGGCAGTTCGGTGCCGAACTCCACCTCGCGCCCGATACCTTGGTGGAGATCGACCTCGATCTCGACCCGGCGGACCTCCAGAGGCTGCCCTTGGACCAAACGGCCTATACATCCGCCCCGCAGGTGCCGCTCAGCGCGCAGGTTCTGGAGATCGGCGGGATCATCCTCTGCTGAGCCGGGAAGATGCGGTGTTGAATCGATCCTGCTTGAGATTTCGTGAGTCCCTTTGTAAACGGAAAGTGGCGCAAGCCCCGACGCCCCCGGCTATCACTTGTCCGTCGTCGAATGCTTTGAGACAGCGCAGGCGGCTGGCTAACGGAGGATCTGATGAGACCTGTGCGCGGGATCTTTGCCGCTTGGCTTTCTGTCTGATTCTCTGAGCTTCACGAAGCGTGGAGCGGGCGGGCATGGCACATCGCACGACCGGCCAGGAGAGCTTGGCGCCGGACGGCACCTCGCCAGCGGCGCGGTGCTGGGCCGCCCTTGTCGATGTTCAAGGCGCTGCTGCTGGCGGTCTGGCAGGTTCGCCCTTGGCGGAAGGGTAGAGCGGGGCGAGCAGCGCTGAGACCGGCTGCCAGTCGATCAGAGACGACAGGCGCTCCAGCACCGCCCCGCTGCGCGCGGTGCCGTCCGGCGCCAAGCTCTCCTGGCCGATCGTGCGATGTGCCATGCCCGCCCGCTCCACGCTTCGTGAAGCTCACAGAATCAGCCAGAAAGCCAAGCGGCAAGGATTCCGCGCACAGGTCTCATTACACCCACTCTATGGTCGCGGCCGCATCCCCAACAGCGTCGAACTGCCGCGCCGCACGATCGAAGCGAAGAGCCTCTATATGATGCGCGCCGCCTCGCCTGTCTTCCCCGAGAAGCGCTTCGGCGCACTGACCTGCCCCCTTAGAAGCGGTCCGCCGGTAAAGTAGTCCGGCGACAGCGAAGGGGTCATTGGGATGGCGCGACGGAAGGCGCATGCGCCGGAGGAGATTGTCTCGAAGCTCCGGCAGGTTGAGGTGCTGATTGCCCAGGGCAAGACGGTGGCGGAGGCGGTCCGGACGATTGGGGTGACGGAACCGACCTACTACCGTTGGCGGGCGGAATTTGGCGGCCTGAAGCTCGATCAGGTGAAGCGTTTGAAAGAGCTGGAGCGGGAGAACGCACGGCTGCGGAAAGCGGTGTCGGACCTGACGCTTGAGAAGGTCATCTTGAAGGAAGCTGCGTCGGGAAAGTGGTGAGCCCCGCACGGCGGCGGGCCTGCGTCGAGCATGTCGTGCGCGAACTCGGCGTGTCGGAGCGGAAGGCCTGCGCGGTGTTGGGGCAGCATCGGTCCACGCAGCGGAAGGCGCCGCGAGTATCTGACGACGAGGCCACGCTCACGGCGGACATCGTCGAGTTGGCGAAGCGCTACGGGCGGTATGGCTACCGCCGTATCACGGTCCTGCTGCGGGACGCGGGCTGGGCGGTGAACCGTAAGCGGGTGGAGCGGATCTGGCGGCGCGAGGGGCTGAAGGTGCCGCAGCGGCAGCCGAAGCGGGGCAGGCTGTGGGTGGCGGACGGCTCCTGCGTACGGCTGAGGCCGGAGCGGGCCAACCATGTCTGGGCCTACGATTTTGTCGAGGACCGGACGCGGGAGGGTCGGAAGTTCCGGATGCTGTGCGTGGTGGATGAGTTCACGCGTGAGGCGCTGGCGATCCGTGTGGCGCGGAAGCTCACCTCGACGGACGTGATCGATGTGCTGGCAGACCTGTTCATCACGCGTGGCGCGCCATTGCATATCCGCTCGGACCAAGGGCCGGAGTTCGTGGCGGTATCGGTGAAGAGCTGGATCGAGGGTGTTGGGTCGCAGACGGCCTACATCGAGAAAGCCAGCCCGTGGGAGAACGGCTACGTGGAGAGCTTCAACGGGAAGCTGCGAGACGAGCTGCTGAACGGCGAGGTGTTCAACACGCTACGCGAGGCGCAGGTGCTGATCGAGGGGACTGTCGGGAATTTCGTGTGTGGTCGGTCATGATGGGAAAGAAGGATGTCCCGCATGGCCAAGCGAAAAGAACCCCAGATCCCTGATGCGATCCTGGACCAACTACTGTCCGGGACGGCAGCCAGCACGGCGTTCGACCGTGGCG
>CAMDWG010000030.1 GCA_945878375.1 Roseomonas mucosa | reverse complement strand
ATCCTCCGCGATCTCACGCTGGGTTCGTCCGCTCGTCCGGACAAGGCGCACCGCCTCGTCCTCAAATTCCTTCGTAAACCGTCGCTGCTGCTTCATGGGGGTCCTCTCGCATCATCGGGACCTCTCCACTTTCCCGAAGCAAGTCCAATGATCAGCTGCTGCTCGCCTTGCTCGGCGTCCCCGTCCGCCATGGCGCTGTCGATCATGTTCAGCACGATGCAGAGTTTCTGCTCCGGCCGTAGCCGCGCTGAGGCAGCCTGAACAAATTGTGCGGACTGCGTCGACCGCACATACCGGACACAGGCATCGAGCTGCTCACGCGTGGCCCCACGGCCGAGAACCGAAGAGAGATGACCGAGCTCTTCCGGATCGATCTCTCCATCTGCTCCCATGCAATAGATCAGAGAGACGACGAGGCAGTTGCGTGGCGTCAGCTCAAGCTGCGCCGACTGCGACTTGAACAGTCCGAACATGATGCGAATCCCGGCCTTGAGGTTGGCTCACGTGGCTGTGAGCGGGCGGCAGGTAGGCGGAACGCCTCCGCCCGACAAGGGCTAGAGCTGCCGCCTGGGCCACGGGTGTTGTGCCCCCGCCCGCGCATTTCCTCCGGAGCCACGCCATCACCACCGGTGCCGATGGTCCCGTCGAGGACATGCTCCAGGTGAAGCCCGTACAAAAGAAGTGGCGCTACGGCTTCATCGGTAGCGTGCTCACACGCGGCCGGTGGACCGGCCAGGTAGGCGACGGGGCAACGATCAGCGGCGCCAGTGTCTTGATCGCCAATCTGCAGGGCTACGCCGCGCCGTAAGGCGCTCCGCCCAGGACAACCGCATGACCGAAATTACCGAGCCGGCCGGGGCAGCCCCCGCGTCGGAACCCTCTGCTGCGTTCGATCGACTTCCCACCGCGGGGCAATCGATCACGGCGCACCGCGCCCTGGCCGCGCCAGCCACCGTCGATCGCGCCGCGCGCACGGTCGAGGTGGTGTGGAGCACCGGCGCTCGTGCGCGCAACTATGTCCCAGCCCTCGGCCTGATCACCGAGGAACTCGACATGTCGCCGAACGCGGTCCGCATGGACGGGCTGCGCTCGGGCCAGGCGCCGGTGCTGAACACACACCGCCGCGGCGACGCCCACGACGTGCTGGGCCGCATCACCGCGGCCCGTCTCGATCGCGGCCGCGGCTATGCCACGCTGCAGTTCTCCGCCGCGGCCGACGTTGAGCCGGTCTGGCAGCGCATTGCCGACGGCACGCTGCGCGCGGTGAGCGTCGGCTATCGCGTGCACCGCTACGAGCCGCGGTCCGATGCCGCCACAGGCGAGACCGTCCACCGCGCGGTGGATTGGGAGCCCTTCGAAGTCTCCGTCGTGCCCATCCCGGTGGATCGCGACGCCGCTGTGCGCGGACAGGGCGACCAGGGCGTCCCTGTCCCCGCGATCGAACCCGCCCTGTCCGCTGAGGATCACCCCATGCCCGAGACCACGTCGGCCGAGCCGGCTGCCGCCCCGCCCCAGGAGAGCACCGTGACCACCACGCCCACCACCCCGGCGCCGGAACCCACCCGCGCCGCGCCCGATCTCGACGCCGTCCGCGCCGAGGCGCAGCGCGCCGAACGAGAACGCTTCATCGGCATCGACGCCGCCATTGAGGCCGCGCGCGCCCTGGTGCCGGCCGAGCGCATGCCGCCGATCCGCGCCGAGGCGATCGAGCGGGGCTGGTCGGCGGATCAGGTCCGCCGCGCCCTGTTCGACATCCTGGTCGCCGCGGCGCCGAGGCCCTCTCTGCCCGCGCGCCCCGAGACCGGCCCTGGCCAGGACGACCCCGCCCTGCTGATCGACGCCATGGCCGAGGCGCTCGCCGCCCGCTCCATGCCGGGCTACCAGCCCCGCGGAAATGGCCGCCACGCCGAGTTCATGGGCTGGCGCCCCTCCGATATGGTGGGCGAGCTGCTCCGCGCCCGCGGCGAGCGGAACGTGCCGCGCAATCCGACCCTGCTGGCCGAGCGCGCCTTCCACACCACCAGCGACTTCCCGCTGCTGCTCTCGGCGGCGGCCAACAAGATGCTGCTCGCCGCCTACCAGCCCGCGCAGCCCTCCTACCGCCAGATCTTCCTCCGGCGCGATTTCCGCGACTTCAAGCCGCACCGGCACCTGCGCGTCGGCGACTTCCCGACGCTGCTGCCCCTGCTGGAGAATGGGGAAATCCAGGCCGGCACGATGTCCGAGAGCCAGGAGATCGTCCTGCTGCAGACCTTCGCGCGGCGGATCCGCGTCACGCGGCCCATGCTGGTGAACGACGACCTCGGCGCCTTCACCGACTTCGCCAGCATGATCGGCCGGCGCGTCGCCGACTTCGAGAACGCCACAGCCTATGGCCTGCTGAACTCGGCCAATGGCGATGGCCCGACGCTGACCACTGGGGCGGCAGCGGTGTTCGGCACCGCCGCAGCGCGCGCGAACAAGGCGGCCGCCGGCAGCACGCTCGACCTGACCAACCTCGCCTCCGGTCGCGCGGCGATCATGCGCCAGAAGACCCTCGACGGCCTGCCCATCGCGGTCGGCTCATCGATGCGCCTGGTGGTGGGTCCGAACCAGGAGCTGTCCGCCCGGCAGCTGACGGTGGCCGTGCAGGCCAGCCAGATCGGCAACGCGAACGTCTTTGCAGGCTTCGTCCAGCCGCTGGTCGAGCCGCTGATCCCGGCGAACCGCTGGTACCTCTTCTCCGAGCCCAGCGCCGCGCCGGTCTACGTCTATGGCTACCTGAACGGGGCGGAGGGGCCGCAGGTCACCACCGGGCCGGTCTCCGGCGTCGACGGCGTCGAGGTCAGCGTGATCTTCGACTTCGGCGTCGGCGCCATCGATTGGCGCGGCGCCTGGTTCAACCCGGGCACCTGACGCGGCGCAGACCGCGACGGCATGCAGGTTCGCAGCCGCGCTTGGTCGGCGGCTCCAGCCGCGCGACCGACCGGCCGCGCTCGAGTATCAGAACCGGATGGCCGCGCTGCGCCCGGCGGAGAAACCACATCAGTCTTCGCCGGACCATCTCTGCCGGAATGCGAACGGCAAACCCCATCCGGAGCCTCACCCAAACCCGAGGAACACGGCGAGGCTGCGGTTCAGCGCCACCGCCTCGTCGTCACTGATCCGGCCTATCGTCTGTCCGATCCGGTCGCGCCGTACACTGGTCAGCTTGTCGACCATGATCCAACTCGGCACCCGCAGTGGGAGCCGGGCGCTCGGCGCCAGCGGCAACCGGAGCAATGCCGCATCGTGCGCCACGGTCGTCACCGGGCAGACCACGACACTCAGCGTTTGATCATACAGGTCGGACTGCACCACCACCGCAGGGCGGGGCTTACTCGCGTAATCGCCGCCGCCGCGATCGGCGACGATGACCACGTCACCGCGGTGCATCGGTTTCGGCGCCGTCGTCCTCGTCGTCGGGCCACGCCGAATTGCGCTCGATGAAGCCCATGATGTCCTCGAACTCCGCACGGTCCGCGTCGACCAGCCGGGACTGCCGCCGCGCCTCTTCGGCAAAGCCCGGGACGCGGGTATCCGGCACCCAGATCTGGATCGGGCGCAGCCCGCGCTTGCGTAGCTCCGCCCGGTGGGCGGCTACGCGCTTGCGCACTTCGGACGCGGCCATCGGCACCTCCATCGCGCGTTACATGTAACCCATCCAGCCGGTCCCTTTCAAGGCCGATCTCCCTCCCTCCCCACAGCAGGAACACTCATGCGGAACTTCATCCAGCCGGGCGACAGCCTGGCCGTCGCCATCCCCTATGCGGGCGGCGTCACAGCGGGCCAGGGCGTGCTCGTCGGCGCGCTCTTCGGCGTGGCCGCCACGGACGGCATGCAAAACGCCACGGTCGAGGCCGCCACACAGGGCGTCTTCGACATCACCAAGGAACCAGCACTCGCCATCACCGCCGGCGCGCGGGTCTTCTGGGACAACACCAACCGCCGCATCACCACCACCGCCACCGGCAACTTCCAGGTCGGCATCGCCACCACCGCGGCACTCGCCGCCGACACAATGGTGCGGGTCTGGCTGAACCGCGTGCCGCCTTCGGGATCCTGACCATGCGGTCCCCGCTACTGGATCGCGACTGGCTGCGGCTGGCCGGTGTCCATCCGGATCTGGTCCGCGTCGTCGAGCGGGCCCGGCTCGCCGTCCCGTTCATCGTGCTGGAGGGGCTTCGGACCAGGAAGCGCCAGGAACGCATTGTCGCGGTGGGTGCCTCCCGGACGCTGAACAGCCGCCACCTCACCGGCCACGCCGTCGATCTGGCCTATTGGCTGGATGACGGCGATGGCACGCCGGAGGCCGGCGAGATCCGTTGGGACTGGCCGCTGTATCGGCAGCTGGCCACCGCCATGAAAGCCGCCGCGGCTGAGGAAGGCGTCGCCCTGGCTTGGGGCGGCGACTGGAAGAGCTTCCCCGACGGCCCGCATTTCGAACTCAGCAGGACGCAGTATCCATGATCGCAGCCCTGCTGCCGGCGCTGGCGCCGATCCTCGGAGACGCCCTACGCCGGCTCTTTCCGGATCCCGAGGCCCGCCAGCGCGCCGAGGCCGAACTCCACGCCGCCCTCATCGCCCGCGCAGGCGAGCTCGAACAAGCCGCCGGCGCCATCATCAAGGCTGAGGCGCAGTCCGAGCACTGGCTCGCCGCCTGCTGGCGCCCGATCCTGATGCTCACCTTCGGGGGGCTCATCGTCGCGCGCTGGCTCGGCTGGTCGGCGCCAGGCATCTCCGAGGCCGAGGTCCTCAAGCTCTGGGACATCGTCCAGCTCGGCCTCGGCGGCTACGTCATCGGCCGCTCGGCGGAAAAGATCGCGCCCCGCCTCGCCGAGGCGCTGCGGCGATGAGCGGCAGCGCCTTCGCTGCGGCGCTGGCCACGCTGCACGCCGATCTGAACATGGGCACCGATGCGGAGTGGCGCGCGGCGGCTGGCAGCGCCTGGCGCCCCGTGCGCGCGCTGCTGTCCGCGCAGACCGACGATGTCGCGGGGCTCGGCGGGCTGGGTGCCCGCGCCGGCGCGCTCGCGGCGACGCTGCGGGCCGCCGACCTCGCCCCCGACACACCGCGCCGTGGCGACCTGCTGCGCCGGCTCTCGCCGCCCGAAACTTGGCGCATCGAGGAGGTCGAGCCCGACCCGCTCGGCCTGTCCTGGCGCCTCTCGCTGGCGCGCTCGGCATGAGCGGCACCATCCCGCTGCGTGAGGCCGCGCTCGCCGCCATCGCCGATCGGCTCGCTACACAACTGCCCGACGTCGCCGTCGAGCGCGCCCGCCGTGCGCCGGTCGACACCGACACGGAGACGCTGCCGCGGCTGGTGGTGCGCGGGGACGACATCGAGGCCGACGACACGCAGGAGCCCGGCCGCACCCACTACCGCATCGGCTTCGGCGCCTCGGGTTTCGCAGCCGGCACCACAGATCTTGCCGCCGAACAGGCGCTCTCCCTGCTGCACGCACGCACCGTGGCGGCGCTGGCCGCATGGACACCCGCCACCCCCGGCCTCGGCGACATCGCCGAGCAGGGCGCCGAGTTCCGCCTCTACGACGCAGAGGACTCCGCTCGCCCCGCCGGCGAGTTCCTCGCCCGCTTCACGATCCTCGCCGTCGGTCCAGCCGGCGGCCCCTGGTCGTCCTGATCACCCTCCCATCCTCACACTCTGAAGGAGCCGCGCGATGAGCATCGACCTCGTCCGCATGCGCTTTGCCGCCGTCGCGGCCAAGATCGAAACCACCGCCGGCGTCGATTCCATCGGCAGCACGCCTGCCGCCGCCGACTGGCTTGCCGCCGATTGCGAGATCGACTTCGACCCGGTCACCGTCGAGAACTCGGAACTCACCGGCTCCCTCGACCGCTCGCCCGCCATCGTCGGCGGTCTGCGCCCGCGCATCCGGCTCCGCGTGCTCCTGCGCGGCTCCGGCACCGCCGCGATCGCGCCTGAATGGGGAAGGCTGCTGCGATGCTGCACCTTCTCCGAAACCACCAACGCCGCCGTCGCCGCGACGGCGCTCCCGGCGGCCGGCCACACCACCACCAGCCTCACCCTGCCCACCACGCCCTATGGCAACAGCGCCCAGCAGTATCGCGGCCAGCCCCTCGTCCTGAGCGGCGCCATCGCCGAGACCACCGGCATCACCGATTACACCACCGGCCGCGTCGCCACCCTCGCCAGCACCCTCTCGGCCTTGCCGGCCGCCACCACCAGCGCCGCCATCCCGGCCAACATCCTCTACGCCCCCACCTCGGACGAGGCCATTTACCGGACCGCGACGCTCTACTTTTACGCCGACGGGCTGCGCTGGCGCTTCACCGGGGCTGTCGGCACCTGGAGCCTCGAACTCTCGACCGGTGGCATCGGCGTCCTGGTCTTCGAGCTGCGCGCCCAGCTGCTCGACAAGGCGGCCGCCGCGCTGCCCACGGGTTGGAACACCGTGATCCGCCCGACGCCGCCGCGCTTCGTGGGCGGGCGCTGCCAGCTGAACCAGCGCCTCGCGCAGGCCCGACGCGTGATGCTTGAGGCGGGCGTCACCGTGACCCTGCCGGATAACCCGGAGGCGGCCGATGGCTACGACCCCGCCGTCCCCGTCGAACGCGATGCGCGCGGCTCGATCGACCCGCTGATGAACACCACCACTGCGCTCGCGCTGTTCAACGCCTTCCGGCAGGGCACGGCGATGTCGCTGATGGCGATCCTTGGCGCGACGGCGGGGAACCGCTTCTGCGTCATCGCGCCGGCCGCGAAGGCCACAGGCCTGCGGCCTGGCGACCGCGATGGGCTCGGGCAGTTCGATATCACCTTCCAGCTCGACGGGGCGGACAGCCCGGTCTTCCTGGCGCAATTCTGAGGCCGGCCTACCGCGCGGCTTCGACCGAAAGTCGGAAGCCAAGCGACTTCATCACGCCGAGCAACGTCGTCAGCCGCGGATCGCCATCCTCGCTCAGGGCGCGATACAGCGCCTCGCGCGTCACGCCGGCGCCGCGGGCGACTTCGGTCATCCCCCTCGCGCGGGCGATGACGCCCAGCGCATTGGCGATGTAGCCGGCGTCGCCGCTCGCCACCGCGTCCGACAGCAGCTCTGCCTGCGCCTCGGCTGAGGCAAGGTGTCGGGCCGCATCGAAAGGCAGGGTCTTCGTCGCCATTCTTCACTCCTCCAGATCCGCCGCCAGGGCCTTGGCACGCTCGATGTCGCGCTGCTGGGTCCGCTTGTCGCCGCCGCAAAGCAGCACGATCAGCACGCGTCCCCGCTGCACGAAGTAGACGCGGTAGCCAGGCCCGTGATCGACCCGCAGCTCCGAAACCCCACCGCCCGCGGGCTTGACGTCGCCGAGGAGGCCCGACTGCAGCCGCACGATACGCTGGGCGATGCGCTCTGCGGCACGCCGGTCCGCCAACCCGTCCATCCAGGCCGCAAAGATTTCGGTCTGGCGAACTTCGATTATGTGTGACTTATAGGTTACAGACTGCCGGCCGTCAACAGGCGGTCGGTGCCCATGTTCTCCAAGAGGATGGATTGCCAATGACCGTCGTCTTCTCGCGGCGCGATGCCGAGTGGTTCGCACCACTCGGCGCCGGGGGCCGCCACTATCTTATTGCGCCCCTGACCTACCGCGAGCGCCAGGCGTTTCGCGCCGACCTGGCGCGCGAGGGCGGGATCTATCCCTCGCACGCACAGATGCTGGACGCGCTGCGGGCCGCCGTGCGCGAGGCCTCGCCCGGCAATTTGGACGAACTGCTCGCCGTGATCGACGCGTCGGAGGCGACGCCGGACGACGCTGCAGTGCAGGTGCAGCTCGGGACCATCGAGGCGGCCTGCGCTACCGTGCCGGTCTACGCCGGGCTGCTCGCCGCGCGGCAGCGCTACCTCGGCACGCTGCCCTGGGTCGCCGCGCGGCACGCGCTCCGCCGATGGGAGGGCGACGGCCTGCCGCCCTTCCGGCGCCTGCGCGGCCTGGTGCCCGACGACCTGCTGGACGCGCTGCCGCAGGACGACGTCGAGGCGGTCGGTTGGCAAGCCAGCACCCTCATGCAGCCCGGCAAGGATGCGGAGGGAAACTCCGGGGCGCCCTCGCCGTCGCCCGAGACCCCGGCGCCTATGACGGCGGCCTGAGACCCGAAGGGGGCGGCGACTGGCTCGTCGGCGGTGAGCCATGGCCGGAGAACCCGCGGCTTGCCGTCCCCGAGCCATGGCATGCCTTCGTCCGCCTTTGGGCCGCGTGCCGCGGAGGCATGGGCGGGATCGCGCATTGGCCGGACACGGGCGGCGTCGGCGATCAGGCGGCCTGGATGGTAGACGCCTTCGCCGCACTCGGCAGTATGGATGCCGCGCTCGACGCGGAGCAGCGGCGCCTCGCTGGCGGGTAGATTAGGCAGCGTCGCCGCCGACCGAACGCCCCGCGACAGCAGGCACCAGGAACGCAACAGCTGCGCAACCCTCGGCCGCCGTCATCACGTCTTCCAGCGAGGAGGGCTCGGGGATCGCCTCGCCATCCTCGATCATGCCGTCGATGTGCAAAGTGAGCGCTTCCGCGGCATGATGACGCGCTTCGTCCAACGTCGTTCCTGCCGTGACGCAGCCAGGAAAGTCCGGGAAGGAAACGCCGTAGTCGCTGGCGGGCTGCTTGTGGATCAGCGCGCCGTAGTCAGCCATTCGCGTCACCCGACGGCGACAGCGCGGGCCACCGCGTCCGGCTCGCGCTCGATCACGCGCAGCAGCACGCGCGCCGCGCCTTCCGGCATTCGGCGGCCTTGCTCCCAATCTCGTACCGTACCGATGGAGAGCCCGAAGCGACGCGCGAAATCCGGCTGGGACAGGCCGAGCCGCCCCCGCACCGCCTTCACGCGAGCGGACAGGATCTGCGCTTCCGACATAATCGGAGCAACGTCTGGGTCTCCCGCTGCCTGCCGCGCGATGTCGGCATCGCTCATCCCCTCGATCCGCTTCCAGTCGATATCCGCCATGGCCTTCTGCACCATGGCGGGCGTCACCTTCACGACAGCCATGCATCTCGCTCCCTTCGGCTCGCCGGCCGGACGCTGATCAGTCGGACCACCTCGCCGCGCGGCGTCCAGACGCAGACGAACAGCGTGTCCCGGATCAGACCGTAGGTCCTGAACCGCGGTTCCGCGAAGCGATCGTCCCGTTCTTCGCCGATCCGGTTCTGGATCACAGCAAGGCCGGCCAGCAGAGGCACGCCGTGCTTTTCGCGGTTTCTCGCGTCCTTGGCCGGATCGAACTCGACGTCCACACGGCTGACAGTAAGGCATTGCCGCAGTGCACTTCAAGGTTCGCGAGGTCGTGCCCGCATGCCCCTCATCACCGCCGCCGTCCGTGGCGACCTCCGCGCCGCGATGCAGGCGGAGGTCCGCGATGCCGCGCGCGCGATGCGCCGCGGCGTCGAGCGCGCCGGCCGCGAGGTTCAGGCCGAGCTCCGCGCCCAGGCTCGCGGCGCCCGCTTCAGCGACCGCGGCCGCGCCGTCGCCAATGCCTGGCGCCTGAGCCTCTACCCCCCGCCCGTGGCGGCTCCGCGCACCCTGCGCCCCGCCGCCCTGGTCTGGACCAACGCGCCCAAGCTCGTCGACGCCTTCGATCGCGGCATTCCCATCGTCGCCAGCGGTGGGCGCTACCTCGCCTTCCCGACGCCGTACAACGCCGCCGGCGGCCGGCGCGGCGCCTCCGCCCGCGGCGGGCTGCGCGTCACGCCGGCGCAGATGCAGGCGGCTCGGCGCGAGGCCTTCGTCATTCGGTCGAAGTCCAACCCGTCCGTTCGGCTCTGGTGCCTGCGCGTCCGCGCCGCCAGCGGCATTGCCCGACGCAGTCGGCGCCTGCGGCTGTTCGTTGGGCCGAACGCCGAGATCCTGACCGGCCGCCGCCGCGGCCAGCAGCAGCGCGCGCGGGAAATCCTCGCCCAGGGGTTCGTGCCGATGTTCTTCCTGTTGCGCCAGGTGAGCCTCCGCAAGCGGCTCGACGTCGCAGCCGTGCGGCGCCGCGCCCCGGGCATTCTGGCGCGCGCGCTCGCCGCCGAACTCGGGCGCCGCGCATGAGTGGATCCGCCGCCCGCACCATCGCGATCCGCCTCACCGCCGACAACGCCGAGCCGACGCGCCGCGCGCTGGAACAGGTCGGCGAGACCGGTGAGCGGGCGCTCCGCCGCATCGATGCCGCCTCCGCCGCCGCCCAGCCCGCGCTCCAGGGCTTGGCAGCGGCGTCGGATGGCGCGGTGCGCGCCTTCGCCAGTATGGGCGTCGGCCTCGGCGGGGTGGAGCGGGTCTTTGCCGGTGTCGCTGGTGGCGCAGGCGCTGCCGCCACCGCGATCGCCGCCTTGGCCGCCGGCACCGTCGCGGCAGGCGTCGCGGTCGCCCGCGCCGGCGACCAGGCAACCGAATCCATCGCCCGCCTCCAGGCCGCGACCGGCTCGATCGCCGCGGCCGAGGTGGCCTACCAGGGCCTCTACCGCCTCTCGCAGCAGACCGGCGTCGCCGTCTCCGAGAGCGCCGGCGCCTTCGCCCGTTTTGCCCTGGCCGCGCGCGAGGTGGGCGCGACCAACGACCAGGTGCTGGCCCTCGTCCGCACCGTGCAGCAGGCCGGCATCGTCGCCGGCGCCAGCACCGCAGAGACCACCTCCACCGTCATGCAGCTCGGCCAGGCGCTGGCATCCGGCAAGCTGCAGGGCGATGAGCTCCGCTCCATCCTGGAGAACATGCCGACGCTCGCCGAGGCGCTGGCCCGCCAACTCGGGATCGGCGTTGGCGAACTCCGCAAGATGGGCGAGGAGGGCAAGCTCACCGCGGACGTGGTAATGCCGGCGCTGCTGCGAGCCGGCGAGCGGATCAACGCCGAGTTCGAGAAGCTGCCGCCGACCATGGGCCGGTCCTTCTCAATCCTCGGCGAGGCGATGACGCGCTTCGCGGCGGATCTCGACCGGGCCCTCGGGCTGTCGCAGGCAATTGCCCGGGCGGCCCAGGCCGCGGCCGCCGCAGTGGACCGCACCCGCGTCGCCGTCGGCCTCGGCACGCCGGAGGAGACCGCCCGCGCCGGCCAGGCGGCCGCACAGCAGCGGCTCGCGAACGCCGACCGGCAGGCGGCGGAGATCGAGCGCAGCATCGCCGCCCTCGAGGCGAACCCGCGCCGGACCGTCCCCGAGGACGCGATCCTGGAGACGCTGCGCCGCCAGGCCGCGCCGCTGCGCGCCGACCGTGAGCGCGCCGTCGCCGAGCTTGAGAGATTCAACCGCGAGGTCGAGGAGATCGAGCGCGAGGCGCTGGTGCGCCGGCTGGGCGAGCAGGATGCGGCCGACCGCCAGCGGGCCGAGGGCCAACGCCGGCGCGATGCCACCAGCCTGGAGGACCTTCGCAAGGCGCTGGACCGTGAGCGTGGCATCCGCGAGGAGCACGCGACCCGCGTCCGCGAGATCGATGCCCTGCTGTCGCGCGGTGCCGTCGAGGCCGCAGAGGCGCAGCGGCTGCGGGCCGCGGCGGACCGCGAGCGCGACAACGCCCTCCAGCGGCTTGGCGCCACCGCGCGAGAGACCGCCCGGCAGGTCCGCGAAGTCGAATACGAGAGCGCCCCGGCCGGGCAGACTGTGTTTCCGGCAACGACGGTGCAGAGTGCCCTTGTACGGGTCGGGGAGCAGCAGGAGCGGCGAGAGGCCGAGGCGCGCCGCGTGCGCGAGCGCGCCATGGACGACGCCCGCCGCGAGGTGGAGCGCTTCGAGCAGCAATCCCGCGACGCCGTCGCCCGCATCGGCGAGACCGCTTTCGACCGGATCGGCCAGGGGCTGGTCAACGCTTTCGCCGCAGGCGGCAAGGCCGCGCTCGACTTCGGCAGCCTGGCCAAATCGGTGCTGGTCAGCGCCGCGACCGATCTCGCCAAGCTGGGCCTGGTCAACCCGCTGGCCAATGCCGTCTTCGGCGTCACGCGGCCGACGCTGGCCGGCGCGGCCTCCGCGCTCGGCGCTGGCGGACAGGGGGACGTCGGTGGGCTGTCCAGCCTGGGCAGCGTGCTCGGCCTCGGCGGCATCAGCACGTCGATCAGCGGACTGCTCGGCGCGCCGCTGTTTGGGCAGGCTGCGCTCTCCTCCGCCACGAGCAGTGCGCTCGGCGCCATGGGCGGCGCCTATGGTCCGGCGACTGCGGCGCAGCTTGGGCTGGGCGGCGTGACGGTCGGCAGCGCTTTGGGTGCCGTCGGTCTTGGCTTCGGCGCCGGCACGCTGCTCAACACCCTCGTCGGCGGCAAGCAGACCGGCGGCATGATCGGCAGTGGCGGTGGGGCCCTGGCCGGAGCTGTCATCGGCTCCATCATCCCCGGCATCGGCACGGTGCTCGGCGGCCTGATCGGCGGCGCTGGCGGTGGACTGCTCGGTGGGATGTTCGGCGGGGGCGGCAGGTCGAACCGCGAGGGCAGCGCCAGCTTCGACTTTGCCTCCGGCGACATATCCATCGGCGGCCAGACCGGCAGAAAGTTCAGCCAAACCAATCGTGACGCTGCCGCGGCGGCCGCGCAGCAGGTCCGTGACCTCGTCGCCGGCATCGCCACCGCCATCGGTGGCAGCATCACGAGCGGCAGCTTCACGGTGGGGGTGGGCGACCGAGATGGTCTCTCAGGCCGGATCGCTGGCGCCGAGGCCCGCCGCTACGGCCGCGACGAGGCTGGCCTGCAGGCGCTCGTCGGCGATCTCGTGCGCGGCCTCGCGCCCGGCATCACCGGTGGCCTGGCGGCCGAGCTCCGCACCGCCCTCGGCAGCGCCGGCGCCACCACGCCCCAGGGGATCCTCGACATCGCCGGCTGGCTGGGTTCGGTCTACCGCCCGCTCACCGAAATCCAGGAGCCGCTCGACGCCTTCGCCGCGCAGCTGCAGGCCCTGAACAAGACCTATGACGACGCCACCGCCCGCACCCGGGAGCTCGGCCTGTCGGAGCAGGCGCTCAACGAGGGCCGCATCCGCGCCATCGCCGATTTGGAACGCCAGCGCCGTGAGGCTGTCGCGCCCCAGGTGACCGGCGTGGTGGCCTCGCTCGCTGACTACGCAAGCGGGCTGCGCGTCGCCAACGACAACCCGCTGACCCCCACCGCGCGCCTCAGCCTGGCCAGCAGCCAGTTCGACACTGACCTGGCCGCCGCCCTGGGCGGCGATTTTCGGGCCGTCAGCCGCATCCAGGGCAGTGCCGATACCCTGCTCAGCCTCTCCCGCGACATCCATGGCAGCGGCCAGGGCTTTGCCGCCACCTTCGACCGCGTGCTGGCGGGGATCGGGGGGATCGCCGATCTCGGCGACGACCGCCTCACCGCCTCCGCCCTGGCCGCCGAGACCCGCAGCCAGACCGAGACGCTGGTCGACGCCCTGGCCCGGCTGCAGGCCGAGGTCACAGCGCTCCGGCGCGAGGTGCAGCAGGCTGGGGCCAACCCGCTGACGGCTCGCGCCGCATGAGCGATCTCCTCATCGGCACGGGGCCGCTATTCCTCGCGGCTGAGATCGAGGCCTATCAGCCACCCAACGGATCGGACGCTGCGCCAGGCGAGGCGCATGGCGTGCTGCCGCAGGGCGTCCTGTCGCTGACATCGCCCATCGTGGCCGATACCGCGACGGTGCGCGCCTCTGATGTTGGCTACGTCACGCGCGAGACGGATGCCGGCGGGCTGCAAGTCTATCCGCCCATCCTCATCTCGGGCGTTGAGCTGGACCGCGCCATGGACCTTTCACCTAACGGGCAAGGCGCTGCGGCCGGCTGGGGCTCGCTCAGGCTGGCGAATGAGCGCGACGCCCTGACCGCGCTCGCCCTGACGCGCAACGCTGATGGCCGCCCGGTGCGGCTGCGGATCGGGCGCAAGGTGGCGCTGTCCGCCAATGGCGCATTCCTGGACTGGCGCGATCCGCCGCTAGCCGACACGCTGCCGGTGCTCTCCGGCATCGCTGCCGGGTGGTCGGTGGATGAGGCAGAGCTACGCCTCGCCCTGCGCGATCCCACCTACTGGATCGAGCGCCCGGCCGATGGCGCCACATATGGCGGCACAGGCGCCCTGGATGGCAACGCTGCGCTGGCCGGCAAGCGAAAGCCTCGCTTGCGTGGCGGCAGCGCCGCCAATCCGGTGCGCGAAATCTCGCCTCAACTGGTCGATCCGGTGGCCGGCATCTACCAGATCAGCGACGCGCCTGGCGCTGTGGTGGCGCTTTACGAACGCGGCTTGGCTGGCGGCATCACCCTCAACGCCATCGTCGCAGACATCACAGGCGCTGCGCCCCCGGCTGCGACCTACAACGTCGAGAGCAGCGCGCGGGGCTTGTTCATCCGCCTCGGCTCCTTCCCGCCAGCTGGCGTCATCACGGTGAATGCTTGGGGTGCTTTCCCCGATAGCACCGCTCCATCCGTCGCCGCCACGGTGGCGCTGGAACTTCTGGAGCAAGACTTGGCCGTCCCGTCCGGCCTCATCAACACCGCGTCCTTCGCCAAGCTGGCGGCGGCAGCGCCGTGGGCCGCTGGCGTGTTCCTGAATACCGATGAACCGCTGGATGGCGTGGCGGTGGTCGGTCAGTTGCTGCGATCCTCGGCGGGCCGCTTGGTGCCGTCGCGCGCGGGACAACTGACGGCGGTGTCTCTGGCGCCGGTGCCGGCTGGCGCGCTACCTGCCGCGAGCTTCACCGCTGCCGAGATCGTCGCTTGCACGCCGCGGCCTTTGTCGCCGCCCCTGTCGCCGCCGCCTTTCCGCATGCGGGTGGGCTGGGGGCGCAGCTTTACCACGCAGACAAGCGCGCTGGCGCCGACGCTGACGGGGGCCCGCATCCAAGAACTGGCGCAAACTTGGCGTGTGGCGGCAGCCAGTTCCACCGCCGTCAGCAACGCCTGGCGGCGCCCAAGCGATCCGCCGCTTGTCGAGACATCGCTCACCAACAGCACCCACGCCGCAGCCCTCGCCATGCTGCTGCGGGATCTGTGGTGCGTGGCGGGCGAGCGGCGGCTTTACGATGTGGCGGTTCCCCTGCCGCTCGCGCTCGCGCGTGACCTCGGCGATGTCGTGTCGATCACTTTCCCCGGCCCGCTGGCATCCGGGGCGGTGGGCCGCATCGTGGGCGAGCAAATCCGCACGCTGGACGACCTCGCGACCTTTCGGGTGCTCATATGACCAACGCGCTGTTCGGATTTCAGAACCACGCAGCGACCGGCACGCTGACGGCAAGCGCGGCCGCAGCGGGGCTTGGCGCAGACCAACTGGCCAATCCTCATGGGGCGACTTCGACATCTTGGCAGACGCCGACCGGCACGACATCAGCATGGGTGCAGCTTGATGCGGGCGCGACGGTTGAGTGGGGCGCCTTCGCGCTCTGCAACACCAGCTTGACGCAAGCCGCCACGGTGCGGTGGCGACTGAGCCATGATGCCACTTTCTCAGGGACGCCCATTTTCGACACTGGTGCGGTGCCTGCCGTCGCGGCTGGCTATCGTCAGGCGGTGGCGGTGGAGCCTGCCGCGCTGCAATCGGCAGCATCTCCAAACGTGTTTCCAAATGTTCGGCTGGCTGGCGGCACGCCAGGGGCGCCAGGGACGCCGCCGACATCAACACAACAATGGAGCACTGTGTCGGGTGTCACGGTGCAATACGTCGAAAACCTGTCGTCCGGCGGCATGAACGGTGTCCGCTATCGGATCAGCGGCACGGCTGCCGCAGGCGGCAGCTTAAATTGGAACATGGCGCCCAATAATCTTGGATATCCAGCGTCGTCGGGTCAAAACTGGACGGGTTCGATTTTCGCGGCGATGTCAGCGGGATCGTTGACCAACATCAGCAACTTACGATTTATCAATTCTATCCGACAAGGGGGAGGGACGTTAGCACAGAATAGCATATCCATGAATGCTACGATCAGTGCATCATTGACCCGCTATTCAGTGTCATCCCTCAATCTCGGCGGTACGGCAACCGGCGTCATGCCGAATATATCGGTGACGGTGACGGCCGGTGCGGTCGATATCACCTTGGATGTGTTCTTCCCGCAGTTGGAACAGGGAACCGTCGCGACGGCCCCGCTTCTGACGCCTGCACTGGCCCGCTACCTTCGCGTCGATATCGCAGACCCAGCAAACCCGACTGGCGTCCTGCGCGCCGCGCAACTCTATGCTGGGCCCGTCTCAAGGCCTCGGCGCAACATCGGCTTCGACAGCGCATTTGCCCGTGAGGCCGAGGCGCCTGCACTGGTCACGCGCGGGGGCCAGCACTTTCCCACCTTCCGCTATGCCCGCCGATCCTGGCGCGTGGCGCTGTCTTCGATCGATGCACGCGATGTCTGGACGCTGACGCAGGCGCTTCAGATCGCAGCGCAGGACGGCAGCAACGTGCTGTTTATCCCGTTCCCAACCGGTGCAGATGTGGCCCGCGAAGCGGTCTTCGGGATTGTCAGCGGCGCCTCTGGCGTCGGCTGGCCGTCAAAAAGCCCAGCCATGCGCGCCTGGTCGGCGACCATCACCGAGAGGCTCTGAGCCATGCTCGCCAACTTCGTGCAGGAAACCGCCAACGCCCCCGGCACGGCGGCCACCATCAACCTCGGCGGCGCGGTCGCTGGGCGCGTGGGTTTCGCGGCCGCCTATCCCTCGGGCGCGACCTGCTTCTACGCCCTCGACGACGGCACCCAGGGCGAATGGGGCATCGCTACCGTCACCCATGGCAGCCCGGTCACGCTCGCCCGCACCACCGTGCTCGGCAGCACCGCCGGCAGCACCGCGCGCCTCAACTTCACCGGCATCACCCGCGTCTACGCAACCCTCCCGGCCGAGCGCGCCATCTGGCGGGACGCGAGCAACAACGTCTCGCTGCCCGGCACCACTCTCGCCGTCGCACCCGTCGGCGGCGGACAGGTCCACCTCAACGCCGGCACCGCCACCAATCCCGGCTATGTCGGGTTCTTCAGCGCCGACAACACACGGCGCGGCTACATAGGCTCGGGCGACGGGACCAACCATCTCCTCCTTACCGGCGAGAATGGCTGGGCCTGGAAGGTCACAAGCGCAGCGCTGCACGGCACCACCAAACTCGTTGGCACGCTGCTGCTACCGGAAACCTTCGGCACCAACTCCATACAGGCCGGCACCGGCGATGGCGCGACCTACGCCACCCACAACATCCGCGTGAAGGGCTGGTGGGGTTGGGGCTTCGCCGACCACAACGACACCGTGCGCGGCTATTACGACTTCCGCACCGGCACCTGGGACGTCCTTGGCGGCTTTCGCATCAATGGCCTGCTCGCAGGCGCCGCGCCAAACCGGCAGGTCTTCATGGCATCGGGGACCTGGACCAAGCCTACCGGCTATCCCGCCGACACGCCCGTGCTGGTCGAGTGCTGGGGTGGCGGTGGCGGGGGCTCGACGTCGCAGGTCTGGTCCGGCGGCGGGGGCGGTGGCGCCTACAACCAGCGCTTCATGCGCCTCGGCGACCTCGGCGCGACCGAAACCGTCACGGTCGGCAGCGGCGGCAGCGCCGGCACCAATGGCGGCACCGGCGGTACCTCCTCCTTTGGCACACGCCTCAGCGCCTTTGGCGGTGGGGGTGGTCAGCAAGGAGGTGGTGGCGGTGGCGGCGGCATCCACAGCGCCGGGAACGGCAATAGCGGCGGCCGGCCCTCCCAGATCGGCACCTATGACAACCACTTCGGCGGCGCTCAGGGTGGATCAGCCTACTCCGACGACTACAGCACCTACACCACCGATCCGGGATGGTCCGGCTATGGCGGCGGCGGCGGCAGTTGGGACAACCGCGTCGGCGGCCGCTCTGGCTGGGGCGGCGGCGGAGGCGGTGGCAGCAACCAGCCGGGCGGAACCTCCGGGCATGGTGGCAATGGCGGCACAGGTGGGACCAACAACGCGGCAGCGCCCGGCGGGGGCGGCGGCCGTGCTCAACCAGGGGCACGCGGCGAAGTCCGCGTGACGTTGCTCGCATGATCATGGACGAGATCGTCGAAGCGGACGCGACGGCGCAGGAGGGCGCGAGTCCCCCGCTCATCCTCCGCTACGCCGTGGCCGAACCAGACAGCGGCCTCGTGCTCAACATTATTGAGGCGGAGCAGGGCTTCGTGCTGGACGGCGCGACGCTCGTGCTGGATGACGGCAGCGCGGTCATCGGGGGCACCTGGGACGGCGCGGCGTTCCGGCCACCTGCGCCTGTGCCGGCGCCGCCGCCACCGGTGCCGACCACGATCAGCTTTCGTCAGCTTATCCTCGGGCTGCTGGGGAGCGGCTTCCTCACCGCGGAGCAGGCGCTGGCCGCGGCAGAGACCCGGGCGCGGCCGCCGCAACTCGACGCCATCATTGCCTCGCTGCCTGACGATGCCGCGCTCGCCGCGCGCATCACCTGGGCGACGATGTCCGAAGCACGACGCAGCGACCCACTGTTCGCGGCGCTGATCGCGGCAGGACATGCAACGGCGGAGCAGGTGGATGAGCTCTTCCGGCAGGGGGGGATGCTGTAACGCCTATCGCAGCATGGGCGCCACAGCGCGCGTCCCGTCCTCTCCTGTCAACGCGCCGCACCCCATCTCACGTCAAGGCCGCAGTGTCTTCGAGCGACGCAGCGGCTACGATGGCACGAAATTCCTCATGCACCTCCGGCTGATGCCGACGCAGCCAACTTGCAACTGCCTCGTTGGCCAGCAGCTTCGCTATGTAGCCGCGTGCCAACACCATGTTCATCACGTTCCGATTGTACGATTGCTCAACCGCCTTGAAGCGCGACTGCACGAGCGACATCTCGTGCTCCATCCTTGCCATCTGCTCGATGGTCAGGCCGCGCATCTTCTTGGGCTTCTCTGGCTCGACAAGTTGCGCAGGTGGCGTCGCGGCCAGCAGCGCGGCAGCGTAGCTGGCCGTGAAATTGTTCACGCTGACCATCAGCTCGGTACACTCGACCTGCCGCGCTGGCTTCATCTTGCGCAGATGGCGAGCCACTTCGTGATGGAAATGCGCCTCCTTCAGAAGCTCCACCGCTTCCGGGCAGATGCCGTCCAGCAGGTCACGCTTGCGTCGGATCGACGAGATATCCAGGTCGAGCGCCCGAGCCAGCCGCTCTTCCGGGACGCCGCGCTCAAGGGCACGCAGCACCATGTAGTGCTCCTGCACCGTCGATAGGCGATTCACCCTCTTGTTGTAGGTGTATCCTTCATCGTCCCGCGCGCAGAGGCAGGCAATCGATTGCCATCCCAGCTCCCGCGCCGCCAACAATCGCAAATGGCCATCGAGCAGCGTATAGAGGCCGCCCTTCGGGTCGGGCCGGGTGACCGACAGCGGCTCGATCAAACCGATCTCGGCCATCGACGCGCGGATCTGCAAAAATTTCCTGCTCCGCACCGTCTCCTTCGCTTGAACGCGCGTCGGCAGCAGCCGATCAAAAGCGATGTGCAGCACCTGCCGGTCAAAAGCCTCGGGCAGTACCGTCACTTCAGCCCTCCTCTTATCAACTCGTCGACCGCTCTCGGCAGGGTCGAGATGCCTTCTGCACGCAGTAGGTCGCCGAAGTGCTCCTCCTGCAGCAGGCTCGCCAGCGCCGCCGTCACGAAGGCCAGCCGATGCTCGACCAGATCCGCCTTCCTGATCAGATGCTTCTGACGTTCCACCTCCTTGTTGTAGGCGCGCACAAGCAGGGCCGAGCTGATCGGCTTCGATGAGCCCTTCCTGCTCGCTCGCCTGCCATACCCCTTGCCAAGCATGGTGCGGTTCTCAATCACGCGCCGCGCCGCCAGCAGCTTACGGCCGCGCAGCGCCCCGCTCTCATAGGCGCTTTGCAACACGTCCTGCACGGCACTGTCGTCGGTATTCGCGATCGCGATCGCCGTGGTGATTGGGATCCGATTGTCCTCGACCGCCGTCAGGAGCCTCTCCTCCCCCCGCTCCAGCAGCGTCAGCACGCCCTTGATCCAGGTCACGTCAAGCGCCGTCTTCCGGGCAATGACCGCCGGCTCGTAGCCGCGCTGGTGCAGCGTGCGTATCGTCTCCAGCTGCTCAACGGTGCGGGTCGAGCGGCGGGCGATGTTCTCCACCAGGCTCCGCACGAACGCGTCCTCCTCGGAGGCGTCGAGCACAATGGCCGGGATGACCGACTGGCCGAGCGCCCGGAAGGCCTCGACGCGCCCCTGGCCGCAGACCAGGAGATATCCCTCAGTAGGCAGCCCGCCGCGGCGGATGACGGTGATCGGCTTCTTCAGGCCCAGCGCCTGGATCGAGGCAACCAGTTCCTGGAAGACCCTCTGCTTTCTCTCCCGCGGGTTCAGGATCTCGATCCGGTCCAGAGGAACGTCCTCGACAACGCCGGCCTCCTCGGGCGGCTCTGGTCCGGCTGATGGGTGCGAATGGGCGCTCATGCGGCCCGTCTGATCGGCACGTGTTCAGCCATGCGGTATAGTGGCTCCAGGTCATCGAAGCGGTAGCCGTCGAGATGGACGCCATTGGCCTCGCCCAAGCGGAGCTGACCAACCGCAAGATCCATCCAGGGCAGCAGGTAATAGTCGAGCGGCCCATTATTCTCGCCGTTCAGCCGCACCGCGATGGTGATATCGGGACACAGGCTGGTGTCGAGGCGCAGCTTCCAGCGCCGCTGGCCGCCCGCTCCTTCCTGGCATCGCGCCAGGATGAGCGACATGCTGAATTCGCCGTTCACGTGCAGCAGGTCGGTCGCGCCGTCACGCTCGATGCGTGCGCCGAGCGACAGCATCGTCGCCTCGGTGCGCTGGACAATTTCGGGATGCAGCCGCCGCAGGAAGCGGTTGATTTCCAGATAGCGGTAGTCGCGGTCTGGCGTGAAGCCGACTAGGCTGTAGGCGCGGATCAAGCTGCCAAACCGGTGCGCGTAGCTGGTGGAGGACGCCATGCCCTCCGTTTCGTCGATCAGGATGCCGGAGAGATAGCCACGCGCCTGATAGAGGTCTCGCAGGCGAGCGAGCAGTTGCTCGTCGGTGTCCCGCCGGGTGCGTGCGCGCACGATGCCCTGCGCGGTGAAGAACACCTCGGGCGGCACGATAGCCTCGAACGCGTTCGGCTTGCGCAGCCAGCGCTCCGGCGGGTTGACCACGCGGCGCTGCTTCAGCTTGAAGGACAGGCGGTTGTAGACATTCCCGCCGATGTATTTCTCGTTGGTGAGGACTTGGTGCACCGTACCGCGCGTCCAGGAGCGGCCAAGATCGGTGGCAATGCCGTCCTCGTTCAGGCGACGGGCGATCGTCGCCTCGTTGTGGCCATCCTCGACGAACCATCGATAAATGCGCCGGACGATGTCGACCTCCTGCTCCGGCCCCGGGCGCAGGATGACCCGGTCGGTCTGCAGGCTCTTGTGCTCGCCGCGCTTCAACTCGGCCTTGAGGGCGCCGGACTGATCGAGCAGCACGCGCCGCAATCCGAAACCTGCCGCGCCGCCCTGGCGAAACCCGAGTTCGATTAAGCGGCACTGCCCGGCGAAGACCTTGGCGGAGAGTTCCCGGCTGTATTCGCCGGCCATTGCGCGCTTGACGCCCTTGACGATGGTGGCGACCGGAGAGCCGTCATTGTCGAACTGCTCGGCGCAGTAGACGACCTTGATGTTGGCCTGCTTGCATTGAAACTCGTAATGGGCGCTTTCGTCGGCATCCTGGAATCGGCCCCAGCGGCTGACGTCGTAGACCAGGATCAGTTCGAAATCGACCTTCCGCGTGCGGACGTCATCGAGCAGGCGCCGCAGCCCTTCGCGGCCGCCGATGCTGAGGCCGCTCTTGCCCTCGTCGGCGTAGGTCCTGACGATCTCGATGTCGTGCCGCTCGGCATACTCGCGGATGCGATCAGCCTGGTTCTCGGTGGAATACTGCTGATGCTCGGTCGACATGCGGAGATATTGCGCGGCGCGGCGCTTTGGTCGGGCACTTGGCGTGGCGTCGTGCATGAGGGCGGGGGCACCAGGTCGGGGAATACCGTGGCGCGACGAATAGTGGCCAGATCCGACGAATGCAAGGCGAATATTGGGCGATTACTTAATGTAGGAAAATATTAGATAATCATCCTGATGGCGCCGCACCAAATGATTGATTGCCCCATCAGTTCCTCCGAAATCCATCAGCGATTTCGAGCCAGGCTCGGCCACATACGAATTCCCGCTGCTTGTGAACCATGAGGGCGGTTTCCCCGACGCTGCGACGTGCCTCAAGCAGGCGCCCCTCGGACACCAGCAGCATCGCACCCAGAGCGCCAACGCCTGGTGTTCCGACCCCTGGGGCCGGCCGTAGCATCGCACCCGGTCTCGCGACACAGCTTTGGGGAACCCCGATCTACGTGCAGTAGACGGTCGCCTGGGCGGCGCCGGTCACGCCGCCTGCGCTGGAGATGACCAGGATCAAGCCGAACGACGCTCCGAACTTCATCGGGGTCACTCTTCTCGCCAACTCAACTGGGCACTTGCTTGTCCGGCGCGTGCAACGAAGCCGCATTGATACACATCAATCTGCCGCCCCCAGGCTTCTTGGCATCATGTCATGCAGCGGCCTGTCCGCAGGCATCACAGTCAGTTGCGTGCGCGACAGGCTCCACGGTGCCATTGTGCCGCAGCGAAGCCAGCCGAGCCTCATGTGTCGTCGAGGAGACGTGAATCATGCGACTGCACAGGCTGATTGCCCTCGCCGCTACGTTCTCGGCGCTTCTTGCGAGCGCGGGTGCGGTCGCCCAGCAGATCCGTGGCACGCCCGGCGCACCGGATGCGCTGATGACGCCGAACCCGTTCAGCCTGCCAGCGCCCACTCCACCCTTCACCGGCAGCATCATGCCCAATGTGGGCGACAGCCGCGTCGCCTGGCCGCCGCAGGTCGCCGCCCCCGAGGGCGCGCCCAATGTGCTCGTGATCCTCACCGACGATGTCGGCTTCGGCGCGCCCTCCACCTTCGGCGGCGTGATCCCGACCCCGGCGTTGGACCGCGTGGCACAGGCCGGGCTGCGCTACACGCAGTTCCACACGACCGCGCTGTGTTCGCCAACGCGCGCATCGCTACTGACTGGGCGAAACCACCATTCGGTGGGCTTCGCGACGATTTCCGAGACCACCACCGGCTTTCCCGGCTACAATTCCATCATCCCCCGCGAGACCGCGACGATCGCGGCGACGCTCCAGGCCACTGGTTACGCCACCGCTTGGTTCGGCAAGAACCACAACGTGCCAAGTTGGGAAGCAAGCCCCGCAGGGCCCTTCCACAATTGGCCATCCGGCATGGGCTTCGACTATTTCTACGGCTTCGTCGGCGGCGACACGAGCCAGTGGCAGCCGGGCAACCTGTTCCGAGGCCACGCGCCCATTCACCCCAATCTCGGCGTGCCCGGCTGGAACCTGACCACCGCGATGGCGACTGACGCCATCGACCATATCCGGCTCAACGCCTCCGTGGCGCCAAACCGGCCGTGGTTCATCCACTACGCGCCCGGGGGCGCACACGCGCCGCACCACGCCACCCCGGAATGGATCGCTCGCTCCCGCGGCCAGTTCGACGAGGGCTGGGACGTGCTGCGCCAGCGCATCTTCGACAACCAGCGCCGCATGGGGGTGATCCCGGCCAACGCGCAACTGCCGCCGCTGCCAGATGTGATCCCGCGCTGGGATAGCCTGTCGGCGGACCATCGGCGGCTCTACGCCCGCCAGATGGAGGTCTACGCCGCCTACCTCGCCTACACCGATTTCGAGATCGGCCGGGTGATCCAGGCTGTCGAGGATGCCGGGCAACTCGACAACACACTGATCATCTACATCAGCGGGGACAATGGCGGCAGCGCCGAAGGCGGCCTCGATGGCACGGTGAACGAGGTGGCCTGGTTCAACGGCACCCTGTTCACCGTGGATCAGATGCTGCCGTTCATCGACGACTGGGGGAACGACCGCACCTACAACCACATGTCGGCGGGCTGGACCTTCGCGCTCAACACGCCCTACCGCTGGACAAAGCAGATCGCTTCCCACCTCGGCGGCACGCGCAACGGCATGGCGATCTCCTGGCCGCGCGGCATCGCCGAACGCGGCGGCATCCGTCACCAGTTCCACCACGTGATCGACGTGGTGCCGACCATCCTGGAGGCGGTCGGCGTGCCGGCGCCCACGATGGTCAACGGCATCGCGCAGCGCCCGATCGAGGGCGTGAGCATGGCCTACACCTTCGACGCCGCCAGCCGCGACGCGCCCACCCGTCGGCGCACCCAGTACTTCGAGATGCTGGGCAACCGCGCAATCTACCATGACGGCTGGATGGCCAATACCACGCCGCCCGTGGTGCCGTGGGATTCGCAGTCGCCCAAGCCCGCCGACGTGATGAACGGCTACAGTTGGGAACTCTACAACCTCGTGGAGGATCCGACGCAGATGAACGACCTCGCGGCGCGCGAGCCGGCTCGGCTGCGCGCCATGCAGGACATCTTCATGATGGAGGCGGCGCGCTATCAGGTCCTGCCGCTCGACAACAGCGTGCTGACGCGGATGATTTCCGCCCGGCCGGGGCCGGCGGCGGGTCGGCGGCAGTTCACCTACACCGGGCCCGTCTCCTCGATCCAGGGCAACGCGGCACCGAGCCTGCTGAACCGTTCCTACCGCGTGACCGCAGAGATAGAGGTGCCGCAGGGCGGGGCGAACGGCGTCCTGGTGACGCAGGGCGGGCGCTTCTCCGGTTACGGCTTCTACCTGCACCAGGGCAGGCCGGTCTTCACCTGGAACTTCCTCAACGTGCAGCGCCATCGCTGGGAAGGACCGGCCGCGCTGCCGCCCGGTCGCCACACGCTGGTGTTCGACTGGCAGATGCAGCCACAGGGCCTGCCCTTCGGCCGCGGCGGCACCGGCACGCTGACGGTCAACGGCACGCAGGTCGCGCAGCGCGCGCTGGCGAACACGCTGCCCTTCACCGTGGCGTGGGACGAGACCTTTGACGTTGGGCAGGACACCGGCACCTCGGTGGATGACCGGGACTATACCTCGCCCAACCCCTTCACGGGGCGCATCCACCGGCTGACCATCGACTACGGCGACAGCACCATCACGCCGGCCTCGCTGCAGGCGCTGGAGGAGGAGATGGCACGGCGGCAGCGCCGGGCGAACTGATGCAGGGCGCCGCGCTGACCGCCGCGCAGCGCCTCGCCGGCGGCGTGGCGCTGCTCGCCGCGATCCTGCTGCCCTTCGCCATCGCGGCGCTGCTCACGCTGCCGGGCGAGCCCAGGGCGCGCGAGGTGGCGCGGACGGGCTTCGTCGGCTCGGCGACCTGTGGCGGCTGCCACGCCCGGCAATACGCCGACTGGCGGGCGAGCGACCATGCGCGCGCCATGCAGGCGGCGACCCCCGCGACCGTGCTCGGCGCCTTCGACGGCGCGGCGGTCGTCCGGCACGGCAGCCGCGCAGCCTTCCGTCGCGAGGGCGACCGCTACCTGGCGCGCACCGACGGGCCCGACGGCACCGAGGCCGAGTTTGCCATCACCGAGACCTTCGGCGTGGACCCTCTGCAACAGTACCTGGTTCAGTTTCCGGATGGCCGGCGGCAGCCGCTCCCCTGGGCCTGGGACAGCCGCCCGCGGGAGGCCGGCGGCCAGCGCTGGTTGCACCTGATGCCGGATGCGCCGCCGCGCGCGGGCGATCCTCTGCACTGGACCGGGCGTGACCAGACCTGGAACTTCATGTGCGCCTCCTGCCATTCGACCGGCCTGGTGCGCGGCTATGACGCGACGCGCGACCGCTACGACACGACCTGGACGGAGATCGCGGTGGGCTGCGAATCCTGCCATGGCCGCGGCGCGGGACATGTCGCCTGGGCGCGCGACGGCGCAAAGCCCGAGGTGCCGGGGCGTGGGCTCGAGGTGGCGCTGCGCGACAGCTCCGGCGGCGCCTGGCGCTTCGCGGAGGGCGATACGCGCGGCATCGCACGCTGGGAAGGGCCGCCGCACCAGGCGACCGCGGCGGGGGTCGAGACCTGCGCGCCCTGCCATTCCCGTGCGCGACCGCTCGTCGCCGACCCACTGCCCGGCCAGCGCTTCCTCGACACCCACGCGCCGCTGCTGCTCGCGCGCGGCGAGTACCATGCCGACGGCCAGATACAGGGCGAGGTGTTCGAATGGGGAAGCTTCGCGCAGAGCCGCATGCAGCGCGCAGGCGTGGTCTGTGCCGATTGCCATCAGCCGCACAGCGGACGACTGCGCGCAGAGGGCAACGCTGTCTGCACGCAATGCCACCTGCCCAGCCGCTTCGAGGCGCCGGAGCATCATCGCCACGCATCGGATGGGGCGGGGGCGCAATGCGTGTCGTGCCACATGCCGGCGGTCACCTACATGGGCGTCGACCGCCGGCGCGACCACGCCTTCAGCATCCCCAGGCCGGATGTCGCCGCGGCCATCGGCGCGCCCGACACCTGCACGGCCTGCCATGCCGGCCAGCCGCAGTCCTGGGCGGCGGAGCGGTTGGAACTCTGGCACGGCCCGCCGCGCGGCGGGCCCCATCCGGCGCTGGCGATACAGGCCGGGCGCGAGGGCGCAAGCGGCGCCGATGTCGCGCTGGCGCGGCTGGCGCTCGATCGGGCCCAACCGGCCATCCTGCGCGCCACCGCGCTGTCACTGCTGCCCTCGCCGCCGACGCGCCCGGTGGGGGAGGCCGTCGGCGGCACGCTGCTGGACCCCGAGCCACTGGTGCGCGCCGCGGCGCTTCGCGCACTCGAAGGGCTGCCGCCGCAGAACCGGCTGCACGCCGCGCACCTTCTGTCCGACGAGGTGCGTCTGGTGCGCATCGAGGCCGCGCGCGCCCTGGCGCCGGTGCCGCTGCAGGCGCTGCCGGAGAACGCACGTCCCGCCTTCGTGCGCGCTTGGGACGAATTGCTGGCCAGCGAGCGCATTGCCGCGGAGCGGCCGGAGGCGCATGTGAACATCGCAGGTCTTCTCGCCGCGCGTGGCGACGCCGCCGGCGCCGAGGCGGCCTATCGCGCCGCGCTCGCGCGCGATCCCGGCTCCCTGCCGGCGCTGGTCAACCAATCCGCTTTCGAGGAAGCGCGCGGCCGTCCCGAGGCGGCCGAGATGCTGCTGCGCCGTGCCGCCGTCGCGCATCCCACGGCGGCCGAGCCACGCTACGCGCTTGCGCTGCTGCAGGTCCGGCGTGGGCGGGTGGCCGACGCCGCCGGGACTCTCGCGGAGGCGGCTGCGCTTGCCCAGGACGAGCCGCGCTATGCCTATGCGCAGGCGCTTGCGCTGCACCGCCTCGGCAGGGTGGATGAGGCGGTCGGCGTGCTGGAGCGCCATCCGCGCCACCGCGACAGCCTGATCGCCCTAGCGAGCTTCGAGCGCGATCGCGGGCGCCTTGTCGAAGCCGAGCGGCACGCGACCGCGGCGGCGGCGCTGGACCCGGCCGACCGTGGGGTGGCTGCACTGGTGCAGCAAATCAGGACGCTGCAGCAACAGCGCCAGCATTGACGCCGTTGCGGGCACATCATCGGTAGGTTGCCGGCGGCTCGGAACGTACAGATTGCCCCTTACCCCGGGCTTCGCTTCGTCACCCGCACCGCCAGTTTCGCTTTGGTTCGCATTGCTACGCTACTTTTCGCTCTGGCTCGCGCATCCCGTGAACTGCTCCACCCTGGTGATCCAGATTGAATCTTAGTGCATCGACGTATCCAACGTCACGCTGGCCGGGAAACGAAGCGTGGCGGTGCCCAGCCGCCAGCGTGCCGAGGCGGAGAGGGCGCTTGCGGCAATGAGTTGCGAGCCGCAGCCTTACCTTGGGAGGGGTGCTTCCAACCTCCCATCGCTGTCGGAGGCGACAAGCTCCTCGTCCTCCAAGCCGTTATTCACGAGGCTCTCGAGGCAGGCGCCCGCGAACACCGCGCCATCGGAGGAGCCGACGTGGAG
>CAMDWG010000029.1 GCA_945878375.1 Roseomonas mucosa | reverse complement strand
CTGCTGCTGCCCGGCCTGCTGCCGGGCATGGCGAGCGTCTTCGGCCTGCCGCTGCTGATCCTTGGCGTCCAGATGGGACTTGGGCTGCGGGTGCCGAAGCTTCCGGTGATCCTGGCGCGGCAGACCATCAAACGGTCGGACCTGCTGCGGCTGGCCTCCGCATCCTCGAAGGGGCTCAGCCGCATCGAACGCTATGTGAAGCCGCGCCCGGGCTTCTTCATCGGCCCGACGGGCGAGAAGATCATCGGCTGGCTCACCGCCTATGTCGCCCTCATGCTGATCCTGCCGGGCCCCGGCACCAACGGCCCGCCCGCCTTCGGCAACATCGTCATGGCGCTCGGCCTGATCGAGCATGACAGCAAGACCGTCGCCTGGGGCGTGGGCCTGACGGTGGCGGGCTGCGTCTTCGCCACCATCGTGCTCTGCGCGCTGGTGTGGCTCGGCATCGAGGCGATGGGCTACATCGTCTGAAGGGGGCCGCACCGCGCGCATTCCGTCCGGCCTCATGAATCCTTTGCGCGGGCGTCAATTCCACCTTACACGTCTCGCCATGCGACGGTGGCCCGCAAGGGCTGAAACGGGAACGCGCGAAGGGGCCTGAACACCCCAGTCCGCGGCTGCCCCCGCAACTGTAGGCGGAGCCGTCCTTCCCACATGCCATTGGGCCCATCCGGGCCTGAGAAGGCGGGAAGGATGCCAGGGACTATCCCCCGGCACTCCGCGAGCCAGGAGACCGGCCGGCGCAGAGACGTCACGCGCGTGCCGGGCGGGGTGCACCGGCGCTACGGAACGACAGCTGCCCGCCAGGGCAGCGCTCGGCTCCGGATGCGGCGACGACGCCAACCGTCCGTGCGGGGTATCCCGTGCGGGCATGTCGTCACGTCGCTCGGAGGACACCGATGCGCCGCCTGTTGTTGCTCACCAGCGCCTTTGCGCTGCCCTTCGGCTTGCCTGCCGCCGCGCAGCAAGCCTTGCCCGAATTGCCGGAGACCGTCGTCACCGCGACACGGATCCCGACGCCGACCGAACGCCTGCCGGCCGCGGTCACCGTCATCACCCGCCAGGACATCGAGGAACGCGGCTACCAGACGCTGGCCGAGGCGCTGCGGACCGTGCCGGGCCTGCGCCTGGTGCAGGAAGGCGGACCCGGTCAGCGCACCAGCGCCTTCCTGCGCGGGTCCAATTCCAACCATGTCCTGGTGCTGCTGGACGGCGTGCCGGTGAACGACGCCTCGGAGCCGAATGGCGCCTTCAATTTCGGCAATGACCTGATGGGCGACATCGAGCGGATCGAGGTGGTGCGGGGACCTGTCTCCTCCCTCTACGGCTCCGGCGCGCTGGGGGGGGTGGTGAACCTGATCACCCGCCGGGCGCCGGCGGGCACGCCCTTCCAGGCTTTCGGCGAGGCGGCGGGCGGCACGCAGCGGACCGGGCGCGGCGTGGCGGGCGCCGCCGGCGACACCGGGCGCGTGGATTGGATGGTTGTCGGCCAGGGGCTCACGACCCGTGGCTTCAACACCGTCCCCCCGCGCATCGCCGGCAATACTGGCGAACGCGATGGGCATGATGCCTATGCCGCCACGGCGCGGCTTGGCGTGCGGCCCGATCCCGACAGCCGGATCGAATTGCTGCTGCGGTGGCGGGAGAACCGGACGGAGTTGGACGACGCCCCCGTCGGGCGTGTGGACGACCCGAACTACACCGGCGATGACCGCCGCTGGTTCGGCCAGTTGCGCGGGGAGACGATGCTGTTCGACGGCATCTGGACCACCGGGCTGCGGCTTGCGGTGAACAACGACCGCAGGCGCTACCTGAACCTGCCCGACGCCCTGAATCCCAATCTCCAGGACGACCTGAACCGCGGGCAGCGGCAAACGGTGGATTGGGGCAACCGGGTGCAGCTTGGCGATCTCGGCGCGCTGGCCGATGCCGCGCTCGCCTTCGGCGTGACGCATGAGCGCGAGACCATCGACAGCCGATCCCGCTTCGGCTCACCGACCTATGAGAGCGCGGGCGCCGTGCGCGAAGGCGCGGATGCCAACGCGATCCATGCCGGGCTGCAGGGTCGCGTGCTGGAACGGCTCGATCTCTCGGCCGGGTTGCGGCACGACAGGGCCGAGGATTTCGACAGCTTCACCTCCTGGCGCGCCGGTGGTGTGCTGGCGGTGCCGGAACTTGCTTCGCGCCTGCGGCTTTCGGCTGGCACGGCGTTCAAGGCGCCCACGCTCGACCAGCGTTTTGGTGCGACATCGGGCTCCTTCCTGGGTTTCCCGACGCTGTTCCAGGGCAATCCGGATCTGCGCCCGGAACGGTCCTTCACCTGGGAACTGGGCAGCGAGACGGATGTCGCGCTGTTCGGCAGGCCGGATGGCCTGACCTTCGGCGCCACCTGGTTCCAGTCCCGCTACACCGACCTGATCACCTTCACCGCCGGCGGCGATTCGCTGGAGAATGTCGCGCGGGCGCGGATGCAGGGGGCGGAGCTGTCGTTGACGATGCGGCCGGCGCCCTGGCTCGACGCGACGGCGGCCTGGACGATCACGGAGGCGCGCGATCTCGATCGCGATCGTCCGCTCGCGCGACGTCCGCGCAACATGGTCAGCGCGATCGCCCGCATCGCGGCGACGGACCGGTTGGTGATCGTGCCTGAGCTGTTCTTCACCGGGCCGTCGCCGGAATACGCGTCCTACAGCGACGACAACACGCCGAGCTACAGTCGCAGCTACAACAGCGCCGGCACGGTCGCGAACCTGACGGCGACCTATCGCGTGACGCAGGGTGTGTCGGCCTTCGTCGAGGGGCGGAACCTGACCAACAGCCGCTACGAGCCCGCGAATGGCTACGTCATCGCAGGCCGCTGGGTGCTGGTGGGGACGCGGTTCGTATTCTGACCAGACTGCGCCGGAGGGCATCTCCGCCCTCCGGCCATTCAGCCCTGGGCGGCGCCGCGGCTTTGCCGCGGCAACGCAGTGCGACCTTGGAGAAGCGGCGCCAAGGCCGGGGTCCCCGCAAAGCCGCGTCGCGCCGAAGGCACGCCTTCGGCGCGACGCGGCGGTGCGGGGAGTTCTACACGCCGCCGCCATCCACCACGAAATACTGCGCCGTCACCATGGCGCTGTCATCGGCGGCCAGCCATAGCGCCATGCGGGCGATGTCGGACGGCATGACCTTCCGCTTGATGCATTGCTTCGCCATGTGGCGCTCCACCGCCTCTGGGCTCGCCCACAGCGCTTCCTGGCGTTCGGTGAAGACCCAGCCGGGGACGAGTTCGTTCACGCGGATGCCATCCACGCCAAGATCGCGCGCCAGGCCACGCGTCAGCCCGCGCACGGCGGATTTCGCCGCCGTATAGGCCGGCATGCCGCCCTGCGCGCCCATCCAGCTCACGCTGCCCATGTTGATGATGGACCCCGATCGCGCCGCGCGCATGCCGGGTGCGACGGCCTGGGCGCAGAAGAACATGTGGCGCAAATTGGTGTGCATCCGCTCGTCCCAATAATCGGGCTCCACCGTCTCCAGCGCGTGGCGGTCGTCGCGCGCGGCGTTGTTCACCAGCACCAGCGGATCGCCGAGCCGCGCCTTCACCTCGGCGATGGCGGCCCGGAGCGCGGCGATGTCGCGCAGGTCGCAGGGCAGGAACAGCGCCCCCGTTTCGCTCGCGACCTTTGCCCCGTGCGTCGCGTCGAAGTCGAGGAAGGCGACGCGCGATCCCTGCGCCGTGAAGGACGCGACGATCTCCGCCCCGATGCCGGATGCGCCGCCGGTCACCAGCACGACGCGGTCCCGAAGGCTCGGATAGGTGGCGAAGCCTGTGTCGGCCATGCGGCGTGTCTCCCTCGGCGCGCGTGGGCGTCAACGCGGCACGCCCGCCGATGTTGCTAGGCCGGCAGCAAGGGCTGCGGATCGAGCCAGACCTGGTACCAGGACAGGGAGAAATGCAGATGCGGCCCGGTCACGCGGCCGGTCGCGCCCATCTTCGCCACCAACTGCCCGCGCGCGACCGTCTCGCCTTCCGCCACCAGCCGTTCCGACAGATGCGCGTAGAGCGTGTTCACGCCGTGGCCGTGGTCGATCACCAGCAGTTGCCCGAAGAAGAAGAAATCGCCCGAGAGCGTCACCTTGCCGGCCAGCGCGGCGCTGATCGGCGTCCCCACCGGCCCCGCCACGTCGAGCCCGTAATGCGGCTGGCGCGGCTGGCCGTTCAGCACGCGCTGGCTGCCGAAGATGCCGCTGATCCGCCCGCGCGCCGGCCAGGCCAGCGGCGCGGCGAAATCGGTCAGCGCGCTGTCCATCGCGCGCGCCAGGGCCAGGCGTTGCCTCTCGGCCGAGATGCGCCGCAGCGCGGCCTCATCCGGTGTCACCTGTGCAGGCGGGAGGCCGGCGATGTGCTGCACGTCCCATTCCCGCCGTCGCACCTCCAGCGCCCGTGGCTGGGCGCGGCCGCCATTGGGCGTGACGGCGAGCGTCGCGCGCGGCCCGTGGTCGCGCCCGAAGCCGAAGGCGAATTCGCCCGACGTCCCGACACGCAAATTGCGCCCATCCAGCGCAAGCCGTGTGCCGGGCGCGGCCCGGCCGACCAGAAGGGCGCCCTGCGCCGGCTCGCCCCGGAACTCGGCGGCCTCTGCGCCACGCGCCAGCAGCAGCGCCGGCGCCACGAGCAGGGCGCGGCGCCGGATCGGGGCCGGGTTGGGCATGCGTCCGGGCAGGCCGACGCAGCTGCGCCCTTGGCGGGCGTCATCTGGGCAGCATGGCGTCACAGCAGCGAGTCCTGTTTCTGCGCGGCGGGCTTGCCGCGCTTCTTCCCGCCCCCGTCATCGGCCGTCGCGGCCACATGACCATCGGCGAAGGAGATCGCCAGCCGCGCACCCGGCGCGATATCGGCCGCACGGGTCAGCGGCCCGCCATCGGCATCGCGCACCAGTGCGAAGCCGCGCGCGAGGATCGCGTTGTAGGATAGCGCTTCCAGCTGCCTTGCCAGGCCATCAAGCCGCGCGCGGCGTTCCCGCAGCCGTGCATGCAGCGGCGCGGGCGAGAAGGCCGCGAGCGCGCGTTGCCCCCGCCCGCGCTGGATGCGCCGCGCGAGGGCAGCCGCCTGACGGCTTTCCAGCATCGCCAGCGCATGGCGCCTTGCGGCGATGGCCGCGCGCGGATGCGGCACGGCCAGCGGGCCGATCGCCTCCCGCTTCAGCCGCACGAAGCCGCGGAGTGCGGTGGGCAGCGCGTCCCCGGCTTCGTCCAGGCGGCGGCGGTAGTCGGTGACGCGGGCGGGGATGTCGGGCAGGCGGCGTTCCAGGCGCAGCAGCAGCGTCTCCGCCGCGCGCAGCTGGCGCGTGGCGGCGCCGCGCAGCCGCGCGCCGGTCTGGTCAAGCGCCGCGAGCAATTCCGCCCGCGCCGGCACGGCGAGTTCCGCGGCGGCGGTCGGCGTCGGCGCGCGGCGGTCGGCGGCGAAGTCGATCAGCGTCGTATCGGTCTCGTGTCCGACGGCGGAGATCAACGGGATCGGGCAGGCGGCGGCGGCGCGGACCACCACTTCCTCGTTGAAGGCCATCAGGTCTTCGAGGCTGCCGCCGCCCCGCGCCACGATCAGCACATCGGGGCGCGGGACCGCGCCGCCCACCGTCAGCCGACCGAATCCCTCGATGGCGGCGGCGATCTTCTCCGCCGCGCCCGCGCCCTGCACGGGCACGGGCCACAGGATGATCCGGCGGGGGAAGCGGCGCGCGATGGTGGTGCGGATATCCTGGATGACGGCCCCGGCCTCGCTCGTTACCACGCCGACCACCTGGGGCAGGGCGGGCAGGGGGCGCTTGCGCGATGCCTCGAACAGGCCTTCCGCGGCGAGCTTCGCGCGCAGCTTCTCGATCCGCGCGAGCAGCGCGCCTTCGCCGGCATATTCCAGGCGGTCGATGACCATCTGGTACTTGGAACGGTCCGCATAGGTGGTGATGCGGCCGGTGGCGATCACCTCGACCCCGTTCTCGGGCTGCACGGACAGGCGCGGCACGGCGGTCTTCCAGATCACCGATTCGAGCTTCGCGTTCTCATCCTTCAGCGACAGGTAGATGTGGCCGGAGGGGTAGCGCTTGCATTCGGTGATCTCGCCGCGCACGCGAACGCGGCTGAAGGCGCCTTCCAGCGTGCGGCGCACGGCGCCCGAGATCTCGGCCACCGAGAATTCCGGCACATTCCCGGCGGTGGGGGGGGCGGTCTCGGGCTTGGGCGACGAGGTGTCCATCCCCCGACCCTATGCTAGACGGCGGGCCGGTTGAACAGGCCGCGAAGGGGTTGGGCGGATGCGCGTTCTGGTGGTGGGCGGCGGTGGGCGGGAACATGCGCTGTGCTGGGCGCTGGCGGCCTCCCCCCTGCTCACGCAGTTGTGGTGCGCGCCGGGCAATCCCGGCATCGCGGAGGTGGCGGAGTGCCTGCCCATCGCCGCGACCGATATCGCGGCCCTGGTCGCCTTCGCGCGCGACCACGCGGTGGACCTGGTGGTGGCGGGGCCGGAGGCGCCGCTGACCCTCGGCCTCGCGGATGCCTGCGCCGCGGCGGGGCTGCGCTGCTTCGGGCCGAGTGCGGCGGCGGCGCGGCTGGAAGGCAGCAAGGCCTTCTGCAAGCAGGTCGCGGATGCCGCCGGCGTGCCGACCGCCGCCTGGGCGCGCTTCGACAATGCCGAGGCCGCGCGGGCCTATCTGCGGGCGCAAGGCGCGCCGATCGTGGTGAAGGCCGATGGGCTGGCCGCCGGCAAGGGCGTGGTGGTGGCCGCGACCCTGGCCGAGGCGGAAGCCGCCATCGCCGACATCATGGAAAGCCGCATCCACGGCGCAGCCGGCGCCGAGGTGGTGATCGAGGACTGCCTGCTGGGCGAGGAAGTGTCCTTCTTCGCGCTCTGCGATGGCACAACAGCCCTGCCTTTGGCCGCGGCGCAGGACCACAAGCGGGTGGGGGAGGGCGACCGGGGCCCCAACACCGGCGGCATGGGCGCCTATTCCCCGCCGCCCTGCTTCACGGATGCGCTGCGCGACGAGGTGATGGCGCGCATCATCCGACCCGTGCTTGCGGAGATGGCAACTCGGGAAACGCCCTTCCGCGGCGTGTTGTTCGCCGGGCTGATGCTGACGGCAGCCGGCCCAAAGCTGATCGAGTTCAATGTCCGCTTCGGCGATCCCGAATGCCAGGCGCTGATGCTGCGGCTGCGGTCCGACCTGCTGCCCGCGCTGCTCGCCGCCTGCGATGGCGAATTGTCCCGATTTGACCTGCGCTGGGAGAAGGACCACAGCCTTGTCGTGGTGATGGCGGCGGAAGGCTATCCGGCTGCGCCCCGCAAGGGCACGGAGATCCGGGGCACCGAGCGCGCGGCGCAGGTGCCGGGCGTGCAGATCTTCCATGCCGGCACGGCACGGCGGGAGGATGGCGCGCTGGTGGCCGATGGCGGGCGGGTTCTGACCATCGGCGCGACGGGGCCGACGCTCCAGGCCGCGCGGGATGCGGCCTATGCGGCGGTGGATGCGCTCGACTGGCCGGGCGGCTTCTGCCGGCGGGATATCGGCTTCCGGGCGCTGATTGGCTAAGAGACCGTTTGAGAATGCCGGCGGCTGAGGGTCCGCAGGGGATTTTTCGTCCCTGCCAGGAAGCGGATGCGGCCGATGCTGGTTGCATCGGCAAGTCCGCTGACGCCGCAGGGGCGGAAAAAACCCGCGGAACCGACCCGTCCGGTTTTCTCAAACGGTCTCTGAACCCCGATCTATGGTGGCCGCGCGCGTACACGGCCTTCCTTGCCCACGCGCTGGAGACGGAGATGAGGCATCTCGCCCATGGCACCAGGCTCGAGATCGGGCAGGATGCCGGGCTGCTGGTCGGCGAACGCCTCGGTGCCGATCATGGCCTTCCTCGTCGACGCCACGGAGGGCGGTTGGGTAGCCAGCATGAAACGGGCGTTCGTCTACAGGAGCAGGATCGCACCCATCAGGTCGTAAACCTGTCCCAGCCGGCCCAGCTTGATCCTGCCGACCACGCTGGCCTTGAAGCCAGCATCAGCCAGGAAGGAGCGGGTCATCGGCGTCTCGATGAAGGGGGGCAAAGCGCGGTCACGCGGATGCAATGCGGCGCAAGGTCGAGCGCCATCGCGCGCGCCATCCCCTCGATCGCCCATTGGGTCGCGCCACAGGCGCTCCGCCACGGCGCGCCGACGTACCATCCGGGAGGGGACATGCAGGATCGTCGCCGCGATCCCAGCCTCTATCATGTCCCGGTCCATCGCCTGCGCCGCGACGGTGCTCATGATCGCCGACAACGGCACCCATGGCCCGATCGGGATTCATAACGGCAAGCGCTATCCGGGCCGGCCCGTCGCGGGGGGGGGCGGATTTGGTGAACCCCGATTGCGCCGCCTAGGCTGAAGGCGGCCGAGCCAGGCGGCGCGCCCTCGCCATCTTCGACGGGCTGCCGCGCGGGACCGGCCAGATGCATCCATCTGGACGCAGATGGCTCTACGACCGCAGCGCCACCTGCCCGGCCCCCACCAGCATGGCCACGCGCGCGGCAATGGCGGGCCCTTGCGCGGTGTCCAGGCCGAGCAGCCGCACCACGCCCGCCGCCAGCTCCTCCTCCGTCGCAATCGTCATCGCGCCCAGCAGCGCGCGGCAGGCGGCCTCGATCTCGGCCGGCGCGACCATCGCGGCGCGGCGCAGATGCGGCGCCGCCGCGCGGCGGTCGCGCGGGGCCAAGGGCGGCGAATCCTCCGCCCGCCAGAAGCCGCCTTCCTCCGCCACGCCCTGCAGCTGCGCGGCCAGGCGCAGCGCCTGCTGCAGCGCCGCGCGATCCGGGGCTTCCAGCCGCGCCTTGCCCCACAACAACCGCGCGCGTTCGGCGATGGCGTCCGCATGCACGGGCTGCTCGACGCGGATGATGGCGGCCAGGATCTCCGCGAGCTTCGCGAAGGGCATGTCGGGGATCGGCGTCGTCGCCGGCACCTCCGGCACGGCTTCGGCATAAGGCTCCGCGAGGCCGGTTTCCGGCACCGGCGCGGCGGGGGGTGCGGCGGCCTCCTCAGGCTGCTGGCCGAGTGCGGCGCGCAGCCGGGCGCGCTCGGCATCGGGCCGTTGCAGCCAGGCGAGCGACCAGGCGCGGTGCAGCTTCCACCCCATCATGCCGAGCGCGGCGGGCCGCCCGCGTTCGCGGTCGCGCGCGGCGCGGACGGAGGCCCAATCCCCCGCATCGGCTTCGATGCCGAGCACGAAATCCGCCCCCTCCCGCGCCGCGACATCCAGATAGAGGCCGGCGATGCCGATGCGCGCGGCGGCGTCCTTCCCCGTGGCGCGGATCTCGCTGGCGATGACGCGCGCCAGCGGCGCGGCCGCATCCTCACCGGCCGCGCGCTGCGACCCGGTCTGCGCCGCGAGGCGAAGGAAGGTCTTCAGCGCCGCAACCCCGCGCCCCGCCGCGCGGTCCAGGTCGATGTCATCGGCGGTGAGGCCGCTGAACACCACGCAGCGCTTCTTGGCGCGGGTGATCAGCACGTTCAGCCGCCTTTCGCCGCCATCGGCGGAAAGCGGGCCGAAGCGCATCGCCACCTTGCCATCCGCGCCGCGCGCATAGCCGACGCTGATCAGCATCGCGTCGCGCTCGTCGCCCTGCACATTCTCCAGGTTCTTCACGAAGAAGGGCTCGTGTTCATGCGCGCCGAAGAAGGCCTCGGTGTCGGGGTTGGCGCGGCGCAGCGCCTCCACCGCATCCAGGATCGCGTCGCGCTGCTTCATGGAGAAGGCCGCGACGCCCAAGGAATCCCCCGGCGTCTCCCGCGCATGGCGCAGCACGGCGGCGGCGACGGCCTCGGCCTCGATCCGGTTGACGCCGGCGCCCTGCTGCCATTGCCCGTCCACGCGCACCAGGCTGAGGCCGAGCTTGTCGCTGCGCGCCTTGGGCGAGGGCAGCACCATCAGCCGCCCTTCGTAGAATTCGGTGTTGGAGGTCGCGATCAGGCTTTCGTGCCGGCTGCGATAGTGCCAGCGCAGCATGACATTCGGCACGCCGCGCGCATTGGCCAGGCCGAGGATGCTCTCGACCTCTCGCGCCGCGACGGGGCCTTCGGCGAAGTCGTCTTCCGCGCCTTCGTCCTCGCTGGTCATGCGCTGGAAGAAGCGGGTGGGCGGCATCTGGCGGTCGTCGCCGACCACGACCATCTGGCGGCAGCGCGCGATGGCGCCCAGCGCATCCACCGGCTCGATCTGCGAGGCTTCGTCGATCACCAGCAGGTCGAAGGTCAGGCCGGGCTTGAGATGGGATGCCGGCCGGTCTGAAGGGGCGGTGCCCCCGCCGCCAGCCGGCGGCGGCGACAGGAATTGCGCGACCGACAGCGGCGACATCATGAAGACCGGCTTCGCCGCCTGGATCGCGCGGCCCGCACGGTCCAGCAGCACGCGCACCGGCAGATGGCCGCGCTTCTTCTCAAACTCGCCCTTCAGGATGTCGTAGCCGGGCATGCCGGCGCGCACCCGCGCCAGCGCATCCGCATGGGTGAAGGCGCAGCGCCGCCGCGTCAGCTCGATGCGCGCGCGGTCAGCTTCCGCGAAATCGGCGACCAGCCGGTCGAAGCCCGCGCCGTCGAAGGTGGCCAGTTCCGGCCGGGCGCGCATCGCGGCCTTCAGCAGCGCCTCATCCAGCGCATAGAAGAAGGCCTGCGCCGCCTGTTCGGGCGGAAGCCGCCCATCGGCGAGCCGCTCCGCCATCGGCGCCAGCGCCTCACCCGCCGCCTCCGTCGCGCGGCGCCAGCCGAGCCAAAGCGGCAGGCCCTCCGGCGCCGCCGCCCAATCGCCAAGCCGCGCCGCGATCTCGGCCAACGGCGCATCCGGCGTGCCGAAGGCCTCCGCCTGGTCGAGGCCGGTCAGGCCGGCCAATTCCTCCCACGCCGCGAGTGCGGCCTCCACGGCTTGCTGATCGAACTGCGGCGGGGCGGCGGCCAGGGCGGCCGCGGCCGCCGGGCCCTGCGCGTCGCGCCAGGCCAGCAGCGCCGCGAGCGCAACGGGATCGCCGGGCCAGAGCGTGCCGAAGGCGGCGCGGGCCAGCGCCTCGCCCTCCCGCATCCGCTGCAGCGCCGCCTGCCCGGCCAGCGCGGCATCGAGCGCCGGCAGCGGCGCATCCGGATCGCGCGCCACTTGCGCCGCCGTGGCCTTCGCCGCACGCAGGCTGGCGGAGAGGAAGCCGAAGATCCCCCCGCCTTCCGCCAGCGCAGCCCGCGCTTCCGCCAGCCCTGGTACGTCCAGCGCGCCGGGCAGCAGGCGCGGGTCGCGCTGCGCGGCCTGCACGGCGGCGGCGGCCTCGGCCAGGGCGCGGAGCGGCACGGGATCGCCGGCCCAGGCCGGATGCGCCATCGCCGCCTTGTCATGCGCGGGCGCCGCCGCCAGTGCGCGGGCCAGCGCCAGCATCTCCCGCGCCGCGGCGGGGCCGGGCGCGGGGCGGGCGAGCGCCGTGGCGAAGGGCGCAAGAGCCGCCGCACCGCCGGCCAGCGGGCGGATCAGGCCAGGCAGCCGCGCCAGCAGCCTGTCCTGGTCCGGCGCCGACAGCGCAGCCGAGACACCGCGCCACGGGCTCTGCGGCGCGCCATCGGCGGCGCGGGCGGCCAGTTCCGCGACCGCATCCCGCGCCTCCGCGATCCGCACCGCGTCCCAGGCGGCGGCGGGCAGGGCGAAATCGGGGGCCTTCACCTCTGCCGCCCGCAACGCGACGAGGTTGCCGACCACCTCATGCAGCGGGCGGCCGCTGTTGCCGACCGGCGCCGCCATCGCCACCGCATGGGCGTTGAGCCGCGCGCGCAGCGCGCCGAGGCGCTTGACCACCGCATCGCCATCCGGCTTCGCGACATTCGGCAGGGCGAGGGTGGCGCGCAGCTCATCCAGCACGGCACGTTTCGACTGCTTCTCGCTGTGCAGTTCGAGGCAGGCGGCGCCGAGCCCGACCGTGCCGAGCCGGCGCTTCACCACTTCGAGCGCGGCGAGCTTTTCCGCCACGAACAACACGCTGCGGCCATCCAGCACCGCCTGGGCGATGATGTTCATGATGGTCTGCGACTTGCCGGTGCCGGGCGGCCCCTGGATGACGATATGCCCGCCAGGGCCAGCCACACCGGGGCCGCCGGGCGCCTGCGCGGCGCGCCGCACGGCTTCCGCCGCGAGTGCCTGGCTGCCATCGGAATCGATCACATGGTCCAGCGTCTCGACCCGGATCTCGGCATCCACATCGGCGTCGTCGGGAAAGGGCGGCGCGCTGCCGAGCATGCCGCCGCCGACCAGCGCGGCGACGGTGGGGTTGTCGAGCAGGCCCGGATTGGCGGCGGGGTCCAGGTCCCGCCACATCAGGAACTTCGCGAAGCTGAACAGGCCGAGCGCCAGCCCATCGGGGTCCACGCCCCAGCCCTCGCGCGCGCCAATCTTCTTCTCGACATCCTCGGCCCATTTCGTTGGGTCGTAGGTGTCGGGGTCGAATTCGGGCAGTTCCACCTTGAACTCGGTCACGAGCTTCTGGCGCAGCGAGAGGTTCTCCTGCACCTCCAGCCCGCTCGCACGGATGCGGAAGCGCTGGCTGACCCCCTCCCGCTCCAGCGTCACGGGCAGCAGCGCGAGCGGCGCGAGGCGTTCGGTACCGGGCGTGCCGGGATCGCGCCAGGACAGCGTGCCGATGCCGAGCGAGAGGGTGGCGATGCCCGTCTCCTCCCGTGCGGTGCGGGCATCGGCCATCAGGTCGCGCAGGCGGCGGGCATATTCCTCCTCGGTCAGGCGCGCGCGCAGCAGGTAATCCGTCTGCCACTGGTCGCGCGTCTTGGTCGGGTCGGCCGCCGCGACACCTTCGGCCTTCTTTGGACTTGCAGCGCGCCGACGCTTAGGCTTGGCGTCGACCAGTGCCTCCGCAGCGGCTTCCGCGGCCGTCGCTGCGGCCTCCGGCGCCGGCTCGAAACCGAAGGCCTTGCCGGCGAGCAGCTCGCGGAAGACGAAATCCGTCTTCTCATCGGCCATGATCACGACCCCGCGGGAGCGCCCCGGCTTGGGCAACGCCAACAGGCGGTTGCGGGTCGAAAGGTCGAGCAGGCCGCGCCGGGCCTCCTCCAATCGTTGCGAGAGCGTCTGGGCGTCCATGCTCCCGAGTTAATGCGCGGGAGGCGCGCCGGGAAGCCCGGAATGGACCGGCCCGACGCGTCCCGCCCCGCTTCAGCCGCGGAAGGCGATGGCGTCGAGCCGCGGCGTATCGAAGGCGGTGGCGCCGAAGGCGACCAGCGCATCCGCGCGCGCCGCATCCCAGCCGCCATGCAGGCAATTGGCCCGCGCCTTCGCCTCGATCTCCGCGCGAGAGAGAGGGTCGGCCGCGCCGCCGCGCAGATTCGCCTGCCGTTCCTCCACCACCGAGCCATCCCGCAAGGTGGCCCGGACATGGCCGGTATAGGCGCGCGGATAGGGGTTGGCCGGGTCCACGACATAGCTGACCTTGGCGCAGAGCGCCCGCAGGTCCGGCCGCTGCACCATCTCCTCGGTGAAGGCCTCGAGGCCCGCACCGCCCAGCACGAGCCCAGCCGCGACGCTATAGGGCACGCTGAACTTCGCCGCATAGGCGTTGGGCGGCGACTGCTTGGACGACAGCGGTTCCCACAGCCGGTGGAGGATGCCTTCCGCCGTCTCGCAGGTGATGGAGACGATGTCCTCGGCCTTCACGCCGCGCTGGGCCAGGCGGATGGCGCAATCCACATAGGGCTGCGTCATCGTGCCATTCGCCCAGGGCTTGAAGGCGATGGTCGCCGCGACCCAGTCGGTGCCGAAGCCATCCAGCAGCGCGGCCCAGTTGCCGTCGGTGTTCCGCGCGAAGCCGTGGAACAGTCCATGCGGCCCTTCGAAGACCGTGCGCGGGCCGAAGAAGCCGCCCTTGGCGAGCAGCGCGGCGCGCAGCCCCGCCTGCGCCGCCCAGCCCGGATGGAGCCGCTTCGTCCAGGCGCCATCGGTCAGGTATTCGATGATGCCCGACGACATGGACCCGGCGATGCCGAGCGCATCCACCACCTGCCGCGGCGTCAGCCGCATCGCCACCGCCGCCGCCAGCGCCGCAGCCGGGGTGCCGAGCGCGGAAGTCGGGTGGAAGCCCGCCTTGTGGACGGCCTTCGGGATCACGGTGGACAGGCGGCACGCCGCTTCCGCACCCACCGCGATGCCGCGCATCGCGTCGGCGCCCGACAGGCCGAATCGCTCGGCGGCGGCGAGCACGGCCGGGATCACCACGGCGCCGGAGTGGATCGGCCCGCCTTCGAAGGTGTCGTCGTAATCCTCGCCATGCGCCGCAAGCCCGTTGATGATGCAGGCGTCGGAGGCGCCGAGGCCGCCCGCATGGCCGAAGGCGGTGCAGGGGCCGGGGCCTTCGGCGGCGGATGCTGCGGCGGCCACGTAATCCGTCCCGCGCGCCGAGACGCAGAGCCCGGCCACATCGATCAACAGCCGCTCGCAGGTTTCCCGCATCGCCGCTTCCGGCCGTGCGGCCAATGCCGCCTCCGCAAGGCGTTCCGCGATGGTCGCTGCGCTGGTCATGATGTAGTCCCCCGAAGATCGCCGGGCAGCGCCCAGCGCTGCAAACCGAACTGTATGCAATAGAACGCGAAGCCTTGCGCCGCGTCCCGTGGTGCCGCGCCAGACGGGCGGCTTACGTCTGCCACGTTGTGCATGCAACTGCGGCGGCCGCAATGTATGCAAGAGCACACAGGCCTGCTAGCGTCCCCAGTCTAACGCGGTCGAAGGTCCGCGCCTCGGGGGGAAACCGCATGTCCGCCACAGCGGCTCAAACGGAGTATGGCGTCGCCTCGCTCGGACTCGGCGTCACCAGGGCGCTCGGCGCCTTTGTCGCCGATCTGCGCTTCGACCAGCTCCCCGCCGATGTGGTGCATGAAGCGCGGCGCGGCATACTCGACTGGATCGGCTGCGCGCTGGCGGCCAGCCGGCATCCGACCATCGGCATCCTGCTCGACACCTTCGAGGCGACCGGGTCACCGGCCGTGGCCACCGTGCTGGGCCAGGGCGGGCGGCGGCTTGGGCTGCTGGATGCGCCGGTGGCGAATGGCCAGATGGGCCATCTGCTGGATTTCGACGATACGCATATGGGCGGGGTCGTTCTCCACACCTCCTCCCCCCTGCTCGCCGCGCTGCTGGCGCTGGCCGAGCATCGCAGTTTCAGCGGGCGCGACCTGATCGCGGCCTATGTCGCGGGCTTCGAGGCGGGTGTGCGGGCCGGGCAGGGCGCGCCGGCGCATCACGATGGCGGCTGGCACCTGACCGGCACGCTCGGCGCCATCGCCGCTGGCGCCGGCAGCGCGCGGCTGCTCGGGCTGGATGCGAAGCAGGTGACGCATGCGATCGGCATCGCGGCCACCCAGGCCGCCGGCATGCAGCAGAATCGCGGCACGATGTGCAAATCCTTCCATGCCGGGAAGGCCGCCGCATCGGGCACGCTGGCCGCGCTGCTCGCCGCGCGCGGCTTCAACAGCTCGGATGAGATCCTGGAAGGCAAGCGCGGCTTCATCCGCATCTACAGCACGCAATCGGCGCCGGAGCGCATCACGGACGGCCTCGGCGAGCGATTCGAGATCACGCGGAATGGCTACAAGCCCTATGCCTGCGGGATCGTGCTGCATCCGCTGATCGACGCCATGGTCGCGCTGCACGGCTCGGCCGGCCTGCCGGCCGAACAGGTGGCGCGCGTCGAGCTCACGGTGCATCCGCATGCGGTGAAGATCACCGGCGTGGACGATCCGAAATCGGGGCTGATGTCGAAGTTCAGCATCAACCACTCGGCTTCCGTCGCCTACCTCGATGGCGATGCGGGCATCGCGCAATACACCGATGCCCGGTCGGGCGCGCCCGATGTGCTGGCCTTCCGCCCGAAGATCCAGGTTTCGGTCTCGGAGGCGTTCCGCAAGGACCAGGCGCATGCAACGCTAGTCGCCACCGATGGCCGGCGCTTCGAAGCGCCGGTCGCACATGCTTCCGGGACGGTGGACAACCCGATGTCCGATGCGGCGCTCGAGCGCAAATTCATGGGCAACGCCGTGGGCGTGGTCGGCGAGAAGCGGGCGCGGGCCATCGCGGCCAGCGTCTGGACGCTGGACGAGATGGTGGATCTGCGCGACCTCCTCGGCCTCTGCATCTGATCATGGCGCGCGGCTTCGATCGTGATGTCGTGCCCGGCCTCGCCCTGGCCGGGCTTGGCGGCTACGTGGCCTGGCGGGCGCTGGGCTGGGACCTGCTGACCGAGGACGGGCCGGGCCCCGGCTTCTTCCCGCTGGGCTATGGCGTGCTGATGGTGGGGCTTTCTGCCCTGCTGGTCCTGCGCGCGGTGCTGCGGCCCCAGGCTTCGGGCGAAGCTGGCTTGGGCGGCGGCCATCTGCGTGCCCTGGGAACATGGGCCGCCTTCGCCGGCGCGGCCTTCCTGATGCAATGGATCGGCTTCGTCGCCGGCTTCGCGATCCTGGCCGCCTTCATCATCGTCTTCGTCTTCGGGAAAAGCCCCGCCCGCGGCGCGGCGGTCGGGCTGGCCTCCGCCGGCGGCTTCTGGCTGGTCTTCGAGCGCCTGATGGGCGTCGGCCTGCCGGCCGGTCCCTGGGGGTTCTGAGCGATGGACACGCTTCTCGCGCTCGGCCAGGGCTTCGGTGTCGCGCTGCAGCCGGTGAACATCTTCTGGTGCCTGGTCGGCTGCTTCCTGGGCACCATTGTCGGCATCCTGCCCGGCCTGGGGCCGGCGGCGACCATCGCGCTGCTGCTGCCGCTGACCTTCGGCATGGAGCCGACGGGCGGCATCATCATGCTGGCAGGGATCTATTTCGGCGCGAAATACGGCGGCTCCACCACCTCGATCCTGCTGAACATCCCAGGCGAGGCGTCGTCCGTCGTCACCTGCCTCGATGGCTACCAGATGGCGCGGAAAGGGCGGGGCGGGGCAGCGCTCGGCATCGCGGCCATCGCATCCTTCATCGCGGGGACCTTCGGCATCGTCGCGCTGACGCTGCTGGCGCCGCCGATCGCGGCCTTCGCGCTGCGCTTCTCCTCCCCCGAATATTTTGCGCTGATGGTGCTGGGCCTGTCGCTGGTGGTCGTGCTCGGCGGCTCCTCGCTGATCAAGGCGCTGCTGTCGCTGCTGGTCGGCCTCTGGCTCACCAGCATCGGTACCGACCTGTTCACCTCGCAGAGCCGCTTCACCTTCGGCTCCTCCTTCCTGCTCGGTGGGATCGACTTCATGATCATCGCCGTCGGGCTGTTCGCCATCGCCGGCGTGATGGAGAGCATCCGCGCGGGTGAGGAGACCAAGCCGCTTCCGGTGCCCGACCGGCTGCGGGAACTGATGCCGTCCTGGGCCGAGCTGAAGGCGTGCCGCTTCGCCTTCCTGAACGGCTCCGTCGTCGGCTTCATCGTGGGCGTGCTGCCGGGCGCGGGATCCTCCATCGCCTCCTTCATCTCCTATGGGGTCGAGAAGGCGGTGTCGCGGCATCCCGAGAAATTCGGCACCGGCGTGCCGGAAGGCGTGGCCGCGCCGGAAGGGGCGAACAACGCGGATTCGGGCGGCGCCATGGTGCCGCTGCTGACGCTGGGTATTCCGGGCGGCGGCAGCACCGCGATCCTGCTGTCGGCGCTGGTGGTCTGGGGCGTGAAGCCGGGGCCGCTGATGATGACCGAAAGCCCGGAAATCTTCTGGGGCCTGATCGCCAGCCTCTACCTGGGCAGCGTCATGCTGCTGGTGATGAACCTGCCGATGGTGCCGCTGTTCGCGCAGATCCTCCGCATCCCGGTCTATGTGCTGTTCCCGATGATCTTCGGCTTGGCGCTGGTCGGGGGCTTCGGCGTGTCCGACAACCCGGTGAACCTGATGCTGCTGGCGGGCTTCGGGTTGCTTGGCTATGTGATGGTGCTGTTCGGCTTTCCGCCCGCACCGCTCATCCTCGGCTTCGTGCTGGGGGATGCGATGGAACGCGCGGTGCGCCAGTCCTTGACCATGTCCATGGGCGATCCGACGATCCTGGTGGAACGGCCGCTCTCGGCCGTGATGCTGGCGCTGGCCCTGCTGGTCCTGCTCTCGCCCATCCTGTCCCGGCTTTTGCGCCGGCGCGGGGCGGCGACGGTGTCCTGACTGCCAACAAAGGGAGGAGAATATCATGCAACGTCGTCATCTTCTGGCCGCCGGCGGCACGCTGGCCATGGCCGGGCTGATCCGTCCGGCGCAGGCCGCCTGGGCCCCGTCGCGTCCCATCGAGATCGTCGCGCATAACGGCCCGGGCAGCGGCCCGGATGTCTTCGCGCGCGCGCTGATCTCCGCCATCGAGCAGGACCGCATCTACACGGGCCGCATCCAGGTCGCGAACCGCGTGGGCGGCGGCGGCGCCACCGCGATGAACTACATGGTCGAACGCCGCGGTGAGCCGCATGTGATCGGCATCTGGACCAGCCTGTGGATGTCGCTGCCGCTGGTGCAGGCCGAGGCCCGGTCCCAGGTGACGGACATGACCCCGATCGCGCGCGTGGCGATCGAGCCCGCGGTGATGATCGTGCGGGGCGATTCGCCCTATCGCAGCGTTGCCGACTTCGTCGCGGCGGCCAAGGAACGCCCGGGCCAGCTGCGCCAGTCCGGCGGATCCCCCACCGCGCGCGACGCGCTGGTTCGCCACCTGCTGATGGCGCATACCGGGGCGCGCTGGTCCTTCATCTCCTTCCCCTCGGGCGGGGAGCGGATGTCGGCGCTGCTCGGCGGGCATGTGGACATGATGGTGGCCGAGCCGGCCGAGATCCGCGAACAGGTCCGCGCGGGGCGCCTGCGCATCCTGGCGACCGTCACGGGCTCCCGCCTCGCGATCCTGCCGAATGTGCCCACGCTGGCCGAGGCCGGCTTCCCCATCGCGGATGTGATCCAGGCGCGCGGCCTCGTCGCGCCCCCGGGCATCCCGGCAGAGGCGGTGGCCTTCTATGGCGACCTGTTCCGCCGCATGTCGGAAGGCCCGGCCTGGAAGAAGTACGTGGCCGACAACGAGCTGGAGAGCGCCTTCCTCTCGCCTGGCGACACCAGCACCTTCTTCCGGGAATACCAGGGCAAGCTGCGGGAAATCCTGCAGGCTGGCGGGGTGCGCCTGGCGCGCTGATCGTGATGGAGCCGCTCGCGGCGCTTGGCGTCGGCCTTGCCGCCTACGGCACGGCGATCATCGGCGGGTTGGCCGGCTACGGTACCAACCTGCTGATGCCGCTGGCGCTGGTCCCGTTGGTCGGCGCCGCGGCGGCCATCCCGATCCTCGCGGTGTCGGGGATGTTCAACAACGCCTCGCGGCTCGTGATCTTCCGCGACCGCGTGGAATGGCGGCCGGTGCTGCCGCTGACGCTGGCGGCGATTCCGGCCTGCTTCCTGGGCGCGTCGCTCTTCACGCTGCTCAGCGGGCCGCAGGTGGCGCTGCTGCTGGGCGTCACGCTGCTCCTCACCGTGCCGCTGCGACGCTGGCTGAAGGGGCGGCGGCTGGAGGTCGGGCCGGTCGGCATCGTGCTGCTCGGCATCGTCTTCGGCCTCGTCACCGGTGGCACGCCGGGCGGTGGGGTGGTGCTGACGGCGGCGCTCGCCGCGCTCGGCCTCGCGCCGCAGGCGGTGATCGCGACGGATGCGGCGATCTCGCTGGTGGTCGGGCTGGTGAAGGTCGCGACCTTCCAGGCGCTGGGCGAATTGCCGGCGGAGTCGTGGATTCTTGCGCTGCTCATCGGGCTGATCGCCATCCCCGGCGTGATGACCGCGCGCTGGCTGAGCGACCGGATGAGCCTCAAGCTGCAGGGCGTGGTGCTGGAAGCGGCGATCGTGACCGGCGGCGCCGCGCTGGCGCTGCGCGGCCTGGGCTGGGTTTAGGGCGCCGGGTTTAGGGCGCCGGGTTTAGGACGCCGGGGTTAGGACGAAGGACTGAGGCGTATGGCCGCATCGACATCGCAACCGCTGTCCGACGAGATCGTCGCCCTGTCCACCTATATCGCGGAGGCCCCCGCCCGGCCGCTGCCGCCAGCGGTGGCGGCGAAGACGCGGCTGCACCTGCTCGACACGCTGGGGGCCATCGTCTCCGGCACCCAGCTTCCCGCCGGGCTCCTCGGCGCGCGCTTCGCGGCCAGCGCCGGGGGCGTGGAGGAAGCGCTGGCGGTCGGCGCGCGCACCCTGCTGCCCACCGCGCAGGCCGCCTTCGCGAATGCGATGGCCGCCCATGGCGATGAGACGGATGACAGCCACCTCGCGGGCCGCTGCCATCCCGGCTGCGCCATCGTCCCCGCGGCACTCGCGGTGGCGGAACGCGAGGATGCCGGCGGCGATGCGCTGCTGCGCGCTATCGCGCTGGGCTACGATGTCTGCGTGCGGGTGAACCTGTCGCTCGGGTTTCCGTCGCCGGCGAAGGCGAAGCACAGCACGCACAGCATCGGCCCCGCCTTCGGCGCGGCGGCGGCCGCGGCGGCGCTGCTGCGCTTCGATGCGCGGCAGGCGCGGCACATGCTGTCCTATTCGGCGCAGCAGGCCAGCGGCATTCCCTTCTGGAACCGCGATCACCACCATGTGGAGAAGGCCTTCGATTTCGCGGCCATGCCCGCGCGCAACGGCACGCTCGGCGCGCTGATGGTCGCCTCCGGCTTCACCGGGGTCGAGGATCCGCTATCGGGCGCACACAATTTGTTCGCCGCCTTCGCTGAGCGGCCGGATCGTGCCGCGCTGGTGGATGGGCTGGGCTCGCGCTTCGAGATCATGCGCGCTTCCGTCAAGAAATGGTGCGTGGGCTCGCCGATCCAGGCGGTGCTGGATGCTATCATGGCGATCACCGGCGGCGTGCCGCAAAACCCCGATGCCATCGACGCCATCACGCTCATCATGCCGGATGACCGCGTCCATATCGTGGATGACCGCGCCATGCCGGATGTCTGCGTGCAGCACCTAGCCGCAGTCGCGCTGCTGGATGGCGGGGCCGGCTTCGCCGCCGCGCATGACGTGGCGCGCATGCAGGACCCGGCGGTGCGCGCGCTACGGGCGCGGATGACCCTGGTGCCGAGCGCTGAGCTGACAGTGGCGGTGCCGGCGCGGCAGGCCATCGTCGCGATCCGCTTCGCCGGCGGCGAGGAACGGCGCCACCACGCGGTCGCCGTGCGCGGCACGCCGGAGAACCCGATGACGGAGGAGGAGGTGGAGGCGAAGGTCCTCGACCTCGTCGCGCCGCTGCTGGGCGACCGGGCGCCTGCGCTGCTCGCCGCCGCCCGGGGCATCGAGGCCCGCCGGGTGCGCGACCTTCGCCCGCTGTTGTATATGAACGACATGCCGGAGAGCCATTCATGACCAACCTGCCCATGCTCGGACATGTCGCGCTGATCACCGGCGGCGTCCGCCGGATCGGCCGCGCCGCGGCCCTGGCGCTGGCTGGGGAGGGCGCCGATGTCGTGCTGCACGCCCGCAATTCCCGCGACGAAGCCGAAGCGGTGGCGCGGGAGGTCGAGGCGATGGGTCGCCGCGCCCTGGTGCTGCTCTGCGACATCACCGATGAGGCGGCGGTGGAAGCGATGTTCGCCGAGATCGACCGCGCCTTCGGCCGGATCGACATCCTGGTGAACAACGCCGCGCTGCGCGGCGAGGCGCACTTCGCGGAGATGAGCTACGCCGAGTGGAAGCAGATCACCGGCGTGATCCTGGATGGCGCCTTCCTGGCCTCGCGCGCCGCGCTGCGGCGTATGGCGCCGCGCGGCTATGGGCGGATCGTCAGCATGGGCGGCGTCAGCGCCCATCTCGGCGCGAAGGAACGCGCGCATGTCGGTGCGGCGAAGGCCGGTCTCATTGGCTTCACCCGCGCGCTGGCGGTGGAATTTGCTGCGCAGGGCGTCACCGTGAACTGCGTCATCCCCGGCAAGATCGGCGGCAAGCGCGCCGCGACGGCGGGCAAGGGTATCGCGGGCATGCCCATCGTCGGCCGCGAAGGCGTGCCGGAAGATGTGGCGGAGGTCGTCCGCATGCTTTGCCGCCCCGCATCCTCCTTCATCACCGGGCAGAGCATTCATGTGAACGGGGGCATGTTCCTGCCGTGACCGCGCCATCCTCCGCCTTGCTGGCCGCGCCCCCCACGGCCGTGGAGGCGGAGGAGGTCGGCCTGTCGCGCGCGGAGCGTGTCTATCGCCATCTGCGCGACGGCATCCGCGCCGGCACCTACCGCGCCGGCCACCGTCTGCGAGAGGTGGAGATCGCCGCCGCGCTGAAGACCAGCCGCACCCCGGTCCGCGAAGCGATCCGCCGGCTGGAGGCGGACCGGCTGGTGGAGGATGTGGCGGGTGCGGGGCTCACGGTGCGGCAGCTGGACCGGCAGCGCGTGCTGGAACTCTACATGTTCCGCGCCGCGATGGAGGGCACCGCCGCCGAATGGGCGGCGATGCATGCGACGGAACTCGACATCGCGGAACTATCCGACACGCTGGCGGAGATGCGAGCAGTGCCCGAGGACCCCAGACGCGCGGCCCTGCTCTACCGGCGTTTCCATGAAGGCATCTATCGCGCTGCGCGAAACTCCTTCCTGGACCATGTCATCGCCAGCACGTCGGATTTCATGGCCTTGCTGCCAGGGGCGACCTATGATCTCCCGGGCCGGGCGGCCCAGGTGCTGCGGGAACATGAACGCGTGCTGGAGGCAATCGCCGCCCGCGACCCCGAACGGGCCGCGCGCGCCATGCGCGACCATATCCAGATGGCCTCCCAGTTCCGCCTGCGGATGACGGCCACATAGGCGCCACGGCGCATCCCCATGGCTTCCGCTGGGCTCCATGGCCGCTAAACTGGGGGCCGCCAGTCAAGGAATGCCGCCATGGATGCCCACACGCTGCCGCCCGTGATCCGCCTGTCGCCCGAGGATGGCGTGCTGATCGCCCGCATCGGCCTGCCGCCCGGGACCACCGTGGCCGATGGCGTGCAGGTGGGCGCAAGGCGCATCCCCCCCGGCCACAAGGTGGCGGTGCGGGCCCATGCGGTGGGCGATGCCATCCGGCGCTACGGCCAGGTGATCGGCTTCGCGACGGAGGTGATCGCGCCGGGCGATTGGGTGCACACCCACAATTGCGCGATGGGCGATTTCGCCAAGGATTACGCCTGGGGCGTGGATGCGAAGCCGACGCAGCCGGCCATGCCGCCCGCCACCTTCATGGGCATCCGCCGCGCCGATGGGCGGGTGGCCACGCGCAACTACATCGGCATCGTCACCAGCGTGAACTGCTCGGCCCATGTCGCCGACCTGATCGCCGATGCCTTCAAGCGCAATCCCTTCACTGGCGCCGATCCACTCGCTGAATTCCCCCATGTGGATGGCGTCGTCGCGCTCACCCACAAGACCGGCTGCGGCATGACGATGGGGGAGCCGCTGCGCCTGCTGCGCCGGACGTTGGCGGGCTTCGCGCGGCATGTGAATTTCAGCCATGTCATCGCCATCGGCCTGGGCTGCGAGGTGAACCAGCTCGGCCCGATGCTGGAGGAACAGAAGCTCGCCGGCCGGCTGCGGAACATGGACATCCAGGAGATGGGCGGCACGCGGAAGACGGTCGAAGCCGGCATCGCCTTCGTGCGAGAAGTCCTGGCGGAAGCGAACCAGGTGCGGCGCGAACCTGTGCCGGTTTCCGAACTGATCGTCGCGCTGCAATGCGGCGGCTCGGATGGCTATTCGGGCATCACCGCGAACCCCGCCCTCGGCGCGGCCTCCGACCTCATCGTGCGGCATGGCGGCACGGTGATCCTGTCGGAGACGCCGGAGACCTATGGCGCGGAACACCTGCTGACCCGCCGCGCGGTGGCGCGGGAGGTGGGCGAGAAGCTGGTCGCCAAGATGCGCTGGTGGGAAGACTACACCGCGCGCGAGGGGGCGGAGATGAACGCCAACCCGTCCCCCGGCAACAAGGCGGGCGGGCTGACCACGATCCTGGAGAAGTCGCTCGGCGCGATGGCCAAGGCGGGCACGACCAACCTGACGGCCGTCTATGACTATGCCGAGCCCGTGACGGCCAAGGGCTTCGTCTTCATGGACACGCCGGGCTACGACCCGGTCGGCGCCACCGGCCAGGTGGCGGGCGGCGCCAACCTGATGTGCTTCACCACCGGCCGCGGCAGCGTCTTCGGGATGAAACCCGCGCCCTCCCTCAAGCTCGCGACCAACTCGCCGATGTATGAGCGGATGAGCGAGGACATGGACGTGAATTGCGGCACGATCCTGACCGGGGAGGAGAGCGTCGCCGAATGCGGCCAGCGCATCTTCGAACTGATCCTGCGGGTTGCGAGCGGCGAGAAGACCAAGAGCGAGGCCTATGATTTCGGGTCGAGCGAATTCGCCCCCTGGACGCTCGGCGCGACGATGTAGCCCCGCCGCGCAGTCTGGCCGCGTGGCGGATCTCTCGACCCTCGACCTCAATCTGCTGCGCGTCTTCGACGCGGTGGCGCGGGAACGCCACGTCACCCGCGCGGCGGAGAAGCTGAACCTGTCGCAGCCCGCCGTCTCCAATGCCTTGTCGCGACTGCGGCAGGCGTTGGGGGATGAGCTGTTCCTCCGCCGCCCCGGCGGGGTGGAGCCGACGGCGCTGGCCCTGTCGCTCGCCCAGCCGGTGGCGGAGGTGCTGGACCGGCTGCGCCAGACGCTCTCCGCCCATGCGCCCTTCGACCCGGCGACCACGGACCGCGTCTTCACCGTGGCGCTGTCGGAATACGCCGAAAGCGTGCTGGCGCCGCCCCTGCTCGGCGCCATGGCGCGGGAAGCGCCGCATGCGCTGCTCGCGATCCGCCACGGCGACCGCACCAACGCGCTGGAGTTGCTGGAGGCGGGGGAGGCGGAGCTGGCCGTCGCCGTGCTGCCGGAACCGCCCGCGCTCTATACCCGCGTGCGGCTGCTGCCGGAGGTCTTCGTGACCCTGCTGCGGGCTGGCCATCCGCTGGCGGAAGGGCCGCTGACGCTCGATCGCTTCACCGCCTATCCGCACCTGCTGCATTCGGCGAATGGATCGCGCGACGGCGCGCTGGATGGGCCGCTCCGCGATGCGGGGTTTCCGCGCCGGCTGGGCGCGGTGGTGGCGCATCTCGGCGCGGTGCCGGGGATATTGGCGCAGACGGACATGGTGATGACGCTATCCTCGCGCCTCGCGCAGAGCATGGCCGCCGCGCATGGGCTGGTGGTGCGCCCCTGCCCGGTGGAGATCCGCCACACCCGCCTGTCGCTGGTGTTCCACCGCCGCTTCGAGGCCGATCCGGGTCATGCCTGGCTGCGGCGGACTCTGCTGGCGGTGGCGCGGGAGATCGGCGCGGCTTCGGCCCCCGAAGGCTGACGCCCGGGGGGCCGAAGCCGGCCCCTTCAGCCTTCGTCGAAACGCAGGCCGCGGGCGCGGATCAGGGTGCTCCACTTCTCCGCCTCGGACCGCATGTGGCGCACGGCGCCTTCCAGGTCGGACGCGGGCAGGCGTCAGCATCTTCGAGATGAAGCCCGCACCCTGCCTCAAGCTCGCGACGAATTCGTCCCTGTACGCTCGGCACGACGATGTATTCATTGACTAATCGGTTTGATACGTGTAGCGTGCAAACATGGTTGAAATTGTCTTCCGCTATAAGTACCATCCCGATAGTGGATCTAACGACATCAGCGCATATGATGCTTCTCAGGCATTGTATGGCATAGCTCGAAGTTTGTCCGTAACGACCCATTATGTCCTCAATGGCCGGGTCATTAAGCAGGCGCCTTCGCTTGCGCGAGCGAAAGTTTTGGTTCGACCGCCGCAGGTGGGAAGTTTCGAATTTATTGCTCCAGTTGTCGATTTTTTCTCAACTCCTGCAGGCCAAATCGCGGGTGGTCTGACCCTGGCCGTTGCAGGAAACTATCTGACAGACCTAACGAGACTTTTGTACCGACGCCTGACTGGCCAGTCAGAACAGGCAAGCTCGCCGGAGACACAGAAGTTACTTCGCGAGAGGCCTGGAGATGTCGACGCCTTGGCCGATTCCATCGAAGACGATGTTGTCCGCCTGCATAGGCCGATATACGGAGGAGCCCCAGTCTTCAATATATATGGCGGAACAGTAAATTTCGGAACATTTAACCAAAACACATATGATTATGCAAAAGCAAAAATACTGGGTGATAATGAAGAAGAGTTTTTTGGTAATGTGGCATCATTTAACGCAAACAGTCTAAACGGTAGATTTTGGCTTGAAGAAGAAGAGCGTACTGTGGGGTTTAGCAAAGATCGCGAGGCCGATTTACATTCGACCGAGAAAAAAATGTTGGCTTGGAGCCTAAACGAATATGCCAATAATCGTCCGGGCCGTTTGTGTATTAAAGGCGTTCCATTGCGTAGCAAACAAGTTACCCTCAAAGCAATTTTCATAACCGGCGTTAGTAAAGCATAGTCCACACGATGCGTCGTGTGGGCATCGAACTACCCGATCGGCGCCCTGTCCATCCTATTCTGCGTCTTGCTCACGCCGCGATAGGAAGCCTCGATTCCGGCGACGCCGCGCGTTGCTGGAAGTCGGGTTTCCCCGTCGGCTGGCCGCGGTGGTCGCGTATCTCGGCGCTGTGCCGGGGATATTGGCGCGCACCGACATGGTGATGACGCTGTCATCCCGCCTCGCGCAGAGCATGGCCGCCGCGCATGGGCTGGTGGTGCGGCCCTGCCCGGTGGAGATCCGCCACACCCGCCTGTCGCTGGTCTTCCATCGGCGCTTCGAGGCCGATCCGGGCCACGCCTGGCTGCGGCGGATGCTGCTGGCGGTGGCGCGGGAGGTCGGCGCGGCTTCGCCCCCCGAGGGCTGATGCCCCTTGGGGTGAAGCCGGCCGCCCAAGTCGTCAGCCTTCGTCGAAGCGCAGGCCGCGGGCGCGGATCAGGGCGCTCCACTTCTCGGTCTCGGACCGCATGTGGCGCAGGGCGCCCTCCATGTCCGAAGCTGGCAGGATGAAGCCCACTTCCGCCGCGCGGGTGCGCACATCCGGCTGCGACAGGCCGTGCTGTGCGGCGGCGGCCAGGCGGCGGGCGATCGGGTCGGGCGTCGCGGCCGGCACCCACCACATCACCCAGGAATTCGCGTCGAAGCCGGGTGCGACGCTTTCGGCCATGGTGGGGATGTCGGGCAAGGCGGGCACCCGTGCCGTCGTGTTCACCGCCAGCGCCTGCAGCCCGCCCTGGCGGATCTGGCCCAGCGCCGCGGGCATGTCCGCGAACATGAAATCCACCGTGCCGGCGCGCAGATCCGTCAGCGCCAGCGCGGTGCCGCGATAGCTGACGAGTTCGAACTGCGTGCCGGATGCGGTGCGGTAGAGTTCGGCCGCCAGCTGGTGCGGCGTGCCGGACCCGCCGGTGGCGCCGGTCAGGCGGCCCGGATTGGCCTTCATGTAGCGGTCGAATTCCTGGACATTCGCGAAGCGGCCCGGGCGCACCACCAGCACGAAGGGCGTCGTCGCCAGCCAGGCCACCGGGCGGAAATCGGACAATGCGTAGCCCGGCTCCCGCATCATGAAGGGCGCGATGACCGAGGAGATGGGCGCGAGCAGGATGGTGGTGCCATCCGGCGCGGCGCGGGCCACGCTGCGGGTGCCAACGGCGGCGCCGGCGCCGGGGCGGTTTTCCACCACCATCGGCTGGCCCAGGAAGCCCTGCATATGGGGCGCCATCACGCGCGCCAGGATGTCCGGGCTGCCGCCGGGGGCGAAGGGGTTGACCAGCCGCACCGGGCCGGGCGGCGTCCAGTCCTGGGCCAGGGCGGCGCCAGGCATCGCGGCGGCGAGGCCGGCGGCCAGGGTCGTGGTGAGCGCCGTGCGGCGCGAGATCTGGTTCATGTCGGTCGTCCTGGTCGTTGAAGCGTGCCGCCGCATGCCATCCGGCGCGTGCCCTGTTCCCCGGCGCCCTTCTACGAGGCGCCCTGCCCCGAGATGATGGTTTCCGCGCTGCGGCACAAGGCGGTTGAGGCGGGATGTGCTAGATCAACCCCTGCATGACCAAGCCTCGTCTGCCACGCGGCCCGGCGCTCTCTGCCCGGGGCCGTCCCGCCCCGGCACCGGCCCCGCCCCGGCCGTCCCGCTTCCGCTGGCTGCGCTGGCTTGTCCTGCTGCTGGTCTGGGGCGGCGTCGGTCTGGCGGTCTTCCTGTTGTTCCTCATCTGGGACCTGCCGCGCACCGACATCGCACTCAGCGCCACGCGCCGTCCCGGTGTCACGCTGGAAGCCTCCGATGGCCGCATCATCGCGACCTCGGGCGATGTGCATGGCGCGGTGGTGCGCCTGCGCGACCTGCCGCCCCATCTGCCGGCGGCGGTGATCGCGATCGAGGACCGGCGCTTCCGCGACCATATCGGCCTCGATCCCATCGGTATCGCGCGGGCGGCCTGGGTGAACTGGACCACCGGGCGCATCGTGCAGGGCGGCTCGACGCTGACGCAGCAGCTGGCCAAGAACCTGTTCCTGACACCGGAACGCAGCTTCCGCCGCAAGGCGCAGGAAGCGGTGCTGGCGCTGTGGCTGGAATGGCGTTTCACCAAGGACGAGTTGCTCGAGATCTATCTGAACCGCGTCTATCTGGGCGCCGGCGCCTATGGCGTGGATGCGGCGGCGCGGCTGTTCTTCGGCGTCCCGGCCGCGCGGTTGACGCTCTGGCAATCCGCCATTCTGGCCGGCCTGCCCAAGGCGCCATCCCGCCTCAACCCCCGCACCGCCCCCGATGCCGCCAGCGCCCGCGCGGTGGAGGTGCTGGAGGCGATGGCCGATACCGGCATACTGACCCCGCAGCAGGCCGCACTCGCCACCGAGCAGATCCGCATCCCCGCGCGCCCCGCGCGCAATGCCGGCTGGTTCGCCGATTGGGTGCTGGACGATGTGGCGGATCGCTTCCCCGGCAATGCCGATCTGGTGCTCCGCACCACGCTCGATCCGCGCATCCAGACGCTGGTGGAACAGCGGCTGGAGGCGGCGCTGGCCGGCCCCGGCGCCCGCGCGCGGGCGGGCCAGGGCGCTGTGGTGGTGATGGAGGCCGCGACGGGCAATGTGCGCGCCATGGCCGGCGGGCGAGACTGGCGCAGCAGCCAGTTCAACCGCGCAGTGCAGGCACGGCGCCAGCCGGGCTCCGCGTTCAAGCCCTTCGTCTTCCTCGCGGCGCTCGAACGCGGCGCGAGCCCATCCGACATGGTGGCGGATGGGCCGCTCAACCTCGGCGGTTGGTCGCCCGGCAATGGGGAATGGCGCGTGCGCGGCGAGATCACGATCGAGGACGCGCTGGCCCATTCGGTGAACACCCCCGCCGTGCGCCTGCTGCAACGCGCCGGCGGCCCGCGTGAGGTGATGGCGGTCGCCCGCCGCTTCGGGCTGCAGGGTCCTTTCCCCAACGATGCGACGCTGGCGCTCGGCACCGGGGAGGTGACGTTGCTCGACCTCGTCACCGCCTATGCCGCCTTCGCCAATCGGGGGCTGATGCCGATCCCGCGCGGGCTGGCCGCGGCGCGCGCCGATGGCAAGCCCGTGCCGCTGGCGCCGCCCGCCGCGCGGCGCGCCACCACGCCCGAACACGCCGCCGCGATTCGCGGAATGATGGAAGCGGCCGTCGCCCGCGGCACCGGCCGCGCCGCCCAATCCGGCCAGGGGCGCGTGGTCGGCGGGAAGACCGGCACAACCCAGGATTTCCGCGACGCCTGGTTCATCGGCTTCTCGGACGGGCTCGTGATCGGCGTCTGGCTCGGCAACGATGACGCGACTGCGATGTTGGATGTGCGGGGCGGTGGACTGCCGGCGCGGCTCGCGCGTGAGATACTGGACGGGATCGGCCCCGCGCCCCGCGCCGCCGGGGGATGAAGGAACCACCAGCCTTGCACAGCGACCGGGCCGCCCAGCAGTCCCTTGCCGAGGCCGAATTGGCCCGGCTGCGCCATGAAGAACTGCGCCGGGCCGCGCCGATCGTTCAGCATGAGATCAACAACGCGCTGATGGTCCTGGCCTCCAACCTCGAACTGCTCGGCCGCAGCGCGGCAGAGGGCGCGCCGCGCCGCCAACTGGACCGGGCGATGGAGGCGACGCGGCGGCTGGACCAGGCGATGCGCGGCTTCCTGGACGCGGCGCGGCGGGACGCGGCGGACCCCGCGATCCTGCCGCCGCAGCTTGCCATCCAGCCCGTGCTCCCCCTGCTGCGCATCGTGCTCGGCGCGCGCTTCGGCTTCGATCTGGAGGCGGCGGAGGGCGTTTGGCCGGCGGCGCTGGATCGCGCGCGTCTCGACCTCGCGCTACTGGCGCTGGTGCGGGATGCGGCGGGGCGGATGACGCCGGGCGCGCGCATCGTCGCGCGGGTGGAAAACCTGCCGCCTGCCGAGGTCGCGCTGCGCCTGTCCCTGCCCCCCGGTGCGGAACCCGAGGGAGAGGCGGCGCGACTGCTGGACGCGGCAGGTGGACGGTTGGCGTGGGCGGCGGATGGGCTTGCCCTGGTCTGGCCCCGCGCCAGCGCATCGGCAGCCTGATCCAAGCCGGCGCCATCCGGGAAGAGCTGGCGAAGATGGACGGCCTCCCTTCATCTTGGGCGCATCGACGCGGGTCGTACCGCCAGCAAGCAAGGCGCGACCCAAGGACCTGCGTGAGCGACCTTGGCAGCGCCCTGTCCACCGCGTCTGGGCTGGCCGCGGCCACCGGTCTTGGGGTGCCTACGGCGCTGTTCTGGCGCTGCACGCCGGGGCGCTCGGTTGCGGCTGCAGCGGCGCGCGCACCTTTCCGATAGGTCGCTGCCCCTTGGCGTCGGCAAGCCAATGCTCGCTATCGGCCCGAACGGTGCCGGGAAGAGCGTGGGTTGGACTGCATGGATGGCGAGGCCGAATGCGTCGCGTGGTTTCCCCCGAGAAGCACGAAAATCGAGACCGTCCCCTGGACGCCGACTTGCAATCCATCTTGGCCGTGGTAGATACCGCCTCCCGACTGAGCGCGGGCGTAGCTCAGGGGTAGAGCACAACCTTGCCAAGGTTGGGGTCGAGGGTTCGAATCCCTTCGCCCGCTCCAGTCGGTCTCATCACAACC
>CAMDWG010000028.1 GCA_945878375.1 Roseomonas mucosa | reverse complement strand
GGCTGCTGCAGAAGCGGATGAACATGGACGACGCCGGTGAAGCGCTGCTGGACTGCATGCTGCGGACCGCCGATGGCGAATTGACCGCGGCCGAGTTGCTCGGCCACCGCGAATTCTCCCTCACGCGGCTCTACGAAAGTGCTTGAGGCGCCGGGTGCCGGGTCTTTCCCGGCGCCCGTTTTTGCTTGCTGTGGCGGAGCGACCCGCGTCAGTCTGGATATGACAACATGTCCAGGGAGGACACAATGATCCGCCGTCGCACAGCCTTCGGGCTGGCAGCCGCCCTTGCGTTGCCCGGGGCGGCGCGGGGCCAGGCTTTCCCCGACCGCAACCCGCGCTACATCGTCCCCTTTCCGCCGGGCGGGCTGACCGACATCATGGCTCGCTTCGTCGGCCAGAAGCTCTCCGAGATCTGGGGGAGGGCAGTGGTGATCGAGAATCGTGCCGGCGGCAACGCACTGATCGGCGCTGATGCGGCTGCCAAGGCGGCGCCGGATGGACACACGCTGCTGGCCATCACGTTGACGCATGCCGTGAACGCCACGCTATTCCCGAACGCGCCCTATGATTTCGGCCGCGACTTAACGACCCTTTCCGTGCTGGGCTCGCTGCCCCTGGTGGTGGTGGTAAACGCTGAGAAGAGTCCGGCGCGGAGCCTCGATGACCTCCTGAAGCTGGCGCGAACGACCCGGCTCAATGGCGGCACCTCCGGCAATGGATCGCCGCCGCATCTGGGGCTCGAGTTGCTGCGGCGCGTTGCGCGGGCGGGGGAGAATATCGTCCATGTTCCCTATCGCGGCGGTGCGCCGAGCGTGACGGACCTCGCCGCCGGCAATCTGGACGTCATGGTCTCGAACCTACCTGAATGCCTCGCGCAGATTCGCGGCGGGCGTCTGCGCGCGCTGGCCATCACGGCGGCGGAGCGGCACGCGCTTGTCCCGGATGTGCCAACGGTTCGCGAAATGGGTGTGCCGGAACTGGAGATCACCAACTGGACGGCTGTAATGACGCAAGCAGCGGTTCCTGCGCCGATCCTCGCGCGGCTCGAACGGGACGTGCAGACGGCGGTCCACGACCCCAACACGACGCGCCGCGCGCGGGAAGCTGGCTTCCAGGTCCTCGGCTGGGATGCGGCGCGCTCGGCCCAGTTCGTGCGGGCTGAGACCGAGCGCTGGGCGACCCTGGTGACGGAAGCGCAAATCCGCCCCGATACTTGATCCGCGGCGGCATACGTGGTGACGCGGGGCGGATGACCGGAGATATCCCATGCCCCGCCTGACAATGGCCGACGCCGAGATGCTGGCCTGTGCCGCCCTGGCGCATGCCGGCGCCAATCCTCGCATGGCTGCGCCGACGGCAGCAGCGCTGGTGGCGGCGGAGGCGGAGGGGCAGTCCGGCCACGGCCTGTCGCGGGTGCCGCAATACGCGGCCTTCCTGCGTAACGGCCGCGCCGATGGCCGCGCCGAGCCCGTGATCCGCGCGGAGCGGGGCGGGGCGGTTCTGGTCGATGCTGGCCATGGGCTCGCCTATCCCTCCGTCGCGCGCGCGGTGGAAGAAGCGACGACCCGCGCCGCGGCGCATGGCATCGCCTTCGCCGGCATCACCAACAGCCACCATTCGGGCGCGATGGGCCTGCCCGTCGCGGCCCTCGCGCGGCGTGGCCTTGTCGCGCTCGCCTTCACCAATTCCCCAGCCGCCATGCCGGTGCCGGGCGGGCGGCGCGCCCTGCTCGGCACCAACCCGGTCGCCGCGGCCTTCCCCCGCCGCATCGGGGATCCGCTGGTGATCGACATGGCGCTGAGCGAGGTGGCGCGCGGCAAGATCATGGTCGCCGCCCGCGAAGGTCGCCCGATCCCCGAAGGCTGGGCGCTGGATGCGGCGGGCAACCCGACGACGGATGCGAAGGCGGCACTGTCAGGCGCGATGCTCGCCATGGGTGGTACCAAGGGTGCGCTACTCGCGGTGATCGTGGAGCTTCTCTGCTGCGCGCTGACCGGTGCCGCCTTCGGCTTCGAGGCGGACAGCTTCTTCGCGGAGGACGGCAATCGCCCCCGGCTCGGCCAGGCGATCATTGCCATCGACCCCGGCGCGCTCGCGGGTCGCGACGCCTTTCTGGAGCGCGTCGAGATTCTCATCAGTGCGATGCTGGCCGATGAAGGCGTGCGCCTGCCTGGCAGCCGCCGTAACCTTCTTGCGGCAGCGGCCGCTGCGGATGGTATCGAGGTGCCGGTCGCGCTGTTCCGGCTTCTGCCGGAGGACCATCCAAGTTATATCCGGAACGATGCCTGACTGCATATCCGATCATCCTGGGAGCCCGGTGGGAGCGTTCCGTCGATGAGCCAGCCCTGCACGCCGGGCGAACAGGTTCCCGGGTTCCACGCCCGCAGCTCTGTCAATCCGCGCTTCGCCTTCGACACGCTCGGCGGGCGTTGGGTCATGGTGCTGGTGCCGGGCTCCCTCACCGACGATGCGAAGGCGGCGGCTGTGGCGGGCATGATCGGGTCCTGGCCCGAACACCTGACCGTCGCGCGCGCCATGCTGCTGGTGATCGGGACCGATCCCGCGGATGAAGGCGCGGGGCGCCTTGTCGATGGTCCGGTGCGGCGCGTGCTGTGGGATGACGACGGCGCGGCGCGGCGGGCGCTGCGGGCCACGGCGCCGGATGGCGCGCTGCGCGAGGGCTGGCTGCTGCTCGACCCGACACTGCGTGTCTTTGCCACCTGGCCGCTCGCGGCCGGGGCGGAGGCGATGGCGACCTTGGCTGCGTTGCCGGAACCCGGGGGGCATGCCGGGGTTGCGATGCACGCGCCCGTCCTGATCGTCCCCCGCGTCTTCGAGCCGGCGTTCTGCCGCCGGCTGATCGCGCTGTACGAAGCGCAGGGCGGCGGCGAAAGCGGCTTCATGCGCGATGTCGATGGCAGGACCGTCGGCATTCTCGATGGCCGCCATAAGCGCCGCAAGGATGCGGTGATCGAGGACGAAGCCTTGCAGGCGCAGATCCGCGCCCGCATCTCCGCGCGCCTGTTGCCGCAGATCCGCCGAGCCTTCCAGTTCAACCCGACACGCATCGAGCGCTACATCGTCGCCTGCTACGATGAGGCCGACAGGGGTTTCTTCGCACCGCACCGCGACAACACCACCCGCGGCACCGCGCATCGGCGCTTCGCGGTGACGCTAAATCTCAACACGGGTGAGTATGAGGGTGGCGAGCTCTGCTTCCCCGAGTACGGCCCGCATACCTATGTCGCGCCGGCCGGGGGGGCCGTGGTGTTTTCCTGCAGCCTCCTGCACGAGGCCCGGCCAGTCACGAAAGGCGTGCGCTACGCCAGCCTGCCCTTCCTCTATGACGAAGACGCCGCGAAGGTCCGTACGGAGAATCTCCGCTTCCTCGGCGGTCCTGGGGACGGCTTGGTGGCACAGGCGACGGCTGGTTGATCGGGGAGCGGAGAGTTTCACCACGCCAGCGATTCCGCGTTAGCGGCTCAGGCGCTAGGATAACGCCGCGCCGGGCCGTGTCGGGCCTGTCGGTGACCATCAACCTGAACGGTGACTCGCAAGATGGCGGTCATGCCCGCTTCCACCAATATGGTCAGCGCGGCGGCCACACCCCGCTCTCCCGCCAACCTGACCGCGCCCAGGACATTGCCCCGATGAGCGCCAGCGCCCCACCCGGCGAAACCGACCGCATCGCCGGCCTTGCCGCGGTCGCCGCGGCCTTTTCCGTAAGGCCGCAATCGGTGCTGCGCCTGTTCTACGTGCCCACCCGGCGCCGGGATGCGGGGCCGCTCTGCAAGCTGATGGCCGCCGCCCGCCGCCCCTATCGCGAGGTTCCGCCAGAGGAGCTGGCCCGGATCGCCGGCACCGCCCATCACGGCGGCATCGTGGCCGTCGCGATGCCGCAAGCCGTTCCCGAACTGGCCGCGCCCTTCCCCGCAGAACTGCTGGCGGCGCGCGTGCTGCCGGTGCTGGATGGTGTCGGCAATCCACACAATCTCGGCGCGATCGCGCGCTCGGCCGCCTTCTTCGGCTGCTCCGGCCTCCTGCTCTCGGGCGATCCGCGCCAGGCGGGACTTTCGGATGCGGCCTATCGCACTGCGGAAGGCGGGCTCGAGCATCTGGCGCTGCGCCATACGCCGAACCTTCCCATCGCGTTGCGCGCCATGGCGCCCCGCTTTACCACCGTCGCGGCGGTGGCCGAGGGCGGCGTGCCGCCCGAGCAATTGCCGCGCAACAAGCCCTTCGCCCTGGTGCTGGGGAATGAGGAGCAGGGGCCCGCCCCCGCGACCATCGCGGCCTGCGCATATCGCCTCACGCTGCCCGGCTCCGGCCGGGTCGAGAGCCTGAACGTCTCGGTTGCGGCGGGTGTGCTGATCCACGCCCTGATGGCGCTGCAGGCGGCCTGACGCGAAGGCCTCGCCCCGCCCGTCACGCAAGCGAGGTTGCATGCCGCAGCGCTGCCGCGCCCTATGGCGGCATGGACTGCGACATCCTCATCATCGGTGCCGGCGCGGCGGGCATCGCGGCAGCGCGGACGGCACTTGCGGCGGGCCGCAGCGTGCGGATCCTAGAAGCCCGGCCGCGTGCCGGCGGCAGGGCCTGGACCGATACCTCGCTCGGGGTCCCCTTCGACCTCGGCGCGACTTGGCTGCACGATGCCGCGCGCAATCCGCTGACCAGCCTGGCGCGGGAGCTGGGCGTGGAATTGCAGGACAGCGACGCGGCGCGGCGGGAGGTCACCTTTCTCGATGGTCGCCGCGCGACGGCCGGTGAGGTTGCGGCCTATGACGCCGCCTGGGTCGCCTTCGAACAGGCGATCGCGGCGCGGGCAGCGGCGCCCGGCCCCGACATCCCCGCCGCTCAGGCCGCGCCGCGGGGCGGGCCCTGGGATGCGACGGTCGCCGCCTGGCAGGGCCAGGTGATCGCCGCCTGGCCGCTGGAGGCGATGAGCCTGCGGGATTTCCACGCCAACCTGCTCGGCGGGGCCAACCTGCTGCCGGCAGGTGGGCTCGGCGCGCTGCTCGCGCGGCTGGCAGCGCCACTGCCGGTGGTGCTGGACGCCCCCGTGAGCCGGCTGCGCTGGGGTGGGCGGCAGGCGGTGGCGGAGGGGCCGTTCGGCAGCGTCACCGCCCAGGCCGTGGTCTGCACCATCCCAACCAGCCTGCTGGCCGGCAACGCCATCCACTTCGATCCACCCCTGCCGCTGGCCGTGCAAGTCGCGGCGCACGACCTGCCGCTGGGCGCGGCGATCAAGGTGGGGCTGCGCGCGGCTGGCGACGACCGGCTCGGCCTGCCCGACCACGCCTCCACCGACCTCTGCATCGTGGACGGCGAGGAGTTGATCCCGATCACCTTCTGGCCACGCGGTGAGCCTGTGGCCAGCGCCTGGATCGGCGGCCCCCTGGCCGCGCAGCTGGAACGCGAGGGGCCGGCGGCGGCGGAGGCGCTGGTGCGCGCCGAGATCGCCGCGCGGCTCGGCGCGCGGGCTGCCCATGCCTTCCACCCGGGCGCGCTGGTGTCCGCCTGGCGAAGCGATCCCTGGTCGCGCGGCGTCTACAGCCATGCCCGGGTCGGTGCGGCCGGAGCGCGGGCGGTCCTGGCCACGCCGCTCGCGGATGGAAGGCTCTGCTTGGCCGGGGAGGCCTGCCATGACGGGCTGGCCGGGACGGTGGGCGGCGCCTGGCTTTCGGGCATCGCCGCCGCCCGACATGCGCTGGCGGCTTGACCGAAGGGCCCGCCCCGCCGACTTGATGCGGCGATGGCCGCAGATGAAGCCCCGCCGCCCGGCGCCTTCGACACGCATGAGGAAGCGGGGACGACCGTGCTCGCCTTCTCCGGCCGCCTGGATACCGAAGCAGCGGCGGCGCTGTGGCCGCGACTGGTCGCCGCCGCCGCGAAGGGCCCGGCCGTGCTCGACATCGCGCGGCTCGACGCGCTGGACACCACCGGGGCGACGCTGCTGCTGACCGCGGAGGGGGCGGCGGCGGGGAATGCGATCCGCGGCGCGACACCTGCCGTAGCCTCGGTGCTGGATCGCGTCCGGGCCGCGCTGGCCGCACCTCGGCCGAAGCCGGAGCGGGGGCTGTCGCCGGTGGCGCGGATCGGGCAGGCCGTGTGGGATGGCGGGCTGGCGGCGCGCGATGGCGTCACCTTCCTTGGCGAATTGACGGTCACGGCGGCGCGGACGCTTATCAACCCCGCGCGGCTCCGCCTGCGCGAGCTTCTGCGCCACCTGGACGAAGCCGGCACGCGCGCCTTCCCGCTCACCATCCTGCTCGGCTTCCTGCTGGGCGTGATCCTGGCCTTCCAATCGGCCATCCCGCTGCGGCGCTTCGGGGCGGAGATCTTCGTGCCGAACCTGGTCGGGATCTCGCTGCTGCGCGAATTGGGACCGCTGATGGCGGGCGTGATCCTGGCCGGGCGCACCGGCAGCGCCTATGCGGCCGAACTCGGCACGATGAGCGTGAACGAGGAAGTGGCGGCGCTGCGCGTGATGGGCATCGACCCGATGGCGCTGCTGGTGCTGCCGCGCGTCCTGGCGGGGATGCTGGTCATGCCGGTGCTGTCGCTGCTGCTGACGCTGGCGGGGTTGGCGGGCATGGCGATGATCATGGGCCTGCTCGGCTTCCCGCTGAACACGGTGCTGCAGCAGCTTTCGTCGTGGTTGCAACTGTCGGACCTGCTGGGCGGGCTGGTGAAGGCGGCGGTGTTCGGGCTGGCGATCGGCGCCATCGGCTGCCGCGCCGGTCTCGGCGCCGGGCGCGGGCCGCGCGCGGTCGGCGATGCGGCGACCGCCGCGGTGGTGGGCGGCATCGTCGCCATCATCCTGCTCGATGGCGTCTTCGCCGTCGCCTATGAGAGGCTGGGGCTGTGACGGCCCCCGCCATCCTGCCGGAGCCGGTGATCCGGGCGGAACACCTGACCGCCGCCTTCGGCCCGCGTGTCCTGTTCCGCGACGTGTCGTTCGAGGTGCGGCGCGGCGAGGTCTTCGTGATCCTAGGCGGATCCGGCTGCGGCAAGTCCACGCTGCTGAAGCTGATGATCGGGCTGGTGCCGCCGGCTGCGGGCAGGGTCTCGATCCTCGGCACCGATGTCTGGTCGGCGGAAGGCGCCGATCAGCTTGCCTTGCTGCGGCGCATCGGTGTCATGTGGCAACAGGGTGCGCTGTTCGGCTCCCAGACCCTGCTGGAGAATGTCGAGATGCCGCTGGCCGAGCATACGCGCCTGTCCCCCGCCGCAAGGGCCGAGGTGGCGCGCGCGAAGCTTGGCCTGGTCGGCCTGTCTGAAGCCGCTGGACGGCTGCCATCGGAGGTCTCGGGCGGCATGCTCAAGCGGGCAGGCATCGCGCGGGCGCTGGCGCTCGACCCGCCGATCCTGTTCCTGGACGAGCCCTCGGCGGGTCTCGACCCGATCACCTCGGCGGGGCTCGACGCGCTGATCCAGGACCTGGCGCGTTCGCTCGGCACAACCTTCGTCGTGGTGACGCATGAACTGGCCTCGATCCTCGCGATCGGCGACCGCTGCATCATGCTGGACCGCGACGCGCAGGGGATGATCGCGGAAGGCGATCCACGCCAGCTGCGGGATGAAAACGTACATCCGACGGTGCGCGCCTTCTTCCGGCGCGAGGCGGCATGAAGTCCTCTGCCCTCTATCTCCGCGTCGGCCTGCTGGTGCTGGCGGGCATCCTGCTCGCGACGGTGTTCGTGGTGTTCCTTCTCGGCCAGCGGTCCGGCGGGCCGATGGTCACGCTGGAGACCTATTCGCGCGAATCCGTGCAGGGCCTCGATGTCGGGGCGCCGGTGAGCTACCGCGGCGTCCCGATCGGCCGGGTGACGGAAATCGGCCTCGCCTCCGCCGAATACCGGCGCCGAGAGGGCGTGGCCTATACCGAGGCCTTCCAGCTGGTCGTGATCCGCTTCGCCGTGGATCCTACCCGGATTGGCGAGGTTCCCACGGCACAGGAAGCGATCGCCATTGGGCTGCGTGCGCGCATCAGCTCGCAGGGCATCACGGGCGTGAATTATATCGAGCTGGATTTCGTGAACCCCGACCGCTTCCCAATGGTCTCGGTGCCCTGGACGCCGCGCTTTCCCTTCGTTCCCGCCATTCCCTCCACGGTGGCGCAGGTGCGAAGCGCGGCGGAGACGCTGGTGGAGCGCCTCACCCAGATGCCGATCGAGCAGATAGCAACCGATATTGCCGCACTGATCGGCGGGCTGTCGCGGCAGACGAATGACGGCGACCTGGCGACCGCGCTGCGGGAAGTGGCACAGATCGCGGCGCATCTGCGCGCGATGATGGACAGCGGCGCCCTGGAAGCCCTGTTGGCCGAGGCGCGGGAGGCAGCCGCGGGCGCCCGCGGCGTCACCAACGCGCCCGAGCTGCGGGAGGCGATCACGAGCGTTGCCGCGGCGGCGAATGAGCTGCGCCGCACCACCCAGCGCCTGCCCGCCACCATCGACGGCATGGAGCGCACCCTGCGGACCGCGCGCCACACCACCAGCGACATCCAGTCGGAGCTGGTGCCGATCCTGGCCGACCTCCGCGCCACCACCGCGAGCCTGCGGGCCACCGCCGAAGCGCTGCGCGCATCGCCCTCGCAGTCGATCTTCGGCGCGCCACCGCCACCCCCCGAAAGGCGCCGATGATCCGCCGCGGCCTGCTTCTCGCCCTCGCGCTTGTCGTGGCGGGCTGCTCGGTCTTCCCCGACCGGCCCCATGTACCGGTGCGCCGCTTCGACCTGAACCCGCAGCGCCCGCAGCGCCGCGCCGCGCCGCGCGGCGCCGGCGTGCTGCTGCTGCGGCACCTGCGCGGTGTGCCGGGCCTGCAGGAACTGGGCCTGCGGCGCGCGCGGGCCGATGGCGGGTTCGACATCGCGCCCTATGACGAATGGCTGGCCCCACCGGCAGACTTGGCGGAGCGTGCGTTGCGGAACTGGCTGCAGGCCTCGGGCCTTTTCGCCGCCGTTGTAGCGCCCGGCAGCCGGGCTGATCACACGCTCGTCCTGGAAGCGCAGCTGACGCGACTTGAGGCCGTTCCCTCCAGGGCCGAGGCGCGCGCGGGCATCGCCGGCGTGATGCTGCTGGAACGCGGCGCATCGACACGCGTGCTGACCACCTTCGACGTAGAGGGCCGCGCGCCGCTGCGGACCAGCGCAGATGCCCCGGCCGAAGCTGTCGCGATGGAGGCCGCCCTGGCCGATGCCTTCGCCGCCGTCGAACAGGCCTTCCTGGCCGGCCTGCGCTGATTCGTCGACGCGGCGCATCCCTGTCGCCAATGTGGTTCGCCAGCAGCCGCGACAGCCGGGCTGTCCAACCAGCGGGACGCTTCCGCATCAAGCCCTTGATGCGCCGCCACCAACAGCGCGAACAGCGCATCGGGATCGGCGAGGCTTGGCGCCGCGGCCGAGAAGCAGCCCGTCGAGAGAGATGTTCTCCTCTGTGATGTCGTTGGTCGAGGCAGATTTGGACCTGTTTCCTCCGCTGTCCGGGTACCAGCCCGCCAGTCCAAGGCCCAAGGGACAAGGAGACCCCGGGTCCAGCCCGAAAGGTACCGCACGGGCGACCGACATCTCACGATTGCGTGAACTAGGGTTGTGACGCAGATGCGTGTTTCCCCAGGGTCGGCCCAGCGGTAGCTTGCCGGTGTCGGAAGGCTTCCGCGGCGGCGCGTTCCGGCATGGGTTGGGGAAGACGAAGGCCACCATGAGCCGAAGCACCACGACATTGACACCCCTGCCGGGGGCTTGTGCCGCCTGTGCCGTGCGGCCCTTCGCCCTGTTCAGGGTGATCCCGCAAGCCCGGATGGGCGAGATCGCCCGGATTCGTTCGGGTGTCCGCCTGGTGCGGGGGGGCGAGGCGATCCGCGACCGGGTCTTCACCCTCTATGCCGGCTGGGCCTTCAGCTGGACGGCGACCCAGGATGGGCGACGGCAAGTGCTGGATTTCCACCTGCCCGGCGATCTGGTGGAGCGCCCCGAGGAGGGGGCAGAGGTGGAGGCGCTGACCGATGCGTCGTTCTGCATCCTCTCCCGCGACAGGCTTTGCGACTTCATGGGGCATGAGCCTTCGCTGGCCATGGCCTATGCAGACGGTCTGATGCGCGAACGCGCCAGGCTGCGCGAACGCCTGACAAGCCTCGGTCGCCGGGACGCGGTGGGGCGTGTGGCGCATCTGTTGCTGGAACTGCATGGTCGGCTGCTCCGCCGTGGTGGCGGAGATCCCCGGGGCGGGCCGATCCCGTTGAAGCAGGCGCATTTGGCCGATGCGCTTGGCTTGTCGGTGGAACACGCCAACCGGGCGCTGGCGGTGCTGCGGAAGGACGGGATCGCGACGCTCCAGAAGGGGCGGCTCGACATCCTTGACCGCGAGGCGATGGAGGAGATCGGCAGTTGGGAAGGGCCGGGGGCGGAGGAGCCGTCTGCGTCGCGTAGCGCCGCATCCTGACAAGGTGGCATGGCACGGCAGCATCCGGGGCGATCTTCGGCTTCCTCCCGTCAGGGGCTATCCAGGCATTCCAATCCTTCGCCTGACCCTGCATTCTGCCTCATCGCACCGCCCGGAGACGCACCGATATGCGCGCGCGCCCCATCCTTGCCGCTGGCCTTCTGGCTGTGCTGGGCCTGCTGCCCGGCATGGCCGCCGCACAGGGTGACCCCTCCTTCAACCTGTTGAATCGCAGCGGCCAAACGATCCGGGAGGTCTATGTCTCAGCTCTCACGGATACGAATTGGGGTCGCGACCTGCTGGGCCAGGATGTCCTCGCGGATGGTCGCGCTTTTGCGGTTCGCATCGCGCCGAGCGCTGGATGCCGGCATGACGTGCGCGTGGTCTACGCCGATGGCCGGCCCGAGGAACGCCGCGACGTCAACACCTGCACCATCACCCAGATGGCGTTCGGCACCGCCCCGGCGCCCCAGGCGGCGAACCCCTCCTTCAATCTCGTCAATCGCGGTCGCCAGCCGGTAAGGGAGGTCTATGTGTCCTCCGTCCGGGAGAATGACTGGGGCAGCCAGCGGCTGCGCCAGCCGATGCAGCCCGGCGAACATCTGCCGCTGCGCCTGCCCAGCGGCGATTGCGTGAACGATGTGCTCGTCGTCTGGTCCGATGGGCGCCGCGACGAACGCCGCCGGGTCGACACCTGCCAGGTGATCAACATCGTGGTCCAATAGGACCGACAGATCGGCATGGGGTGTCGCAGCTGGACCACACAGCCGCACTGGCGCCTGCTGCCATCACAACGAATCACACCAGGACGGACCCTGGTCTCCTACGGATCACGCAGGAGAGGCATCGCACCACCGGATGATGAGCGATCCTTCGAGCGCCCGTCCGGGATCGAGCAGATGCATGGCGCCATGCGCGGCCGCGTCCATGCGGTTCGTGGCATCCGGGGCGTGGCTGACTGGCTCCACGGCAAGCACCTCTGCATGGTGCGGTGCGAAGACCTGCAGATTGCCGGCCCATGCACCAGTCGCGCTCAGCGTGAGCCATTGCCCGTCCGGCCAGTCGATGCGCGCCTTACCGTCCCAGCCGGCGAAATGCGCGTCGAGGCCTTCCAGCACGGCGTCCGCGCCACACAGCCCCGCACAGGGGCGGGGCGCGATCGGCAGGTTACGCGCATCGCGCCCGAAGACCGTGCAGGTGGCCACGGCGAGGGATGTTCCCTTCGGGCGCGTGAAGTAGGGATGCCAGCCGAACCCCATCGGCGTCGTCACGGCGCCGGCATTGGCAAGCCTGACCGACAGCGCCAGATGGTCGGCCGCCAGCCTTGCCTCGATACGAGCAGTGCCGGTGAATGGCCCGCGGTCGAACGCGCAACCCATCACCAGATGTGATGTCCCTGCCTCCAGCACATCCCAGGCCATCTCCCGCAGGAAACCGTGGATGGCGGTGTTCTCCGCAGGGCGATTGACCGGCATGCGATGCATGACGCCAGCAACGGCAATGCGGCCACCATCGAGCCGGTTCGTCCAGGGCGCCATCAGGAATGACCCGTGGAAGCCGCTGTTCGGGTCGGCGCCGTCGGGCAACGGCACCAGCAGCGAGCGCCCACGATGGTCGAGGCGCGCGAAAGCGGCGCCGGCCTCGGGCAGAATGACGGCCCTGGCGGCGCCGGCGCGCAGTTCCATCAATCGAGGCTGAAGGGATCGCGGGGCGAAAAGCCGCCTTGGCGGGAATACTCTATGGGGCAGTAGAAGCCGCCCTGGTAACGCTCCTCGACCGGGCTGTCGGATACGACCTTCTCGATCTCGGCCCGGTAGGCTTCGGCGCTGTCGCGCGGCTGCCAGCCGATCCGGTCCCGATGATCCTTGGCCCAGAAGCTCTGAGGGTTGTTGGAAGCGCCCCAGATCACCGCATGCCCGACACGATCGGCCAGGATGCAGCATTCGACGCAGCTCGCGAGGTCCGGATAGGACAGCCACGTGGCAAGGCTGCGGGCATTGGTGGGCGTCGGCAGGCAGGAGCCGATGCGGATATTGATGTTCTCGACCCCGTGCTTGTCCCAGTAGAGCCGGCCCATCAATTCGCCATAGACCTTGGACAGGCCGTAATAGCCGTCGGGACGGAACGCGCAGTCGAAGTCGAGCTTGCCCTCATTGCCCTGTGGCCGCTCGTGGAATCCGATCGTGTGGTTCGACGACGCGAAAACCACGCGCGCAGCTTCGCGGCGGGCGGCCTCATAGATGTGATAGAGGCCACGGATGTTGGGCTCGAGGATCGTCTCGAAGGGTTGTTCCGTCGCGCAACCGCCGAAATGCAGGATGGTCGAGCACCCTTCGGCCTGGCGAACAACAGCCAAGCCCTCGTTCAGATCGGCCCGGACGAAGCTTGCGCCTTTGGGCAGCGGGTCGGGAAAGGGCACGATATCCGTCATCCGCAGCACGAAGCCCGCGGCGCCCAGTTCGCGGGCCAGCATGCGGCCGAGCGCGCCGGAGGCTCCGGTCAGGAGGATGGGCTTGGGGTGCATGGCGCGTTCCTTATCCACCATAGCCGAGCAGCAGCCGTGGCAGGGTGAGAGAGACTTCGGGGATGTAGGTGGTCAGCAGCAATGCGGCGAGAATCGCGCCCCAGAATGGCCAGATCGTCCGCATCACCTCTTCCATCGTGATGCGTCCGATCGCGCAACCGACGAAGAGCACCGCCCCGACAGGTGGCGTGGTCAGGCCAAGGCCAAGGTTCATCATCATGATCATGCCGAACTGGACCGGATCGACGCCGATGGCGGCCACGACCGGCAGGAAGATCGGCGTCGTGATGAGGATCAGCGCGGCCATGTCCATCACGGAGCCGAGCAGCAAAAGGCAGAGATTGATCAGCAGCAGGATGACGATCGGGTTGCTGCTGATCGCCAGCATCGCATCCGTCAGGTGCTCCGGCAGCCGGTAGAGCGCCAGCAGATAGGCGAAGGCCGTCGCGGTGCCGACCAGCAGGAAGACCACGGCCGATGTCCGGACGCTCGCGGCCACCGCCACCTTGAAATCGGCCCAGGACAGCGCGCGGTAGACCAGGATGGTGACAGCCAGCGCCCAGATCGTGCCGAAGGCCGCACTCTCGGTCACGGTGAAGACGCCCGACAACACGCCGCCTAGGATGATGATGGCGGTGAACAGGCCCGGCAACGCGTCCACGAAGGTCCAGGCGAGGTGACGAAAGCCCTTCCAGCCATCCGCCGGATAGCCGCGCCGCACGGCCATGACATAGGCGGCCAGGCCGAGAAACAGGCACATCATCAGGCCCGGCACGATGCCCGCGATGAATAGCGCGCTGACCGAGATGCCGCCCCCGGCCGCAAGGGAATAAAGGATCATGTTGTGCGAAGGCGGGATCAGGATGCCCGCGATCGAGGAGGTGACGGTCAAGGAGACCGCATAATCCACGCCATAGCCCTTCGCCTTCATGGCCGGGATCAGGATCGTCCCCGTCGCCGATGTGTCCGCCACCGCCGAGCCCGAGATGCCGCCGAACAGCATGGAGGTGGAAACATCCACCATCCCGAGCCCGCCCCGCATCCAGCCGACACAGGCAGCCGCCAGCGCGACCAGGCGCCGTGCGATTCCGCCATGCAGCATCAGCTCGCCCGCGAAGATGAAAAAGGGGATCGCCAGCAGTGAGAAGATGCTCATGCCCGAGGCCATCTGCTGGAAGGCGACGGCGGGATTGATTCCTTCCCAGAGAAAGCCGGCAAGGGCGGCGATGCCCAGGGTGAACGCCACCGGCACCCCGGCGACGACGCCGAGGACGAAGACAGCGATGATCAGGAAAAGACCGAACTCCACGGGCCCTACTCCAGGAAGGCGGCCTTGATGCCGCGTTGTTCAGGGCCTTCCTTGCGGAGGATGTCGAGCAGCACCTGCTCGATGGCGAACAGCGTGATAAGCCCCCCGCAGACCATGAGCGGAATGTAGGTCCACCCCTGGCTGATGCCGAGCAAAGGGATACGGAAGTTCCAGACCATATCCACGAGTTCGCGCGAATAGATCATCATCGCGAAGCCGAAGAGCCCGACCAGCGTGTCACAGCCGACCGCGATCCAGCGCTGGACCGCCAGCGGCAGCGCTTCGCGAAAGCTGAGGACGGAGAGGTGGAATCGCTCCCGCACGCCGACGGCTGCGACCGGCAGGGCGATGCAGAGAATGGCCAGCGTCGCGCCACGCTCCACCCAGGTCGGCGTATCGTTCAGGACATAGCGCCCGAACACCAGCCAGCCCATCATGGCGACCAGCCCGACCAGCGCGCTTCCCGCCATGATGATGACCAGACGGCAGAACAGGTCGAGCAGGCGCGAGAACATCGCCATGGCAGTCTGGCCCCGGCAGATTGGGGCGGGACCGGATCGGCCCCGCCCATTGTCACGCTACGGCAGGTCGCGGATGCGCTGGACCAGGCCGGACAGGCGCGGATTGGTACCGGTGTACTTCTGGTAGACCGGCGCCATCAGATCCGACCAGGGGCGGCGATCCGCGACCTCGATGACCGTCACGCCGGCCTGCTCGACGCGGCGACGGGAGACCTGCTCGCGCTCGGCCCAGAGCTGGCGCTGGAAGGTCGCGGATTCGCGCGCCGCGTCGCGCAGGATATTGCGCTCCTGCTCGTTCAGCCGCTGCCAGCGCTGGCGGGAGACGGCGAGGACCTCCGGCACGTTCGAATGCTGGGTGTCGGTGTAGAAGCGCGCGACCTCGAAATGGCGGGTGCTTTCATAGGACGGCCAGTTGTTCTCGGCACCGTCGATCACGCCGGACTGGAGGCTAGTGAAAACCTCGCCAAAGGGCAGCGGCGTGGGGTTGGCGCCCATCGCGCGCATCAGGTCGATCCAGAGGTCGGAGGTCTGGACGCGGATCTTCATGCCGCGCAGGTCGGCGGGCGTCCGCACCGGGCGTGTGGTGTAGATGCTGCGCGCGCCGGCGTCGTACCAGGCCAGTGCGATGATGCCGATCGCCTCCAGGTCGCGCGCGATTTCCTCCCCGGCCACACCATCGATGGCGCGCTGCATATGCGCCACATCACGGAACAGGAAGGGCAGGGTCACGACCTGCGTCGAGGGTGCGAGGTTGTTGAAGGGAGACAGGTTGAAATTCGCGAAGTCGATGGAGCCGAGGCGCATCTGCTGGATCGCCTCGTCCTGCTGGCCGAGCTGCGCCGAATGATAGGTCCGCATGCGGATCCTGTTGTTGGTCCGCTGCCCGACGAGTTCGCCGAAGCGGTCCATACCGCGCCCGTTGGGATAATCGGCAGCATGGATGTTCCACCCACGCCATTCCTGGGCATGGCCCGGGGTCGCGGCGAAAGGCAACAGGGCGGCGGCACAGAGCGCCGCGGCACGGAGCACGCGCGTCAAACGCATTGTTGTTTCCTTCCCTAACGAGGCCACTCAGCCTCTTGTCTGCCCCTTATCATAGGTGTGGCTCGGTACCTCCTGTCAAATTGGCCGGCAGGGGAAACGAAACCCGGCTTCCCGCGATCAAGGCTGGAACGCGCGGGAGCCACCATGAACCAGGACGACACCACCGAGGCAGCCGCAAGGCCGGACGTAGCCCTGGTGCCGGCTGCCTCGATCGGCTTCCTGCTGTATCCATGGGTGGTGCAGATGATCCTGGCCAACCCGCCCGCGAACGACACAGGGAACCACGCGCCAACACCGTGACCGGCTAGCGGCGCGCCGTCTTGTCGGGACGGACGGCCAGGGGCAGCATCGGCAGCCGTAAACAGCGGAGCCCGCATGTCGTTCCAGACCATCGCGCAAGCCGCCTCGGCCCTATCCTCCGGCAGCGTGACAGCCGCCCAGCTGGTCGAAGAGGCGCTTGACCGCATCGGCGATCCGGGTGGCGAAGGCGGTCGCGCCTTCGTCAGCGTCCAGGCTTCCCAGGCCCGTGCGGCGGCGCAGGCGATGGATGCCCTGCGCGGGGCGGGCCGGGCGCCGAGCCGCTGGGCGGGCATCCCGATCAGCATCAAGGATCTCTATGACCAGGCAGGAGAGATCACGCGCGCCGGTTCCGTCGCGCGCGAGGATGCAAGCCCGGCGCTGGCGACGGCACCCGCCGTCGCGCGGCTGGAGCAGGCTGGCTTCATCGTTCTCGGCCGGACGAATATGAGCGAGTTCGCCTTCTCCGGTCTTGGCGTCAATCCGCATTACGGCACGCCGCGCAGCCCATGGGATCGCAAGGTCGGGCGACTTCCAGGCGGTTCGTCCTCGGGGGCGGCGGTGGCGACCGCGGATGGAATGGGCTTCGCCGGGCTTGGCTCGGACACCGGCGGGTCCTGCCGCATCCCTGCGGCGCTCTGCGGTATCGTCGGTTGGAAGCCGACGGCGCAGCGCGTGCCGCTGGCCGGTGCCCTGCCGCTATCCTCGACCCTGGACAGCCTGGGCCCCCTGGCGCGCTCGGTCGCCTGCTGCGACCTACTCGACAGCGTGATGGCTGGCGAGGACGCACGGCAATACGAAGGCGTGCCGGCGATACGCGACCTGCGCTTCGCGGTTCTCGAAGGCTATGTGGCGGGAGGCTGGGACACCCATGTCACCGCAGCCTTCGAGCGCGCCTTGGCGCGCCTGTCCGCGGCGGGTGCCCAGGTGGAACGGCTTCGCGTGCCGGAACTGGCCGACATTCCCGCCGCGAACGCCGCGGGCGGGTTCGTGGCGCCGGAGGCCTGGGCATGGCACCGCGATCTCGTCGCTCGCAAGCGCGGAGCCTATGACCCACGCATCCTCGCCCGCATCCTGCGGGGCGAGCGGATGTCCGCGGCCGACTATGTCGATCTGATCCTGGCCCGCGCCCGCATCAGCGCGACCATCGCGCAACGGATGCGAGGCTTCGATGCCGTCGTCATGCCGACCTGCCCCCTGATCCCGCCCGCGATCGCGGAGGTCGAGGACGAAGCGGCCTACAACCGCATCAACCTGCTGCTGCTTCGCAATCCCAGCATCGCCAATTTCCTGGATCGTTGCGCCATCAGCATTCCCTGCCACCGCCCCGGCGATCCGCCAGTGGGATTCATGCTGATGGGCGAACACATGGGGGACCGTCGCCTGCTGGCGGCCGCCGCAGCAGCGGAAGCAGCGCTGGCAGAGGTGTAACCCGCTTCGGCGCCGGAGAGCGGCTCACGCCGCGGGACGGTCGCCGGGTAGCTCGATGCCTGTCAGCGCCTGCCAGACGCGGATCACGAAGCCATCATCCACACGGCCATGCCCCATGGCGGACGCGGCGGTGAAAAGCTGCTGGGCCTGGCTGGCAAGCGGCACCGGATGATCGAGCCCGCGGGCTAGGTCCGCGACCAGTCCCAGATCCTTTACGAAGATATCCACCGCCGAGCGCGGCGAATCGTCGCCATTCAGCACGCGTGCCATGCGGTTCTCGAACATCCAGGAATTGCCGGCAGCGCTCGTGACCACCTCGTAGAGTTGGCGGGGATCGGCGCCTGCGCGAATGCCCAGCGACAGGGCCTCCGCCGCCACGGCGATGTGCACGCCGGCGAGCAACTGATGCACCACCTTCACCGTCGCCCCGATCCCGGGCGCATCGCCAAGGCGCCAGACCTTGCCCGCGATGGCCGACAGAACCGGCTCGGCCTTCGCGAAGGCCTCCGGCGTGCCAGAGGCCATCACCGTCATCTCGCCGGCCGCCGCCTTTGCCGCGCCGCCCGAAACCGGGGCGTCGAGATACAGGAAGCCATGCTCCGCTGCGCGGACCGCGAAGCGGCGGGCCTCCGCCGGCGACATCGTTGCCGATGAAATGATGACAGCGCCGGGCGCGAGGCGCTGGGCCGCGCCTTCAGGGCCGAACAGCGCTGCTTCGGTCTGGGCCGCATTCACGACCAGGATCACGACGGCCGACAGCCCGTCCGGCAGGGTGGCCGGACTGGCGCAAGCCATGCCACCTGCTGCCGCGAACTCCGCGCGCGCGGCGGCACGAAGGTCACACCCCGCCGTCTCGAGGCCGCTGCGCAGGCAGGATTTGGCGGCACCCATCCCCATGGCACCAAGCCCGATCACGCCAACCCGCATCACACGCCTCCCTGGATCGTAGCCCTGGCGCGCCGTCATCGACGTCGCCTTCCTGCCGCGCGCCTTATTGCCCTGTCCAGTTCGGCGCTCGCTTGGCGAGGAAGGCTTGCACGCCCTCCTGGAAATCCTGGCTGCCGAAGCAGAGCGTCACAAGATCGTCGCCGTGCAGTTCGCCAGCCGCAAGCCGCAGACGCTTCAGCGCGAATTTGGTCGCCGTCAGCGTGCGCGGCGCAAGACCGGCGATCTGCGTGGCCAGTTCCATCGCGCGGGCCTCCAGGTCTTCCGGCGTCGCCAGGATCTCCGAGACAAGGCCAACCTTCAGCGCTTCCTCCGCCTCCATCAGGCGGGCCGTGAAGACCAGTTCCTTGAGCCTCGCCGGGCCGATCAGCGCCGCGAAGCGCGCGTAATTCGCCATCGAGAGGCAATTGCCGAGCGTGCGCGCGATCGGCAGGCCGAAGCGTGCATTGGCAGCACCGAGCCGGAGGTCACAGACGCCGGCGATGCCGAGGCCACCGCCGGTGCAGGCACCGGCCACGGCAGCGATCACGGGCTTCGGGCAATCCTCGATCGCTGACAGCACCCGGTCGATGCGGGTCTCGTAGTCCAGCGCATCCTGGCCGGTCCGGAATTCCTTGAACTGGCTGATATCGGTCCCCGCCGCGAAGGCCTTGCCGCCGGCGCCCGTGATGACCCAGGCGCGGATGGCGTCATTCTCCGCCACGGCCTTGGATTGCTCGAACAGGCCTTCATACATGGCGAAGGTCAGCGCATTGCGGGACTGCGGCCGATTCAGCGTGGTCCAGGCCACGTTGCCGCGCGTCTCATGCAGGATGTCTTCGGTCATGGTCGTCCTGGTCCCTTGGCTCGCCCCCTTGTGCCGTCAGGCTGGTCGGGGCGACAAGAGGGGAAGGACCAACCGGGACATGGACTGATGCGGATCTTGAGCGTGAAGCAGGGGGTGGCGCCGATCAGCAGCGCCATCGCGAATGCCTATATCGATTTCTCCAAGATGACCGCCTCGATCGTGGCCGTGACCGTCGAGGCGCCAGGGGGCCGGCGCGCGACCGGGTTCGGCTTCAACTCCAACGGCCGCTACGCCCAGCCTGGCCTCCTGGCCGAGCGCTTCATCCCCCGGCTGACCGCTGCGTCGGACGCGGAAATCGTGGATGGCCAAGGCCGCCTCGACCCGGTGGGGGCCTGGACGGCCATGATGCGGAACGAGAAGCCCGGCGGGCATGGCGAGCGCAGCGTGGCCGTCGGCGTGCTGGACATGGCCCTGTGGGATGCGGCCGCGAAGCTGGAAGGCGTGCCGCTGTGGCGGCTTCTCGCCGACCGCTACAACAACGGCCAGGCCGATGACGCCGCCTGGGTCTATGCGGCGGGCGGCTACTACTACCCCGGCAAGGATGTCGGCGCGCTGGTCGAGGAGATGAAGCGCTACCTCGGCATGGGCTACACGACAGTGAAGATGAAGATCGGTGGCGCGCCCGGCACCGCGCTCAAGGACGCGCTGACGGATGACATGCGCCGAATCGAGGCCGTACTGGCGCTGCTCGGCGGCGACGGCTCGCGCCTGGCCGTGGACGTGAATGGTCGCTTCGGCCTGCATGCGGCGCTGACCTACGCCGCAGCTCTGCAGCCCTTGAAGCTGCGCTGGTACGAGGAACCGCTGGACCCGCTCGATTTCGCGACGCATGCGACGCTCGCGGAGCATTACGGGCCGCCGATCGCGACCGGCGAAAATCTGTTCTCCATGCTGGATGCGCGGAACCTGATCCGCCACGGCGGCCTCCGGGCAGACCGGGATATCCTGCAGTTCGACCCCGCACTCTCCTATGGGCTTGTGGAGTATCTACGGACGCTGACGATGCTGGTGGAGCATGGCTGGAGCCCGCGCCGCTGCGTCCCACATGGCGGGCACCAATTCGCCTTGAACATCGCCGTCGGCCTCGGCCTGGGCGGCAATGAGAGCTATCCGGAGGTCTTCGCGCCGTTCGGCGGCTTTGCCGACGACGTGCCCGTGACGAACGGGCGCGTGCGGATGCCGGACGTGCCGGGCGTGGGCTTCGAGGCCAAGGCAGGATTGTACGCGGTCCTCAAGACCCTGGAGTAAGACGCTCCTCCAGCCAAGCGGGCGCATTGGAATCGGCGCCGGATGGCAGCGGCGCGGCCGGCGCTTCAATGAAGGCGAGGATGTCGCGCGCGACCTCCTCGCGGTTGCGGTCGGACAGGAGCAGGTGAAAGCCCTGCGGATAGACCGCGATGCGTGGCCGGGTCGCCTCGGGCAGAGGTCGCAAGGCATGGCGGCTGGCGCGTGCGGGAACGATCATGTCCTGCGCCCCGATAAGCGCCAGAACCGGCACGGCCGTGCCCCCAGCGCCCCTGCAGCAGCGGGGCATCGCGGCAGCCGCCGTATCCATCAGTTCCACGAGCCCAAACGCGGCATCGACGCGGGTTGTCCTGATGACGAGCGGGTCGCGGCCCATCCGACGCAGGGCGTCTGTATTGTCGCTCGCCACGATGCCGCCGACACCGCCCTGGAAGCCCATCATGGGCATGATGCGGGCAGCGAGCCACAGCGTGCCTCTCATCATCGGATTCATGACTTCGCGCGACCAGAGCGCGGGTGCGAGCAGGATATAGCCATCGACCGGCGGCGCGGCATCCTGCGTTGCGGCCAGGACCGAGACAGCCGCCCCCATGCTCTCGCCCAGCATGAAAAGGGGCAGATCCGGATGGCGTCGGCGCAACAGGCGGGCCGCTTCAGCGGCGTCATCCGCCAAGGTCGGCGCGCCAGCCCAGTAGCCCCGGTTAGGTGCGCCACCGAAGCCCCGCTGGTCGTAGGCATAGATCTCCACGCCGGCATCGCGGAAGCGCCCAAGGCTGTCCAGCAGGAAGTTGCCAGCATGGTCGTTGAACCCGTGCAGGGCCAGCAGGACGGCTCGCGCCTCGCCGGCCGGCATGAAGCGGCGCAGGGGAAGCACCGCGCCATCGCTGGTCAGAAGGGCGTCTTCGCGCAACCCGGGTGCGGCCAAGGGGGGACCGGCCGGCATGACAACGGGGGCGCAACCCGTGCCGATGGCGAGAAGGAGGGCCATCGCCAGGGTCAGCCAGACCGATCGGCGCCGGCCTGGGTGACATCGTGCTGGCATGAAGTGACCCAGGGGGGCACCTGGCGCTTTCTTCCGGCTCTCCTTCGTCATGAGCATGTCGCCATCCGGGAGGTCGCTGCCCGACAGAGTCACCACAAAACAACCAATGGTTGTATTTTTGCCCCAGCCACTCAATCAGATCCCCCCGAGGTAGAAAGAGGGTTGGTCGGCCCCGTCGCGGGGGCCGGAGCGGAGCTGGAACGGACCACGAGTTGGGGCTCCAAAACGATCTCACGCTGCGTGGGCTTCGAGGATGCTATTTCCCCGAGCAGGATCTCTGCGGCCCGTCGCCCCATTTCCGCGTGCTGGATGCGTATCGTGGTCAGTGCCGGGCTGATGCGTTCGACGAACGGCATATCGTTGAAGCCGGTCACCGAGATATCGGCACCGACCCGCAGACCAGCCGTTGCCAGTGCATCATAGACACCAAGGCAGAGCATGTCGTTCGCGACAGCCACCGCGCTGCAGCGATGCGCCGCAAGCAACTGTTCCATCGCTCGTCTGCCTGCGGCGACGGTGTAGGCATCTGCCGCAACGACGGGTACCGGATCATTGGCGAGGCCCGCGGCAGCGAGGGTGGCCAGGAAGCCGGCCTTACGATCCGCCGCTGTCGATACGCCAGGTGGTCCAGCGATATGGCCGATACGACGATGCCCAAGCGCCAGGAGGTGGTTGACGGCCATGGCCATCCCACGCCGGTCGTCATTGACCACGACCGGCACGCAGGCCTCCGGCAGCCGGCGATTGATCAACACGACAGGAATCCCGAGGCTCGCGCAAAGGTCGAGCGACCTGCTGCCGCTTGCGGCCGAAGCCAACATGATGCCGTCGACCAGGTGTCCCGACAGGCGTTCGATGAGGAGCGCTTCGCGCGCCGCGTCCGTATCCGTGTTGGCCAGGATCGCCACATAGCCCGCCTCGGCTAGCCGGGCTTCAGCCGCCCGGACGATCGGCGGAAAGACGGGGTTGACCAGATCGGGTACCAGAATGCCGATCGTGCGGGACTTGCGCGTCCTGAGGCCGGCAGCGATCGCGGATGGCCGCCATCCGAGGCGCTCCGCCGCCTCCCCAATCCGCGTCGCAACGGCCTGGGCCACGAGGCCGCGGGTAGCGGGGTTCAGGGCCCTCGAAACGGTGGACGGATGAACGCCTGCAGCGCGTGCAACATCGGCGATCGTGACGCGGAATGACATGACAGGAGGCCAATGGTCCATCTGGCAGGGTCGAGCGACATCAGTTTAGCACAAGCGAGTGCTGGTCGCTGACCCGCCGAGCACGGAAGCCCCGTGGCCCTATCTCGATAATGCAATCGGTTGCACAAAGGCTTGACCCGCTCTTCGCGTGCCGCTTAGGTCCGTGGGGGAAGCGTGCCAAGGGACATTGGCGCCATGACGATGGCTACGACCACAGCGTCTGCGACGAGACTGCCGCCCCGTGCGCGCGCCCTTCGCTTCGCCGCCTTCGGAGGCCCCGAGGTGCTCTCGGTCGAGATCATGGACATCACCCCCGCAGCAGAAGGCGAAGCGGTGGTTGCCGTCCGCGCCGCCTCGATCAACCCTTCGGACGTCAAGAACGTTGCCGGTCGCATGCGCCAGACGGTTCCGCCGCGCACGACCGGGCGCGACTTCGCGGGCATCGTCGTGGATGGGCCGTCCTCATGGCTGGGCGCGCGGGTCTGGGGGACCGGCGGCGATATCGGCTTCAAGCGGGACGGCAGCCATGCGGAATACCTCCGTCTGCCGGTCGAGGCGCTGGCACGGATGCCGGCCAAGCTGGAGTTCCAGCAAGCCGCCGCGGTCGGTGTGAACTATGTCACGGCGCAGATCGGCCTCGACTATGCCGGTCTCGCCCAGGGGGAAACGCTGGTCGTGATCGGCGCAACGGGCGGCGTCGGCGGGGCGGCCTGCGTGATCGGCGCCGCGCGCGGTGCCCGCGTGCTGGCGGCTTGCCGCGGTGCGCCCGCACCCGCTTCGCCGGCGCGCCACGCCGGAGCCGAGGTGATCGACATCACGGCGATCGACCTTGCCGCCGCGGTGGCCGAACTCACCAAGGGCGAGGGCGCGAATGTCATCTATGATTGCGTCGGGCGGCCGGACCTGACCCAGGCAGCCCTGGCGAGCCTCGCCTTCCGTGGACGGCTCTTGGTCATTGCGGGGACGCCAGGCGAGCAGGTTCCGCTTGAACTCATCCCCTTCTATCGTCGCGAATGCCGCCTGATCGGCGTGGACAGCCTGAAGCGCAGCGCGGCCGAATGCGCGCCGATGATGGAGGCTCTGCGCCAAGGCTTCGAAGACGGCACGCACCCCCCGCCGGCGATTGCCGCGGTTTATGACCTCAGCCGCGGGGCGGAAGCCTATGCGGATGTCGCCCGCGGGACCCGGGGGCGCATCGTACTGACCATGGGCGACAGCTGAGGAGGCCGGCTCGATGGCGAACGACCACGTCACCTACACAAGCGAAAATCTCACCCAGGCAGTCCTCGAACGCATTCGCCCCGATGCCGAGCCTCGCATCCGTCATGTGATGGAGGCGTTGATCCGCCATGTGCATGATTTCGTCCGCGAGGTGGAACTGACGCCGGAGGAGTGGGAAACAGGTATTGCCTTCCTGACCGAGATCGGCCGCTGGTGCGACGACAAGCGGCAGGAGGCCATCCTGCTGTCGGATATCCTGGGCGTCTCGATGCTCGTGGACACGATCGCGCATCGCACGCATGCCAGCGTCAGCGAAACCACGGTGCTCGGGCCATTCCATCGGGAGAACCCCCCCCCGATGACGAATGGGCAGAACATGGCCCCGGGCATCGAAGGCGAGAGGCTCGAGGTAGAGGTGCGGATCTGCGATGCCGAAGGCGCACCGCTCGAAGGCGCGCAGGTGGATGCCTGGCATACCTCGCCCGACGGTTTCTACGACAGCCAGCTCGGCGATACCCACAATATGCGTGGGCGTTTCGTGACCGGCGCAGACGGCATCGTGGCCTTCCATACCGTCATGCCGGCCGCCTATCCGGTGCCGCATGACGGACCGGTGGGACGGGTGCTGGCCGCGATGGGCCGTGGGCCAATGCGTCCGGCGCATGTGCATTTCTGGATCAAGAAGCCCGGCTATCGCGACCTGATCACGCATATCTTCAAGGATGGCGACCCGTATCTCGGCGACGACGCGGTCTTCGGCGTGAAGGCCAGCCTCGTCACGGATTGGGATGTGCCGAAGGCCGCCGGCAAGCCCGCCAGGCTGACCTATGAATTCCGCATCCCGAAGCAGGACGCCGCCTGATGCTGTTCCTCATTCACTGCACCCAGCGGCCCGACGGCCAGGCGATCCGCGACGCCCACTACGGCGCGCACCGCGCCTACCTCCAGGCCAGCGCGGTGGACATCAAGCTGGCCGGCCCGATGGTGGAGGATGATGGCCAGAAGCGGATCGGCAGCGTCTTCATCGTGAATGTGCCGGGGCGCGCGGAGGCTGAGGCGTTTTCCGCCGGGGATCCATTCAGCCAGCATGGCCTGTTCGAACGCGTGATTATCACGCGCTTCCTGGACATCACACGAGGCAAGCCGGCCTTCGGGCCGACGCAGGAGTAGGGCCGATGCGCCGCAAGTACATCCTGACCTGTGCGGTCACGGGCAACATCACCACGCCCGAGCAGACACCCTATCTTCCGATCACGCCGGAACAGATCGCCAATGCCGCGATCGATGCGGCAAAGGCCGGCGCCGCCGTGGCGCACCTCCATGTCCGCGATCCGGAGACCGGAAAGCCGAGCATGTCGCTGGACCTCTATCGGGAGGTCATGGACCGCATCCGCAGCAGCGGTACCGACGTCGTCATCAACCTCACCACCGGCCCCGGAGGGCGCTTCGTCCCGGATCGAGAGAATCCGCGCAATGCGGCGCCGGGCAGCACGCTCATCCCCCCGGAAAAGCGGGTTGAGCACATCGTCGCGCTGAAGCCGGAGATCGCGACGCTCGACCTGAATACCATGTGGTCAGGCAGCGCGGTGGTGATCAACGCGCCATGGTCCGTCACGCGCATGGCCGAGCTGATCTATTCCGTGGGGACCATCCCGGAGCTGGAGGTTTTCGATTCCGGGGATATCGGCCTAGCGAAGCAGCTGATCGGCGAAGGGGTTCTGAAGGGGCCGTGCCTGTTCCAGGTCTGCATGGGCATCCGCTGGGGTTTCGACTGGAATCCGGAAACGCTCAGTTACGCAAAGTCGATCATCCCGCCTGGAAGTCCGTGGGCGGCCTTCGCGATCGGGCGGATGGAGTTCCCGATGCTGGCGCAGGCTTGGCTGCTCGGCGGTCATGTCCGCGTCGGCCTCGAGGACAACATCTATCTCAACAAGGGCGAATTGGCGACGAGCAACACCGTGCTGGTGGAACGCGCGGTTCGTATCCTCCGCGAGTTCGGCGCCGAGCCGATGACGGCGGCCGAAGCCCGCGCGGAATTGTCGCAAGTGGGCGGCTGGTCGCGATGATCCAGGCCAGCCCTCGATCGCACCGGATGGGCGAGCGCCCCCGCAAGGCTGCGGTCTGCATGCTATGGCAATCAGGCTGCGAAAGGCGAGACGGCGGATACTGAGCCGAATCAGGATCAAACTCAGAAGGGGGGAACGAACCGATGGCGTCGAGGATTTCGCGTCGTACAACAATCGCGGCAGGCGCCGCGCTATTGGCCGCGCCTGCCGCCCATGCGCAGGCTAGCTGGCCCGACCAGACGATCACATTGGTCGTTCCCTTCGCGCCCGGCGGCCCCACCGACGCGGTCGGGCGGATGGTGGCGGAGGCGATGAGCCGCGACCTAGGCGTGAACGTCGTTGTCCAGAACGTGGGCGGTGCCGGCGGGACCACCGGCGCCAACCGCGTGGCGCAGGCACGACCGGATGGCCACACCATCCTCCTGCACAATATCGGCATGGCCACGGCGGCCATCCTCTACCGCCAGCTTCCCTTCAACCCCGTCGACTCCTTCGAGCATCTGGGCCTGGTGACGGCCACACCGATGGTCTGGCTGGCGCGCCCAGATTTCCCCGGCCAGACCTTCGCCGACATGATTCGTTTCGTGCGCGAGCGGCGCGACGGCGTGAATCTCGCACATGCGGGGCTCGGCTCTGCCAGCCAGCTTTGCGGAACCTTGTTGCAGGCGAGCCTGGGCGTCGGCGTCACCGGTATCGCCTTCACCGGCTCCGGGCCGGTCTATCCGCAGCTTATCGCGGGCCGCCTCGATATCTATTGCGACCAGACCACCAGCGCGGCGTCGCATATCCGTGCCAATTCGGTGAAGGCGCTAGCGGTGACGACGCCGCAGCCCCTGGCCCAGGTGCCTGGGGTGCCCACGGCCGGACAGTCCGGCCTGCCCGGCTTCGAAGTGACGATCTGGCACGGGCTCTATGCGCCGAAAGGTACGCCGTTGCCCGTGGTTCAGCGGCTGAACCAAGCACTCCGCTTCGCGCTGCGCGATGAGCGCGTTGTCACGCGGCTGAACGAGCTTGCCAGCCCGCCAGAGCCCGAGGCACGGCAGACCCCGACCGCGCATCGCGCGCATCTCGTGGCCGAGATCGCACGCTGGCGTCCGATCCTGCAGGCAGCCGGCCAGTTCGCCGACTGATCCAGGCTGCCACGGCCGGACAAGGGCCGCGATCTGGCTTGCGGATCGCAGAGGTTGCGGCGCTTTGCGGCTCCATCGTGAACGCAAGGCGCTGCAAACAGCAATGTCCCGTGGTTCTGGCAACCGTGGGCACACCGGATCATGCAGCGTGTCGGCCAGGCAAGGATGCCTCGGCGGACCTCTCCAAGGCGTCGAGGAAACCCTGGCACCAGGTGGCGGCGGTGGTCTTGCGCAGTGCGGCCTCCATCGTCCGCCAGCGCTCAAGCCGTTCTTCGATGGGCATTGCCAGCGCCACATCCATCGCTTCGGCAATATCCTCGGGATCGAGTGGATTCACGAGGAGCGCCGCATCCAACTCCTGCGCCGCGCCGGCGAAACGCGACAGGACGAGAACCCCTGGATCTGCGGGATCCTGCGCCGCGACATATTCCTTGGCCACGAGGTTCATCCCGTCGCGCAGCGGGGTAACCAAACCGATCCGCGCAAGGCGCATGTAACCCGCCAGCGTCGGCCGCGCCACGGCGCGCGTGATGTAGCGGATGGGGCCCCAATCAGGCTCGGCATACTGGCCGTTGATACGGCCTACCATCTCGTCGAGTTCCCGGCGCAGCGCGCGATACTGCGCGACATCCCCGCGGCTGACCGGCGCGACCTGAAGGAAGGTGATCCTGGAACGGTGGCGTGGGAAGCGCTGCAACAGCTTGCCGAAGCCCGCGATGCGCTGCGGCAGACCCTTGGTGTAGTCGAGGCGATCGACCCCGATCGCGAGGGCGCGCCCCGCAAGCGAGTCGCGGAGCTGAGTCACATCCTGCGTCCGGAAGCGCCGCGCAGCCAGGCTTGCGAACCCCGCCGTGTCGATGCCGATTGGATAGGCGCCGACCTTGGTGGCCGCCGACACCTCCCCGCATGCGGCCAGTGCCGCGCGCAGGTTCTCGGCATCGTCCTCCGTCTGCACACCGATCACATCATGCGCGTCCATCGCTGCCAGGATCGCCGTTGCGTTCGGCAGGCCGAGAAAGACCGCCCGGGGCGGAAACGGGACATGCAGGAAGAATCCGATCCGCGCGCAACAGCCCAGCGCGCGCAGCTCCGCCGCCAATGGGAATAGGTGGAAGTCGTGCACCCAGACCGTGTCGTCCAGGCGAAGGAGCGGCGCGAGAGCGGCGGCAAAGGCGGCGTTCACGCGGCGATATCCGATCCAGTCCTCGCGTGCGAAGCGCGCGATACCAAGCCGGTAGTGCAGCACCGGCCACAGCGCCGCATTCGAGAAGCCTTGATAATAGTGCCGATAGTCCGCCTCGCCGAGGTCAAGGGTCGCGTAGGTCGTGCGGTTGCGGCGGAACTCGACCGGGGCGGCGGCGGTCTCGGCCGCAGTGCCGCCGGACCAGCCGAACCAGAGCGCCTCGCGCTTCGCCAGGGCATCCTTCAGCGCGACGACAAGCCCCCCCGCCGCAGCGCCCCGGTCACGCGGATCGGGGACGCGGTTAGTCACGATCACCAGCCGGCCGCTCATGGCGTGGAACTCACTTGCGCGAGCCACGCGCGTAGGGCGGCAGGCGTACCGAAAGCATCCTGCAGACGCAGGCCGAGGCCGCCCGCCGCGCGCGCTGCCTCGAAGCCGGCCTCATCGGTGACATCGTCGCCGATGAAGACCGGCCGGCGGCCGGCGAAGGCGGGTTGCGCCATCAGTTCCGTGACCGCGGTGCCTTTGGAGACCGCGCGCGGCTTCACCTCCCACGCCATGCGGGCCGGCATGACAACGAAGTCGTCCTGGTCAGCGGCCATGCGTTCAAGCCCAGCGCGCGCGATCTCCGCAGCTTGGGGGGCCAGACGATAATGCAGCACGAAGCCATACGCCTTGCGCTCCACCCATGTGCCGGGGAAACTGGCAGCAAGCGCCTCGGCGCAGATGAGCCAATCGGCGGGCGGCACCGGCAGGTTACGCGGACCTAACGGCGCGCCGGGCATGAGGCGAAGGGTCGCGCCGTGGTCGCCGGCCATGGGCAGCGCGACGTGCAACAAGGCCTCCAATTGTGCGAGTGGGCGGCCAGACACAATGGCGACGGCCCCACCAAGACGGCCCGCAAGCCGCGCCAGGAGAGCCGGGAGATCCGGCGGGACCGTGACGGCTTCGGGCCGGGGCGCGATATCGACCAAAGTGCCGTCGAAATCGAGGAAAAGAGCCGCCAGGTCATGGACGATCGGAAAGGCGGCCATGATTGGGGAAAGTAGGGTACTGGACGGCACAAGTCGGGCTCCCTCGCGCTGTTGTGCGCAACCTGCGCTAACGGGTGATAGGCAGGCTCCAGCGCGCTAGCGCCGAAAGCGCGGCGCCCACAATAATCCAATACAATAACGCGCCCTATGCGTCATTATATCCGTATTCTGAGCCAGTACAGCGAATCGCTTTGTCAGAACAATTCAAGCGAGGGCGATGGCGAGAGCCCAGACTTCTGTAGCTATTACAGCGATAAATCTCCCCTGAACAAAGTCTATTGGCTTCCCAGCGCTAGAGTCCAGAGAAAAGATCATATACATTATACAATATATGATTTATGGTCATTTGTCACACGAAATCGTGAGACGCGAACGACCGCGCCGGCCAATCCACCAGCACCACCCGCCGCAAGTTGGCTGTAGGAAGACGCTGACGACACGCGACTGGATGAGGGGCAACATGGTTCACGCCAGAACGCTTCCATCGTATTGTGTGAAGCAAGCCTTCCACGGGCCCCCGTGGCGGAACGGTAGACGCAGGCGACTCAAAATCGCTCGCCCGGAAGGGTGTGGGAGTTCGAATCTCCCCGGGGGCACCAAGGCCGGTTAGCTGTCCCGAACTTGGCCCCTGTCAGTCTATGTCGTGCCTCAGCGCTTACGGGCGGGCGCGGCGGGCAGAGGTGCAGCCAAGTCGAACAGCAGTGGGTCGGCGGACTTCAACTCAGGCTTGATCCTGCTGCGCTTTGATTGCGACCCATCACTTGGCGCATCGAGATCAGCGGGCAGTACCACGCGACGGGTCGGCACCGGCGGCGGTGCGATGGCGTCGAGCGCCTCCGACAGATCGGCAACCAGATCCGCCAGGTCCTCAAGCCCGACCGACAGGCGAATCGTGCCGTCGGTGATGCCCAGCTTCGCGCGCTCCTCAGCGCCGACACGCATATGCGTGGTTGTCGCCGGATGCGTCGCCAACGTCTTCGAATCGCCGAGGTTGTTCGAAACATCGACAATACGCAGGGCATTCATCAAGCGGAAGGCGGCCTCCTTGCCTCCCTTCACGTCGAAGGTCACGAGGCTGCCGCCAGCCGCCATCTGCGCCTTCGCAAGCGATACCTGCGGATGATCCGGGCGGAAGGGATAGAGGACGCGGCCGATTTCGTTCCTTTCCGCCAGAAAGTCGGCGATCGCCGCGGCGGAGCGGCACATCGCGGGCAGGCGCAGATGCAGTGTCTCCAGCCCCTTCAGGATCACCCAGGCGTTGAAGGGCGACAGCGACGGGCCGGTGTTGCGGATGAAGGGCTGCAGCACCTCGTCCACCCAGGCCTTGCGACCAAGCACCGCACCACCGAGCACGCGCCCCTGGCCATCCATGTGCTTTGTGCAGGAATACACGACAACGTCGGCGCCGAACTGCATCGGCTTCTGGAGAAGCGGCGTGGCAAACACGTTGTCCACGACCACAATGGCGCCGGCCGCATGCGCGAGATCGCAGACCGCAGAGAGGTCCACGAGTTCCAGCATCGGGTTCGAAGGCGTCTCCAAAAGTACCAAGTTCGCTGGCGTGGACAGCGCTAAGCGCCATTGGTCCAGATCGCCGCAATCGACGAAATCGGTCAGCACGCCATAGCGCGGCAGCAGGGTGGAGACGATCCAATGGCAAGAGCCGAACAGCGCCCGACTTGCCACCACGCGGTCCCCTGCCTTGAGATGTGAGAGCATCGAGGCATGCACCGCAGCCATTCCCGTCGCGGCCATCCTGCAGGCTTCGGCCCCCTCGAGCAGCGCAAGGCGTTCCTCGAGCATTGCGACGGTCGGGTTGCCGAAGCGGGAATACTGGTAGTGGGACACCTTGCCGAGGAAGGTGTCCTCGGCCTGTTCCGCGCTTTCATACACGAAGCCCGAGGTCAGGAAGAGCGCTTCGGAGGTTTCGTCGAAGCCCGACCGCATCTGCCCGCCACGGACGAGCTGGGTGGCTGGGCGAAGCGGACGGTCGGGCAGCTTGCGGGACATCGTGACACCTTCCTGCGCGACCCGCCAATCCATAGGAGGCGGGACGCATCGCGGGGATGTCCGGCCCCCAATAGGCGCTGGGACTTGGCCATTCGCGCCTGCCCCACGGCCATTTAGCGCGCTTGTTTTCGGTTGGATAACCCAACGCCCTTTCGGGACCTCGCCGCAAGCAGGCCGGACAAATCGCGAGGCAGCGTATTCGCTGCTGTTGTCCTTACGGCCGGGCGGCGGGCATGGTCAAGGCAGGGTGCAGTAGACGCTCTGGTGTTGATCCTATTTCGTCAAGAAACGCCCCGGTTTCGCCGGAAGCCCTTTCGTTTCAGTCACGCCGCCATCAGCTGGCTCTCTTGGGCTCCGTAATGGACTGCCTCGACCACGGCCGGCGGGATAGTGCCGATGGCAGCAGCCCGCCGTGCTTCTTGCACCAATTGTAGTATGCCGCCTCCGAGATGCCCGTCTGACGTGGGAGGAAGGCGGTCTGCAGATCCGTGAACTGCGACTTCTTCAGTCGCTTCCCTCTGCCTCCTGGGCCGACCCTAAACTGGAATCTCGCAGCTCAGCGCGGCCCAACAACCGGGCGGCAGGTCAGCAGACACAAGCGGCTCTTGATGAGTACCACCCTTACGGGATGCATAAGTGCAAAAAGGGATATTGGGGTGAGATCCATGATGGTGTATTAACGCATACATTTGGTCAGAGACAAATCATTGAGAGTCACCATGGCTCGATAACTGGCTTCCAACAAGCTCTTGGAACTTGAGAGCTGGGTGATGACCTCGGACAAATCAACTGCCTCTAGCTTGCCGATATTGGTTGTTGAATGCCGCCGAGAGCTGACCCTGGTTTGCCACGAAGATTTGACCCGGGTTTTGGGGATGCGGGGTTTTTGATCTTGTCAGGTGGGCTGTGGTTTCCTTTCGCGCTGGGCCTGGGTTGCGGAGCTGTTTCTGAAGCGAAAGCTGT
>CAMDWG010000027.1 GCA_945878375.1 Roseomonas mucosa | reverse complement strand
AGCGGCAGTGCCGCTGCGCCGAAGGCTGGTTGGGGAGGGGGCGCGACCGCCTTCCCAGAGGCAGGGTTAGGCAGGGGGCCCGACCGCCCTTCCAGGATAAGCCCCCATGCCCTCTCCTGACCTCTTCGCCGAACTCGGCGCGCTGTCGAACTTCACCTTCCTCGAAGGCGCCTCCCACCCAAGCGAGATCGTCGCGACCGCCAAGGCGCTCGGCATGCCCGCCATCGGCATCGCGGATCGCAATTCGGTGGCGGGGCTGGTGCGTGGGATGGTGGCGGCGGAACAGGCGGGCCTGCGCTTCGTGCCCGGCATCCGGCTGTGCCTGGAGGATGGTGCGGACTACCTCGCCTGGCCCACGGATCGCGCGGCCTGGGGCCGGCTCTGCCGCATGCTGTCGGCAGCGCGGATGGGCAGCGAGAAAAGCGAAACGCGGCTGACGCGCGACATGCTGGTGGCGGATGCGGAAGGCAGCGTGATGGCGCGCATCCCGCCCGCACGGATCACGCCGGATTTCGCGCGATCGCTGCGCGCCGATGCGGCTGCGCTGCGGCGAAAACTGGCGCTGCCGCTGTTCTGCGCCGTCGATCATCGCTGCCGGGGCGACGACCAGGCGCGGCTCGATGCGCTGGCCGGCATCGGCCTGCCGCTGATCGCGGCCGGCGGCGTGCGCTACCATCACCCCTCGCGCCGGCGCGTGGCGGATGTGCTGACCGCCATCCGCCTCGGCCGCACGGTGGACACGCTGGGCCATGATGCGGAGCCGAATGCGGAGGCGCAGTTGCTGGCCCCGGCGGAGGTCGCCCGCCGCCTGCCTCGCCATCCGGAGGCGCTGGCCGCGACGCTGCGTGTGGTGGAGGCCTGCCGCTTTTCCCTGCGCGACCTGTCCTATGAATATCCCGATGAGATCCTCGACCCCGGCCTGACGCCGCAGCAGACGCTGGAATCGCGCGTCGCGGCGGCGGCGCGCGACCGCTGGCCGGATGGCGTGCCGCCCCGCGTCGCCGACCAGATCGCGCATGAGCTGCGGCTGGTCGCGCAGCTGGGCTATGCGGCGTATTTCCTGACGGTGCATGAGATCGTGCGCTTCGCGCAGTCGCGCGGCATCCTGTGCCAGGGGCGCGGCTCGGCGGCGAATTCGGCCGTGTGCTACGTGCTCGGCATCACCGCGGTCGCGCCTGACAAGCACGATCTGCTGTTCGAACGCTTCATCAGCGCCGCGCGCGACGAGCCGCCCGATATCGACGTGGATTTCGAGCATGAGCGGCGCGAGGAGGTGATCCAGCACATCTATGCCCGCTATGGCCGCGACCGCGCCGCGATCGCCGCGACGCTGATCCGCTTCCGCGAACGCAGCGCGATCCGGGAGGTCGGCAAGGCGATGGGCCTGACGGAGGACATCACCGCGCGCATCGCGAAATCCGTCTGGGGCGCGGGCGGGAAGAGCTTCGCCGACCTCGCGGAAGAGAACGGCTTGCTCCCGTCCGATGACCGAAGGGCCGAAGGGCCCGAAGGTCTGAATCGGCCGGGCCCACACATGGCTGATCCGCGCATCCGGCACGCGATGGAGATCGCGGAGGAGATCCAGGATTTCCCCCGCCATCTGGCCACCCATGTCGGCGGCTTCGTCATCACGCGGGGCAAGCTCACCGAACAGACCGTCGTGGTCGCGGCCGCGATGGAAGGGCGCACGACCCTCGAATGGGACAAGGACGATATCGAGGCGCTGCGTATCCTGAAGGTCGATGTGCTCGGCCTCGGCATGCTCACCTGCATCCGCCGCGCCTTCGCGCTGATCGAAGGCGCGGGCGGCCCGCGCCTTGTGCTGCACAGCGTGCCGCAGGACGACCCCGCGACCTATGCGATGCTGAGCCGCGCTGATTCCATCGGCGTGTTCCAGGTGGAAAGCCGCGCGCAGATGAACATGCTGCCGCGCCTGCGCCCACGCGAATTCTACGACCTGGTGATCCAGGTCGCGATCGTGCGCCCCGGCCCGATCCAGGGCGACATGGTGCATCCCTATCTGCGCCGCCGGAACGGGGAGGAGCCGGTCGAATACCCGTCGGAAGACCTGCGCGGCGTGCTGGGCAAGACGCTCGGCGTGCCGCTGTTCCAGGAACAGGCGATGCGGATCGCCATCGTCGCCGCCGGCTTCACCCCCGCCCGCGCCGACCAGCTGCGCCGCGCCATGGCGACCTTCCGCCACACCGGCGAGATCGGGCAGTTCCGCGAGGATTTCCATCGCGGCATGGCCGCCCGCGGCTATGATCCGGACTTCGCCGAACGCTGCTTCCAGCAGATCGAGGGCTTCGGCACCTATGGCTTCCCGGAAAGCCATGCGGCGAGCTTCGCGGGCCTTGTCTATGTCTCGGCATGGATCAAGCGCCACCACCCGACGGCCTTCGCGGCGGCGCTGCTGAACAGCCAGCCCATGGGCTTCTACGCCCCCGCGCAGATCGTGCGCGATGCCCGCGACCATGGGGTGGAGGTGCGGCCGGTGGATGCCACGCGATCCGATTGGGATTGCACGCTGGAGATGGAGGGGGCCGCGTATCCTCCCCTGCCCTCCGCCTCGGCCTGCGGCTGGTCGCCGGGCTGGGCCAGGCGGCGGCGGAAGCGATCCTGCAAGCGCGCCGCGTCGCCCCCTTCACCGATATCCAGGACCTTGCCCACCGCGCGCGGCTCGATCGCGGCGCAATGGGCGCGCTCGCCAGCGCCGATGCGCTGCGCACGCTCGCCCCTGGCCGGCGCCAGGCGCTGTGGGACGCCGCCGGGATCGAGGCACCGCTGCCGCTGGCCGAGGCCCACGACACCACCCGCCCCGACCTGCCGGCGGAGACGGCGGGGGAGCAGACGGTGCTGGACTATGCCGCCACCGGCCTCACGCTCGGTCACCACCCGCTGGCGCTGCTGCGCCCCCGGCTGCGCGATCTCGGCGCCGCCGATAGCCGCGCGCTCGCCGCCGCGCGGCAGGGCAGACGCCTCCGCCTGCCCGGCCTGGTGCTGGTCCGCCAGCGCCCGGGCAGCGCCAAGGGCGTGGTCTTCTTCACGGTGGAGGATGAGCACGGCACGGCCAATCTCGTGCTCTACCCCGACATCGTGGCGCGCGACCGCGCGGCGGTGGTGGGCGCGCGGCTGGTGATGGCGGAAGGCCGCGTCGAGCGCACCGAGACGGCGGAGATCCCGATCCTGCATCTGGTGGTGCGCCGCCTGCAGGATTGGTCGCATCTGCTGGACGGCCTGCACGCGCTGGAGGACGCGCCCTGGGACCGCGCGCTGGCCAATGCCGATGAGGTCCGCGCCCCCAACCCGCGCGATGCGCGCGACCCGGCGCGGCGGGATGCCGGGGCGATGCCGCCCTCTCGCGATTTCCGGTGATGGCCCAGCCATATTTGCGAATCATTCTCAATTGCACTATCCTCCGGCCGAGCCACGACGGAGACACGACCCATGGCAACACGCGGCCTGCCCGCCTGGCCCTACACCAGCGCCGAGCCCGAGGCGCTTCCCCCCGCCGAAGGCCTGCTGCTCGACGCCGCCCGCGCCTGGGCCGCCGCCTGCCACCGTGAGGAGCCACCCCTGCCCGTCCTGCGCCGCCTCCTGGTGACGGAAGGCGCGGAGGATGCCGCGCCGGCCCTCGATGCGCTGCTCCGCGCCCTGGCCGAGGCCGCGCCGCTGACCCTCGGCTGCCCCCTCTGCCCGCGGCTGATCGGGGAAGAACCGCCGATCCTGCTGGCCGCCGCGCTCGCCCAGCGCGGCGCGCGCGGGGAAGCGCTGGCCTGCCTGCTGAAACGCCTGCCCCATCCGCAGGCCTATGCCGCCATGGCCGCCGCGCTCGGGCTCGGCTGCGGCTTCGCCCGTGCCGGGCTGCGCTTCGCCGATCCCTGGGCCGCGCCATTCCGGAGATGACAGCCAGCGGCGGAGCGCCGATCCTGGCGCGATGGATCGCCGCATCTGGCTGCTGACCTTCGCGCAATTCGCCGCCGCCACCGGCGCCTATGCCTTCACCGGGCTGCTGGCGCGGCTGGCCGATGACCTGGGCGTGTCGCTGGCAACGGCGGGCCAGCTGTCGGCCGCCTATGCGCTGACCTATGCGCTGGCCGGCCCGCCGGCGGCGGCGCTGACCGCCAGGCTCGACCGGCGGGACCTGCTGGTGGCGGGGCTCGCACTGGTGGGGGTGCTGAACCTCGCCACCGCCGCCGCGCCGGATTTCGCCACCGTCCTCGCGCTGCGCATCGCGGCCGGGGCGGCGGTGACGCTGGTGCTGCCGGGGGTCGCGGCGTCGATGCTCGCGCCGGTGGATCAGCGGGCCAAGGCGATGGCGATGGTGCTGGCGGGGCTGACCCTCGCCTTCTCCTTCGGCATTCCGCTCGGCACCGTGATCGGGGGCGGCTTCGGCTGGCGGGCCTGCTTCGTCTTCGGGGGCGTCATCGCGCTGGCGGCGGCGGTGGCGGTGCGGCTGGGTCTGCCGCCGCTGCCGTCCACGGATCGCGGCGGGGCGGGATCGGCGGCGCGGCTGCTGCGCGGGCCGATCCTGCTGGCGCTGGCGACCAATGCCCTCGCCTTCACCGGGCTGTTCTGCATCGCCGCCTATCTCGGCCCCATCGTCACCGCCGCCACCGGGATCGAAGGCGGCGGCATCGGGGCGATCCAGCTCTTCATCGGGCTGGGCAGCATCGCCGGCATCCTGCTGGGCGGGCGCGCGGCGATGGCGGGCGGGCGCGGCCTGCCGCCGGCGCTGATGGCGCTGCTGGTCGCCCTGGCGCCGGAGGACCGCGCGGTCGCGCTGGCGCTGAGCGGCGCGATGGCGCTGGCCGGGCAGGGTCTGGGCGCGGCGCTGGGCGGGGCGGTGATCGCATCCGCGGGGCTGGCCTGGACGGGGGCGGCCGGCGCGCTGCTGGCGCTGGCCGGCGTGGTCGCGGCGCGGGCGGCGTTCAGGGCGCCTTGAGCTACCAACGAGCCGCTTCCAGCGGCTCGTTGGTAATTCATTTTGATGCCCTCAGACGCCGGGCGGGCCACATTAGCGGCGGCGGCCATTCGGCCGCTCGGCCCTCCGGGCCGCGGGTCGAAACTTTGTGCGCTGGGTATGAGGCCCTACCAGCGCCGGACCGGGCCGCAATCCAGATGCACGAAGCCGTCGCGGCGATACAGCCCGACGCCGCCCAGTTGCAGATCCGCCGCGCGCCGCGCCAGCTCGATGCTGACGCGGTTGGGCAGGCGGCAATCGGCCGCCATCCCTTCCATGTGCAGGGAGGTGACAGAGACGCGCGAACTCCGCCGGCGGCGCGCGGCATTGGTCTCGGGCGTGCGGTAGCCGCTGATCACCTCCCAGATGTCGTCGCTGCCCACCGCTTCTGCTGCCGCGTGCAGCACGTCGAACAGCCGCGGGTCCATCGGGGTCAGTTCTTCCGCCGATAGGTCGCGGAACACATGGTCCAGCTGGCGCAGCGCCGCGCGGTCATATCGCCCGTCGCGCCAATAGACGCCGGAGAAGCTGTCATTGGTGAAGTTGCGCCGCACCCGCAGCACGCGCGGCGCGCCCTGCGCGATGGAAGGCGTCGCCATCGCCGCCACAGCGAGCCCAACGACGGCGCCGAGCATGCCGCGACGGCCCATGGGCAACCCGGCAGGCTGCACCCTCTTCGCCCCGCAGCACGGGCAGGCCTCGTCATGCGGCGCTGGCCCGGTGCCGTCATCCGCCCGAAAACGTGCCGTCAACGCCCAGCCTCCAGCCTCGCCAGGACCTGGCGCGGCGGCGCGGCCATGGCGCGGGCATAACCCGTATCGAGATCGTAGATGTCCGGCCGGATCCGCACCCGGCCGCCAGCCTCCACCGTCACCGTTCGGTAGCGCAGCAGCACCGGCAGCGGCCGGCGCAGCGCGACAGCCTCGGTCTGGCGGCTGTCGATGACAGCCTGGGCGCGCTCCGCATCCCAGCGCGGCGTGCCCTCCAGCAGCAGCGCCATCAGCGCGGCCGGCTGGGAAAGCCGGATGCAGCCGGAGGAAAAGGCGCGGTCCGGGCGACGGAACAGGTGCCGGTCCGGCGTGTCGTGCATGAAGATGTCGTCGCCATTCGGCATGATGAACTTGATCCGGCCGAGCGCATTCGCATCCCCCGCATCCTGGCGGACGAAAAAGGGAAAGCGCCGCGCATGGTATTGCGACCAATCCACCGTGCGGGGGTCGATCTCCACGCGTTCGCCAGCGACGGTCTGGAAGATGCGGAAGCCGCGCTCCGCCACCTCCTGCGGGTTGCGGCGCAGCTGCGGCAGCAGGTCTTCCCGCGCATTGCGTTCCGGCACGCCCCAGGGCGGGTTGAACTGGATCGCCGTCATCCGCACGCGGAGCATCGGCGTCTGCCGGTCGCGCCGGCCGACGATCACCGCCATGCCGAGCAGTTCCTGCCCATCCTCCAGCACCGACAGGCGGTAGTCCGGGATGTTCACCTCGATCCGGCGCCCCGCGCCTTCCGGCAGCGCGGCGCGGCGCATGTCGAGCGCGACGCGCAGCTGGTCCACGCGGCGGGTGGGGGGCTGGTTCAGCTCCCGCAGCGACAGGCGGCCGACGCGCCCATCCACCTCGAGCCCCTGGGCCTGCTGCCAGCGGCGCACCGCCGCTTCCAGCGCGGGGTCATAGAACGCGCCGCGATCCGGCGCGGCGGCCAGTTGCGGATCCTCTGCGACGAGGCGGGCGCGGAGTGCCGGGACACGCACCGGATCGGTGCTGCCCGGATCGAGCGTGCCCTCACCGGGGATGGTCGCCCAGCCGCGCTCGGCCAGCCGCATCGCGCGGGCGAGTTCGGCCTTCAGCGCGGCGGCATCCGGCGGCAGCAGCGCCGCGCGGTCGAGCACGGCAGCGGGCTCGGCGGCGGCGGCCAGCTCCGCCTGCCAGCGCCCGATATCGAGGCTGGGGTCGCGGCGGATATCGGGCCGCCCCGGCGCCTCACGCAGCCGCCCGCCCAGCAGGTCGGCCAAAGCGAGCCCCGCCGCGCGCAGAAGCGCGGCGCGGTGGCTGGCGGGATCGGCGATGGCCAGCGCGGGGTCAGGGATACCGTACCAGGCGGGGTCGAGCCCATCCTCCGCAAGCCGCGCCAGCCGCGCCGAGAGCCGCGCTTCCGCCGTCCCGCCCTGGAGTGTCCCCTGGGCGGCCGCGGCCGAAACGAAGCGGGTGGCCGCGAAGCCAATCGCGGCGGCAAGCAAGGGTCTGCGGGCCTGGTCCATGCGCCCCGGATACCCCGTGGACGCGCGGCTTGCCAAGCGGTTCATCGCCCTCCCGATACGTCCAGAACCGCACCGGTGACATAGGAGGCTTCGTCGGACAGCAGCCACAGCACCGGCTCCGCCACTTCCTCGGCGCTGCCCAGGCGCTGCATCGGCACGCCGGGCAGGATGCGCGCCACCCGTTCGGGAATGCCGGCGCGGGCATGGATGGCCGTGTCGATCATCCCTGGCGCGACGGCGTTCACCCGCACGCCTTCCCCCGCCAACTCCTTCGCCAGCCCGCGCACCATCACATCCACCGCGCCCTTGGAGGCCGCGTAATGGACGAATTCGAAGGGGCTGCCGAAGGCCGGGGCGCGGGACGATATGCAGACGATCCCGCCCCCCGCGCCCCCCTTCGACCGCGCCATCCGCCGCGCCGCTTCCCGGCACCCGGCGGCAAGGCCGAGCACATTCACCGCGAAGACCTGCGCCCAGGTCGCGTCGCTGCTGTCGAGAAAGCTCGAAGCCGGGCCGGTGGTCCCGGCATTGCCGACGAAGGCATCGAGCCGCCCGAAGCGCCGGTCGAGCCGCGCGAAGACCTCGGCATTCGCCGCCGGATCGGCGGCATCGGCCTGGACCAGCTCCACCGCCGCGCCGGCGGCGCGGCAGGCGGCGGCGGTCGCCTCCGCGGCCCCAGCATCGCTGCCCCATGTCAGCATCAGGTCATAGCCCCGCGCGGCGGCCAGCCGCGCGACGGCCGCGCCGATCCCCTTGCCCGCCCCGGTGATCGCCATCACGCGCCGTGCCGTCATCGCCGCCTCCCTGCTGTCAGTCTAGGATGATGCGGACCGCACGGCCTGTCACCCAGGCCACCCGCCCACGCTGCAAGGAGCACCGCCATGACCACGACGCCGCAAGCCCTGCTGTTCGACGTCTTCGGGACGGTGGTGGATTGGCGGTCCGGCATCATGCGCGACGCCGCGCCCTTCCTCGCCCGGCACGGCATCGCGATGACGCCAGACGCGCTGGCCGATGGCTGGCGCGACCGCTACCAGCCCGCGATGGGCGCGATCCGCAGCGGCGCGCGGCCCTTCACGCGGCTGGATGTGCTGCACCGCGAAAATCTGGACGCCGTGCTGCGCGATGCCGGCGCCGATCTGGCGACCATCCCAGAGGAAGATCGCGCCTCGCTCGCCCGCGCCTGGCACCGGCTGGACCCCTGGCCCGATTCCGTCCCCGGCCTCACGCGGCTCAAGACGCGCTTCATCATCGCGCCGCTGTCCAACGGCAACATCGCGCTGCTGCTGAACATGGCCAAGCGCGCCGGCCTGCCCTGGGACGCGATCCTCGGCGCGGAGGTCGCGCAGGCCTACAAGCCGCAGGCGGAGGCCTATCTCCGCACCGCCGAGATCCTCGGCCTGCCGCCTTCGGCCTGCATGCTGGTCGCGGCGCATAACGGGGACCTCGCCGCCGCCCGCCGCGCCGGCTTCGGCACCGCCTTCATCCCCCGCCCGACCGAACACGGCCCCGGCCAGTCGATCGACTTGGTGGCGGAGCAGGACTGGGACTTCGTCGCGGCCAGCCTGACGGAACTGGCCGACCGCCTCGGCTGCGCCGCCTGAGGCCACGGGGCCATCCCCGGCCCCGGCCGCCCTTGATCCGGGAACGGCGCGCGGCGAGATTACCGGAATGTCCTTTCCCCAGAACGACCAGGCCTGGGCCGATACCGCGGCCTTCCTGCGCGGCCGGATGTCCCCGGCCGACCGGCTGGTGGCGCCCGACCCCTTCCGCTTCGTCTTCCCCCGCGCGCGGCGCTTCGGCCATCTGCGGCAGGAAGCGCCCGGCGACCTCGACTGGGTGGTGGTCCACAAGGGGGAACTGGCCCGCATCCCGCGCGGCTTCCTGCTCGCCTTGCCCGCCGCCGCCGTACCGGTCTTCGCCAATGATGTCTTCGTCGCCTTCGCGACCAGCCCGCCCGCCGACCTCCCCGACCTGACCGAAAGCGACCATGTCCGCGCCTTCCAGGCGGGGCTCGCGGCGCTGCCGCCCGAGGCGCCGCCCGCCCTCGGCGTGGTGACGGCGGTGGAATTGCCATCCGGCGATCCGCGCGGCGTGGTGGTGCGCGGCACCCGCGCCGAACGCCCGCGGCGGGAAGCCGCCGCCGTACCGCCCCGGCCCTGGCTGCTGCCGGGTGCCCAGATGCCGGGTGCGGGCCGCGAAGCCGCCTTCCAGGCGGAGCTGGACCGGCTGCTTGCCGATTACCTCGGCGCGGGCGCGGGGCTGTCCGTGCTCGATATCGGCTGCGGCGGCGGGCGGCTGGCACCGGTGCTGACCGAGGCGGCGGAGGTGGTCGGCATCGACATCGCCGAAGCCCCGCTCGCCCGCGCCCGCGCCCGGCACGCGGCGCTGCCCGGCTTTGCCTTCGCGCGGATGGATGCGGCGCGGCTCGGCTTCGCGGATGCGCGCTTCGACGCGGCGGTGATGCTCGATGTGCTGGATGTGCTGGCCGATCCGGCCGCCGCGCTGGCGGAAGCCGCGCGGGTGCTGGCGCCGGGCGGGCGGCTGATGGTCACCGCCACCAACAAGGACAGCCTGCCGCTGCGCGCGCTGCGCCGCCTGGCGCTGCCGGTGCCGCTGGGTGGCGCTTCGGTCGAAGAATTATCGGCCATGCTGCGCGCGGTGGGTATGGTGCCCAGGCGGATGGACGGGATCCTGCTGCCGCTGGGCTGGGCGATGCCCGGCTCGGGCAGCGCCTTCGCCCCGCTGGAGGAAGACCCCGACTTCATCGAGGCCGCGCGCATCCTGGGCCGGCGCTGTGGGCCGGACCAGGCGCTGGTCATCGCGATGATGGCGGTAAAGGCGTAGCCTTCCCCGCGAAACCGCTTCGCGGCTTCGCGGGGGGCCCGACCATTGCGCTGCTCCTGCGCGGTGGCGCCACGTTGCCGCGGCAAAGCCGCGGCGCCGCCCCAGGGGCTCGCCGATTATTCCGAACGGATACCGCCTTCGCGGATGATCGGGGTCCAGCGTGCGACCTCGCGGCGGATGTGGTTGGCGAAATCCTCGGGGCTACCGCCAACCACCGTGCCGGCCTGCGTGTCGAAGATCCGCTGCCGCACATCCGGCATGGCGATGATGCGGGCGAAGACCTCGTTGATGCGCCGCGCCAGCGCAGGGTCCATCCCCGCAGGCGCCACGATGCCGTGCCAGACCGCGCATTCGAAGCCCGGCAGCACGGTGGAGAGCGCCGGCGTGTTCGGCAGCAGCGGCGTGCCCGCGCTGGTGCCGATGCCGATCGCCTTCGCATTGCCCGCGCGGATCTGCCCAATGCCGGAGGAGACGGTCGGGAAGCCGAATTGCGCATCCCCGCGCACCAGCGCCGTCACCATCTCCGCTCCCGAGCGGTAGGGCACATGCACCATGCGGATGCCGGCTTCCTTCAGGAACAGCGCCATGAACAGGTGGCTGCCATTGCCATTGCCGGCCGAGGAATAGGTGAAGCCGTCGGGCCGCGCCTTCGCCTGGTCGATCACCTGCTGGATCGAGGTCGCCGTCACCGAGGGATGCGCCATCAGCACCGCCGGCAGGCTGACCAGGTGGATGATCGGGGTGAAGGCGGTGGTCGGATCATAGGCGAGGTTCGGGTTCAACTGCTTGCCGATGGCGTTCGCGCCGATATCGGCCATCATCAGCGTCAGCCCATCCGGGCGTTCCCGCGCCACGGCGAGGCCGGCGATGGTCCCGCCGGCGCCGGCGCGGTTCTCCACCACCAGGGTCTGGCCGCCTGTCACTTCCGCGAAGCGCGCGGAGACGGTGCGGGAGAGGGTGTCGATCGCCCCACCCGCGCCGAAGGGCACCACCAGGCGGATCGGCCGGTCCGGCCAGGGGGACTGGGAGCGCGCGGCCGCGGGCCAGAGGGTCGGCGCGGCCAGCGCGCCGGCGGCGAGCAGCAGCGAGCGGCGCGATGCGGTCGTCTTGATGGTCATTTCCGTATCCTCCCTTGGTTATCGCCACGATACATGCAGCGTCATTCGCTTGCCTGCAACCGGCGGCGGCCGTGTACTGGTGCGCCCCGCGGTCGGGCGGGCGCAGCGTGGAGGGTGCGATGACCTGGTCGATCGTGGCGCATGATACGGCCAGTGGCGCCTTCGCGGTGGCGGTGACCACCTGCGCCTTCGCCGTCGGCGCGTCCTGCCCTTATGTCCGGGCGGGGGTGGGCGCGGTGTCCACCCAGTCCATGACCAACCGCTACCTCGGCCCCGCCGTGCTGGACGGGCTGGCGCGCGGCCTGTCGCCCGCCGCCGCCATCGAAGGCGCGCTGGCCGGCGACGAGGGCAAGGGGCTGCGCCAGATCCATGCCGTGGACCGCCACGGCCGCAGCGCCGCCTTCACCGGTGCGAATTGCGTGGAATGGTGTGGAGAGATCGCGTCCCATGGCTTCTCGGTCGCCGGCAACATGCTGGCCGGGCCGGCGGTGGTCGCCGACACCCAGGCCGCCTTCCTGGCCCATGACGCGCTGAAGCTGCCCGAGCGCCTGCTGGCCGCGCTCGATGCCGGGGAAGCCGCGGGCGGCGACCGGCGCGGGCGGCAATCGGCGGCGCTGGTCATGGTCACGACCGAGGATTTCCCCGACCTCTCGCTGCGCGTGGACGACCATCAGGACCCGCTGGCCGAACTCCGCCGGCTTTACGGCATCTGGCAGCGCGACCGCGCGCCGATGCTGCCCGACCAGCCGAGCAAGGCGCGTCCTTCCGGCATGACCGACATGGACGCGATCGAGGCGCGCTGGGCCCGCCAGGGCCTGGGCCTGAGGTTCCGGCGCTGAAGACCCGCGCGGCGCGGAGGCAGCGCTGATGCGAGGCCGCGCCGCGCCCGCCTTCCTGCTGCCGCTGGCGGCGACGCTGATGGTGCAGACGGTCGGCGTCTTCGTCAGCCAGACCGTGCCCGTGGTCGCGCCGATCATGACCGCCGAATTGGGGCTGGCGCCGGAGCGGGTCGGCAACCTCGCCTCGCTCAGCACGCTCGGCGCGATCCTGTTCCTGCTGTTCGGCACGCCCTTCGTCGCGGCATTCGGGCCGGCGCGGCTGCTGCAATGGGGGCTGCTGCTGGGGGCTGGCGCGATGGCGCTGGCGGCCAGCGGCATCGCCTGGCTGCTGCCGCTCGGCGCGCTGCTGATGGGCGTGGGCTACGGCCCGACCGGCCCCGCCGCCAGCCGCATCCTGCATGAGACAGCGCCGCCCCGGCACCGGATGCTGATCTTCTCCATCAAGCAGGCCGGCGCGCCGGCCGGGGGCGCGCTGGCGGGGCTGGTCGCGGCGCCCATCGCGGTTGCCTGGGGCTGGCAGGCGGCGATGTGGGTCGCGGTCGCGGTCGGGCTGCTGGCCGCGGCTTTGCTGTGGCCCATCCGCGGCCGGCTGGATTCCGCCCCGCTGAGCCCGATCCCGTGGCGAGACGCCTTCACCTGGCGGCGGTTGGGCGCGCCGGTGGCGGCGCTGCGCCTGCATCCGCTGCTGCCGCCGCTGACGCTGCTGGCCTTCGCCTTCGCGGCGCTGCAGGGGAGCCTGTTCAGCTTCACCGTGACCTGGCTGGTGGAAGCGCATGGCGTCGCCCTGACCGCCGCCGGCACCGTCTTCGCCACCATGCTGGTGGCCGGGGTGGTGGGGCGGCTGGTGCTGGGCTGGGCGGCGGACCGGACGGGGGATGCGACGCGCAGCCTCGCGCTGCACGGGCTGTTCGCGGCGGCGCTGTCGGCGCTGTTCATCCTGGCCGCGCCCGCCGCGCCCTGGGGCGTGATGCTGCTGCTGGCCGCCTTGTGCGGCTTCACCTCCGCATCCTGGAACGGGATCTTCCTGGCGGAGATCGCGCGGCTGTCCCCGCCGGATCGCGTGGCCGAGGCATCCTCCGGCGCCATCATGCTGTGCTTCCTGGGCTACCTGCTGGCGCCGACCGCCTTCGCCTTCGCCGTCGGCGCGACGGGGGGCTGGGTGGCGCCCTTCCTGGCGGCCTGCGCGCTGCTGGCGGCGGTCGCGCTGCTGGTCACGGCGCGGCGGGGTGCGCGCGGCGGCGGCGGGTCGTAAAGTCGCCCGATCCAGATAGGGGATTTCGCATGTCGGTCGCGCTCGGCCTTGTCGGCTTCGGCATCATGGGAGAGAGGCTGCTGCGCGCCGCGCTGGCGCATGACCCGGCCGTGATCCGCCCAGTCGCGGTCTGGGACCCCTCCCCCACCGCCGCCGCGCGGCTGGCGGAGATCGCGCCCGGCCTGCCGATGCTGGGCTCGGCGGCGGAGGTGATCGCGGCCTGCGACGTGCTCTACATCGCCTCTCCGCCTTCGTCCCACATCGCCCATGCGGAGGCCGCCTTCGCCGCCGGCCGCGCGGCCTTCCTGGAAAAGCCGCTGGCGTCGGACCTGGTTGAAGCGCGGCGCTTCGTGGCGGCGGCGGAGGCGCGCGGCGCGCGGGCGGCGGTGAATTTCCCGATGGCGTCCTCCCCCGCCGTCGCGCAGCTGTCGGCCTGGCGGGCGGGGATCGGGGCGCCGGGCGCGCTGTCCATCAGCGCGGAGTTTGCGACCTGGCCGCGCGGCTGGCAGCAGGCGGCGGCATCCTGGCTCGCCAAGCGCCAGGATGGCGGCTTCACGCGCGAGGTGCTGTCGCATTTCCTGTTCCTCACGCGCCGCCAGCTTGGGCCCCTGACGCTGACTGCCGCGCAGGCCACCTACCCCGCGGGCGACGGCGCCGAGACGGCGATCCGCGCGGAGATGACGGCTGGCGGCGTGAAGGTCACCGTCACCGGCAGCGTCGGCCACACCACGGCGGATGAGACGAATGAATGGCGCCTGTCCTGCCAGGCCGGCGCCATCCGCCTCCGCAACTGGTCCATCGCGGAGAAGCAGGCCGCCGACGGCAGCTGGGCCACCGCGCCGGACGCGCTGCCGAATGAGAAGATGCGCCCGCTGGTGCTGAAGGGTCAGCTCGACAAGCTGGCGGCGCTGACGCGGGGCGAGACGACCGACCTCGCCACGCTGCGGGAGGCGCTGGAGGTGCAGGAGGTGGTGGAGGCGATGCTGGCGGGGTGATCGGCATGCGCCAAAGGGGGCGGCAGCCCGGCTTTGGGAGGGCGCCGCGCGGCCCGAATGCGACCGCTAACGAAATGTTGACGAGGCAGCGAACGCGCTGGAGGATGAGCGCGAGCGGGTGGTGTAGGAGAACATGCGGGCGATGGCGCGCGGGCGGACGGTGATCATCATCGCGCATCGGCTGGCGGCGGTGCGTGGGGCGGACCGGATCATCACGGTGGAGCGCGGGCGGGTGGTGGAGGATGGGACGCATGAGGAGTTGGTGCGGAGTGGGGGGCGGTATGCGGGGTTGTGGGCCATGCAGGCGCTGCGGTTTGACTTAAAAAATCCAGACCAGATAATATCGAAATCACAATGAATGGCCCCGAAATTAATTCCACGACTATGTTCGGCTCTCCCATAATCTGGGCCGCCGCATTTTTCATCGTAATTATTACATGTATTATAAATAAAAAATTTTTCATTAAAGGGGGAGATATAGTCCGTTTGTTCACTGCTGCCTTCGCCATATCGCCAGCCGTAGCGGCCACAATAAATCATTTTATATTTATAATATCTGTTCGAAATCCACATTCACTATTTGATTTTTTTATTGGTTATGTTGTGCTGCATATGTTTTTTGCACCGCAAATAGTGATATGTATTATTATTTATTTTTTTTGGAAACCGAAGTCGAACCGGGGAATATGGGAGAAATTGCTCACGATTGTCGTTCTGCAGGTCGTGGGCATCGTGGGTTGGACTAACCAAATCGATCTATGAGGGTAGGAGGGCGCAGATGAACGGATTTGCGGATGCCATCGGCGGGAGACGTCTGGTCGAGTTCGGTTCGAGTTGGCGAAACAGCGCCAATCGGACAGCGAACGCTCTCGGAACGGACGCGCGTTTTATTGTTGGTGCTGCACTTGAGGAGCGTGCGGACGTATTTTTTGCGCCCTTGCACCGGAGCCAACTGCCTCAGAGTGCTATGGATTGGTTCGCCTCTTCACGTTTCCGCAATCATGAAGACATCTCCCGCGATGCTGTACGTCTCAACGCTTATCCGCCGCCAGATATGCCAAGCGCCTTTCGAAAAGTTATCGAACCCCTGCTGATCGATCTCGGTCCTGCAAATATACGTGGCCTAACTGCAATCAGAACCCTTGAAGGATATTTTGCAACCTATCAATCTGATGATCCACTCAATTTGCGTCGGTTCCAAAATGACTATCCCGCCTTTCTAAGGCAAATCGCCAGTGGTGACCCAGATGTGAATACCGCAGTCATAGGCCTATTGGCCGTTGAGGCATCGGCTTACTTTAGTACACATCCCCGCTTCACACAGATTCACGGCAATTGGGGCGATCTAACCCCAGGCGAACAAGCAGCATGGGTGACAACATATTACAATATCGGCCGGGAACGCCTCGTTCAGAGGATGGAAAACTCCGATATATCTGCGAGCAATGACGGCATGGAAACTCGCGCCAACTTCAGTGTCATCGACGCAATTGCTCGTGGCGAACCCCTGCCTGATGGCGAGACCTACCGCGCTACGTCTGAGCGGGGACAGATTCCCAAGTGCTTCCTCCCCGGCACCCCCATCCTGATGGCCGACGGCACGGAGAAGCCCATCGAGCAAATCCGCATCGGCGACCTCGTCATGGCCTTCGACGCCACCGCCGCCTTCGGCCGCGGCGCTCTCGTCCCCCGCCCCGTCACCCGCACCTTCCAGAACATCACCCAGACCATCATCGACCTGCGCGGCACCCGCATGACCCCCGGCCATGTCTGCCTCACCGATCACGGCCGCTTCGAGACCATCGCCGCCATCCTCGCCCGCGACGGCGCCCTGGTGGACCGCCACGGCCACCCCATCCGCGCCCGCACCGGCGTCCGCCTCAATAGCCCCGAGGACACGCAAGTAGCCATCGTCTACGCCGACCCCGCCACCGGCGAGGGCCGCCGCGTCACCCTCCGCGCCGGCATCCCCTGCCTGACGCGCGAAGGCGCCGATGGCGCGCCCGAAACCCTCAGCCTGGCCGCGGCGCTGGCCGAACTCGGCGCCACCATCCTCCCCGACGGCCGCTTTCAAAGCGCGGATGGCCGCACCGGCACCAGCACCGACTGGCCCGAAGGCACCACCCCGTTCGACAGCCACGCCCAGCGCAATTGGATCGTCACCGGCCCCGACGGCCAGCCCTACACCCCCGACTGGATCGCGGAACTGGAGGAAGAGGCCGCGCAGGAACAGGCCATCGGCGCCACCACCCGCCGCATCACCGCCAGCCTCGGCAGCGGCCTCGCAGGCCTCCCGCAGATCGGCGCCTGGGCCGCCACCCTGCCCCGCATCGGCAGCGCCGCCCCGCGCCTGCACTGAGGCGCGGCGAGACTGGGCATGGGCCTCCTGGTGCAGCCGCGCGCACGCGGCTTTCGAGGTTATCGCGGGACCGGCTTTCCAGCACGATGCCGCCGATGCCCGCCAGGTGCAGAAGATGCGACAGCATCCGCCGCGCCGGCGCGACGCTGATGATGTCGATCCTGGGTGCGGATGGCGCCACGCGCCAAGGATGCCGGCCTGCGGGTTGGGCGACCAACCCGCCAGTCCATGTGCCCCCCCCCGCTGCCCTGGCAGGCGTCCCCTGACGAGACGGCAGGCCAGGACGCGGGTTCCGCCTGTTATCCCTAGCTCGCGGCCCGAAGCCGGCCTTCCTGCGCACCGGGCAGGTCGATCTCGATCGCGAGCGTGGACATGTCGCCCCCGCGATCCAGCGAGACATTCACCTTGCCCGGATCGATGGCGACGTATTTCGCCACCACCGCCACGATCTCCATCTGCAGCTTCGGCAGGAAATCCTCCCGCGTCCGCCCGATGCGCTCATGCGCCAAGACGATCTGCAGCCTTTCCTTCGCCGCGCTGGCGGTCGCCTGGTCCGGCTTGCGAGCCTTGAAGAAATCGAGCCAGCTCATCACGCAGCCCTCCCGCCGAACAGCCGCGAGAAGAGGCCCTTCTTCTGCGGCTCCAGGAAGCGATGCTCCACCTTCTCACCCAGGAAGCGAGAGACGGCGTCCTTGTAGGCCTGGCCGGCGAGGCTTTCCGTGTCCATCACCACCGGCGTGCCGGTGTTGGAGGCGCGCAGCACGCTCTCGCTTTCCGGAATCACGCCGAGCAGCGGGATCGCCAGGATTTCGTGGATGTCGTCGAGCTTCAGCATCTCGCCCTTCTCGACGCGGTTCGGATCGTAGCGGGTGACGAGAAGGTGTTCCTTCACCGGATCCTTCTTCTCCTCCGCCCGCTTCGACTTGGATTGCAGCACGCCGAGGATGCGGTCGCTGTCGCGGACGGACGACACTTCGGGGTTCGTCACCACGATCGCCTGGTCGGCGAAATACAGCGCGAGCAGCGCGCCCTTCTCGATCCCCGCGGGGCTGTCGCAGAGGATGTAGTCGTGGTCCTTCGCCAGTTCCTCGATGATCTGGCCGACGCCGTCCTTGGTCAGCGCGTCCTTGTCGCGGGTCTGGCTGGCGGGAAGGATCGAGAGACCCTCGACGCGCTTGTCCTTGATCAGCGCCTGGTTCAGCCGCGCCTCGCCCTGGATGACGTTGACGATGTCGAACACCACGCGCCGCTCGACACCCATGATGAGGTCGAGGTTCCGCAATCCGACATCGAAATCGATGACCACCACCCGCTTGCCCCGCTGCGCGAGGCCGGTTGCGAAGGCGGCGGAGCTGGTGGTCTTGCCGACCCCGCCCTTGCCTGACGTGACGACGATGACTTCCGCCATGGATGGCCCCCTGACCCTTGCCCGGGCACCGTGCCTGCCGCGCGGCCCCCTGAAATCCCCCCGCCTCGGCGTCAGCCGAGCAGGTCGAACCGCATCTGTTCGCCGACCAGGCTGGCCATCACGGCCTTGCCGATCTGCGCAGCCCCAAGCCCGTCCCGCACGGCGTAGTAGCCGGCGATGGAGACGAGTTCGGGGTCGAAATGGGTCGCGAAGACCCGCGCCCCCATCTCCGACTGCCCGCCCGCGATGGCGCGGCCGAGCAAGCGTCCGTAGACATGGATGTTGCCATCCGCGATCACCTCGGCGCCCGGATTGACGGTGCCGACGATGATCAGGTCGCTGCCCTGCGCCCAGATGCGCGTGCCAGCGCGCACCGGCTGGTCGACCAGCATCGCGGGCTTGGCGAGCCCCTGCGGCTGCGGGTCGGGCGCGGGAGGCGGGGCCATCGCAACGGGCTGCGGCGCGGGTCCTGACTCGGTCAGCGGGATATCGGCTTCCTTCCCCCCCGCCACCCGCAGCGGCGGCAGGCCCGCGCCCATCGCGGCGTTCCGCATGTCCGGCGTCCCACCGGTGGTGCCGACCGGCACGATCTCGATCTGGCGAAGCCCCTGGATAAGGCCGGCGAAATCGACCTCCGTCGGATGCGCCTGGATGTCATCCAGCCCGATCACGACCGGCGCGAAGCGCAGGAAGCCGGGGGCCCGGCGGAACTGGTCCCCGAGCGAGGGGATCACCGCGTCCGGCCGGTGGTCGAGCAGGCGCAGCACGAGCAGGTTGAAATTTGCGCCCCGCAGCCGGAACGGCTCGAGCCTTGCGGCGGCTGGGGCGGGGTTGGGCCTGGACGCGGACATCGCGCTTCTGGATCTCGGGGCGAGGTGGTCCACTTGCATAGCAGCGCCTAGCGGCCGAGCGAAGCGCGGAACCGCGATCATGCGGCAGCAGAATGGGTTGGCGGCCGATCCTTATGCAGCGGGACAACTCCGACTCGGGGCCATGCCGGTCTATACTTGGAAGCACGTCCCCGCCCTCGAGTCGGAGCCTCGCCATGCCCAAGCGCCTGCCCCGCCCCGCCAAGGCCCGCAACGTCCAGCCTATGGCCATTCGCCGGGTAGGCCATGGCGTGTCCCCGCCCCTGACCACCCGGCACCAAGGCACTGATGCGCGACCGGACGTCCGGACATGACAGAGCGCAAGCCACCGGCACATCTGTCGGAATTTCCCCATCACTGCCCGATCACGACGCGCTGGTCGGACAACGATGCCTACGGACACATCAACAACGTCGTGTTCTACAGCTTCTTCGACACGGCGGTGAACCGATGGCTCATCTCCGTCGGCGCACTCGACATCACGACGAGCGAGGCGATTGGCCTCGTGGTCGAGACCTCATGCCGGTATCGTAAGCCGCTCGCCTACCCGCAAGACATTGTCGTAGGGCTCCGACTCGCCCGACTCGGCAACACATCCGTTAGCTATGACCTGGCGGTCTTCGGCTCGGGCGATAGCGAAGCGGCAGCCGAAGGGCTCTTCACACATGTCTACGTCGCGCGCACCACAGGGCGCCCGGTGCCGGTGCCAACGGCGCTCCGAGCGGCGCTGGAGGCGCTGAGGCAGCGCGAGGGGTGAGGGCTACCCCCATCGCTTCTCTCCGCTTCACCCGCAGCAGACGGGCGGCCGCAAAACGAAGAAGGGCGCCAAACGGCGCCCTCCCCAACCACGCGACAGAAGATGGAAGCAGCTTAAGCCGCTGCTTCTTCCTCAGCGACCTCAGGCCGCGGACCGCTGTCGAGGCCCTTGGCGGCCAGGTCGCGCTCCACCAATTCGATCACGGCCATCGATGCCGCGTCACCGTAGCGCATGCCGGCCTTCAGGACGCGGGTGTAGCCGCCGGCGCGCGCCTTGTAGCGTTCGGCGATGGTGGTGAAGAGCTTGTCCACCACGCGCTCATCCCGGATCTGGGCATAGGCCTGGCGGCGCGCATGCAGGTCGCCCCGCTTGCCCAGCGTGATGATGCGCTCGACATACGGGCGCAGCTCCTTCGCCTTGGGCAGCGTCGTCGTGATCTGCTCGTGCTTGATCAGGCTGGTCGCCATGCTGCGCAGCATGGCGATCCGGTGGGTGGAGGTGACGCCGAGCTTACGGCCCGAAACCCCGTGACGCATGACACAACTCCATAGGCCCCGAGCCGGGGCGTCCAGTACAACCGCAGGCCGCCGAATGGCAACCCGCCGCCCTCGCCGCCAGCGCCGCAAGCGGCGCGGCAAAGCCAAGTGCGCGGATCGGCGCACCCGGCAGCCATGGGCAAATCAGAACGGCTCCTCGAGCTTCTTCGCCAGATCCTCGATGTTCTCCGGCGGCCAGCCCGACACGCTCATGCCAAGACCAAGACCCATGGAGGCAAGAACCTCCTTGATCTCGTTCAGCGACTTGCGACCGAAGTTCGGGGTACGAAGCATTTCCTGCTCCGTCTTCTGCACGAGGTCGCCGATGTAGACGATGTTGTCGTTCTTGAGGCAGTTCGCGCTGCGGACCGACAGTTCCAGCTCGTCCACCTTGCGGAGCAGGTTGCGGTTGAAGGGGAGGTCGTCGCGGACCTCCTCCACAACACGGGCGCGCGGCTCCTCGAAGTTGATGAACAGCTGGAGCTGCTCCTGCAGGATGCGCGCGGCGATGCCGACGGCATCCTCAGGCGTCACCGTGCCATCGGTCTCGACCGTCAGGACCAGCTTGTCGTAGTCGGTCTTCTGGCCAACGCGGGTCGGCTGGACCTGGTAGGCCACGCGACGAACCGGCGAGTAGATGGCATCAACCGGAATAAGGCCGATCGGGGCATCCTCGGGGCGGTTCTCGGAAGCCGGAACATAGCCCTTGCCGGTGTCGATGGTCAGTTCCATCGACAGCTTGGCGCCGTCGTCCAGCGAGCAGATCACCAGATCGGGGTTCGCGATCTCGATATCGCCCGTTGTCTGGATCTGGCCCGCCGTCACTTCGCCCGGGCCGGTCGCCGTCAGCTGCAGGCGCTTTGCGCCCTCACCCTGATAGCGGATGGCCAGTTGCTTCACGTTCAGGACGATATCGGTCACATCCTCCCGCACGCCCTGGATCGAGCTGAATTCATGCAGCACGCCGTCGATCCGGATGCCCGTGACGGCCGCGCCCTGCAGCGAGGACAGCAGGATCCGGCGCAGCGCATTGCCCAGCGTCATGCCGAAGCCACGCTCCAGCGGCTCCGCCACGATGGTCGCGGTACGGCCCGGATCGGAACCGAACTCCACGTCCTTCTTGGTCTCGATCAGCGAGCGCCAGTTCTTCTCGATCACGATGTCTTCCCTTGTCCCGGCCTCTGACGACGCGCCTTGCGCGTGGCGGGGTCAGCCCCGCCACCGCAACTCAGACGCGACGCCGCTTGCGCGGGCGGCAACCATTATGCGGGATGGGCGTCACGTCCTTGATGGCCGTGACATAGAAGCCGACCGTCTGCAGCGCGCGCAGCGCCGATTCGCGGCCCGACCCAGGCCCGGAGACCTGGATCTCCAGCGTTTCCATCCCGTGCTCGCGGGCCTTCTTGCCCGCATCCTCAGCCGCGACCTGCGCGGCGTAGGGGGTCGACTTACGGCTGCCCTTGAAGCCCTGGCTGCCGGACGACGACCACGCGATCGCGTTGCCCTGCGCGTCGGTGATGGTCACCACGGTGTTGTTGAAGCTGGCCAGAACATGCGCCACGCCGGACGAGATGTTCTTCCGCTCCTTCTTGCGCGGACGCTGACCGGCGCCGCCGCGAGGTTCGCGAGCCATCTTACTTCGTCACCTTCTTCTTGCCGGCGATCGCGACCGCCTTGCCCTTGCGCGTGCGCGCATTCGTGTGGGTGCGCTGACCGCGAACCGGAAGGCCCTTGCGGTGACGGAGGCCGCGATAGCAGGCCATGTCCATCAGGCGCTTCTTGTTCATCGCCTCTTCGCGACGAAGATCGCCCTCGACGCGGAACTCCCGGTCGATTAGCTCGCGGATCCGCAGGATCTCGTCATCCGTAAGCTGGTTCACGCGGCGCTCGAGCGGGATGCCGAGCTGCTCCACGATCTCCATCGCGTTCTTAGGACCGATCCCGTAGATGTAACGAAGCGAAATGGCGACCCGCTTGTTAGTCGGGATGTTAACGCCGGCGATGCGCGCCACGATGCGTCTCTCCTCACGGGGCAGGGCCCCAAGCAGCCGGCGGAGGCCGGCGGTTCGTCAAACGATGTGCGTCGGCCAAAACCGACGACGGCGACAGGTCCAGTCGAGCAACGGCTAAGGACGGCCGGAGGCATTCCTCCAGACCGCGAGGGGGGCGACCTACACCGCCCTCGCCGCCAGAGTCAAGTTCTCAAGGTCACAAACACGTCATTCAGGAACCCGCCGCCCGCCCACCAGGCTGGCCGAGCAGCGCCTGGAGCTGGCGCGTAACCTCATCCATCTCGGCCATACCGTCCACCGCCTGCAGTTTCCCTTGCGCCCCGTAGAAGGGCAGCAGCGGGGCGGTCTGCCGATGATAGGCCTCGAGCCGGGCAGCCACCGTCTCGGCCTTGTCGTCGGCTCGACGGGTGAACTCCGAGCCGCCGCAAGAATCGCATACGCCTTCCGTGGCCGGCCGCTTGAAGCTGTCATGATAGCCTTCGCCACACTTCGAGCAGGTGTAGCGCCCCGCGATACGCTCGACCAAGGCGGCGTCGTCCACCTTCAGCTCGATGACATGGTCCAGTTCCATCGCGTGCTGACGGAGCATGAGATCCAGTGCCTCAGCTTGCGGCACGGTGCGGGGGAAGCCATCCAGGATGAACCCGGCCGCGCAATCGGCCTTTCGGACGCGCAGCGCGAGCATGGCCGTGATGATCGCGTCCGGCACCAGGTCGCCACGCTCCATGATCGCCTTGGCCTCGAGACCAATGGGGGAGCCCGACTTCACCTCGGCGCGCAGCATGTCGCCGGTGGAGATCTGGGCGATACCGTAGCGCTCCTCCAGCCGCTTGGCCTGGGTTCCCTTCCCGGCACCGGGCGGGCCCAACAGAATCAGCCTCATCGACCGCGCCCCCCCGGTTGCGTGCCGCGGCCGCCAAGCCGGGCCTTCTTGATCAGCCCCTCATACTGGTGGGCGAACAAGTGTGACTGCACCTGCGCCACCGTGTCCATGGTCACGGACACGATGATGAGCAACGAAGTCCCGCCGAAATAGAAGGGCACACCATAATTCGCGATCAGAACCTCCGGCACCAGGCAGATGAACGCCAGGTAGATCGCCCCAACCGCCGTCAACCGCGTCAGCACCCGGTCGAAATACTCGGCCGTCGGCTGGCCGGGACGGATGCCCGGCACGAAGCCGCCATACTTGCGGAGGTTGTCCGCCGTCTCCTGCGGGTTGAATACGACAGCCGTGTAGAAGAAGGCGAAGAACACGATGCCGACCAGGTAGAGCAGCATATACAGCGGCTGCCCGTGCCCGAGCAGGTTCGCGATATCCGTCAGCAGCGAAGCCTCGCCATCATCCGTTCGGAAGGCCGCGAAGGTCGCTGGCAGCAGCAAGAGGGAGGAGGCGAAGATCGGCGGCATGACGCCGGCGGTGTTCAGCTTCAGCGGCAGGTGCGTGTTCTCGCCGCCAAACTGGCGGTTGCCCACCTGGCGCTTCGGATACTGCACCGGGATCCGGCGCTGCGCCCGCTCGATGAAGACGACCGCGGCGATGATGGCGAGCGCCGCCAGCAGGAAGAAGATGATGAAGAAGGTGGACAGCGCGCCTGTCCGGCCGAGTTCCAGCGTGCTCCCCAGCGCCGAGGGCAGGTTCGCCACGATCCCGGCGAAGATGATCAGGCTGATCCCATTGCCGACGCCGCGCGCGGTGATCTGCTCGCCCAGCCACATCAGGAACATCGTCCCGCCGGTCAGCGTGATGACGCAGGAGATGCGGAAGGACCACCCGGGCTCGATCACCGCCGGGCCGAAGGCGCCACGCAGCGCCTCGAGCCCGATGGCGATGCCGTAGGCCTGGAAGATGGCGATGAACAGCGTCAGGTAGCGCGTGTACTGGTTGAGCTTCTTCCGCCCCGACTCGCCTTCCTTCTTCAGCTGTTCCCAGCTGGGGATGGCCGCCGTCATCAGCTGCACGATGATGCTGGCCGAGATGTAGGGCATGATGTTCAGCGCGAAGACGGTCATGCGCCCAAGCGCACCGCCCGTGAACATGTCGAACATGCCGAGGATGCCGCCGCCCATCTGATCGAGCAGCTCCGCCATCACCGCGGCATCGACGCCCGGTACCGGCACATAGGACCCGATCCGATAGACGATCAACGCACCTAGCGTGAACCAGATGCGCTTCTTCAGCTCCGTGGCCTTCGCAAGCACACCGAGGTTCAGATTGGCCGCGAGTTGTTCGGCGGCGGACGCCATGCGCTACCCTCCTCGCGACTGCGGCGCCCCAAGCCCTGCCTGGGACGCCGCAGCGCAGCCATCATCAAGCGTCGCCCGCACCACCAAGGTGCAAGGGCGACACCCCATCCGTCAGCCCTCGGCCGCCTCTGCGGCAGGCGCGGCGGGGGCCGTCACCGTAACCGTGCCGCCAGCAGCCTCGACCGCCGCGATCGCGGCAGCGGAGGCGCCGGTGACCGTCAGCGTCACCGCCCGCTTGATCTCGCCCTTCGCCAGCAGGCGAACGCCGACCAGCTTGGATGAGGTCTTGACCACGCCAGCCGCCTTCAGCACCGCCTCATCGATCGGCGCGCCAGCCGGCAGACGGCCATCCGCGATCGCCTGGTCGAGGACGCCGATGTTCAGCACCGCATAGTTCTTGCGGAACGGGTTCACGAAGCCGCGCTTCGGCACACGCCGATAGATCGGGAGCTGACCGCCCTCGAACCCATTCAGCGTCACGCCGGTACGCGCCTTCTGGCCCTTCACGCCGCGGCCGCCGGTCTTGCCCTTGCCGGACCCGATGCCGCGACCGATGCGCTTGAACGTGTTCCGCGCGCCTTCATTGTCGCGGATCTCATTGAGCTTGACCATGTCAGCCCTCCACCTTCACCAGGTGGGCGACCTTGCGGATCATCCCACGCACGGCCGGAGTATCCTCCAGCTCGCGCGACCGGCGAATCTTGTTCAGGCCGAGCCCGATCAGCGTCTCACGCTGGCCGGGCTTGCGGCCGATCGGCGACCCGGTCTGGGTCACCTTCACGGTCTTCTTGTCTTCAGCCATTGGCCGCCTCCGCCGCCGCCTCGGCGTCCTTCTTCGGACCGAGGAGGTCGGTGACCTTCTTGCCGCGGCGCGCCGCCACAGCCCGCGGGCTGGTGGTGCGGCCGAGCGCGGCGAAGGTCGCCTTCACCATGTTGTGCGGGTTCGTCGTGCCGGTGCACTTGGCGACGACGTCGCCCATGCCGAGCGTTTCGAACACCGCGCGCATCGGGCCACCGGCGATGATGCCGGTACCAGCCGGCGCGGCCCGCAGGATCACGCGACCGGCGCCGAACTCGCCGATGATGTCGTGATGCAGCGTGCGGCCTTCCTTCATCGGCACGCGGATCATGCCACGCTTGGCACGCTCCGTCGCCTTGCGGATCGCCTCCGGCACCTCGCGGGCCTTGCCGGCACCCCAGCCGACGCGGCCCTTCTGGTCGCCCACCACGACGAGCGCGGCGAAGCTGAAGCGACGACCGCCCTTCACCACCTTGGCGACGCGGTTGATGGTGACGAGCTTGTCCTTGAGCTCGTCGCCTTCCTGGCGCTCCTGGCGGTTTTCGTTGCCGCGATCGCGACCGCGGCCACGACGGCGATCACCGCCCTCGCCACCGCCTTCGCCGCCGCCCATCGGACCCCTTGCCATTCCCGAACTCCTTAGAACGACAGGCCGCCCTCGCGGGCAGCCTCCGCGAGCGCCTTGACGCGACCATGGTAGATGTAGGGACCGCGGTCGAACACGACCGCCGTCACGCCCGCGGCGAGCGCACGCTCCGCCACCAGCTTGCCCACCGCCGTCGCCGCGTCCTTGTCGGCACCGGTCTTGAGCCCATCGCGCATCGACTTCTCGATGCTCGAAGCAGCGGCGACCGTGCGGCCCTGCTTGTCGTCGATCACCTGGGCGTAGATGTGCTTGCCGGACCGGAAGACCGACAGGCGCGGGCGCCCACCGGACTTGACCTTCAGCTGGTAGCGCAGCCGCGAGCGGCGGCGCTCCATCAATGCGAGCTTGTCGGCCATTACTTCTTCTTACCCTCCTTCCGGAGGATCACCTCGTTGTCGTAGCGCACGCCCTTGCCCTTATAGGGCTCCGGCCCGCGATAGGCGCGGATTTCGGCCGCGACCTGCCCCACCTGGCGCTTGTCCGAACCGGCCACCTTGACCGAAGTCGGCTTCTCACAGGTGATGCTGATCCCAGCCGGGATCGGGTAGCGGATCTCATGGCTGTAGCCGAGGTTCAGGATCAGGTCCTTCCCCTGCACCGCCGCCTTGTAGCCGGTGCCGGTGATTTCCATGGACCTGGTGAAGCCCGTGGACACGCCCGTCACCATGCTCTGGATCAGGCTGCGCGTGGTGCCCCACATCATGCGCGCATGACGGTCGGCGCCGCGAGGCGCAACGGCCACCTCGGCCCCTTCGATCGTCACATCCACATGATCGGTCAGGTCGAGCTTGAGTTCCCCGAGCTTGCCCTTGGCCACCACCGTGCGGCCCTGCAGCGCCACCTGGACGCCGGAGGGCACGGGCACCGGGTATTTGCCGACGCGAGACATTCCCCTGCCCTCCTCAGAACACGCGGCAGAGGACTTCACCGCCAACATTGGCGGTGCGAGCCTCATGGTCGCTCATCACGCCCTTCGGCGTGGAGAGGATGGAGATGCCGAGGCCTGAATAGAACCTCGGCAGCTCCGCGATCTTCGAGTAGACGCGCCGACCCGGCTTGGAGACCCGATGGATCTCCTTGATGGCGGGCTCGCCCTCGGAATACTTCAGCTCAATGCTGATCACCTTCACCCCGGGGCGAAGCTGCTCAGTCGAGAAGGCGCGGATGTAGCCCTCCCGCTTCAGTACATCGAGCACGTTTTCCCGCAGCTTGGAGGCCGGGGCGACGCAACGGCTCTGCCGTGCGCCCTGGGCGTTGCGAATGCGGGTGAGCAGGTCACCCAGCGGATCGGACAGCGACACGCGCAGCCCTCCTTACCAGCTCGCCTTGACCACGCCGGGAAGCTGGCCGGTATTGGCCATCTCCCGCAGCATGTTCCGGCACAGCTTGAACTTGCGGTAATTCCCGCGGGGACGGCCGGTCACTTCGCAGCGAAGCCGGACGCGGATCTTGGCGCCGTTGCGCGGCAGCTGCGCGAGCTTCAGCGTCGCCTCGAAGCGCTCTTCGACGGGCCGGTCACGGTCCATCACCACCGCCTTGAGGGCGTTGCGCTTCGGGGCGTGCAGCTTCGCGAGCCGTGCACGACGGTTGTTCTTCTCGACTGACGAGGTCTTGGCCATGTCGTCTCAATTCCTCCGGAACCTGCCGGGCGCGCAGCCCGACGGTTTTCCAAACGGGTTCAGCTGGCGAAGGGAAGATCAAAGGCCTTCAGGAGGGCCTTGGCTTCCTTGTCGGTCTTCGCCGTCGTGACGAACTGGATGTCCATCCCGCGAATCGTGTCCACGCGATCATAGTTGATCTCGGGGAACACGATCTGCTCCTTCATGCCCATGGCGAAGTTGCCACGGCCGTCGAAGCCACGATTTCCGGGAAGGCCGCGGAAGTCGCGAACGCGAGGCATCGCGATCGTGACCAGGCGGTCCAGGAACTCATACATGCGCGCCTTGCGGAGCGTGACCTTGCAGCCGATCGCCTGACCCTCGCGGATCTTGAAGCCGGCGATCGCCTTCTTCGCCTTGGTCTTCACGGGCTTCTGCCCGGTGATCGCCATCAGCTCGGCCACGGCCGCGTCGAGCTTCTTCTGGTCGCCGGCGGCTTCGCCGACGCCCATGTTGACGACGATCTTCTCGAGCTTCGGCACTTCCATCGGGTTCTTGTAGCCGAACTCGTCGGACAGCCGCTTGCGCACGACCTCGTCGTAATGCTTCCGCAGGCGCGGCAGCTCGGCCGGCGAAGCAGCCGCCGGGCCAGCCTTGACGGTGACGTTCGTCGCCGCCTGGCCGCCACGGTCGCTGCCAGCCGCTGCCTTGCCGCCAGCAGCCGGTTTGCCGCCAGCCGCTGCCTTGCCGCCAGCAGCCGGCTTGCCGCCCTTCTTGGCGGCCGCGCCCTTCTTCGTATCGCTCATCGGTCGATCACCTCGCCCGAGCCCTTCGCGACCCGGACCTTCGTGCCATCCTCAAGCGTCTTGAAGCCGACGCGGGTCGGCTTGTCCGTCTTGGGGTCCAGCAGCGCCAGGTTGGAAAGGTCGATCGGACCCTCCTTCTCCGTGATGCCGCCCGGGCGGCTCATGCCCTGCGGCTTCTCATGGCGCTTCACCATGTTCACGCCCTGCACGAAGGCACGGCTTTCCTTCGGCACCACGCGGATAACCTCCCCGCGCTTGCCCTTGTCGCGACCGGCCAGCACCTGGACCTTGTCGCCCTTCCTGATCTTCGCGGCCATGGCCTTACAGGACCTCCGGCGCCAGCGAGATGATCTTCATGAACTTCTTCGCACGCAGCTCGCGCACGACCGGTCCGAAGATGCGCGTGCCGATCGGCTCGCCCTGCTTGTTGATGAGAACCGCGGCGTTGCCGTCGAAGCGGATCGCCGTGCCGTCGATGCGCCGCACGGGGTAGGCCGTGCGGACGATGACGGCGCGATGCACCTCGCCCTTCTTCACCTTGGCACGCGGAATGGCTTCCTTGACGGAGACCACGATCACGTCGCCGACGGACGCCGTCTTCCGCTTGGAGCCGCCCAGCACCTTGATGCACTGGACGCGGCGAGCACCGGAATTGTCGGCGACGTCGAGATTGGATTCGACCTGGATCATGGATCAGGCCCCCATCGGCGCCGCAGCGGCACCGGCAAGCTCGAGGCCAGCCGGACGCGCCACAGACTCACCGTTGCGCGCGACGACCAGCCAGGACTTCGTCTTGCTGATCGGACGGCATTCCTCGATCGAGACGAGGTCCCCCTCCTTGCAGAGGTTCGCCTCGTCATGCGCGGCATAGCGCTTCGAGCGGCGGATGAACTTCTTGTAGAGCGGGTGCATCACGCGACGCTCGACAAGGACGGTCACCGTCTTGTCGGTCTTTTCGCTGACCACCCGGCCCGTGAGGACGCGCCTCGGCATCGCCCGGTACCCCTTACGACTTCGCCGGAGCGCGATTGCGCTCGGCCATCACCGTCTTCACCCGAGCGATCGTCCGGCGCACTTCCTTGATGCGCCCCACCGCCTCGAGTTGGCCGGTCGCCCGCTGGAAGCGCAGGTTGAACTGCTCCTTCCGAAGGTCAACCAGCATCTCCTGCAGCTCATCCGCGCTCTTCACGCGAACATCGCCAACCTTGGTCATCGCCATGATCAGGCCTCCGGCGACGCGCCGAGGCGCGTCACGATCTTGGTCTTGATCGGCAGCTTGGCCGCACCGAGCTCGAGCGCCTCGCGCGCGATCTCGTTCGACACGCCGTCGAGCTCGAACATGATGCGGCCCGGCTTCACGCGGGCCACCCAATACTCGGGGGCACCCTTGCCGGAGCCCATGCGGACTTCTGCAGGCTTCGTCGAGACCGGCACATCGGGGAAGATGCGGATCCAGACGCGGCCCTGGCGCTTCATCGCGCGCGTGATCGCGCGGCGGGCCGCTTCGATCTGGCGCGCCGTCACCCGCTCGGGCTCCAACGCCTTCAGGCCGAAGCCGCCGAAGGTGAGGCTGAACCCACCCTTGGCGACGCCCTTGATACGGCCCTTGTGGGCCTTGCGGAACTTTGTGCGCTTCGGAGACAACATGTCACATCACCAATCAGCGCTGCGGAGCCTGTTCCGCGGCGCGCTTGTCCTGCGCCATCGGATCATGGGCCATCACCTCGCCCTTGAAGATCCACACCTTGACACCGCAGGTGCCGTAGGTGGTCTTCGCGGTCGCGGTCCCGAAATCGATATCCGCACGCAGCGTGTGCAGCGGCACGCGGCCTTCGCGGTACCACTCCATGCGCGCGATCTCAGCGCCACCGAGACGCCCGGAGCAGTTGATCCGGATGCCTCCGGCGCCGAGGCGCATGGCGGACTGCACCGCGCGCTTCATCGCACGGCGGAAAGCCACCCGGCGCTCCAGCTGCTGGGCGATGCTCTCGGCCACCAGCGTCGCGTCGATCTCGGGCTTGCGGATCTCGACGATGTTCAGCGACACCTCGGCGCCGGCCATCTTCGCGAGGTCCTTGCGGAGCACCTCGATGTCCGCGCCCTTCTTGCCGATGACGACGCCGGGCCGCGCAGCGTGGATCGTGACGCGCGGCTTCTTCGCCGGGCGTTCGATCACGACGCGGGACACGCCAGCGCCCTTCAGGCGATCGCGCAGCGTCCGCCGCAGCTTCAGGTCTTCATGCAGCATCCGGGAGTAGTCGCCCGTGGCGAACCACCGACTATCCCAGGTACGGTTGATCCCGAGCCGAAGGCCGATGGGATTGATTTTCTGGCCCATACTACGCGGCCTCCTGCTGCGGCGCCGGCGCGTCCGCGGTCTTCTCCGCCACCACAATCTTGAGATGGCTGAACCACTTCTCGACCTGCGACGCGCGGCCGCGGCCACGGGCGTGGAAGCGCTTCATCACCACCGCCCGGCCAACCTCGGCGCGCGAGACGACCAAGCGGTCGACATCGAGCTGGTGGTTGTTCTCGGCGTTGGCGATCGCGCTTTCCAACGTCTTCTTCACCGTCTGGGCGATGCGGCGCTTGGAAAAGGTCAGCGTCGCCACCGCATCCTGCGCCGAGCGGCCGCGGATCAGCGCGGCTACCAGGTTCAGCTTGCGCGGCGAGACGCGGATATTGCGCAGGACGGCCTGCGCCTCGGTCTCTTCGAGCGTACGCTCGTGCTTCGGCTTGCTCATCTCAGCCTCGCTTCGCCTTCTTGTCGGCCGAATGGCCGTTGAAGGTGCGCGTCGGCGAGAATTCGCCGAACTTGTGGCCGACCATGTTCTCCGTCACCTGCACGGGAATGAACTTCTTCCCGTTGTACACGCCGAAGGTCAGGCCGACGAACTGCGGCAGGATCGTGCTGCGGCGCGACCAGATCTTGATGATCTCGCTGCGGCCCGAAGCGCGGGACATCTCCGCCTTGTTGAGCAGGTAGCCGTCAACGAACGGCCCCTTCCAGACGCTACGCGGCATGGCCGTCAGCCCTTCGTCGCGTTGCGGCGCCGGACAATGAGCCCGTCGGTCCGCTTGTTGTTGCGCGTCTTCGCGCCCTTCGTCGGCTTGCCCCAAGGCGTGACCGGATGGCGGCCACCCGAGGTACGACCTTCACCACCACCATGCGGGTGGTCGATCGGGTTCATCGTCACGCCGCGGTTGTGCGGGCGGAAGCCCATCCACCGCATGCGGCCGGCCTTGCCGAGTTCCTGGTTCGAATTGTCCGGGTTCGACACCGCGCCGATCGACGCCATGCACTCGGCCCGCACGACGCGAACCTCGCCGGACATCAGCTTGATCTGCGCGTAGCCGGAATCCTTGCCGACCAGCTGCGCGAAGGTGCCGGCCGAACGGGCCATCTTCGCGCCTGCACCGGGCTTCAGCTCGATGCAGTGGATGATCGTGCCGACGGGGATGTTCGCCAGCGGCATCGCATTGCCCGGCTTGATGTCCGCGCCCTTCGAGCCGTTCACCACCGTGTCGCCCGCCTTCAGGCGCTGCGGCGCGATGATGTAGCCCAGCTCGCCATCCTGGTACTTCAGGAGCGCGATGAAGGCCGTGCGGTTCGGGTCGTATTCCAGGCGCTCGACGACCGCGGGGACGTCGAACTTGCGGCGCTTGAAATCCACCAGACGGTAGGACTGCTTGTGTCCGCCGCCCCGGAACCGGACCGTCGTGCGGCCATGGTTGTTGCGGCCGCCGGACTTCGTCTTGCCGACGGTCAGCCCCTTGACCGGCGTGCCCTTCCACAGCTCGGAACGGTCGATCAGAACCGTGCCGCGCAGCGAAGGCGTAACCGGGTTGAAATTCTTCAGTGCCATGGTGTCACGCGAGCCCCGTGGTGAGGTCGATCGACTGGCCGGCCTGCAGCTTCACGATCGCCTTCTTCCAGTCGGACCGGCGGCCTTCGCGACCGCGGAACCGCTTGGTCTTGCCCTTCATCACGACCGTGTTGACGCCCTCGACCGTCACCGAGAACAGGCGCTCGACCGCGGCCTTGATCTCCGGCTTGGTCGCGTCGAGGGCGACACGGAAGGTCACCTGGCTGAGTTCGTTCAGCCGGGTCGCCTTCTCGGTCACCAGCGGCGACACGATCACCTGGTACATGCGCTCGGCGGACAGCTGCACGCCACGCGGCTTTTCGGAAGTCTCGCTCATGCCGCGGCCTCCTCGCTGCCATTGAGCCGCGCCTCGAGCGCCGCGACGCCCGCGCGGGTCACCGCCAGCACGTCGTGCTGGAGGATGTCGTAAACATTCGCGCCCATCGTCGGCAGCACATCGACCTTCGGCAGGTTGCGCGTGACGCGTGCGAAATCGGCGTCGACTGCCGCATCCACCACCAGTGCGCTGGTCCAGCCGAGCGCCTTGAGCTTCGCCGCGAACGCCGAAGTCTTGGCATCCGTCCCAGCCGAAGCCGCATCGAGGACAACGAGCTTGCCCTCGGCCGCCTTCGCGGACAGGGCATGGATCAGGCCGAGGCGACGGACCTTCTTGTTCAGGCTGTAGGCATGGCTGCGAACCACCGGGCCATGCACGACGCCGCCCTTGCGGTACTGCGGCGCGCGCAGCGACCCCTGGCGGGCGTTGCCGGTGCCCTTCTGGCGATAGGGCTTCTTGGTGGTCCCGGAGACCTCCCCCATGCCCTTCGCCTTGTGCGTGCCGGCGCGACGCTTCGCGAGCTGCCAATGCACGACGCGCGCGAGGATGTCGGCGCGCGGAGAAGCGCCGAACAGCGCCTCCGGCAACTCGATCTCGCCCGCCGGCGCATTGTCCAGCGTGATGACGGGAACCTTCAGCATATCAGTTCACCCTTGCGCCACGGCGGCCGGGAAGGGCGCATCGGCCGGACGCGCGCGCTTCACCGCGTCGCGCACCAGCACATATCCACCCTTCGGGCCGGGAATGGCACCCTTGATCAGGAGCAGGCCCTTGCCGAGGTCGTGCCCGGCCACCACCAAGTTCTGGGTGGTGACGCGCTCGACGCCGAGATGGCCGGCCATCTTCTTGTTCTTGAAGGTCTTGCCCGGATCCTGGCGGTTACCGGTCGAACCCAGCGAACGGTGGCTGATGGAGACGCCGTGCGAGGCTTCGAGACCCGCGAAGTTCCAGCGCTTCATGCCGCCCGCAAAGCCCTTGCCGACCGTCACACCGGTGACATCGACCTTCTGGCCCTTCACGAAGTGATCGCCCGTCAGCTTCGCACCCGGAGCGACAAGCGCTTCGGCCGGAACGCGGAACTCGACAACCTTGCGCGGCGCCTCGACGCCGGCCTTCGCGAAATGGCCCTTCTGGGGCTTCGTGACGTTCTTCGGCTTGGCCGTGCCGACGCCAACCTGGACAGCGTCATAGCCATCCTTGTCGGAGGTCCGGTTGGCGACCACGCGCACCTCATCGAGGTGAAGCACGGTCACCGGCACGGTGGAGCCGTCGTCATTGAAAAGCCGGGTCATCCCCAGCTTGCGGGCGATCAGCCCCGTACGGCCGTTCGTGGCCATGTTTCTGGTCCCTTCGACCGCGTCAGATCTTGATCTCGACGTCCACGCCGGAGGCGAGGTCGAGCTTCATCAGCGCGTCCACGGTCTGCGGAGTGGGGTCGACGATATCAAGAAGGCGGCGATGCGTGCGGATCTCGAACTGCTCGCGCGACTTCTTGTCGACGTGCGGCGAGCGGTTGACGGTGAAACGCTCAATCTGCGTCGGCAGCGGGATGGGCCCGCGAACCCGCGCGCCCGTCCGCTTGGCCGTGTTGACGATCTCCCGCGTGCTGCCGTCCAGCACGCGGTGATCGAACGCCTTGAGGCGGATGCGGATGTTCTGGCTGTCCATGACCGTGCGACCAGATCCCGGCTTACTTGACGATCTTGGCGACGACGCCAGCGCCGACGGTGCGGCCGCCTTCGCGGATCGCGAAGCGCAGGCCTTCATCCATCGCGATCGGCGCGATCAGCTCGACGTCCATCGACACGTTGTCGCCCGGCATCACCATCTCCACGCCTT
>CAMDWG010000026.1 GCA_945878375.1 Roseomonas mucosa | reverse complement strand
GACAGGCGCAGATCGCGCTCGGCGGGACTCGATGAAATCGAAAACGGGTGCAGCTCGTCCGGGACGGTGGCCGACCCGCGCACCGACACATAGACGAAGGCGCCCGGATCGAAGCTCATCCGCCGGTCGCGCGGACGAAGCTGGAGGTCCACGACATGCTGCCCGCGCGGCTCCACCGCCGCCACCGTGTAGCCGTGCCGCGGCCCCATGCGGCGGAACATCAGCAGCCGGTAGATGATCGCGGCAAAGCCGATGCCGACCAGCAGGAACATCCAGAAACGCAGCGGCTCATAGGCTCGCACCGTCTCGCTGACCGTGAGCGAATGCGCGCAAGCGAGGATCAGCAGCACCCCAAGCGTCCGATGCAGCCAGAGCCAGATATGGTGCGGCAGCTCGCGCCACCAGATGACGAGGGCGAGCGGCAGCACGAGCCAACTCGCCACGACGTCGATCCAGAACGGGCTGTCGGGGTGGAGCGGGTTGAACACCTCGCCCACCGCCGTGCCTAGTCGTGGCGGCACCAGCAGCAGGATGTGCACCAGCATCACGATCAGGGCTGCGCCCCCCAGCCGGCGATGCAGGCGGATCGCGTGGTCGAGCCCGCCGAACAGCGGCTCCAGCGCCCGGGAGCGTGTGCCCGCGACCAGCGTCAGCGCCACGAGGTTCAGCAGCCAGAGGGCAGTGATCTGCGCCGGGCCGCGCCAGGGCCATAGCTCCTCGGTCAGGCCCTGCGTGACCCGACCGGCGCCCCAGAGCCCGGTCGTGATCACGAGTGTCGCGATGATGATGAAACCCGCTGGCTGCATCTGGTGTCCCTGGTCCGGCACGCGCCGCGTCACGCTCGTCGCGTCTCCGCCCCTGCAACCGCGAGGGCAGAGCTAAGATGGTGCCAATGAGCGTGTTCCTGCACTTCTAGGTTTCAATCCCTTCCGCCGATCGGTCAATCGGGTCCGCGCTGTCGCTGCGCCTCTGAACCGATTGGCGCGCGAGACAGAACCGCGCGCGCGCGGCGGCCTCGGCGTCCATGCCGAAGCCCGTAGCGGCCGCTCCTTGATGGATTGCGGCAGCGACCCTGTCCTCGGCCAGCGCCTGCTTGGGCTAGGAACCGCAGGGCATCGAGCCGGATGCCAGGTCGCGCCACATCCAGGATGGCCTCGGTTCCGCACGGCTTCCCGAACCGCAGCATCCAACAGGATCATGAACGCGCGCCCCTCGCGAGGGGCGGGCCTGATTGGTATTTGATGGCAAAAATCGGCAAAATCCGTCCATTCGCCGAAGTCCGAGCCGGTTGACCCACCAGCTTTCCGAACGCAGCTTGCGCTCAAGCCAGGATCTTGTCGTGAACGACCTCGGAGCCGCCGCCGCGACTGCGCTGAACCTTGTGCTCACCGCCGACCCGGCTGTGGCGCAGATCGTGCTGCTGTCGCTGCGGGTCAGCTTCTCTGCCCTGCTGATCGCGGCCCTCGTCGGGCTGCCGCTCGGCGCGCTGCTGGCGGTCGCCCGCTTCCCGGGGCGGGGTGCAATCCTGACGGTGCTGAATGCGCTGATGGGGCTGCCGCCGGTGGTGGCGGGGCTGCTGATCTACCTGCTGCTGTCGCGCTCCGGCCCGCTTGGGCATCTCGGCCTGCTCTTCACGCCGGGTGCGATGATCATCGCCCAGGCGGTCCTGATCACGCCGATCCTCGCCGCCCTGTCACGCCAGGTCCTGGAAGGGCTTTGGGAGGAGTACGCGGAGCAACTGCGCTCCTTCGGGGCCGGCCCCGCGCGCGCCGTCCCGACGCTGCTCTGGGACGGGCGATTCGCGCTGCTGACCGTGCTGCTCGCGGGCTTTGGCCGGGCCAGTGCCGAGGTCGGCGCGGTGATGATCGTCGGTGGAAACATCGAGGGCTTCACCAGGGTGATGACCACGGCGATCGCGCTGGAGACGAGTGCGGGCAACCTGCCTCTGGCGCTAGCCCTCGGCATGGTGCTGATGTCGATCGTGCTGGTCGTGAACGCGCTCGCGCAGGCCTCGCGCGACTTCGCCAGCCGGGCGGGGGCGTGATGCGCCACCGATTCAGCCTTTCGCGCCCGGCGCCGCTTCGGACATCGGGGGCGTGATGCGCGCACCCGACACCATCCTGCCGCTCCGTGCCGAAGGCGTGGGCTTTTCCGCCGGCGCGATCGCCATCCTGTCCGACGTCTCGCTCACCCTCGAGGCCGGATTGCCCAGCATCATCGTTGGACCGAACGGCGCCGGGAAATCCGTGCTGCTGCGGCTGCTGCACGGGCTGCTGACGCCCAGTACGGGGCGTGTCCTCTGGGCGGGCGATCCCGCCCGCCGGCAGGCGATGGTGTTCCAGCGGCCGGTGCTGCTGCGACGCGGCGTGCTGGCCAATGCCATCTATCCGCTGAAGCTGGCCGGCATCACGGCAGCGGAGCGCGAACCCCGCGCCCGAGCGGCCCTGGAGATGGTGGGCCTCGCCGCGCTCGCCGACCGCCCGGCGCGGCGGCTTTCGGGTGGGGAACAGCAGCGCCTCGCACTCGCCCGCGCCGCCGCCCTGTCGCCCGAGGTGCTGTTCCTCGACGAGCCCTGCGCCAGCCTCGATCCCACGGCGACCCGCGCGGTCGAGGAGATCGTGCGCACGCTCGCCGCGCGCGGCACCAAGATCGTCATGACCACGCACGACCTCGGTCAGGCCCGTCGCCTGGCGGGCGAGGTCCTGTTCCTCAACCGCGGCCGCCTGCGCGAGCAGACACCGGCCGCCGCCTTCTTCAACCAGCCTGCCACACCAGAAGCCACGGCCTTCCTGCGCGGCGAACTGGTGTGGTGAAGGGCCCATCCGGGAGACCCGCCATGTTCCGCCGCCTTTTCCTCGCTGCCGCCGCTGCGGCCCTTGTCCTGCCGGGCATTCCCGCCGCGCAGGAGCGCTTCATCACCGTCGCCAGCACCACCAGCACCGAGCAATCAGGTCTGTTCCGCCACATCCTGCCGATCTTCACGGCGGAGACGGGCATCACGGTGCGCGTCGTGGCGCTCGGCACCGGCCAGGCGCTGGATGTCGGCCGCCGCGGCGACGCCGATGTGGTGTTCGTGCATGACCGGGTGTCCGAGGAGCGCTTCGTGGCCGAGGGTTTCGGTGGGCCGCGCCGGCACGTGATGTTCAACGACTTCGTTGTCGTCGGCCCCGCCGCCGATCCCGCGCGCGTCAATGGGCTGCGCGACACCAACGACGCGCTGCGCCGCATCGCCGAAGCCCGCGCGGCGTTCGTCAGCCGCGGTGACCGGTCCGGCACGCATGCGGCCGAGCTGCGCCTGTGGCAGCTTGCCGGCGTCGACCCTGCGGCCGGCCGGGGCCAATGGTACCGCGAGGTCGGCCAGGGCATGGGCCCGGCGTTGAACACCGCCGCGGCGCAGAACGCCTATATCCTGTCCGACCGCGGGACCTGGCTCAGCTTCCGCAACCGACAGGATCTGCGGATCGTGGTCGAGGGCGATGCGCGGCTATTCAACCAGTATGGCGTGATGCTCGTGAACCCGCAGCGGCACCCGCATGTGAAGGTCGCCGACGGCCAGCGCTTCATCGACTGGATCCTCTCGCCTGCCGGGCAGCGCGCCATCGCCTCCTACCAGATCAATGGCGAGCAGCTGTTCTTCCCGAACGCGGCCCGGCCAGAGCCGAGCGCATGAGGCTTGCAGCGGTCTAGCCGATGCACGCTGGGGCCCTTGCCGCCCATCCCACACTTGCGCATCGCCTCCAGCCTTTGGTGGCCGCCATGCCCACACGGCAGCCACATGGCCAACTCCTCCCCTTACCAACTCCGCGGCCAACCAAGACGCTCATCGCCGGCGGCACCTAGAGCGGCTTAGACCGATCGGCGGAACCGCGGAGCGGTTCGACCCGACCGGGCGCTGCTCTCGGCTGCAAGTCCCAGCCGGGTCCAAGGAATCTGCTCCTGTGGGATGCGGCGGGCCGCAATGGCGGGGTTGTATCCCTTCCAAGGTCTGGTAGAGGGTGCAGGCACCGTGGGACGGGTGGCCGAGTGGTCGAAGGCGCACGCCTGGAAAGTGTGTAGACGTGAAAGCGTCTCGTGGGTTCGAATCCCACCCCGTCCGCCAGTTCCCATACGAGCCGTGCTCTCCGACATGCCAACCGCCGCGCTGAGTGGCAGGTTTCCTGGCGTTTTTGGGGCAGACCTGTTGACTGGCCGGACGCGGAGACAGGCGAAAATCGCTCTCCGGAGGCCCTTTCTCTCCGGACCTCCTGACTTGGGCGTTTTAGTACGGAACTCAAAAACCAAGGTAAAAGGCCGGCTTCAGCGCGGTCGGCACTCGTCCTGGTTCGAACCCCACTTGCCCGAATTCTGTACTTCGAGAGCGAACACTTTGGTACGGCCCGGTCGGGCGGATCACTCCTCCTCCGAGAAAAAATCCTCGTCCAGGCGTTTAAACTCAACGGTTCGGCTGATTCGCACCCCGACACCGTGCTCGACCATCAGTTCGGTCAAGCGTTTCCCGTTAATCAGCACCACGCGCTGCGGGATCCTCGATGCGAAGTCGATGGCCTGGGCAGAGAACGCGGAGGTCGTCACGAAGACGCCTTTCGAGGCGCCGAGGCCGACGAGGCTGCCGGTAAACGCCTGGATCTCCGGCCGCCCGATGGTGCTGCCAGGCGCGTGCCGCTTGGCCTGCACATAGACCCGATCGAGGCCGAGGACGTCCTCATTGATCACGCCATCGACGCCGCCGTCACCGGACTTGCCGAGTTGCTCCGCGGCATTCAGACGTGACCCCCCGTAGCCCATGGCCACCAGAAGTTCGACGATCAGTTGCTCAAAGAAGGCCGGGCTATTCTCCAGGATGCGCCCCAGGAGCTCATCGCGCAGTGCCGCCTGAAGGGCTTTATAGGCAGCGTCAACGACCTCTTCCGGCGTCGCGACCGGTGACGGAGGCGGCCGATCGCTTCGATCCAGCAGGCCTCGGAGGGGACCGGTCTCCGCAGCCGTGACCATGTGCGCCGGCGCGTGGGCGCCATGCTCCGGCCGCCGCCGCAGCTCACCGTCTCGGAATGGGCCGAGCGGCACCGCATGCTCGGCAGCCGCGCCTCCGCGGAACCGGGCCCCTGGCGCACCAGCCGCACGCCGTATCTGAAGGACGTGATGGACGCGCTGTCGGCCGTGCATCCCGCCCGGCGCGTCGTGTTCATGAAGGGCGCGCAGGTCGGCGCGACGGAAAGCGGCAACAACTGGCTCACCTACATCATGCACCACGTGCCGGCGCCCGCGCTGGCGGTGCAGCCGACCGTGGAACTGGCCAAGCGCTTCTCGCGCCAGCGCATCGACCCGCTGCTGGAGGAGACGCCCGCGCTGCGGGAGCGGGTGGCGCCGGCCCGGGCCCGTGACAGCGGCAACACCATGCTGTCGAAGGAATTCCCCGGCGGCATCCTGGTGCTGACCGGGGCCAATAGCGCGGTCGGGCTGCGCTCGATGACGGCGCGGTTCCTGTTCCTCGACGAGGTGGACGCCTATCCCGGCGATGCGGGAATAGGCGCGGACGTGGACCACGCCATTCTTCCCCTCGCCCTCGCGTACGAAGGTCTCCCAGCCCTCGGTGACCCACCGGTCATAGGCCTCCCGCTCGGGGTGGCCTGACCGCCAATAGCGCGGATCTCGCATTGCGGCCCGGAGGCTCTCTTCAGTCACGGGGATGAGATTAGCCATCAGCAGCACCTCCGAGTCAGGGCTTTTATTCCTATCATTGCTTCATTGTCAAGAACAAAAACGGAACCAGCGGTGATGCTGCAAGCGGCCGGCCCTTCGCGCCCTTCATGCCCATTCGCCGGTGTCATCGACACCTGCTCAACCAGCGCGGTGTCGGCGTCGGCGCCAACATGTGCCTTGAAGCCATGCACCGAGATGCGGCTGCGGTGTTTGACCCAGCGCGCCTCGCCATCGCCCTTGCTGGCAGAGGCGTTGATCGTCGCATCCACCAGCGTGGCGGTCTTGACCATGATCGCGCGCACGTCGAACTCCACGGTGGCAGCGTCGAACAACTGCCGGTCCAGGCCCTGCGTGATGAGCGCGCGACGGAAGCGGACGAAGGCGGTGCGCTCGGGCGTGACCTCCCGTGCGGCGAAGCAGCAGAAACGGCGGAAGTTCGCCCGGTCCTCCAGCGCCTCGGCCAGCTTCACGTCCGACAGATGGTACCAGACCGCCATCAGCAATGCCTTGAACATTGACAAGGGCGGCGAGGCAGGTTCGCGCTTGGCGGAGGAGTAGAGCGGGGCGAGCAGCGCGGCGACAGGCTGCCAGTCGATCAGAGACGAAAGGCGCTCCAGTACCGCCCCGCTGCGCGAGGTGCCGTCAGGCGTCAGGCTTTCTTGGCCGATGGTCCGATATGCCATGTCCCCGCGCCACGCTCGCGAAGCAAAGAGAATCAGCCAGCACGCCAACCACCAAGGCTTCCGCGCACAGGTCTCCACATACCAATTCCCGCTGCTCGTCAATCACGAGGGCGGATCCCCTGGCGCGGCTTCTGCTTCAGCAGTCGCCCGAGGTCCATGGCGGCGGCGGAGGCCATCCGGCCGTCCTCCGCCCCCGTAGGATGGGCGCGCGTCTATTCCGCGGCCAGGGCCGCGCGGAAGGCGCGTGGCTGGAAGCCGTGGGCGTCCGCCATCTCCCAGAAGGGGGCGTAGCGCGGGTCGTCCGAGCCGGCGAGCAGCGCGCCGGGAGCTAGGCGCGGGTAGAGTTCCGAGAAACAGCGTACATCCTGCGCCGAAACGCGCCGGCGGAAATGCTCCAGTCGGAACTGGCTCGGATGGTCGAGGCCAGCGGCCGCAGTCAATTCAGCGAGCGCATGCAGGGTCGCCGCGTGGAATTGCGCGACACGCATCGCCTTGTCCGGCACATCAAGCGCACGGGCACGCATCGGGTCCTGCGTCGCCACGCCGGTCGGGCAGCGATCTGTGTGGCAGGAGAGGGACTGGATGCAGCCCAGCGCGAACATGAAGCCGCGCGCCGAATTGCACCAATCCGCACCGAGCGCGAGCGTGCGCGCGATGTCGAAAGCGGTTGCAATCTTGCCAGAGGCGCCGAGCCGGATGCGGTCCCTGACGCCGATTCCGACCAGTGCATTGTGCGCGAAGGACAGGCCCTCGCGCAGGGGCATGCCGAGATGATCCATGAACTCCAGCGGCGCGGCGCCCGTCCCGCCTTCGGCGCCGTCGATGACGATGAAGTCCGGCGTGATGCCGGTCTCCAGCATCGCCTTGCAGATCGACAGGAACTCCCAGGGATGGCCGATGCAGAGCTTGAAGCCGGCCGGCTTGCCTCCCGCGAGGCGCTTCATCTCGGCGATGAAACGCAGCATCTCGACCGGGGTCGCGAAAGCCGAGTGACAGGCGGGGGAGATACAGTCCTGGCCGACCGGCACGCCACGGGTCGCGGCGATCTCGGCACTGACCTTGGCGGCCGGCAGTACGCCACCATGACCGGGCTTGGCGCCCTGGCTGAGCTTCAGCTCAACCATCTTGACCTGTGGGTCGGCCGCTGTCGCGGCAAAGCGCTCGGGCGAAAAGCTGCCATCCGGGTTACGCGCACCGAAATAGCCGCTCCCGATTTCCCAGATGATGTCGCCGCCGTGGCGGTGGTGAGGGCTCAGCCCCCCCTCCCCTGTGTCATGCGCGAAGCCCCCAGCCTTGGCGCCGCGATTGAGTGCGATGATGGCATTGGCCGAGAGCGCGCCGAAGCTCATCGCTGAGATGTTGAAGATCGAGGCGTCGTAGCCGCCGATGTCGACGCGCAGCGGCGCCTGCCCGGGCGTGCGGGCGACGACCGAGTGGTGCAGCCATTCGAAGCCCGGCTGATAGACCTCGTACTGGGTGCCAAAGGGCCGCTTGTCGAGCTGCATCTTGGCACGCTGATAGACGACGGCTCGCTTGTCGCGGCTGAAGGGCGTGCCGGTCTTCTCGTCCTCGAAGAAGTACTGTCTCATCTCCGGCCGGATCTTCTCCAGCAAAAAGCGGAGATGCGCCGTGATCGGGTAGTTGCGGAGCACCGCGTGCTTGCGCTGCGTGAGGTCCCACAGGCCGAGCGCAGTGAACGCGCCGCAGAGCAGCAGCGGCGCCATCAGCCAAATCGCCTGCGCCGGCCAAGCGACCAGCGCGACCAGCGCGACCACGCTACCAAGCGCCGCGAGAATGAGCGGCAGGAGACGGGTGAAAAAGGCAAGCGGCGGCATTCGGCAAGGCCTTCGCGTTGACGCCCGGACATGGTAGCCACGTGGGGGTCCAAGTGCAAACGTATGAAGTTTCTTTTCTGCTGTAGAAGTCTCGACTTGATCTGACGCAGGTCTGATCTGGCGTGATGGGTGTCCGCCGGATCGAGACTGTCAGACGGGACAGCTATGTGGCCATCGAGCAATTCTGTTTTTCGCGCGCCAGACGGAAGCTGTCCCGGGAGGCTTGCATCGGGGTCTTCCGAAGCACAAGCGGCCCTGGTGCGTATGGCTCCGCGCCCCGGCCTCTGGCCTCACCGACATCGAGTGTCCGTACGACCAAAACAATACCTGTACACAGTATGCGCTACACCGAATGCGCAGCCCGTTACAATCCGACGGCGGCTCCGTACTATCATGCTCCCGTGATCAAGGTTGGGGGGGAACCACCATGTGCCGCTGGCTGGCCTATGCAGGTGCGCCACAACGCATCGATCGGTTATTATTTCAGCCGCAGAATTCGCTCATCCGGCAAAGCCTGCATGCCACCATGGGCGCCAACACCACCAATGGCGATGGCTTTGGCCTGGGTTGGTACGGGGAGCGCGGCTTCCCTGGCCTGTACCGCGATACGCTGCCGGCCTGGCACGATGCCAACCTTCGCAGCATTGCCGAGCAGATCCGCTCACGCCTATTCTTCGCGCATGTACGAGCCTCCACCGGCACATCGACAAGCCGGGAAAACTGCCATCCCTTCCGGTTCGAGAACGCGCTGTTCATGCACAACGGCCAGATCGGCGGCTATGCGAAGATCCGACGCGCGATCGAGAACCTGATCCCCGGCGAAGCATATGACCACCGCCTCGGCACCACCGATAGCGAGGCCTTCTTCCTGCTGGCCATCGGCAACGGCCTACTGGAAAACGCGCCGCTGGCGATCGCCCGTACCATTCGCCAGATCAGGGGCGTGATGGCCGAGCATGGTGTGGAGGAGCCCTTCCGCATGACCGTCGCGGTGGCGGATGGCGAGCGGCTCTGGGCAGCGCGCTACTCCTCCAACCCCAACCCGCCGAGCCTGTTCTACGCCGAAGGGGGCGAGATCGGCGTGCAGGGCGGCGAGGTGGTGGTGGAACCCGGCCGCGGCTGCGTTCTGGTGCTCTCCGAACCGCTCGACATGCATAAGGGCGGCTGGCGCGAGGTTCCCGCCGGACATGTCCTTGAGATGCGGAGCGGCATGGCGCACGTCTCGCAGCTGCCGCAGTCGTAGCACGCACCGCGGGCCCGGCCGACAGCGACTGTTCGAATCAGGGTGCCGGCGGCAGAAGCCGGGCATGCGAACGAGCCGTGGACGATGGACTTCGTGCACGACCGAGTCGCGACGGGACGGAAGATCCGCGTGCTGGCGATCGTGAGCACGTTCAAACCCTGCGCGCTGGCGATCGAGCCGCGGTTTGGCCAGCGAGGCCGACCTCAACGCCCGACCATCACCGGGTTTCTGGAGGTGTCCCACAGGATGGCCGGATCGGCCGGCCAACTCGGACATGTGGGTTTGCTGCCTTTTCACGCCGCAGGCTTGCATATCCCCCCCGGATGATTGAAGTATTCGTGCCGAGCATTTTCCGGACCGGGCTGGTCGATGCACAATGATGAGCAGGGGGGTCTCCCCCGCGCCAGGATCCTGGTCGCTGCCACAGGCAAGGGTGGCGCAGGGAAATCCACGACCATCGCCTGCCTCGCCACCTACTGGCACTGCGCCGGACACCGCGTGGCCCTGCTAGACGCCGACCCCAATCAGACACTGACCCGTTGGCATGCCAAGGGCTCCGCCCTCGCGGCAATGACGCTCCGCACCGAGGCTGCCGAAGACCGTATCATCCCAGTCGTCGGCGACCTCGCCGACCGGCACGACCTGATACTGATCGACTGCCCCGGCTTCGGCAGCCAAGCCAACGTGTTCGCTGTCGGCGCCGCTGACCTCGTGCTCATCCCCGTCATGACCGATGAGGCCAATGTCTTCGAAGCACTGCGCATGCGCCGCTTGGTTGAGAGCGCGAGCCGCCTAACCAGGCGCAGCATCCCAGCCCGCACCCTGCTCACCCGCGTGAAGCGCTCAGGCGTGGCCGACCATAGCCACCGGCAACTTGTGGCGTTGGACGCTGAGCCGCTGGCGGCCCGCATTGCCGATAGAGCGATCTTCCAGGAAGCGAGCTTCCATGGCTCCTCCCCCGTCATGCTTGAACCCTCCGGCCGCGCCGCGCGGGAGATCGAGGCGCTGGCTATCGAGCTTGAGTCGCTCGACTGGTGGCGTCCGCGGCAGGCTGGCGTCCGGACTGCAATAACCGCCCAAAACGGGAACTGACCATGACTCGTAAGCCGCTTATCCCTGACGTAGACGCGAAGTCGCTATCGGAACTCGCCCAGCAGTTTCCCAGCACGGCGGCGTTGCCAGCTACGGCGGCAGAGCCTGTCGCCGCCCCGTTAGCCGAGCCTCCTGCCCCCGTGATGCCCGAGCCTGCCGCTGTCCAACCGCCCGCCCCCGTCGCCTTGGCCTCGGCCTCCGCCCCGCCCGAGCGCGCCTGGCACGAGAACGTCGCGCTCCGCATGGCGGGCGTCGGTATAGTGGCCTTCCTCGGGGGCTATCTGATAGGGGGCGAGCCCGTGACTGCACCGCCTGCCCCGGCGTCCGCACCCGCTGCGGGTTCTTCTACTCCCCTCCCCTCTTCCCAGTTGGCCTTGGCCCAGGCCGCGCTCGACCAGGAACGCGCACGCGCCGCGGCGGCGCTAGAGGCCGCGCGCGCCGAAGCTAGCGCTCACCTCGCTGCGCTCCGTACCGCGCGCGACCGCACCGACAGCGCCATCCGCGCTGGCCTTGCTCTGCAAGATACGGCAGGCAGCGGCCGGGCGTTTGCAGACGAACTCCAAGGCGCCCTTACCGCGGGGACAGGCCTTGCACCGCTGGGCGCCGTGCTTGAGGCGATGGCACCATTCGCCACCGGCGTGCCAAGCGCTTCCACGCTCGGCACACGCTTCGAAGCCCTCGCCGACTCCGCCCTTTCGATCGGTCAGGAAGAAGCACCAACCGGCGGGCCTGGTCGCATTTCGGCGTGGATCGGCGCCCTTTTCACGGGCGATACGCCCGCAGCTACCGTCGACCGTCGGCGTCGCATTCTCGAAGCGACGCGACATGATTTGACGCGGGGCGACTTGGCGAGCGCCGCGACACTCGCTGCACAACTCGACCCGCCGGCGCTCGGCGTAATGGAGGGGTGGATCGCCGAGGCGCGTGGGCGCCTCGCGCTCGATGTGCTGACCGACCGTGCCGTCGCGCTGCTGACCGCCCGAGCCTACCAGACCCTCGCAGCAAACTGAGATGTGCCGAGGGGCCGGGCCGACGGCGATAGAGGTGGCTCGGGAAATTCGGACAGTCCGATGAGTGGATTTCCTGCCTGACAGCGGCGAAGGTGCCGCAGATCAGGAGAGACGATGACGAAGCGAACCCGCCGGACGCACAGCCCCGGCTTCCAGGCGAAGGTGGCCCTGGCAGCCATCAAGGGTGAGAAGACGCTGGCGGAGTTGGCCAAGCTATTCGACGTGCACCCTCACCAGATCACGGCATGGAAGGCACAGCTGCAGGAGGGTGCAGCCGGCGTCTTCGGCTCTGGCGCTGTTGCTGCCGAGGCGACGCCCACGGTCGATCTAAAGCTGCTGCATGCGAAGATTGGGGGGCTGACGCTGGAGAAGGATTTTTTGTCCGGCGCGCTCAGCAAAGCCGGCCTGCTGAGCGCAAAGCGATAATCGACCGGGCCAATGTGCTGCCGCTGACGCGGCAGGCGTCGCTGCTGTAGTTGAGCCGGAGCAGCGTCTACTATCTGCCCCGGCCGGTGCCGCCGGCGCGGCTGGCGATCATGCATCGGATTGACGCGCTGCACCTGGAGCATCCCTTCGCGGGCAGCCGGATGCTGCGCGACCTGCTGCGGGCGGAGGGCGTGGTGATCGGCCGTCTGGCGGTAGCGACCCTGATGCGGCGGATGGGCATCGAGGCCCTTTATCGACGCCCCAGCACGTCCAAACCTGCGCCTGGGCACAAGATCTACCCGTATCTGCTGCGGAACTTGGTGGTGGATCGGCCGCACCAGGTCTGGGCGATGGACATCACGTACATTCCGATGGCGCGGGGCTTCGTCTACTTGGCTGCGGTGGTGGATTGGTTCAGCCGGCGGGTGCTGGCTTGGCGGCTGTCGATCACGCTGGAGACGGAGTTCTGTCTCGACGCGGTGAATGAAGCACTGGCCCGCCACGGCAAGCCGGAGATTATCAACACCGACCAGGGCAGCCAATTCACCAGCCTGGCCTTCACGGGGATGCTGCAGGCGCAGGAGATTGCGATCAGCATGGATGGGCGCGGCGCGTGGCGGGACAACGTGTTCGTCGAACGGCTCTGGCGGTCGGTGAAGTACGAGGAGGTCTACCTGCGCGCCTATGCTAGCGTGAGCGACGCGCGCGCGTCGCTGGGCCGGTATCTGGACTTCTACAACGGCCGACGGCTGCATTCGAGCCTGGGGGCGAGGACGCCGGAGCAGGCTTATCTCGACCACCTGCCACGGAGAGTGGCAGCGTGAGAGGGGGGCACCACGGCATCGGCAAGACGTGCGTATCAACCGGCAGGGAAGCCACTTATCGGCACCGAAACGCTGTAGCGAGAAACCGAGCCACCTCTCCCGACTTGCGCCACCCATCCCTGTCCGGAACGTACTTGGCCGCGGCAACGACCTTCGCAGCGCTCTTCGGGCGCTCACCGGAGGGCAATCGCTACACTGCTGGGTTGGAGGTCGAGGCGGCCGCTTTCCTGCAGCGTATCGCCTGGCAGACCGTACAGGAGTACCTTGGCGCGCAGCGTACCCGAAACTGATCGACGCAGGGTTCTGCGGAAAAAAAAGGGGGCTCAACCACCGTAGAGCCCATCCGGGAAGTTCGGATTCATGCTGAGGATCCTGCGGCCAGCCGTCGCAGCATGATGCATATCATGGCCGTGCGGACGAAGGCGGCAACGATGCGGCAGTGGCGCTCGAAGTCGCGGGCGAGACGGCGGTTGCGGCTGATCCAGCCGATGGTGCGCTCGACGACCCAGCGCTTCGGCAGCACGACGAACCTATGCTTGTCGCAGCGGCGGACGATCTCGATCTTCCACCTGCCGGGGCGGGCGACGGCGGCGGCCATCTTCGGCCCTTGATGGCCCGCGTCGCCGCCGATGGGCTCGACGAAGGTGAACATGGCCCTCGTCGCCGGTAGCATCGGCGTGCCAGTCGCGCCGGGAGAGGATTCCCCACCGTCTTCGAATAGCTGCCGCGCCTGGAGCGCCACTGCTTCTGCGCCGGCCAGCCGGAGATGAAGTGCGCCGATGTAACCGCGTTTTCACGCATCGCGTCGCTCTTCCATGCTGATAACTTAGGAGAGCCCGAACATGGAATAACCGGTTTTCGGCGCTTCACGCGAGCGTCCCCGCAAGTCTCCTCCGCTCTGCAGTATCTCATCTAACACGAATCCCAGAACAGCATCTTCGATCCGAACCTGCGCCTGACTCGGCCCGTCGACACGTCCCACACGGCCTGCGAGGCCGGCTTATACAGCCTGCTCGATGAACCGAGCCTGAGCGTGTAGCCATCGCCTGGCACGTTTGTCCGGGCGGTCGTGTAACCATTGCGACAGGGGGCACGAAGTAGGGGGCAGACACGCCAAGGAGCCTCACCCGATGTCCGTGACCCAGCCCAGCTTCATTCCCCTGCCGCCTCAGGCCGATCGCGTTCTGAAGCTGCTGGCTTGGCCGGCGGCGATCTGGATCGCCTATGAGCTGACCTGGTACCAGCAGTTTAAGCTGACGGGCAACGAGGGGTCGGTTTACCTCTTCACCATCCTATCGGACTGGCTCGGGACGCCGGGCGGCGAGAAGCCCTTCCGCCTGTTCGTCGCCATCTTGGAAATCTTATGCGCGGTCTTCGTGCTGATCCCCCGTACGCGGATGATCGGCGCGGCGCTGTCGCTCGGCACAATGTCCGGCGCTATCTTCTTCCACACCGTCAGTCCGCTTGGCATTGACCCCTACGGCGATGGCGGGACCCTGTTCAAGGAAGCGGTCTTCACCTGGTTCATGGCGCTTCTCGTCCTGTTCGCCCATCGCGCGGAGGCGGTTGCCCTTCTCGGCTGGCTGCGGTCCCGCTTCCTGCCAACTGCCACTTGATGGGGCCTATGGTCCTGGTTCGGCCACCGCGCGACACGCGGATGGATGTACTCCGTGGCTGGATGCAGGTCTCGATCTTCATCAGCCATACCTTCGGCAGCATCTTCTTCTACGGCATCCACGCTGCCTGGGGCATTTCCGACAGCTCGGAGCAGTTCATCCTGCTCTCGGGCTTGGTGTTGGGCTCCGTATTCACCCTAAAGCGCGTACGTGACGGCTTCCGCGCCGCGGTGCTCGACCTCGGCGTCCGCGTCCGCCGGCTCTACCTGATCCACCTGACGGTCTTCGCGCTTTTCGCGGCCATGAGCATCTGGGCGGAGCGCGTGCTGCCCTTGCCCGGTCTGGTGGAGGCCACCGGCTGGAAATGGCTGGTGACGGAGCCCTGGTATGCCGTGCCCGGCGCGCTGGCGCTGCTGTACCAGCCGCCCTTCATGGATGTGCTGCCGGTCTTTGTGATCTGCATGCTGCTGCTGCCCGCCTTCCTTTGGCTGCTCGAGAAGTTCGGCGACCGCGCGCTGCTGTCGCCGCTGGCACTCTACCTCGCGGCGCAGGCCTTCGAGTTACGGCCGATGGCGCTGGGTGGAACTCATTTTACTTTCGATCCTTTCGCCTGGCAGTTACTGTTCATGCTCGGAGCTTGGGTCGGTCGTCGCGCCCTGATGGGTGCACCGCCCCTCCCGCGCCACCCTGCCATCTTTACCGCAGCCGCAGCGATAGTGGCGTTCGGCCTCTGGGTCCGGCTCGGCCATCACGGAGTGGTGGCGGCCTCCGCCGAATTCGTGGAACTGCTGGCAGAGAAGGGGCGCCTCGGCCCTTTGCGCCTTCTGCATGCCTTGGCGCTGGCCTGGTTGGTCTCCGCCCTAGTGCCGCGCGACCCGGCATGGATGCATGGCGCGGTGCCGCGCATGCTAGCGACGATCGGGCGGCAGGGCCTGCAGGTCTTCTGCCTCGGCCTTTTCCTGTCCTGGTGGGTCGCCACGGCTTTCCACGCGCTGCCGGCCCAGGCCTGGTGGATCGACCTGCTGGCGATCCCGGTTTGCATCCTGATCCTCGGCGGCTTCGCGCGCTGGCGCGAAGGCCGGCGTGCGGCGCCGCCGAGGCGCGCCCACAGGAAGGCTGGCCTGCCCCCATGAGGTGGTCCGGGTTGGAACTTAATGCATCGTTGGCCTGTTCCGGGCGAGGCAGGGATTATGGAGTGTGTACCGACATCGTCCGTGCCCTCGCCACGACAAGGCAGGGCCGCGCCCTGATCGCAAAGGAGTGCAGACGGTTCGAACCCGGCAGCACCCGCTCAGCCAGTTTCGCTCTGGTTCGCACCAACACGCTGCTTTTCGCTCCGGCACGCGCTGCCACTACCTAGAGCCCATGAGGTAAATCAGCTCTCTCAACTCAGCCTCCCGGCGGAGACTGTGGGCAAGGCGGCAAAGCTGGATATCTGCAGGTGTCTGGGTGCCGCTCGATCCATCACGCCGGTCGAACAGGCCGCAGTGAAGGTCCCGGTACCGCTGCCAATTCGTCTGAGACGCGGAGAGGTCGGAGCCGCGGAGCGCAAGGGTAGGTAATCTGGCTTCGTTGATCAGATTTCCGATGCGACGGTCGGCTTCCCTTGTTGCCTCGCCAGCACAGACCGCAGCGCCGGTCGGTGTCCAGCCGGTGTAATTCTGGCACGCCTCCAGTGGCTGCATGTCTGGTTCGAAAGCGGGCTGTGCATGAACGACCTGGGCACCTGCGAGCAAAGCGCCAGCGAAAACAGCTTTGCGGATCATGGAACCGCTCCTTCGCTGCCCACCGGAAACTCGAACAGGCGCCGCTCAGCCGCGCGCCGCACAACAAGGCCAGGTAAAGCGGCATTGCCGGATCTTACGAAGACACCGAACTGCTCCGCTGCACCTGCATAATTGCCGGCGTTCAAGAGCCGCAGCAATGTACTACGCCGAAAGGCGCCGGGTCCAATTGTGTAGGCGAGCGAGACGAGCGCGTCGTACTGGTTCTGGTTGAGTGGAACCGTCACGGCGTTCGCCACGGCACGTTGCGCGGGCGCGACCGCGACCCTCATGAGCGCCTGCTGCCGGTCGTCAGTCAGCCTCACCGCATCGCGCTGCGCAGCGGCGAAGTTGCCAGCCTCTTGGCCTCGAAGTCCGGCTCCCGAGGAGAGCCTGGCGGCGATGTCAGCAGGTACGCCCAATGACATCAAATCGCCCCGCACCTGCTCCGGGGTTCGGCTGCCCATGTCATAGCCGGGGCCGAGCGTCACGCCGCTATTGCCTTCCGGCCAATGCGGCCGGTCACTCACACCGACTTGCGCCTCCCACTGGTAGAGAAACGCGGCGCCGTTCGTTGAGATTTCCGACGGTCGTGGCGGTGCCGCGCCGTTCAGCGTCGTATTCGGTGCCTCCGTGCCACTGCCAGTCTGCTGCGAGTGCGCTCCGCCGGCAGAGTTGTCGCCAGTCCGAGCCGGAGCCGACCGCTGGTGGGCGGACACCTGCTCGGTATGTCCATCGCGGACGCGCGTGTAGGCCTGAACGAAGACGACCGAACTGCCTGAGGGATATTGGTACGGCGATCCTTCAAGCGCCCGCCATCCGTGGCTGACCCAGCCCACATATGCCTCTCGCTCTGGATGGCCCGACTGCCAGTAACGGCGATCACGCATTGCGCTGCGGAGGCCTGTCTCAGTGAGGGGGATAAGCGCCATGGCCTCCTCTCCGTTAACCACGCGGCGAATTTGTTCCTATTTTGTTCGTTCTGTCAAGGCAAGACTGGGCGGCGATCTCCTCATTGCCGGTTCCCGCTCAATTCCGCTTAGGGTGGCTCCGGCCTTCGTCCTATGGCGCGCCCGAGCATGCAGCACGAGCGCCGGGCGACGCACTGGGGGTACGCTGCCTCGCACAGATCGCGATCCGGAGACCGTTAGAACCCGACAGCACCCGCCCCGCCAGTTCTCATACGAGCCGTGCTCTCGGCCTGACCGAGCGCCGCGCTGAGTGGCAGGTTTCCTGGGGTTTTCAGGGCAGACCTGTTGACTGGCCCGGCGCGGAGACGCCCGAAAATCGCTCTCCGAAGGCCAATTCTCTCCGGACCTCCTGACTTGGGCGCTTTGGTACGGAACGCAGAAAACTAGGTAAAAGACCGGCTTCCGCAGGTCACCCCCTGCCCTGGTTCGAACCCCACTTGCCCTACATCCGTACTTCGAGTGCGAACACTTCGGTACGCCGACTAGGTGAAGCAAACTCCACCGCGCTTTGACGCACTCGGCATGGCCTGGCGAACGACTGCCTGCATTCACGGCGACGGCTGCTACAACCATTGCCACCGCGTCACGATAGGCCGTTCACATGCGTCGCCCGATCATCAACAACAGTGTCGCCGGTGACGCGATCTGCGACCCGTTCTGCGGGAGCGGCACCACCATCATCGCGGCGGAGACCTCTGGACGGATCTGCCATGCCAAGGATGTCGACGCGCGGTATATCGCCTCCGCCGTGCAGCGCTGGAAGCGCATGACCGGCCAGGCGGCCGTGTTGGCCGGCGACGAGCGGGTCTTCAACGACATCGCCGCCGCCCGCGGTGTGCCGGCGGCGGCGTGACGGCGGCGCTCTTGCCGCTGCAAGACCGCGGCAAGCTGAGTGACGGCAAGGCCCTGGATCGCGCGCAACGCCAGATACCGCGGCAGAGCCAGACGAGCGTCTGGCCCTGCGACAGATCCGCGCTCAGCGCGGCGCGGCTTCGCCCTGGGGACCAGCCGGACCACGCTCGCCAGCAGGCCCGCGCTCACCGGTTGGGCCTTGCGGGCCGACCGGGCCGGCAGGCCCCTGAGAACCGGCGAGGCCAGCCGCACCGGCCGGGCCTTGCGGACCAGCGGGACCGGCGGGACCAGCCGGACCCTGCTGACCGGCTTCGCCCTGCGGACCAGCCGGACCACGCTCGCCAGCAGGCCCGCGCTCACCGGTTGGGCCTTGCGGGCCGACCGGGCCGGCAGGCCCCTGAGAACCGGCGAGGCCAACCGCACCGGCCGGGCCTTGCGGACCAGCGGGACCGGCGGGGCCGGCGGAACCAGCCGGACCCTGCTGACCGGCTTCGCCCTGCGGACCAGCCGGACCACGCTCGCCAGCAGGCCCGCGCTCACCGACTGGGCCTTGCGGACCAACAGGACCAGCAGGCCCGATCGCTCCAGCAGGGCCCTGCGTACCGGCAGACCCCGCAGGCCCAACCGCCCCGGCCGACCCCTGCGGACCTGCGGGGCCCTGGGGGCCAGGGCCGCGCATGCCGCCCACGACCATACTGGTGAGAAGGGCTGTCACAAAAGCCACCACGATGGTCCCGCCAAGGGGGTTGGCTTCCATCCACTGCTTGAGCTTGTCCATGTTTCTCCTGGGGGTTGGTGGCCCGGGATACAAACGCGACGTCGAGCCAATCGGCAAGCGAAGAAATTGCGGAATCGTGAGCTGCCGCCCCCCGAGGCCCACTGCACCTGGCGAATCCACACACATCCAAGGGGAGCACCTCGAATGGTAAGCCGGGGATCGTGGCGATCCCCGGCGCCTGCGATAATCCGATCCGCTGTGGCTGGCGCGCGCGTCAGCCGGCGATCCGGTACATGCTGTACGATCCCTTGGCGCGGCAGGTGGACGGTCGCTGGCGCGGGCTGGCTGGGCCCTTCGCGGCCGGCACCAACCCAGCAGTCGCCTTGCCCCTCAGCTTGGCAAAGCGGCTTGGGGGGCGGCCACCCCGTCCACGAGGCCCGCCAATCTTGCGCAACAGCACCTGGCCATTTTCGGCCATGTCGAACGCCACATTGCTGCCGGGTGTGATGCCCAGCAGATCCCTCACCTCCTTCGGAATGGTGACTTGGCCCTTGCTGGTCACAGTCGTCGCCATCGAACGCTCCGGTAATACCTGCATGAACACGAGGTATTACCTGGGCGCTGTCTGCCCCGATTTTCTGGGAAAACCGCGGTGACAAAGCCAGGGGTGCTGCATCGACTGAGGGCGGGCTGGCAAGCGGTTCGCGGCTAAGCCGCGGCGCAGGACAGCCGTGCCTAGGCCTGGGCTCCGCCGGGCGGCAGTGCGACGGCCGAGGTCGGCATGGCCGCGGCGGCGGTCGCATGGCGGGCCCGCGATGCCGTCCGCAACGATCCCCATGCCGGTCGCCTCGTCGATCTCTGGACCGGCAGCGCGGTCGGCGCCGGCATCACCACTGGCTGGCCGGATGCGCGGCACGCCGAGGCCTGGCGCCGCTGGTCGGACAGCACGGCCTGCGACGCCGAGGGGCGCTCGACCTCTATGGCCTCCGGGCGCTGGTGATGCGCGCTGTTGTCGAGAGCGGGGAATGCTTTGCGCGGGTCCTGACGATGCCGCCGTCTCTGGCGAACCAGATCCGATTGCGACCGCAAGTGCTGGAGAGCGACCACCTCGCCACGGCCAGCACCGGGCTGGTGGACGGGACGCCAACGATCCAGGGCATTGCGCTCGGCGAGGCTGGCGAGCCGATCGGCTACTGGCTCCACCGGGTGCATCCCGGCGCGGCCTGGACGCTGCCCGGCGCCACCTGGCTCGGCAGGGAGCGCATCCCGGCCAGCGACGTGCTGCATGTCTATCGCAAGCGCCGACCCAGGCGAGTTGCCCTTGGAGGTTCATCGGATCGACACAGGAATGCGATACGCCCGTGGAATGTAGGCAGCAGCTCCACGGTCGGCCCCGCCCAGCGCCGTCAGACGCTGTCACCGAGGTCGGCACCAGATGAAGGGGACGCTTGCCATGTGTCCGAACGATGCCGCCGATCCGTCCCAGCTCTGGCTGGCCGCCGCCGGCCAGGCAGATGCGGGCGCGTCCTTCAAAGCGCTCGCCGAGCGTGCCGGGATCCTCTCGGAGCAGGCCGATCTGCTCATCCGCGCCGCATCCCGCAACGGCGAACGGATCGCCAGCACGCATGGCGCGCGGGTCAAGGGCGCGCTCCACGCGCTGGCCGAGGCGGCGCATGCAGTCTCGTCGCGCGGCGCCTCGCAGGAGGTGACGCAGCTCTGGCTCGACTACCTCCGCGACCGGGCAGAACGCGCGCTGCTCACCATCGACACGCTGCGCGAGCGCGGCGACATCTTCGTGGCGCATGAGAAGGCCGGCTGCCCGCCGGTGCTGGTCTACGACTACGAGATCGCGCTGGATGGCGCCAACCTGCCGCGGCCCTGCAACTACATGCTGCTGCGCATCCTGCCGCCCCCGGGCATCGCCATCGATCCGGCGAACCGGCCCTACATCATCATCGACCCTCGCGCGGGTCACGGCGCTGGCATCGGCGGCTTCAAGAACGACAGCCAGGTCGGCGTGGCGCTCTCGGCCGGGCACCCCGTGTACTTCGTCGGCTTCGGCCGTGATCCGCTGCCCGGCCAGACGCTGGCCGATGTGACGCGCGCGGAAGCGGCCTTCGTGCGCGAAGTCTCCCGCCTGCATCCTGACGCGCCGAAGCCCGTGGTGATCGGCAACTGCCAGGGCGGCTGGGCGACGCTGCTGCTGGCGGCGACCAACCCCGACCTGACCGGCCCGATCGTGCTGAACGGCGCCCCGGTGGAGCCCTGGGCCGGCGAGGTCGGCTCAAACCCGCTCCGCTACACCGCCGGGCTGCTGGGCGGCACCTGGCAGCCGATGTTCCTCTCCGACCTCGGCGGCGGCATCTTCGACGGCGCGCATCTCGTGATGAACTTCGAGGCGCAGAACCCCAGCCGCAACTTCTTCCGGAAATACTACGACCTGTTCGCCCGGATCGACACAGAGCGCGAGCGCTTCCTGGAGTTCGAGCGCTGGTGGGGCGGCTTCTTCCTGCTCAACGAGGAGGAGATTCGCTGGATCGTGCAGGAGATCTTCGTCGGCAACCGCCTGGTGCGCAACATGGCACAGTTGGAGCCCGGGCGGACGGTGGACATCAAGAATGTCCGCTGTCCCATCATCGTCTTCGCCAGCCACGGCGACAACATCACGCCGCCGCAGCAGGCGCTGAACTGGGTCGCCGACAGCTACGCCGACGTGCAGGAGATACGGATCCGCGGCCAGCGCATCATCTACATGGTGCATGACGAGGTCGGGCATCTCGGCATCTTCGTCTCGGCCAAGGTGGCGCGGAAGGAGCACGCCGAGGTCGCCTCCGTCATGCAGACGATCGAGGCGCTGGCGCCGGGCCTCTACGAGATGCGCATCGAGGAGGCGGTCGGCGAGGGCCAGCAGCGCAGCTTCACCGTCAGCTTCGAGGAGCGCAGCATCTCGGACCTGCGCGGCATCGACGATGGCCGCGCCGATGAACGCCCCTTCGCCGCCGTTGCCCGGCTGTCGGAGGCGCAGGCCGATCTCTACGATACCATGATGCGCCCCTTCATCCGCGCGATGGTGCCCGCGCCGCTGGCCGCGATGGGCCGCGCGATGCATCCGCTGCGTGTGCAGCGCGCCATGGTCTCCGGCAGCAATCCCTTCATGCTGCCCTGGACGACTTTGGCAAGGCAAGTGCGCGCCGCGCGCAAGCCCTCCGCGCCTGGCAATCCCTTCGCGGCGATGGAGGAAGCCGGCGCGGATCTGCTGGAGCAGATGATGGATCTGCGGCGCGACCTGTCCGACATGGCCAAGGAGATGACCTTCTTCTGGCTCTGGGCCTCGCCGGCGGCGCATCGCTACGGCGCCTCGCATGCGACCGGCCGCACGCTCAAGAACATCCACGAGCTGCGCGGCCTGCCGGAAGCGCAGATGGCGCTGTCGCGCATCCCGCAGGGCGGCTTCGTCGAGGCGGTGATCCGCATGCTGATCATGCTCGCCGACAGCCGCGGCGGCGTGCGGCGCGATCGGCTGGAGCGCTCCGCCCAGGTGCTGACCACCGACCAGCCCTTCGCCGGGCTGACACAGGACCAGCGGACGCTGATCATCCGGGAGCAGACGCTGGTCGTGACGCTGGCGCCGGAGGAGGCGCTGGCAACCCTGCCCGACCTTCTCCGCACGCCAGAGGAGCGCGAGCGGGCGCTGCGCGTGGTGCGCTACGTCCCCGGCCGCATCGACGAGATGGCGCCGCACACCTTCGAGATGCTGCGCCGCATGGCCGAGGTACTGGGGCTGCCGCCCTTCACGGACGATGTGCCGGAAGACCCGCTGGCGGCGGCTGCCCTGCCGCCGTTGCAGGCTGGTGCGGAAGGCGCGCCCGAAGAAACCGCGCTGCGGCCGAAGGGTGCCAGGGCGGCGCGCCGCGCCGCCGAAGGAGCAGGCGCATGAGCACGCGCCGCACCGCCATCGTCACCGGCTCGACAAGCGGCATCGGCCTCGGCGTCGCCCGCGCCTTCGCGGACGCAGGCATGAACGTGGTGCTGAACGGCTTCGGTGATCCCGCGGCGATCGCCGAAATGGCCGCCGCCATCGCGGCGGAAAGCGGCTCGCAGGTCCGCTACGACGCCGCCGACATGTCGGATCCCGACGCGATCGCCGCGATGGTCGACGGGACCCGCATGGCGTTCGGCGCGATCGACATCATCGTCAACAACGCCGGCATCCAGACCGTGGCGCCGATCGAGGAGTTCCCGGTCGATCGCTACGACATGATCATGTCGGTCAACATGTCCTCTGCCTGGCATCTGACGCGCCTGACCTTCGCGGCGATGAAGGCGCGCCGCTGGGGCCGGGTGATCAACATCGCCTCCGCGCACGGCCTGGTGGCCTCGCCCTTCAAGTCGGCCTATGTCATGGCGAAGCATGCGGTGGTTGGCCTGACCAAGACGGTGGCGCTGGAAGGCGCCGAGCACGGCGTGACCTGCAACGCGATCTGCCCGGGCTACGTGCTGACCCCGCTGGTCGAAAAGCAGATACCGGAAACGGCGAAGGCCCGCGGCATCAGCGAGGAAGCGGTGGTGCGCGACGTGCTGCTCGCCAGCCAGCCGACCCGCGAGTTCGTCACGGTCGAGCAGGTCGCCGCGCTGGCGTTGTTCCTGGCATCCGATGCGGCGGCACAGATCACCGGCGCGGCCCTGCCCATCGATGGAGGCTGGACAGCGCACTGATATCAGGCCGCATTGATCGCGAGCGGCGCCCGATGGCGCGTCGTCAGGCGCGCGGATGCGCGCGCCGGCGATCGAGGGGTCGGCGGCATGCCGCCGACCGGTCACGATCCGCGGGATCGGGCACGAGATCCGCGGCGCCGCGGCGCGGTTCAGTAGCGTTCGGGCACGTAGAGTTCCGGCGGCAGCGTGCGCCGCTCGTAGTTCGGGTCGAACACGCGCTCGGGCAGCGTGATCGCAGGATGCGGGATCTCCTCATAGGGGATCATCGACAGCAGGTGCGCGATGCAGTTCAGCCGAGCCCGCTTCTTGTCGTTCCCCTCCACGATATGCCACGGCGCCTCGGGGATGTTCGTCCGTTCGAACATGTCCTCCTTCGCCTTGGTGTACTGCTCCCAGCGCACGCGGGACTGCAGGTCCATCGGCGACAGCTTCCACTGCTTGATGGGATCGTGGATCCGCGTCAGGAAGCGCAGCTGCTGCTCCTCGTCGGTGATGGAGAACCAGTACTTCACGAGAACCACGCCGGAACGGACGAGCATGCGCTCGAAATCCGGCACGTCGCGGAAGAATTCCTCGACCTGCGCCTCGGTGGCGAAGCCCATGACACGCTCGACGCCGGCGCGGTTGTACCAGCTGCGGTCGAACAGCACGATCTCACCGCCGGCCGGAAGGTGCTGGATGTAGCGCTGGAAATACCACCCGGTCTTCTCGCGCTCCGAGGGCGCCGGCAGGGCCACCACGCGGCATACCCGGGGGTTCGTGCGCTGCGCGATCCGCTTGATCACGCCGCCCTTGCCCGCACTGTCCCGCCCTTCGAAGATCACGACGACCTTCTTGCGGTGGTGCTGCACCCAGTCCTGCAGCTTGACGAGCTCGCTCTGCAACCGAAGCAGCTCGCTGAAATAGACGCGCCGGTCGATGCCGCTCGCTTTCCTCCGCTCCAACAGGCCGCGAAGCTCGGGCGGGACCCGGGCGTCGTCGATCTCCTGCTCCAGCTCCTCGTCCATGTCGTCCTCGAGCTCAAGCTCGAGCCAAGGCCGCGTTTCGGGGCCGGTGTTCGCTGGCTTCATCGATAGGTCCCTCCAACCGTCCTTGAATACCCGAGCAATGATGCAGGAATATGACGATTTTGCTGCGGACTTGCGCGCCGCGTCAGCAGAATTTGGTGCCCACATCCGTCGACGATCGCTGGCCGACAGCGTCCCAATGGTCGCGCAGGAACGCGCCGGCGCGTTCGGTGCCCAGGTCGAACAACTCCTTCAGGAAGGCTGGGTCCGCGTTCAGCTTCGAGGAGGCATCGAGCGCGCCGAGGGTCGTCTCCGCGTCGATCGTGTGGATGAACAGGCGCAGGTAGCGCGAACCATCGAGGTCGCCGCGGTCGATCAGATCCGTCATGAAGCGGATCGTGCGCATCTCCCGCATGAGGGATGAGTTGAAGGCGAGCGTGTTGATCCGGTCCAGGATGGCGCGCATGTCGCGCGGCACCTCGGGGATGTTGATCGGGTTGAGCTGCACGATGACGATGTCGGGCGCCCCGCCCATGTAGATCAGCGGGAAGATCGGCGGGTTGCCGGAATAGCCGCCATCCCAGTAGTGCTGGCCATCCACCTCGACCGCCTGGAAGAGCTGCGGCAGGCAGCCGGAGGCCATCACCGCATCCGCGCTCATCTCGCGCCGCTCGAACACGCGCAGCCGGCCGTTCAGCACGTTTGTGGCGCAGACGAAGGCAGCCGGCGTCCCCGCCGCGCGCAGCCGGTCGAAATCCACCACGCGGTCCAGCACCTCGCGCAGCGGGTTGCGGTTCAGCGGATTGAGCTGATAGGGCGAGAAGACCTTCAGCATCAGATCCGCCACCATCCAGCCCGGCGAGTAGCGCATCGTGCCGGCGCTGGAGATCCGGTCGAGCGGCGTGGGCTGCACCGGTCCGGCCGCTGCGATCGCGCCGACGCCGTCCCAGAACGCCCGCAGCATGCGGCGCGCGAGGTCTGGCCCGCCAGTCGCCAGCCCATCGGCGAGCAGCGCCGTGTTCATGGCGCCAGCGCTGGTGCCGACGATGCCCTCGATCTCGATCCTTGGGTCCTGCAGCAGCCGGTCCAGCACGCCCCAGGTGAACGCGCCATGCGCGCCGCCGCCCTGGAGCGCGAGCTTGATGCGCTTGCGCGGCATGTCCGTATCGGCCTGCATCGTCCCCTATTTCGTTGTTGCGCGCAGCACGGGCGACCAGTCCGGCGGCGTGCCGTCGCGCAGCGCGGCAAGGCGTTCCGCATAGAGCCGGTGCAGACCATCCGAGGCGGGGTCGCCCGCCTCGTCCAGCGCCGCCGCAGCCTCCTCGAAGCGGCCGGCGCGGTAGGCGCCGATCATGCGGCGCCAGGCGGGCAGGCCGGCGGCGATCCGCGGCTCGGGGCGGAGCGGCGCATCCGCCAGCCGGTCCACCACGGCGAAGCCGAGCAACTCGTGCACCTCCATCGGCTGCGTGGAGCCCTTCACCAGCACCAGATCCGCCGGGCGCGTGACGAAGGCGCCCCCTGCCGCCGCCCGTGTCGCCTCCGACACCAGGATGCGTGTGCCGTAGACCTTGTTCATGCCTTCCAGCCGCGAGGCGAGGTTCACCATGCTGCCGATCGCCGTGTAGGACATGCGGTCGGTCGAGCCGACATTGCCGACGACCGCTTCGCCGCTATGGACGCCGAAGCGCGTGCGCAGCCGCGGCCAGCCGCGCGCGGCGAAGCGCTCGCACAGCCGGTCGGTCACCAGCCGCGCCTGCAGGGCCGCCCGGCAGGCATTCTGCGCGTGCGAGCCATCATCCTGCGGGGCGTTCCACAGCGCCATCACTGCATCCCCGATATACTTGTCGATCGTCGCGTGGCAGCGCAGCAGCTCGGCGGTCAGCTCCTCGAAGTAGTCCGACGCGATGTGCATCAACTCCTCCGGCGCTATGTCCTCCGCCAGGGTGGTGAAGTCCTGCACGTCGCTGAACATCACGCTGATCGGCCGCTTCGTGCCGCCGAGCAGCGCCGCCTCGCCTTCCTGCATCAGCCGCGCGACCAGGCTGCGCGGCACATAGGCGCCGAACAGCCGAAGGCCGGATTTCATCCCGTCCATCGCGCCGGCCAGCCGCGCGATCTCGGCGATGTGGCTGCGCACCGGCACCGGCCCTTCGAGGTCCAGCCTGCGGATCGACTCGGCCTCGCGCGCCAGCGCGGCGAGCGGGCGGGAGATGCGCCAGGCCATCACGCCGATCGCAGCAAGGCCGCCCAGCAGCGCCACCATGGCAAGCAGCGTGCCGTCGCGCAGGGCGTCGTCCACCGGGGCGGTGAAGTCCGCGCGCGGCGCGGCGACCGCGACCAGCACATGCGGCGCCGCCAACCCCTCCACCTCCGCCAGCCGCACCAGCAGCGGCCCGTCGGGTCCTGGCAGTTCGGCGACCTGGCCCGGCGGCAGGCGGCCCTGTGCGTGCTCGCTCCAGACCAGGGCGAGCAGCGGATCGGCGCTGGCCGCCAGCGTGGTCCAGCGCGTCCCGCCGGCCGCCACCGGCACCGCGGCCAGGTCCGGCCGCTGATGCGCCAGCAAGATCCCGTCCTCGGTGAACAGGAACAGCACGCTGCCGGCGCTCGCGCGCTGCCGTCCCAGGAACTGCGCAAGCTGGTCCAGCGTGATATCGAGCGCGAAGACGGCGCCGCTGCCGGGAACGCGACGGCTTACCGAAAGGCCCGGCCGTCCGACCAGCGGCAGGTCGTACAGCGTGGAGACATGAACCTCGCCATCGCGCGCCTGCAGGTACCACTGCGCGAGGCGAGCGTCGTGCAGCGGGGCCGGATGCGCGATTCGATCCAGCGGCCGCAGCGCGGCATCGAGAAACATCCACGTCTCGGTGTCCTGCGCCGGCGAAGCCTCGCGCAGGGCGAAGGCCGCGCCGGCCGGCACCGGCGGGGCGGCGGATGGCGCCAGCGCGGAGGCGCGCGCCACCTGGCGCAGCGTGCCGTCGCGCAGGCCGACCGAGACCACCTGCACCGCGTGCTCCGCCCTGAGCAGCGCTAGCAGCCCAGCGGTGTCCCGCGCGGCCGGATCGGCGCCCCCGGCGAAGGGCGCGAATTCCGGCAGCACGGTGGACAGGGCGATGACTGGGCGGATCAGCGCCCGGGTGCTCGCCGCCGCCGTCTCCGCCGCCTGCGCCAGGCTGCGCTCCGCGGTGGCCAGCGCGGCGCGTCCGCCGGTCTGGCGATACCCCACCACAACGCTGCCGAGCGCCAGAACGAACAGCAACGCGAAGGCGGTCAGGATCGTGATGGTGAAGCTGACGCGGAAGGGCCTTTTCATGGCGGCAACCCTGGCAGGCCGAGCGCCGCAAGGGCCTCGTCCCAGCGCCACCCCGCCTCCTCCGCCGGCATGGCGTCGAGCCGCGCCGCGCCTTCCGCCGCGCTGGAAGCCCCGCCCGCAAGCCGCAGCGCTTCGCGCTGGATCTGCCGGATGGCGTCCAGGCCGAGTTCCACGGCCGGCGGCGTCATCGCCGGCAGCACGCCCAGCAGCGCAAGCCGCCCGCCATGGGTCGCGATGGCATCGGCGCCGGGAACTCCCGCCGCGCGCCGCTCCTCGGCCAAGGCATGGCTCAGGCGCCAGCCGAGGGTGGGGGTAAGGCTGCCGAAGAGATCGGCCTCGCGCGCCATCCGGGCGGTGAGATCGGAGGGCGTGGCCCCCTGCGCGGTGGCCAGGATCAGACGCGCGATCTCCGCGCGCTCCGCCTCGGGCAGCGACGCGGCGAGGCGCTGCGTCGCGGTCGCAGAACGCTGCTCCAGCGCGCCCGGCGGGTCGCCGGCACTACCCTCATGCAACAGGTCGTGCCCGGCCATGGCGAGCACGAGCAACCCGGCCTCGCGCGGTTGCAGCAGCCCCGGCCGGCGCGCCGCGGCCGAAAGCCAGCCGGCGCAGAGCGTCGCCTCCGCCTGATGGTGCCGGTCGTGATAGGCCGGCTCGGCGCCGGATGCGAAGCTCTCGCCATGCGCCTGCGCGGCGGCGGCGATGGCGCGGCCAGCGGCGGCGAGATCGTCGGGCACGACGCGGCCGCAGGCAGCGGCCAGCGCGGCGAGCACGGCGCCCTCGGTGTCAGGCGCGGCGGCGCGGCGCGCAAGCAGTTGCGCTTCGGCTGCCCTCGCCCCGCAGAGCAGCGACTGCGCGCTCATGCCGATCCCCGTCCCACACCGCAATCCGACGTCGTGCGGCGGCGCGACGCAAGCGCCTGGTTGCACGCCGCGCAAGGCTTCATGGATCTGTCATGCGGTGCCGGGAACGATCACCCCGGCCGGCCGGCCACGACGCCCAGCGTGTGCTCCGCGATCATCCGTTCCTCGTCGGTGCGGCGCACCAGCACGCGCACGGGGGAACCCGGGGACGAGATCTCGGGCTCGTTCGCCGCGTTGCGGCCGGGGTCCAGGGCGATGCCGATGAAGCCGAGGTTCTCGCAGATCCGCGCCCGCAGGCCCCGCGCATTCTCGCCGATGCCGGCGGTGAAGACCAGCGCGTCGATCCCGCCGATGGCGGCGGCGAGCGCCGCGATCTCGCGGCGGACCCGGTAGGCGAAGTAGCCGAGCGCACGCTCCGCGGCCGCGCCGCCCGCGGCCTCGATCTCGCGCACATCCTGCGAGATGCCGGACAGTCCCTTCAGGCCGCTATTGCCATAGAGCAGCTTCGTGACGTCGGCGGTGGTCATCTTCAGCGTGTCGATCATGTGCAAGACAACGCCAGGATCGAGCTGGCCGCAGCGCGTGCCCATGGGCACGCCGTCCAGCGCGGTGAAGCCCATGCTGCTGGCCTGTGCCTGGCCGCCGGCGATGGCGCAAAGCGACGAGCCGTTGCCGAGATGCGCCACCACCAGTTTCCCGGCGCCGAGCGCGGGTTCCTCCATGGCGATGCGCCGCGCGATGTATTCGTAGGACAGGCCGTGGAACCCGTAGCGGCGGACGCCCTGGGCGTGGAACTCGACCGGCAAGCCGAAGCTGTCGGCGACGAAGGGCTGGGTGCGGTGGAAGGCCGTGTCGAAGCAGGCGACCTGCGGCACGCCGCGGAAGCGCTTGGCCGCCGCGGCGATGCCCGCCAGGTTGTGCGGCTGGTGCAGCGGCGCCAGCGGCACCAAGTCCTGCAGCTCCGCCATGACGCTGAGGTCGATCAGCATCGGCGCGGCGAAATCCGGACCGCCATGCACGACGCGGTGACCGACGGCGACCACCGGGCTGCCCTGCAGGGTGCCTTCGAGCCAGCCGATGATCTCGCCGAGGGCGGCAGCGTGGTTGGCCGGCGCGCCGCCGCCCTCCCAGGCCTGTTCGGCGACCTTCCTGCTGGCGGCGTCCTTGGCGGTGAAGCGCGGCGCGGCGCCGATGCCTTCGACCTGCCCGGCGTTGCGCTCGGTGAGCGCTCCGTCGGCCACCGCGAAGGCGGCGAACTTCAGCGAGGAAGAGCCGGCGTTGAGCACGAGGACGATGCCGTCCATCACGCCACCTCGGCCTGCACCAGGCTCTGGCCGGTCTTCTGCCAGTGGCTGTAGAGCACCGCCAGCGCGGCCGACATGAGCCTTGCGTACTCGTCGTCGGCGCGGCTGGTCAGCATCACCGGCGCCTTGGCGCCGACGACAAGGCCGCCGGTGTCGGCGTCCGACATGAACACCAGTTGCTTGGCCAGTATGTTGCCCGCTTCAAGGTTGGGCGCGATCAGCACATCGGCGTGGCCGGCGACCATGCCGACGATGCCCTTGGTCTTCGCGGCCTCGATATCCACCGCATTGTCCATCGCCAGCGGCCCGTCCACGATGCCGCCCTTGATCTGGCCACGATCAGCCATCTTGGACAGGATCGCCGCGTCGAGCGTCGAGGGGATGGCGACGTTCACCGTCTCCACCGCGGACAGGATGCCGACCTTGGGCAGCGACAGGCCGATGGCCTGCGCAAGGTCGATCGCGTTCTGCACGATGTCGGCCTTGGTGGTCAGGTCGGGCGCGATGTTGATCGCGGCATCGCTGATCAGCAGCGGCCCCTCGCGCCCTGGGAAGTCGAGCACGAAGACATGGCTGATGCGCCGACCGGCGCGCAGGCCGCCATCGCTCTTCGTCACATGCTTCAGCACCTCGTCGGAGTGGATGTTGCCCTTCATGACAGCTGCTGCGATGCCTTCATGCACCATGGCGACGGCGCGAGCCGGCGCGGCGTGCTCGTCCTGCGTGTCGACGATCCGCACGCCTTCGAGATCCCAGCCGATCGTCGCGGCCACCGCGCGGATCTTCGCCTCCGGCCCGACCAGGATCGGCTCGATCAGCTTCTGCTTCGCGGCTTCCCAGGCGCCGCCGAGCGAGTTCGCGTCGGTGGGCGCCACCACCGCGGTCGGCGTCGCCGGTACGCCGTTGCAGGCCGCCAGCAGCTTCTCGAACTTGCCGCGCTTGCGCAGCGCGAGGCCGGGCAGCATGACGTCGTCGGCGGTCAGCCGGGTCGCCGGCGCCTTCACCTCCGCCATGCCGTCGGCAATCAGGGTGCCGTCGTCGCGCACCAGGCGGCATTCCAGGTCCACCCGGCGGTCGGGCCGCTTCTCCCGCACGGTGACCGTCACGGTCAGCCTGTCGCCGGGATGGGCGCGGTTGTGGAAGTTCAGCGTCTGGCGGAGATAGGCCGTACCCGGCCCGGGCAGGACATTGCCGAGCAGCGCTGAGAAAAGCGAGCCGCCCCACATCGCCGGCGCCACCGCCTTCTCGCCGGTCACCTTCTCGGCCAGCGCGGGCAGGTGGCGCGGGTTCAGGTTGCCCGAGGCATGCGCGAAGACAACCAGGTCGTTGTCCGTGCAGACCCGCTCGAGGCTGGCGGTCTGGCCGATCGTCAGGTCGTCGTAGCTGTGGCCGATCAGGTCGCGGGGTGTCATGGCTCTTCCTCCGTCACACGCCAAGGGCCATTTCGGGCACGTCGCCTGCGACGATCAGCGTCGCCGCGGTTGCCTCGAGCACCGTCGCCACGCTCACGCCCGGCGCGCGCTCCTTCAGGAGCAGCCCGTCGGCTGTCGGCTCGATCACCGCAAGGTCGGTGACGATCAGCGTCACGGGCCGCACCGAGGTCGGCGGCAGGGTCAGTGTCGGCACGATCTTGCTCTCGCCGCGGGCGGCATGCTGCATCGCCACCACGACCCGCCGCGCGCCGGCGACCAGGTCCATCGCACCGCCCATGCCGGGCACGAGCTTGCCCGGCACCATCCAATTCGCGAGGCGTCCGCACGCATCCACCTGCAGCCCGCCCAGCACCGTCATGTCGAGATGCCCGCCGCGGATCAGCATGAAGCTCATCGCGCTGTCGAAGGAGGCGGCGCCGGGCAGCGCGCTGATGAAGCCGCCGCCGGCATCGGTCAGGTTCGGGTCCTCCATGCCGGTGGGCGGCGGCGCGCCGAAGCCGATGATGCCGTTCTCGCTCTGGAAATGGACGCTGATGCCGTCGGGGATGTAGCGCGCCACCAGGGTGGGCAGGCCGATGCCCAGATTGGCCAGCGTGTTGTCGCGCAGTTCCTGCGCGACACGCCGCGCGATGATGACCTTGGCGTCCATGCTCATTGCCGCCGCTCCAGCAGGTGGTTGACCAGGACACCCGGGGTGCGCACCGCATCGGGCGGGATCACGCCGACCGGTACGATCTCGTTGGGCTCGGCGAGCACCAGCTTCGCGGCGAGCGCGATCACCGGGTTGAAGTTCATCGCCGTCAGCCGGTAGGTCAGGTTGAAATTGTAGTCGGCCTCGTGCGCGAGGATGATCGCGACATCGGCGACCAGCGCGGTCTCCAGCAGGTAACGTCGGCCACCGGTCTCGATCACCTGCTTGCCGTCCTCCACCGCGGTGCCGACGCCGGTCGGCGTCAGCACGCCGCCTAGTCCCGCCCCGCCGGCGCGGATGCGCTCGGCCAGCGTGCCCTGCGGCACCAGTTCCACCTGCATCTCGCCGGCCAGCATCTTCTTCTGCGTCACCGGGTTGGTGCCGATATGGCTGACGATGCACTTCGCGACGCAGCCGGCATCGATCAGCTTGCCGACGCCGACGCCGGGGCGCGCGGTGTCGTTGCCGATGATGGTGAGGTCTCGCGCCCCGCGCGCGACCAGCGCGTCCACGATGCGCTCCGGCGTGCCGACGGCCATGAAGCCGCCGAACATCACGCTCGATCCGTCCGGGATCAGTCGGGCGGCCTCGGCCGCCGTGATGGCCCTGCGCTGCATCCGTCGCTCCTCAGGCCATGTTGTGCAGGCCGCCGTCGACATAGATCGTGTCGCCGGTCATGCCCGAGGACGCGCCGCCGACCAGGAAGGCCACGACCCGTCCGACTTCCGCGATGTCCACAAGCCGCTGCGCCGGCGCGCGGCTCTGCGCCATGTCGACCAGCTCGTCGAAATGCGCGATGCCGCTCGCCGCGCGGGTCTTGAGCGGGCCCGGAGAGACGGCGAAGGCGCGGATGCCCTTCGGCCCAAGCTCGGCCGCGGCGTAGCGCACGCTGGCCTCCAGCGCAGCCTTCACCGGGCCCATGACGTTGTAGTTCCCGACCACCTTCTCGGCGCCGTAGTAGCTCATCGTCACCAGCACGCCGCCCTCGGTCATCAGCGGCTCGGCGAGCTTCGCCATGCGCAGGAAGGACCAGCAGGAGACGCGCATCGCATGGGTGAAGCCCTCGGCCGAGCAGTCCACCACCCGCCCGTGCAGGTCGTCGCGCGGGGCGAAGGCGATGGAGTGGATGACGAAGTCGAGCCTGCCCCACTCGTCCGCGATGCGCCCGAACACGGCCTCGAGTTGCCCGGGCTGGTCGACGTCGAGCGGCATCATGAGCGAGGCCTGAACCTGCTCGGCCAGGGGGCGGACGAAGCGCTCGGCCTTGTCGTTCAGCCAAGTGACGGCGAGTTCGGCGCCGAAAGCGCGCAGCTTCGCCGCGCAGCCGAAGGCGATCGAGCTCTCATTCGCGACCCCGACGACGAGCCCACGCTTGCCCTTGAGCATGTCGCCGATTCGGTCGTCAGGGTTCCACACCCTCGGCAGCGGAACGATGGGAAGCTCGGTCACGGGTGCACTCCGCACTTGCCACAATCCATGGTGGGCCCTTCCGGCGGCAATGGAATGACGGGCCCGGGAAGGCTGGATGACAGGCGCAGCGTCGCCCGCGAATGGCGCGCGCCCTGGTCTGCCAGCCCTGTCCGCCAAGCAAGGCGACACGGCTGCACGAAAGCACGCTTGCACGCAAAAAAATTGCCATGCTAGGTATCGATCATGCGGCGCCGATGCCGCGGCGGAACCGGGAAAGGGAGTGATCGGCTGTGCTCGTGGTTGGCTGCGCGTCGCAGAAGGGCGGCGTCGCGAAATCCGCTCTCGCCCGATTGCTCGCGCGGGAGTTCGCCGAACGCGGACGGCGTGTCCTGCTCGCCGACCTCGACGTGATGCAGGCAACATCGCTGGAGTGGGCGCGCCGGCGCGCCGAGGCCGGGTACCTTCCAGCGATAACCGTCGAAGGCTGCGAAACGGTCAAGCAGGCGCTGAAGCGCGCGCGCCAGGCCGAAGCCGATTGTCTGGTGCTCGATGCGCGAGGCTTCGCCGACCAGCAGACGCTCGAGGTCGCCGAGGCGGCCGCCGCGGTGCTGATCCCCTCGGGCCTTGCGGTGGATGATCTGTTGCCGGCGGTGCGCCTCGCCCACGAGCTCACCCGCGCCGGCGTGACGCGGGCACGGATCGGCATGGCGCTGTGCCGCGCCGGCGACGCCGAATCCGAGCTTGCGGAAGCGAAGCGCTACATCGCGGAAGCCGGATATCACTGCCTGGCCAACGCCTGGCCCGAACGGGCCGGGTTTCGCAGGGCCCATGACGAAGGCCGTGTCGCGACCGAGGCGCGCCACCCATCGCTGCGGGCGAAAGCGCAAGCCTTCGCATCCGCCGCGATCGCGTTCATCGAGAACCAGGCTGCTCATGAGAAGGAAGCAAAGCATGGCAAGCCCAGAGGATAAGCCGATCACCCAACCGGCGGCGGCGAAGCCGCCCCGGACGCGAACCCGCGGCAAGGGTGCGCCGCCGTCGCACGGCGACACGCTCGGCGCGCTGCGCGCCGAGCGCGCATCGGCCGATGACAAGCCCAGGGCCAAGCGCGAGAAGGTCGGCGAGAAGAAGGCCAAGGCAACCAAGGTTGCGGGCAAGGCGCCGGGCAAGGCACAGGTCAGGGCGCCGGACAAGTCGCGGACGGAGCCGCTGAACTTCCGCGTAACGCCGGATTTCCGACGCGCCTTCAAGCGCGCGGCCGCTGCGCAGGACTGCAAGAAGGTCGAGCTGCTCGAACGCATCTTCACGGAGTGGAGTGCGCGCAACCCCGCCTGACCGCCTTGGGCCCGGACGGGCCCGGCAGGACATCGACGGCGTGAGGCAGCTGCAGCCGCTTGGCGCAGCGCCTGCACACCCTGGTCGCCGAGGTGACTGAGCTGACCGAGCGCGTGGACAACGCATTGTAGGTCACGGAGGACGTCTACCTGGAGCGGCTCTATGCGGCGGCGATGGAGCTCTTTCGGGTCGGCAGCGTCAGCGCCACGGTGGACCGCAAAGCTACGCTGCCTTCCCGGCGATGCGGAGGCGGTCCAGCGCCTGATGGACATGGACGAGATGGCTGCCGCCTTCTGGGACCGCGCCACCGGCCCGGTCGCAGCTTTGGCCCTGGAGGGAAACGGCTGAGGGTTCGGGCCGAATGGCACTTCGGCCACCCGCCACGCCAAGTCGATGGCCGTCAGACTAATTGCAGACTTCTACAACCGATGAGCGTGGCGGCGCCCGTCATCGCCAAACTGCTGGAAAAATATCGCTGGATCGCCTAGGTTGGCCTGCTGGTCATTCTTTACGTGGTCGCCAGCATGATCAAAGATACACACTCAAGGCCGCCGAGCAGGTACCCCATGCTTACGGGAACCTGTTCATGCCGCTGCGATGTATTGCTGGTCCCAGAGGGATCGCGACCTTCCCCATCGGGCTTTGGGTCTTCGTAACAGTGTTCCTGGTGGCAGTCTCGACAATGGTGGCTTATCTAATGCTGCAGGTGCTGCGTCGGTATCGCAATAGGATGCGTCGCCCTGTCCTCCTGCTCGGGGTCCTCGCGGTGCCGGTTGCCTGTGCCGCGCAGGAGGGCGCGCAGCGCGCTGCCCAGACCACGCCCCCGGCCGGCGGCACGACGCTCGAAACCGCGGTCGGGCTCTTTCCGGCAGAGGCCGTCGGCTTCAGTCGGGGTGCCACCTTCTGGCTTGAGGCCGACCGCCCAGGACAGGGGGCGGCGGTAGAATATTTCGGGCCGTCCCGCGCCGCAGTGGCCACGGTCAGCCTCTATGATGGCGGCCAGGGCATGATCACGGATCGGGACCCGCGCCTGGCTGGCGAATTCGCAACCGTCGTGGCGGAGGTGATGGCGCTGGCCGGCACGTGGACCAGCCTGCGGCTCACCGAGCGCGGGCGCAGTGAAATAGCCATCCCCGACGGTGCACCGCTGTCCTGCGCGCGGCTGCAAGGCACATATGGACGCCAGCAGGTCCACACGCTGGTCTGCCTGGGCGCGGCGGCGGGACGCTACCTGAAGGTACAGGTGACAACGCCGCAACGTCAGGTGGTGCCTGTCGATGCCGAGTCCTTCGTGACTGCCATCGCGCAGGCCCCGCGTGCTTCCCTGGCGCGCTCGCTCGATCTTGCCGAGGTTGGCTCGCCCGCAGCTGTGGCGCCTGCGCCTGCGCGAGCGGCTGTGCCGGCTGGGGCCCGGGACCTTCCTGCACAGCCCGCCCGTCCCGTCCCGCCAGCCACCGACGCGCCGCT
>CAMDWG010000025.1 GCA_945878375.1 Roseomonas mucosa | reverse complement strand
TCGGCCGTGAACGGCCGAGCGAAAGGCCGTGCTCTAGAAAACATATATCCTAGAGCAGCTTATGCCCATACGGCGGAAACGCGCAGCGTTTCCACCCGTATGGGCGCTGCTCTAGGCCGAGCCTGCCAAGACGCCGGTCCCGCAAGGGGCCGGCGTTTTGCGTTGGAGCCTCCGCGCAGGCAGGCTGGGCGCCAGACAAAGAAATGCCCGACCAACGTTGCCGTCGGCCGGGCCAAGAGTTGGGGAGGATACGCCCGAAGCGGTCGGCAGATCCGCTTCGGGGGCAGGCGACAACCAGAACAGCGCAGGGCGCTGATCCGCGGTTGTCATGATTGGCTTACAGTCTTTTGGTGTGACTGTCATGTTAAATTGACAAGTGTGGTCAGATAGTAATCTCCGCGACCAAATCACGCCGGATAGCGCGCGAAGGGTCCGTGCAGGCGGGGTGGCAGAAAGGGCAGCAGATGGGCCGCCGCCAGCAGCGCCGCGCGCCGCGGCCCCGGCGCGGCCAGGAAGGCCTGGCGCAGCAGGGGGCGGCCGTGGGCCGCATCGCCATGGCGGATCAACTCCCTACCCGCGACCCAGCCATTCTCTGCCTCTGCCCGCGCCCGGAGCGCTGGCAGCCGGGCGCCCAGCCGTGCGGCGAGGGCAGGATTGTTCCAGATCGCCGCCATCGCCGGCGCGAAGGCCGCAGGCTCCCGCGCCAGGCGGCGATAGGCGCTGCCGGCCCGCTCGCGCACGAACAGCAGGGGCGCGTGGCCCGCGACAGGCTGGAAGGGGCCGCACAGCGCCAGCCGCACCCAGCATTCCCAATCCTCCCCATAGCGAAGCCGGGGGTCGAAGCCGCCCGCGGCCTCGAAGGCGGCGCGGCGGATCAGCGCATGGCCGCCATTGACCAGCAGGTTCCGCACCAGCAGCCGGTCCAGGATATCGCCGGCGGGGAAGGGGCCGGTCTTGACCCTGAGCGGCGCATCGCCCGGCCGCGCGGCCTCTGCCATCGCGGCCCAGGGGCCATAGGCGGCAACCGCGCCCGGCGCGCGGTCCAGCGCCGCGTCGAGTCGGTCCAGCGCATCGGGCGCCAGCCAGTCATCCGCGTCCAGGAACAGCAGCGCCCCGCCTTGCGCCACCGCGATCCCGGCATTCCGCGCGGCCGAGACGCCGGAATTGGCTTGGCGCAGGATGCGGATGCGCGGATCGCCTTCCGCCGCGCCTTTCGCCGCGCGTGCCGTCCCGTCGCGGGATCCGTCATCGACCAGGATCATCTCCCACGCCGGATGGCTCTGCGCGCGGGCGGAGGCGACGGCGTCGGCCACGAAGGGCGCGACGTCGTGGGCGGGGGTGATGATGGAAATGAAGGGCGCCGGCACGGGCCGCAGGATGCGGCGGGCGCTGGCGCGGGGGAAATCAACTGGGCGCGGGGGGTATCATCAGGGGCGTGGCCGGTCGCGCCCCCACCCGCCTTCGCTGCGCTCAGGCACCAGCCTTCGGCGCAGCGGCAGTGCCGCTGCCGCCCGCTTCGCGGGAGAGGGAAGCCGAAGGCGGAAGGATCAGGCGCTCGCCTTCGGCGCGATGCCCTGCTCCGCGAGCATCGAGGCCAGCTCGCCGGACTGGAACATCTCCGTCACGATGTCGCAGCCGCCGACGAATTCGCCCCCCACATACAGCTGCGGAATGGTCGGCCAGTTCGTGAAGCTCTTGATGCCCTCACGCACCGCCATGTCCTCCAGCACGTTCACGCCCTTGAAGGGCACGCCCATGTGGCTGAGGATCTGCACGACGCGGGCCGAGAAGCCGCATTGCGGGAAGACCGGCGTCCCCTTCATGAACAGCACCACCGGGTTGTCGGTGATCTCGGCCTGGATCTTGGCGTGGACCGCGTCGGTCATGGTTCGTCTTCCCCTGTCGTTGTCGAATGTTCAATCGGGCGCGGAGGTCTGCAAGGCCAGGGCGTGCAGCGCACCACCCATCCGCCCCTGCAGCGCCGCATAGACCAGCTGGTGCTGCTTCACGCGTGAGAGGCCCTTGAAGGCGCTGGAGACGACCTTCGCGGCGTAGTGGTCGCCGTCGCCGGCCAGGTCCTCGATCGTGACCTTCGCGTCGGGCAGGGCCGAGACGATCAGCGCCTCGATCTCCGCGGCATCCATGGCCATCAGATTGTCGCTCCCATCAGGCCCCGCCTTCCATCAGCGCGGGCAGGGTCGATTCGTGAATCGCCCGCAATCCAGCCACCGATATGGCGGAGCCGTCGGCCAGAACCAAGTCCCCGCCCCCGGTCCGGCCAATCCGCATGGCCGGAACTCCGGCGGCGGCGGCGGCTGCCAGCACCGGCGCGGCATCCGCCACCGCCAGAACGTAGCGGCCCTGGTCTTCGCCGAACCAGAAGCCATGGGCGGGGAGGGAAGCCGGCGCGGCGTCCAGCGTCGCGCCGATGCCCGCCCCCATCGCCATTTCCGCCAGCGTCACCAGCAGCCCGCCATCCGCCGCGTCATGGCAGGCGGCGACATGCCCCGCCAGGATCTGCGCCCGCACGAAATCGCCGTTGCGCCGTTCCGCCGCGAGGTCCACCGGCGGGGGGGCGCCATCCTCCCGCCCCGCGATCTCGCGCAGCCAGAGCGACTGGCCGAGCCAGCCCTGCGTTTCGCCAATCAGCACCAGCTCGAGGCCCGCCGTCCAGGCCAGGCCCACGGCCTGCGCCGCATCCTCCAGCACGCCGACGCCGCCGATGGCGGGCGTGGGCAAGATCCCGCGACCCTGTGTCTCATTGTAGAGCGAGACATTGCCGCTCACGACCGGAAAATCCAGCGCGGTGCAGGCGGTGGCCATGCCGCGCACGGCGGCGGCGAACTGGCCCATGATCTCGGGCTTCTCGGGATTGCCGAAATTCATGTTGTCGGTGATGGCGAGTGGCGTCGCGCCGACGGCGGTCAGGTTGCGCCAGGCTTCGGCCACGGCCTGCCGGCCGCCTTCCTCGGGGTCGGCCAGGCAATAGCGCGGCGTGCAATCCGTGGTCATGGCGAGTGCGCGCTTCAGGCCTTCCAGCTTCACCACTGCCGCATCCGCGCCACCCGGTCGCTGCACGGTCTGCCCACCGACGCTGCTGTCATACTGGTCCCAGATCCAGCGGCGAGAGCAGAGATCGAGCGAGCCGACGAGCTTTTCCAGCGCGGCGTGGATGCCGCTCGGGTCGGCGATCAGCGCGGCATCCAGCACCGGCTGCTTCGGCGTCTCCGCCGTCGGGCGGCGATAGAGCGGTGCTTCGGATTCCAGCGGCGCGAGGGGGATGTCGGCCTCCACCACACCCTTGTGCTTGATGACGATGCGGCCGGTGTCGGTCAGGTGGCCGATGACGGCGAAATCAAGTTCCCACTTCCGGAAGATCGCCTCCGCCTCGGCCTCGCGGCCGGGCTTCAGGATCATCAGCATCCGTTCCTGGGATTCCGACAGCATCATCTCATAGGCCGTCATGCCCGCTTCGCGCTGGGGCACGGTGTCGAGCGTCAGCTCGATGCCCACGCCGCCCTTGCCCGCCATCTCGACCGAGGAACTGGTCAGGCCGGCGGCGCCCATATCCTGGATGGCGACGATCATGTCGGTCGCCATCAATTCGAGGCACGCCTCGATCAGCAGCTTCTCCACGAAGGGGTCGCCGATCTGGACGGTCGGGCGCTTTTCCTCGGAATCGGCGGAAAATTCGGTGCTCGCCATGGTCGCGCCATGGATGCCGTCGCGCCCGGTCTTGGACCCGACATAGACCACCGGATTGCCGAGGCCCGCGGCGGCGGAGAGGAAGATGCGATCCGCCGGCGCGATGCCGACGGTCATGGCGTTGACCAGCGGGTTGCCGTTATAGGCGGGGTGGAAATTCACCTCCCCGCCCACGGTCGGCACGCCCACGCAGTTGCCGTAGCCGCCGATGCCGCGCACCACGCCATCGATGATCCGCTTCATCCGCGGCGCGTCTGGCGCGCCGAAGCGCAGCGCATTGAGGTTCGCGATCGGCCGCGCCCCCATGGTGAAGACATCGCGCAGGATGCCACCGACGCCCGTTGCCGCACCCTGATAGGGTTCGATGAAGGATGGGTGGTTGTGGCTTTCCATCTTGAAGATGGCGGCGAGCCCGTCGCCGATCGCGATCACGCCCGCATTCTCGCCGGGTCCGTGGATGACCCACGGCGCCTTGGTCGGCAGCGTCTTCAGCCAGACGCGGGAGGATTTGTAGGAGCAATGCTCCGACCACATGACGGAGAACAGGCCGAGTTCCGTCAGCGACGGCACGCGGCCGAGGATGGCCAGCACGCGGTCGTACTCATCGGGCTTCAGGCCGAATTCGGCCGCCAGCTGCTTGGCGCGGGCCGGGTCGAGGGAAACAGGGGTCACGCCGCCACGGTCTCCACGATGCTCGTGAACATGGGCAGGCCATCCGTGCCGCCCATCAGCGGGTCCACCAGATCCTCCGGATGCGGCATCAGCCCGCAGACGCGCAGGTTGGGGGAAAGGATGCCCGCGATGTTGTCCCGCGCGCCGTTGCGGTTCGCGGCCGCCGTGACCTCGCCATCCGGCGTGGCATAGCGGAAGGCGACGAGGTTCTCGTCGTTCAGCCGCGCCAGTGTCGCGTCGTCGCAGAAGTAGTTGCCATCGCCATGCGCCATCGGCGCGCGGAACACCGCGCCATGTTGCCAATGCGCGGTGTAGGGCGTGCCGGCGCGTTCCACCCGCAGGTGGCAATCCATGGACAGGAAGCGCAGCCCGGCATTCCGCAGCAGCGCGCCCGGCAGCAGCCCCGCCTCGCACAGGATCTGGAAGCCGTTGCACACGCCGAGGACATGCCCGCCCTTGGCGGCGAAATCCGCCACTTCCCGCATGATCGGCGATTGCGCGGCCATCGCCCCGCAGCGGAGGTAGTCGCCATAGCTGAACCCGCCCGGCAGCACGACCAGGTCGGTGCTGGCCGGCAGCGCGGTTTCGCGGTGGAACAGCATCACGGGCTTGCGCCCCGTCGCATGTTCCAGCGCGATCGCCATGTCGCGCTCGCGGTTCGTGCCCGGAAAGACGACGACGACGGCCTTCATGGGATCATCTCACCCAAATATTCAGCCATTGCAGCCCGCCGAAGACGAGCAGCGTGAACAATGCCGCGAGCGCGGCCGCCGTGACCCACCGGTCGATCCCCTTCTTCCCGCGCGCGAGCAGCCCGGCGCGGTTGCGGCTGGCGACCTGCGGCATCCGCTGTTCGCGCCACTTCAGCCCCGTGGCGATGAGCACCGTCAGCACCACCATGATGAGCAGGGAGGCCTTGACCATCGCGGTTCAGGCCAGCTCCACGCGGAAGCTTTCGATCACTGTATTCGCCAGCAGGCGGCGGGCCATTTCCTCCGCGGCAGCCTTGGCCTTGGCGGGGTCGGTCTCGGCCAGCTCCAGCTCGATCACCTTGCCCGCGCGCACTTCGCCGACGCCCGCGAAGCCGAGGCCTTCGAGCGCATGGCCGATGGCCTTGCCCTGCGGGTCCAGCACGCCCGATTTGGGCATAACGGTGACTTTGACCTTCACTGGACGGTCTCCGGTCCCTTCATGTCGCGCACGCCCGCTTCCGGCAGGATGCCCAGGCGCCGCGCGACTTCCTGGTAGCCTTCCTCGACCTTGCCCAGGTCGCGCCGAAAGCGGTCCTTGTCCATCTTCTCGCCGGTCTTCGCATCCCACAGGCGGCAATTATCCGGGCTGATCTCATCGGCCAGGACGATCCGCATATCCTCATTCTCCCACAGCCGGCCGAACTCCACCTTGAAGTCCACCAACGTGATGCCGACGCCGAGGAAGAGGCCCGCGAGGAAGTCGTTGATGCGCAGCGTCAGCGCCACGATGTCGTCGATGTCCTGGGTCGCCGCCCAGCCGAAGCAGGTGATGTGCTCCTCCGACACCATCGGGTCGTTCAGCGCGTCGTTCTTGTAGTAGAATTCGATGATCGAGCGCGGCAGCCGCGTGCCTTCCTGGATGCCGAGACGGGTCGAGAGGCTGCCCGCTGCGACATTCCGCACCACGACTTCGAGCGGGATGATCTCCACTTCCCGGATCAGCTGTTCGCGCATGTTCAGGCGGCGGATGAAGTGGTTGGGGACGCCGATCTCGGACAGCCGGGTCATCAGGTATTCGCTGATGCGGTTGTTCAGCACGCCCTTGCCGGTGATCGTGCCCGTCTTCGCGCCGTTGCCGGACGTCGCGTCGTCCTTGAAATACTGCACGAGGGTGCCGGGCTCCGGACCCTCGAAGAGGATCTTGGCCTTGCCCTCATAGACCTGACGGCGACGCGCCATGGGTGGGGAAGCTCCTGTCTCTGCCGCGCGCCGCGGCACCCGGCTGGGTGATCGGCCACGCGCGGGCCCCGGCGCGAGCGCGCTTAGGACCGGGAGGCCTATAGCAGGGGATGATCCCTGCCGCCACGCCGCGCGCGGGTGGGGGGCATGCGTCGCGGGAAGGCGACGAGACAACCGATGGTAGAGCGCCGCCGCCTCACGTCGCTGGCCTCATCCCTTTGGCGGCAGCGCGACCGGCGCGAAGCCGCCTGGGCGCGGCGGGCCGGCGCTGAAGCGCCAGATCCGCGCGCCATGCGCCCCCAGCGCGACCAGGCTGGAGCAGACGGTGCCGAAGCCGTCCACCGGCGGGACGTTCAAGGCGCCGGCGATGCCCTCCGTGCCGAAGCCGCCATGGGCCAGCAGCGCTTCCCACCCCGCCCAGCCGGTCTCGTGCGCATCCGGATCGGGCGGCGGCGCGGCGCGGAAGCGGGGCAGGTGGCGGGCGATGCGCGGGCTGGAGAGGTCGTTCGGCTCATGCGCCGTCACCATGCTGACCCCGGGGCCTAGAGGCAGCGCTTCCGCCCGCCCGGCGCCGAGGCCGCGGAGAAAGAAGGCCTCCCGCGCATCGGCCAGCACCATGTTGAAGGGGCGCCATGCGCCGGCATCCAGCGCCCGGATCGCCGCGACGGCGGCGGCGGCTGTGCCGGCCGCCAGCGCGATCAGCGGCAATTCGCCGCGGGACCGCTTGCCCGGGGCGGGGCCGAGGCTGCCCGGGCGGTTCAGCACGGCGGCCACCAGGCCGCGCTCCATCCCCATCCAGGTCCCGCCGCCGCTGCGGTCGCGCCCGGCCACCAGCCCTGGCCGATCCGGCCAATGCGCCCCCGGTGGATCCCAGGCGCGGTCCAGGCGCTCATCCCGGTTGGCGGCCAGCAGCAGCGGCCAGGGGTGGCCGGGGCGGCGCAGGAGGATCGCGGTGCACATGCGGAACGGCGTCCGGGCCGGCGCGGCTCTGCCCCTTGGCCCGCCCTGCTCAGCCCGCCGCCAGGACGCGGTCGAAGATCGTGTCCACCTGGCCGAAATCCCGCGCCGGATCCATCACCCGCGCCAGCGCCGCCGCATCGAAGCGGGACGCGACCTCGGGGTCCGCCAGCAAATTCGCGGCGAAATCCCGCGCGCCGGGTGTGCCCAGCGCCTGCCAGGTCGCCATCGCCGCGCGCTGCACCGCCGCATAGGCGGCTTCCCGCGCCAGCCCCGCCTGGGTCAGCGCCAGCAGCACCTTCTGGCTGTGCACCACGCCGCCGAGCGATTCCAGATTGGCCTGCATCCGTTCGGGGTAGACGGTGAGCTTCGCCATCATCCCCGCCGCGCGCATCAGCGCGAAATCGAGCGTCACGGTGGCATCCGGGCCGATCATCCGCTCCACGCTGCTGTGGCTGATGTCGCGTTCATGCCACAGCGCCACATTCTCCATCGCCGGCACGACATAGCCGCGCACGATGCGCGCGAGGCCGGTCAGGTTCTCGCTCAGCACCGGGTTGCGCTTATGCGGCATGGCCGACGACCCCTTCTGGCCGGGGTGGAAGAACTCTTCCGCCTCCCGCACCTCGGAGCGCTGGAGGTGGCGGACCTCGGTCGCCAGCCGCTCCAGGCTCGAGGCCACGACGCCGAGGGCCGCGAAGAAGGCCGCGTGGCGGTCGCGCGGGATCACCTGCGTCGAGACCGGCTCCACCGCCAGGCCCAGATGCCTGGCCACATGCGCCTCGACGCGGGGATCGACGCTGGCGAAGGTGCCGACCGGGCCGCTGATGGCGCAGGTCGCGACCTCCGCCCGCGCGGCGACCAGCCGGTCGCGACCGCGGCGGAACTCCGCCCAATGGCCGAGCAGCTTCAGGCCGAAGGTGGTGGGCTCGGCATGGATGGCGTGGCTGCGGCCGATGGTCGGCGTGTGCTTGAAGTCCAGCGCGCGGGTCCGGAGCGCGTCCAGCAGCGCATCCACATCCGCGATCAGCAGGTCGGCCGCCTGGGTCATCTGCACGGCGAGGCAGGTGTCCAGCACGTCGGAGCTGGTCATGCCCTGGTGCATGAAGCGCGCTTCCTCGCCGATCCCCTCGCCGAGCCAGGTGAGGAAGGCGATCACGTCGTGGCGCGTTTCCCGCTCGATCGCGTCGATCCGGTCGAGATCGGCCTGGGAGATGTTGGCAAGGCGCGGCGCGCCCCGCTGCCGGATCGCGGTGGCGGCGGCGGCGGGGATGGTGCCGAGGGCGGCCATGGCCTCGGCGGCGGTGGCCTCGATCTCGAACCAGATGCGGAAGCGATTCTCGGGCGACCAGATCGCCGCCATCTCGGGGCGGCTGTAGCGCGGGATCATGCGGCGGTTCCGATGGCTGGTCGTGCGGAGGCGCCTTGTGCCCGTGCCGGGGCGCTGGCCGCAAGCCCGCGCCGCGCGGGTCGCGGTTGCGGGCGGCGCGGCCATGCGATCGGGGCAGGGGTGGTTGACAGGCGCGTACAAAAGGGCACGAAGATCACCCCGGTTATGGCAAATAGGTAATTCGGAACATGGATTTTTCGCAATATAGCGATGCGCTCGTCGCGCTGGGGCAGGTGCTGCTCATCGACATCGTGCTGGCCGGCGACAATGCGATCGTCGTCGGCATGGCCGCCGCCGGCCTGCCGTCCGACCAGCGGCGCAAGGCGATCTTCTGGGGCATCGCGGCGGCGACGATCATGCGGATCGGCTTCGCCTCCATCACCGTCCAGCTGCGGTCCATCGTCGGCATCGTCTTCGCGGGCGGCGTTCTGCTGCTCTGGGTGTGCTGGAAGATGTACCGCGAATTGCGGAACGGCGGCGGGCATGGCGAGCATGGCGTGGGCGAGGATGGCGCCGACCTCGACGAGAACGGCAGGCCCCGCAAGACCCTGCGCCAGGCCATCACGCAGATCCTGGTCGCGGACATCTCCATGAGCCTCGACAACGTGCTCGCGGTGGCGGGCGCGGCGAAGGACCACCCCTATATCCTGATCTTCGGCCTGGCCGTGTCGGTTGTGCTGATGGGCGTGGCTGCGACCTTCATCGCGAACCTGCTGGAAAAGCACCGCTGGATCGCCTGGGTGGGCCTGCTGGTCATTCTTTACGTTGCCGCCAGCATGATCTACGAGGGGACCTTCCAGATCGCGGAGAACGTGCCGCACGCCTACGGGTACCTGTTCCTGCCGCTGGGCTGGATGGCGATACCGGGCGGGATGGCCACCTTCCCCATCGGGCTCTGGGTCTTCGTAACCGTATTCCAGGTGGTCTTCCTGGTGGCAGTCGCGACGGTGGTGGCGGATCTCATGCTCCAATTGCTGCGTCGGAATCGCTGAGGGATGCGACGTCTCGTCTTCCTGCTCGGGGCGCTGGCGCTGCCCGTGGCCTGCGCCCCGCAGGAGGGCGCGCGTCGCGCCGCCCAGACCTCTGCCTCGGGCGGCATGACGCTGGAAGCCGCGGCCGGGCGACTGCCGTCCGAGACGGTGGGCTTTGCCCGCGGCGCCACCTTCTGGCTCGAGGCAGAGCGGCCCGGCCAAGGGGCGGCGGTGGAATATGCCGGCCCGTCGCGCGCGGCGGTGGCGACGGTCAGCCTTTACGACCGTGGCCAGGGGCCGGTCTCTGACCGGGATCCTCGGCTCGCCGGGGAATTTGCCACGGCACTGGCCGAGGTGATGGCGCTGGCGGGCACGCGCACCAGCCAGCGCCTGGCCGAGCGCGGGCGGGTCGAACTCGACGCGCCCGGCGGCGCGCCGCTATCCTGCGCGCGGCTCGAAGGCACCTATGGGCGCCAGCATGTACGCACGCTGGTCTGCCTTGGTGCGGCGGCGGGGCGGTTCCTGAAGGTGCAGGTGACCACCCCGCAACGCCAGGTGGTGGCCGTCGATGCCGAGGCCTTCGTGATCGCCATCGCGCAGGCTGCCCGCGGGGCCCGGAGCTGAAGCGGGCGGTCAGCAGGTCTTCGCGACCTCTGCCGGCACAACGAAGCTGGGTTCATACACCAGACGCCGTATCGGCCGCGCGACCTGGGCCATTGGCATGGGTCAGCCGATTCTGCCCTCGGCCTGGCGGCGATCACGCAGGCACCGCAAGCAACTGCGGCCGTCGGATCAGACGCAACGTCTGAAGCAACCACCTGCGGCCTTCGGAGCAGGCCGAGCCCGCGACTGCGGCCCCCCGCCCATGCGGTGAGCCACGAGCCGCAGCGCGGCGATCCGGATGGCCGCCGGCGCCTGAGGGGGCGAAGGTGAAACCTTCGGCCGCCCGGCATCCATGCGACCGCCACCCCGTCGTCAGCCGCGTTCCGTCATCCCAGTCGCGAAGCCGTCCACCAATTCGCGGATGCGGGCGGGGTCGGATTGCTCCATCACGCGCCGGGCGAAGCGGGCACAATCGCCGATATCCAGCGCACGGATCGCCTGCTTCACGCGCGGGATGGAGCCGGCATTCATCGACAGGCAGCGGATGCCCAGGCCCAGCAGCAGCGGCACCAGCCGCGGATTCCCCGCCATCTCCCCGCAGACGGAAACCGGCATGCGAAGCCTGAGCGCCGCCTCGGTCGCGAATTGCATCAGCCGCAGCACCGCCGGATGCAGCGGGTCGTAGAGATAGGCGACCTCCGCATCGCCGCGATCCACGGCCAGCGTGTACATCGCCAGGTCATTGGTCCCGATGGCGAAGAAATCGGCCTCCAGCGCGATGGCGTCGGCGGCCAGCGCGGCGCCCGGCGTCTCGATCATCGCGCCGAGCTCGGGCAGCTTCTCGGGCAGCCTCTCGCCGCGGCGGCGCACGCGCTTGGCGACCCGTTCGTAGATCTCCCGCGCGGCCTTCACCTCCTCCGGCACGGTGACCATCGGCAGCATCACGCGCACCGCGCCCTCCGGCGCATGGGCCGCGACGCGGAGGATGGCGGCGAATTGCGCCTCCAGCAGCTCGGGGCGCTTCAGCAGCATCCGGATGCCGCGCAGGCCGAGCGCGGGGTTGGAGGAGATGTGGCTGGGCTGCACGCCCTGGCCCAGCGCCTCCATGTCCTTCTCGCCGCCCCAGTCCAGCACACGGATGGTGATGGGATCGCCCGCCATCGCATCGACGATCGGCTGATAGGCGGCGACCTGGGCGTCCTCGTCCGGCAGGTCTTCCCGGTTCATGAACAGAAATTCGGAGCGCAGCAGGCCGATGCCCTGCGCGCCGGCCTGGGCGATCAGCGGCAGTTCCGCCGGGATCTCGAAATTCGCCAGCAGCTCCACCGCCTCGCCATCGGTGGTCACCGCGGGCAGGCGGCGCAGCTTGCCCAGGCGCTGGCGTTCGCGCGCATGGGCGGCCAGCGCGACCTTGGCCTGGCTGAGCGTGGTCGGCGTCGGGTGCAGCGCGATGGTGCCCGCGGCGCCATCCAGCACCGCCTGGTCGCCCCGGCGCGCGGCTTCCGTCAGCCCCGGCGCGCCAAGCACGGCGGGGATGCCCAGCGCCCGCAGCATGATGGCGGTGTGGCCATCCGCGCCGCCTTCCTCCGTCGCGACACCCGCGATCCGCGCGGGGTCGAGCAACGCGGCATCGGCCGGCGTCAGCTCATCCGCGACCAGGATCGCGCCTTCCGGCACGTCCTTGAAGCTGCGGAAGGGGTTGTGGGTCAGGTTGCGGGTCAGGCGGCGCGCGATCTCCCGCACCTCCCCCGCACGGCGCTTCAGCCCGGCCTTGTCGTCGTCCTTGGCGGCGAGGATGACCTCCGCGATCGCCTCCGCCTCATCGCCCACCGCCGTCTCGGCGGCGAGCAACTCATGCTCGATGCGCTTGCGGGCGCCGCGGATCAGGCGGCTGTCGCCCAGCATCAGCACATAGGCGTCGAGCAGGGGTTCGAGTTCCTCCTGCGCTTCCTCGGGCAGCACCGAAAGCCGGGTCTTGAGCTTCGTGACCTGCTTGCGGGAGGTCGCGACGGCGGCGGCCAGGCGCTGCTTCTCGGCCTCCACCGCGGCTTGCGCTATCGCGCGGCGGGGCGCCTCGGCGGGCGGTTCGGTTGTGTCGAAGATGGCGCCGATGGCAACGCCGGGCGCGACCGGGATGCCGCGGATCAGGATCTCGCGCGTGCGGCGCGCGGCGCGCTTGGCGCTGGTCTCGGGCGGCTTCGTGTCGGGGCGTTCGCCGCGGTCGGTCTTCTCAGTCTTCATGGAAGCCGGCCTCGATCAGGGCGCAGACCGCCTCGAGCGCTTCCTTGGCGTCCCAGCCTTCGGCATCCACCACCACTTCGCTGCCCTGGCCCGCGCCGAGCATCATCAGCCCCATGATCGAGCAGGCCGGCACGGTCTGGCCGTGGCGCGAGACATTGATGCAGGCAGAGAAACGTTCCGCGACCGCGACCAGCTTGGCGGCCGCCCGCGCATGCAGGCCACGGCTGTTCACGATGCGGAGCGTGCGCTTCATCAGCATCCCCCCCGAGGCATCGCAGCCGCAGGGGCCGGGTTCGGCGGCCGAGGCCGGCTGCGCCGGGCCCTGGGCCATGGCGGACATCGCCAGGGCCGCCGCCGGGGCGCTGGCCTTGGCCTCTCCGCCTTCATCGGGCCATTCGTTCATGACGATCTCCCGTTGGGCTTCGCCGCGGTCTGCAACGGGACGGGTGCGGCTTGGGCCCTCGGCCCGTCCGGCACCTCGGATCCGGCGGCGATGTATTTCCGGCCTGCGGCGGTCGCGTGGGCGACGGCTTCGGCCAGTGGTTCCGTGCCCCGGATCTTCGCCAGCTTGACCAGCAGCGGCAGGTTCACGCCCGCGATCACCTCCACCCGCCGATGGTCGCACAGCTGGAAGGCGAGGTTCGAAGGGGTGCCGCCCAGGATATCGGTCAGCACGACCACGCCATCCCCCTGCTCGACGGCGGAGATGGAGGCGCGGATATCCTCCCGCCGCGCTTCCATCCGATCCTCCGGATAGATGCAAACGGTGGCGACCGCGGATTGCGGGCCGACCACATGCTCCATGGCGGAACGCAGTTCCTCCGCGAGCCGTCCATGGGTGACGAGCACGAGGCCGATCATCGAGGGGTCGTCATGGTGGGTCTGCCAGGGCCTCCCGCCCCGCATGGGCCGCGCCGGCGGTTTGCGCCGAGGCGGGCACGATATCGCGGTGAATCACGTCAGACCGCCAGCCGCCCGTCGCCAGATGGGCGGCCAGCCGCTCCGCCACAAGCACAGATCGGTGCTTGCCGCCGGTGCAGCCGATGGCGACGGTCAGATACTTCTTCCCCTCGGCCACATAGCGGGGCAACAGCAGGTCCAGCAGGCCAGTCATGCGTGCCCAGAAGGGCGCGAAATCGGGATCGGCCTCGACAAAGGCGGCGACCGGGGCGTCTTTGCCCGTCATCGGCCGCAGCGCCGGGTCGTAATGCGGGTTGCGCAGGAAGCGCATGTCGAAGACCAGTTCCGCCTCTCGCGGCAGGCCCTTGGGGTAGCCGAAGGAGATGACGGTGATGTCGAGCCCGGCCGCCCCCGCCGGGCGGAAGCGGCGCTCGATCAGCCCGCGAAGGTCGGGCAGCGGAAGGTCCGAGGTATCGACCACCAGATCCGCCGCGTCCCGCAGCGGCGCCAGCAGCGTGGCTTCCTGCGCGATGCCGACCGCCACCCGCGACCCCATCGGGCCGCCCGGCGCCAGCGGATGCCGCCGGCGCGTCTCGGAGAATCGGCGCAGCAGCACGGCATCCTCGGCGGTGGCGAAGACCAGGGTCACCTGGATGTCCGTGCGTAGCCGGAGCCGGTCGATCGCGTGGCGCACCGCGGCGGCGTCGAAGCCGCGGGACCTGGCATCGACGCCGATGGCGATGGGGCCGCTGCCGTCGCCGACCAGTTCCTCCAGGATCGGCAGCGGCGGGTTGTCCACCGTCTCGAAGCCGAGATCCTCCAGCGTCCGCAGGATGGAGGCCTTGCCGGCCCCCGACAGGCCCGTGACCAGCACGACGGGGCGTGCCGCCAGATGGGCGGGGTCGCTCATGCGGCGTAGCCCGGGATGGCGCCGGCCAGCAGCCGGGCGCGGCCGCAGGCGGCGGCGAGGGCCAGGATCACCTTGTCGGGCGCGGCGGCCTCCCGCGCGGCCAGCGCCAGGCGCGGCAGGGCCCTGCCATGGGCCTCGAAGCGGGCGGGTTCCGGCAGGCGGGGGGGGGATTCGCCCTCGGGCAGCAGGTCCACCACCAGCCGCAGCCGCGCCGGCGCCGCGACCGGAAGGTCGCGCACCAGGCCAAGGCCGCGCACTTCCAGCAGGCCGCGCAGGGCGGCGGGCGGGGTGGCGATCAGGCTATCCGGCTCCACCGGCTCGAGCTCCACCTGGTCGTCGGCGACCAGCATCCAGCCGCGGCCGATCAGCCGCAGCACAAGGTCCGATTTCCCCGCGCCTGGCGGCCCGAGGAACAGCACAGCATCACCGCCCAGGGCGGCGCAGGAGCCGTGGAGAGGCATGCCCTGTCAGGCTCCCGCACCCGTAACCGCGATGGCGGGACCATGGCAGAAACGAGGCAGGGGGTGAAGTGTTGCCCGCTCGTCGGGAACTGGGGGTGCCGCTTGCGGCGCGGCGCGGCGGCTGCAAGCCTTGGGCATGACCAGCCCCACCCGCGCCGAGATCGAAGCCGCCGCCCGGCGGATTGCCCCCCATATCCGCCGCACCCCGGTGCTGAGGATGGCGGGCGCCGATCTCGGCTTGCCGATCCCGCTGATCCTGAAGCTGGAATTGCTGCAGGCCAGCGGCAGCTTCAAGCCGCGCGGGGCGTTCAACACCATGCTCTCCGCCGCCGCCGCGGGTGGGTTGCCGCCGGCGGGTGTGGCCACCGCCTCGGGCGGGAATCACGGCGCGGCGGTGGCCTATGCGGCGCGCGCGCTGGGTCTCAGGGCGGAGGTGTTCTGCCCGGTGGCGACCCCTGCGGCCAAGACCGCGCGGATCGAGTCCTATGGCGCGGTGCTGCACAAGACCGGCGCCATGTATGACGAGGCCCGGATCGCGAGCGAGGCGCGCGCGGCCGAAACCGGCGCGCTGATCGTGCATGCCTATGACCAGCCCGAGGTCCTCGCCGGCCAGGGCACCGTCGCGGTGGAGTTGGAGGACGACGCGCCGGAGGCCACGCATGTCCTGGTCGCGACCGGCGGCGGTGGGCTGATCGGCGGCATCGCCGGCTGGTATGCCGGCCGCGGCGTGCAGGTGATCAGCGTCGAGCCCGAGGGCTGCCCGACCCTGCACACCGCCCTGCGGGAAGGCCGCCCGGTGCCGTGCCCCGTGGGCGGGGTGGCCGCCGACAGCCTGGGCGCGCGGCAGGTGGGCGCGCATATGTTCGCCGTCGCCCGCCACCATGTGGCGAAGGCCGTGCTGGTGACGGATGAGGCGATTCGTACCGCGCAGCGGCGCCTGTGGTCGGCACTGCATCTGGTGGCCGAGCCCGGCGGGGCGGCGGCGCTGGCCGCGCTGACCAGCGGCGCCTTCATCCCGCCCCCCGGCGCGCTTGTGGCGGTCATCCTCTGCGGGTCGAACACCGACCCGGCGAACGTCACGGGGTAGCGAACCGCCCCCCCGTCGGCGCGAAGTTTCAGGCTCGCGCCGGCTGCGCCACCGGGGCGCCGAGCGCCGCGAGGGCGGTGGCGACGATGTGGCGGGCGTTCAGCCCTGCCCAATCGTACTGCACCTTCGGCGCCGCATGGTCGAGGAAGCGGTCCGGCAGCGTCATCGGGCGGAATTTCAGCCCGCCATCCAGCAGCCCCTGCCAGGCCAGGTGCTGCGCCACGAGGCTGCCGAAGCCGCAGACCGAGCCTTCCTCGATGGTGATCAGCATCTCGTGTTCGCGCGCCAGGCGCTCGATCAGCGCGGTGTCGAGCGGCTTGGCGAAGCGCGCATCGGCCACCGTGGCGGACAGGCCCTGCGCCGCCAGCTCATCGGCCGCCTTCAGGCATTCCTGCAGCCGCGTGCCATAGGACAGGATCGCGATGCTCGTCCCTTCCCGCACCACGCGCCCGCGCCCGATCTCCATCGGCGTGCCGCGCGCCGGCACGGCAACGCCCGTGCCCTCGCCGCGCGGATAGCGGAAGGCGATGGGGCCTTCGTCGAAGGCGGCGGCGGTGGCGACCATGTGGGCCAGTTCCGCCTCGTCGCTCGGCGCCATCAGCGTGATGCCGGGCAGGCAGCCGAGATAGGCGATGTCGAAGCTGCCGGCATGGGTCGCGCCATCCGCCCCCACCAATCCTGCCCGATCCATGGCGAAGCGCACCGGCAGGCCCTGCAGCACGACGTCGTGCATCACCTGGTCGTAGCCGCGCTGGAGGAAGGTGGAATAGATCGCGCAGAAGGGCTTGAGGCCTTCCGTTGCCATGCCCGCGGCAAAGGTCACGGCGTGCTGTTCGGCGATGCCCACGTCGAAGCAGCGATTCGGGAATTTCTTCGCGAACAGGTCGAGGCTGGTCCCCGACGGCATCGCCGCATTGATCGCGACGATCCGCTCATCCACTTCCGCTTCCGCGATCAGCGAGGTTGCGAAGACCTTCTGGTAGGCGGGCGGGCCGGGCGGGGCCTTCTGCTGTTCGCCGGTGATGACGTTGAACTTCTGGACGCCGTGATACTTGTCCGCCGCCGCCTCGGCCGGGGCGTAGCCCTTGCCCTTCTGAGTCACGACATGCAGCAGGATCGGCTGCGCGTCCTCGGCGTCGCGCAGGTTCCGCAGTACGGGCAGCAGGTGGTCCAGGTCGTGCCCGTCGATCGGGCCGACATAGTAGAAGCCCATCTCCTCGAACAGCGTGCCGCCGGTCAGCAGGCCGCGGGCGAATTCCTCGGCCTTGCGGGCGGTGCGCTCGATCGGGCGGGGGAAGCGCTTGGCGAGCTTGCCCATCATTTCCCGCACCGACAGGAAGGGACGGGAGGAGACGACCTTCGACAGATACGCGCTCATCGCACCGACCGGGGTGGCGATGGACATGTCGTTGTCGTTGAGCACGACGATCAGCCGCGCCTTCAGCGCGCCGGCATTGTTCATCGCCTCATAGGCCATGCCAGCGCTCATGGACCCGTCGCCGATCACGGCGATGACGTTGCGGGTATCCCCCTTCAGGTCACGCGCCACGGCCATGCCGAGCCCGGCGCTAATGGAAGTGGAGGAATGCGCCGCGCCGAAGGGGTCGTATTCGCTCTCGCTGCGGCGGGTGAAGCCGGACAGCCCGCCTTCCTGGCGCAGCGTGCGGATGCGGTCGCGCCGGCCGGTCAGGATCTTGTGCGGATAGGCCTGGTGGCCGACATCCCAGATCAGCCGGTCGCGCGGCGTCTCGAAGATCGAATGGATCGCGACCGTCAGTTCCACCACGCCGAGCGAGGCGCCGAGATGCCCGCCGGTGACGGAGACCGCGTCGATCGTCTCCGCCCGCAATTCCTGCGCGAGCTGCTTCAGCTGCTCGGCCGAGAAGTTCCGCATATCCTCCGGGATCCGAACCCGGTCGAGCAGCGGCGTGGCGAGAGGTGCCATGGGTCAGCTCTTCCTTTGCACCGTATAGGCGGCCAGGGCGCGCAGCAGATCCGCGCGCTCCCCGAAACTGTCGAGATGGCGGATGGCCTGCTCGGCCAGCCTTTCGGCCTGCAGCCGCGCGCGTTCGACGCCGAGCAGCGTGACCAGGGTCGCCTTGCCGGCTTCCGCATCCTTGCCCGTGCGCTTGCCGGTCTCGGCCGCGCTCGCGGTCACGTCCAGCAGGTCGTCGGCGATCTGGAAGGCGGCGCCCAGATCGCGCCCATAGGCCGCGAGCGCCTGGCGCTGCGACATCGGCGCCTTGCCGAGGATCGCGCCGGCTTCGGCGGAGAATTCGATCAGCCGCCCGGTCTTGAGCAGCTGCAGCCGCCCGATGGCGGGTTCATCCAGCGGTGCGCCGGCCTGTTCTGCGAGCATGTCGAGCATCTGCCCGCCGCACATGCCCCGCGCGCCGGCGGCACGCGCCAGGCAGCGCACCAGCTCGATCCGGACGGCGCTGTCGGAATGCGTGTCCTCGTCGGCCAGGACCTGGAAGGCCTGGGTCTGCAGCGCATCGCCCGCCAGGATCGCGGTCGCCTCGTCGAAGGCCTTGTGCGCGGTGGGCTTGCCGCGACGGAGGTCGTCATCGTCCATCGCCGGCAGGTCGTCATGCACCAGGGAATAGGCGTGCAGCAGTTCGATCGCGCCCGCGACCCGCAGCGCGGAGGCGCGGGAGACGCCGAATTGCCGCGCGCCTTCCATCACCAGGAAGCCGCGCATCCGCTTGCCGCCACCCATGGCGGCATAGCGCATCGCCTCATACAGCCGGGCTTCCGCGCCCTCCGCCGCCGGCAGCAGCGCATCCAGCGTCTGTTCGATCTCGGCGGCAGCCTGGGGCAGGGCGGTGGCGAGGCCGCCCAGGGTCAGCGTCTCCGCCATCTCAGCCGGCATCCCTCAGCGTAGGGCCGGCGGCGCCGTCCACGATGGCCTGCACCTTCTGCTCCGCCTCGGCGAGCAGCCTTTCGCAGCGCCGCCGGAGCTGCGCGCCGCGGTCATAGTCGGACACCGCCTGGTCGAGGCGACCCTGCCCGGCTTCGAGCTTCTTCACGATGGTCTCGAGTTCGGCCAGGGCGTCCTCGAACGACAGAGTGTCAACCGGCTTCGGCGCCGAAGTGTCAATCATACCTGACATAATGCCCCAATCCAGGCCCCCAGGCCATAGCAAACCGTATCAAGACAGATGGGGGGGCCGGCGCGGATGCCAGCCACCCCCTGTCATGCCCACGTCACAACGACGGGGCGCCCCCTTCACTCCGGCTGGATGCCGGCGGCGCGGATGGCGTTGGTCCACTTCACCGTCTCGGCCGCGACGAAGGCCACCGCTTCCTCGGGCGTGGAGGGGCGGACGGCCATGCCGAGGCCAGTGCCCAGCCTCTCCCGCAGTTCGGGCGTGTCCATCGCGGCGCGGACGGCGGCGTTGAGCCGGGCGATGATCGGCGCCGGGGTGCCGGCGGGGGCGGCCAGCACGAACCAGGCGAACAGCTCATAGGCCGGCAGGTTGCCGGCCTCGGCCACCGTCGGCACGTTGGGCAGCTGGGCGGAGCGTTCCTTGGTGGTGACCGCGAGCGCCCGCAGCGCGCCGGCCTGCACCTGCGGCAGGATCACCGCCTGGTCGGCGACGAACACATCGACCCGCCCCGCGATCACGTCCTGCACCGCCAGCGGCGAGGAGCGGTAGGGCACCATCAGCATCTTCACCCCGGCCATGGAGGCGAGCATCTCCGCCGCCACCCGCTGCGAGGACGACGCCTGGGCATAGGTGATCGCTTCCGGCCGGGCGCGGGCGGCGGCCAGCAACTCGGCCAGGGTGCGGTAGGGGCTGTCCGCCTTCACGGCGACGATCAGCGCCACGCTGGCGAGCGTCGAGACGGGGGTGAAGGCGCGTTCCATGTCGAAGGGCACGCGGCGGAACAGCGCGTTCGCGGCGGCATTGGTGGAATTGGTGCCGAACAGCAGCGTCATCCCGTCCGGCGCCGCGCGGGCCACCACCTCGGCCCCCAGCATGCCGCCGGCGCCGGCGCGATTCTCGACCACGATGGGCTGGCCCAGGCTGGGCCGCATGGCATCGGCGAAGAGCCGTGCGACGATGTCGGTGGCGGAGCCCGGCGCGAAGGGGCAGATCCCGCGGATCGGGCCGGGGGGCCAGGCGCCCTGGGCCTGGGCGAGGCCGGGCGCGGCGGCGAGGGCCGGCAGCGCGGCCAGCAGGGTGCGACGATCGATCATGGCGGTTTGTCCTCCCGTTACGGCAGACCAAGGGGATAGGGCGCGCGGCAGGACGCGGCAAGCGCCCGGGTGGGGCCGTGCCCCGGTCAGGCGTGCATCAGCGCCCTGACATGCGCGGCCGCGGAACTCGCCAGCGCGTCCAGGTCGTAGCCGCCTTCCAGCAGGCTCACCACGCGCCCGCCGCAGACGCGGTCGGCGATCGCGCAGATCTCCGCCGTCAGCCAGGCGAAATCCGCCTCCCGCACCCGCAGCTGGGCCAGCGGATCGCGGGCATGGGCGTCGAAGCCGGCGGAGATCACCACCAGCTCCGGCCGGAACGCCTCCAGCGCCGGCAGCAGACGATCGCGCCAGGCGGCGCGGAAGGCGGCGCCATCGGCGCCGGGCGGCAGGATGGCGTTGTGCACATTGCCGACCCCCACTTCCTCCGGCGCGCCGGTGCCCGGATAGCAGGGGGATTGGTGGGAACTGGCGAAGAACAGCGTCGGGTCGTGTTCGAAGCAGGCCTGGGTGCCGTTGCCGTGGTGGACGTCGAAATCCACCACCGCCACGCGGGTCAGGCCATGCGCCGCCTGGGCATGGCGCGCGGCGATGGCGGCGTTGGCGAAGAGGCAGAAGCCCATGGCCCGTCCCGGTTCGGCATGGTGGCCGGGGGGGCGCACGGCGCAGAAGACGCGCCGGACCTCGCCCCGGCAGACCGCATCCACCCCCGCCACCCCGGCGCCCGCCGCGCGCAGCGCCGCTTCCGCGCTGCCCCAGCTCATCACCGTATCGGCATCCAGCGCGACGCTCTCATCCGGCTCCGGCCGGATGCCGAGGATCGCTTCCACATATTGGGCGGGGTGGACCCGGGTGAGTTGCTCGACTGTGGCCTGGGGCGCTTCGTCCCGGATCAGGTGGGCGAATTCCTCCGCCTCCAGCGCGCGGAGCACGGCGCGCAGCCGGTCGGGGCATTCGGGATGCTGGGGGCCGGGATCGTGCTGCAGGCAGGCGCGATGGCTGAACAGCAGCACGGTCACGGCCTTATCAATCCTCCCGCTTCTTCAGCGTGAAGCGGAAGACGCCCTTCTCCTCGCTGAAGGCGACCAGGGCGTGGCCGGTCTCGGCGGCGAAAGCCCGGAAATCCTTCACGCTGGCGGGATCGGTGGCCATGACCACCAGCCGCGCCCCGCCCGGCAGGCTGCGCAGCGCCTTGTTGGCCTTGAGAACCGGCAGCGGGCAGCTCAGCCCCTGCACGTCGAGCAGCGTGTCACTCATGCCCCGAATCCAGCACCATGCGCGCCCTTCGGCAAGCGCCACTGCCCGCCGGGCGCTTGCGGTGACGCCCCCCGGCGGGCCACTTTCGCGGCATGGCAGACCAGAATGGACCCCCGCCCGCCTGGCGGCTCGGGGTGGATCTCGGCGGGACGAAGATCGAGATCGTGGCGCTGGACGGCGCGGGCGCCGTGCGGCTGCGCCGGCGCGTCCCGACCCCGCGCGACTATACCGGCACCATCGCCACCATCGCCGCGCTGGTGGAGGGCGCCGAGGCCGAGATCGGCGGCCGCGGCAGCCTCGGCATCGGCATCCCCGGCAGCGAGAACCCGGTGACGCGGCTGATCCGCGGCGCCAATTCCACCCAGCTCAACGGCCAGCCGCTTGGCGCTGATCTGGAGGCACGGCTGGCGCGCCCCGTGCGGCTGTCCAACGATGCCAACTGCTTCGCGATGAGCGAGGCCGCCGATGGCGCGGGCGCCGGCTATGGCACCGTCTTCGCCGTGATCCTCGGCACTGGCGTGGGCGGCGGGCTGGTGGTGCAGGGCCGGCTGGCGGAAGGGCGGAACCGGGTGGGGGGCGAATGGGGCCACAATCCGCTCCCCTGGATGAGCGCGGCCGAACATCCCGGCCCCACCTGCTGGTGCGGCCAGCCTGGCTGCATCGAGGCTTTCCTTTGCGGCCCGGCCCTGGCGGCGGATGCGGATGGCCCTGGGGCGCGCGATGCCTCTGCCCTCCCGGCGCGGGCCGCTGCCGGAGATGCACGTGCCAGGGCGGCGCTCGACCGGCATGTGGACCGGCTGGCGCGGGCGCTCGCGGCGGTGGTGAACCTGGTCGATCCCGACGCCATCGTACTGGGCGGCGGCTTGTCCAACATGGACCACCTGTATGAGAGGCTGCCGACGCTGATTCCGCGCCATGTGTTCAGCGACGCCTATTCCACCCCCATCCTGCGCGCCCGCCACGGCGACAGCTCCGGCGTCTTCGGCGCGGCGCGGTTGTGGTGACGCGGCGGGCCATCGGCGCCGGCCTCGGGCGCGGCTGATGCCCGCGCTCTGTCGCGATTGCGACCATATGGCGCAGGCGGTCTTCGCGCGCTGCCCCGCCTGCGGGTCCCGCCGTGTCGCGGCGCATCCCGAATTGCTGACCCTGGCCGTCGCCCATGTCGATTGCGACGCCTTCTACGCCAGCGTCGAGAAGCGCGACCGGCCGGAGTTGCAGACCCGCCCGGTGATCGTGGGCGGCGGCCGGCGCGGGGTGGTGGCCGCCGCCTGTTATGTGGCGCGCACACGCGGCGTCCGCAGCGCTATGCCGATGTTCAAGGCGCTCGACGCCTGCCCGGACGCCGTCGTCATCAAGCCTGACATGGCCAAGTATGTCGCCGCCGCGCGGCAGGTCCGGGCGCTGATGGAAGCGCTGACGCCCCTGGTCCAGCCGCTCAGCATCGATGAAGCCGTGCTCGACCTGTCGGGCACCGAGGCGCTGCACCGCGCGCCGCCCGCCATCGTCCTGTCCCGCTTCGCCCGCGCGGTGGAGCGGGAGGTCGGGATTACCGTCTCCATCGGCCTGGCGCGCAACCGGCTGATGGCCAAGCTCGCGGCGGAACGGGACAAGCCGCGCGGCTTCGCCGCGCTGGGTGCCGAGGCCGCGGATTGGCTCGCCGACCAGCCGGTCACGCTGCTGCCAGGTGTCGGCCCGGCGCTGGCGCGCAAGCTGCATGCCGCCGGCTTCACCCGGCTTGGCCAGCTCGCCGCGCTCGATGCCCGCGAGGCCGCGCGCCGCTTCGGGGATGACGGGCCCGCGCTGGTCGCCCGCGCGCGCGGCGAGGACAAAAGGCGCGTGACCCCGGAGCGGGAGACGAAGTCGATCTCTGCCGAGACGACCTTCGACACCGATCTGGCCACCCTCGCCGCGCTGGAAGCGCCGCTGTGGCGGCTGTGCGAGAAGCTGGCCGCGCGGCTCGCGGAGAAGGAGATGGCGGCCGGCGGCGTGGTGTTGAAGCTGAAGACGGCCGGCTTCGAGACCCGCACCCGCACCGCCCGCCTCGCCGGCCCCACCCGCCTGCCGGAGATGCTGTTCCGCGCCGCGCAGCCTTTGCTGGCCAGGGAAGTCACCGGCACCGCTTTCCGCCTGATCGGCATCGGCGCCCAGCCCCTGGTCGCGGGGCGGGAGGCCGACCGGCCCGACCTGGCGGATCCCGATGCGGGCAAGCGGGCGGCGAAATGGAGCGCGGTGGAGACGCTGCGCAAGAAATTCGGCGCCGCCGCCATCATCAGCGGCCGGGGGCTTCCCCCGAAGCGCTGAGACCCAGCGCACAAAATTCTGACCTGCGGCCCGTAGGGCCGAGCGGTCGAATGGCCGCCGCCGCTTATGCGGCGAAGCCAAGCGCGCGGAGGCGCGCGCCGGCGTCTGAGGGCGGATCGGTCACGATCCGCGAGATTTGGTATGAGGCGCAGGAAAGACCGCTACATCCGCCAGCGGCGGTGCTGCCACAGCCACTGGCCGGGATATTCGCGGATCCAGCCGGCGATGATGTCGTTGATCGCCTGCGTCGCGGCATCCACATCCACCACGCCGCGCGCGTCGCGGGGCAGGGCGATGGCCTCGGTCAGTTCCAGCCGGAAGCGGTTGCCGGGCAGGCGGATGGCGCGGGCGCCATGCACCGGGCAATCGAAACGCCGGGCAAGCCGCGCGAGCAGCGGGTTCGCCGTCGCGGGGCGGCCCAGGAAGCGCACCTGCGGCCCGCGCCCGAAGCGCTGGTCCACCAGCATGCCGAGATGCAGCCCGGCATCCAGCGCTTCCATCATCCGGATCGGCGCGGCGGTGCCGGCGGGGATCAGTTCCCCCATCACCGGGCGGCGCATGGCCAGGATGTCGCGCGCGATCGCGCGGTTGTTCGGCGTGCGGTAGAGCGCGGCCGCCGGCAGCCCGTGGCGCTGCGCGGCCACCGCCGGCAATTCCCAATTCGCCAGATGGGCCGCGAAGACCATCGCGGGCTTCCCGTCCTCCAGCAATTGCCGGAAGCGTTCCACGCTGTCGGGCGGCAATTCGATGCGGCCGGCATCGGGATTGGCCGGATCCCAGTCCCACAGCGCGCCGAGATGGACATACTCCGCCGCGGTGCGGCCGAGGTTTTCCCAGCTTTCGCGGAGGATGGCGGCGCGCTCGGCCTCCGTTTTCTCGGGGAAGGCGGCGGCGATGTTTTCGCGCGCGATGCGATTCTGCGGCGCCAGCGGCGCGAGCAGCCTTGCGCCGGCGGCGCCGAGATTGGACGCGCGGTCCGCACCCAGCACGCGGACCAGCGCGAAAGCGCCGCGCACCAGCGCGGCCAGGGCTTCATCGCGCAGGCGCTGAAGCCTGCCGTTCACGGTCCCAACTGGGCGGCCTGCGCCCCTTCGCGCAGGCCGAGCGCGCGAAGGCGCGCCGCGCACCAACCGGCCGTTCCGCCGGGCGCGCCAGTGGCCTGCGCGAAGGCAAGCTGCCGAAGGCAGCGCCCGCCGCCTGAGGGCATCACAGCGTCACGATGATCTTGCCGAAGACCCGGCGCGATTCCAGCCGCTCCAGCCCTTCGGAGAAGCGGTCCAGCGGCACGACGGTGTCGTGCACGGGGCGGATGCCGGCTTCCATCTTCGCCACCGCGTTGCGGACATTCTCGATCCGGCAGCCGAAGCTGCCGAAGATGTGCAGCTGGCGCTGGAACAGCATCATCAGATTGGTGTCGGCATTGACGCCGGAGGTGCTGCCGCAGGTGACCAGCCGCCCGCCCATGCGGAGCGAGAGCAGGGACGCCGCCCAGGTCGCCGCGCCGACATGCTCGAACACCACATCCACGCCGCGCTTGCCGGTCACGCGCCGCGCGACGGTGGAGAAGTTCTTCTCGCTGTAATTGACCACATGATCGGCGCCGAGATCCTTCGCCTTGGCGCATTTCTCGTCATCGCCCGCAGTCGCGATCACGGTGCAGCCCAGCGCCTTGGCGACGCGGATGGCGACGGATCCGATGCCCGACCCGGCGGCCTGGATCAGGATGGTCTCACCCGGCTGCAGCCGCGCATTGTCGAACAGCATGTGCTCGACCGTGCCGAAGGTGACGGTGGAACAGGCTGCGTCCTCGAAGGACACGCTGGCGGGCACCTTCACCAGGGTGCGCGCCGGCCAATTCGCCACTTCGCGCGCGAAGCCGTCGATGTGGAAGCCGGCCACGCCCTGGACATTCTCGCACAGATTGTCGCGGCCCGAGGTGCAGGCATGGCAGGTGCCACAGGTGCGCGCGCCATAGGGGGTCGCGCGGTCGCCGATCGCCCAGCCGGTCACGCCTTCGCCGATCGCCACCACTTCGCCCGACGCCTCGGCGCCGACGGTCAGCGGCAGCTGGCGCTGCGCGAAGGCCATGCCGCGCCAGCCCCAGACATCGATATGGTTCAGCGAGACTGCGCGGACCCGGATCTGGATCTCGCCGGGGCCGGGCGGGGGCGGGGGGGCGACCTCCTCCAGCCGCAAATCGCGGTCGCCATGCAGGCGCAGCGCACGCATCGTCTATCTCTCCCTGCGATTCACGCGCCGGGCCTTCGGCCCTCTGCGACCGCAGGGACAGGCTCTCCCGAGATCACGAGGCAGACATTCTGCCCGCCGAAGCCGAAGCTGTTGGACAGCACATGCGCCACCTTCGCCCCGCGCGCCACATTCGGCACCACATCCAGCGTGATGGCTGGGTCCGGTTCCTCGTGGTTGATGGTGGGCGGCAGCAGCTGGTCGCGGATGGTCAGCAGGCTGAAGGCCGCCTCGATCGCGCCGGCCGCGCTCAGCGTGTGGCCGAGCATGGATTTGTTGGAGGAGATCGGCGGCGCCGCCTCACCGAAGACGGCGCGCAGCCCGAGCGTCTCCATCTTGTCGTTCTCGGGCGTCGAGGTGCCGTGGGCGTTCACATAGCCGATCGCCTCCGGCTCCAGCCCCGCATCGGCGATGGCGTTCCGCATCGCGCGGATGATCGCCTCGCCCGAGGGGTTGGAGCGGGTGCGGTGGAAGCTGTCCGATTTCTCGCCGCAGCCGCGGATCAGGCCCAGTACCTTGGCGCCGCGCGCGCTTGCATGTTCCAGGCTTTCCAGCACCAGGCAGGCCGCACCCTCGCTCATCACGAAGCCGTCGCGGGACTTCTCGAAGGGGCGGGCGGCCCTGGTGGGATCGTCGTTGCGGGTGGAAAGCGCCGAGAGCAGGGAGAAGCGGATCAGCGCTTCCGGCTGCACCGTGCCATCGGCGCCGATGGCCAGCGCGGCCTCGGCCTCTCCGCGCCGGATCGCCTCCACGCCCAGCTGGATGGCGGATGCGCCGGTGGCGCAGGCGGTGGAGATGGCGATGGGCGCGCCGCGCGTGCCGAAGCGTTCCGCCAGCTGTTCCCCGATGCCGGCGAAGGCGGCGAGTTCATACATCTCCTGCCAATTCGCCGCCGCCGCGATCAGCGCGGGATAGAGCGGCGCGGCGGGGGCCGCGCGGGAAGCAAGCCGCAGGCGATAGGGCCATTCGGTCTCGACCGGGGGCATGCCGAGCATCAGCGGGCCCGGGAAGCTGCCGGGCCCGAAGCCGGCCTGGGCCAGCGCTTCTTCCGCCACCAGCGTCGCATAGCGCGCGACCCGCTGGGAGGAGGTCATGGCGCCCGTATCCTCGCCAGGCAGTTCGACCGTGCCGGCGATGGTGGTCCGCAGGTGCTCTGTCGGGAAGCGGGTGATGCGGCGGATGCCGGACCGGCCGGCGGTGAGCGCGGCCCAGTTGTCGGCGGCGCCGGTCCCCAGCGGTGTCACGATGCCGATGCCCGTCACCGCGACCAGCGGGCGGCCGGCATGGTCGGTGAAGCGGCTCATGGCTGCGCCTCCGCCGGAATCGCGGCCAGATGGGCCATCGCCTCCCCGCGCCAGGCGGCGAAGCCGGTGACGAGGATGTCGGCGGGCGCGCCGTCCAGCGGCGCCTCCAGCGCCTCCATCGGCGCGGGGAAGACGCCGGCTGACAGGCACAGTGCGGCGAGCGCCACATTGGCGGGGAAGGTCGCCTCCGCCCCCCAGCCGATACGGCTGCCGGTCGCGCGCACCGCGAGCGGCTGATACAGGCCACCCAGCACTTCCCGCTCCAGCACTGTCGCGGCGGCGGCGCCGGAACAGCCGGAGATCACCGGCAAGCGACCGGGGGCCAGGCGCGGCGCGATACGCCGGAAGGTCTGGGCCATCGCCTCATGCCCCGGATCGGCCGGGGTGCGGCGGGCCTGGCCGGTGGCGATGGCGCCGAGCCGCGCGAGCCCCTTCGCGCCGCGCGCCCGCGCGCCGGCTTCCGTTTCCAGCACCAGGAAGGCGGCCTGGGTGCCGGTGACGGCGCCCGGCGCATCGTCCCGCGAGAAGACCGGCGCCCAGGGCGCGCCATCCGGCTGGTGCCGCAGCAGCCCGCCCGCGTGATACAGCAGCAGCATGTCCCAGCGCGCGGCCGAATAGGCCCCGCCGACCAGCGCGATGCGCGACGATCCCTCCGCCAGCCGCGCGGCGGCGATCCGCACCGCATCCGCGCCGGCCTGTTCTTCCCCCATGAAGGTGCGGGATGCGCCGGTGACGCCGTGGACGATGGAGATGTTGCCGGCCAGCAGGTTGGAGAGCTGCGCGAGGAACAGCGTGGGCCGCAGCCCGCCCGCCAGCATCTCGTTCAGCTTCACCGCCGCTTCCGCGGGCGGTAGCGGGGCCAGGGCGGACAACACCTGGTCGTCGAGTGCGATGTCCCGCTCCCCGCCGCCGGCGGCGACGATCAGGTCCATCTCCGCCACCAGGTCGCGCGCCCCGGCATCGTCGATGGCAAGCCCCGCCGCATAGGTACCCAGGCGCTGCCAGGGCTCCATCTGGCGCTGGTCGCCCTTCTTGGGGATCTGCCGGTCAAGTTCCAGCGCGGGGCCGGGATGGATGGCGAAGGGCGCGAAATTGGCGGCATCGAGCGCCGCCGGGCTTGTCGCCGCCAGCGCGGCCAGATGCGCCGCGCGGCCTTCGCCGGCCGAGGACACCAGGCCGATCCCGGTGATCCAGATGTCGTTCGCTGCCATGCTTCAGGAATGTCCCGGCAGGCCGATGCGGCCCGCCGTCTCGCGCATCATCGCTTCCAGTGCCGGGTCGGGGAAGGGCATCAGGCGGAAGGTGATCTCCGCTTCCGACACCAGCTTGGCGCCGGCCTCGATCCGCGCCGTGGTCACGGCGTAGCCCGATCCGTCATGCGTCAGGCGCGACCGCACCAGCAATTCGGCGCCGGGGGTGACGAAGCCGCGGAACTTCGCCTCATTGACCTTGGTCAGGAACGGCATACGGGTCATGCCGTTCAGCGCCAGCAGCAGCCAGCCGCCGGTCTGGGCCATGGTCTCGACCATCAGCACGCCGGGCAGGATCGGGTGGCCGGGGAAGTGCCCTTCGAAGACCGGGCTTTCCTGCGGTACGGTGGAGGCGACCGTGATCTCCTCCGCCGAGACGGCGACCACGCGGTCGATCATCTGGAAGTATTCGAGCCGCATGGCGCCCAGGCCTTTCGCGTCGCGCCAGTCGGTTCAGCCGCCGGCCTGCTTGGCGGCGACCAGCTCCTCGATCCGCTGGGCCAGATTGCCCATGACGAAGTAGTGCTCGGCCGGCGCCTTGCCGGCGTTCACTTCCTGCGTCCAGGCCTCCACCGGCACCTTGATGCCGAAGGCCTTGTCGATGGCGAAGACGATGTCGAGGAAGTCCAGGCTGTCGATGCCGAGGTCGTTGATCACATGCGCCTCCGGCTTGATCTTGTCGGCCGGGACTTCGCTGTTCTCGGCGATGATCTCTGCGATGCGGTCGAACACCGGCGATGTCATGGGGCAGGCTCCGGGCAGCGGGGAAGGGGCCTCTTGGCCCGATCGAGCCGGATTGTCCAGGGCCAGGGCCGCAACCCCTCGTTGCGGCCCCGGCCAGAGGGGGCGGGCGGCCAAGGCCGGCCACCCTGGACAGGGCCGGGCGGTGTGACGCATTGTCCAGCCATCCATACCTACCGGGAGGAGATAGAGAACATGCGCAAGATGAGCTTCCGCGCCGTGCTGCGCGGGGCGGTGTGTGCCCTGACCCTGGGTGCGGCCGCCATGGCCGCGCCGGCGGGCGCGACGACCTTTACCTGGGCGACGGGGAACGACATCCTCGGCCTGGACCCGCACGCCAACAACCATGGCGTGACCAACGCCATGAAGAGCAATTTCTATGAGCCGCTGGTCCGCCGCGAGGCCGATGGCAGCCTGGCCGCTGCGCTCGCCGAGCGTTGGGAACAGCCGACCGCGAACACCTGGCGCTTCCACCTGCGCCGCAATGTCCGCTTCCATGACGGCACGCCCTTCACCGCCGCCGACGTCGTGATGTCGGCAGAGCGCGTGCGGCAGAACGACATGGCCTACACGCTGCAGTCGGTCACCGCCGTCCGCGCCATCGACGACCACACGGTCGAGATGGAGACGCGCGGCCCGAACCCGATCCTGCTGCAGGACCTGACGCTGTTCTTCATCATGAGCCGCAACTGGGTCCAGGCGAACAACGCGATGGGCGTCGCGCGCGCCGGTCAGCCGGGCGCCAACACCGCCTTCCCGCAGCTCAACGCCATGGGCACCGGCCCCTTCCGCGTGGTCGAGCGCGTGGCCGATGAGCGGACCGTGCTGGTGCCGAACCCCAACTACTGGAACGCCGCGGCGATGAACCACGGCATCACGCGCGCCGTGTTCCGCCCGATCGCCTCCGCGCCCACGCGGCTGGCCGCGCTGCTCTCGCGCGAGTTGGACGTGATGTACCATGTGCCGTTGCAGAACGTGCAGCAGGTGGAGCGAGCGCAGGGCGTGCGCTTGGTGCAGGGCCCGACGGCGCGCAGCATCTACTTCGCGATGGATGTCGAGCGCGCCGAGAGCCTGGATGAGCCGGGCCGCCCGAACCCGCTGCGCGATGTCCGCGTGCGCCGGGCGATGTACCAGGCGATCGACATGGGCACGATCACGCGCGTGATCCTGCGCAACTCCACCGTCGCCTCGGGCCTGCCGATCGCGCCCGCCGTCGGCGGCCATGTGCCGTCCCTGGCCCAGCGCCTGCCCTTCGACCCCGACGCGGCGCGCCGCCTGCTGACGGAAGCCGGCTATCCGAACGGCTTCCGCATCACGCTGAATTGCCCGAACAACCGCTATGTGAACGATGAGGCGATCTGCCAGGCCGCGACCGCGATGCTGCAGCGCGTCGGCATCCAGGCACGGCTGAACGCGATGCCCTTCGGCCGCTTCCTGCAGGGCGGCGGCACTGGCGAATTCCAGTTCTACCTGCTGGGCTGGACGCCGGGCAACTTCGACATGACCAACCCGGCGCGGGAACTGCTGGGCGAGGGCAGCTTCAACTGGGGCAAGTTCAACGACGCCCGCATGAACGAGCTGGCGCGCGAGATCGGCACGATCTCGCCGCAGGACCCGCGCCGCCAGCAGCTGGCGACCGAGTACTGGACGCGCTTCCGCGACCTGCTGCCGCAGATCCCGCTGCACCAGGAGCCGCAGATCTTCGCGGTCCGTGAGACCGTGGCCGACTTCACCATGCGGGTCCAAGAGGATCTGGAACTCCGCTACGTCCGCATGCGCGGCAACTGAAGCCGGCGCACATCGCCTGACGAAGGGGCCCGCCACGGCGACGTGGCGGGCCCTTCTCGTCTCAGCGACCCACCAGGGCAGCCCGCCTCGTGCGCGATGAAGCCGCAGGTCGGTCGCGCCCCCTCCCCATCCCTCCCCCGCCTGCGGGGGAGGGTGCCCCAGCATCGTGCCGAGGGCGTGCCTTCGGCATGGCGGGAGGGCGGGTGGGGGCGGGACCGGACCGCCCAACAGGTCCGTCTAGATCAGCCCGCCATTCACATGGATCACCTGGCCGGTGACGTAGCCGGCCTCGGCCGAGGCCAGGAACGCGACCATTGCCGCGACATCCTCCGGCGTGCCGAGCCGCTGCAGCGGGATCTTCGCTGTCACCGCATCCCATTGCGCCGCGGTCAGCGCGGCATGCGCGCCGGGGTCCTTCCGCGTGTAGCCGGGCGAGACGGCATTGACCGTGGTGCCACGCGCCGCCGCCTCCACCGCCAGGGTGCGCACAAGCGCCTCCATCCCCGCCTTGGCGGCGGCACTGGCCGGGAAGGTCGCGACATCGGTGCGGAAGACATGCGCGACGAAGGAGGAGATCGCGACGATCCGCCCGTCCCCCCCTTCTCCGACATGCGGCAGCGCCGCGCGCGCCAGGCGGATGAAGCCCCACAGCACCGTATCCAGCGATTTCGCGAAGGTCGCGTCCTGCGCTTCGGCGAAGGGCGTCTTGTCGGCGAAGCCCGCGGCGTGGATCACCGTGTCGAGCCCCCCGAAGCGCTCGACGGCGCTGTCCACCAGCGCGGCCGGCAGCGCCGCATCGGCGATGTCGCCGAGCATCACCGCAGCCTGCCCGCCCGCCGCGCGCACCGCGGCCGCGACGCGCCCCGCGCCCTCGGCGTTCTTCCGCGTATGCACCAGGATCGCCGTGCCCGGCCCCGCCAATCGCCGGCAGCAGGCCGCGCCGATGCCCGAGGCCGCGCCCGTCACCAGCACCACCCGCCGGCGTTCCGCGTTCATCAGCCGCTTCCCGATCTTGAGGCGGTCAGCCTATCCGGCAGCCGACCGAGGGTCGACCGGTGCGTCCTCCGCCGCGCCGTTCTCGGTCGGGTTCAGCCGCCACAGCGTCCAGTTCAGGAAGCCGGCGAAGCTCACCCAGGCGAGGTAAGGCACCAGCAGCCACGCCGCCATCGCGCTGACGGGCGCGAAGACCGCGATCATCGCCGCGATGGAGACCCAGAACACCGCAAGCTCCGCGAGCGCCCAATCCATCCGGCGCAGGCCGAAGAAGATCCAGGACCAGGCCGCGTTCAGCAGCAGCGAGACGGTCCAGAGCAGGATCGGCGCCCCGAGCCCCGCCTGCCGCCAGACCAGCCAGGCCGCGACCGCGATGGAGAGATACAGCAGCGCCCAGGCGATGGGGAACAGCCAGTTGGGCGGGTTGAACCAGGGCTTGCGCAGCCGCGCATACCAGGCGCCGGGCTTGAACAGCGCCCCGGTCGCGGAGGCCGCGAAGCAGGCCAGGATGAAGCCGCCGAGGGCGAGCGCCGAAGTCATGTCCATGCCCCCTCATCTGGGGCTTCGGCGCTGGCGTGTCGAGCGATACCGCCGTTCAAGGCGCTGCGTTGGACCGCGCCAGCAGCGTGCGCGCCAACGGCGGCCGGCCGGCAATGGGCACCGGCAGGCTCCGATAGGCATCGAGCCCCCTTCCCGCCCCGGCTGGCCCGCCGGCCGGCATCGGGATCCGGTCCGCGCCGTTGGACAGCATCGTCCCGCCGCCGCCCATCGGCCCGACCGGCAGTCTGCGCGCCGCGGCCATGGTGGGCAGCGCCACGGGGGGATGGGGCCGCGCCTGTTCCTCGGTCCAGGCTGCCATCACGCGGGCGCGATAGGGGGCGGCGAATTCGGGCGTCTGGGAATGATAGGCCGAGGCCGCCGCCTGCCAGTCATTGCGGCTGCCATTCAGCTCCGTCAGGAAGCGGGCGGCATAGGTGGCATTGGTCGCGGGGTCGAAGGCGGCGTCGAGGCTGGGAAAGGCGTTCGGGTGGTGGCGCAGGTTCACCTGCATGCAGCCGATATCGATGGACCGCACGCCCCGCGCCTGCAGGGCCTGCACCTCGGCGATCGCTGCCGCCTTGGTGGGAAAAAACTGCCCACGTCCCTCGGCATTGATGGTCCAGGGCCAGGGGTGGAAGGCACCCGTCTCCGGGTCCCGGCGGCCGGATTCGACGCGCCCGATGGCCATGAGGAGCTGCGCCGGGATGCCGGCCGCGCGTTCCGCCGCCTGGATCGCGGCGCGGCACAGCCGGCCGGGCTCGGCCCGCAGGGCGGTGGGGGTCAGCAGCAGCAGGGCAAGCACCAGGACGCGCATGCGCCCGGTTTCGCAAGACCCATGCCAGCCAGGGGACTTCGCGCCGGGCCGCAGCCTCGCCTACTCTGCCGACGACGGCAGGCGGAGGAACCGGCATGGCGCGCATCGGCTTCGTGGGTCTTGGCAATATGGGCGGACCGATGGCGCGCAACCTGGCCAAGGCCGGGCATGACGTTGCGGTCTTCGACATCGTCCCAGGGCTTGTGGCGCGCTGCGCCGAAGCGGGGGCGGCCCCTGCCGCCACCGCCGCCGATGCCGCGCACGGGGCCGATCTGGTCGTCACCATGCTGCCGGCCGGCGCGCAGGTGCGCGACGCCTGGCTCGGCGCCGGCGGCATGGGGGCGGCCAGCCGCGCGGACGCCATCCTGATCGACTGCTCCACCATCGATGTCGCAACCGCGCGGGAGGTCGCCGCCGGCTGTGGGCGGGCCTTCCTCGACGCCCCGGTCTCCGGCGGGGTGATGGGGGCGGAAGCGGCGACGCTCACCTTCATGGTGGGCGGCCCCGAAGCGGCCTTCCGCGCGGCGGAGCCGATGCTGCGCCAAATGGGCCGGGCGGCGATCCATTGCGGCGGGGCGGGCGCCGGGCAGGCGGCCAAGGCCTGCAACAACATGATCCTCGCCGCCACGATGATCGTGACCTCCGAGGCCTTCGTGCTGGCCGAGAAGCTCGGCCTGTCCCAACAGGCGCTGTTCGACGTGGCGTCGAAATCCTCGGGCCAGTCCTGGAGCCTGAGCACCTATTGCCCGGTGCCCGGCCCGGTGCCGGGCAGCCCCGCCAACCGGGACTACCAGCCGGGCTTCGCGGGCGCGCTGATGCTGAAGGATCTCGGCCTCGCGCAGCAGGCGGCGACGCAGGCCGGGGCTGCGACGCCGATGGGCGCGCGGGCGCTGGAACTCTATGCGGAGTTCGTGGAAGGCGGCGGGGCCGGGACGGATTTCTCCGGCATCATCCGCATGCTGCGGGACAGGGGCCGCGCCGACACGTCTTCGGACTGAAGCGCCCGCGCCTCACGAACACGCCCCAAGCCGGTCGATATCCCGCGCGGCGGTGGCGCGTTCCTCGGCCGTCAGGTCCAGTAGCCGTGCCGCCAGATGCTGCCCCGCCAGATGCGCCAGGTTCCGCAGCGCCCGCGCCTCGGCCGCGCCGCGACGTTCCTCGGCCGCCAGGGCGGCGGGGCCTTGATGCGCCGCGCAGGCGGCCTGGGGCGTCGCGGCCCGCCGTGCCGCGGGGCGGGTGCCGCCCACCAGCCCGCCGCCCGGGCGCGTGGGCAGATGGGCGAAGGCCGTCTCCAGCCGGCGTTGCTGTTCTTCCGCTTCCGCCAGCAACCGGGTCAGGAGGGCGCGCGGGACGCGCGGGGGTGGCGCCTCGAAGGCGCCGCGCAGCGCGGCGATGCGGAGCGCGGCTTCGGCATGGGCATCGCGCAACGCGCCGACCAGGCGGCGGCGCGGGGCGGCGGCATCGGCGGCGGCGCGGACCAGCGCATCGTCGCCACGCAGCGCCGCGGCGACGACGGCGCGGGGGAAGCTCGGCAAGGTGTCGTGCATCGTGCTCACTCTGGGGAAGGCCCGGGGATGTGGCGGGTCCGGCCCGGACAAGGCGGCCGGTTGGCGGGGATCCCGGCCGGCGTCGGCCGGCGCGTGGCGATCTCAACGCCGGAATCGCGAAGGGTGCATCCAACAGATGCGCGATTGCGCCGCCGCGTCGTGCCGCTGCCGGTGCTGGACGCGCGGCCGGGCACGGGCCAGATACGATGCATGACCGGCAACCCGCTGCTTGAAACCTGGACCACGCCCTTCGGCGTCCCGCCCTTCGACCGCATCGGCCCGGCGCATTTCGCCCCGGCCTTCGAGGCTGCGATGGAGGCCCATCGCGCCGAACTCGCCGCCATCGCCGCGGACCTCGCGCCACCCGGCTTCGCCAATACGGTGGAGGCGCTGGAACGCGCCGGGCGCCTGCTCGGGCGGATCTCCGCCACCTTCTTCAATCTCGCCGCCAGCCAGGCGACCGAGGCATTGCAGGCGGTGGAGCGGGAGATCGCGCCGCGCCTCGCGCGCCATCGCACCGAGACCACGCTGGACCCCGCCATCTTCCGCCGCGTGGCTTCGCTGTTCGAAGGGCGCGCGGCGCTGGACCTCGAGGCTGACCAGCTTCGCCTGCTGGAACGCCTGCACCGGCATCTGGTGCGGGCCGGCGCGGCGCTGGAGGAGGCCGCGCGGACGCGGCTGACCGAGATCTCGACCCGGCTGGCCACGCTGCATACGCGCTTCGGCCAGAATGTGCTGGCCGATGAGAATGACTGGCAGATGGTGCTGGCGGCCGAGGACCTCGACGGCCTGCCCGATTTCGCCCGCGCCGCCGCCGCGGAGGCCGCGCGTGAGCGGGGGGTGGAGGGCTATGTCATCACCCTTGCGCGGTCATCCGTGGAGCCCTTCCTGACCTTCTCCGCCCGCCGCGACCTGCGGGAGCGCGCCTTCCGCGCCTGGGTCGCGCGCGGGGCGCTGCATCCGGACCGCGACAACGCCGCGCTGGTGCGGGAGATCCTGTCGCTCCGCGCCGAACGCGCGCGGCTGCTGGGGGCGGCCGACCACGCCGAATACCGCCTGGCCGACACCATGGCCGGCCACCCCGACGCCGCGGAGGGCCTGCTGCGCGCTGCCTGGGAACCCGCCCGGCGCCGCGCCGCGGCGGAACGCGCGGAGCTGGAGGCGCTGGCGCGCGCCGAGGGCGACAACGCCCCGATCGAGGCCTGGGACTGGCGCTTCTGGGCCGAACGCGCCCGCAAGGCCCGGCATGATTTCGACGGCGCCGCGCTGAAGCCCTATCTGGAGTTGGAGGCGATGCTGCGCGCGCTGTTCGACACCGCGCGGCGTCTGTTCGGCCTGTCGATGACCGAACGGGCGGACATCCCGACCTACCACCCCGATGTCCGCGCCTTCGAGGCGACGGACGCATCGGGCGCGCATGTCGGGGTCTTCCTGCTCGACAATTTCGCCCGGCCCAGCAAGCGATCCGGCGCCTGGATGAGCAGCTTCCGCGTGGCCGATGCGCTGGATGGGCGTGACCATGATGACCGCGTGCGCAAGCGCACGACGCCGATCATCGTCAACAACAACAACCTGGCGAAGTCCCTGCCCACGCTGCTGTCCTGGGACGATGCGCGCACCCTGTTCCACGAATTCGGCCATGCGCTGCACGGGCTGCTGAGCACCGCGCGCTACCCATCCCAATCCGGCACCGCCGTGCTCGGCGATTTCGTGGAGTTTCCCTCCCAGGTCATGGAGCATTGGTTGTCGGTGCCGGAGACGCTCCGCACCCATGCCCGCCACCACGCGACCGGCGAAGCGCTGCCGGAGGCGATGCTGGCGAAGCTGCTGGCGGCGCGGAATGACGGGCAGGGCTTCGCGACGGTGGAATACGTCTCCTCCGCCCTGATCGACCTGGCGCTGCACCGCCACCCCGACCCTGGCTCGCTCGACCTCGCGGCCTTCGAGGACGCGTTCCTCGCGGAGATCGGCATGCCTGCCGCGATTGGGCTGCGGCATCGCCCGATCCATTTCGGGCACCTGTTTGCCGGCGGCGGCTATGCGGCGGGCTACTATTTCTATCTTTGGGCCGAGGTGCTGGACGCCGACGGCTTCGAGGCCTTCGAGGAAGCGGGCGATCCCTTCCACCCCGAACTCGCGGCCCGCCTGAAGGCGATCTTCCAGGCCGGCGACACCGCCGACCCGATGGCACTCTACACCGCCTTTCGCGGACGGCCGCCGAAGGTGGATGCGCTGCTGCGCAAGCGCGGGCTGGAGGATGCCAGCGCGGCGTGAGGCCGGCGGGCGCCCGTGGGATCAGACACGGCGCGCGGCGATCAGGAATTCCCGGTTGCCCTCAGGGCCGAGAAGCGGGCTTGGCTCCACGCCGATGACCTGCCAGCCCGGCAGGTCCGACCACCAGCCGCGGATTTCGTTGCAGACGCGGCCATGCACCGCCGCGTCCCGCACCACGCCACCCTTGGCGATGGCGGGCCCGACCTCGAATTGCGGCTTGATCAGCGCGACGGCGAAGGCGCCGGGCACCGCGAGCGACAGCGCGGCGGGCAGCACGGTGCGCAGGCCGATGAAGCTGGCGTCGCAGACCACAACCTCGACGGGTTCGGGGATCTGGGTCGCATCCAGGTAGCGCGCATTGACGCGTTCCCGCACGACGATGCGCGGATCGTTGCGCAGCTTCCAGGCCAGCTGCCCATGCCCGACATCCACCGCATAGACCTTCGCCGCGCCATGATGCAGCAGCACGTCGCAGAAGCCGCCTGTGGAAGCTCCGATATCGAGGCAGTTGCGGTCCTTCGGCGACAGGCCGAAATGCTCCAGCGCATGCGCGAGCTTCACCCCGCCGCGGCTGACCCAGGGGTGGTCCTGCCCGCGCAGCTCCAGCGGCTGGCCTGCCTTCACCAGGTCGCCCGCCTTCGCCACGCGCTGCTCCCCGCTATAGACGAGCCCGGCCAGGATCAGCGCCTGCGCGCGGGTGCGCGATTCCGCGAGGCCGCGTTCCACCAACGCCATATCGGCGCGCTGCTTGTCCGTCGCCATCAGATCGCGAACCGCTTGAGCGCGGCGCGGTCCACCGTGATGCCGAGGCCGGGCGCATCGGGCACGCGCACGCGCCCCCCCACGGCTTCGATCGGCTCTGCCAGCAGCGCATCGCGCACCGGATGCGGCGAGCGGTCGAGTTCCAGCAGCGGCGGCCGTGCGAAGAGGCCCGGCGGATTATCCGGCAGCACCGCAAGCAGGTGCAGGGACGCCGCGAGTGTCACGCCGGTGCCCCACACATGCGGATTGACGCGCACGCCGAAGGCGCTCGCCATGTCCGCGATCTTCTTGAGTTCCGAGATCCCGCCGCAGGCCGCGACATCGGGCTGCAGGATGTCCACCGACCGCCGTGCGATCATCTCCGCGAAGCCCCAGCGCGCGAAGCTTGCCTCCCCGCCCGCGACGGGGATGGGCTGGCGCGCCTTGACCTCCAGGTAGCCGGCGATGTCCTCGGGCGGCACGGGTTCCTCGAACCAGCCGATGTCGAGATCGGCGCAGGCGCGGCCATAGGCGATGGCGGACGGCGCGTCATAGGCGTGGTTGCAATCCACCAGCAGGCCGCAATCGGGACCGATGGCGGCGCGGAAGGCATGCGTCAGCGCGATATCCTCCCGCAATCCCCAGCCGGTCTTGAGCTTGAGGATGCGGAAGCCCTCTGACAGGCGCTTCTCGGCTTCCTCGGTCAGATAGGCGATGTGGTCGTCCCGTTCGCGGCGATA
>CAMDWG010000024.1 GCA_945878375.1 Roseomonas mucosa | reverse complement strand
GATCCGCAGGCCTACCTCAGCGTGCTCCTCGACCGCATCGCTGACCACCCAATCAATCGCATCGGCGAACTCGCACCCTGGAACCTCCGGCCAGACACCATCTGAGCCGCGTCAAGCCGCCGACGCCGTAGCCGTCAGTCCACGCTTACGCCTTGTGTGCGCCCGTTCGGTTTGGGGTGGGGCTCATGCGTGAGGCGTTTGCCCCTTCGATGGGCGTAAATGCGCATGCATTATCGTCGTACGATCGCGCAATCGCCGCTCCAGCATTAGAATCCGGGGGGCACCTGGACTGGCGGTTCGACCGCCCCCCAGTCGGATGATATCCCTTACGGGACGCGGAGCGTTTTTCGGAAGGCGTTAGATTCTCTCAACTTCAATAGCAAACGCTTCAGTACGGCTGCTTGTGCCCTCAATCGAGCCGCCCACTTTTTGGTTCGGCGATTGTGGCCCTAGCCAGCGCGCCGGTCGCGTCCCGGGTGGTGGTGTGGGAGGACCGGGGCGCGAAGCGAAGCCCCTTGGCTGAGCAGAGAGGAGCGCCCTGGGCGGCCACCGCGGTCATGGGAGCCGCGAGGTCCTCGGCCTGGCGGTCGGCAACTCCGGAGCTGGGCCGTTCTGGCTCGACTTCCTGCGCAGCCCCGCCCGCCGCGGGCTGCGCGGCGTGAAACTGCTCGTCTACGACGCACATCTCCATCCTTCAGCAAACTCCCGACTGACTCGACGACTGCAATATCATCCGCCACGACTCCAGATTGCGTATGCACTCGCTGGTTGAGTTCATCGCACAGCAGTCACTCAACCGAGCCAAATGTCAGGTTTTGTGGGGCTACCCCACATCCGCCCCCACCAACCTCCAGATGGACCAGCAACTTAAATTCGCTTCAATTTTGTTTCCGGGTGGGCGCCTAAAGATTTAAATATTAGTAATGTTTGGATGAGAAGGGGAAGTTTAATCATTGGGAACTTACCAATTGGATCCGAAATGCGTATGCAACTCTTCGTCAGAAGAAAGGACGGCTGCATGTTGCATTGCACATCCACGGCTCCCCACGCCGTGCATCACCCAGCTTGCGGCTGCGGCGAGACTGCTCCAGGCTTGGCCCGACGCAGCATGTTCGCAGCAGCAGGTGCCCTGATGGGCACAGCCCTGCTGAGTCGCCAAGTCTCTGCGGCGAGTGGCGATTATGAGGCTATGCTGGTCAACTGCATTGATCCTCGGTTCACCACCAACAGCCTGCAATACATGACCACCAACGGCATGCGCGATCGGTACAGCCAATTTGTCATCGCTGGCGGTCCGATTGGAGCTGTCCATCAGCGCTTTGCGCCCTGGCATGGTACGTTCTGGGACAACTTGGACATCACGGCGCAGCTGCACAGCATCAAGCGGGTGGTCGCACTGACCCACAGGGACTGCGGGGCAGCCAAGCATGCCTTCGGTGACGCAGCTGTTGCGACACGGCAAGCAGAAACCGCTGCTCATGCGGAGGCGCTGCGCATCTTCTCCGCCGAAGTTCGACGCAGGAAGCCCACGCTCGCTGTTGTGGCGGGCATCATGGACTTGAATGGCACTGTGGACGCAGTGAGCTGAGGCAGATCGCCTTGGCTTGAGGCACCTGTGACCTGCCCCCGTAGAAGCGGTCCGCCGGTAATGTAGTCCGGCGGCAGCGACGGGGTGACGGGGATGGGGCGGAAGAAGGCGCATGCGCCGGAGGAGATTGTCGCAAAGCTCAATCAGGCGGAGGTGCTGGTTGGGCAGGGCAAGACGGTGGCGGATGCGGTTCGGGCGATTGGGGTGACGGAGCCGACGTACTACCGCTGGCGTACGGAGTTCGGCGGTCTGAAGCTGGATCAGGTGACGCGGTTGAGGGAACTTGAGCGTGAGAATGCGTGGCTTCGGAAGGCGGTGTCGGACCTGACGCCTGAGAAGGTCATTCTGAAGGAAGCCGCCTCGGGAAAGTGGTGAGCCCCGCGCGGCGGCGGGCCTGCGTCGAGCCCGTCGTGCGCGAGCTCGGCGTATCGGAGCGCAAGGCCTGCGCGGTGCTGGGGCAGCACAGATCGACGCAGCGGTAGGTGCCTCGAGGACCGGACGACGAGGCGCCGCTGACGGCGGACATTGTTGAGTTGGCGAAGCGCTACGGGCGGTATGACTATCGGCGGATCACGGCGTTGCTGCGGGATGCGGGCTGGTCGGTGAACCGGAAGCGCGTCGAGCGGATCTGGCGTCGCGAGGGTCTGAAGGTGCCGCAGCGGCAGCCGAAGCGCGGCAGGCTGTGGCTGGCCGACGGGTCCTGCGTGCGGCTGCGGCCGGAGCGTGGCAACCACGTCTGGGCCTATGACTTTGTCGAGGATCGGACCCGGGACGGGCGGAGGTTCCGGATGCTGTGCGTGGTGGACGAGTTCACGCGCGAGGCGCTGGCGATCCGGGTGGCGCGGAAGCTCTCGTCGTCGGACGTGATCGATGCGCTGGCTGACCTGTTTGTCGCGCATGGGACGCCGACGCACATCCGCTCGGACCAGGGGCCGGAGTTCATCGTGGATGCGGTGAAGACGTGGATCCCCGGTGTCGGGTCGCAGACGGCCTACATCGAGAAGGCGAGCCCGTGGGAGAACGGCTTCGTAGAGAGCTTCAACGGCAAGCTGCCGGACGATCTGCTGAACGGCGAGGTGTTCAACACACTCCGTGAAGCCCAGGTGCCGATCGAGGATTGGCGCCGGCATTACAACCGGGTCCGGCCGCACGCGTCACTAGGCTACCGCCCGCCTGCCCCGGAGACGGTGCCAATGGCCAGGTCGCAGATTAGCTCTGGAGCAGGTGCGGCTGTGATCGCCCACTAGAAATTCCGCCCGGACCACTCGATGGGGGCTGGTCAGGTCCCCGCGGCGCCAAGGCGCAGGTGTTGGGATGTTTGCCGCGCACGCCCGATGGCGTGACCCTGTCTCGGCGTCGATCAGGGCGTCAGGTGCGCCGTAGGGCGGTTGGGTAAAGCCTGCCGCCCGCGGCCGGGCGCATCACGTCCAACACGAAGCCCCGCGCCAGCCTCACCGCTTCAGGAGAGGGCGGAGCGTCGGCGGCCGCGTTCCAGGCCTCGTGCAAGGCGCGCCCTTCGATGCCATCCAAGCCAAGGCCGAGCAGATGCAGGACGGTCGGCGCGATGTCCGTCAGGTCGCATGGCGCCTCGACGACGGCGCCACGCCGCAGCGGCCCCCCGTCCATGACCAGCACGGTCGCGAGTTCCGCTCGGTGCAGGCCGCCATGCATGCCGCCACCCTCCGGCACATCCGGCGCGTCGAAGGGCGCGTGGCCGGGCAGGCCCCATTCGTCGGCGGCCTCGCTGCCAGCGAATGTGACCACGAGGTCCGCGCTGCGCGCGTGGCCGCTGCCCAGCAGCGAGAGGGGAAGTGCCATCCCATCGGGCAGGATCGTCGGATCGCGTGCCAGCAGCGGCCCGCACCAGGGCTGCGACGCCAGCCATGTTGCCACCTGCGGCGCAAGTCCGACATCGCGGAACCAAAGACCCGGCGCGGCCGCGGGCGCGACCACGACATCCACATCGGGCGACAGCCCGGTGCCCGCCCGGAAGCCCGCACGGTTCAACTCCGCCGCCAGCGAGAGCTTGCCTCGGCCCGTGACATGGCCGTGGTCGGACAGCACCACCAGCACGATCTCCGCCGCGTCGGGCTGCGCATCGCGCCAGGCGACGACCTCACCGAGGAAGGCATCGGCCGCGCGCAGCGCCTCCCGCGAATGCGGCGCCAGAAGCCCGCCCCAGTGGAAGGAGATGTCCGGTTCCGACAGCCAGACGAGTGTCACGTCGGGCCGGCGCTCCGGCAGGACATGCTCCAGCAGGACGCGCGCGGTGTGGCGAAGGCGGGGCAGGTTCGGCACGGCCTGGGGCGGGGTCGGGCCGAAGCGGTCCTGCATCAGCGCCGCCGTCGGGCCCGCGATGTCCTCGACATTCCAGCGGAACAGGCCGAGCCGCTCGGCAGCCGGATGCAGAAGCTGCGCCGCGCCGGCCGTGCCCGCGCTGACCAGCGCGAAGGACAGGCCGGCCTCGGCCAGCCGCTCGCCGAGCGTTGGTTTCAGCAATGGCGATTCACGCCCCTGCGCCATCGCCAAGACATCCGCGACCAGCTTGGTCCGGAGCAGCCGGTCCGGTGAGACAGAACGGTCGAACAGGGTATTCGCCACCATCCCGTGCCCGCCGGGCCGGCAGCCGGTAACCAGCGACGGCGTTGCGACGCGCGTCTCGGATGGAAAGACGCTGCGCGCATTGGCGAAGCGCGTCCCTGCCGCGGCCAGCGCGGCGAGATGCGGCGTCGCCTGCGGGGAGATCATGTCGGGCCGCAGGCCATCGAGCGCGATCAGGACGAAACGGGGCATCTTTGGCGCCTTTGTCGTATGCGAGCAGAAGGACCCCGCCGGGCGCGTGCGCCCACGGGTCTCCGGCCCGGCTCAGCGTAGCGTGGGGTCCAGACGGTCCCTCAGCCAATCGCCGATCAGGGAGACCGAAAGGGTGGTCAGGACGATGACGGACGCGGGAGCCAGCAGGATCCAAGGGGCACGGGTGAGGTATTCCCGCCCATAGCCGACCATGGAGCCGAGCGAGGTCTCTGGCGGTTGCACGCCGAGCCCGAGGAAGGACAGGCCGCTTTCCAACAGGATGACCTCCGGGAAGGCCAAGGTCATCGAGACGATGAGGGTGGACGCGATGTTCGGCAGCACATGGCGCCCATAGATCCGCCAGGGGGTGGCGCCGAGCTGCCGCACCGCCGCCGCATACCCCTGCGCGCCGGCCGAGATCGCAAGGCCGCGTGCGATGCGCGCATAGCGTTCCCAGGCATGCAGCCCGAGCAGGCAGACGAACAGCACCATCGAATTGCCGAAGAAGGCAAGCACCGCCAGCGCCAGGATCAGGAATGGCAGGCTCGCCGAGAAATCCACGAGCGCCAGGACAGCCTGCTCAACCAGCCCGCGGAAATGCGCCGCGAGGAAGCCGAGGCTGGTGCCGATCAGCGCGCCGATGATGGTGGCGCCGAAGGCGATCAGCAGGCTCGTGCGAATGGAATAGATCAGCCGCGCCAGCACGTCGCGGCCAAGTTCGTCGGTACCGAGCGGATGCAGCCATGTGCCGCCGAACGCAACCGGCGGTGAGAGCCGATTGCGCAAATCGAGCGCCGTGTAGCTGTAGGGACTGACCAGATCCGCCAGGATCGCCACCGCCAGCATCAGGCCGAGCCAGGTCAGGCCGAAGATGACCAGGGGCGGCGGCAGCGGCCGCCGGGCGCGCGGCGGCGCCAGACTCGCGGGCAAGGGGGCTTCCGGCATCTTCAATGGGCCCCGCTCTTGCGCGCGCCGGTGCGCAGCCGGGGATCCAGCGCGCCATAGAGCAGATCGACCGTCAGGTTGGCCGCCACCATGGTTATCGCCACCAGCAGCAGGACACACTGCACGACGGCGAGGTCGCGGTTGGCCACCGCCACCACCAGCAGCCGCCCGACGCCGGGCCAGGAGAAGACGCTCTCCACCACCACCGCGCCGGCGATCAGGCTGCCGACCATGAAGCCCACGATGGTCACGGTGGGGATCGCTGCATTCGGCAGCGCATGGCCCCAGACCACGTTGCGCCAGGTCACGCCCTTGGCGCTGGCGGTGCGGATGTATGGCTGGCCCAGCACTTCCAGCATGGCGCTGCGGGTGAAGCGCGCCAGCACCGCGGCACCGCCGATGCCGAGCGTGACAACGGGCAGGATCGCATGCCGCCAGCTTTCCTGCCCGCCCGAGGGCAGCCAGCCGAGTTGCACCGCGAACACCAGCACCAGCAGGAGGCCGAGCACGAAGGAGGGCACCGTGAAGCCCGCGACGGCCAGGATCATCAGCGTCCGGTCGATCGGTGAGTCGCGGTGCAGCGCGGCATAGATGCCGGCCGGAATGCCGAGCCCGAGCTTGATGGCCAGCGCCGGAAGTGTCAGCGCCAGCGTCGCCGGGATCCGTTCCACCACCAGCACAATCGCGTCCCGGCCGTCGCGCATCGACCGGCCGAGATCGCCCGAGAGGATCGCGCCGAAATAGTGGAAATATTGCAGCCATACCGGCTGATCGAGCCCCCAGGCGGTGCGGAACGCATCCACCGCCTCGGGCGGCGCGTCGGCGCCCATGATGATCTGCGCCGGATCGCCCGACAGGCGCAGCACCACGAAGGCGAAGGTGACGACCATCACGATGGTGATCGCCGCGCGCAGCAGGCGGGAAGCGACGAAGCGCAGCATCAAGCGGCCCTCGGCAAGGCGGTTTCGGCTTCGCCATGCGCGACATGACAGGCAACCAGGCGTCCGTCGGGCCGCGCCTTCAGGTCCGGGCTTTCGGCGCGGCAGCGCGCCACGGCGGCGGCGCAGCGCGGATGGAAGGCGCAGCCCGAGGGCCGGTCCGCCGGGTTCGGCGGGTCGCCCTGCAGAACGATCCGAGTCCCCTGCTTGCCCGGATGCGGGATGGCCGACACCAACGCCTGCGAATAAGGGTGGGCAGGGGCGTGCAGCACCGCGTCCGGCTCACCTTCCTCGACGATCCGGCCGAGATACATGACCGCGACCCGCTGGCTCACCTGCCGCACCGCGCGCAGGTCATGGCTGATGAACAGCATTCCCACCCCGAATTCCGCCTGGAGGTCCAACATCAGGTTCATCACCTGCGCCTGGATCGAGACGTCGAGCGCGCTGATCGGCTCGTCGCACACCAGCAGGGCGGGGTCAGTGGCCAGCGCCCGGGCCAGCACGGCGCGCTGCCGCTGGCCGCCCGACAGTTCATGCGGGTAGCGCGCCGCCTGGTCCGGCCGCAGCCCGACCGCGGCCAGCAACCGCGTGACCTTCTCGACGCGCGCCGGAGCGTCGCCGATCTGGTGGATGTCGAGTGGCTCGCGCACTTGCGCGCCGATGGTCACGCGGCGGTCCAGCGCACCGAGCGGGTCCTGGAACACCATCTGCATGCGCGCGCGCAGCGACCGCCAGGGTGCGCCGCCGGGCGGCGGCATCGGCTTGCCCTCGAAGGCGATGCTGCCCGCATCCGGCGTCTCAAGGCCCAGCACCAGCCGACCGGTTGTGGACTTGCCACAGCCCGATTCTCCCACCAGGCCCAGAGTGCGGCCGCGCTCCAGCGTCAGCGACACGCCATCGACGGCGCGCACCTCCACCGGGCTGCCGAAGATGCCGCGACGCATCTCATAGCGGCGCACGAGGCCCGTTGCTTGCAGCAGCGGTGTGTCGGGCCTCATGCCGGTTCCATCTCCAGGGCAGCCGGTTCATCGGCGCGCAGGCACGCCGCGACATGGAAGGGGACGAGTTCCGTGCTGGCCGGGACGCCCGCCTCGCAGGCGTCGACCCGCGCGCCGCAGCGCGGCGCGAAGGCGCAGCCCTTCGGCATTGCCCAGGGTTCCGGCACGCCGCCCGGGATCGCGGCCAGCCGCCGGCGCGGCCCGGTGATCGGCGGCAGCGCGCCGAGCAGGCCGCGCGTATAGGGATGCGCCGGGTGGTCGAACAGCCGCGCCACCGGCGCTTCCTCGACGATGCGCCCGGCATACATCACCGCGACCCGGTCACAGGTTTCTGCCACCACGCCCAGATCATGGCTGATGAGCACCAGCGCCATGTTGAAGTCGCGCCTCAGGCTGCCCAGCAGGTCGAGGATCTGCGCCTGGATCGTCACGTCGAGCGCGGTGGTCGGCTCGTCGGCCACCAGCATCTCCGGCTGGCCAGCCAGCGCCATGGCGATCATCACGCGCTGGTTCTGCCCGCCCGAGAATTCGTGCGGATAGGCATCCAGCCGCCGCGCTGCGTCGGGGATGCCGACCAGGTCGAGCAGGCGCTTCGCCTCGGCGCGCGCCGCCCCGCCGGTCAGCCCGCGGTGCAGCGCGAGTGCCTCCGTAATCTGCCGACCCACGCGATGCACCGGGTTCAGGCTGCTGGCCGGGTCCTGGAAGATCATGGCGATCCGCCGGCCGCGCACCCGTTCCAGCACGCTGGCTGGCGCGCCGATCAATTCCTCGCCGCCGAGCGTGACGCTGCCCTCGATCCGCGCCTGGGCGGGCAGCAGGCCGAGCGCGGCCAGCCAGGTGACGGACTTGCCGCAGCCCGATTCGCCGACCAGGCCGAGCGCCTCGCCGGGCGCAACGCGCAGATCGATCCCCCGCAGCGCCGGCTGCCCGGCGAAGGAGACCTTGAGGCCGCGGAGCGCGACCAGCGTGCTCACGCGCCGACCCGAAGGTTGCCGGGGCCGAACACCATCGCCCAGCCCGAGGAAGCGCGCCAGGCGATGTCCCGCCGCTTCGCCGTGAAGGCCGCCGCGTGGTGCAGCGTGATGTAGCCCGGATCCTCGCGTTCCAGGATCGTCAGGATGCGGCGGAACAGGTCGCGACGGCGGGCGATGTCGGTCTCGGCCTCCAGCGCGGTGGAGACTTGGTTGAACGCCTCGCTGGCCCACTCGCCGGTGCGCTCGGCCTCGGTGCGCGGGCCATAGCCGCGCAGCACGCCGGCCACCGGATCGCCGAAGACCGAGGTGTTGGACCAATCGCGCACGCCGCGGCCCGCCGTGCGTTCGGTGACCTGGGAGAAATTCTCCTTCATCTCGATGGGCACGTTCAGCCCGACGGCGCGCCACATCTCAACCATGATCTGCGCGTTGGCCACCTGGTTGGTGTAGTAGTTGTTCAGCAGGCGATAGGGGATCGGCTGACCCTGGTAGTTCGCCTCGCGCAGCAGGCGTCGCGCCTCTGCCGGGTCGAAGCGGGGGTTCTCCCAATCGGCCAGGTACATCTGGCCATAGCTTTCCATCTGCATGCCGCGCGGGATTCGCGTGCGCCCGGCCCAGAGCGCGTCCACCAGCACCTGCCGGTCGATCGCATGCGTCATGGCGCGGCGGATGCGGGCATCGGCCAGCACCGGATGCGTCTTGTCGAAGGCCAGTTTCCGGATGTTGTTGATCGGGCTGCCCAGCACCTCGAAGCGGGCATTGCGCTCCACCACCGGGATCTGGTCGGGCGGCACGTCGCAGGCGAAGTCGAACTCGCCAGAGAACAGCCCGTTCAGCCGGCCGGAGACTTCCGGCACCTCGACGAAGCGCAGCCGCCGTGCCGGCGGCAGGCCGCCCCAATAGGCATCATGGGCTTCGAGGACCAAAACCGTGTCCGGGCGGAACTCGGCGATGCGATACGGCCCCGTGCCCACCGGCGCGCGGCCCCAGCCGAGCCAGCTTTCGGCGCGTTCGAACGCGGAGCGGGAGAGGATGGCGCCGACGCTCTGCGCGATCCGCCCCTCCAGCGTCACATCCGGGGTGCGGTTGACGAAGCGGACCGTGTGGCGGTCCAGCACCTCGATCCGGTCCAGCCCCGGATAGGTGCGGCGGCCGACGGCCACCACCTCCGCCGGTGGCTCCTTGCCCGCCGTCCCGGCGAGCACGGTCGACCGGCCGGCGCCCGTCGCGCCCTGCGTGCCGAACAGCCTTTCGCGGAAGGAGAACACCACATCCTCGGCCGTGAGTTCGCTGCCGTCATGGAAGCGGACGCCCGGGCGCAGCCTGAGGTCGAGCGTGCGCGCATCGACCCGGCGCCACTCGGTGGCGAGGCCCGGCACCAGGGCGGCATTGTTCAGCCAGTCGGTGCCGATCAGCTGTTCCGCGTAGAGGCCGTGCAGGCGGAAGCCGACATTCGACTGCTCCCGCGGCGGTTCGAAGGTGTTGGAGTTGGACAGGCGCTGCACCGCGATGGTCAGGGTCGGGCGCTGGTCGGCCTGCGCCAGCGCCGGCGCGGCCAGCAGGGTCGGCGCCAGGATGGTGGCTCGGCGGGTGATGCGCATGGCTCAGGCTCCCCAGTTGCTGGCGCGGAAATCCATGAAGAAGCTCTGCGAGGCGCGCCAGGCGATGTCGCGCCGCTTCGCGGTGAAGCTGGCATTGCGGTGCAACACCGCGTAGGCTGGGTCCTCGCGCTCGATGATCTGCAGCATGCGGCGCCAGATCTGCAGGCGGCGCGGCTGGTCGAGGCTGCTTTCGAACTCGTCGGACAGCGCGGCGAATTCGGCGTTGCGCCACTGGTTGCGCCGCCACACCGCGCTGTTCGGGCCCCAGCTGCCGCTCATCTGCACCGAGGGGTCGGGCACCACGGCGGCGGCCGACCAGTCATGCACGCCGCGGCTGGTCGCCTCGCCGCCCAGGATCTGGCCCCAATTCTCGACCATCTGCAGCTGCACGTTCAGCCCGGCGGCGCGCCAGCCCTCGACCATGATCTGCGCCGTCGCGGTCTGGTTGGTGTAGTAGTTGTTCAGGCAGCGATAGGGGATGGGCTGGCCGCGATAGCCCGCTTCCCGCAGCAGGCGCCGCGCCTCGGCCGGGTCGAAGCGCGGCACCGCGACATCGGCCAGGTGGAAGGCGCCGTAGAATTCCCATTGCAGCCCGCGCGGCACGCTGGTGCGTCCGGCCCAGAGCGCCGCGATGATCGCCTCGCGGTCGATCGCATGGCTCATCGCGCGGCGCACCAGCGGGTCCGCCAGCACCGGATGCGCCTGGTTGAACACCAGGTAGCGGGTATTGTTGATCGGCCCGCCCACCACCTCGAAGCGGCGATCGGCCTCGATGCTGGCGATCTGGTCGGGCGGGATCTCCGAGGCGAAGGCCGCCTCGCCCGAGAACAGCATGTTCACGCGGGAGGCCACTTCCGGCACCTCCAGGAAGCGCAGGCGGCGCAGCGGCGGGCGGCCCTGCCAGTGCGCGTCATGCGGTTCCATCACCAGCGACTGGTCGGGGCGGAATTCGGCGATGCGGTACGGGCCCGTGCCAACCGGCCGGCGCGCCCATTCCAGCCAGGACGGGGCGGCCATGAAGGCGCCGCGCGGCGCGATCACCGCGATGCTGCGCGCCATGCGGCCCACCTGCACCGGGTCGGGCCGGCTATTGACCAGGCGCACCCGGTGCGGCCCCACCACCTCGATCCGGGCGAAGGCCGGGAAGGCCTGGCGGGCGGCCTGCGGCACCACGGCCGGCACCTCGCGGCTGCCGCCGCCCCACATGCGCTCCGCCCCGAAGGAGAAGGCGACATCCTCGGCCGTGAAGGGCTGGCCGTCATGGAAGGTGACGCCCGGCCGCAGGTCGAATTCCACCGTCACCTGGTCGATCTGCCGCCAGCCGGTGGCGAGGCCCGGCATCAGCGACATGTCGCCGTTCCAGTCCGTATCGACCAGCGGTTCCACGAAGTTGCGGAAGATGCGCGTGCCGACATTGGACTGTTCGCGCAGCATCTCGAGCGTGTTCGAGGTGCTGATGTCCTGCACCGCCACCGTCACCTGCGGGCGGGCATCGGCCTGCGCGATCGCGGGCGCGGGGAGCAGCCCCGCGGCGGGCGCGGCGAGGAGGGCGCGGCGGGGGAGTGTCATGGGGCGATCCTCGATCCCTCAGGCGCCGAGCGCGAAGTTGGCGGCGCGGAAATCCATCACGAAGGACTGGGCGGGGCGCCAGCGTATGTCGCGCCGCTTGGCGGTGAAGTTCGCGGTCTGGTGGATCACGTTCACCACCGGATCCTCGCGCTCCATGATCGCCAGCATCCGCGCCCAGACGGCGGCGCGGCGGGCGCGATCGGTCGATGTCTCGAGTTCCGGCACCAGGCGGTTGAACTCGGCATTCGTCCAGTAGCCGCCGCGCTGCATGCTGCCCTGCGGCCCATAGGTGGTGGGGACGAAGGAGACGGGGTCGTTGAAGAAGGCGGTGACCGAATGTTCGAACAGCCCGCGCCCGGGGCCGCGCGCCTGCACCTGCGCCCAGTTCTCGACCATCTGCAGCTGCACGTTCAGCCCCGCGGCGCGCCACATCTCCAGCTGGATCTGCCCGGTCGCGGTCTGGTTCGTGTAGTAGTTGTTCAGCATCCGGTAGGGGATCGGCTCGCCGCGGTAGTTCGCCTCGCGCAGCAGGCGGCGCGCCTCGGCCAGGTCGAAGGCGGGGGGCTGCCAACCGCTGCGCAGCATCTGGCCGAAGAAGCCGAATTGCAGCCCGGGCGGCACCGCCGTGCGGCCGGCCCACAGGCTCTGCACGATGGCGTTGCGGTCCACCGCATGGGTCAGCGCGCGGCGCACCAGCGGGTTGGCCAGCACCGGGTGCGTCGCGTCCATGTGCGTGACGCGATGGTTCATGATCACGCCGCCCGCCACCTCGAAGCGGGGGTTGCGTTCGATCACCGCGATCTGGTCGGGGGTGATGTCGCAGGCGAAATCATACTCGCCGGCGTACAGCCCGTTCAGGCGCGAAGCCAGTTCGGGCACCTCCAGGAAGCGGATTTCACGCACCGGCGGCCGGCCGCCCCAGTAATCGTCGAAGGCCTGCAGCACCAGGCGATTGTCGAGCCGCCAATCCACCACGCGGAACGGCCCGGTGCCGATGGGCCGTGCGAAGAAGCCTGTCCAGCCGCCGGCGGCGGAGAAGGCGTGCGCCGGCAGGATGCAGCCCGCGCGGTGCGACAGGCGTCCCTCCAGCGTGACGTCGCCGGCCCGGTTCACCCAGCGCAGCTTGTGGCGGCCCAGGATCTCGACCTTGTCGAAGGCGGGGAAGGTGCCGCGCGCGCCGGCCACCGCCTCGGGCGGCGGGGCGGCGGGGCCGGTCAGCCCGGCGCGACCGAACATGCGGTCGGGGCCGAAGGTGAAGGCCACATCCTCGGCCGTCATCTCGCGCCCGTCATGGAAGCGCACGCCGGCCCGCAGATCCACCTCGACCGTGCGATCGTCGATCCGTCGCCAAGTTTCGGCCAGGCCCGGGCGCAGCGACAGGTCGCCGGTCCAGGCCGTGTCGATCAGCGGTTCCTTGTACAGGTTGTACCAGCGGGTGCCGACATTGCTCGCCTCGCGGATGATGTCGAGCGTGCCGGCGGTGGAGATCTTCTGCACGGCGATGGTGATCACCGGGCGATGGTCGGCCTGCGCCAGCGCCGGCGCAGGCAGCAGCGCCGCGGCGATCAGGTTGCGGCGGCGCAGCATGGGCTCAGCTCCCGAAATTGCCGGGCGTGAAGTCCATCGCGAAGGCCGGGCTCGCCTTCCACGCGGTGTCGCGGCGCTTGGCCGTGAAGGTCGCGTTCTGGTGCAGCACGGTGTAGGCGGGGTCCTCGCGCTCGGCGATTTCCAGCATGCGGCGGAACACCGCGCGGCGGCGGGCGCGGTCGGTGCTGGTCTCGAGTTCGCCCGACAGGCGGTTGAACTCCTCATTCGTCCATTCGCCCACCTGCTGCTGCTGGCCGTTCGGGCCATGCTGGTTGACGATGGAGGAGACGGGGTCGTTGAAGGGCGCGCTGTTCGACCAGTCGCGCACCGCGCGCGGGGTCTCGCGCGAGAAGATCTGGGCCCAGTTCTCCACCACATTGATCTGCACGTTCAGCCCGGCGGCGCGCCACATCTCCACCAGGATCTGCGCGGTGGCGTTCTGGTTGGTGTAGTAGTTGGACAGCAGGCGATAGGGGATCGGCTCGCCGCGATAATTCGCCTCACGCAGCAGGCGGCGCGCCTCGGCCAGGTCGAAGGCGGGCACCGACCAGTCGGAGTGGAACATCTGGCCGTAATAGTCCCATTGCAGACCCTTCGGCACCACGGTGCGGCCGGCCCAGAGGCTGTCGACGATCGCCTGCCGGTCGATGCTGTGCGTCATGGCGCGGCGGATGCGCGCATCGCGCAGCACCGGGTGGTTCTTGTCGAACACCGTCAGGCGGTGGTTGAGGATGGTGCCGCCCTGGACCTCGAAGGCGCGGTTGCGCTCGATGGCGGCAATCTGGTCGGGCGGGATGTCGCAGGCGAACTGATACTGGCCGGAGAGCAGGCCATTGATGCGGCTGGCGACTTCCGGCACCTCGACGAAGCGGATCTGGCGCAGCGGCGGCCGCCCACCCCAATACTGGTCGTGCGCCACCAGGGTCAGCGACACGTCGGGGCGGAATTCCGCCACCATGTAGGGGCCGGTGGTGATGGGCTTGCGCGCCCAGTCCAGCCAAGTGGCGGCTTCGGCGAAGCCGCGGCGCGAGCAGATGTCGCTGCCATAGCGCGCCAGACGGCCTTCCAGTGTCACGTCCGGCGTGCGGTTGACGAAGCGGACCGTGTATTTGTCGATCGCCTCCACCTTCTCGATCGCCGGCCAGTTGCGGCGCGCCACGGCCACCACTTCCGCCGGCAGTTCCTTGCCCTGGAAGCCCTGGCCCGGAATGCGCGCGAACAGCTGGCCCTGCGCCTGGGTGCTGCCGGTGCCGAACATGCGCTCGGCGCCGAAGGAGAAGACGACGTCATCGGCCGTCATCTCGTCGCCATTGTGGAAGCGCACGCCCTGTCGCAGCTTCAGTTCCACGGTGCGGTCGTCGATCCGGCGCCATTCGGTGGCCAGGCTCGGGACGCTTTCCAGCGTGCCGAGCCAGTTGCGCCCGATCAGCCCCTCCCACAGGCTGCTGTAGAAGACCCGCTCGCCCACATTCGACTGCTCGCGCAGCACTTCGAGCGTGTTGCTGTTCACCACCTTCTGCACGGCGATGGTGATGGAGGGGCGGTTGTCGGCCTGGCCGAGGGCAGGGGCCGGCAGCAGGGCCGCAGCCGGGGCGGCCAGGATGTGACGACGACGGATCATGGCGGTGGCTCCTTCGGGTTCAATCGGCGGCGGGCGCGGTGGAGGCGACATCGCGCTCCTCCAGCCCCTGGGGTGTCGCGCGGAAATGGGTCAGCGTGCGCTCGGCATGGCGCATCCGCTTCGAAAGCGCCTTCTGAGCGTAGTCCCTGACCAGCGCCGCATGCGCCGGGTCCTCGGCCAGGTTCTCGAAGCAGTGCGGATCGCGCGCGAGGTCGAAGAACAGCGGGGGCAGCGCCGCGAAATGCACATACTTGTAGCGGGCATCCTGCAGGACGCAGAGCGCGCTCTCATCCATGCCAAGGCCGAGCGCGGCTTCGGGGCGCGAGTAATGCACGTCGCGGAAGTCGTATTCGTAGAACAGCGCATCGCGCCAATCGGCCGGCGGCGGCCCATCCAGCAGCGGCAGGATGGACCGGCCATCGCTGGACCGTGGCGCGGAGCCGCCCAATGCCTGCAGGATGGTCGGCATCACGTCGACGGATTCGGTGAAGGCGTCCTCGATCGCGCCGGCGCGTGGGCTGCGCCCGGCATCCTTCACCACCAGGGGGATGCGGAAGCTTTCGTCATGGAAGCCGACCTTCCCGAGCAGCCAATGATCGCCGAGCTGCTCGCCATGGTCGGAGGTGAAGACGATCATCGTCTCCTCCCACTGCCCGGTCTCCTCGAGATACGCGAAGACCCGGCCGAGGCAGTCGTCGATCTCGGTGATGAGGCCCGCATAGGTGGCGCGCATCTGGCGGATCGCGGCTTCCTCCAGCGCGGTTGCGGCACCGCCGGCGCCACGGAAGAAGCTGCCCTGGCTGATACCGCGGAGGTAGAACTCCATGAGAGGATGCTGAGCCGCCTCATCTTCCCAGCGTGGCTGGCGGATCGGCGCGGGCATGTCGGCCGGCGCATACATGGCGTGGTATGGGGCCGGGGCGATGAAGGGCGGATGGGGCCGGTAATAGCCCAGATGCAGGAACCACGGCTTGTCGCCCCGGCCCTTCAGATAGGCCAGCGCACGTTCGGTGAAGAAGGTGCTGTCCGAGAGGTCCTTCGGGATGCGGCAGGGCCGATCCGTCACGCCGGGCACCGCGTCCTCGCCTTCCGGGAGCCAGATATCCTCGCGCCGGGGCGGCAGCTTGTAGCCCTGATGGGCGAGCCAGCCGAAATAGCCATCCATGTTCGGCTCGAAGGCGCCGACGCTGCGGAAGCCATCCATCAGGTCGCCGAGGGTGGTGAAGCGCGGGTCGCGGGGACCGGTGGTGCGGGGATCGGGCGTCGTCGTCGTGTAGCCGATCAGCGCGGCATCATAGCCGATCAGCCGCAGCTGCTTGCCGAGATTGGTGTGCCGCGCATCGAGCGGCACCGTGTTCTGCACCGCCCGATGATTCATCAGGTAGAGCCCTGTCAGCAGGCTTGCGCGCGCAGGACCGCAAGGGACCGCGTTGGTCACATGGTTCCGGAAGGTCACGCCCTCGCGGCAGAGGCGATCGAGATTCGGCGTGCGCAGGAAGCCGGCCCCGAGGGCGGGGACGAAATCGGCACGCCATTGATCGACGACGATAAGCAGGACGTTCTTGCGTGCCATTCCACTGGTCCGAAATTTCCGTGCGCGGTCTTAGCCTTGGGCGGCGACAAACGTGTGGCGCTTTCGCTGATCCTGCGTGACACCCTTCGCCGCACCGGGCGGGCGCCCCCCGTCCGATGCCGCTTGGATCGGCTCGATCCCGCGGCACGCTCTCGCAGCATCCATGCGGGGTGGCTCGCGCTCCGCTGTCGGTCGTGCCGTCACCGATGGCATGCTCCCGCCCATCATCTGACGCGGCACCTGCAAGCTGCCATGGAAGATTCTCGGGCCAGTCACTCAACGGCTACAGAAAACCCCTAAGCGCCTGTTGGCTCCAGCAAGGAAGACCTCTTCACATGAATCGTCGTGCTGTTCTCGGCGCCGCCCTGGCGCTTTCCGCCCTGCCCATGGTTAAGCTCGCGGCGCAGCCGCGCAGCATTTCCCTGGCGATCACGGATGTCCCGGGGCTCGAGGAAGTGCAGCGCGATTTCGGTCCGTTCCGCGACGCGTTCCAGCGCCTTTCGGGGGCCGAGCTGCGCTTCTTCGCGGTGAGCAGCCGCACCGCGGCTGTCGAGGCGCTCAACGCCCGGCGCGTGGATTTCGTGCTGACGGGCCCGGCGGAATACGTCGTCTTCCGCCAGCGGACCAACGCGGTGCCGGTGGTGACCTTCCAGCGTCCCGACTACTTCTCCAACATCGTTGTCCTCGCCCGCAGCGAGTTCCAGGTGGCGGCCGATCTGCGTGGCCGGCGCGTGGCCTTCGGCGATGTCGGCTCGACCAGCCGTCACCTCGGTCCGATGCAGGTCCTGGCGGATCTGGGCGTTGATCCGCGACGCGACATCCAGGCGGTGCACGTGGCCCGCAATGTCGCGATCGAGGGGCTGCGCCGGGGCGATATCGCGGCGCTCGGCGTCAATCACACCGACATCGTGCAGTTCCGCCAGCGCTTCCCGGACCTGACCCTTCGGGTGATTGGCCGCGGGCGCGACCTGCCGGACGATGTGATGGTGGCGGGCACGCATGTTCCGGCCGAGACGGTGGATGCGGTTCGGCGCCTCTTCGTCGACAACTCCGCCGATATGTGGCGCGCGCTGACGGCCACGAACAACAACCAGAAGTATGTCGGTGGCGTCTTCCTTCCGGCGCCGCGCGATGCCGATTACAACTATGTGCGGGCGATGTACCGCACGATCGGCCAGCCGCAATTCTCCGACTTCGTCGGCAATTGAGCGCTGCACTCCAGGTCGAGGCCGCCCCGTCGCAGCTGCGGGGCGGCCTCCACGACATCGACGTCGTGGGGCTGACGAAGCGCTTCGGCGCCACGGATGTCCTGCGGGGCGTCGCGCTGCGTGTCCCGCGTGGCGAATTGTGTGCGCTGATCGGGGCCAATGGCGCGGGGAAGTCGACGCTGCTGCGCTGCCTCTTGCGCCTCGTGGAACCGGATCGCGGCGCGGTTCAGGTCTTGGGACAGGATCCGGGACGATTGCGCGGGCGAGACCTCCGCCGGCTCCGCGCGCGGGTCGGCTTCGTCTTTCAGCGCCACAACCTCGTGCCGCGCCTGTCCGCGCTGTCGAATGTGACGCATGGTGCGATCGCCCGCGCGCATGCGAGGGCTTGGCACCAATTGCTGGCCCCCGACACCCTGCGTGCCGAAGCCATGCACTGCCTGGATGAGGTCGGGCTGGCCGCAATCGCCCTGAGGCGCGCCGATGCGCTGTCCGGCGGACAGTCGCAGCGCGTCGCCATCGCGCGGGCCCTGATGCAGCGGCCCGACCTGATCCTGGCCGATGAACCCGTGGCCTCTCTCGACCCCGTCGCGGGCCGAGAGGTGATGGCGCTGCTGGCCGATCTCGCCCGCCAGCGCAACATCACCGTCCTGTTCACCACCCACCACATGGAGCACGCGCTGCACTTCGCCGATCGCATCGTCGGGCTGCGCGCCGGCGCCGTCGCGCTCGATTCGGTTGCCGGTGCTGCAAGACCTGAGGAACTGGAGCGGTTCTTTGACTGAGCGCCCGGCGCCCCCCCGCCTCGAACGCCCCTCGGCGATCGCCTTCGCCATACTGGTCGCCGCGGCGGCGCTGGTCGTTTCCTCCTTCCAGGGGGTGGGATTCTCCATCTCCGAGCTTGTCGCCGGCCTGCCGCAAATGACGCGCATCCTGGGCGAGATGATCCCACCCTCCCATGATCGCTGGGACCGCGTTTTCTCCTCCCTGCTCGAGACGTTCCACATGGCCCTCGCGGGGACCGTTCTCGGCGTGTTGCTCTCGGTGCCGCTTGCGGTGCTGGCCTGCCGCTCCCTTACCGCATCCTGGCCGCTGCGGATGGCGGCGCGGTCGCTGATCGCTGTCTTCCGGACCGTGCCGGACATCGTTTGGGCCTTGATCTTCGTGGTGGCGGTGGGCCTCGGCCCTTTCGCGGGCACGCTGGCGCTCATGGTGGACACGATGGGCTATGCCGCGCGCTTCTTCGCCGATGCGATGGAAGAACAGGAGAAGGGACCGCAGGAAGCGCTGGCCGCGGCCGGCGCGCCCCGGATGGGCGTGCTCATGGCGGCGGTGCTGCCGGCCGCCATGCCGTCCATGGTCACCACCAGCCTGTTCTGTCTTGAGAAGGCAACGCGCGGCGGCGTGGTGCTCGGCCTGGTCGGCGCGGGCGGCATCGGGATGGAGCTCAAGGTGTCGATGGACCTGTTCAATTACGCGGAGGCCTCTGCGGCCATCCTCGCGATCCTGTTGCTGGTGATCGCGGTGGAACAGGCCTCGGGCGCCGCGCGCCGGCGCATCATCGGCTAGGAGCGGCAACGAGGCGCCTGCGCGGCAGTCTTCATCGATGCGCCAAGGCTCTGACCCCGTCCTGTCATCATCCTGAGCGACGGTATGGATCCCCCGACCCGAGAGGCCACCGTGCTGTCGCTCCGCCGAACACTCCTTGCTGCTGCCTTTGCCCTCGCCGGGCTCTCCCCGGCGGCGGCGCAGGACCGCCTTGTCATCGCTGGTCGCGACGCGGCCTTCGGCACCGCCCTGGGCGCCATGGTGGAAGCCTATCAGGCCCGGAACCCCGGGCTGCGCATCGAGCGGCTCGAGCTGCCGGGCGGCGCGCTCTATGAACGCATGGCGCTGAATGCGCGGGAACGGACGCGCGCGCTCGATGTCCTGATGCTGGACGACATCTGGGCGCCGGAATTCATGGCCAATGGCTGGCTGGCCGATCTCGACCGGCTCGGCGGCGTGCCCGGCGGCTTCGTGCGGTCGGCGGATGCTGTCTCGCGCGGCCCGGCCGGGCAGCGCTTCGCGGCGCCGATGGTCGGCAATGTCGCGATGTTCGCCTACCGCACCGACCTGCTGGCCCGCCACGGCATCGCCGCGCCGACCAGCTGGACCGAAGTCGCCGCCGCCGCCCGCACCTTGCAGCAGCGTGAGCCGCAGGTGACGCCGATCGCCTTCCGTGGCATGCGCGGCAACCCGATCGTCACCGGCTTCCTGCCGGTGCTGGGCGCCTTCGGCGGCGCGGTGGTGGACGCGCAGGGCCGCGCCGCGCTGGACACGCCGCAGGCGCTGGCCGCGCTCGAGTACTTCCTCTCGCTGCGCCCGATGCTGCCGCGCGGCGTCGAGACCTGGAACGCCAACGAAGTGCGCCAGGCGATGGAGCAGGGGCGCCTGGCCATCGCGACGGAGTATTGGCCCGGCTGGGCCGGCACGCTGGATGACGCCGGTCGCTCGCGGGTTGCGGGCCAGGTCGCGCTCGTCTCGCCGCCAGGCGAGACGCGCGGCCCCGCGCCGATGCTGGGCGCGTGGCTGCTCGGTGTCGCGGCCGATAGCCCGAACGCTGCCCGCGCGGCGGATTTCGTCCGCTTCGTGGTCTCCGCCGAGAATCAGAAGCGCATCGCCATCGAGACCGGCAATCCGCCCACCCTGGCCGCGCTCTATAACGATCCGGACCTCGTCGCGCGCTTCCGCTGGTTCCCTGCCCAGCTCGCCGCGCTCGAAGCCGCGCAGCCCCGCCCGCGGATCACGCAGTGGAACCGGGTCGAGGCGATCCTGGGCGAACAGCTTCAGATCGCGCTGATCGGCCAGGCGAGCCCGCGTGAGGCGCTGGCGGAGGCGAACCGGCAAGTGCAGCGCGCGCTCGCGCGTTGACGGAAGCCGCAGGCGAGGCCGGCCCGCTCCGGCCTCGTCTTCTTTTCCTTCTCCTGGCGCCGGCCCTGACGCTCTTCGCGTTGCTGACACTCTACCCGCTTGCCCGCGTGCTGCTGTTGTCGTTCACCGCGACCGACCACGGCTTTGCCGATGCGCGCTTCGTCGGGATGGACAACTTCGTCGAGCTCTGGGAGGGGCGCGGATTTCGCCGCGCGGCCTGGAACACGATCGTCTTCGCGCTGATGGCCACCATCGCGGAGGTGCTGCTCGGGCTCGGCCTGGCGCTGCTGCTCGACCGCGCGTTCCGAGGGCGGCGTCTGGTCACGCTGGTCCTGCTCGCGCCCTATGTCCTGTCCACGATCGTGGTGGGTGCGATCTGGCGAGCTTGGTTCCACTACGATCTCGGCTTCCTGAACGCGACGCTGCGTTCCGTGGGCCTTCCCGGGGTAGCTTGGCTTTTCGACCCGACACTCGCGCTGCCCGCGATCGCCCTGGCGGATATCTGGCAGGCCACGCCCTTCTGCTTCCTGATCCTCTATGCGGGCCTGCGCTCCATCCCGCCCGAATTGTACGAGGCAGCACGGGTGGATGGCGCCGGGGCATGGCGTCGCTTCCGCGACGTGACGCTGCCGCTGCTGGCCCCTTACCTGCTGGTCGCGGCGCTGATGCGGACCCTCGACAGCTTCAAGCTGTTCGACAAGGTCTATGCGATGACCGGCGGCGGACCAGGGAATGCCACCGAAACCCTCTCGATGCATGTGCATCGCCTTGCTTTCCGCTTCTTCGACATCGGCATGGCGAGCGCGGCGGCGTTGGTGATGGTGATATGCGCCGGGCTTCTCGCGGCGCTGCAGGTGCGCCGGATGATGAGGGCCCAGGCATGACGGATCCTCCGGCCGGGGTCGGGCGCGTGCTGGCCGCAGTGGCCGTCGCGACGCTGTTCGCGGTGCCGCTTCTCTGGATGGTGGCCACATCGGTCAAGCCGACAGGCGAGTATATCGCCGCGCCGGCCACGCTCTGGCCAAGCGCACCGACGCTGGCCCACTACGCCGCGGTCGCGGAAGCGCGCGTTGGCCGGGCCGCATGGAACAGCTTCGTCGTGACGGCGGGTGCGACGCTGCTCGCGCTCGCGGCCTCGGTGCCGGCGGCCTATGCGCTGGCGCGGCTGCGCTTTCCACGTCGGCTCGACGCCGCCTTCCTGGTCTTCGTCCTGCTGGTGAAGCTGACGCCCCCGATCGTGCTGGCGGTCCCGCTCTATCAGGTGCTGCGCGCGCTCGGGCTGCTCGACACCCTGGCGGGCCTTGTTCTGGTGCAGCAGATCTACGCCCTTCCTTTCGCGATCTGGATGCTGCTTGGGTTCGTACGGGACATCCCGCCGATCTATGAGGAAGCGGCGCGCATGGATGGCGCCGGGCTTGCGCGGATCTTCCGCGACATCCTCCTGCCCATGCTCGCACCGGGGCTTGCCGCCACGGCGGTGCTGGTGGCGATCACGGCCTGGAACGAGTTCCTCTTCGCCTTCCTCTTCGTGCAGTCGCCCAGCAACTTCACGCTGCCGACCTTCATCGCCACGCGGATCAATGAGGACGAGACGCTGTGGGGGCAGTTATCCGCCATCGGCGTCCTGGCGTCCTTGCCGGTGCTGGTGCTGGTGGGCGTCGTGCATCGGGCGCTGAGCCGTGGCTTCGCGGGCGGTCTGCACTGAGCGGAACGCCGGGCGCGCTGACCGCGGCACATGCTTCACAGCGTAGCAAGATCAGCATCACGCAGGCGTAAGATCTCCGCGGTAGACGCGACGCATACTCAATCGGAGATCACACGCCATGGCACTCGCCACCCGTCGCGCGGCCCTTATCGGTGCGGCAACTGTCCTGGTCGCACCCGCCCTGCAGGCGCAGTCGCGCGGCACGCTGCGTGTGGGGCTCGGCCCCCAGCAGCCCACCCAGGCCGACACGCGCCGGGTGTGGGAGCCGCTCTATCGCCGCGTTGCGGAGCGCATGGGGCTGACCCTGTCGATCAATGTCGCCAATGACTGGGCCGGCATCTCCACCGCCATCGTGAATGAGCAGATCGATGTCGCGCAGATGGGCCCCTGGGGCTACATCCTGGCCCATGTGAATGGCGGCGCCCGCATCGTCAACACGATGCTGGTGAACGACCTTCCGACCTACAAGGCGATCATCGTCGGCCGTCCCAACCTTCAGATCGCCGCCTTCCCCGAAGGTGCGCGCGGCTTGTCGATGCAGATGCTCGATCGCGGCTCGACCTCCGGATGGCTCGTGCCGACCCACTTCCTCCGCAGCCGCGGCATCGAGCCGCAGAGCTTCTTCGGCCGCTACGCGGAAGGGGCTTCGGCCGCGGCGGCGCAGATGGCGACGGTGAATGGTCAGGTCGATCTCGCCACCGGCTGGGACACGCACCGCAACACCATGATCCGCAACGGCACGATCAACGCGACGTCGAACCGCGTGATCTGGGAAAGCGATCCGCTGCCGAATGAATGCGTCGTCGTGCGCAAGGGCATGGAGCAGGACACCGCCGCGCGCATCGGCGCGGTCTTCGCATCCCTGACACGGGCCGATCTGGAATCCCTCCCCTGGCCCTATACCGGCTTCGTGGCCGCGACCCATGAGCCCTATGTCGGCCTCGAACGCATGGGTCGCGATCTCGGCGTGTTGCGCGGCTGAGGTGCAGCCGGTTCGGTTGCCGGGCGGCGGCTATGCCGAGCCGCGCGCCTCGCTCATGTCCCCCCGCAGCCTCGGCCTCGCGGGGGGGCTTTTGCTGGGCGGTGCCTTCTTCGCCCTGTGCGTCCGCCTCGCGGAAGTCGATCCCGTCGCGCTGATCGAGGGGCTGCCCCGGCTGTTTGCCTGGGCAGCGCGGGCTTGGCCGCCACAACTGCTCGACCTCGACATCTTCATCCTTCGTGGCCTGGAAACGGTGGCGATCGCGACGGTCGGCACGGCGGTGGCCACGCTGCTGGCCTTCCCGCTCTCGGTGATGCTCGCGCGCAACGTCGCGCCCTTGCCGCTGCTGTCGCTGCCGATCCGCTGGTTCGTGAATGCATGCCGCGGCATCGACACGGTGGTCTTCGCGCTGCTCTTCGTCGCCGCTGTGGGCCTTGGTCCCTTCGCCGGCGTTCTCGGCATGGTGGTCCATTCTCTCGGCGTCATCGCCAAGCTGAATGCGGAAGCGATGGAAACCGTGCCCTCGGCGCCGCTGGAAGCGGCTGCCCTGTCCGGTGCCAACGGCACCAAGATCGCCACCTACGCCATGCTGCCGACCGTGCTGCCCAATCTCGCTTCCGTCTCGCTCTATGTGTGGGAAGCGAATGTGCGGACATCCACCATTCTCGGCATCGTCGGCGCGGGGGGCATCGGCATCGAAATCAAGGCGGCTATCGACCTGTTGGATTTCCCGAAGCTGCTGACCCTGTCGCTGATCGTGCTGGTGATGGTGACGGCGATCGATCAATTCTCGGCCTGGCTCCGGCGGAAGCTGGTCTGATGGCATTGATGGTGGAAGCGCTCGGAAAGCGCTTCGGCGCCGTCGCGGCGCTTGAGGATGTCTCGCTTTCGGTCGCACCCGGAGAGGTGGTGGCGCTGCTCGGCCCGTCGGGCGCGGGCAAGTCCACCCTGTTCCGCTGCATCACGCGGCTGGTCGTCCCCGATGCGGGGCGGATCGAGGTGCTCGGGCAGGACATGGCGGGCTTGCGAGGCGGCGCGCTTCGCGCGGCGCGGCGCGACATCGGGCTGATCTTCCAGCAATTCAACCTGATCGGCCGCGTCACCGCGATCGACAATGTACTGGCGGGGCGGATGGGCTATGCGCCGACATGGCGTGTTGCCCTTCGCCGCTTCACCCAGGCCGACCGGCAACTCGCCCTGGCCGCGCTCGACCGCGTCGGGCTGCTCGACAAGGCCTATCAGCGCGCGGACAGGCTTTCGGGCGGGCAGCAGCAGCGCGTGGCCATCGCGCGGGTGCTGACGCAGCGCGCGCGCCTCGTCCTGGCGGATGAACCGGTGGCCAGCCTCGATCCGCGATCGGCGGAGAACGTCCTCGGGGCCTTGCGGACCATCGCGCGGGAGGATGGGATCGCGGTGGTCTGCGCCCTCCACCAGGTCGATCTCGCGCGCCGCTTCACGGACCGGGTGGTCGCCCTGCGTGGTGGTCGCCATATGCTCGACAGCCGTGCGGCCGACTTCGACGAGGCCGCCTTTCGTGCCCTCTACGGCGTGACCGAGGAAGAACGGCTTATCGCGTAACGGGCGGCTCAGGGACCCGGCAGGAACTCCGCGCCGGCCGCATCGAGCGGCGTCACCTCCGCCGCGCCGGGCTTGCGAAGGCCCAGCGCAAGGCGTGCGCCGGGCGCCGGTGCCTCGTGATCCGGCACATCGGCGCGAAGCTCCTGCCCGGCCCCATGCCGGATGAGCAGCCGGACGACCGGTCCGAGAAAGGTGGCGCGGAGGACGGTGAAGGGGCCATCGGGGCAAGGCCGCAGCACGAGGTCTTCCGGCCTGACCAGCAGCACGCCGGCGCGGGTCGAGAGCCTGTTCGTATCGCCGACGAAGCCGGCGACGAAATCGCTGGCCGGGCGGTGGTACAGATCCCGCGCCGAGCCGATCTGCGCGATCAGGCCACCATCCATGGCGCAGATCCGGTCGCCAAGCGCCATCGCCTCGGCCTGATCGTGGGTGACATAGACCGCGGTGATGCCGAGCTTGCGCAGCAGGCTGTCGATCTCCTGCCGCAGCTGGTCGCGCAGGCGCGCATCCAGCGCCGAGAGCGGTTCGTCCAGCAGCAGCACCCTTGGACGGGGCGCGATGGCGCGGGCCAAGGCAACCCTCTGCCGCTGTCCCCCGGATAGGGCCTCGATGCGTCGGCCGCGAAGCTCGGTCAGGCGCATCAACTCCAGCATCTCATCGACACGCTGGCGCAGGGCGGGCCGGGGCACACCGCGCACGCGCAGCCCGTAGGCGATGTTCCCCGCCACATCCATGTTCGGGAACAGCGCGTAGGACTGGAAGACCATGCCGACATTGCGCCGCTCGATCGGGAGGCGGGTCACGTCCTCGCCATCGAACAGCACCTGGCCGCCGGCATCCGGCGCCTCCAGCCCCGCGATCAGCCGCAGCAGCGTCGTCTTGCCGCAGCCCGAGGGGCCGAGCAGCACCAGCGTCTCCCCCGCCGCGATCTCGAGGTCGAGCGGCCAGACCGCCTTGGTTCCGCCCGGCCAGGTCTTGCCGCAGCCGCGCAGGGTGATCGCAACGCTCATCGCAGGGTCCCGAGGCGCTCCGCGCGGCTCGCCGCCCATTGCATCAGGCTCAGCAACGGCACGATCAGCACGAAGAAAATAAGGGTGTAGGCCGATGCCATCTCGATACGCAGCGCCGTGTAGGCATCGGCGAGGCCCACCGGAAGGGTTCGGGTGAAGGGCGTGTGCAGCAGCAGGGTCATGTTGAATTCGCCGAGCGAGAGGGTGACGACCATCAGGCTGCCGGCCAGCACGCCGCCGCGGATATTCGGCAGGACCACGCCCAGGAAACGCTGCGTCCAGCTTGCGCCGCAGGCCCGCGCCGCATCCTCCAGCGCCTTGAGATCGAGCGCCAGCAGCACGGCCAGCACGGCGCGCACCATGAAGGGCAGGCAGAAGACGATGTGGCCGACCAGGATGAACAGCCAGGACGACCGCAGGTCGCCCGCCGCGCCATAGGCCAGGATCAGCCCGAGCGCCGTCGCAAGCCCCGGCACGGCGACCGGCATCACCAGCGCTTCCTCCACAAGGCGCGCGGTGACGCCTGCATGCCGCGCCAGCACATAGGCGGCAGGGATGCCGAGCAGCAGGCTCGCCGCCAGGGTCGCCAGTGCGATCTGCAGCGACAGCAGGACCGTGCCGCCGTAATTCGCCCAGACCTCCAGCACCCAACGGGTGGTCAGCCCGCTCGACAGGCCGACGAACTGGTTGGCTGTCACGCCCGCCACCACCGAAGCGAGGACCGGCAGGATGAGGAAGGCCGAGATGAGCAAGGTAAATCCAAGCCCGGTCCAGAAGCCGAGGCCGCGCCTCATGCCGCCGCACCTCCGCTCGCGCCGCGCGCCAAGGCCAGCACGGCCCAGGTGGCCAGCCCCAGGATGAAGGACAGCGCCGCCGCCACGGCGAGGTTCGCCTGCAGGGTGAACTCCGTGTAGATGACCATCGGCAGCACATCGATGCGCGAGGCCAGCGCGAAGGCGGTGCCGAAGGCGCCGGTGGCCGTGGCGAAGCAGATCGCGCCCGCCGCCGTCAGCGCCGGCGCCAGCCCAGGCAGCAGGACGTCGCGCAGGACGCCGAAGGATGATGCGCCGAGCGAACGCGCGGCCTCCTCCAGCCGGGGGTCGAGCTTCTCGGCCGCGGCCATGACCGTCAGCAGCGTGCGCGGGATCGAGAAATACACATAGCCCAGCAGCAGCCCGGCCAGCGAATAGGCGAAGACGATGCGCTCGCCCCCCAGGGCCATCGAGACCTCTGCCACCAGCCCTTGCCGCCCCGCCAGCATGATGACGAGATAGCCGACGACGACGCCGGGGAAGGCCAGCGGCAGGGTCAGCAGGGCCAGCAGCGTCGCCCGCCCGCGAAACCGCGCCCGCGCCAGGAACAGCCCGACGGCGGTCGCAACGACGAGCGTGATCGCGGTTGTCGCCGCCGCGACCAGCAGGGTGGAGCCGAGGCTGCGCAGGTAGCGGGGCTCGGCCAGGATCGCGGCATAGCCGCCAGCGCCGCCGGCCACCGCAAGCTGGCCGAGCGGCACCAGGAAGAAGGCCAGGAAGACCGCCAGCGCGGGCGCGATCAGCAGCGCCGCGCGCAGGCGGTCCGTCATCAGCCGACCTCGCGCTGGTAGCGGTCGGACAGCGCGCGCACCGCGCCAGCCAGCCGGCGGACATCGAGCGGCGCGGCGCGGGCATAATCCGCCGCCGGCAGGAAGCGCGCCTGGGCGGCTTCGGGCATCAGCTCCGGGAAGACCGGGCGGAGGAAGGCGCCGGCCCAATGCCGCTGGCCTTCGTCGGACAGCAGGAAGTCCAGCATGCGGCGGCCATTATCCGGGTTGGGCCCGTTGGCGACGAGGCCCATGACATAGGGAAGCGTCTGCGTGCCTTCCGCCGGGATCACGAAGCGGGTCGGCGCGCCGTCGCTGTACTGCGCGCGATAGGCGTTGAAATCGTAGTCGAGCAGGATGGGGATTTCGCCCGACAGGACGCGCGCATAGGCGGTCTGCTTCGGCACGATGGGCTGGTTGGCCTGCAGGCGCCGGAAGAACGCCATGGCCGGGTCGAAATTCTCATAAGTCCCGCCGAGCGCCAAGTTGACAGCGACCACGCCCACCTGGCCAACCGCCGCCGAGGTCGGATCGAGATAGCCGACCATCCCGCGATAGGCGGGGTTCAGCAGGTCGTTCCAGCTCTGCGGCACCGGCCGGTTGCCGAGCGCGCGGGTGTTCACGAACAGGCCGAGCGTGCCGGAGTGGATGGTGAACCAGTAGCCTTCCTCATCCTTCAGCCCCGCCGGGATCCGGTCGAACCGGGCCGGCTTGTAGGGCGCGAGCACCCCGGCCTGGCGGGCCTGCGGGCCCACCTGGCCGCCCAGGTAGACGACATCCGCCACGGGGCGCGCGCGTTCGGCAATGAGGGCGGCCAGGGCCTGGCCGGAATTCTTGTTGTCGGGCGGCACGGTCAGGCTGATCCGGCTCTGCAGCAGCCGGAGCATTCCGCCCCAATCCGCCCATTCCGGCGGGCAGTTGTAGCAGGTGGCGCGCGCGGCCTGCGCGGCGGCGGGGCTGGCAGCAAGGCCGGCGGCGAGGCCGGACAGCATCAGTTGGCGACGGTTCATGCGCGTATCTCCGTGCGGTTTCGAATCAGCCCTCGGCCTCGGGCAGGCTGTAGAGGCCGGGGATTTTCGTGATGTCGTGGAGCGCGAGCCCATCCAGCGTCAGCAGCCGGCTGGCATGGGTGCCATCCGGATGAAGCAGATGCTCCACCGCGCCGAGCAGCTTGCTGCCGAGGCTCGGCTGCTGTTCCTCCCCCACGATGAAGGATATGGCGGGCGCCCAGATCTGGCGCAGCCCGGACGGCGCATGGTCGCGCCATTGGTGGATATGGCCAGAGGCGACGAAGCGCGGCGCCGTGGACCCGAAGGCGCCCAGCAAGGCATCGCGGGCGGGCTGCAGGACGGACCAGTAGTTCAGATCGGCTTCATCGAGGCGGTGCTGGCAAAGGGGCTTGTGCAGGAACAGGGCAAGGGCCCGCCCCTCGGCGCTGGCCACGGCGCCGGTCAACGCCTCCGCCTGCGCGGCCTCCTCCGCCAGCCCGCTGCCCAGGCTTTGCGTATTGAGCCCGATCAAGCGCCACCCCGGCACGTCCTGCACAAAATGGTCCGGACCAAGGACCGCATGCCAGCGCGCCAGCCTCTCGGCGTTGGTCACCTGAGAGGTCTCCAGCTCCGCGAAGTCCCCGACATCGTGGTTGCCAGGAATGACGAGGCAGCGTGCGGGCAGGCGGGCGAGCTGTTCCGCGGCGAAGCGGAGGTCTTCCTCCCGGTCCGCACCATCCAGCGACAGGTCGCCGCTGCAGATGATCAGCTCCGGCGGGTCGGCGTGGAGCCAGGCGCACAGGGTGTCGAAATTGGCCTGGAACAGCGGCTTCCGACCGGACAGATGGGTGTCGCTGATCTGAACGACCCGGAGCGTCATGCCAAGCCTCGATTCCCTCAACCCTCATGCGCCGGATGCAGCGGATGGAGCGTGATGTCCGGGTTCGTCGGCCGCCCCGGTGTGGAGGCTGCTGTAGAATGCCGCCACGCTTCAGCGGAATGGCATGCGCATGAATGTTTGAAGAAGCCGCATCGGTACCGGTTCGTTCAGGTCTTCATCGAGTCACAGGCCCGATCAGCCGGCTGCGTAGAATCCGCGACAGCGCGTCGATGCAGGCAACGGTGATCAGCACCATGATGACGATCAGCGCCACCTCCCGCCACGCATTGATCATCATGCGATCCATCAGGAAGAAGCCGATTCCGCCCGCCCCCACCACGCCGAGGATCGTCGCCGAACGGACATTGGATTCGAGGAAGTAGAGGCTGTTGCCAAGCAGCACGGGCATGACCTGCGGGAGGATGCCGAACCCGATCGTCTGCGTCCGGCCCGCCCCGGTGGCGCGTACGCCCTTCACCTGCTCGCGGTCGGTGTTCTCGATGGCTTCCGCATAAAGCTTGGTCAGCACGCCCGTGTCATTGATCGCGATCGCGAGGATGCCCGCGAAGGGCCCGAGGCCGACCACGCTGACGAAGAAGATCGCCCAGACGAGACTGTCGATGCCGCGCACCACATCGCTCGACCGCCGCACGAGCAGCCGTACCGGCCCGACCGGCATGATGTTTCGGGCGCCCATCAGCGCGAGCGGTACCGCCAGCAGGGAGGCGACCAGGGTGCCGAGGAAGGCCATGGCCAGCGTCTCGCCGATGGCGCGTACATAGTCCCAGACATGTTCGGTGATCGCGGGCGGCATCATCAGCATGAATACCCGGCCGAGCTGCCCGATGCCGTCGATCAGCCGACCTGGCGTCACCTCCAGCGCATGCAGGCCCCATAGGAACAGCCCAAAGCCGATCATGGCCGCCACCGCGCGCCGCCACAACGCTAGGCCGCGCGGCGGATAGAGGTCCGGCCGGCGGTGCCGCCAGCCTGTGGGAGCTGGGCCGCTCACAGCGCGCGCAACCCGTCGCGCCCGATGAGCAGGCCGCGGAGCCAGCCGCAGAGCGCGTCGATCAGCATGACAGCCGCGATCAGCATGAGCGCGATGGCCGATATGTCGGTGTGATCGAAGTTCTTGATGGCCCGGTAGAGCTCCTGCCCGATGCCGCCCGCGCCCACGAAGCCCAGGATCGAAGCGGCGCGGACATTGATCTCGAGCCGCATGAGACCATAGGAGAGGTAGTCAGGCGCCAGCTGCGGCGTTGCGCCATAGACCATGGTCTGCGCCCAGTTCGCGCCGGTGGCGCGCACGCCGCGCAGCGGCTCCGGATCCGCGTTCTCGGCCACGTCGCCGAACAGCTTCCCGAGCGCACCGAAGGAATGCAGCCCGATCGCCAGCACGCCGGCGAGCGGGCCGATGCCGAAGGCGAAGACGAACAGCACGGCGAAGACGAGTTCCGGGATCGTGCGCGCCAGTTCCAGCGTGCGGCGCGCGGCAACCCCGACCCAGGGCGCCGGCGTCAGGTTGCGGGCTGCGAGGAAGGAGAAGACATAGGCGAGGGTCGCGCCGAAGAGCGTCGCATAGATCGCGATCAGCACCGTCTGCCAGAGCGCGGCCAGCCATTGCCAGCCATTCCAGTACCAGTAGGCAAGGTCGTCCCACAGCGTCGCCCAGGCCAGTTCCGGCACCATGCGGCCGAAGTAGGAACCGAAGCGCGGCAGCCTCTCCCACAGCAGCGCGAGATTCACTTCGCCGAGCCAAGCCGATACCGCGATGAGCAGCGCCAGCAGCGCAGCGCCCGTGAGCCATTGCAGGCGGCGCGCGCGCCGATGCGCGGCCCAGGCCTTTGCGAAACGAGCGCGTGGCGCAGGGTCGGGTATGGGGCCGGCTGCCAGGCTGCCGTCGACCACGCTCAATGTGCCTCGGTCAAGGCTGCGGCGCTGCCGTAAATGCCGAGCAGGGTCGCCTCGTCGAGCCCATCGACCGGGCCGTCATAGACCACCCGGCCGGCGGACAGCGCAATGGCGCGATCGCACCAGGAACGGGCAAGCGGCACCGAATGCAGGTTGCACAGCACGGTGATGCCACGTTCACGGTTGATGCGGCGAAGCGCTTCCATGACCGCCTGGGAGTTCACGGGATCGAGGCTGGCCACCGGCTCATCCGCCAGGATCAGCCGCGGTTCCTGCACCAGGGCGCGGGCGATCGCGACGCGCTGCTGCTGACCGCCGGAAAGCTGGTCCGCCCGCTTCAGCGCATGCCCATCCATGTCAAGGCCTGCGAGCGCATCGATGGCGATGTCGCGCTCGTGGTCGGAGAAGACACCGAAGAGCTTGGGCAGCCGTGGCGCGTGGTTCAGCCGTCCGGTCAGCACATTCGTCAGGACCGACAAGCGGCCGACGAGATTGAAGCGCTGGAAGATCATCGCGCTCTGCCGACGCCAGGCGAGCAGTTCGGCCCCGCGCAGACGCGCGATATCCCGCCCGTGGTAGAGGATCTCGCCCTCGCTCGGGTCGATCAGGCGATTGATCATGTTCAGCAGCGTGGATTTACCGGCGCCGGAACGCCCCAGCACCGCGACCATCTCGCCATCCGCCACCGCCACGGACACGCGGTCCACGGCGGTGGCTTCCCCGAAGCGGCGAGTGAGACCCCGCAGTTCGAGCACCGGATCAGCGCCGGCGGCGCTCGGCCTGACGCAGCGCGATGAAGGGCTCATAGGCCTCATGGGAGATCAGGCCGAAGCCGCCGAAGACGTTGCGGCTGACCGTTTCCCAAGCCTGCGGATCGCTCCAGCGCATGTTGATCAGGCACTCGCTCATCTTCGCGCGCATCGGCGCGGGGTAGCTCAGGCGCGTGGTGAAGGGCGCGTTGGGGATCTGCGGGCTTTCGTGGATGAACCGGATATCCTCGAGCTTGATGGTGCCCGAACCCGCGGCACGGATATGCGCGCCCGACTGCGGCGAGTAGTACCAGCCCGTCGTCGCGTCGATGCGGCCCTGCACGACCGAGACCATGCCGTTGTCATGCGAGCCGGTCTGCACCATGCGGCTGAAGAAGTTGGTCTGGCCGCGCTCATCCACCCAGCCGCGCTCGCGGAAGAACTGCATCGGCAGCACGTAGCCGGAGGTCGAGGTGGGCGTCGCCCAGCCCAGCGACTTGCCGCGCAGATCCTCAAGCGTGCGGATCGGGCTATCGGCGCGAACGATGATGTTCCACTTGTAGCCCATGTCGCCCTGCGGAGAGACATCCACGGCCACGGGCGTGACATCGCCGCGCGTCAGGTCCCACAGGATCGCGTATTGCGCGGGGCCGTACCAGGCGAGGTGGACATCACCCTGGACCATGGCTTCGATCATCGCGGAGTAGTCGTTGCTGACGCGGATGGTGACCCGCTCGATCCCCAGGCAGCGCTGCAGATAGGGCGCCATCGGCGCCCAGCGCAGATTGCCCTCCTGCTGATTCTCGCCCGAGGCGACACCGAAGGTGATCTGGCGGAACTGCTGACGCCAATCCGGCGCGGGTGCAGGAGCTTGCGCTGCTGCCGCGCCAGAGAGGCCGACCGACAGGGCGAGAGCACGGAGGAACAGTTTCATGGCGACTTCCCGGTTGCAGGTGATCCCGCGTAGCCGCTTCGCATGAAGCGGTGGTGGCGCTGAGATTGCAGCCGGATGAAAGCAAGGTCGCGGCGGGCGCATCGTTGCGCGGAAATGGCAGGCGGTCGGCACTGGGGGCGCAGGATTGGGCGCCTGCCTCGGGTCACATTCGGTCGCGTGGCTCTGTGCGGTTGACCAGGCCGGGTTCGGCTTCGATGGGCCCCTGGGCCATCAGTGGTCTTTTGCCGCTCGAAGCTGTCACCTGCCAGGCGCCATGGCCGCGTGTTCCCGCCGATGCGCAGCGACATCGACAACAATCTTCAGCACCACGAGCAAGAGCAGCGCGACAAGGGGCTCGCCCAGCGCCATCACCGCCGCGCCGCCGCCCAGGATCACCAGGTGCAGCACGACCACCCGCGCATAGGGCTGTTTCATCAGGACCGGCAATTCCGCCTCGCGCCACTCGCCCGCGCCGATGAAATGCACCATGAAGGAGAAGCCGTGGCTCGCCATGAGCGCCAAAAGCGCCAGAAGCTGGCCGGATGGGGACAGGAGCAGCGCGATGGCCTGCGCCAACCCGCCTTCGTCCGGCGGCGCGAAGCTTCCCGTCACCAGCATGCCGTGGGCGAAGGCGAAGAGTCCGTAATGGAGGGCGAAGAAGGGGATCAGCCCCGCCTGGCCAAGCCGCCGTCGCAGCAGCGCCACGCTGCCCATCCGCAGGATCTGGAACAGGCCGATCACGACATTCTCGGCCCAGAACAGCAGCAGCAGTTCATAGACCGACCAGCCCCAGAAGGTGGCGCCCGCGAGCGGCACCAGATTCGCCAGCAGCAGGGCGGCGGTCGAGAGCGATAAGGGCGGGAGCATGGCTGCGAGTGTCGGACCATCAGTCCCGGTAGCGCAACGGTGTCTCGGCGCTGTCTCTCAGGGTCCGCCGCGCCGCCAGGCCTCCGCGATGCGGGCCAGCGCTTCCTCCCGCCGGCTGGCTTGGCTCCCATCGCCCCAGCGCCGCACCGCCCCGGTGTCGAGGTGGAGGAAGCTGCGCCGCGCATAGACCCCGACGCCACCGCGGCCGATGCGCTGCGCCAACTCCGCCACCATCCCCAGCCGGCCCCGCGGTATGCCGAGATCGATGGCGGAGGCACGAAGATGCAGGCTGTCGCCCGCCCCCTGCACGCGCCGGTTCACCTGCGGCGTGCGGTAGCCGGACCGGATGTCGAGTTCGCCGAGCCCTGCGCGCGATGCGATCTCCCACACCAGGGCGATGGTGGCCGGGTCGAAGGGCAGGGGTGGGGTGCATCCGGGATCGGCCAGCGCGGCGGACAGGTCGCGCATGGCCGCCGGATCGGGCGCGGCACCGTCATGCCAGGGCCCCGAGAAGGTGGCGCCGGTCGCGGCATGGCGCAGCGCGAGGCGCTTCGGGGCGCTCGCCCGGCCCGCTCGCGGCAGGATGATGGTGACGAAGGCGGCGCCGCCGCCCAGCAGAAATGCGCGTCGCATGACAGCGCACTAATCGGCCTTGGCGCCGCGCGGCGAATGCGCCTCGCGCGGTTGGGATGCGCTGGGCCTCACATTCGATCCAGCTTGTCGCAAGGGAAGGCAGGCGCCGCCGCCTATTCGCGCCACGCTTGCGCTTGAACATGGCCGCATGGCGTGGGAGGGCTGGGCGATGGAATGGCAGGCCCCCGCCGTGGTGCTCGACATCCGCCCGCATGGCGAGACGGGCGTGGTGGTGACGCTGCTGACCGAGGAACATGGCCGCCATGCCGGCTTCGCCCGGGGCGGCGCCAGCCGCGCGCAGGCGGCGCTCTGGCAGCCGGGCAATCTGGTGGAGGCGAAGTGGGTCGGGCGGCTCGCCGACCAACTCGGCGCCGTCTCGGGCGAGATGGTCCATGCGGCTGCGGCGCTGGCGATGGACGACCCGCTGGCGCTCGCCACGCTGCGCGCCGCGACGGGCGTGGCCGAAGGCGCGCTGCCGGAACGGGAAGCACATCCCCGCCTGTTCCACGGCCTCGTCGCCGTCATTGCGCGGCTCGCGGGCGGGGCAGAGGCCGCCTTGCCCGAATTGGTGCGGTGGGAGGCGGAGCTGCTGGCCGATCTCGGCTATGGGCTCGATCTCGCGCGCTGCGCCGTGACCGGCGGTTCAGAGGACCTGCGCTACGTCTCCCCTCGCAGCGGCCGGGCGGTCTCGGCGGAGGCGGCGGGGGCTTGGCGCGACCGGCTGCTGCCGCTGCCGGCCTTCCTGCTGGGGCAGGGGCCGTCGGGGCCTGTCGATTGGCTGGCGGGGCTGCGGCTCACGGGCCACTTCCTGGCCCGCGACGTCTTCGGCACCCAGCACCGACCGCTACCGGCGGCGCGGGAGATGCTGGTGGATCGGTTGGCTGTTCTGGTGGCGCCGCCGGCCGAGTTGGGCTAAGCCCCCGGCCAATAGGAACGAACCACGAATCACCATGCCCGACGACATCATCGCCTTGCCGGAAGGCGGCGCCTCGCGCGACACCAACCTCGCCGACGCGCTGTCGGAGCGTTACCTGGCCTATGCGCTGTCCACCATCGTCAGCCGTTCGCTGCCGGATGTGCGTGACGGGCTGAAGCCGGTGCATCGGCGGCTGCTCTACGCCATGCACCAGCTGAAGCTCGACCCCGTGGCGGGCTTCAAGAAATGCGCGCGCATCGTCGGCGACGTGATGGGCAAGTATCACCCGCATGGCGACAGCTCGATCTATGAGGCGCTGGTGCGCCAGGCGCAGGATTTCGCCGCGCGCTACCCGCTGGTCGAGGGCCAGGGCAATTTCGGCAATATCGACGGCGATAACGCCGCCGCCATGCGCTACACGGAAGCGCGGCTGACCGAGGTCGCCCAGGCCCTGCTGGACGGCATCGAGGAGAACGCTGTCGATTTCCGCCCCACCTATGATGGGGAGGAGAAGGAACCGCTGGTCCTCCCCGCCTCCTTCCCCAACCTGCTGGCGAATGGCGCGGCCGGCATCGCGGTGGGGATGGCGACCTCGATCCCGCCCCACAATGCGGGGGAGCTGTGCGCGGCGGCGCTTGAGTTGGTGCGTGACCCGAACGCGCCGCTCGATACGCTGCTGCGGCACCTGCCCGGCCCCGATTTCCCGACCGGCGGCATCCTGGTGGAATCCCGCGAAGCCATCCGCGAAGCCTATGCCACCGGCCGCGGCGGCTTCCGCCTGCGCGCGCGGTGGGAGGTGGAGAAGCTGAAGGGCGGCACCTTCCAGATCGTCGTCACCGAGATCCCCTACCAGGTCCAGAAGTCGCGCCTGATCGAGCAGATCGCGCAGCTGATGGAGGAGAAGAAGCTGCCGCTGGTCGGCGATGTGCGCGACGAAAGCACCGATGTCGTCCGCCTGGTGCTGGAGCCGAAGGCGCGCACCGTCGATCCGGCGATGATGATGGAGACGCTGTTCCGCGCCACCGCGCTGGAAACCCGCTTCCCGCTGAACATGAACGTGCTGGATGCGGACCGCACGCCGCGCGTGATGGGGCTGAAGGAGGTGCTGCGCGCCTGGCTCGACCATCGCCACGTCGTGCTGGTCCGCCGCACGGAGCATCGCCTGGCCGCCATCGCGCGGCGGCTCGAGATCCTGGACGGCTATCTGGTGGTCTTCCTCAACCTCGATGAGGTGATCCGCATCGTGCGCGAGGAGGACAAGCCGAAGGAAGCGCTGATGGCGGCCTTCGGCCTGACGGATGTGCAAGCGAACGCGATCCTCGACATGCGGCTGCGCGCGCTGCGGCGGCTGGAGGAAATGGAGATCCGCAAGGAGCACAAGAAGCTCAGCGCGGAACAGAAGAAGCTGCAGGGGCTGATGAAGTCCGAAGCCGGCCGCTGGGCCGCCATCGGCGAGGAGATCGAGGCGACGCGGCAGAAATTCGGCGGCGACACCGCGCTCGGCCGCCGTCGCACCACGCCCGGCGCCGCGCTGCCCGAGATCGTGGTGGATGAGATGGCCTTCGTGGAGAAGGAACCGATCACCGTCATCCTGTCGGAGAAGGGCTGGATCCGCGCCGCAAAGGGCCACCTGCCGGCGGATGCGGAGCTGCGCTTCAAGGAAGGCGATGCGCTGCACCTGGCGGTGCATGCGATGACCACCGACCGCATCGTGTTGTTCGCGACCAGCGGCAAGGCCTACACGCTGAAGGCGGACGCGATCCCGCGCGGCCGCGGCGACGGCCAGCCCCTGCGACTGATGGTCGAGATGACGAATGAGGATGCAGTGGTCGCCATGTTCGTCCACCAGGACGGCGTGAAATGGCTGCTGGCCGCGACCGACGGCAAGGGCTTCGTCGCGCGCGGCGAGGACATGCTGGCCGAGAAGCGCACCGGCAAGCAGGTGCTGCTGGTGGAAGGGGGGAGGGAGGCGCTGGTCTGCGCCCCGGCCCAGGGCGACAGCGTGGCCGCCACCACTGAGGCCCGCCTGCTGGTCTTCCCGCTGGATCAGGTGCCGGAGATGACGCGCGGTCGCGGCGTGCAGCTGATCGCCATCAAGGATGGGGAGCTGAAAGACGCCAAGGTCTTCACCCTGAAGGAAGGCCTCGGCTGGACATACGGGAGTGGCGTGCGCGTGGAAACCGATCTTCGCGCCTGGCGCGGGGCGCGCGCCCAGGCTGGCAAGACCCACCCGCCCGGCTTCCCCCGCAGCCGTCGCTTCGGGGTTTAGCCGCGCCTCATCCCGCGGGGGAAAGGTTCGACGCACCACAATGGTTTCACTTGCCGCCAGCCTCGCGACGTGCGCTATTGGGGATGCAAGGCGGCGGTTTCAAGCCTCCAGCGGCTCGTTGGATCGAGGAAGGCAAGTGTCTTACCCCCGCTCCGCCCTTCAGGGCGGTGAAGGAAGCCTTCATGTGGATGCAGCCTTCGATCCGCGACCTGCTTGATACCATGGCGGCTGCGGCGCCCGATTCGGACGATGCGTTGGTGCGGACCAGGGCCGAGACCTTGCAACTGCTCGTCGCGCTGTTCGGACCACCGGAGGGCGAGCCTGGCCCTGAGCTGCGGCAGATGATCGCCCGGGCGCTGGACGCCATGATGGCCGAGCGGATGGCCCGTGGGCCGCGCATGGTCGACCTGCAACCGGCCTGAAGGCCTGGCGCTTCGAAGGCCCCCCCGCGCCCCGAAGGCCCCGCGCTACGCCTGGACGGTGCTGAGGGCGGCACCGGCGACGGCCGGCGCGTCGGCGTGTTCCGCCAACACGCGCCAGATACCGCCGGATAGCGCCTCACTCGGCCGGAAGCGGGCCTTGTAGCTCATCTTCCGGCTCTCCGGGACCCAGTAGCCAAGGTACACGTAAGGAAGCCCGAAGCCCTGCGCGCGGCTGACGAGCCAGAGGATCGCATAGGTGCCGAGGCTGCGCCGCGCCTCATCCGGCTCGAAGAAGGAATAGACGGCCGAGAGCCCGTCCGAGACCCGATCCGTCAGGCACGCGCCCACCAGCCGCCCGGCCGGGTCGCGGAACTCGACCATGCCGGTGGTGATCGGCGTGTCCTCCACCATCGCGCGGTAGTCGTAGAAGCCCATCGCCGCCATGTCGCCATCGCCATGGCGCGCCGTCTGGTAGCGCTGGAACAGCCCGAACTGCTCCGCCGTGGCGCGCGCCGGCATCTCATAGGCCGCGAGGTCGGCATTGGCCTTGTTCACCTTCCGCTGGGTACGGTCGGGCTGGAAGGCGCCGGCGACGATGCGAATCGGGATGCAGGCCCGGCATCCGGGGCAGACCGGCGAATAGGCGATATTGTGGCTGCGCCGGAAGCCGGCGCGGGAGAGGCGGTCGTGCAGCGCCTCGGCCTCGGCCCCCGCCAGTTCGGTCACGATCTTCCGCTCCGTCCTTCCCGGCAGATACGGGCAGGGCAGGGGCGCGGTGGTGTAGAAGAATTGCGGTCGGCGGGCGGCGCGGTGGAGCATTGGTCCTCAATCAGTCTCGGCGGAGTGGCGTTGCGAATCAACCACCCACCGTCGCGGCCCCGTCGTCAGGGCGTCAGCAGAATACGGCCGGCTTCGCGTTCCGCGGTCCGTCCGAGGCGCAGAACGCTGCCATCCTGCCAGCGTTGCAGCAGGCTGCCCCAGTGGTCCGACAGCGGATGGCCGGACTGGCCGGTCGCGATCATCGCCAGCACCCCGTCCGGATCGCCAAGATCGGCGACCAGCCGAAGCCCCGCGCCGTGCATATGGGCGAAGGGAGCCGCGCCGCTATCCCGGAAACCGCCGCGCGCGATGGTTTCTCCATCGCCACCCGTCGCGACCTCCAGCCGCAGCAGCTTGCCGATGCCGGGGATGAAGCGCAGCAGCGGGTGCTCGAAGCGTGCGACATGCGCCGCCCCCCAGCGCCAGGCGGCGGGGTCGGCGCCATGCGTCTCCGACAGGCTGCGCACGGCATCCTCCAGCGCGCGGGCCAGTAGGGGGCGGCAGAGATCCTCGCCGCACCAGGCGCGGCCGCGGCCATCGGGGTGCAGCAGCAGGCGCATGAATTCGGGCCCCGTCTCCGCCGTCGGCGGCGCGCCGCCGGCCTCCAGCGCAAGTGGGCGGAAGGCGCGCAGCCAGGTGTGGAAGATCAGCGGCTGCGGCGCATCGGCGCGCATCGCGCCATCCCAGCCGCGGAGCAGCGCATGCGCCCGCGCCGCCTGCGCGCCGGGCTGGATCGCGAGCAGCGTCGGCAGCACCTCTCGCGCGAAGGGGGAGACGATGTCGTTCTGCATCGCCGCGAAGCCGGCCGCATCGTGCCGGTCCCGCGCGCCGAGCAGTTCGAAGATACGGCGCAGCCGCCAATCGCCCTGCCAGTCCCGCCCGAGGAACACCGGATGGCCGGGCGGCGCGGGGCGGCTATTGGCGGCGGCGAGGATGCCGCTGGCCGGGTCCTCGATATGCGGCATCGCGTCGAAGGGCACGAAGCCAAGCCAATCCGCCGCGCCATCCCAGCCCGGCTGCGGCAGCGCGCCATCGCCGCCGCGCCGGATCGGCGTGCGGCCGGCCAGGTACTGCCCGATCCGGCCGTCGGCATCCGCGACCAGCAGGGTCTGCGGCGGGCTGGTGAGCAGCGCGGCGGCGGCGCGAGCCTCGGCGAGGTTCGTCGCGCGGTTCAGCGCCAGCAGCCCATCTGCCGGCGTGTCGCGCGGCGCGAGGTTTGCCATCGCGACCGACAGCACCAGCCCGGGGCCGGGTGCCGATTGCGGGTCGAGGTCGCTGATGACCGGGCCGTGGCGCGTCTCCCGCACCAGCAGCCGTTCGGGTTCATCCCGCCCGCGCACGCGGATCCGTTCCTCCCGCAGCGTGAAGGGGCGGGGGCCGTCGGGGGTGGCGTAGCTGTCGGCGCCGACCAGCCTTTCGATGAAGACGTCCTGCGTGTCGGAATGGGTGGTGGTGAAGCCCCAGGCCAGACGCTCATTCCGGCCGATCACCACTGCCGGCACGCCCGGCGCGGTCGCGCCGGCGCGGAAGCGGCCATCCGGCAACTCGATGCGCGCGAGGTACCAGAGGATCGGCGCCTGGAAGCCGAGATGCGGGTCCGCCGCCAGCAGCGGCGCACCTGACGCCGAGCGACGGGGCGCGACCGCCCAGGCATTGGAGGCGGAGGCGGGCAAGGGCGCGTCATCCCCGAAGACCGGGATCTGGGCCAGAAGCCGCCCGATCGCATCCGGGGCGATCAGCGCGAGGTCCGCGCGGCCGGGGCTGTCATCCTCCGGCCACAGCAGCCGCAGGCGGTCGGGCGGCAGCAGCTGCGCCAGCCGGGCGCGTTCCAGGTCGCGGCGATAGGCGCCTGACAGCCACAGCCCCATCACCTTGCCCCAGAGCAGGGAATCTTCGGGCTTCCAGGGCTCCGGTTCCCCCAGCACCAGGAATTCCGGCGCGGCGAGCCGCCCGCGCACCGCAAGCAGTGCATTGGCGCCTTCCGCATAGGCGTCGAGCAGCTCCCGCGCTGCGGGCGAGAGATGTTGAAGATCGTCCCGCGCCCGCTGCGCGAGGCCGAGGGTGCGCGTCATGCGATCGAGGCGGAGGACATTCCCCCCCGCGATCTCCGCCAATCGCCCTTCGGCGCCGCGCCGCATCATCTCCATCTGGAACATGCGGTCGCGCGCATGCAGCCAGCCCAGCGCGACCGCCGCGTCGCGGTCCGACTGCGCGGCGATGCGCGGGATGCCGTCCTGGTCGAGCGTGATCGTGACCGGCGCCGACAGGCTCGGGATCGCCAATTCCTCCCGCGCCTCGGGGACGGAGGTGTAGATGAGGGCCAGCGCGAAGAACCCGCCCAGCATCGCCAGCACGGCGAGCAGGGCGGCAAACCGGCCGATGAAGCGGAGGAGAGAGCGCATCGGCGACCAGATGACGCATCCCGGCGCGCTTTGGAAGCAGTTGCGTGCAGCAGCGCCCGATCGGTTGGAACCGGTTCGCGGTTCCGCCGGTCGGGGATAAGATGCTCTAGGATCATGATTTCCAGAGCAATATCCGACCTGTCTGGTTCAGTCAGACCGGATCTTGTTCAAGTGTCCCGGAAGATTCATCCGAATGCCGAGCGGATTTCACCGGCCGTCAGGCTCATGGCACCATCGCAAAGGAGCGTGCTGATGAAGTTCAAGGTTGAGATCGAGGGCGACAGCAAGGAAGCCGTGGCGCTTGCCCTGCTGCAGATGGTGCTTCAGGCCGAAGGCAGGCTGGACGCCGAGGGTGCCCTGACCGGCGTGGACCGCGACTGGGTCCTCGACGCCTATGCGGAGTGCCGCATGGCCGTCGACGGCGCGCGCCCCTTCGACATGGATGAGGATGACGAGGACGAAGACGCCGAGGACATGGACGGCGACGAAGAGCACGAGGATGAAGGCGGGGCCGACACGCAGCTGCCCCCGCGCTGAGGTTTGGCGCGCCCGCCGCGGCGGGC
>CAMDWG010000023.1 GCA_945878375.1 Roseomonas mucosa | reverse complement strand
CCGGCGGCTGAGGGTCCGCAGGGGATTTTTCGTCCCTGCCAGGAAGCGGATGCGGCCGATGCTGGTTGCATCGGCAAGTCCGCTGACGCCGCAGGGGCGGAAAAAACCCGCGGAACCGACCCGTCCGGTGTTCTCAAACGGTCTCTCAGCCATCGCAAGCTCCTCGTCCCGCATCACACCTCCAGGGCTGAATAATGAGCGGTCCATCAGAACGACATGCCGATGCCGAAGGAATAGCCGGTGACGTTGTTGTCGCCTTGGAAGTAGCGGCCGATGAAGCGTACGCGATTGAGGTTGATGCCGAAGGCGCCCAGCTCCCAGCGCCCGGTGTCGAACTCGATACCGCCACCCACCTTCACCGCCCAGGTGAAGCCCATCACTTCCTGCTGGTCGCCGAAATAGGTGGTGGCGCTGCCATCCAGCACCCATCGCACTGGGCGACCGAAGGCTTCCAGCCCCGTCGGCCAGCGATAGCGCGCCCAGAGCCCGAGGGTCTGGGCATCGGCCCGCCCGCGCGCGGCTTCCATGGTGCTGCCGAAGGTCTCCAGCAGCAGATGCGTGTAGCGAAGCTCGATGTCGACATCGGCTTCTTCGCGGTAGTCGTAGTAGGCCAGCATCAGCGAGCCGCCCCGGCCCCAGACCGAGACGTGCTTGTCGTCGAGACCCGGGACATCGATACCCCTTCGCCAATCCAGGAAGGATCCGAGCAGCGAGATATCGGACGCCGCGTAACCGGCCGCGAGGTTGAGCACCGGCCGCAGCCAGAGGTGTTCGGTCAGCTGGATGTCGTAGCCGATGCCGATGGTGGTGGTGACGTTGTTCCAGCGCAGCGGTGTCTGCCCCGGCGGTTCGCCCGTGAAGACGGCGCGCGGATCGTAGCGCGCATAGCCCGCATACCATTCAAGGAAGATCGGCAGCGATTCGCTGACGGTGAAGCCGAAGCCGGTCTGGGCAAGGCTGAAGATCGAGCTCCCATCCTCGTCGCCGCGCGCGCTGGAGGTGTTGACCTGCAGCGCGTTGGCGGAGCCGTCCGGGACCATGTTGTAGCCCATGATCCCGAGCACGCCCTTCCCCTCCAATGCCGGAACAGTCTGCGCCACGGCGGAATCGGCCGTCCCGGCTGCGGCCAGCAGCAGCGCGGCTAGCGTGGAAGCGGCGCGGCGCGAAAGCGGGCCAGCCGTCATGGGGTCTCCAGCCAGGAATGGCGGTGCGGGCACTGGGTGCAGGCAGTGTACCATGCCGCCATGGCGCTGCCATGGCCAGGGCCCGACCCAGGCCGGGCCGCCCGCGGCACGAGCCGATGCGAAGGGGGCCGCTTCACGTCGCGCGCGCCATCGGAGCCCGCTTCAGGACACGCGGCACGCCCAGACCAGCGCGGACATCGATGCGGAGATCGACATCCGGCCAGCGCTGGCGGCCGCGATCAGCGCCGCCGTTCGCGCGCGTTCCGCAGCAGGGCCAAGCTGCGATACAGCCCATGCACCATCTTGCTGTAGGGCGCCGCGACGAACAGCGCGAGCACGAGACCCAGATGCAGCGCGAGCATCAGCCCCATCGCGCCGGTATGCCGCACCGCCAGCAGCAGCAACCCGGTGGCGGAAACGAGGAACAGCAGCGCGAGCATCGCGTATTCCCCGCCCAGCAGCTTCTTCGCCACCGGCCCCGGATCGGTGACGGTCTTCACCCAGGCCAGCCCCGCCGTGCCGATGCACAGCAGCACGCCGCCCCAGGTGCCGAGCTGGACCGGCAGGCTCCAGAAGGCATGCGGCGAGGTCCAGCCAAGGACGTGGTGAAACATCGCGCCCGTGCTGGTCGCCGCGAAGCACATCATGAAGCCGTAGAACATCGCGTGGTGCAGCCAGCGCCGGTACTGGGCGAAGCTGTCGTCGATGTCATTGCAGCCATGCCCGCCGCCGCCGAGGTTTCGGAGCGTCAGGATATCCACCGCCGCATCGCGCGCTGGCTCGACGCCGATCGGCGCGCCGCCTGACGCCGTGCCGCGCCAGTAGCGGATACCGCCCATGGCGAAGGCGAGGATCGCGAACAGGAAGGTGCTGCCCGCCAGCAGGTTCATCAGCCACAGCGGGATGACGCGGTAGAAGGCGCCCGGCCCGGTGTGCGAGCCCCAGAGTGCTGCCGGATCCTTGATCGCGACCGCCAGCACCATCGCGAGCGTGGCGAACAGCGCGGCAAGCAGGGAAACGATGGTGCCGTTGCGCTCGAACAGCCGGCCCATGGGCGCGGGCCAGGCGAAGGCCGCGTAGCTTTCCTGCCGCAGCATCGCGAAGGTCGCGGGCACGTTCACGCCGAAGGCGTGCGGCGGGGCGTATTGGCAGGCGTGGTAACAGCCCTTGCAGCCATGGCAGAGATTGGCCAGGTGCGTGAGGTCGCCGGCGGCGAAATCCCGCCGCATCGCCATGGCGGGGAAGACGGCGCAATAGCTTTCGCAATAGCGGCAGGCATTGCAGATCGCCATCTGCCGCCGCGCCTCGGCGACCGTCTCGGAGTCTTCAAGCACTGCCGGGGTCATGCGGGTCGCCTCAGTTGCGGACATGGCGCGCGGCCTCCTCACCCGCGATGCGGCCGAAGACGGTGCCGATCGCCATGCCGAAGCCGGCGAGATAGCCCTGGCCCAGGATGTTGCCGGACATGATCTCTCCCGACGCGAAGATGTTGGCGCTCGGCTTGCCATCGGCCATCAGCACACGTGCGCGTTCGTTCACCTTGAGGCCGAGGAAGGTGAAGGTGATGCCGGTCCGCAGCGGATGCAGGATGAAGGGCGGCTTCTCGATCCGGCGCGCCCAATGGCTCTTCGGCGGCGTGAGCCCTTCCGTGCGGCAATCATCCGGCACCATCGGCTTGAAGGTGCCGGGGACAACGGATGCGTTGTACGCGGCCACGACGCGCTCCAGCTTCCCGGCATCGAGACCGGCCATCGCCGCGAGTTCGGCGATGGTGTCGGCCTTGTAGGGGGGGAAGACACTGGGGAGATAGTTCATCTCCGCCTGGCTGTCGGTGACGGCGAAGGCGCATTGGCCGGGCTGCTGCGCGATCAGCCGGCCCCAGATGGCGTAGCGCTTCGGCCAGACATCCTCGCCTTCGTCGTAGAAGCGTTCGACATCGCGATTGACGACGATGGCGAAGGGCACGCAATCCAGCCGCATGGCCAGCCCGCCATCCTCCATCGGGGCGCGGGCATCGTTGGCGACCGCGTGGAACTGCGTGGGATCGCCCACCTCATGCGCGCCCTGGTCCAGCAGGTCGCGCAACACGCGCCCTTGCGCATAGGGCGTGCCGCGGATCTGGAAATTATCGGCCGCATCACCCCAGTAGCGCCGCAGCCAGTCCCGGTTCGCCTGGAACCCGCCGGAGGACGCAACGATGGCCTTGAAGCGGATGCGCTGCGGAAAGCCCCGCCAGGAGATGATCGCCTCCTTCGCGAAGCCGTCCTCCAGCGCGATGTGCTGGACTTCGGTGTCGTAGAGGATGGCGATGCCAAGCCGTTCCGCCGTGCGGTAGAGCGCATTCACCAGCGCCTTGCCGCCGCCCAGGAAGAAGGCGTTGGTACGGGATAGCGACAGCGTGCCCGACAGAGACGGCTGGAACACCACGCCGCAGTCCTTGAGGAAGCCGGGCGCGTGCTGGCTGGCCCGGATGCAGAGCCGGGCGAGGTGCTCATCCGTCTTGCCCCCGGTGACGCGGTACAGATCGTCCCAGTATTCCTCCTCCAGATAGCTGTCGGTCAGCACATCGGTGGGGGCGGGATGCAGCGCGCGGATGTTGCGCGTGTGGCGGCTGTTGCCGCCGCGCATGTCCTTGGGCGCATGTTCGCAGATGATGACGCTCGCGCCGGCGCGGCGCGCGGAGATAGCGGCGCAGAGCGCGGCATTGCCGCCACCCACCACCATGACGTCCCAGAGACGGTCGAAATCAGGCATGGGTTCTTGTATCCAATTGGATACAGGCATGTCCAGATGCCCTTCCCGCCGCCCCGCCGCTTCGGCTAGACCATTCCCATGGACGGCACCGACACCCCCCGCGACCGTGGCCAGGACGCCTATGCGCGCATCCGCGCCGCGATCCGGGACGGCACGCTACCGCCCGGGCTGCGCCTGACCGAGACCGATCTCGCATCACGCTTCGGCGTCTCCCGCACCCCGGTCCGGCAGGCCATCGCCCGGCTGGAATCGGAAGGGCTGCTGACGCATGAGCCGCGCCGGGGTCTGGCCGTGACACGCCCCGACCATGCCCAGGTGATCGAGCTTTATGTGATGCGGGAGATCCTGGAAGGCGCCGCCGCGCGTCTCGCCGCGCAGCACGCGACAGAGACGGAACTGGCGGCGCTGGAGGGGCTGGTGGCGGCGGAGCCCGCGGCCTTCGGCGATGCGCGGCACCTGTCGGAGATCAACCTGCGCCTGCACGGGCTGATCTACCTGGCCGGCCGCAACCGCTACCTGTTGCGGAGCCTGGAACAGCTGGCCGCGACCATGGCGCTGCTGCCGTCCCTGCTGGCGCGCGGGGACCGGGCGGAAGCGGCGCATGGGGAACACCGGCTGCTACTGGGCGCGCTCCATCGCCGCGACGGCGCGGCGGCGGAGGAGGCGGCGCGGGCGCATGTCCGCTCCGCGCAGCGCCACCGCCTCGCCTGGCTGATGACCGAGGTCGCCCTGCCCGTCGCCGCCCCCGGCGCCGGAGAGTAACGGCCCTCAATGCACCAGCGCGGGTTCCATCTCGTGCTGGCGGATCGCGGCGGCAGCGAGTTGCGCGCTCGGTGCGGCGCCGATCGGCGTGCCATCCGCCGCATGGATGGCGAAGGCCCGCGCGCCGTTCAGGATCACCGGGCGGAGATACGCGACGTCCTGCGCCCCGAGGGCCGCGAAATCCTGGGCAGAGAGGCTGCGGAGCGCCGAGGCGCTCAGGAAGACCGGCCCTGATTCGGCGCCGTCATATTCGTTCATGACATTCTCCTTCCGGCGCGTCCCGGATGGGCCCGCGCGCTGCGCGAGGGGTACGGGATCGTCACCCCTCTCTCGTACGGCCGTCCGAAGCCGGCTCGGCCACGCCGCCGACGACAGGGCGCTGCGGCCCGCCATTGCCGCGCGCGGCAATCTGGATGGTCTTCACCCTGACCTCCGGCAGCGGGCGGCGCAGATCGACATGGAGCAGCCCGTTGTCGAGCCACGCGCCTTCCACCTCGATCCCCTCGGCCAGCACGAATGCGCGCTGGAACTGCCGGGCTGCGATGCCGCGATGGAGGAAGATGCGGCCATCGGTGTCCTCCTTCTGGCGGCCACGGATGACGAGCTGGTTGTCCTCCTGCGTGATCTGCAGGTCGTCCATCGAGAAGCCAGCGACGGCCAGCGTGATCCGCAGCCGCGTGTCGCCGGTCTGCTCGATGTTGTAGGGCGGGTAGCCCTCGGCGTTCTTCTGGACCCGGTCGAGCATCTGCTCGAGGTGGTCGAAGCCGAGAAACAGCGGCGAGCCGAACAGCGACGGGCGCGACATCGAATGCTCCCTTGGCCTCCCCTGCCCCGTCCCGGCGGCGCCGGGTCCGAGGATGGCTGGGCGAGGCATGAACCGGCAGGGCCCGAGGCACCCCGCCGCTGGAGGATTTTGGCCGAGGTCTTGGCCGTTGCAAGGGGGGTGGGGCGAGGCTACCTCTGCCGCCCGCCTGAGATCCGTCCCGATGACCGAAGCCAGCCTTCTGCCGATCCTGTACGTCCCCGACCCGCGGCTGCGCGCCAAGGCGAAGACAGTCGCGCCGAACGACCCGCGCATCCCGGCGCTGGCGGAGCAGATGCTGGCCACGATGTACAAGGCGCCGGGCATCGGCCTGGCCGCGCCGCAGGTGGGCGAATTGCTGCGCCTGGTGGTGGTGGATATCCGCCCCGGCGACAAGCCGGAGCCGATCGTGATGGTGAACCCCGAGATCGTCGCCGCCAGCCGCGATCTGGCGACGCGGGAAGAAGGCTGCCTGTCCCTGCCCGACCAATTCGCCGAGGTGACGCGGCCTGCGGTGGTGAAGGTCCGCTGGACGGATCTGGGCGGTGCGCGGCAGGAACGGGAAGCCGATGGCCTGCTCTCCGCCTGTTTCCAGCATGAGCTGGACCATCTGGATGGCGTGCTGTTCGTCGATCACCTCTCGGCGCTGAAGCGCAACATGCTGCTCCGCAAGCTGGCCAAGGAGCTGAAATCCAGGGCGCGGGACGAATAGGCCCGCCGGATGCGTATCGCCTTCATGGGCAGTCCGGATTTCGCCGTGCCGGCGCTGCGGGCGCTGCATGCGGCGGGGCATGAGATCGCCTGCGTCTATGCCCAGCCGCCGCGCCCCGCCGGGCGCGGACAGAAGGAAACGCCCTGCCCCGTCCACCGCGCCGCGCTGGAACTGGGCCTGCCCGTACGGACGCCCGCGCGGGTGAAGCGCGACGCGGCCGAACATGCGGCCTTCGCGGCGCTCGACCTGGATGTCGCGGTGGTCGCGGCCTATGGGCTGATCCTGCCCAAGGCGATGCTGGACGCGCCGCGGCGCGGCTGCCTCAACATCCACGCCTCGCTGCTGCCGCGCTGGCGCGGCGCCGGGCCGATCCAGGCCGCGATCCTGGCCGGCGATGCCGAGACCGGCATCACCATCATGCGGATGGAAGAAGGCCTCGACACCGGCCCGATGCTGCTGCGGGAAGCCACTCCGATCGGCCCGCGCATGACGACGCCGGAGGTGCATGACGCGCTGGCCGCCATCGGGGCGCGGCTGATCCTGCGCGCGCTGGATGAAGACCCCCCCGCCGTGCCGCAGCCCGAGGCGGGCGTGACCTATGCGCCGAAGATCGCGAAGGAGGATGGCAGGCTGGACTGGACGGCGCCCGCCGAGGCGCTCGACCGCCGGATCCGCGCTCTGACGCCCTGGCCAAGCTGCTTCTTCCACCACGGGGCGGAGGTGATCCGCGTGCTCGCCGCCGAGCCCGCCGAGGGCCAGGGCGCGCCCGGCACGGTGCTGGATGCGCCAGCCCGTGCGGGTGGTGAAAGCGGGCCGGTGATCGCCTGCGGAACCGGCGCGCTGCGCCTGCTGCGGCTGCAGCGCGCAGGCCGCGCGGCGCTGCCGGCGCCCGATTTCCTGCGCGGCTATGCGCTGCCGCCGGGCAGCGTGGTGGGCTGATGCCGCGCTATGCGCTGAAGCTCGAATATGACGGCACCGACTTCGTCGGCTGGCAGCGCCAGCCGGAAGGGCTTCTGTCGGTGCAACAGGTGCTGGAGGAAGCGGCCGCCCCCCTGAACCGGGGCGAGGTCCCGCTGGCCACCGCCGCCGGCCGCACCGATGCGGGGGTCCATGCCGAAGGCCAGGTGGCGGACCTGCTGCTCGCGGCCGACCTGCCGCCCGAGAGGGTGCGGGAAGCGATCAACGCCCGCACCGCCCCACGCCCGGTCGTCGCGGTGGCCTGCGCGCGCGTGGCCGATGACTGGTCGGCGCGCTTCGACTGCATCGGGCGCGGCTACATCTACCGCATCGCCAACCGCCCCGCCCGCCCCGCCATCGAGGCCGGGCGGCTGTGGCACATCAAGCGGCGCCTGGATGCGGACGCGATGCATGCGGCGGCGCAGACCCTGCTGGGCAGGCATGATTTCTCCGCCTTCCGCGCCGCATCCTGCCAGGCGAAATCGGCCCTGCGGACGCTGGACCGGCTGGATGTCGCGCGCTTCGGCGACGAGGTGGTGATCACCGCCGAGGCCCGCAGCTTCCTGCACCACCAGGTGCGGAACCTGGTGGGCACGCTGGTGGAGGTGGGCTTCGGGCGGCGCCCCGTGACCTGGCCGCGCCAGTTGCTGGACGGGCGCGACCGCGGCCAATCCGGCCAGACGGCCCCGCCCGATGGGCTGGTGTTCCGCTTCGCCCGCTATGATCCGGAGCCAGATTGGGTCTGACGCGAACGGGGTAGACAGCCCTCAGGCCAGGGCGTGCGACTTCTGCTTCACCGGGATCCGCAGGTAGCGCACCCCGTTCTCCTCGGCCTCCGGGAAGCGGCCGGCGCGGATATTCACCTGGATGGAGGGCAGCAGCAGCGTCGGCGCGGCCAGCGTCGCATCGCGCTGGGTTCGGAAGGCGACGAACCCTTCCTCCGTCATGCCGTCCTTCACATGCGGGTTGTGGGCGCGCTGCTCGGCCACCGTGCTCTGCCACGCATACTGGTCGCGGCCGGGCGCCTTGTAGTCGTGGCACATCCACAGCCGCGTCTCCGGCGGCAGAGACAGCAGGCGGCGGATCGAACGGAACAATTGCCGCGCATCGCCGCCGGGGAAATCGGCGCGGGCCGTGCCGTAGTCATGCATGAAGATGGTGTCGCCGACGAAGACATCCGACCCGATCCGAAATGCGACATCGGCGGGGGTGTGGCCGGGCAGGTGCATCACCTCGACCTCCAGGCTGCCGAGCGCGAAGCGCTCACCATCCTTGAACAGATGGTCGAAATCGCCGCCCTCGGGCTTCAGGTCGCGCACATCGAAGACGGGGCGGAAGATGCGCTGCACATCCTTGATGTGCTCCCCGATCCCGATGGGCGCGCCGGTCCGGGCCTTGAGGTAGGGCGCGGCGGTCAGGTGGTCGGCATGGGCGTGGGTCTCCAGCACCCAGCGGATCGTGACCCCTTCCTCCGCCGCGGCGGCCAGCAGGCGGTCGGCGAAGGCCGTGTCGGCGGTGCCCGACCGGTTGTCCCAGTCCAGGACGGGATCGATCACCGCGCCCTCCAGCGTCGCCGGGTCCCAGACCAGGTAGCTCACCGTGTTGGTCGGTTCGTCGAAGAAGGGGCGGATCGCGGGGGCGGGCATGCTGTCCTCCATGGCTCCAGGAAAAGGGCGTTCCCCGAAATGGGGGCTTGACCTATATATAAGCAATCCCTAATTAATAACAAGCTTATATTCAATACATCGTCCCGACGAGGATACAGGCGTGACCATCGCGGCCCCCGTGACCATCGCGACCCCCACCCCGGAACAGGCCCCGCCCGGGCACGTTCCCCTGGCGGCGCTGCAGGAGAAGGCGGCCGAGGCGGCGCGGTTGCTCCGCCTTCTCGGCAACGAGAACCGGCTGCTGCTGCTCTGCCACCTGGTCGCAGAGGGCGAGATGACCGTGGGCGCGCTGGCGGAGGCGATCGGCCTGTCCCAGCCGGCGCTGTCCCAGCACCTGGCCCGCCTGCGGGAGGACGGGTTGGTGGAGACCCGCAAGGCCGCCCAGGCGGTGTTCTACCGCCTGGCCGACCCCAAGGCCGCCCGCCTGCTCGGCGTGCTGCGCGACCTCTACTGCCCCGAACCCGGCTGAACCGCTGCCCCCCGCTCACGACCGAGGACCCACCGATGCTGAACACCATCACCCCCGACGAAGCCGCCCGCCTGCTGCGCGAAGGCGGCGCCACCCTGGTCGATGTGCGCGAAGCCGATGAGCATGCGCGGGAACGCATCCCCGGCGCGCGCAACCTGCCGCTCTCGCGCCTGGAAGACGCCGAACTGGCGGTTCACCAGGGCAAGCCCGTGCTGTTCCACTGCCGGTCCGGCGCGCGCACCACCGGCAACGCCGACCGCCTGGCCGCCAAGGCCGGGCTCTGCGAGGCCTATGTGGTCGAAGGCGGGCTGGATGCCTGGAAGCGGGCCGGCCTGCCGGTGGCGGAGGACCGGCGCCAGCCGCTCGAATTGATGCGGCAGGTGCAGATCGCCGCCGGCTCCATGGTCGTGCTGGGCGTGCTGCTCGGCGCCTTCGTCGCCCCCGGCTTCTACCTTCTGTCGGGCTTCGTCGGCGCGGGGCTGGTCTTCGCCGGGGTGACCGGCACCTGCGGGCTCGCGCGGGCGCTGCGGATGATGCCCTGGAACCGCCGCGCCGCATCGCCGGCCGCGGCCTGATCCCCCGCAACCCCGTCAAGGAAGCCATCGGCCATGCTCAGCCTGTCGTTGCTCCAATTGCTGCTCGGCGGCGCATCGGGCGTGGTCGTCGGCTTCTCCCTCGGCATGGTGGGCGGCGGCGGGTCGATCCTGGCGGTGCCGCTGCTGGTCTATCTGGTCGGCGTCCCGGTGCCGCATCTGGCCATCGGGACGAGTGCCGTCGCGGTGGCGGCCAATGCGGCGGCAAGCGTCATCGCCCATGCGCGGGCGGGCAATGTGCGCTGGCCCTGCGCCTCGGTCTTCGCGGGGGCGGGCGTGCTGGGCGCGCTGGCCGGCGCCTGGGGCGGCAAGATGGTGGATGGGCAGGTGCTGCTCGCCGCCTTCGCGGGGATGATGATTGTCGTCGCGCTGCTCATGCTGCGCCGGCGCGAACCGGCCGAGGAGCTGCGCGTACGGCTGAACCGGGGCAATGCGCCCGCGCTGGTGGGCACCGGGCTCGGGGTCGGGGTGCTGTCCGGCTTCTTCGGGATCGGCGGCGGCTTCCTGATCGTGCCGGGGCTGATCCTGGCGACCGGCATGCCGATGCTGCAGGCGGTCGGCACATCTTTGGTCGCGGTCACCGCCTTTGGGCTGACCACCGCCGGCAGCTATGCCGCGGCGGGGTTGGTGGATTGGACGCTGGCCGGTGTCTTCGTGGCTGGCGGGGTGCTGGGCAGCCTGCTCGGCACCCAAGTGGGGCGCCGCCTGTCGCGCCGGCGCGGGCTGCTCACGCGCGTCTTCGCCGGGCTGATCCTGGTGGTCGCGGCCTATATGCTGGCGCGCAGCTTCGGCATGGCCTGAGACCCGGATATTGCTCTGGCCCAGGCACCGGCCCTATCCCACGCCCGCTTGCATGCAGGATCGCATGCCAATCGGGCGCCGCCCGCGCGGCCCCCTTCCCCAGCCGGATCGATGAAGGACAAGGACATGCGGACATACCGGATCGCCGCCATGGGCGGGGACGGGATCGGGCCCGAGGTGATCGACGCGGGCGTCGAGGTGCTGAAGGTCTGCGCCGAGCGCGATGCCGGCTTCGCGCTGGACTTCACCGATTTCGACTGGGGGTCGGACTACTACCGCAAGCATGGCGTGATGATGCCGGCGGATGGCGCCGACCAGCTTCGCAAATTCGACGCCATCCTGTTCGGCGCCGTCGGCGCGCCCGACATCCCCGACCATGTGACGCTGTGGGGCCTCCGGCTCGCGATCTGCCAGCCGCTCGACCAATACGCGAATGTGCGCCCCACCCGCGTGCTGCCGGGCATCGTGAGCCCGCTCCGCAACGTCTCCGGCCCCGAGTTGGACTGGGTGATCGTGCGCGAGAATTCCGAGGGCGAGTATTCCGGCGTCGGCGGCCGCGCCCATCGCGGCCTGCCGATCGAGGTCGCGCAGGATGTCTCTGTGATGACCCGCGCGGGCGTGCAGCGGATCATGCGCTACGCCTTCCGCCTGGCGCAGTCCCGGCCGCGCAAGCTGCTGACCGTCGTCACCAAGTCCAACGCCCAGCGCCACGCGATGGTGATGTGGGACGAGATCGCGGCCGAGGTCGCAGCCGAATTCCCCGACGTGACCTGGGACAAGATGCTGGTGGATGCGATGACCATGCGGATGGTCATCAAGCCCGCGACCATCGACACCATCGTCGCCTCCAACCTGCATGCGGATATCCTGTCCGACCTGGCGGCGGCGCTGGCGGGGTCGCTCGGCATCGCGCCGACGGCGAACATCAACCCGGAACGCGACGCGCCTTCGATGTTCGAGCCGATCCACGGCTCGGCCTTCGACATCACGGGCAAGGGCATCGCCAATCCGATCGCCACCTTCTGGACCGCGGCGATGATGCTCGACCACCTGGGCGAGGCGCCGGCCGCGGCGCGGCTGATGCGGGCGGTGGAACGCGTCACCGCCGATCCCGCGCTGCACACGCCCGACCTTGGCGGCAAGGCGACCACGCGCCAGGTGACGGACGCGGTCTGCACGGCGCTGCGGCAAGCCAACGACTGATCCCCCGGCCATCTGCGATGGCCGTCTGTCCTCCACCGCGACCAAAGGTCCAGCGCGCAGCGGCAGGAGCGTCGCCTTCGCTGCGCGCGCGACCGCAAGACCTCCCGCGCGTCCCGCGCCGGACCTCCCATGGCTGCTACGCGGCGTGGTCGCGCGCAGGGCCGACGGCGCTGGAGCGAGGATCACTCGCCAGACGCCAAGCGAAACCGGAACAAAACCAGAATATTCACATAGCCGCACATCGGCCTCGCAGTCGTTTTATGTCACCCCTCCAGAAGACAACGCAAACAACTGATTTTGTTTACTTTTAATCCAGCAAGCCACGCATCGGTCGCCGCAATTGCGCTTGTGATCCCACAAATGCCCGTGCTATCCCGTCGTATCCCGTGAAGAATGCCTGCTCGGGGGAGCAATCTTGGTATCGGAACGGGATGGTCGGGCGAGCCGGCGAGGTCGGGGGGCCTCGTCGGCCGCTCAATGGGGGACGACGGACTGCGGGCCGTCGCGGGGGCAGCGATAGGCGCGATGACCCATTTCGTGGGCACGCATTTCGGGAAGCTGGACCGCAAGGGCCGCATCTCCGTGCCCGCGCCCTTCCGCGCGGAGCTGGAGGCGGCCGGCGTCACCCAGATCGCGTTCCGGATCTCCCACCAACTGCCCTGCATCGAGGCCCGGTCGCGCGCCGATTTCGAACGCATCGTCGACAGTATCCGCCGCCTCGACAGCTATTCGGAGGAGCGGGAGGCGTGGGAGGCCGGCTTCATCTCCGTCACCGAACTGCTCCGCTTCGACGGTGAGGGGCGGCTGGTCCTGCCCGAGCACATGATCGCAGCCCTCGGCCTGCCGGAAGGCATCGCCTTCATGGGCAAGAGCGACCGATTCGAGATCTGGGAGGCTGAGGCAGGCAAGGCCCATGTCGCGCGGCAGCTTGCGGCGCTGCGCGAGAAGCATCTCCGCCTGCCCGCTCTGCCTCTCCACACGAATCCAGGCGGCGTGCCATGACAGGGCATATTCCAGTCATGTTGCAGGAAGTGCTGTTCGCATTGCGCCCGCGCGCCGGAGCCACCTACCTCGATGCGACTTTCGGTGGCGGCGGTTATGCCGAAGCCATCCTGGCGGCTGCCGACTGCACGCTCTGGGCCATCGACCGCGACCCGGATGCGATCGCCCGCGGCGCGGCGCTGGCCGCGCGCCATCCGGGCCGTCTGCACCTGGTCCAGGCCTGCTTCGGGGACATGCTGGAAACCCTCGCCGCCCATGGCGTCGCGCAGCTTGACGGCGTGGTGATGGATCTTGGCGTATCCTCCTTCCAGATCGACCAGCCGGATCGCGGCTTCTCCTTCCGCGCCGACGGCCCGCTCGACATGCGGATGGGGCGGGAGGGGCCGACCGCAGCCGATCTCGTCAACACCCTGCCCGAGGCCGAGCTGACCCGCATCCTGGCGGAATTCGGCGAGGAACGCTTCGCCCGCCGCGTCGCGCGCGCGATCCTGCGCGCGCGGGAGGAAGCTCCCATCGAGACGACCGCGCAGCTCGGCGAGATCGTGCGCCGCTCCGTCCCGCGCGATCCGTCGGGCATCGACGGCGCGACGCGATCCTTCCAGGGGCTGCGGATCGCAGTGAATGACGAGCTCGGCGAGGTCGAGCGGGGCCTGGCGGGCGCAATGGAGCTGCTGGCACCGGGCGGGCGGCTGGTGGTGGTCGCCTTCCATTCGCTTGAAGACCGCATCGTGAAGCGTGCCATGGCGGATGCCGCCGGGCGCAATCGCGGCGCCTCTCGGCACGACCCGGCCTCGATGCTGCCGCCGGTCGCGCCGGACTTCACGCTCATCACGCCGCGCGCGCTCCGCCCGGGTGAAGCCGAGACGGCCGCGAATCCGCGGGCACGCTCGGCGCGCCTGCGCGGGCTTGAACGGATCGCCGCAACGGGGTCGCAGGTGCAGGCATGATCCGTCCCTTCACGCTGCTCTGCTTCTGCGCCTTCGCCGGCGCCGGCGCCTGGCTCTACCAGGTCAAGCACCAGGTCGCGATGAAGGATCGCGAATTGGTGGAGATCCGCCGCCAGACCGAACAGGCCCGCCAGAGGCTCGATATCCTCCGCGCCGAATGGGCGCTGCTGAACGAGCCCGGCCGGCTGCGCCAGAACGCGATGCGCGTTCTCTCGCTCGAGCCGATGCAGCCGCAGCACTTCGTACGCCCCACCGACATCGAACGCCGCCTGCCGGCGGCGCTGGCCTTCGCTGGGGCACCGGACCTCTTCGCACCCCCGACCGTTGCCGAGCCGCCGCGCGGGGCCGAGCCCCCGGTGATGCTCGCCTCGGCCCCCGCTGCCGCCCGCGTCGGCCGCGCGCCCGCCGCCGCCACGCCCACCGCCACCCCGGCAGGGCAGGGTGCCGCGCAGGGGTCGGAAGCACCGGCACCGCAGGCGCTGGCGGCGGCGCTGGCCGCGCAGCGCGCCGAGCATATCGGCCGCGTCGCGCCGCGCGCGCCCGCGCCACAGCCCGCCCTGGCACCCCAACCGATCCAGCCCGCGGTGCCTGTCACCTCTCCCCCTCGTTCCGTGGGGCCGGTGACCCGCGTGACGAGCGTGGCGCCGCCGGCGCCAAGCTTCGCTTCGGCCCTCGGCGGCGCTTCGGCGCTCGGCCGTCCCACCTTGGCGCCCCCGGTTCCGATCGGCTCCGCCAACGCGGCAACCCCAGCGCGATGACCATGTCCCCACCTGCCTCGGACGCGCCGCCCGCCGGCCGGTCCGTCGGGGCCGAACGGCCGCGGACGGACATCGTCAGGATCACGCGCCCCGAACTCGCGCGCCGCGCGATCCTGAAACGCACGCGCTCGCGGTTGATCGTCGCGGCATCGGGTTTCGGCGTGCTGTTCGGCGCGGTGGCGTTCGGCCTCGCGGATGCGATGGTCTTGGATCCGGCCGAGCCACGCCGCCTGCTCGCCATGGCCGCTACGCAGCGACCGGTGGACCACCAGCCTGAGCGCGGACCCATCATCGACCGCAACGGCGAGATCCTGGCCGTCTCGCTGCCGGTCACCGCGCTTTACGTCAATCAGCGCGAAATCCAGGATCCCGCCGGCACCGCGCGCAGGCTGGCGCGCATCCTGCCCCAACTGGATGAGGACCGCGTCGCGGCGCGCCTGACCGGCGATCGTCCCTTTGCCTACATCGCCCGTTCGGTGACCCCCCGGGAACAGCAGGCGGTGAACTCGCTGGGCGTCCCGGGGCTCTACTTCCAACCGGCCGAGCGCCGCGCCTATCCCCAGGGACGGGCAGCCGCCCACATCCTCGGCGGCGTCGATGTGGACGGCAACGGCATCGCGGGCATCGAGAAGTATTTCGACGAACGGCTTCGCGGCCTGCGCAGCACGCCGCTGCGCCTCGCGATCGATGTGCGGATCCAACTCGCCCTGCGCGATGCGGTGCAGAACGCCATGACCGAATTCAACGGGATCGGCGGCACCGGCATCCTGATGGACATCCAGACCGGGGAGGTGATCGGGATGACCAGCCTGCCCGATTTCGACCTGTCCGATCCCGTGAGCCGGGAGGAGCGCCCCCTGACCCGAGAGGAGCAGGGCAACAACCCGCGCTTCAACCGTTCCACCGTCGGGGTCTACGAGCCGGGCTCGACCTTCAAGCTGTTCACCGCCGCCGCCGCGCTCGACCTGGGCGTGATGAATATCTGGAACGGCTACGACGCCTCGCGCCCGATCCGGATCGGGCGGCATCAGATCAACGATTTCCGCGGCAAGAACCGTTGGCTCGCCCTGCCGGAGATCATCGCCTACTCATCGAACCTCGCCTCCGCGCATATGGCGGTCGCAATCGGCACGCAGCGCCACCGGGAATTCATGGTGCGCCTGCAGATGGGCTCCCGCCTCCAGCTCGAACTGCCGGAAGTCGCGCTGCCGCTCATTCCGCGCCCGCAGGACTGGCGCGAGATCAACACCATGACGATCGGCTTCGGCCACGGGATCTCGGTCACGCCGCTGCATGTCGTCAACGCCACCGCGGCACTGGCGAATGGCGGTATCCTGCGGCAGCCGACGCTGCTCGCGCGCCCAACCGGCGAGGTGGTCGAGGGCACGCGGGTGATCAGCGAGCGCACCTCTGAGATCATGCGCCGCCTGATGCGCGCCGCGGTGACGGAAGGATCGGCCAAGGGCGCCGACATCCCGGGCTATTTCGTCGGTGGCAAGACCGGCACGGCCCAGAAAACCGGCCCGCGCGGCGGCTATCTTGAGAACAAGCGAATTGCCGCCTTCGTTGGCGCCTTCCCGATGAATGCACCGCGCTACGCGATCTATGTGATGGTGGACGAGCCGAAGCCGAATGCGCGCAGCCATGGCTACGCGACGGCGGGCTGGGTGGCGGCGCCTGCGGCGGGGATGGTGATCCGCAGCGTCGCGCCGATCCTCGGCATGATCCCGGAGACGGACCGCATGGCCGAGATCCAGGCCTCGATCCACATCCCGCTCCAGCCCAGCCGCCCGGCCGCAACGCGACCGGCCGGCGCGCCCGCGCCCCGCCAGACGCCCGCGGCCAGCCCCGCCGGCACGCCCGCAGCCGGCGGGCCGCTCGCGCGGCCCGCCGAGCCCGCCACCCCAGGGGCCGCCCCCCCGCGCCCCGCCTCGGCGCCCGCCCAGCCGGCCCGGCGGCAGGAGGCGAGTCTTGCGCCGCGATGAGCCCGCCGCCGCGCCGCTGTCCGACGAACTCCGGCAGGCGCTTCCCGGCCTTCCCCCTCTCACGGGACTGACCGCCGACAGCCGGGCCGTCGGCCCCGGCTTCCTGTTCGTGGCGCTGCCCGGCGCCAAGGCCGATGGCCGCGCCTTCATCCCCGATGCCGTGGCGCGCGGCGCCGTGGCGGTGCTGGGGCCGGAGGGCACCGCATGGCCCGAAGGCGTGCCCGCGCGGCCGCTGCTGACGGCCGCCGATCCGCGCCGACTGCTCGCGCTGCTCGCCGCCGAATTCCATGGGGCGCAGCCCGCGACGGTGGTCGCGATGACAGGGACGAACGGCAAGACCAGCACGGTGGATTTCCTGCGCCAGATCTGGCTGCGCGACGGGCTGCTCGCCGCATCGCTCGGCACGCTCGGCCTGGTGACGGAGGGGATGGCGCCGGGGCCGTCGCTGACCACCCCCGACCCGGTGGCGCTGCACGCGATGCTGGCCTCGCTGTCGCAGGCAGGCGTCACGCATGCGGCGATGGAGGCGTCGTCCCACGGCATCGAGCAGCGCCGGCTGGATGGCGTGCATCTGGCCGCGGCGGGCTTCAGCAACCTGACACGCGACCACCTGGACTACCACGGCACGATGGCGGCCTACCGGGCCGCCAAGCTGCGCCTGTTCGACACGCTGCTGCCGCCCGGCGCGACCGCCGTCGTCAACGCCGACATGGAAGCCGCGAGCCTTGGCGCGCTGCGGGGGATCGCGCAGGCGCGCGGGCTGCGGCTGATCACGGTCGGAGAATCGGCGGCCGATCTGCGGCTGGTCGCGCAGCGCCCCTGCCCCGATGGGCAGGAGATCGAGGTGACAGCCTTCGGCACGAAGGCCACGCTGCATCTTCCCCTGCCCGGGCGCTTCCAGGCGGATAACGCGCTGATGGCCGCGGCGCTCGCCATCGCCTGCGGGATGGTGCCGGCGCGCGCACTGGCGCTGCTGCCGGGACTTGCGGGCGTGCGCGGGCGGATGGAGCTGGCCGCGCGGCTGCCGAACGGCGCCGCGGCCTATGTCGATTACGCCCATACACCGGACGCGTTGGAACGGCTGCTGGCGGCGCTGCGGCCGCATGTCGCGCCGGGCGCAAGGCTGCATGTGCTGTTCGGCGCCGGCGGGGACCGCGATCCCGGCAAGCGCCCGCTGATGGGCGCGGCGGCCGCACGGCTGGCCGACCGGGTCTGGATCACCGACGACAATCCGCGCAGCGAGGACCCGGCCATGATCCGCGCCGCGGTGATGGCCGGCTGCCCGGGCGCCATGGATGCCGGCGACCGCGCGGGCGCCATCGCCCGCGCGCTGGCCGCGCTCGGGCCCGGCGACGTGCTCGTCGTCGCCGGCAAGGGGCATGAAAGCGGCCAGACCATCGGCGGCGTGACGCATCCCTTCGACGACATCGCGGTGGTGCGTGCCGCCATCCATCCGGACCGGGCCGGCGCGCCCGAGGCGTGCGGGGTGCAGCCATGAATGTGTTGTGGACGGCCGAGGAGTTGCGCGCGGCGACGGGCGGGACGCTTGGCGCCCCCGTCGCGGTCACCGGCATCTCGATCGACACGCGGACCATCGAGCCCGGCGACATGTTCGTCGCCTTGCGCGATGCGCGCGACGGGCATGACTTCGTGGCTGATGCGCTGGCGAAGGGCGCGGCCTGCGCCCTGGTGGACCGCGATCCGCCCGGCGTCGCCGCGGACGCCCCGCTGCTGCGGGTGGCCGATACGCTCGCCGGCCTGCAGGCGCTCGGCATCGCGGCGCGGCGGCGGAGCCAGGCGCGCGTGGTGGGCGTAACGGGCAGCGTCGGCAAGACCACGACGAAGGAGATGCTGCGGCTTGCGCTCGGCGCGCTCGGGCCCACGCATGCCGCCATCGCAAGCTTCAACAACCATTGGGGCGTGCCCATCACGCTCGCGCGCCAACCGCGCGACGCCCGCTTCGCCGCCATCGAGATGGGCATGAATAATCGCGGCGAGATCGCGCCGCTGACCCGCATGGCGCGGCCGCAGGTCGCGATCATCACCACGATCGGCACCGCGCATATCGGCAACCTCGGCAGCCAGGAGGCGATCGCGGAGGAAAAGGCCGACATCCTGCTGGGGATGGAACCCGGCGGCACCGCGATCCTACCGGCCGACAGCCCCTTTCTGCCGTTGCTGCTGGCCCGGGCAAAGGCGGCGAGGCTCGGCGTGCTGACCTTCGGCGAGGGCGCCCGCGCCGAGATCCAGCTGACCGACTACGTCGCCGGCCCGGATCGCGGTACGGCGCGGCTGCTGATGGATGGGCTGCCCTTGTCCGTGCATCTGGCGGCGCCGGGCCTGCACCTCGCGTTCAATGCCTGCGCCACCATCGCGGCGGTGCATGCGCTGGGGGGCGACGTGGTCGCGGCCGCCGAGGCGCTGGCGGCCTTCGGCGCCCCGGCCGGGCGCGGGCAGCGTGTGACGCTCGCCCTGCCTGGCGGTGACGCCCTGCTGATCGACGACAGCTACAACGCCTCACCCGCTTCGATCCGGGCGGGGCTCGCGGTGCTCGCCGCACAGCCGGCCGAGCGGCGGATCGTCGCGCTGGGCGACATGCGGGAGATGGGCGCGGAAGCGCCGGCCCTGCATGCGGAGCTTGCGGCGGATGTCGCGGCGGCGGCCGACCTGGTGTTCTGCTGCGGTCCCCTGATGCGGCATCTCTACGATGCGCTGCCGGCGGCGAAGCAAGGCGGGCATGTGGCGGATAGCGGCGCCCTGGCGCCGCTGCTGGCGCAGGCGGTGCGGGCGGGCGATGCCGTGCTGGTCAAGGGCTCGCTCGGCAGCCGGATGGCGGCCGTGATCGCCGCGCTGAAATCCCTCAACGACAAGACCGGCGCGGCGGGCGCGGGGGTGGCTTCGTGATCTTCAACCTGCTCTCCCCGCTGGCCGACGATTTCCAGCTGTTCAACCTGTTCCGCTACCTGACCTTCCGGGCGGGCGCGGCCTGCATGACGGCGCTGTTGCTGTCGATGCTGCTCGGCCCGCCGCTCATCCGCTGGCTGCGTGCGACGCAGAATGGCGGCCAGCCGATCCGCGAGGACGGGCCGCAGAGCCACCTGTTGACCAAGAAGGGCACGCCCACCATGGGGGGGCTGCTGATCCTGATCGCCCTGGTGGTCTCCACGCTGGTCTGGGCGGATCTGCGGAACGGCTATGTCTGGGCGGTTCTGCTGGTGACGCTGGGCTTCGGTGCGCTGGGCTTCGCCGATGACTGGCTGAAGGTGACGAAGCGGAACACCAAGGGCGTGTCGGGCCGGCACAAGCTGATCGCCCAGGCCCTGATCGGCGCCGCGGCGGCGATCTGGATGATGCTGCTGCTGCCGCCGACATTGGCCACCACGCTGGCGCTGCCGTTCTTCAAGGAATTGCTGGTGCCGCTCGGCATCCTGTTCCCGGTGCTGGCGACGCTGGTGATGATGGGCGCGTCCAATGCGGTGAACCTGACGGACGGGCTGGATGGGCTGGCCATCGTGCCCGTCATGATCGCGGCCGGCGTCTTCGCCCTGATCGCCTATCTGGTAGGCAACCGCGTCTTCGCGGACTACCTGCAGCTGCATTTCGTCCCTGGCACCGGCGAATTGGCGGTGTTCCTGTCGGCGCTGATCGGCGCCGGGCTTGGCTTCCTCTGGTTCAATGCGCCGCCCGCGAAGGTCTTCATGGGCGATACCGGGAGCCTTTCGCTCGGCGGCGCGCTGGGCGCGGTCGCGGTCGCGACCAAGCACGAGATCGTGCTGGCCATCGTCGGCGGACTGTTCGTGGTGGAGACACTGTCCGTCATCATCCAGGTCTTCTGGTTCAAGCGCACCGGCCGCCGGGTATTCCTGATGGCGCCGCTGCACCACCATTTCGAGAAGAAGGGCTGGGCGGAGCCGACCATCGTCATCCGCTTCTGGATCATTGCCGTCGTGCTGGCGCTGATCGGCCTCAGCACGCTGAAGATCAGATGACGGGCTTCGCGCCCTTCGCTGGCCAGCGGATCGCGGTCGTCGGGCTCGGCCGTGCTGGGCTGCCGGCCGCAAGCCGCCTGGCCGAATGGGGCGCCGAGGTCACCGCCTGGGACGATGGCGCCGCTTCGCGGGAGGCCGCCGAGCGCGCCGGGCTGACGGTACGCAACCTCCAGGCCGGGCCGTTCCGCTTCGACGCCCTGCTGCTGTCGCCGGGCATTCCGCATCTGCTGCCCGCCCCGCACCCGGTCGCCGCGCGAGCACGGGAGGCGGGGGTGCCGATCCTCGCCGATGTCGAGTTCCTGTTCCGCGCGGTGCGGGCAGCAGGCAGCGCGGCCCGCTTCATCGGCATCACCGGCACCAATGGGAAGTCGACAACCACCGCACTCATCCACCATCTGCTGACAGGGGCGGGCCGCGTGTCGGAGGTCGGGGGAAACCTCGGTCCGGCGGCGCTCGGACTCAACATGTTGTGGGACGAGGGCAGTTATACCCTCGAAATGTCGTCCTACATGTTGGAGCGAATCGCGACGATCCGCTTCAACTCTGCGGTGATGCTGAACTTATCGCACGATCACCTCGACCGCCATGGGAACATGGACGGCTATGCTTCTGCGAAGGCGCGTATTTTTGCGCGCCAGCAGTCGGGGGATCTTGGCGTGCTCGGCTGGGACGACGCGCTGTCCATGCGGATGGCAGGTGCGGTGCGGTCCCGGCTGGTGCCCATCTCCGGCCTGCATGCGGCCGCGGGCGGCATCTGGGCCGAGGCGGGGATGCTGCGCGATCAGGCCGGCCCGATCGCCGATCTGCGCGCGGCGCCGGCGCTGCCAGGATCGCACAACGCGCAGAACGCCGCCGCCGCCGCCGCCGTGGCTCTCGATGCAGGGCTGACGCGCCAGCAGGTCGCCGCCGGCCTCGCCAGTTTTCCCGGCCTGCCCCATCGCCAGGAACGGGTGGGCGCGCAGGGCGGTGTGACCTTCGTGAACGACAGCAAGGCCACCAACGCGGACAGCGCGGCGCGGGCCCTGGCCTCCTATGACCGGGTGGTTTGGATCGCCGGCGGGCTGGCGAAGGATGGCGGAATCGAGAGCCTGGAGGCCCTGTTCCCCCGTATCGCCCGCGCGCTGCTGATCGGACGCGATGCGCCGCTGCTGGCCGCGACCTTGGCCGCGCATGGCATCCCGCACGAGATCGCGGGGACGCTGGACGAAGCCGTGCCGGCGGCGGCAGCCTTCGCGCGGGCGGCTTCGGTGCCGGTGGTGCTGCTATCGCCCGCCTGCGCCAGCTTCGACCAGTTCAGCGGCTTCGATGCCCGTGGCGACCGCTTCCGCACCCTGGTGCGGGGCCTGCTTGCGGACGATACGGGGCGGGCCGGCTGATGGCGATCTCGCGCGCCGATACCTCCACCCTGGGCCGCTGGTGGTGGACGATCGACCGTTGGACCATGGCGGCGCTGCTGGTCCTGGTGGGCTTCGGCTATGTGATGGTGCTGGCCGCATCGCCTGCGGTCGCGGAGCGCATCGGCGCGTCTTCCCGCAACATGTTCTTCCTGCGGCAGGTGGTCTACCTGGCGATGGCCACGGGTCTGATGATCTCGGTCTCGATGCTCTCGATCCGGCAGGTCAGGCTGCTGGCTTGGCTTGGCCTCGCGGGGGCCATCGCGATGGTGGCCGCGACGCTCGTCATCGGCGTCGAGATCAAGGGCGCGCGGCGCTGGCTGAGCGTGCCGGGGCTCGGCTCCCTCCAGCCATCCGAATTCCTGAAGCCCTGCTTCGCGGTGGTGACGGCCTGGCTGATCGCGGAAGGCAAGGTGAATCGCCGCCACGGCGCGACGGCGCTTGCCATCGTGCTGTTCTTCGGCATCGCGGCGCTGATGAAGGGCCAGCCCGATATCGGCATGCTGCTGGTGATCGCCGCGGTGTTCTTCGCGCAGTTCTTCGTCGCGGGGCTGAACGTGCTCGTCGTGGGCACGATCGGCGCCATCGGAGTGGCCGGCGCGGCCCTGGCCTACACCCTGTTCCCGCATGTGCAGTCCCGGGTGCATCGCTTTCTCGATCCCGCATCTGGCGACAACTACCAGGTGAGCGTCGCGCTCGAGGCCTTCGGCCATGGCGGGCTTCTGGGCCGGGGGCCGGGGGAAGGCCGCGTGAAGAACGTGCTGCCGGACGCGCATGCGGATTTCGTCTTCGCCGTCGCGGGGGAGGAATTCGGCCTGGTGGTCTGCCTGCTGATCCTGGCGATCTTCGCCTTCGTGGTGGTGCGCGGCCTGATCCGGCTGATGGCCGAGACGGACCTGTTCATCGTGCTGGCCTCCGCCGGGCTGCTGACCCAGTTCGGGCTGCAGGCCTTCGTGAACATGGCCTCCACCCTGCACCTGATCCCGACCAAGGGCATGACCCTGCCCTTCGTGAGCTATGGCGGGTCTTCCGTGCTCGCGATTGCTCTGGGAATGGGGATGTTGCTGGCGCTGACGCGCCGGCGGCTGTCGCGGGCCGAGGATGATCGGTGATGTACGCCACCGATTCACGCCTCCGCATGCTGCGCACGCTCCGGCGATCGGGGGCGAGGTGATGTACGGCCCCGCATCGCGCCCCGTCGTGATCGCCGCTGGCGGCACCGGGGGCCATCTGTTCCCGGCCGAGGCGCTGGCGGCGGAGTTGCTCGCGCGCGGCGAACGGATCGCGCTGATGACCGATGCGCGCAGCGCCGCCTATGACAGCCCCGCCTTCGGCCATGCGGAGCGCTTCGTGCTGAAGGGCTCTGGGCTGGTCGGGCGCGGCGCGAAAGCCGCTGCGTCCGGCGCCTTCGCGCTGGCTGCCGGCACGCTGGAGGCGCGGCGGATCCTCCGGCGGCTCGATGCCGCGGCGGTGGTGGGCTTCGGCGGCTACCCGTCGGTGCCGCCGATCCTCGCCGCACGCACGCTGGGCCACAGCCGCCGCCCCGTCACGGCGCTGCACGAACAGAACGCTGTGCTCGGCCGCGCGAACCGGCTGATGGCGCCGCGGGCCGACCTGCTCGCGCTCTCGGCCGCCGACACCGCGCGCATGCCGGCCAAGGCGCGGGTCGAGGTGGTGGGCAATCCGGTGCGACCGGCGCTCGCGGCGCTCGCCGGCCAGTTCTATGCGCCGCCGACCGAGGATGGCGTGATCCGCGTGCTGGTCCTGGGCGGCTCGCTCGGCGCGCGCATCTTCGCCGATATCGTGCCTGGCGCGGTCGCGGCACTGCCGGAAGCGCTGCGCGCAAGGCTGGTGGTCACCCAGCAGACCCGCGCCGAGGACCTGCCGCGCGTCGAGACCGCCTATCGCGAAGCGGGCGTGCCGGCCGATCTCTCCCCCTTCTTCGGCGACATCGCGGTGCGGCTTTCGATGGCGCATATCGTCATCGCGCGGGCCGGCGCCTCGACGGTGGCGGAGTTGGCCTGTGCGGGGCGTCCTTCGATCCTGGTGCCGCTGCCGCACGCGATCGACGACCACCAGACCGCCAATGCACGCTCCCTCGCCTCGGTCGGTGCGGCGTGGCTGATGCCGCAGCCCGCCTTCACGCCGGATGCCCTGGCCCGCCATCTCGCGGCCGTGCTGGCCAACCCGCCGGTCCTTCTGCGGGCGGCCGCCGCGGCGGCGAAGGAAGCGCGCCCGGATGCGGCGCGCCGGCTGGCCGACCTGGTCCAATCCCTGATCCGCGCGGCAGCGCCCGTGGAGTCCCGCTGAATGCGCGCCCTTCCCCTGTCCATCGGTCCCATCCACTTCGTCGGCATCGGCGGCATCGGCATGTCCGGCATCGCGGAGGTGCTGCACAACCTCGGCTACCAGGTGCAGGGCAGCGACATCGCGGAAGGCTACAACGTCACCCGCCTGCGTGAGGCCGGCATCCCCGTGATGGTCGGCCACGACGCACGGAACCTGGGCGCCGCGCAGGTCGTCGTCGTCTCGACCGCAGTTCAGAAGGACAATCCGGAAGTCCAGGCAGCCCGCGCGCGGCTGGTGCCGGTGGTCCGCCGCGCCGAGATGCTGGCCGAGCTGATGCGGCTGAAATGGTCGGTGGCCATCGGCGGCACCCATGGCAAGACCACCACGACCAGCCTGGTCGCCGCCGTGCTGGAAGCCGCGAAGCTCGACCCCACCGTGATCAATGGCGGCATCATCAACGCCTATGGCACCAACACCCGCCTTGGCGCCGGCGAATGGATGGTGGTGGAGGCGGATGAGAGCGACGGGTCCTTCCTGAAACTGCCCGCCGTTGTCGCCGTCGTCACCAACATGGACCCCGAGCACCTGGACCATTGGGGCACGGGCGAGGCGATGCGCGAGGGTTACGCGCAATTCGTGGGCAATATCCCCTTCTATGGCTTCGCCGTGCTCTGCGCCGACCATCCGGATGTGCAGGCGATGATCCCCCGCCTGTCGGACCGCCGCATCATCACCTATGGCTTCTCGCCGCAGGCCGATGTGCGGGCCGAGCGCGTGATCACGGATCGCATGGGCGCGACCTTCGAAGTCGCGGTCCGCGACCGCGCGACGGGCCGCAGCCGCAACCTCAAGCCCATGCGCCTGCCGATGCTCGGCCACCACAACGTCCAGAACGCGCTGGCGGCGGTCGCCATCGCGGTCGAGATGGATGTGGACGAACACATCATCCGCACCGCGCTGGCCGGGTTCAAGGGCGTGAAGCGCCGCTTCACCCGCACCGGGGAAGCCGGCGGGATCACCGTGATCGACGATTACGGCCACCACCCGGTTGAGATCGCCGCCGTGCTGAAGGCCGCCCGCCAGGCCGGCGCGCGCGACGTGATCGCGGTGGTGCAGCCGCACCGCTATTCCCGCCTCGCCACGCTGTTCGAGGATTTTTGTACGTGCATGAACGACGCCGGGACGGTGATCGTGGCCGATGTCTATGCTGCGGGCGAACAGCCGATACCCGGGGTTGACCGCGATGCGCTGGTCGAAGGGCTGCGCGCGCGCGGGCATCGTTCCGTCGTGCCGCTGCCGGGCCCGGAGAGCCTCGCGGAGATGGTCAACGCCATCGCGCGCCCGAACGACTACGTGATCTGCCTCGGCGCCGGCAGTATCACCGGCTGGGCGCATGCGCTGCCTGAACAACTGACGGCGCTGCAGGCACGCTTGCGACCGCGCGCCGTGGTCGGCAGCAAGTGAGGCCCGGCATGCAGCGCCACGCTGTGCTCCCGCCGCTGCGCGGGCGCGTCCAGCCGGCAGCGCCGCTCGCGCCCTTCACCTGGTTCCGCGTCGGCGGGCCGGCAGAATGGCTGGTGCGGCCGGCCGACCTTGATGACCTGCTGCTGCTGCTGCGCGACCTGCCGGATACCATCCCGCTGACGATCATCGGCGCGGCCTCCAACCTGATCATCCGCGATGGCGGCGTGCGCGGCGTGGTACTGCGGCTGGCTGGCCGCGCCTTCGGCACAGTCGAGATCGACGGCGAGGGCGTGATCGCCGGCGGCGCGGCGCCCGATGCGACGGTCGCGGAACATGCGGCGGCGGCGGGGCTCGCGGGGCTCGAATTCCTATCCGGCATCCCCGGCACGGTGGGTGGTGCGGTCGCGATGAATGCCGGCGCCTATGGCACCGAGGTGAAGGATGCGCTGGACTGGGCGGAGGTCGCGACGCCCGCCGGCCTGCTGCCCCTGTCAGCCGCCGACTTCGCCTTCGCCTACCGCAAGGCGGCCTTGCCGCAGCGCGGCGTCGTGGTGCGTGCGCGCTTCCACGCCCGCCCCGGCGATCCGGCCGCAATCGCCGCGCGGATGGCCGAGATCCGCACGGCCCGGGAGGCAACGCAGCCGGTCCGCGCGCGCACCGGCGGCTCCACCTTCAAGAACCCGCCCGGCGCCAAGGCCTGGGCGCTGGTGGATGCGGCCGGCTGCCGCGGCCTGATGCGAGGCGCCGCCCAGGTCAGCGAGAAGCACACGAATTTCCTGCTGAACACCGGCGGCGCCACCGCCGCCGATATCGAAGGCCTGGGCGAGGAGGTGCGCGCGCGCGTCCACGCACAGTCGGGCATCGCGCTGGACTGGGAGATCAAGCGGATCGGGGAGACTGCCCCATGACCCGCGTCGCGGTCCTCCAGGGCGGTGTTTCCTCCGAACGCGAGGTCAGCCTCGCCACCGGGGCGCAGGTTGTCCTCGCGCTGCGACAGGCGGGGTTCGAGGTGACGGCGATCGATGTCGGCGCCGATCTCGGCGCGGTGATCGCGGCGCTCCAGGCGGCGCGGCCCGATGCCGTCTTCAACGCGCTGCATGGCCGCTTCGGCGAGGATGGCTGCATCCAGGGCGTGCTGGACTGGCTCGGCCTGCCCTACACCCATTCGGGGCTGCGCGCCTCCGCGCTCGCCATGGACAAGGCCGCCGCCAAGGCCGCCTTCGCGGCGGCCGGACTGCCCGTCGCGCCGTCTCGCATCGTGTCGCCGGAGGAGTTGGAAGCGGCCGATCCGCTGCCGCGCCCCTTCGTGGTGAAGCCGGTCAATGAAGGCTCATCGGTCGGCGTCGAGATTTTTCGGGATGGCGACAACCGGAGAGGCGATGTCGCTCGCGGTTGGAAGTACGACCGCCGCATCATGGCCGAGGCCTATATCCCGGGCCGCGAGCTGACGGTCGCGGTGATGGGCGACCGCCCGCTGGATGTGACGGAGATCGATACCGGCCACGTCTTCTACGATTACGACGCAAAATATGCCGATGGCGGCAGCCGCCACACCCTGCCGGCGCCGGTCCATCCCGCGATCCGCGAACAGGCGATGGACGCCGCGCTGCGCGCCCACCAGGCGCTCGGTTGCCGTGGCGTGTCGCGGGCGGATTTCCGCTACGACGACACCGCCGGCGAGCCCGGCCAGCTCTACATCCTCGAAGTCAACACGCAGCCGGGCATGACGCGCACCTCGCTCGTGCCGGAACAGGCCGCGCATGTCGGCATCGGCTTCCCCGAGCTCTGCGCCTGGATGGTGCGGGAGGCACGGCATGGCTAGCACGCAGAACCGCGGCGGCATCCGTGGGCTCACAGCCGGGACGCGCGGCACCGGCGGCCGGGTGGCCCGGCGCGAACAGGATCGGCCGGGCCGCCTGCGGCTGTGGCTGCGGCGTCGGCGGGGGCTCGCGAAGCCGGCAGCGCTGATGCTGCTCGGCGCGGCTGCGCTCGGCGCGGTGGGCCTCGGTCTCTACCTCGCCGATCCCGCCGGCCGCATGCAGAGCTTCGTCGAGAACGCGGCGGCCGCGGGCGAAGCGGCTGGTCTCGAAGTGCGGGAAGTGATCCTGGAAGGCCGCACCAACACGCCGCTCGAACTCGTCAGCGCGGCGGTGGGGCTGCGCCGGGGCGACCCGATCCTCGGCTTCTCGCCCGCCGATGCGCGGGCGCGGCTGGAAAGCATCGCCTGGGTCGAGAGCGCGCATGTCGAGCGCCGCCTGCCCGGCACCATCCTGGTCCGCCTGACGGAACGCACGCCCTTCGCGATCTGGCAGCATCAGGGCCGCTTCTCGATCATCGACCGCGATGGGCGCGTGGTGACGAGCGACACGCTCGATGCCTTCGGCCCGCTGCCGCTGGTGGTCGGCGCCGGGGCCGAACAGCATGGCGCGGCGCTGTACGACCTGCTGCTGGCCCATCGGCCTGTGTTGGAACGCACGCAGGCGATGGTGCGGGTGGGCGAGCGGCGGTGGAATCTGCGCCTGCACAACGGCGTGGACGTGCTGCTGCCGGAAGGCCACGAAGCGCCCGCGCTCAACCGGCTCGCGGAGATGCATGAGCGCCACGCGCTGCTCGACCGCCCGCTCGTCGCCATCGACATGCGGCTGCCGGATCGCATGGTGCTGCGCCAGCCGCCCGCGCCGGAACCCGCGCCCCAGCAGCGCCGCCAGGGAGGCAATCGCGGATGAACGCCCTGTCCCGCCTGCCCGTCCCCGTGGAAGGCGCGCCGCCGCCGCGCCGTCGCGGGGCGCGATCGGGCGCCTTCGGCGTGCTCGACATCGGCACGACCAAGACTGTCTGCCTGATCGCCCGCATCGAAGGCGATGGCCTGCCGCGCGTGCTCGGCTTCGGCTGGCAGCGCGGGCGGGGGATGAAGGGCGGGTCGATCATCGACCTGGAGGAAGCGGAACGCGCCATCCGCGCCGCCGTCGGCCAGGCGGAGGAGATGTCGGACACCAAGCTGTCCGGCGTGATCGTGAACCTGTCCTGCGGCCAGCCGGAATCGCGCCTGCTGCAACTGCAATGGCCGATCGGCGACCGCGCCGTGACGGATGCGGATCTCCGCGCCATCCTCGCCGAAGGCCGCCGCCGCGGGCACGAGGATGGGCGGGAGACGGTGCATGGCGCGCCGGTATCCTTCACCGTGGATGCGACGCCCGGCGTCGAGGATCCGCGCGGCATGGTCTGCGAAACGCTGGGGGCGCGCATCCATCTGGTCGATGCGTCCCAGGCCGCGCTCCGGAACCTCGGCACCTGCCTCGCGCGCTGCGACCTGGATGTGGAGGAGCTGGTCTCCGCCCCCTTCGCCGCCGCGCTGTCGACGCTGGTCGAGGATGAGAAGCGCATCGGCGCGACCGTGATCGACATGGGCGGCGGCACGACCTCGATCGCGGTCTTCGCGGAAGGGCAGCTGATCCATACCAGCCAGATCCCGATCGGCGGCTGGCAGGTGACGAACGACCTGGCCCGCGTGCTGTCCACGCCGATCAACCACGCGGAGCGGCTGAAGACCCTGCATGGCGGCGCGCTGTCCTCGGCCGATGACGAGCGCGAGATGCTGCCCGTGCCGCTGGTGGGCGAGGATGAGGACCACATCGCGCGCGTCCCGCGCGCCATGATCGTGAACATCATCCGCCCGCGGCTGGAGGAGACCTTCGAATTCGTGCGCGAAAGGCTGGAACAGGCCGGCGTCGCGCAGGAAGCGGGCAACCGCGTGGTGCTGACCGGCGGCGGCAGCCTGCTGATCGGCGCGCGCGAACTCGCCGCGCGGGTGCTGGATCGCCAGGTGCGGTCTGGCAAGCCGCGCAGCATCCGCGGCCTGCCCGAGACCGCAGGCGTCCCCGCCTTCGCGGTGGCGACCGGGCTGCTCGCCTGGGCCGCCGGTGAAGGCCGCCCGATCGTCGATGTCGCGCCGGGGCCGGAACGCCCGCGCGGCTCGATCCGCCGACTTTTCGACTGGGTCAGGGAGCGGATGTGATGACCGCCCTGCCCCGTATCGCAACCATCCACGCCGCCCCGCACGGCTGAGACTCCAGGAAAGGCCCCCAGGATGACGCTCAACCTGACCATCCCAGCCCACCAGCACACCGATTTCACGCCGCGCATCATGGTGGTGGGCGTGGGCGGCGGCGGCACCAATGCCGTCAACAACATGGTCTCCATGGGCCTCGAAGGCGTGGAGTTCCTGGTGGCGAACACCGACGCGCAGTCGCTGGTGCATTCCAAGGCCGACCGCCGCGTGCAGCTTGGCCCCCACCTGACGCAGGGCCTCGGCGCGGGCGCGAAGGCCGAGATCGGCCGCGCGGCGGCAGAGGAAGCGACCGAGGACCTGGCCCGCCACCTTGAGGGCAGCCACATGGTCTTCGTCACCGCCGGCATGGGCGGCGGCACGGGCACGGGCGCGGCGCCGGTCATCGCGCGCATGGCGCGGGAGAGGGGCATCCTGACCGTCGGCGTCGTGACCAAGCCCTTCGACTTCGAAGGCCCGAAGCGCCGCAAATCGGCCGAAGCCGGCATCGAGGAACTGCAGCAATTCGTGGACACGCTGATCGTGATCCCGAACCAGAACCTCTTCCGCCTGGCGAATGAACGCACGACCTTCGCCGAGGCGTTCAAGATGGCCGACAACGTGCTCTACATGGGCGTGCGCGGCGTGACGGACCTGATGCTCGCGCCCGGGCTCGTGAACCTCGACTTCGCCGATATCCGCACCGTGATGGCGGAGATGGGCAAGGCGATGATGGGCACGGGCGAGGCCGAAGGCGAGGATCGCGCCGTGAAGGCCGCGGAAGCCGCGATCAGCAACCCGCTGCTGGAAGACACCTCGATGCGCGGCGCGCGCGGCGTGCTGATCAACATCACCGGCGGCCTCGACATGACGCTGTTCGAGGTGGACGAGGCGGCGAACCGGATCCGCCGCGAGGTGGATGAGGATGCGAACATCATCTTCGGCTCCTCCGCCGATGAATCGATGAATGGGCGCATCCGCGTCTCCGTGGTCGCGACCGGCATCGATGCGCGCCAGCAGGAACTGCCGGTGAAGCTGGTCGCGGTCGGCGGTGGCGCGCCGGTATCCGCCGTGGCCACCACGCAGATCCCGCAGCCCGCGCCGATGCGGGCCCCTGGCGGCTTCATGCCCCGCGTCGCGGCCGGGCAGGCCTTCGTCCCCTCCCCCATGCCGACGCCCGCCGCAACCCGCCCCGCTCAGGCCTATGCGGTGCCGGTCGAGGCCGAGCCCGCACCGGAACCCGTCATCGTCGCCGCGCCCGAGCCCACCCTGCGCGCCCCCGTGGCCGCCCGCCCGGCGGCCCCGGCCGTGGCCCCGGCGACCAGCCGCTTCGGCAGTATCTTCCAGCGCGCCACCGGCCTGATCCGGCGCGATCCGGTCGCGGAGCCTGTGGCCTCGCAGCCCACGGCGCCGGTCGCGCAGACCTATCGCACCGAGCCGGTGGCGCAGCCGGTGCCCCGCACGCAGAACCGGGCGGCGCCGCAGGAGGAGATGGGGCTCGACATTCCGACCTTCCTGCGCCGTCAGAGCAATTGAGGCGGAAAATAGGCGATTTCGCGCCGCACCAAATTATTTTTTTCAATGACTTGCGGCGTAATATCGCGAAATAACGGTTGAATGGCACGCCAGCCCAGGCAATGGCATGACGGGGCTGGGGCGTCGCGATTTCGGCAGGCGTCCTGCACCGCGGCAGCGGGCAGTATCCCGGCAAACGGGATCAAGCTCGCGGCAGGGTGCCCTGGCAGGGTGGGCCGATTTGGTCCCGCGGCCGGTGCCGAGGAGCGGAGTGGGACTTGGACGGTTTTCTCGCGACGGACATGCCCGGCAGGCGGACGCTGAAGACAGCGATCGGCTGCGTGGGCGTCGGCCTGCATAGCGGGCGGCGCGTGTCGCTGACGCTGCGCCCGGCCGCTTCCGGCACGGGCATCGTGTTCCGCCGTACCGATCTCGGCATCGATATCCCCGCCCGCTTCGACCGCGTGCTCGACACGCGGCTTTGCACCGCCCTGGTGGCGCAGGACTCCCCGCAGGCGCGCGTCGGCACCGTGGAGCATGTCATGGCGGCGCTGGCCGGGACCGGCATCACCGACGCCGTGGTCGAGATCGACGCGGCGGAAGTGCCGATCCTGGACGGCTCGGCCGCGCCCTTCGTCTTCCTGATCGACTGCGCGGGCACCGTGGCCCTGCCCGGCGCCGCGCCGAATTTGGAAGTCCTGAAGCGCATCCGCGTCGAGGAGGGGGAGGCCTTCGCCGAACTCCACCCATCGCGCGAGATCGGGCTGACGGCGACGGTGACGATCGATTTCCCCGCCTCCGCCATCGGTCGCCAGGAATTCTCGCTGCGCGTCAGCCAATCCGCCTTCCGCACCCAGTTGGCGGATGCCCGGACCTTCACCCTGGCCGAGGAGATCGCGCGGCTTCGCGCCGCCGGCCTCGCGCAGGGCGGCAGCTTGGCCAATGCCGTGGTGGTGGACGGGCCGCTGGTGCTGAACCCGGGCGGCCTGCGCCGGCCAGATGAATTCGTGCGCCACAAGCTGCTCGACGCGGTCGGCGACCTGTCGCTGTGTGGCGCCGTGCTCTCGGCACGCTTCGTCGGCTACCGCTCCGGCCATGCGCTGAACAACAAGGTGCTGCGCGCCCTGTTCGCGGACAGATCCGCCTGGCACCTGACGGATGGCGAGATGGCGGCCGATGGTGCCGCCACGCGCCTGCCGGCCGCCGCGGCCCCGGCCTTCGCCTGACCCTGCGCTGATCCTGGCACGGGCGCCTTCCCATGGGGGGGGCGGAGCCTGTGTCCCGCCGGGCTTTCGCGACATTCCGCGATCTGCTCTACCCCGCCTTGCCCGTCTAAGGCTCGGCCATGGTATAGGGTTGGCGATATGCGAATCCCGCTCGAGATCTTTGGCCGGCTGGCCCTTCCGCTGCTGATCCTGCTGCCCCTGGCCGCCTGCGGCACGGCATGGGATGGCACCCAGTCCTCACTCGCCCCCCGAAGCGAGACGACGCAGGACACCTCCCCCGAAGCCCTGTTCGCCAGCGGGATCGAGGCCCTGAACCGCGGCGACTACGCCCGCGCAGTCACATTGTTCGACACGGTGGATCGCGAGCATCCCTATTCCGCCTTCGCCACCAACGCCAAGCTGATGGGCGCCTATGGCGAGTACATGCGGAACCGCTACACCGAAGCGCTGGGCGCGCTCGACCGCTTCATCCAGTTGCATCCCGCCCATCGCGACATCGCCTACGCCTATTACCTCCGCGCCCTCTCCCTTTATGAGCAGATCAACGATGTGGAGAGGGACCAGCGCACCACCGAACAGGCCCTGGTCGCGCTGCAGGATGTGGTGAACCGCTTCCCCAACACGCCCTATGCCCGCGACGCGCGGCTGAAGATGGATCTGGGCCGCGACCACCTGGCCGGGCGAGAGATGACGGTCGGCCGCTTCTACCAGACCCGCCGCCTGCATCTGGCCGCCATCGGCCGCTTCCGCCGGGTGGTGGACGAATTCCAGACCACCAATCACGTGCCGGAAGCCCTGCACCGCCTGACCGAGCTGTATCTGACGCTCGGGATGGTGGAGGAGGCACGGCGCACCGCCTCGGTCCTTGGCCACAACTATCCGGGCAGCCCCTGGTACCAGGACAGCTACGTGCTGCTGGTGGAAGGGGCGGAGCGCGATTCGCTGGACCGGCCGAGTTGGTTCCGCCGGACCTTCGGCGGGCTGTTCTGACCGGGCGCCGGCGCGACGCCCCGTGCTGACGTCCCTTGCCATCCGCGACGTGGTGCTGATCGAGCGCCTGGACCTGGCCTTCGGGCCCGGCCTCACGGTGCTGACCGGCGAGACCGGCGCGGGCAAGTCCATCCTGCTCGACAGCCTCGGCCTGGCGCTTGGCATGCGCGCGGCAAGCGGGCTGGTGCGGGCGGGGCAGGCGCAGGCCTCGGTCGCCGCGGCATTCAGCGTGGCGGCGGAACACCCCGCCCGCGCCATCCTCGTCGAACAAGGGATCGAGGCGGAGGACGAGCTGGTCCTGCGCCGCGTGGTGACCGCCGATGGCCGATCGCGCGCCTTCGCCAATGACCAGCCGGTTGGCCTCACGCTGCTGCGTCGGCTGGGCGCGCTGCTGGTGGAGGTGCAGGGGCAGCATGAGCAGGTCGGCCTCGCCGATCCCGCCGCCCATGCCGCGCTGCTGGATGCCGCAGGCGCGCTGGAAAAGCGGCGCATCGCCGTCGCAGACGCCCACCGCGCCTGGCGCGACGCGGAACGCAACCTCGCCGCCGCGCGGGATGAGATTGCGGCCACCCAGCGCGACGAGGACTTCCTCCGCCACGCCGTCGCCGAGCTGGAAGACCTCGCCCCGGCGGAGGGCGAGGAGGAGGGACTGGCGGCGGAGCGCCAGAAGCTGCAGCAGGGCGAACGGCGCGGCGAGGCGATCGCGGAAGCCATGGCCGCCTTGAGCCCGCGCGACCGGCGGGCCGCCACCCCCGCCACGGCGCTTCGCAGCGCGACGCGCGCGCTGGAACGCCTGCCGGCGCCGAACACGGAAGCGGAGCCGGCGCTGGAGGCGCTAGGCCGCGCGCTGGATGCGCTGGGCGATGCCGAGACAGCGTTGCAGCGGCTGGCGCATGATGCGGCGCCCGATCCGCGCCGGCTGGAACAGGTGGAGGAACGGCTCTTCGCACTGCGCGCCGCCGCGCGGAAGCATCTGGTGCCGGTGGTGGAACTGCCGGGCCTGCTGGTGGCGCTGAAGGCCCGGCTGGCCGCGCTGGATGCCGGCACGGACCGGGTGGTGGCGGCGGAACGCGCGGCGGCGACGACGCGCGCGGCCTACCTCGCCGTGGCGACGGAACTGACGGAAGCGCGGCGCCACGCGGCCGCGCGGCTGGAGAAGGATTTGGGGCGTGAACTGCCACCGCTGAAGCTGGACCGCGCCAGGCTGGTGGCGGAGGTCTCGCCACGGCCCGAAGGCGGCTGGGGCCCGGATGGCGTGGACCGCGTGACCTTCCTCGTCTCGACCAATCCCGGCCAGGCGCCGGGCGCGCTGGACAAGGTGGCATCCGGCGGCGAGCTGTCCCGCCTGATGCTGGCCCTGAAAGTGGTGCTGGCGCGCGGGTCCCCAGTGCCGACGCTGGTCTTCGACGAGGTGGATAGCGGCATCGGCGGCGCGACCGCGGCCGCGGTTGGCGACAGGCTGGCGCGCGTGGCCGAACGGCTGCAGGTGCTGGTCGTGACGCATTCCCCGCAGGTCGCGGCGCGCGGCGTGCGGCACCTGTCGGTTGCGAAGCAGGTGAAGGGCGGGCGCGCGGAGACGCGCGTCATGCCGCTCGACGCGCCGGCACGGCGTGAGGAGATCGCGCGGATGCTGGCCGGCGAAACCGTGACCGAAGCCGCCCGCGCCGCCGCCGACAGCCTGCTGGCCGGAAGCCTGCTGTGACCGACGCCGCGCTCCGCGCCCGCCGGGTGGACCAGCTGACGGAGGAGGAAGCGCAGGCCGAGCTGACCGCGCTGGCCGCCGAGATCGCGCATCACGACGAGGCGTATCACGCGAAGGACGCGCCGGAGATCAGCGATGCCGCCTATGACGCGCTGGTGAGCCGCAACCGCGCGATCGAGGCCCGCTTCCCCGAATTGATCCGCGCCGACAGCCCAAGCCGCCGCGTGGGCGCCGAGGCGGCGGAGGGCTTCACCAAGCTGCGGCATGGCGTGCCGATGCTGTCGCTCGACAACGCTTTCGCGCCTGCGGATTTCACCGAGTTCGGCGCGCGGATCCGGCGCTTCCTCGGCCTGCCGGCCGACCAGACGCTGGAATTCGTGGGCGAGCCAAAAATCGACGGGCTGTCCGTCAATCTCATCTATGAAGGCGGCCGTTTCCTTCGCGGCGCGACGCGCGGGGACGGGACCGAGGGGGAGGACATCACCGCCAATCTGCTGACCCTTTCCGATCTACCTCGCACGCTTGCATCCCCCTTCCCCGCCCGCATCGAGATCCGTGGCGAAGTGTTCTGTGAGAAAGCGGATTTCCTGGCTTTCCGCGCCACGCAGGTCGAGGCGGCGGCGGAGCGGGAAGCCCGGCGCGCGCGCGGGGAGAAGGTGGGGCCGGCCATCACCATCCCGGTCAATCCCCGCAATTTCGCCGCCGGCTCGCTCCGCCAACTGGACGCGGCGGTCACCGCGCAGCGCCCGCTGAAGCTGTTCGCCTATGCGATGGGCGAGGCGAGCGAAGCGCCGGCCGAGACGCATGCGGACTGGCTGCAGCGGCTCCGCGCATGGGGATTCCGTGTCAACCCGGTCTCCGAATACCTGGCGGACGAGGCAGCGGCACAGGCATATCAGCAGCGGATCGCCGAAGAGCGCGCCGCGCTCAGCTACGATATCGATGGTGTCGTCTACAAGCTGAACCGGCTGGACTGGCAGCAGCGGCTGGGCTTCGTGGGCCGGGCGCCGCGCTGGGCCATCGCGTGGAAATTCCCGGCCGAACAGGCGACGACCGTGCTGCGCGGCATCGAGATCCAGGTCGGCCGCACCGGCGCGCTGACGCCGCGCGCGGTGATGGAGCCCGTGGGCGTCGGTGGCGTGATGGTGACGCATGCCTCCCTGCACAATGAGGATGAGATCGCGCGCAAGGATGTGCGGATCGGCGATACGGTCATCCTCCAGCGGGCCGGCGATGTGATCCCGCAGATCCTGGGCAGCGTGGCGGAGAAGCGGCCGCCTGGGGCACAGCCCTTCATCTTCCCCGAGACCTGCCCCGCCTGCGGCAGCCACGCCGTGCGCCCACCGGGCGAGGTGGTGCGCCGCTGCACCGGCGGGCTGGTGTGTCCCGCGCAGACCGTGGAACGGCTGATCCACTTCACCCGCCGCAACGCGATGGATATCGAAGGCCTGGGTGAGGAGAACATCCAGACGCTATTCGACGCGGGCCTGGTGAAAAGCCCGGCCGATATCTTCCGCCTGGGCCGGCACGCCACGACGATCCGCGGCTGGGATGGCTGGGGCGAACGCAAACTGGCCAAGCTGCTGACCGCGATCGAGGCGCGGCGGCGCGTGCCGCTGGAACGCTTCATCTTCGCGCTCGGTATCCGCCGCATTGGCGAGGCGAATGCGAAGCTGCTCGCGCGCCACTACCATTCCTTCCCCGAATGGCGGGCGAAGATGCTGGCGGCCACCACCATCGGCAGCGAGGCGCGGGAGGAGCTGGGATCGATCCAGGGCATCGGGCCGGCCATCGCGACCGAACTCGCAGAGTTCTTCGCGGAACCGCACAACCGGGACGCATTGGACGATCTGGGGCGGGAGGTGACGCCGGAGGATGCGGTGGTCGCCGCCGCCGCCGACAGCGCCTTCGCGGGCAAGACCGTGGTCTTCACCGGCACGCTGACGCAGATGTCGCGCGACGAGGCGGAAGCGCAGGCCGAACGGCTCGGCGCCAAGGTGACCAAGAGCGTGTCGAAGAAGACCGACTTTCTGATCGTCGGCGCGGATGCCGGCAGCAAGGCGGCGAAGGCCGCCGAGATCGGCGTCAGGACGCTGACCGAGGCCGAATGGCGGGAGATGGCCGGCCTCGGCTGATGCCGCACCGGGCGCGGCGCCGTCCGCGCGCTTGCGTGACCCGGCCCTCGCGCCCTATGCCACGTGGATGTCCGCCGCCCTGCTCGCCGCGCTGCTCCTCTCGGTCGCGGCCTATATCCACACCCGCTCCGCCCATCCCAGCATGCGGCCGGAGAACCCCCTCGCCGATCTGTTCTGGCGGGGCCTGTCCTTCGCCGCGCTGATCACCTGGGGCGTGCTGATCGTGCGCGGCTTCGCCAAGGGCGAATGGGCCGATGCGAGCGCGGCGCTGATCGGGTCCATCGCGCTCAACTGGTATTTCGGCCATCGCGGACCGCGCCCGACCTGGCCGGGCCTGTCCATGCTCTTCGGCGTCGCGGGGCTTGGCCTCGCGGTCTATTCCTTCCTGCACGAATAGGACGGGCAATGTTCTTTGAAGGCTTCACGCTGGAGCATCGGCAGGCGCGCGATGTCACCTTCCGCCTTCGGCGCGGCGGCAAGGGGCCGCCGCTGCTGCTGCTGCATGGCAACCCGCAGACCCATGCCATGTGGCACCGCGTCGCGCCGGTGCTGGCCCAGCGCTTCGAGGTGATCTGCCCCGACCTTATCGGCTATGGCTTCACCACCAAGCCGCCCGTCTCGACCGACCATGCGGCCTATTCCAAGCGGGCGATGGCGGCCGATCTCATGGCGCTGATGCGGGGCCTGGGGCATGAGCGGTTCGCCGTGGTGGGGCATGACCGCGGCGCGCGAGTGGCGCACCGCATGGCGCTCGATTGGCCGGATGCGGTGGAAAAGCTGTGCCTGCTCGACATCGTACCGACGCTGCACCATTTCGAATTCGGCGGCATGGATTTCGCCATGGGCTACTATCACTGGTTCTTCCTGGCCCAGCCGCATCCGAAGCCCGAACGGATGATCCTGCGCGATGTCGAGGATTGGTTCGACATGCACACCTCGCGCGAGCCGAAGGGCAAGGGCTTCTTCCACCCGGAAGCGCGCGCCGACTACCTGGCCGCGCTGCGCGAAGCCGGCACGGTGGAGGGCATCTGCGAGGATTATCGCGCCGCCGCGACCATCGACCTAGCCCATGACCGCGCCAGCCGCGCGGCCGGGGAGAAGATCCGCTGCCCGCTGCTCGCGCTATGGGGCGCGAAGGGGAAGATCGCCACCTGGTACGATGCGCTGGCGATCTGGCGGGATTACGCGGCCGGGCCGGTCGAAGGCGGCGCGGTCGCCTCCGGCCACTACCTGGCCGAGGAAGCGCCCGAGGAGGTTCTGGGGCGGTTGGCGACCTTCCTGTAGGTTCTGCCATCCCACGGGCGAAGATCGCGACAGCCAGGACTCCGCAGCCGGATCATTCGGCGCAACTACCCGCGATCCGGGGCGGCTCCCATGATCGCGCGCTTGCCGCATGCGTCTCGGCCAAGGACATTGCCCGGATCGAAGTCCCGACATCCGGTCTCAGCATGCAGCGCCAGTTCAGCCTGTCTTGGATTCTCCACCAGCGCATGGCCCATGGCCGCGCGACGCTTTCCAGTTCATCGCACTGACCGAAACGCGCCTGCCGCGCGGCAACCGCGATCCGTGCCGCAGCAGCGCCCGCAACGCGGAAGGAGAGAAAGATTGCCAGCATCGGCCTGCGTCTCCTGCCAGCAATCCTTCGTGATGAAGGCCGGACGATCAGCAGGCGGGACGGGCTAGACCCATTGTGTCGCCGGTCCCAGGCAGCTCCCGCGTGACCCGCCGCGCGCCGCACCCCAAAGGACGGGAGCGCCCACGCTGGCTCTCGCCACGCCTGTCGCGCTGGGGCTTCCAGGCGGCGGTGCGGCTGGCCGATGTCGCGGCGCTGTTCGGCACCGGGCTGCTGGTCTTTGCCATCGCGGGCACGGCGGCGCGCTGGGCCATCGCCTGGCAGCCGCCGATGCTGACGCTGGTCAGCGGCGTCGTCATCGCCGCCTGCCTGCTGCAGTTGGCAGCAAGCTATGAGGCGCGGGGCCTGCTGCGCCCCGGCCTGTCGCTGCTGCGCGCGGCGCTGCCATGGACGATCGCCTGCGGGCTGTTCCTCGGGCTGGTGCCGGGCGATGCGCAGATCGTCCTGCCGGTCCTGCTGGGCTGGTTCCTGGCAGGTCTCGCCGGCCTCGGCGCCACGCGCTGGATGGCGGCACATCTGGCCCGCAGGTTCACGCAGGACAGCGTGATCGGCTCCGCCTTCGTCGTGATCGGCAGCGAGGCCGAGGCCGCGCGCTGCGCCGACGCCGCCGCGCGCGATCCGCGCGGCGCCCGCGTGATCGACGCCGTGCCTGTGCAGCAGGCAAGCGACCTCGCGACGATCGAGCCGTGCCTTCTCCGCATCCTGCACCGCGAACGGGTGGATGCCGTGATCGTCGCCTTGCCGCTGGCCGAAGCCAGGCTGGTGCGGGAGACGATCGCAAGACTCGGTCGCTTGCCGGTGCGCGTGCTGCTCGCGATCGACCCGCTGGTGCCGCGCGCGGCCATGCGCGGGCCGCTCGGTGAAACGGAGATCGATGGGATCGGCCTGGTGCAGGTCGCCGACAAGCCGCTGGATGGATGGACCTGGGTGGCCAAGGACATCACCGACCGCGCGCTGGCGCTGCTCGCGCTGATGGTCGCGGCCCTGCCGATGCTCGCCATCGCGGCGGGGATCAAGCTCACGAGTCCCGGCCCCGTGCTGTTCCGCCAGACGCGCGAGGGCTATGGCGGCCGGGTGTTCGAGATCCTGAAGTTCCGGACCATGCGGATGCCGGACCGCGCGGCAGAGCCATCGGGGCTTGTTCTCGCGGTGCGGGACGACCCGCGCACCTTCGCCTTCGGCAGCGTCCTGCGCCGCACGAGCCTCGATGAGTTGCCGCAGCTGATCAATGTGCTACGCGGCGACATGTGGCTGGTCGGTCCGCGGCCGCATTCGCCGCTGGCCTGCGCCGCCGGCCGCCCCTATGCCGAGGTGGTGGAGGATTACCTCGCGCGGCACCGCATGAAGCCCGGCATCACCGGCTGGGCGCAGGTGAATGGCTGGCGCGGCCCGACCGACACGGTGGAACAGATCGCCGCCCGCGTGCGGCACGACCTCGACTACATCGAGAACTGGTCACCGCTGCTGGACCTCAGGATCCTGTTCGCAACCCTGCTGCGCGGCTTCCGCGACAAGAACGCGTTCTGACCGCAGCTACGCGGCAACGCGCTTCCAGAAATGCACGACATCCGCCGGCTGGCGGTCGGGGCCGAGTTCGCCACCCGGGATCGTGCCGAGCTCCGTCCAGCCCAGCGCGCGGTACAACGCCTCGGCGGGGGTGCCGGCGCGCGTGTCGAGAACGAGTAGGCCACGTCCGATGCTGCGCGCGACCTGCTCCGCGCGCTGCATCAATGCCCGCCCGACGCCACGGCGCCGCGCGGTGGGCATGACCATCAGCTTCTGCACCTCTGCCCGGTGCGGCTGGTTCTCCGGCATGTCCAGCGCCAGCTGCACAGTCCCGGCCACCTCGCCCTCCAGCCACGCGACGAGCAGCACCGCCTTGCCGAGCGCGACCTGGGACGAGACGCCGCGCCAGTGGCCCTGCGCGACAGCGGGCGCGAGGGGCGGGAGCCAAGTGAGGCTCGCGCCATCCGCGACGCAGGCAGCCAGCAGCGCCGATAGCCGCCGCTCCGCGCTGGCGGCAGCGGCGGCATCCAGCGCCTCCACCACCAGCCCAGCGATCGGCTTGACGTAGCGGAATTCCAGGCTGTTCGAGAGATCGTGCAGGACTCGGATCGGCCCCTGCCGCACGAAGCCGCGCTTCTCGTAGAAGCGATGCGCCGTCTCGAAGCGGGTGTCGGTCCAGAGCACGAGCCGTTCCGCGCCGGCCGCGCGCGCATGCGCTTCCGCCGCCCCCAGCAGGTCATGAGCGAGGCCGCTGCCGCGCGCGTCCTTGGCGACATAGACCTTGCAGATCTCATAGGCCGCGTCCTGCCCCATCGGCCGCGTCGCCGCCACGCCGATGACGCGCCCACCCCGCTCCGCAACCCACAGCGCGCCGCCGGCTTCGGCGAAATAGGTGGCCAACGCGCGCAGTTCCGGCACTTCGCCATCCACATCCATGACGCAGCCGGGATATTCGGACCAGCAATCGCCGATCAGGCGGATGAAGCCATCCGCATCATCGTCGCGTCCGGGGCGGAGCGGCACCGCGCTCATGACAGGGCGCGGCAGAAATCCTGGATGCGCGCGCAGGCCTCGCGCAGCTTCTCGGTCTCGGTGGCGTAGGAGATGCGCAGATAGGGGCTCATCCCATAGGCGGCGCCATGCACGACGGCGACGTGCTTCTCCTCGATCAAGGCAAGCGCGAAATCGGCATCGGTCGCGATGCGCCGCCCGCCGGCGCTGACCTTGCCGAGGCAGCCGGCGATGTTCGGGAAGACATAGAAGGCGCCTTCCGGCTTGTGGCAGGCGATGCCGGGGGCGGCGTTCAGCATCTCCACCACCATGTCGCGGCGCGCCTTGTAGATCGCGGCCCGCTCCGTCACCAAATCCTGCGGCCCATCCAGCGCGGCGGCGGCGGCGGCCTGGCCGACGGTGCTGACGCCGGCCGTCAGCTGGCCCTGCATGTTGAACATCGCCTTGATCAGGTCGCGCGGCCCGCCGCAGAAGCCGATGCGCCAGCCGGTCATCGCATAGGTCTTGGACACGCCATTCACCGTCAGCACGCGGTCCTTCAGGCGCGGCTCCACCTCCGCGATCGTGCAGAATTCGAAATCGTCGTAGAGGAGGTGCTCATACATGTCGTCGGTCAACACCCAGACATGCGGGTGCCGCAGCAGCACTTCCCCGAGTGCCTTCATCTCTTCCCTGGAGCATGCCGCCCCCGTCGGGTTGCTCGGGAAGTTCAGCAGGAGCCACTTGGTCTTCGACGTGATAGCAGCTTCCAGATCCTCGGGGCGCAGCCGAAAACCGTTATTCTGCGGGCAGGCGACAGGCACCGGCACGCCGCCCGCGAGCTTCGCCATATCCGCATAGGAGATCCAGTAGGGCGCGGGGATGATCACCTCATCCCCCACATCGCAGGTGGCGAGCATGGCGTTCATGATCACCTGCTTGCCGCCATTGGAGACCAGGATCTCGTCCAGCGCGTAATCGAGCCCGTTCTCGCGCTTGAACTTGCGCTGGATGGCTTCCTTCAGCGCCCTGGTCCCGTCCTGCGGGGGATACTTCGTGTCCCCGGCCAGCGCGGCCTTGTAGGCGGCTTCGATCGCGTGGCGGGGGGTGGCGAAATCGGGCTCACCGACAGCGAGGCTGATCACCTTGATGCCCTGTGCCGCAAGCTCCCGCGCTTTCTGCGTCATGACGACGGAGGCGGCGGGCGCGATGTCCTTCAGGCGGCTGGCGAGCGCGGGCATGGCGAGCGGGACCTCCGGAACAGGGGGCGCAACCTATCCCCCGGGCGCGTGCGGCTCAATCCGGCGCGCGTTCCATCAGCCAGTCGGTCTCATCCTCTCCGTACTGGACGAAGCCGAGCCGCTCCCAGAAGCGGCGCGCCGGGCTCTGCTTCACCACCTCGAGCCGGAAGGTCCGGCCGGGATGCTCCGCCAGGATCACGCGGAAGATGGCCTCGCCCAATCCGCGACCCTGCGCATGGGTGTCGAGGAACAGGCTGTGGATCTCGACCCAGGCGTCGCGCGGCAACACGCCGACGCAGCCCGCCAGCGCGCCGTCCTGTTCGATGATCCGCAGGATGCCGGCATCGAAGGGCAGGCGCATCCGGCTGCGGCGGCGCTCCGGATCGAAGCGGCCGATGCGTTCCAGATGCTCGCGCATCGCTCGGATGGACAGCGCGAGCACCGGTTCGAAATCAGCCTCCGTCGCAGGGCGGAGGCTGAAGGCTTGGTTGGCCATGCGATTCAGACCTTCTGGCCGACGGCCTTCCGGTCATCGCATGACGTCACTTCAGCCCGGCGCAGAACTTCTGGATGCGGGTGCAGGCTTCCTTCAGCAACTCGTCGCTGGTCGCGTAGCTGATGCGGAAATGGCCCGGGAACATGAAGGCCGCGCCATGCACCGCCGCCACGCCCGTCTCCTCGAGCAGGCCGATGCAGAAATCCTCATCCGTCTCGATCTTCTTGCCGCCGGCGCTGGTCTTGCCGAGGCAGCCGCGGATGTCGGGGAAGACGTAGAAGGCGCCTTCCGGCGTCGGGCAACGCACGCCCGCCGCCTGATTCAGCATGGACACCACCAGGTCGCGGCGGCGCTGGTACACCACGCGCATCGCCTCCACGCTCTCCTGCTGGCCGGTCAGCGCCTCAATCGCCGCGGCCTGGGAGATGGAGGAGGTGTTGGAGGTGGACTGGCTCTGCAGCTTGTCCATCGCCTTGATCAGCTTCACCGGCGCGCCGGCGAAGCCGATCCGCCAGCCGGTCATCGCATAGGCCTTGGAGCAGCCGTTCATGGTCACGGTGCGATCCTTCAGGCGCGGCTCCACCTCGACCAGGGTCGCGAAGGTCATGCCGTAGGTCAGCTTCTCGTAGATGTCGTCGGAGAAGATCCAGACATTGGGGTGGCGCATCAGCACCTCGGCCAGCGCCTTCAGCTCCGCCGCCGAATAGCCGGCGCCGGTCGGGTTGCAGGGGTTGTTCAGGATCAGCCACTTGGTCTTCGGCGTGATCGCCGCTTCCAGCTGTTCCGGGGTCATCCGGAAGCCCTGGTTCGGACCGCAGGGCACGATCACGGGCGTGCCTTCGGCCAGCGCCACGATATCGGGGTAGGACACCCAGCAGGGGGCGGGGATGATCGCCTCATCGCCCGGGTTGATGGTGGCGACCAGCGCATCGAAGATCACCTGCTTGCCGCCGGTGGCGACCAGGATCTCCTCGGGCTTGTAGTCCACATTGTTGTCGCGCTTGAATTTCTCGCAGACCGCCTTGCGCAGCGCCATGGTGCCGGCGACGTCGGTGTACTTCGTCTCGCCGCGCTCGATCGCCGCGATCGCCGCGTCCTTCACATTGCGGGGCGTGTCGAAATCGGGCTCGCCGGCCGCCAGCGAGATGATGTCGCGGCCCTCGGCCTTCAGGGCGCGGGCCTTCGCCGTCATGGCGATGGTGAGCGAGGGCGAGATCCGGTCGAGACGGTCGGCGATGAGGTTCATGGTGTTCGGCGTTCCCTGCCGGCAAGGCGGGGAAGGCACCCCCGCGCGACGCGGCCCGCCAAGTCCTAGCCCTATGGAGGCGGGGCGTCCACAGGCTGGGCCGCGTCAGGATCGCCGAACAGGCGCAGTGGGCGGTAGCCGTCGAAGGTGAAGCCCTGGGACCGCATGCAGCCGCGCCGCCAGGCCTCCCGCGCGCCGGAATTGGCGTCCACCCAGCCATAGCGCGGCGGGCGCCAGCGGTCCGTGAAGCCGCAGACCTCCCGGCCGGAATGGTTGATCCAGCAGCGCCGTTCCCGGACATAGCCGCCGGGATCGACGATCTGCCAGACCATCAGGGGCTGCACCGCCACCGCCGCCTTGTCCTGGCAGGCCTCGAGCGTCGCATCCGCCTGGGCCTCGGTCGCGCCGGGGCGCACCCAGCGCTCGGCGCAGCCGCCGAGCAGCAGGAGAAGCGCGAAGGCCAGGGAAAGCCGGGTCATGGCACCACCCTGCCACGCGATGGTGGAGGGATCGTGGCGCCGATCAGGCACCGGGAGGGCGCCTGGCCAGCCGCCACGCGAGGCCGAGCGCCAGCCCCACCGCCAGCACCATCAGCGTCGCCAGCGCATAGAGTTCCGGCGTCAGCCCGAGCCGGACGGAGGAGAAGATGACCATCGGCAGGGTCGAGGCGCCCGGTCCCGAGACGAAGCTCGCAATCACCAGGTCGTCGAGCGAGAGGGTGAAGGCCAGCAGCCAGCCCGCCGCCACGGCCGGCGCGATCAGCGGCAGTGTGATCAGGATGAAGACGCGCCAGGGGGGCGCGCCGAGATCCATCGCCGCATCCTCGAGGCTCGCATCGAAGCCGGACAGGCGCGACTGCACCACGACGGCCACATAGGCCGCGCCGAAGGTCGCATGCGCGATCGCCACCGTGTCGGCGCCGCGGCCGGCGGGAAAGCCGAAGGCCTGTTCCAGCGCCACGAACAGCAGCAGCAGCGACAGGCCCGTGATCACTTCGGGCATCACCAGCGGCGCGGCCATCAGCCCGCCAAAGGCCACCCGGCCGCGGAAGCGCCCGAAGCGCGCCAGTGCGAAGCCGGCCAGCACGCCCAAAATGGTCGCCATGGTGGCGGAGACGGCGGCGATCCTGAGCGAGAGGAACAGCGCCTCCATCAGCGCCTCGTTGCGCCACAGCGCCTCGTACCAGCGCAGCGATACGCCGGTGAAGGACGTGACCATCCGGCTGTCGTTGAAGGAAAAGACGACCATCAGCAGGATCGGCAGATAGAGGAAGGCGAAGCCGAGCCCGAGGGGGATGAGAAGGGCGCCGAGGCGTCTCACCGCGCCTCCTCCCGCCCTATCCGCCCCTGGAAGATCGCGATGGGCAGCACCAGCGCGACCAGCAACCCAACCGCCAGCGCGGAGGCCAGGGGCCAGTCCCGGTTCTGGAAGAACTCGGTCCAGAGCACGCGGCCGATGAGTTGCGCGCCCGGGCCACCGAGCAATTCGGGGATGACGAATTCACCGACCGCCGGAATGAACACCAGCAGGAAGCCGGCCAGCACACCCGGCAAGGAGAGCGGCAGCGTCACGGCGAGGAAGCCCCGCCAGGGCGGCGCCCCGAGATCGGACGCCGCATCCAGCAGCGCCGCATCCAGCTTCACAAGTGTCGCATAGACCGGCAGCACCATGAAGGGCAGGTAGCAATAGGTGATGCCGAGATACATCGCGAGATCGGTGTAGAGCAGCGGGATCGGCTCCGCGATCACGCCAAGCGCCATCAGCGCGCCATTGATCCAGCCCTGGTCCTGCAACAGCCCGATCCAGGCCGTGACACGCAGCAGGAAGGACGTCCAGAAGGGCAGGATCACCAGCAACAGCAGCGTGTTGCGCCAGGATTCCGATGCGCGCGCGATGGCCAGCGCCATCGGATAGCCGATCAGGAGGCAGAGCGTGGCGGAGATGGCGGCGACGCGCAGGCTTCGCAGCACAGCCTCGATGTAGAACGGATCTTCCCACAGCAGCCTGACGTTATCGAGATTGAGATGCAGCGCCGGCAGCGCCCCATCCGCCGGGCGCAGCAGGGGGGCATAGGGCGGTATGCCCTCCGCCGGTTCGGCGAAGCCGATGGACAGCACGATGGCGAAGGGGGCGGCGAAGAACAGCAGCATCCAGGCCGCCGGCAGCGCCAGCACCAGGGCACGACCGACGCGCCGGCTCATTCCGGCAGGACCATGCTGGCCTGCACGTCCCAGGTGATGGCGACCGGGTCCCCGCCGTGCAGCGGGCGTTCCGTCATCCGGCGCGGATTGGGCTGGCTGACGCGGATAACGCGGCCGCCCTCCACTTCCACATGGTAGATGAAGCTGTCGCCGAGATAGGCGATCTCCCGCACCCAGCCCAGCAGGCGATTGTCGCCATGCCGCATCGCATCGGCCGCGCGCGCGATGGCCAGCCGTTCCGGCCGCAGCGCGACGAAGACGCGACTGCCGACAGGCTTGGGCGCCGGCATGTCGGAGAGGATGTCCATCGCGAGGCCCGTGGCGCCGATGCGGGCGCCGCCCGGCCCCGTCGCCTGTACCACCCCTTCGAGGATATTGGCCGTGCCGAGGAATTCCGCGGTGAAGCGGCTGTTGGGGTATTCATAGACCTCGCCCGGCGTGCCGATCTGGGCCAGCGCGCCGCGCTCCATCACGGCAAGCCGGGTCGCCATCGTCATGGCTTCCTGCTGGTCATGCGTGACGATGACGCAGGTGGTGCCGGTGCGGTCCTGGATCGACCGCAGCTCGAACTGCATGGATTCGCGCAGGTTCTTGTCGAGCGCCGAAAGCGGTTCGTCCAGCAGCAGCAGCTTCGGCCGCTTCGCCAGGGCACGCGCCAGCGCGATACGCGCACGCTGCCCGCCGGACAGCGCGGCAGGGCGCCGCTCGCCGAAGCCCTCCATGCGGACCAGCGCCAGCATCTCCGCCACGCGATCGCGGATGACGGCCCTCGGCGCGCCTTCCATCCGCAGGCCGAAGGCGATGTTCCGCGCGACGGTCATGTGCGGGAACAGGGCGTAGGATTGGAACATCATGTTCACCGGCCGCTGATAGGCCGGCACGCCTGCCATATCCTGCCCGTCCAGCACGATCCGCCCGGCATCGGGCTGCAGCAGCCCCGCCAGCATCCGCAGCAGCGTGGACTTCCCCGACCCCGACCCGCCCAGCAGGGCGAAGAATTCGCCGCGATGGATGTCCAGGCTGACATCCTCCACCGCGAGATGCCCGCCGAAGCGCTTGGTCACGCCGGAGATGCGGAGCAACGGCTCCGCATCCGCATCGCGCCAGGGCGCCGCCGCGCCGGGCCGCGCGGTGGCGAGGCTCACCGTCCCGCCTTGAAGCGCGACCAGACGCGCGAACGCGCGCGCTCCGCCGCCTGTGGCACCGGGCCGATGGTGAAGAAGCTGGCGCGCAGCGCCTCCGGCGGGAAGACAGCCGGATCGCCGGCGACCGCCGCATCGACCAGCGCGCGGCTGGCGGGCACGCCATTCGGGTAGCGGACATGGTTGGTGATGTGCGCCATCACATCCGGCTGGAGGAGGAAGTTGATGAAGGCATGCGCCGCGTCCGGGTTCGGCGCATCCGCCGGGATCGCGAGCAGGTCGAACCAGAGCTGCGCGCCTTCCTTCGGCGCCACGTAGCGCACCGTGACGCCGCGCCCCGCCTCGGCGGCGCGCAGCCCAGCCTGGATCATGTCGCCCGAATAGCCGAAGGCAAGACAGGCCTGCCCGGCCGCCATCGCCTCGATCGCGCCGCCGGTGGAGAAATTGCGGATGAAGGGCCGGATCGCCATCAGCGCGCGCTCGACCTCGCGCAGGTCGCCGGCATCGGTGCTGTTCGGGTCCTTGCCCAGATAGCGCAGCACGGTCGGGATCACGTCGATGGCGCTGTCCATCATGGTGATGCCGCAGCGCGCGATCCGCCGCGCATGGGCGGGGTCCAGCAGCAGCGCCAGGCTGTCCAGCGGCGCATCCGGCGCCAGGGCGCGGATCCGGTCCGCATTCACCCCAAGGCCGATCGTGCCCCACAGATAGAGCGCCCCGAACCGGTTGCCGGGGTCGGAGACGGCGATCTGCGCCTGCAAGGCTGGGTCGAGATTCCCAAGATTCGGCACCAGCGCGCGGTCCAGGGGGCGGAAGCCGCCTGCGCGCGCAAGGCGCGAGAAGGTTGGCTCGCTGGTGGGCACCACGATGTCATAGCCGCTGCGCCCCGCCGACAGGCGGCCTTCCAGCGTCTCCAGGCTGTCGAAGACGTCGTAGCGCACGCGGATGCCGGTCTCCCGCGTGAAGCGCTGGACCATGTAGGGGTCGATATAATCGTTCCAGTTGAAGACGTTGACGACCCGCTCCTGCGCCGCAACCGGTGCGGCGGGCAGGGCGGCGGCAAACAAGGCGGCGAAAATTCCGCCGATCAGCATCAAGCGTCGCATGGGCATCCCCCCGGGCGTGGTCCCGACTCCAATGGCCGGAAACTAGCACGTGATCGATCTCGTGCAGCGGGCCAGGGGCCGAAGGATTTCTAGGACTTTTGTCTTGACATCGATACGCGGGCGAAGCTAAAGAGGCCATGCCAAGGGGCGAGGTGCGCCCGCACCGTCCCACGGCTCCCGCCCCATCCCGCGCCTTCCCGCGCCGGCCGCGCCAGCGGCCGGGATGGATCCCCTTCCATGTCCGCCACCGCCACGGCGCGCTCCCCAGCGCGTCGTGTCTGCGCGCGCCTGTCCGGAGCCCCGCATGCCCTTCGACAATTCTGGCCTGACCTCGCTGCTGGCGAATAGCGGCTTCACCATCTGGCTCTACCGCACGCCCGACACGCGGGCCGACGCACTGGCGGCTGGCTACTTCGCCCCAGCCGGATCGCGGCTGACCTTTGGCGATGTGATCCTGCTCCAGGCCTCCGACGCGCTGACGCTGACCACCGTGCGTCCGGGCCCGACGGTGCCGGGCGGCGTGGTCGTGGACACCGCCACCGCGCCCTTCCGCGTCAATCGCAGTGCCGCGCAGCGCTTCTCTGTGCGCCAGATGGCGACCGCCGTGGCGATGACCGTGCTGCTCGCGCCCCTCGCGGGCGGCATCGTCGCGGGTGGGCAGGTGCTGGCGGAAGCGCGCGTCACCGGCCCGGTCGCGCAGGTCAGCTTCTCGATCCGCGACGCCGCGGGCACCACGGTGCGCGGCCCGCAGGCGGCCAGTGTCACCGCGGGCACCGCCAGCGCCAGCCTTCCCGCCCCCGCCGCCGGATCGGGCTATCGCCTGCGGGTCGAGGCGGTCGGCGCGCCGCTGGTCGCGGACACCTCGCCATCCTTCGCCGTCAGCCCGCCCTACGCGCTGCTCGCCCAGGGCGGCCAGACGGTGCTGACCCAGTCCGGCGGCCGCCTGCTGATCTGAGGCGCGCGCACCCACCCGCGCCTTCTCCTTCCCGCAGCACCACCCGAACACAAGAGGGGCCGATGCCCGATACCAGGATCACAGACCTCCCCGCCGCCACCGCGCTCGGCGCGGGGGACCTCGCGCCCATCGTCCAGGGCAGCGGCGCAGCGGCGGAGACGCGGCGCGCGACCTTCGCGCAGATCACCGCCGGCATCTTCGCCGAACGCATGTTCCATGTCCGCGACTACGGCGCGGTCGGGAACGGCATCGCCGACGATGTCGGCGCCCTCCAGGCGGCGATCGATGCCGCTCACGCCGCCGGGGGTGGCGTGGTGCGCCTCGGGCCGCGCCGCTACCGCGTGGCGGGGGCGGAGTTGGTGGTGAAGGAGAATGTCTGCCTCGAAGGCCCGGTCTTCCCGGGTGGGCAACGGCCCGGGGCCAATTACGGATCCATCCCCGGCAGCATCCTGCTCAACGCGACCCGCACCATCCGCGTCATGCGCGGCGCGACGCTGCGCTCCGTCGCGGTGATCCGCGACGGGATCGGCGCACCGCCGACCAATATGCGCGCGGCCATCGCGCTGCGCGCGGCGATGGCGGGGACCGCCATCACCATCGGCGACGGATCCGGCACGCATCACGATGCGCTGGTCGAGGATGTGCTGGTGCTCGGCTTCGATCTGGCACTTCGCGCCGACAACAGCCAGCGGGTCAACATCCGCCGCATGCGCGGCGACAACCGCAACGGCATCTGGCTGACGCGAACCTATGACATCACGCGCATCCATGATGTCCATTTCTGGCCCTTCCTGACGGGGAATCTCGGTGGCGTCTCGCTGGTGCAGACCCCGATCGCGAATGTGGCGAACAATGGCGCCGGGCTGGTCCGAATCACCACCGCGGCCGCGCACAACCTTGTCACCGGCGACCTGGTGAACGTCTTCGGCGTGAACGGCATCGCCCCGGCCAACACGCGGGCAACGGCCACGGTCATCGATGCGACGCGGTTCGACCTCCAGGGCGTCGGCTTCGCCGGCAGCCATACCGGGGGCGGCACGCTGGCCGTCTGGAACAACCGCAGGCTCGGCACCGCCTTCCGCATCGAGAGCAGCGATGTGGCGGAGTGCGTGAACTGCTTCTGCTACGGCTACAATATCGGCTTCGACCTGGGCGACGGGGCCCAGTCCATCCAGCTGAACAATTGCAGCGTGGACGACCTGCTGAGCCTGAAGGACCCGGCCACGGTCGGCGCCTGGATCCGCGGCTCCGCCTTCCGCGCCAAGTGGCTCGGCGGCTTCATCAGTTCCATGGCGACCGCGATCCGCGTCAACAGCACCTCTCCGAACGAGGCTGACAACCAGTTCGTCGGCGTCATGGTGGGCGGTGGCGGCGCTGGCCGCACGATCGATGTCCTGGATGGCGGGCTGACGCTGGTCGCCTGCGATCTGCCGGCCTCCACCCTCCATCTGGGCAGCGGCGGCGACAACCTGGCGGTGGTGGCCTGCGACACGCGCAGCGCCAGCTTCAGCGGGGACACCAGCGCGGATGCGTCGCGTATCATCCTGGTCGGCAATCGTGCCCAGGCCGCACGGTCCTCGCCCGACCAGTCGAGCACGGTGCTGCTGCCCCGATCCGGCGCGCTCGGCGCCAGCCTCGACATCGAGAACCAGAACAGCGCGGTCACCTACAGCATCTCGCTCGGCGCCGGGGCGCTCGCGCCGCTGCAGATCGGCGGCGACGCGGCGAACAACCCCAATGGCGGCGTGATCTTCGGCGCGCCCTCGGCCATGACCGCGCCGATGGGGGTGACGCTGCGCCGGGCCTCCGCCAGCCCGGCGGCGGGGCACACGCTCGGCCAGCTGGTCTTCAGCGGCAACAATGCCGCCGGCGCCGAGACCCCCTTCGTCCGGGCGGCCGGCATCAGCGAGACGGTGACGACCGGCAGCGAGGCCGGCGCCTTCGTGGTGGAAACGCGGAGCGGCAACACCTTCAACGAAAGGCTGCGGATCTCGGCCAATGGCACGGTCACGCTCCAGGGCCACCTGCTGATCCCAGGCGACCCCACCGCCGCGAACCACGCGGCACGGAAGAGCTATGTGGACGGCCAGTTCACCGCACGCCGCCTGCCGGTGGTCGCCACCGCCGCGCCCACCGCGCTGACCCTCGCCGCGCACAATGCCAGGCTGGTCAGCGCCAATACCGGCACGACGCTGTCGATCAACTGGACGGCAACGGGGGATGGCTTCTCCTGCCTCGTCGTCAACCGCACCGCGTCCGACCTCACCATCGCGATGACCGGCTTCAGCGGCACGACGCCGACCAATCCGGACGGCCATACCAGGATCCGCGCCGGTGGCCTCGCGACGCTGCTCGCCTTCAGCCCCGATGGCGGCACGACGCGGCTGCTGCTGCTGTCCGGCGCCGGTGCGCCGTGACGAAGCTGGGACGCAGCCCGGCCTGACGCGCTGCGTCCCCAGCCCCAACCGCAACACCGACGGATCCTGCCCGCACGCGTGACGCGGTGCGGCAGCCCCTTCCCCTTTCCCACTAGGCTCCGCCTGCGCGGCACGTGCGGCCCCGTGCCGCCGGGACCGCAGGCGAGCCAAACTTCCAGGAGAGACCCGCATGACCGACCTGACCGACCACGCGAAGAACCTGCTTGCCCGCGCCATCTGCGGCCGCCTGCCCAGCCTGCCCTCATCGATCTTCGCCGCGCTGGGCACAGGCGGGGCGGATGCGACGGGCGTGACCGGCGAACCGGCGGGCAATGGCTATGCCCGCCAGCGGGTGACCTTCACCGGCACCGGCGCGCAGCGGAACGTCGCCGCCGTCAGCTTCACCTTCACCAC
>CAMDWG010000022.1 GCA_945878375.1 Roseomonas mucosa | reverse complement strand
CGAAGGCTTGCCTTCGGCACGACGCGGCTTTGTGGGGAGTACTAGACGCTGAAATACTTCGCGCGCGGGTGGTGCAGCACGATGGCGCTGGTGGATTGCTCGGGGTGCAGCTGCCATTCGTCGGACAGGTCCACGCCGATCCGCTCCGCCTTCAGCAGCTTCAGCAGCCCTTCCTGGTCCTCCAGCCGCGGGCAGGCGGGATAGCCGAAGGAATAGCGGCCGCCGCGATAGCCCTGGGACAGCATCTTCTCGATGTCGCGCTCATCCTCCGCCGCGAAGCCCCATTCGGCGCGGATGCGCTTGTGGACGTATTCCGCCATCGCTTCCGCCATCTCCACCGACAGGCCGTGGAGGTACAGGTAGTCCTGGTAGCGGTTGTCCTCGAACCAGTCGCGCGCCATGTCGGACGCCTTCTGGCCGACGGTGACCACCTGCAGCCCGATCACGTCGCGATGCGCCGGCCCGTCCGCGATGTCGCGCACGAAGTCGGCGATGCACTCGCCATCCTCCTTCGGCTGGCGCGGCAGGTTGAAGCGGCAGGCCTCGGTGATGCCGTCTTCCTCGAACAGCACCAGGTCGTTGCCCTGGCCGGCGCATTTCCAATAGCCGTAGATCGCCTGCGGCTTGAGGATGTTCTGCTCCTCCGTCAGCGCCAGCATGCGCTTCAGCACGGGGCGCAATTCCTGCTTCGCCCAGCCGAGGAAATCATCGAGCGACTTGCCGGCCTTCCGGAAGCCCCATTGGAATTGATAGAGGCTGCGTTCGTTGATGAAGGGCACGAGCGCCTTCGGCGCCGCTTCCATCACCCGCGCGCCCCAGAACGGCACTTCAGGCGTCGTGCTTTCGGCGGCCACGCGCCGGCGGCGCGCCTGGGCGTAGTTCACATCGACCGGCGCGAAGCCGCGCGGATCGGCGGTGCCGAGCACGCGCTTCTCGTTCTTCGACTTCCCCTTCCGCTTCGATTGCAGCGCGGCCAGGTAGTCGTCGAAGCCGTTACCCATCACCTTGTCCATCAGGTGCAGCCCGTCGAAGGCGTCGCGCGCATAGGCCACCCGCCCGCAGGCATAGGCCTTCACGCAATCATCCTCGACATAGTTGCGCGTCAGCGCGGCGCCGCCGAGCAGGACGGGAATCTCCACGCCCTGGCGCGACATCTCCTCCAAATTCTCGCGCATCACGACCGTGGACTTCACCAGCAGCCCGCTCATGCCGATGGCGTTCGCCTTGTGCTGCTTCGCCGCCGCCACGATCTCGGTCAGCGGCACCTTGATGCCGAGGTTGACGACCTTGTAGCCGTTGTTGGTCAGGATGATGTCGACCAGGTTCTTGCCGATGTCGTGCACATCGCCCTTCACCGTGCCGAGCACGATCGTGCCCTTCTCCTGGCCCTCGACCTTCTCCATGAAGGGTTCGAGATAGGCGACGGCGGTCTTCATCGTCTCGGCGGATTGCAGCACGAAGGGAAGCTGCATCTTGCCCGCGCCGAACAGCTCCCCCACCACCTTCATGCCGTCCAGCAGCACGTCGTTGATGATCGCAAGCGGCGCGATGCCCTGGTTCAGGGCAACCTGCAACTCGTCGTCCAGCCCCTTGCGGTCGCCATCGATGATCCGGTCCTTGAGCCGGCCTTCCACCGTCTCGGCGCGCACCTTCTTGACGTTGTCCGCCGCCTTCCGGCCGGAGAAGATCTCCAGCACCTTCTGCAGCGGGTCGTAGCCTTCGCGGCGGCGGTCGAAGATCAGGTCTTCCACCACCTGCACTTCCTCGGGCGGGATCTGGTGCAGCGGCTTGATCTTGGAGACATGCACGATCGCGCCCGTCATCCCCGCCTTCACCGCGTGATCCAGGAAGACGCTGTTCAGCACATGCCGCGCGGCCGGGTTCAAGCCGAAGCTGATGTTGGACAGGCCGAGGATGATCTGGATGTCCGGGAACCTCTCCCGGATCATGCGGATGCCCTCCAGCGTCCACAGGCCGAGCTTGCGGTCGTCCTCATTGCCCGTCGCGATGGTGAAGGTCAGCGGGTCGATCATCAGGTCGGATTGCGGCAGGCCGTATTGGTCGCAGGCAAATTCGACCAGCCGCGTCGCGATCCGCAGCTTGTCCTCCGCCGTCTTGGCCATGCCGACTTCGTCGATGGTCAGCGCGATCACCGCCGCGCCGAATTTTCGGGCAAGCACCATGCGGTCCGCCGCGGCCTTCTCACCCTCCTCGAAATTGATGGAATTGATGATGGCCTTGCCGCCATGCAGCTTCAGCGAGGCCTCGATCACCGGCGTTTCCGTCGAGTCGATCACCAGCGGCGAGTTCACGCTGGAGGTGAAGCGGCGGATCACCTCGCCCATCTCCGCCATCTCGTCGCGGCCGACGAAGGCGGTGCAGACATCGAGGCTGTTCGAGCCTTCGGCCACCTGTTCGCGCGCGATCGCCAGGCACCCGTCCCAGTCATGCGCCGCCTGGCGTTCGCGCCAGGCCTTGGACCCGTTGGCGTTGCAGCGTTCGCCGATGGAGAAGTAGCTGTTCTCCTGCCTGAGCGGGGTGGCGGTATAGAGGCTGGCGACAGAGGGGATCCAGACCGGCTTGCGCAGCGTCGGCGCCGGCCGCGCGCGCGCGCCGCCCAGCTTCCGCAGCAGCGCATCGAGCGCCGCGATATGCGTGTTGTTCGTCCCGCAGCAGCCGCCGATCAGGTTCAGCCCGTCTTCGGTGACGAAGCGTTCCATCCAGGTGGCGAGTTCGGCGGCGCCGAGCGGGTAATGCGTCTTGCCATCCACCAGCTCCGGCAGCCCGGCATTGGGCTGCACGCTGATCAGCCCCGGCCAGTTCTGCGACAGCCAGCGCACATGCTCCGCCATCTCCTGCGGGCCGGTCGCGCAATTCAGGCCCAGCAGCGGCACGTCCAACGCGCCCACCACGGCGGCGGCGGCGGAGATGTCGGGGCCGACCAGCAGCGTACCGGTGGTCTCGACCGTCACCTGCACGAAGATGGGGATGTCGGATCCCGTCTCAGCCTTCGCGATCTTCGCCGCGTTGACGGCGGCCTTGATGTACAGCGTGTCCTGGTTGGTCTCGGTCAGCAGCGCATCCGCGCCGCCCGCGATCAGCCCGCGGCATTGCAGGACCAGCGCCTGTTCCAGCGCGTCGTAGCCGATATTGCCGAGGCTCGGCAGCTTCGTGCCCGGCCCGATATCGCCGATCACCCAGCGGTGGCGGCCATCGGCGAAGCTCTCCGCCGCTTCTCGCGCCAGCTCGACGCCGAGCTTGTTGATCTCGAACGCCTTCTCCTCCAGCTCGAATTCGCCGAGCGTGATGGGGGAGCCGCCGAAGGTGTTGGTCAGCACCATATCGGCGCCGGCCGCGAAATAGCCCTGGTGGATGTCGCGCACGATGTCGGGGCGCGACAGGATCAGCACTTCCGTGCAGTTCTCCTTGCCCCAGAAGTCGCGTTCGACATCCAGCGTCATGCCCTGGATGCGCGCGCCGAACCCGCCATCGCAAAGCAGGACCTGGTCACGAAGCGCGTCGAGGAGATGCGGGCGGGCCATGAATGGGGACTACCTTCAGGAAACGAGGGCGGAGAGTTGCGCGGGCTGACGCCGCGCGGGCCAGATACGGACGGAAAGCGGTCCCGCAAGGGTCGCGGCCGCTTGGGGCACGCAACCCGCAGCACCCAGCCAGCCGGCCAGCTGCGCGTCGTCGAAGCCGGGCCAGCGATGCGCGTGCTTGTCCAACAGCTCCGCCCGGCCATGCGGGGCGAGGTCGGCGACCAGCAGCGTGCCGCCCGGCTTCAGCACGCGCGCGGCTTCGGCCAGCGCGGCGGCGGGATCCTCGGCGTAGTGCAGCACCATCTGCAGCGCCACCGCGTCGAAGGCGGCATCGGCAAACGGCAGGCGGTACATGTCGGCCTGCCGCACCGCGGCGCGATCCGAAAGCCCGCGTTCGGCCAGCCGCGCGCGGGCCAGCGCCAGCATGTCGCGGCTCATATCCACCCCCAGCGCCCGGTCCGCGCGCGGGGCAACCAGTTCCAGCAGCCGCCCGGTGCCGGTGCCGATATCCAGCAGCGCGCCGAGCCGCGGCGGCAGCGCATCCAGCAGCGCCTGTTCGATGGCGGCGGCCGGCAGGTCGAGGGCGCGCATCTCGTCCCAATCCATCCCATGCCGGCGGAAGGCGTCGGAGGCTTCGCGCGCGCGATCGGCCGCCAGCCGCGCGGCCACACGGCGATCGGCGGCGAGAAGCGGGTCGCCCTCCGGCAGCCGGGCCAGCACCAGGCGCGCGAGGTCGGCACCGGCGGGCATCTGGAAATAGGCGTTGGCGCCTTCCGGGATGCGTTCCAGCAGCCCGGCCTCCACCAGCAGGCGCAGATGCCGCGACAGGCGCGGCTGGGACTGGCCGAGCACGGCGCAGAGATCGGTCACGCACAGCGGATGCCGGGCGCAGAGCGCCAGCAACCTCAGGCGCGTCGGCTCGGCGGCCGCGCGCAGCTGCGCGAGAAGCTGTTCCATCATCAGTCCAACCGTTCGCTTGTAAATGCCATAAAGATATCCTTATGTCTAGCAGATGTCCTGGTCGCTCGACGCCCGCATCCCGATCCTGATCGTGGCCGATCCGGCAGCGCTCACGGCCGCGCTGGCCGGGGGGCGGCCGGCGGCGGTGCTGCTCGGCCCGGCGCCCGAGGGGGCTTCGCGGTCAGATGCCCCCCCACCCGGCGCCGTGGCGCTGGCCCGCTTCGACCTCTCAGGCCCCGCCCATGCGGCGGCCTGCGCCTGCTGCGCCGGGCGCAGCCCGGCGGCGGTGGCGCTCGACACGCTGTTCCAGGCGCGAATCCGCAACACCTGCCCCTGGTTCGAACGGGTGGTCGCCCTGGCCGAGGCGCCCGTGGCCCAGGCCGAAATCGCGGCCGCGCTGGCCAGCGATGCGGTGACGGCGGCGCGCTTCCGGGCGGGGTGATCGCGCGCCCGCTTGGCCGGCGGCTTTACGCCCCCCCTATTGGCTTGTCATAAAGGTACGCAAGCGGGCTGCGCCGGAATGGCGCGGCCTTGACGTGCTTCAGGGAGGGGCAGGAATGAACAAGGACACCATGCGCGGACGTCTCGGCCGCCGGGCGCTGCTGGGCGGCGCAGCGGGACTTGGCGCCGCATCGCTCGGCGCAGCGCCGGCCGCGGCGCAGCGGGCGGTGGATTTCTCCGGCCGCACCATCGAATGGGTGATCCCCTTCGCGGAAGGCGGCGGCAGCGACGTCTGGGCCCGCTTCATGGCGCCCTACCTGGCCAAGTACCTGCCGGGGCGTCCGAATGTGATCATCCGCAACGCCCCGGGCGGCGGGTCTATCACCGGCACCAATGACTTCTTCCTGCGCGCGCGGAACGACGGCTCGACCTTCATCGGCACCTCCGGCTCCACGCAATTCCCCTTCCTGCTGGGCGATCCGCGGGTGCGCTACGACTATGCCCAGATGCCGCCCATCCTGGTCTCGCCCACCGGCGGCGTGGTGTATCTGCCGGCGCGCTTCAACGTCGCCAACGCGTCCGAACTCGGCAAGGTGCGCGGCCAGCAGCTGGTCTATGCCAGCCAGGGCGCGACCTCGCTCGATCTCGTGCCGATGCTGGCCTTCGTCGTGCTCGGCCTGAATGTGCGCCATGTCTTCGGCATGCGCGGCCGTGGCGAGGGTCGCCTCGCGCTCGAGCGTGGGGAGGCGACGATCGACTACCAGACCTCCTCCGCCTACCTCACCCAGGTGCGGCCGATGATCCAGGCAGGCAATGCGGTGCCGCTGTTCTCCTGGGGCGTGCTGGATGCCCAGGGCAATGTGGCGCGCGACCCGTCCTTCCCCGAGCTGCCGCATTTCGTCGAGGCCTATGAGATGCTGCACGGCCGCAAGCCGTCCGGTGTCGAGTACAACGCCTACCTCGCCTTCTTCGGCTCGGGCTTCGCCGCGCAGAAGCCGGCGATGCTGCCCCGCGGCACCGCGCCCGAGATCGTCGCCACCTATCGCCAGGCCTTCGCCCAAGCCGTGGCCGACCCCGAGTTGCAGGCCAAGAAGGGCGAGGTGCTGGGCGACTACGACCAGGCGGTGGGCGACAACATCCAGCGCCTGTACGAGGTCGCGACCTCCATCGCGCCGGATGCCCGCGCCTGGGTCCGCAACTACCTGACCACGAACCACAACACGCGTTTCTGATTCGAGATCGGCCGCCGGCGCCGCCGGCGGCCCTTCCAACACGAAAGGCAGGACCATGATCCGTATCGGACGGCGCGCGCTGCTCGGCGCAGCCGCGATGGGTGTCGCCACATCGGCCCGCGCGCAGGCGCCGCTCTCCTTCGCCGGGCGCACCATCGAATTCGTCATCCCCTTCGCCGAGGCCGGCGGCAGCGATGTCTGGGCGCGCTTCTTCGCGCCGGCGCTGTCGAAGCACCTGCCCGGCAATCCGAACGTGATCGTCCGCAACATCCCCGGCGGCGGGTCCATCACCGGCGCCAATGACTGGGCGCAGCGGGCGCGGCCGGACGGGTCGAGCTTCTTCGGCCCCTCCGCCTCCACCCACCTGCCCTTCCTGCTGGGCGACCGGCGCGTGCGCTACGACTATGCGAAGTGGACGCCGCTGATCGTCTCCCCCACCGGGGGCGTGGTCTATGTCTCCTCGCGCACCGGCATCACGCGCGGGGACCAGATCGCGCAGCTGCGCGGCCGGGAACTGGTCTTCCCGAGCCAGGGCGCCACGGGGCTCGACATCGTGCCGATCCTGGCGCTGCACCTGCTGGGGCTGAATACGCGCTATGTCTATGGCATGCGCGGGCGCGGCGATGCGCGGCTGGCGGTGGAACGCGGCGATGCCAATGCCGACCACCAGACCACGCCCGCCTGGCTGACCCAGGTGGTGCCGATGGTGCGCGCCGGGGCGGCGGTGCCGCTGTTCTCCTATGGCGTGCCGGACGCCCAGGGCAATGTCCAGCGCGATCCCTCCTTCCCCGAGATCCCGACCTTCGAGGAAGTGTTCCGCGCCATGCATGGCCGCGCGCCGGACGGGCCCGGCTATGCCGCCTATCGCGCCTGTTCGGTCGCCGCCTTCGCCGGGCAGAAGCCGGCGGTGCTGCTGAAGGACACGCCCGCGCCGATCATCGCCGCCTTCCGCAAGGCCTTCGAGGATGCGGTGAAGGACCCGGACGTGATCGCGCGGCGCGGCGACATCCTGGGCGACTACCCGCAGGCGGTCGGCCCGGCGGCCGATGCCCTCTACGCCACCGCCACCACCATCGCGCCCGAGGCGCGGGAGTGGGTGCGGAACTTCCTGACCACGCAGCACAACGTCCGCTTCTGAGAGCGCCGGCGCACGCCGGGAAAGGCCACTCGCCATGATCGATGTCATCCTCGGCGCGCTCCAGGCATTGCTGATGCCCGAGCGGATGATGTTCATGATGCTCGGCATCTCCGTCGGGCTCGTGATCGGCGTGCTGCCCGGCCTCGGCGGCATCGCCGGGCTGTCGTTGCTGCTGCCCTTCATCTACGGCATGGACCAGGTCTCGGCGCTCGCGATGCTGATCGGGCTGATCGCCGTGATCGGGACATCCGACACCTTCTCCTCGATCCTCATGGGCATCCCGGGATCATCGGCCAGCCAGGCGACGGTGCTGGACGGCTTCCCGCTCGCCAAGCGGGGCGAGGCGGCCCGTGCCCTGTCGGCCTCCTTCGCCGCGTCGATGATCGGCGGACTGTTCGGCGCCCTCGTACTGACCTTCGCCGTGCTGGCGGCGCGGCCCATCATCCTCGCCTTCGGCTCGGCCGAGTTGTTCATGCTGACGCTGTTCGGCCTTTCGACCGTCGCCGCGCTGTCCGGCGGCAACCTGGCCAAGGGTGTCGCCGCGGCCTGCCTCGGCCTCGCCTTCGGCATGGTCGGCGCGGCGCCGGCGACGGGCGAGTACCGGATGGATTTCGGCACATTGTACCTCAGCGACGGCCTGCCGCTGGTCATCGTGGGCCTTGGCATCTTCGCGCTGCCCGAGCTGTTCGACCTGCTGCGCGGCGGCGGCGCGATCGCGCAGCGGCGCGCGATCGGCAGCGGCTGGATCCAGGGCCTGCGCGACGTGGTCCGGAACCGCTGGCTCATCCTGCGCTGTTCCGGCATCGGGTCCCTGATCGGCGCCGTCCCCGGCATCGGCGGATCGGTGGTGGACTGGATCGCCTACAGCCACGCCATGCAGACCGCGAAGGATTCGCGCGAGTTCGGCAAGGGCGATATCCGTGGCGTCATCGCGCCGGAAAGCGCCGCCAACGCCGTGCAGGGCGGCGCGCTGCTGCCGACCCTGCTGTTCGGCATTCCGGGGTCGGGGTCGATGGCGATCTTCCTGGCCGGCATGATCCTGCTCGGCCTCCAGCCCGGGCCGGCGATGGCGGATCGCAGCCTCGATATCACCTACACCATCATCTGGTCGCTTGCGATCGCCAACGTCATTGGCACGGCGCTCTGCATCATCCTTGCCCCCGGCATCGCGATGCTGACCACGATCCGCTACACGCTGATCGCGCCCTTCATGATCATGATCATCTCCTTCGCCGCCTTCCAGGCGACGCGCAGCGTCTATGACATGATGGCGCTGTTCGCGGTCGGCATCCTCGGCCTGTTCCTTCGCCGCTTCGGCTGGTCGCGCCCGGCCTTCCTGATCGGCTTCGTGCTGTCGCTCGGCGCGGAACGGTACCTGTACCAGGCGGTGCAGTTCTCGGGCTGGGACTTCCTGACCCGGCCGCTCGCGCTGTTCATCCTGGCGCTGACGCTGCTGTCTTTGTGGGCGGGGCTGCGGCGGAGCAAGGCAGCTGTGAACACCGAAGGCTCCGTCGAGACCTCCGGCGCCACGGCGATGATGCCGCAGGTGATCTTCAGCTGCCTGCTGCTGCTGCTGTTCGGCTTCGTCCTCTACGAGGGTCTGCGCAACTCGTACCTCGCCGCGCTGATGCCGGTGGCGGTGGCCATCATCGGCGGCATCGCGGTGCTGATGGTGCTGCTGGTGCAGGCGCGCGGCCCGGTGGTTGCGGGCACGGCCAATTTCGACACCGAGGCGAAGGCCACCGATGCCGGCCCCTGGCCCTTCGTGGCCTGGGTGATGGGCTTCCTAGGGCTCACGCTGCTGATCGGCTTCTTTACGGCGCTGGTCATCTTCTTCATCGCCTTCCTGCGGGCGGTCGCGCGCTGCGCTTGGCTGCAGACCATCCTGCTGACCAGCTGCGCCTGCGGCTTCATCCTCGTGATGGCCTATTCCCTGAACCTCATTTTCCCCGGCGGGCTGCTGCAGGAATACTACGACCTGCCCTGGCCTCTGCGCTGAGAGACTGACATGACCCAGACCGCCATCCCCTGCACCCTGATGCGCGGCGGCACCAGCCGCGGCCCCTATTTCCTGCGCGCCGACCTGCCCACAGACCGCGACGCGATGGGGCAGGTCATCCTGGCCGCCGTGGGCTCGCCCGATCTGCGCCAGATCGACGGCATCGGCGGCGCGACCACGCTGACCACCAAGGTCGCCATCGTCTCTGCCGCCGAGCCGGGCCAGCCGCAGCAGGTGGACTACCTCTTCGCGCAGCCCGCGATCGATCGCGGCTTCGTCGATTGGGGCCCGACCTGCGGCAACATGCTGGCCGGCGTCGGCCCGTTTGCCATCGAAAGCGGCCTGGTGCCGGCCGAGGATGGCGAGACCCGCGTGATGATCCGCGCCGTCAACACCGGCGCGCTGATCGAGGCGGTGGTGCAGACCCCGGGCCGCCGCGTGCGCTACGATGGTGAGACCGCCATCGCCGGCGTGCCCGGCACCGCCGCGCCGATCCTGCTGAACTTCGCCGATGCGGTGGGCGGCGCCACGGGCAAGCTGATGCCCACCGGCAACCCGCTGGATCATATCGAGGGCGTGGATGTCACCTGCCTCGATGTCTGCATGCCGGTGGTGATCGCGCGTGCCAGCGACTTCGGGAAGACGGGCCTGGAGACGGCGAAGGAACTGGATGCGGACAAGGAGTTCTTCGCCCGCATCGAGCGCGTCCGCCGCGCCGCAAGCCTCGCCATGGGCATGGGCGACGCGGAGGGGCGCGTGATCCCGAAATTCGCGATCATCGCCCCGCCCGCGACGCCGGACGGCTCGGTGCTGACGCGCTACTTCACGCCGCTGGCCACGCATGAGGCGATGGCGGTGACGGGCGGCATCTGCATCGCCTCCGCCTGCAAGCTGCCCGGCACGGTCGCCGCCGGCATCGCCCGCGTCACCGATGCGGCGCGCGAAGCGGTGGTGCTGGAACACCCGACCGGGTCGATGGAGGCGGTGATCACCACCGCACAGGACGCCGCCGGCGCCCCCACCATCACCGCCGGCGGCACGCTGCGGACGGCGCGGCTGCTGATGAAGGGCGAGATCTTCGTCCCCGCCCGCATCTGGGCGGGCAAGGGCGCGTGAAACTCCTCGTCCTGCCGGGCGACGGCATCGGGCCTGAGATCACCCGCGCGACGGTCGATGTGCTGCGGCGCGCGGATGCGGTGTTCGGGCTCGGCCTGGAGACCGAGGAACATGAGATCGGCCTCGCGCGCCTCGCGCGCGACGGCTCCACCTTTCCGGCCAGCGTGCTGGCGGCGGCGCGGGCGGCGGATGGCATCCTGCTCGGCCCCGTCTCCCACGCCGATTATCCGCCGCGCGCGGAAGGCGGGATCAATGTCTCGGGCGAGTTGCGGATCCAGCTCGACCTCTACGCCAATATCCGCCCGAGCCGGTCCCGCCCCGGCCTGCCGCATTACGGGCGCACGCCGATGGACCTGGTCATCGCGCGGGAGAATACCGAGGGCTTCTATTCCGACCGCAACATGCATTGGGGGGTCGGCGAATTCATGCCGACGCCGGACCTCGCGCTGTCGGTGCGGAAGATCAGCGCGGAAGGCTCCCGCCGTATCGCCCGCGCGGCCTTCGAGATCGCGGCGCGCCGCCCGCGAAAGAAGGTCACGGCCGTCCACAAGCACAACGTCCTGAAGGTCAGCGAGGCGCTGTTCCTGCGGGAAGTGCGCGCGGTCGCCGCCGAATTCCCAGCCGTCGCCTATGACGAACAGCTGGTGGACAGCATGGCCGCGCTGCTGGTGCGCGATGCCGCGCGCTACGATGTGATCGTCACCACCAACATGTTCGGCGACATCCTGTCCGATGAGGCGGCGGAGCTGTCGGGCAGCCTCGGCCTCGCGGGCTCGCTGAACCAGGGGGCCGCGCATGCGATGGCGCAGGCGCAGCATGGCTCGGCGCCGGACATCGCCGGGCAGGACAAGGCGAACCCGATCTCGCTGATCCTGTCGGCGGCGATGCTGCTGGACTGGCACGCCCGCCGCGCCCCGGGCCGCGACCGCTTCGCCGAAGCGGCGGCCGCGATCGAGCGGACCGCCGATGCGCTGGTGACGGACCCCGCGCGCCGTACCGCCGATCTCGGCGGGCGGCTGGGCACACGCGCCTTCACCGAGGCGTTCTGCGCCGCGCTCGGCGACTGACGGGAAGCGCGCCGGGCTGAACACCCCGGCGCGTAATCCACTCTTCCGGAACACAACAAGAACATGCTATAGGGACAGACCTTCAGGAGCTGACCCCCATGGCTGCACGGAAACCCCGGGCGGCGCGTCCCGTCGACGCCGCCCTTCAGCGCTTGGTCGCGCTCGCCGGCCGCGGCGTGGCGCCCGGGCGCATGGCGCGCGAAGTGGATGCCATCCTCGGCGAATGGCGCGATGCCACCCCAGTGGGGGAGGAGGCGGAGCTGGCCGAGCGAATCGACACCTTGCGCGAACACCTGGCCGAAGGTGTCGCGGCGGCGGAAGAAGCGGTGGCCGATGTGGACCAGAGCGATGCCGGGGCGGTGAAACAGGCCAGGCAGGTGCTGGCCGCGCTCGTCGCGACCCGCGACGCGGCCCAGGGCACTATCCTGGCTAGCTGAAGCTCGCCTCCACGGCGCCCAGCGCGCCGAGCGCGGCGCGCAGCGTGCCTCCGGGCTGAACGGACGGGCTCAGCCCCGCCACCACCAGCAGCGCCCCCGCCGGCAGCCCACCCCAGCCGCGTGCGGCAGCCGCGGCTTCCGCGAAGGCGGCGGCGAGGTCGGTCTCAGCACCCTTCGACCGGCCACCCTTCGCGCCGAGCGCGACACGGACAGCGCCTGGCGCGACCGCCTTGCCCTTCCCCACCACGACCAGCCCGAGACGCGCCAGATCCGCTGTCAGCGTGATGTCGTCCGCCGGCGCATCGGTGAAGCGCGTGGCCGACAGGTCGAGCGCCGGATGCAACCGCGCGAAGACGGGCGGCGCATCGCTGTCGGGGTCCAGCGGCTCGGCCAGCACGCCGACCACGGCGGCGCTGGCCTGCGGGTGACGCAGCATGCCGAGCGCCACGGTCCGCCCCGCCGGCACCAGCCGCCCTTCCAGCATCGGCCCCGCAAGCGGCGCCGCGCCGGGGCGCAGCAGCAGGCGCAGGCCGCAGGGCGGGATCTCCAGCGCCTCCAGCGTCGCGGCCGCGACCTCCTCCGCCTCCGCCATGCTGCGGGGCGCCATGCCGGGGGGCAGGGGCGCGAGGGGGCTTCCCGTCTCCATCGCCTCCGCCAGCCAGCGCGCCGCCTCGTTCGGCTGCCAGGGTTCGTCCATCGCGACCGGTGCCCGCGTCACATGCCGGGCAGTCGCACGGGCTCATCTTCCTGGAAGCCGCCCTGCGGCACTTCCAGCGCGGTCCCGCCGCCGCCAACCGGCGTGTCATAGAGGTAGGAGGGCAGGAAGGTCGCGATCTCCGGGAAGATGTAGAGCATCACCATGGCCACGATGACGATGCCGACGAAGGGCAGGCAGCCGATGAAGATCTCGCTCAGCCTGACGTTCGGCGGCGCAACGCCCTTCAGGTAATAGGCGGCCATCGCGACGGGCGGCGTCATGAAGCTGGTCTGGAGGTTGAGACCCACCAGCACGCCGAAGAAGATCGGGTCGATGCCGAAGGTGTCGAGCAGCGGCAGGAAGATCGGCACGAAGATCAGCACGATCTCCGACCAGTCGAGCGGCCAGCCCAGCACGAAGATGATCGCCTGCGTCACGATCAGGAAGGTGGTGGGGGAGAGGCTGAGATCCTCGACGAACCACTTCTCCACCACATGGTGGCCGCCGAGATAGCCGAAGACAGAGGTGAAGATGTAGGCGCCGACGAACAGCCAGCAGACCATCGCCGTGGTGCGCGCCGTCAGGAATACGCTTTCCTTCAGCCGCGCCAGGGTGAAGGCGCGGTAGATGAAGGCCAGCAGGATGGAGCCCGCCGCCCCCATCGCCGCCGCCTCGGACGGGGTGGCAAGGCCGAACAGGATCGCGCCGAGCACCATCATGATGAGCGCGGCGAGCGGCACGAACGATGTCAGCACCGCCCAGATGACCGTGAGCAGCGGCACGTTGCGTTCCTCGGGCGGCAGCTTCGGCGCCATGGAGGGGCGGAGCATCGCGAGGACCAGCACATACAGCAGGTACAGGCCCGCGAGCATCACGCCCGGCAGGAACGCCGCGGCATAGAGCCGCGCGACCGAGGTGCCGGTGGTCGCGCCATAGAGGATGAACATGATCGAGGGCGGGATCAGGATGCCGAGGCAGCCGCCCGCGCACACCACGCCGGTCGCGAGCCTGGGGTCGTAGCCCGCGCGCAGCATGGCCGGCAGGGCGAGCAGGCCCATCAGCGTGACCACGGCGCCGACGATGCCGGTCGCGGTGGCGAACAGCGTGCAGGTGACCAGCGTCGCAATCGCAAGCGCGCCGGGCAGCCCGCCAGAGGCCATCTGCAGCGACCGGAACAGGCGATCGAGGATGTTCGCGCGCTCGATCACATAGCCCATGAAGATGAACAGCGGCACGGAGATCAGCACGTCATTGGCCATCACCGCATAGGTGCGCTGCACCAGCAGGTCGAAGACCCGCATCTCGAGCGACAGGTAGCCGAAGCCGATCCCCATCGCCATCAGCGTGAAGGCCACCGGGAAGCCGAGCAGGATCACCAGGATGAAACTGCCCAGCATCACCATGCCGAGGACGGGATCGCTCATGCCGCGGACTCCGGCGCAGGACGTGTCATGGGGTGGCGGCCTTCGCCCCGGTGGCCTCGCCCCCGGCATGGATCTCGGCGGCGCGTTGCATGGCGAGGACTTCCATCTCCTCGACATCGCTCAGCCGCGGCGGCCAGACACCGTCGCGGAAGGCCAGGATGCAGCGCATCGTCTCCGCCGCGCCCTGGATCAGCATCAGCACGCCAACGGCGGGGATGACGAATTTGAACGGCCAGACGAAGGGCCCGACCGGGCTGAAGGCGGAGCGCTCGTTCTGGAACAGCGAGATCCGAAAGAAGTCCCAGCCGAACCAGACCAGCGCAATCATCGCCGGGAAGTAGAACATGAGGTAGAGCGAGAGATCAGCGAGGCCCTGCCACCGAACCGGCATGGCGCGATACAGGAAGTCGGCGCGCACATGCCCGTTGCGCGACAGCGTGTAGGCGCCCGCGCACATGAACAGCGTGCCGTACAGCATGTAGGACACATCGAAGGCCCAGGTGGTGGGCGCGCGGAAATAGTAGCGCAGCACGACCTCGTAGCAGATGACGAAGGTCAGCAGCAGGATGCACCAGCCGAACAGCTTGCCGACCGCCGCACTCAGCCTGTCAGCCGCCAGAAGCCACGACTGCACGCCCATGGGTTCCGATCCCCCGATATGAGACGACGCCTGCCCCGGTCCCCGGGGCAGGCGTCGCCAGCATCACGCGCTATCAGCCGCGCGCGAAGAAGTGGTTGAAGGCGCGCGCCGGGCTGGCCTGGTAGCGCAGGTAGAAGGCGCTGACGCGGCGGCACCATTCGCGCTGGCTGTCGGTCACCTTCTTGAAGAAGGGATCGCTTTCCAGGTTCCGCAGCACGCCGTCCCAGGCGCGCAGCTGCGCGTCGAGCACGGCGGTCGGCGTCACGCCCACGGTCACGCCCTGCGTCGAGGCCATCGCCTGCAGGTCGGCCGGGTAGCGCAGCTGCTGCTTCCACGACATGTCGGCCGAAGCCGCTTCCGCCGAATGCCGCAGCACTGCCTTCAATTCGGTCGGCAGCGCGTCGAACTTCGGCTTGTTGAACAGGACCTCGAAGGTTTCCGTGTTCTGGTGGTAGGATTGCAGCATGAAGTTCTTCGCCACGTCCGGGAAGCCGAGCACGCGGTCGGAGGACGGGTTGTTGAACTCCGCGCCGTCGATCACGCCGCGCTCCAGCGCCGGCACGATCTCGCCGCCCGGCAGCGCGGTCACCGCCGCGCCCATGCTGTTGAACAGGTCGGTCGCGAGACCCACCGTGCGATAGCGCAGGCCGCGCAGCTGGTCGGCGCTGGTGATCGGGTTCTTGAACCAGCCGAGCGGCTGGGTCGGCATCGGGCCGGTCTGCAAGCCAACCACGTTCACGCGCAGCACCTGGCTGATCAGCTCATTGTACAGCGCCTCACCCCCGCCGTAGTAGAACCAGGCGAGGTAGGAATTGGCGTCGTAGAACCAGGCCGGCGGCGTGCCGAACAGGCTGAACGCCTTGTTCTTGCCGAACCAATAGGCCGAGACGCCATGGCCGCCATCCAGCGTGCCCGCCGAGACGGCATCGATCATCTGGAAGGCGCCGACCACGGCACCGGCCGGCAGCAATTCCATGCGCAGGCGTCCGCCCGCCATCGCGTTCACGCGGCTGGTGAAGTCGCCGGCGAACTCATGGAAGATGTCGCGCGCGGGCCAGGTGGACTGGAAGCGCCAGGTCACGGTCTGGGCCTTGCTGACGCTCGGCGTCGCCAGGACCGCGGCGCCGGCGGCACCGACCGCGGCCGCCTTCAGGAAGCCACGGCGCGCGGCATTGGGCTTGTTCGTCTCGGTCATTGTTTCCTCCTGTTCGTTGTCCCGTCGGGGGCGGAACGCACCACACCCCTCATTACGGATCGACCGGCGCCAGCGCAATGGCCGTCCCGGCGCCGAATCGCCGAAACGCGGCCGGCGCTACTTCGTGACGAAGGCCTTCTCCACCACATAACTTCCGGGATTGCTGTTCGATCCTTCGACGAAGCCCCGCGCTTCCAGCAGCGCGCGGACATCGGCGTTCATCGCCTCCGACCCGCAGAGCATCGCCCGGTCCCGCGCGGGGTCGAGCGGCGGCAGGCCGAGATCGCCGGTCAGGCTGCCATCCTCGATCATCGTGGTGATGCGCTTGCCGCGCGCGAAGGGCTCCCGCGTCACGCAGGGCAGGTAGGTCAGGCGTTCCGCCACCAGCTCGCCCAGCAATTCATGGCCCGGCAGCTCGGCGGAGATGAGTTCGCGATAGGCCAGCTCCGCCACCTCCCGCACCGTGTGCACCAGCACCACGCGGTCGAAGCGGTCATAGGTGCCGGGGTCGCGGATCAGGCTCATGAAGGGCGCAAGCCCGGTGCCGGTGGCGAAGAACCACAGCGTGCCCCCGGGCAGCAGGTTGTCAGGCAGCAGCGTGCCCGTCGCCTTCCGCCCGATCAGCACCGTATCCCCCGGCCGGATATGCTGGAGCCGCGAGGTCAGCGGCCCCTGCTGCACCTTGATCGAGAGGAACTCCAGATGCTCCTCCCACGGTGGGGAGACCATGGAATAGGCGCGCACCAGCGGCTTGCCCTCCACCATCAGCCCGATCATGGCGAATTGGCCCGCCCCGAAGCGGAAGGCCGGGTCGCGCGTGCAGGTGAAGGAGAACAGGCGGTCGGTCCAATGATGGACCGTCAGGACCCGTTCCGCGAAGAAGCCGGGCGGCGCCGCGACGGTCGCCGCCGGGCCGCTATCTGCTGTGCTGGTCATGGCCGCTTTCATTGCCTCGAAAGCCCCGATGCTGCAATGCGAGCGCCCCCGTCGCGCTGATATGGCGCAAGCCCAGGCACCGCCCCATGATGCGCGGATGAGCACCCCGCCCCTCGGCCCCGAGGTCGATCCCACCCCCCGCCCCCTGCCCGCCCGCATCCCCCATCGCGGCGCCGCCGTCACGCTGGAACCGCTCGCGGTGCGGCATGCGGAGGATCTGTGGGTGGCGGCGCAGGCCGATTCGGCCGGCGAGACTTGGGCCTATCTCGGCTACGGCCCCTTCGCGGATGCCGCGGCACTCCGCGGCCATGTCGCGGCCTTCGCCGCGCAGCACGACCCGATGGCGTTTGCCATCCGCCCCCACCGTTCGGGGCGCGTCGAGGGCTGGCTGACGCTGATGGACATCCAGCCCGCCAACGCCGCGATCGAGATCGGCCATATCTGGTTCTCCCCCCGCCTGCGGAAAACGCGCGCGGCGACGGAGGCGATGTTCCTGCTGATGCGCCACGCGATGGACGATCTCGGCTATCGCCGGCTGGTGTGGAAGTGCAACGCGCTGAACGCGCCGAGTGTCTCCGCCGCGCGGCGGCTGGGCTTCGTGCCGGAAGGCATCCACCGCGCGCATGGCGTTGTGAAGGGGCGACGGCGCGACACCGCCTGGTTCTCGATCCTGGATGAGGAATGGCCGGCGCGGCGCGATGCGATCGCCGCCTGGCTGGATGACGCGAATTGGGACCACACCGGCGCCCCGCGCGCCTCGCTTGCTGGCGCCACGGCGGGCCTCGCCCCCGCCCCCACCCACGCCCCGCTGGCGTGACGTTACTCGGGCATTGTATTTCCAGCGGCCCTGCCGCAGGAATTGGGGAGCCGGGTATCGCCCAGGACATCGCGTTGAGGGAGCCGTTGCAATGCCGCGGGTGACGGAAGACACGGTCGGGGCCTTCGTGCCCGGCCCCCGCGTGGAGATCCAGGGCGCGGCCGAAGGTCCGCTCGCCGGTCTCGATTTCGCGGTGAAGGACCTCTTCGACGTCGCGGGCAGCGCCACGACCTATGGCAATCCGGATTGGGCCCGCACCAACCCGGTCGCCGCCAGCACCGCGCCGCTGGTCTCGGCGCTGCTCGAAGCCGGCGCGCATCTGCGCGGCAAGACCAAGACGGTCGAACTCGCCTATGGGCTGACCGGCGAGAATGTGTGGCACGGCACGCCGATCAGCACTGCCGCGCCGGATCGCTTCCCCGGCGGATCGTCCTGCGGCTCGGCCGCGACGGTGGCGGCGGGGCTGGTGGATTTCGCGCTGGGTTCGGACACTGGCGGCTCGGTCCGCATCCCGGCCTCCTATTGCGGCATCTATGGCATCCGCCCGTCCTGGGGCGTGGTGAACCTGACGGGCGCGCGCGGCCTCGGGCCCAGCTTCGACACAGCCGGCTGGTTCGCCCGCAGCGCGACCGTGCTGCGCCGGGTGGGAGAGGTGGCCCTGCCGCCGGGCGGCGAAGGCCCGCTCGGCCCGCTGCTGAAGGTGCAGGAAGCCTGGGTCAACGCCCTGCCCGCCACAGCCGCCGCCCTGTCCGGGCATCTCGCGGCCACCGAATCCTTGCTCGGCCAGGCGCTGTCGATCAACCTGGTGCCCGAATCCCTCGATGTGGTGTTCGAGCATTTCCGCCACGCGCAGGCCGAGGAAGCCTGGGCCACGCTCGGCTCCTGGATCGAGGCGACGCAGCCCGCCTTCGGGCCCGGCGTCGGCGAACGCTTCGCCATCGCCAAGGCAACCGACCCGGCCAAGGCCATCGCCGCGCGGCGCTTCCGCGACGGCTTCCGCGCCCGGTTGCGCGGCCTGCTGCAGGGCGGCGCGGTGCTGATCTACCCCACCTCTCCCATCCCCGCGCCGAAGGTCGATGTCTCGCTGGACTGGCAGCAGGCGGTGCGGGAGAGGACGCTGGGCGTGACCGCCATCGCGGGGCTGGCCGGGCTGTGCGAGGTCTCGATCCCCGGCGCATGGTCGGGTGGCGCGCCGGTCGGCCTGTCGCTGGTCGCAGCACCCGGCCGCGACCGCGCGCTGCTGGCGCTGGCCGAACGCGTGGCGGCGGAGATGACACGGGCGGGTTGAGCGCGCTTGCGAGGCGCGGTTTCGCGCATTAAGCCCTGGCCCATGCCGATCCGCGACGCCACCGAAGCCGATATCCCCGCGCTGGCCGCGATCTACGCGCATCACGTGCTGCACGGCACCGGCACCTTCGAGGAAACGCCGCCCGACCCGGCGGAGATGGCCGCCCGCTTCGCCCTGATCACCGGCCAGGGCTTCGCCTGGCTGGTGGCGGAAGCGCCGGACGGCACCGTGCTCGGCTATGCCTATCACGCGCCGTTCCGCAACCGCTCCGGCTACCGCTACACGGCCGAGAACGCGATCTATGTGCGCGACGATGTGCGCGGCCAGGGCGTCGGCAAGGCGCTGGTGGAAGCACTGCTGGGCCGCGCCGAGGCGGCTGGATTGCGACAAATGTATGCGCTGATCGGCGATTCCGAGAATGCCGGCTCCATCGGGCTGCATGTCTCGGCCGGCTTCCGCCGTGTGGGCGTGATGAAGGCTGCGGGCTTCAAGTTCGGCCGATGGCTGGATGTGGTCATCATGCAGAAGACGCTGGGCGAGGGCGACCACAGCCTGCCGGAATAGGGGGGGGCTGGGCCCCTCTTCGCGCCGCTCCACCGCCAGCTACCGCGCCAACTGCCCCGCGACCACCACGCCCAGCACCCCCCACAGCCCCAAGGCCAGCAACCCCACGCGCTCGGCATGCCACATCAGCCGCCGGCGCAGCGTGCGGCGCAGCCGATCCTCCACATCCGGCCGGCGGCCGCGCAGCAATTCCGGCTTCCAGTCATCGAGCAGCGCCCAGGCCTCGCTGTGGCGCATGTCGCGCCGTGGCGCGCGCCAGGCGCCGACCAGCATCGCCCCGGCCACCGCCGCGACCAGCCCCGCCCCGCAGCGCAGCGCCAGCGGCAGGTCGAAGGACAGGGACAGCATCACCAGCCCCACCCCCAGCCCCGCGAAGGCGAGGCCGCGCCGGATGCAATGGTCGATCACAACCTCCACAGGGTCCATCGGACGCTCCACGGGTCGCGGTCCGGGTCAGAGTGCCGCAAAGCGGCGGCGGATGGCAGCCCGAACCACGCGCGGCGTCATCCACCCGGCCCCGCCGCGCCGGCTTCCGCCGCGCCCAGCCGGTCGAGCAGGGCTTGCAGGGTGGTCCCCGCCAGCTTCCGCTCCATCGCGCCCTCGGCTTCGTCCAGCCCGGCGCGCAGCAGCGCCGGGACGGCGCGGCCCAGCGCATCGCCGCCGCGCTGGGGGCCAGGATGGGTGGGCAGCAGCGGCAGGCCGGGGCGGCGCATCGCGGCCCAGACCTCGGCCAGGGTGATCTCCGCCGGCGGGCGGGCCAGTTCCGCCCCGCCCGGCCCGCGCCGGATCCGCAGCAGCCCCGCCCGCGCCAATTGCCCGGCCAGGCGCCGGATCACCACCGGGTTGGTGCCGACACTCAGCGCGATCCGCCCGCTCGTCGCCTGGGAGGACGGCTCGGCGGCCAGCAGCAGCAGGATGTGGATGGCAACGGCGAAGCGCGTGGCGACCATGCAGCGCCAACACGCATGGCGCCGGGGCGGTTCCACCCGCCTCTCGCGCAGCCTTGACCATTGCGCGAACGGAGCACGAACATGGAGGCATGGATGCGCCCCGAGCCCTCATCCCACCCGCCCTGCGGACGGTCGCGATCTGCCGCGCCGCCGCCCGCTTCTGCGCGCGGCGCGGCTGGGCGCCGGTGACGGAGATGCCGCTGCCCAATGGCCGGCGCGCCGATATCCTCGCCTTGCTGCCCGATGGCGGCTTCGCGGTGGTCGAGGTGAAATCCTGCGCGCGGGATTTCCTGTCGGACAGCAAATGGCCCGACTATCGCGAATTCTGCGACCGGCTGTTCTTCGCGGTGGATCTGGATTTCCCCCAGGCGCTGATCCCGGCCGATGCCGGGCTGCTGGTGGCGGAGGGGCCCGATGCGACGCTGCTGCGCGACGCCCCCGCGCATGCCCTGGCGCCCGCGCGCCGCAAGGCGCTGCTGCACCGCTACGCCGTCACCGCCGCCGGCCGGCTGGCCGGCCTGCAGGACCCGGCCGGGCAGGCGGAACTCCGCGCCGCGCTCAGGGTTGAATAGGAACCACTACGTCTCCGCGCCCGCATCCCGCAGGGCGCCGCCCCATTCCTGCACCAGCTCGATCCCGGCGAAGGACGGCAGGCCGCCATCGGTGCCGCGCACCAGCAGGTCGGGGCGCAGCTGCCGGATCAGCTCAACCGGGCTGTTTTCCTCGAAGACGGTGACGAGATCGACCGAGGCGAGGCTCGCCAGCGTCGCCGCCCGCGCCCCCTGGTCCTGGATCGGCTGGCCGTCTCCACGCAGTTGCCGCGCGGAGCCATCCGAATGCAGCCCGACCACCAGCCGGTCGCACCAGCCCCGCGCCCGGTCCAGGAATTGCACATGGGCCGGCTGCAGCAGGTCGAAGCAGCCGGTGGCGAAGCCGATGCGCCAGCCCCGGCGGCGCCAGCGCTCCACCTGATCCGCCGCGTCCGCCCTGCCCCGCAGCTTCCGCAGCACGCTGCGGCCGGGCGCGAGCGCGTCGAGCAGATCGACTTCCCGCGCCACCGCCGTGCCCGCCTTCCCCACCACGATCCCGGCGGCGATGTTGGACAGCCGCGCCGCCACCGGCAGCGCGAGCCCCGCCGCCAGCCCCGCCGCCACCACCGCCACCGCGGTGTCGCCTGCGCCGAGCACGTCATTCACCTCCGCCGCCTCGGCCGGGAAGTGGCGGTCGGCGCCGGCTTCCACCAGCGTCATCCCGTCCTGGCTGCGGGTGACGAGCACGGCGCCGAAACCATGGGCCGCGATCAGCGCGCGGGCGGCGGCGACGATCTCGGCCTCCGTCCCCACCGGCATGCCAGAGGCCTGGGCCAGTTCCGCGCGGCTCGGCGTGATCAGGTCGGCGCCGGCATAGAGGCCGTAGTCGCTTCCCTTCGGGTCCACCACCACCCGGCGCCCGGCGGCACGCGCGGCGGCGATCAGGCGCTTCGGAGTCTCCCCGCCCAGCACGCCCTTCTGGTAGTCGGACAGGACCATGACAGAGGTCGCGGCGATCGCATCCGCCGCGATCCGCACCAGCCGGTCGGCCAGGCGCTGCTGGATCGGGCTCGGGCTTTCGTGGTCGGCGCGCATCACCTGCTGGCCGGCGGCGATGAAGCGGGTCTTGGTCGTGGTGGCGCGGCCACCCTGCACCAGCAGCCAGGGCTCGACGCCCGGCTGGCCGCCGATCAGCCCGGTCAGGTCGCTGCCCGCCTGGTCATCCCCCACCACGGAGACGAAGGCCACCGCCGCGCCGAGCGCGGTCAGGTTGCGGACCACATTGCCGGCGCCGCCAGGCAAGGCGACTTCGCGTTCCACCGACAGGATCGGGACCGGCGCCTCCGTGGAGACGCGCTCCACCCGCCCATAGACGTAGCGGTCCAGCATCGCATCGCCCACCACCAGGACGGAGGCGCGACGAAGCTGGCGGACCGCATCCGCGAGATCGGCGAGCGAAATCTCGGCCAGCGAGCGTGCGCCGGGCGCGGAGCCTTGCATGACAGTTCCGTAGCGCAGCCGGACGGGACGGCGCAAGGCAGGGGGGCGGCAAAGTCTCGGCGAGGGACGAGGCGAACATCCCAGGCGCCGCCGCTACCCGAAGAGGAACCCGACCCGCTCCCCCTCCAGCACCGCGCAGGTCAGCGGCCCCCCGAGCACCGCGCCGGTGTCGATCCCGATCCGATGCGCCAGCACCTCCGGCCCCCTTGCCGGGGTGTGGCCATGCACCACCACCGCGCCCAGCCCGCCGCGCCAGGACAGGAAGGGCTCCCGGATCCAGGCGAGGTCCATCGGGTCCTGCCGGTCGAGCGGCACATCCGGCCGCACCCCCGCATGGGCGAACAGATACCCGCCCAGGGCGAGGCTGCCCGGCAGGCCGCGCAACAGGTCGAGATCGCGTTGCGGCACCGCCCCCCAGCTCCGCGGATCGCGCGGATCGGCGCCATAGCTTTCCAGCGTCGCCGCGCCGCCATTGTCGAGCCAGAAGCCCACCACCTCCGCCTCCGCACCAGGGTCGAGGGCGGCGAGCATCATCTGTTCGTGATTCCCGGCCAGGTGGACCCAAGCGCCCCCGGGGATCGGGCAGGGCCCGCGCAGCAGCGCGAGCACGCCCGCGCTGTCCGGGCCGCGATCCACATAATCGCCCAGATGCACCACCAGCACCTGCGCCCCGCCGCCCTGCCTCGCCAGGGGGCGGCGCGCCGCGTCCTCGGCAATCGTGCGATGCAGCGCGGCCAGCCGCGCCGCGCAGCCATGCGGGTCGCCGATCGCGTAGATGCGCAGGCCGGCAGGCAACCAGCCGGGAGATAAGGATTCCGCAAGCATCACGGGTGCAAACCTAGCCTGCGCCCGGCCGCCCGTCGCCCTGCGGCGGGGGGCTGCCGAAGACACATGCCCGGGACGACCCACCTGACGAGCCGAACGCTGCCGCCCCCGCCGCCAGCACGCCCGATCCCGGCGCCGCCCGCCCCGGCGCCGCACCCCCTTCTCCGCGCCATCCGGCGCAATCCCGCGCCAACCTGGCGCAACCAGGCGCCCGAGCCGATGACCGACCCGACCCCCGAAGAGAGGCCCGAGCAGGGCGCCGAACCCGCCCCCGAACAGGACCCCGGCCTTGCCGCCGCCCTGCGCCGCGCCACGCGGGATGGGCGGGGCCGCGTGGTGCTGCGCGTGGAGGAAGCCGCGCCGCACCGGCGCAAGGTGGCCCGCGCGCTGTTGCAGGAAGGCGCGCTCGCCGCCGGGGGGCAGGTGCTGGACGGGCCCGGCGGCGACCTGCTGCTGGTCGGCGCCGAGCCCGGCCGCGCCACGCGGCTACGGGAACTGGTGGAACGGCTGGTCGGCCCGGCCCATACACAGATCCTCTGCCTGCAGCGCGACGCCGCCGCGCTGCTGGCCTATGGCGGTGGCGGCCCGGCCCCGGTGCCGCGCCTGCCGGATGACGGGCCGGGGCTGGCCGGGCTGGATGCCTTCCTCGATGCCATGCCGCTCGATGCCGGGGTGCGGCGCCTGCGGGGCTGGCCGGTGGCCGGGGGCACGCGCCCGGCCTTCCTGCGGATCGAGCCGGACCGCGCGCGGCTGCGGCTGGCCCTCGGCACGCTCGGGGGGGATCCGGATCTTCTGGACCACGCCGCAAGGCGGCTGGCCGCGCGGCTGCTCGGCGCGCTGGCCGATCCGGCGGAGGCGCGGGGTTTGCTCGGCACACCGCCGCCGCCGCGCCTGCACCTGCCGCTGCCCGCCGGCCTGCTGCAGGACGCCACGGCGAACGCCATCCCGCCCGGGCTGCTGACCGTCACCCTTCCCCTGTCCGCCGCCGCCGACCCCGAGGCGCTGGCCCGCCGCCGCGCGGCCCTCGCGGCCTCCGGCATCGGGCTGGAGATCGAGGGGGTGGACGCCGCCGCGCTGACCCTGCTGGACGGCGCGGCGCTGGAGGCGGACCTGATCCGGCTGCGCTGGTCGCCCGCGCTCACCGAGCCCTGGGCCGGGGCCGCCCTGCATCGCCTCGGCCTGCCGCGCATCGTGGTGACGGAGGCCAGCGCCGAAGCCGCAAGCCGCCTCGGCGCCGCGCTGATGGAGGCCGAGGCGCCATGACGCTGGCCGAGGAGATCGCCACCCGCGGCACCACCCGTGCTGCCGTGGACCTGTCCGCCCTGGTGCGCGAAAGCCTGACGGCGGATGCGGCGCGAGAGGTGCTGCGACTGCGCTTCGAAGGCCTCGCCCCCGCGCTGCGCCGCCCCCACCACCGCCACCAGCTGCGGGAGACGCTGCTGGCCGCGCTGGGCGCGGTGCGTGCCCAGGTCTTCGACCTGCCGAATGGCGACCTCGTCACCGTCGCCCGCCCCCCCGCCGCGTCGCTGGACGGGGCGGAGGCCGCGCTGCGCGACGCCCTGCCCGACGCCGCCGCCCCCGCCATCACCCGGCTGCGCCTGCCCGAGGATGCGGCGCTGCTGCTGAACGCGGTGGCCCAGAGCCTGGGGCTGGAAGCCGGCGAGGCAACCGGCCCCGCCCCACCCCGACCGGCCGCGCCGCCGCTGGACAGCGCGGGGCTGGCGGCGGCGGAAGCGGCGCTGGCGGCCGCGGACCTGGAAGGCGTCACCATCGCCCAGGCCGTCTGCCGCATCGACCCCGACAGCGGCATGCCGGAGCCGCTGTGGCAGGACCGCCGCATCGCCTGGCCGGCGCTGACGGCGCTGGTGCTGCCGGGCCGCGACCTGGAGGCAGCGCCGGGCCTGACGCGCCGGCTGGCGCGGGTGGCGGAAGCGCGGCTGCTGGCGGAACTCACCCGGCCGGTGGCCCAGCGCCTGTGGCGGCCGCTCGGCATGCCGCTGGCACCCATGACGCTGGAGGGTGCGGCCTTCACCCGCTTCGCCGATTCGCTGCCCGCCGGGCGCCATGGGGAGACCACCCTCGCGATCCGCCCGGCCGATGTCCTGGCCGATCCCGGCCTGCCCGCGCGGCTGCGGCCGATGTTGCGGGCGCGCGGCTTCCGCTTCGCGCTGGACGATGCCGCCGCCGGCTTCTTCGGGCTGGTGCCGCCCGCACGGCTTGGGGTCGATGTGATCCGGCTGCGCTGGTCCCCCACCCTGCCCGGCGCGGAGCCGCCGGCGCTGGCGGCGCTGCTGGCGGCGGGGGCGGAGTGCGTGGTGCTGACCGGCGTCGATCGCCCCGCCGCCATCGCCTGGGGGTGGGAGGCCGGGCTGCGCCTGTTCCAGGGCCCGCTGGTGGAACGCCGGCGCGGCGGGGTTTGAGGGCGCCCCGCCCCCAACCACCCCGCCTTCCGCGCGTTGGGGCCCCATGGCCCAAAGCGCGCCCGCCTTCCTGTTTGCCACCGGGATCGAGAATTCGAACCCCCGCATCCAGCAGGGGCGCGTCCGGGTGGATGAGATGGAGCGCTGCGGCCATTACGAACGCTGGGCGGAGGATTTCGCGCTGGTCCAGGAACTGGGCCTCAGCTTCCTCCGCTACGGGCCGTCGCTGCATCGCACGCTGATCGGCCCCGGCCGGCAGGATTGGGCCTTCGCGGATGCGACCTTCGCCGAGCTGCACCGGCGCGACATCGTGCCCATCGTCGATCTGTGTCACTTCGGCCTGCCCGACTGGATGGGCGATTTCCAGAACCCGGATTTCCCGAGGCTTTTCGCCGATTACGCCGGCGCCTTCGCGCGCCGCTTTCCCTGGGTGCAGCTGTTCACCCCGGTGAACGAGATGTACATCACCGCGCTGTTCTCGGCCCGCTATGGCTGGTGGAACGAACAGCTGTCCACCGATCGCGCCTTCGTCACCGCCTTGAAGCATGTGGTGCAGGCCAATCTGCTGGCGATGGAGGCGATCCTGCGCTCCCGGCCGGACGCCATCTTCATCCAGTCCGAGAGCACCGAGTATTTCCACGCCGAAAGCCCCGCCGCCATCGGCCCGGCGGAGTTGCGGAACGCGGAACGCTTCCTGTCGCTCGACCTGAATTACGGGCGGCGCGTCGGCAGCGACATGTACGAATACCTGATGGATCACGGCCTGACGCGGGCGGAATACCACTTCTTCCTGGGCAACTCCGCGCTGAAGCGCCACTGCATCATGGGCAATGACTACTACGCCACGAATGAGCACCTGGTGGCGCCGGACGGCCACACGCGCGCGAGCGGGGAGGTGTTCGGCTATGCCGTGCTGACCCGCCAATACCACGACCGCTACGGCCTGCCGGTGATGCACACCGAGACCAATCTGCGCGACGACAAGCCGGGCGACGCGGAGGGATGGCTGTGGAAGCAATGGGCGAATGTGCTGCGCGTCAGGAATGACGGCGTGCCGGTGGTGGGCTTCACCTGGTATTCGCTGACCGACCAGGTGGATTGGGACAGCGCGCTGCGGGAGGCGCGGGGGAATGTGGACAAGGTCGGGCTGTACGACCTGGATCGCCGCATCCGCCCGGTGGGCCGCGCCTATCAGCGGCTGGTGCGCCAATGGCGCGACGTGCTGCCCGCGCAATCCCATTGCCTGCAAGTGCCGGTGATGATGCCGAGCGCGCATGACATCGACGGGATTCCGGAGGCGTATTGGGTGCGACAGGCGGAGAAACGGGCGCGGCGGGGGGGCGGCTGAGGGAGCGGGCGGGGCGCTGACGCCCCCACGACGCCGAGGCTCCGCCCCGAAAATCCGTCGCCACGCCTGATTGTTTCTGTTATGTTCCATGTGCTCTTTGACAAGGCCGCCCAGCGGCCCTCATCTGCCCCCCTACCCTGCCCCCGTCCAGGCCGGGGCATTTGTCCGAATTCAACACGCCCCACCCCAAACCCACCTATTTGTCCGAATCCGACACCCCGCCCCAACAAAACCACCCCGCGCCCCCCGATGGCCCCCGCCGCGCCCCCGCGCTATGCCCAACTCGTGAGCACAACCACACGCCTCTTCCTGGTCCGCCACGCGCTGGTCGAGCCATCCGCCCGCACCACCATGTACGGCACGATGGATGTCGGCCTGTGCGACCTGGCGCTGCGGCAGGAAGCCGCGACCTATCGCTGGCTTGCCGCGCGCCTGCCGCAGCCGGCGCGCTGGGTGGTCACGCCGCTGTCCCGCACCCGCGCCACCGCCGCCGCCATCTTCGCCGCCGGCTATCCCGAAGCCCCGCTCGAGACCCGGCCCGCGCTGATCGAACAGGCGCTCGGCGAATTGGAGGGGCTGCCGCACGACACCTTCTTCGAAAAGCTGCGCCACCCGCCCCACCCCTTCTGGTCCATCGCCGCCCATGAACGGCCGCCGGGCGGCGAAAGCTTCCAGGATGTGATGGCCCGCGTCGGCCCCGAACTCGACCGGCTGGTGGCCGAACATGCCGGCGGCGATGTGGTGATCATCGCCCATGGCGGCTCCATCCGCGCCGCGCTGGCCCATGCGATGGGCGTGGATGGCCACCCGGTGCTGGCCTTCTCCGTCAAGAACCTGTCGCTCACCCGGATCGAGAAGGTCGGCCCCGATTGGCGCGTGGCCGCGGTTAACGAGGAAGCCTTCACCCTGCCGGCCGAGGGGTGAGCCACCCAATCTCCGCTTGGACAGGTCATCGCCACAGGGTAGAATCGGCGGCAACGCAATGCATTGCCGGAGCCGGTTCATGTTCCATCGGATAATTCGGGGAACCTTCCTCGCCGCGCTTCTCGCCCTCGGCACGCCCGCGCTCGCGCAACAGGACCAGCAGGCGCTGGTCGATCGCGCAGCGCTGGCGGTGCAGGAGGTGATGAGCTCCGGCGACCGGCCGCAGGATGCGCAGGATTTCCTCCGCCGGTCCCGCGCCGCCCTGGTCTGCCCCCGCATCTTCCGCGCCGGCTTCATCATCGGCGGCGAAGGCGGCAGCTGCGTGCTGGTCGGCCGCGACGGCGGCGGGTCCTGGTCCTCGCCGGCCTTCTACACCATGGGCGCCGGCAGCGTCGGCCTGCAGATCGGCGTGCAGGATGCGACGGTGATCATCATGGTGATGACCGATCGCGGGCTGAACGCGCTGCTGAACAGCCAGTTCAGCTTCGGCGCGGAAGCGGCGCTGAGCATCGCCACCATCGGCGGCAGCATCCAGGGCGCGACCACCACCGCGGCCGGCGCCGATATCGTCGCCATCGCCCGCACCCGCGGCCTCTTCGCGGGGATGTCGCTGCAAGGCAATGTGCTGACCTACCTGCCCGACTACGCCCGCACCTATTACGGCCGCGACGTCTCCGCCCGCCAGATCGTGGTGGGGATGGAGGTCCACAATCCGGGCTCCGACCCGCTCCGCGCGATGCTGATGCGCTTCGGGACGCGGTAGGACCAACGGCCGCTTTCAGCGGCTCGTTGGTCCTCCTCATCGGCCCTCAAACGCCGGGCGGCCGCATCCGCCGCCTTGGCTTTCGCCGCACTGGCGGCGGCGGCCATTCGGCCGCTCGACCGGCTGCGCCGGTCGCATCGGTCCATCTACCTCGGCGCCGTCACGCCACCTGATCCAGCCCGGCGCGCAGCCGCGCGGCCTCGCCCTCCGCCAAGCCATCCAGCAAGCCGTGGCGGAGGAAGAAATCCGCCAGCACCAGGTTCACGTTGAACTTCACCGGCCCGCCTTCCAGCACGGTGCGGAGCATCGCCCCGGCGGGGATCAGCTCGAAGCGCTCCACCTCGTCATCCTGCGGGCGGGGGATCACGCCCTCGGGCAGTTCCAGGTCGTAGCAATGCAGCACGTCCCGCCGCAGCCCTTCCTCATTGGCCATGACATAGGACACGCGCCCAACCGGCACGGCGCGGGCGGCGATCTCGGGGGGGAGTGAGGCTTCCTCGGCGGCCTCCTTCACCAGGCATTCGGCGGGGCTGAGGCCGGCGGGAATGCCGCCGGCGACGATGTGATCCATCTGCCCCGGCGCCACCGGCTTGGTCGCGGACCGCCACCCGACCCAGAGGTGCAGCCCATCCGCGCGGCGCACGAAGCCGTTCACATGCACACCCTGGGAGATGACGCCAAAGGCCGGCAGCGCCCCCCGGTCCAGCCGCGCCAGCACCGGCCCATCCGGCGTCGCGCGGACATCGAAGGCCTCCCCCCGCAGCCGGAAATGGCCCCGCTTGGCGAGCGCGGTGGCGAGCGTCTCGAGCGCCGTGGTCCGGGCGCCTTCCCCGCGCAGCCGGCCGGCGAGCGCGGCGCCGCCCGCGTCGAAATGGACCAGGGAGGGGAAGAAGGCCAAGGCGCGGGCGAGTTCCGCCCCCAGCCAGCCAACCTGCTGGTCGCCGATCCGGAAGGGGATCAGCGCGGCGGGAGAGGCGATGTTGTTGCACGCCTCGACATGCCGCCAGAGTTGCGCGAAGAGGCCCGGAACGGTCGTCATGCGGCCCTGTAGCGCGCCGCACGCATGGCCGGGAAGCGCCCCGCGCCTTCTCCCGGCGCCCCGCATCGCCACATCTGGGGCAACGCCCCTCCGGAGTGCCGCGTGTCTCCTCCCTCCCAGGCCAAGACCCCTCCGACGGGGGATGAGCGCAACCACCTGCGGACGCTGCTGACGCTGGTGCCCTATCTGTGGCCGCAGGGCGAATGGGGGCTGCGCGCGCGGGTGGTCGCCAGCCTCGGGCTGCTGGTCTTCGCCAAGGGCGCCAATGTGCTGGTGCCGCTGGCCTTCGCCCGCGCGGTGGATGCGCTGGCGCCGCAGGGCGGTGCGGGTGCCGGCGTGGCGGGGGCGCTCATCGCGGTGCCGATTGCACTCGTGCTGGGCTATGGCCTGTCGCGGCTGCTGGCCTCCTTCTTCAACGAGGCGCGGGACGCGATCTTCGCCAAGGTCCAGGGCCGCGCCATGCGGCGCATCGCGCTCGGCGTCTTCACGCATCTGCATCGCCTGTCGCTGCGCTTCCACCTGGATAGGCAGACGGGTGGGCTGTCGCGCGTGATCGAACGCGGCACGCGGGGGATGACCTTCGTGCTGGACTTCCTGCTGTTCAACATCATGCCCACGATCTTCGAGATCCTGCTGGTCTCCCTGATCCTGTGGGGGATGTTCGACTTCAGCTTCACCGCGGTGATCCTGGTGACGGTCGGCGTCTACATCGCCTGGACGCTGATGTTCACCGAATGGCGCATCCGCTTCCGCCGCGCGATGAACGAGACGGACCAGGAAGCCAATACCCGCGCGGTGGACAGCCTGCTGAACTTCGAGACGGTGAAGTATTTCGGCAACGAGGCGCATGAGGCGCGGCGCTACGACGCTTCGATGGAGCGCTACGAACGCGCCTATGTGCGGTCCGAGGTCTCGCTGAACGGGCTGAATTTCGGGCAGCAATCGACCATCGCGGTGGGGCTCACGCTGGTGATGCTGCTGGCGGCGCATCGCGTGGCCGATGGCAGCATGACCGTCGGCGACTTCGTGCTGGTGAACACCTACATGATCCAGCTGTTCCAGCCGCTGAACATCCTCGGCTTCGCCTATCGCGAGATCAAGCAGGGCCTGACGGACATGGAAGCCATGTTCCGCCTGCTGGCGGAGGAACGCGAAGTGGCCGACAGGCCCGGTGCGCGGCCGCTCTCGGTCGCGGATGGCGAGGTGCGGTTCGAGGATGTGCGCTTCGGCTACCGGCCAGAGCGGGAGATCCTGAAGGGCGTCGCCTTCACCGTCCCGCCGGGGCGGACGCTGGCGATCGTGGGGCCCACCGGGGCGGGGAAGTCCACTATCTCCCGCCTGCTGTTCCGCTTCTACGACGTGAATGGGGGCGCGGTCAGGATCGACGGGCAGGATGTGCGGGAGGTGACGCAGGACAGCCTGCGTCAGGCCATCGGCGTGGTGCCGCAGGACACGGTGCTGTTCAACGACACCGTCCGCTACAACATCGCCTATGGCCGCCCCGGCGCCAGCGAGGCCGAGATCGAGCAGGCCGCGCGGCTGGCGCAGGTGCATGACTTCGTGCTGCGCCTGCCGGATGGCTACGACACACGCGTCGGCGAACGCGGCCTCAAGCTCTCGGGCGGGGAGAAGCAGCGGATCGCGATCGCGCGGACGCTGCTGAAGGACCCGCGCATCCTGATCCTGGACGAGGCGACGAGCGCGCTCGACACCCGCACGGAACAGGACATCCAGGCCGCACTGCGGGATGCCGCGCGCGGGCGCACCACGCTGGTCATCGCGCACCGCCTGTCCACCGTGGTCGATGCGGATGAGATCATCGTGCTGCAGGACGGTCGCATCGCCGAACGCGGCCATCACGCCACGCTGATCGCGCGCGACGGGCTCTATGCCGAGATGTGGCGCCGGCAATCCGAAGCCGTGCAGGCCGCGGAGGCCGCCGCCGCGGCCCAGGCGGCGGAAGCAGCTTTCGAAGCGCGCACACGCGCCAGCACGTAATCTTCGGGGCCTCTGCGCGGTGAGGGGGGTTTCGCCGCCCCTCTCCCGTCCCCATCTGGCGCGGAATACAGGAGGACAGGCAATGCAGCTCGACCCGCAGGGCGGCGCCCCGGAGGATCTGAGCCACGCCGGTGCGGTGGTGGACAAGGCGATCGAATACATGCTCGGCCAGGACATCGCGCCGATCTCGGTGGCCTCGGCGTTGCTGGGCGGCGCGTTGGGGATGCTGGCGCGGTCGCTCGACGATCGCGGCGTGGCGCAAGTGCTGCGGAGCGCGCTGGCCTCAGTCGAATCCGGGGAGCTCGAGGAGATGCGCGCGGCCCCCGATGCCTCCTCGGCCCGGATGTAGGACAGACATAGTGGGCAAGCCTTGACGGCAGGCCCGCTTTCCGCGATACGCGCCCCCTCCAAACCAACTCGCCCGCCCTGGTCAGGGCCGGTGTCCGGCACACTCTCCGCCGGGCTTGCCGATCCTGGACCCAGTGTGTGGTTGTTCAACGGGATAGTGTGACATGGCCCGCCGCTGCGCAGTGACCGGCAAGGGCGTGCTGACTGGTAACAACGTCAGCCACGCCAACAACAAGACCCGCCGCCGCTACCTGCCGAACCTGCAGGAGGCTTCGTTCTTCTCCGACATCCTCGGCGCGCCGGTCCGCATGCGGCTGACCGTCAACGGCATCCGCACCGTGGAGCACAATGGCGGCCTCGACAGCTTCCTGCTCGGCACGCCGGATCGCCGCCTGCCGACCGAGGCGATCGTGCTGAAGCGTCGCCTTGAGAAGGCGCAGGCCCGCAAGGCCGCTGCCTGAGCAGGCTTGGCTGCCCGGGCCACCGGGCGGCCATCCTGGTTATGATCCGCGAAGCCCGCGCCGTATCCGACGGCGCGGGTTTTTCGTTTGTACGGCGGGGTCGAGCCCCGCGCTCGCCGGCAACATAGCGTTCATAAATTGATTTCGGCGGGCCGGCGCTCCAGTCACCGCCGCCGATAATTCATAGGCACAACATGGACTTAGCCACGGCCAGCCCGAGCCCCGGCGGCCGGAGGTAAACAGCTTTTGAGCGGCATATTCACTCTTTCTCAATCCTTTTCGCTCAAAACCTATCCATGGACGCGGTTTATCTCTCGATTGCCCTGGTGGCGGTGAGCATGACGGCGCTGGTCGGCGCCTTCTGGTTCCGTGCCGCCTTGTCCGAGGCCCGGCACCGCGCGGAACGCGCCGAGCATCTGGCCGGTGCGCGCACCCGCAGCATGTCGCTCGCGGCGCAGGAATTGCGCGGCGTCGTCGCCGGCCTGGCCGGCGGGCGCGGCGCGGCGCCTGACGGGATCGAACCCCTCGCGCAGCGTCTCCTGCGCGTCGCCGACGACCTGACCGATGTGGCCAAGGCGCATGATGCCCGCGTCATCCGCGACATCCCCACCCCGCTCGGGCCTATCGTGGACAGCGCCATCGCCAAGGTCGCCGTCCAGATCCGCCCCGCGACCCGGCATTGGCAGGTGGATCCTGGCCTGTCCGGGCTGACGGTGAAGGCCGATGGCCGCGCGCTGGAAGGCGCGCTGGTCGCCCTGCTGCGCCGCGCCGCCAGCCATTCCCAGGATGGCGACGCGGTCGCGCTCCGCTGGGTCCTGGCGAGCGAGACGGTCGCCATCGTCATCGAGGATGAAGGCGAAGGCCGCGCCGCGCCGGACCTGGTGCCCGACACCACGGCGCCGGCCATCGGCACGCGGGGGCTCGATCTTGCGCTGAACCTGGCGCGCTCGCTGGCCGCCGCGCATGGCGGCGACATCAGGCTGGAGACCGCACCGGGAATCGGCGCGCGCGCCTGGCTCACCCTGCCCCGCGCGCGGTTGCTGGCGTCCGCCTGATGGGCTCCTACTCGGCGAGTTCGAACAGCAGCAGCAGCGTGCGCTGCAGCCAGCTTTCATTGTCGTCGGAGACGATGCCGACCAGCTTCCGTCCCTGGTGCCGCACCACGGAGACGGCTTCGTAATTCTCGACCGGCAGGGGCGGAGCGAAACGCAGGATCTCCTCCCCCTCCAGCACGCTGCCGGGCCGCGTCCGGGCCAGAGTCGCCGCATCGATCCGGGTCAGCCGAGCCGAGAAGCCGCCGAACAGGGAAAAGCCGCGTTCCAGCACCAGCGCCCCGCCATCGGGCAGCGGCGCCGCATCCACGGGCGCCATCCCGGGCGCGGGCCGCCAACCGATCGGCACCCAGGCGCCAGGACCACCAAGCCAGCCCGCGACCGCGCCAGGGGCATCCGGGAAGGCCAACTCCTCGGTGATGGCCAGCCAACGCCCATCCGCCAGGACGGCCAGCGATTCGAGGCCCCCATTGGCCGGTGCCTGGTCCAGCCCCGGCGGTGCCTCGACATGGATGGCGGGGCCGTCGATCCGGGCATGGCGGCGGATGCGGTGCCAGCGTTCATAGGCGACCAGCCAGGACCCACCCGGCAGGCGGGCCAGCGCCTCGGCATCGCCCGCCCGGCCGCGCGAAAGCGGCCGCCCGCTGCCGTCCTGCAGCGCGCCGGCGCGCTTCAAGGATAGCCGGAAGGGCCGCGACTGGGCATCGAGCACCAGCGACATCTCGGCATAGCGCCCAAGGTCGCTGACGAGGGTGAGCGACAAATCGGGCGCGATGTGCAGCCCCGACAGCCCGCCGAAGCCGAGCGCGCCGCGGTCGATCTCCATCCCGCCAAGCGGGCGCAGCGCGGTATTGCCTGGCAGGTCGGGCAGGCTGAAGGGCCAGGCGAAGAGGCCTTCGCGCTGCGCGGCGGCGCAGCCCGGCAGGGAGGCGAGAAGCCCGCCGAGGACGGCGCGGCGCGACAGGCGGGCGCGGCGCGTAGCCGCGCCCCGCTCCATCAGACCACCATCGCCGAACGTTCGGTCGCGGCGCGTTGCCACGCCTGGGCGGCGTCCTCGTCGAACAGCTCGGCGAGCTTCTTCATCATCGTCCCGCCCAGCTCCTCGGCATCCACGATCGTCACCGCGCGATGGTAGTAGCGGGTGACGTCGTGGCCGATGCCGATGGCGATCAATTCCACCAGCTCGCGCCCCTCGATCTCCGCGATCACCTTCCGCAGGTGGCGCTCCAGGTAGTTGCCGGGGTTCACGCTCAGCGTCGAATCATCCACCGGCGCGCCATCGCTGATCACCATCAGGATGCGCCGGTGCTCGGTGCGGGCCAGCAGGCGGCGATACGCCCAGTCCAGCGCCTCGCCGTCGATATTCTCCTTCAGCAGCCCTTCGCGCAGCATCAGGCCGAGGTTGCGGCGCGCGCGGCGCCAGGGCTGGTCGGCGGCCTTGTAGACCACGTGGCGCAGGTCGTTCAGGCGGCCCGGATTGCGCGGCTTGCCTTCCTGCACCCAGCGTTCCCGCGACTGCCCGCCCTTCCAGGCGCGCGTGGTGAAGCCGAGGATCTCCACCTTCACGCCGCAGCGTTCCAGCGTGCGCGCCAGGATGTCGCAGCACATGGCGGCGACCGTGATCGGGCGGCCGCGCATGCTGCCCGAATTGTCGATCAGCAGGCTGACGACGGTGTCGCGGAAATCCGCCTCCCGCTCCCGCTTGTAGGACAGGGAATGGGTGGGGTTGGCGACGATGCGCGCCAGCCGCGCGACATCCAGCAGCCCTTCCTCCAGGTCGAATTCCCAGGCGCGCTGCTGCTGCGCCAACAGCCTGCGCTGCAACCGGTTCGCCAGCTTGCTGACGACGCCCTGCAGATGGCTCAGCTGCTGGTCGAGCTGCTGGCGGAGGCGGGCGAGTTCATCCGCGTCGCAGAGGTCATCGGCCTCGACCACCTCGTCGAAATTCTTGGTGAAGGCCTTGTAGGCGGAGGGGTCGTCGATCTGCGGCACTTCGCGCCGCTGGGTCGGGCCGCCGGGGCGGTCATCGCCATCCGCCGCCGCGCCGTCTTCCTCGCCTTCCTCGGTCTCATCCTCGGCGGCGTCGCCCTGCATGGATTCGGGCTGGGCGCCGAGCATGGAATCCTGGTCCTGCGCCTGGGCCTCCCCTTCGCCGGACTGGTCCTGCTGGGGGGATGTCTCGCCCCCCTCCCCTTCTTCCTCGTCCTGCTCCGATTCCGTCTCGACCTCGGCTTCCGCCAGATCGAGCGCGGTCAGCAGCTTGCGGGCGGCGCGGGCATAGGCGTCCTGGTCGGCGGCGGCCTGCGCCATCTCGGCCAGCGCGTGGTCGGCCTTCTCGCCGATCGTGTCGCGCCAGAGATCCAGCACGCGCCGCGCGGCCGGCGGCACGGGCTCGCCCGACAGCTTCTCTCGCGCCAGCAGGCCGAGGGCGGTGGCCATCGGCAGCTGGTCCTTGCGGGTCATGCGGTCGAAGCCCTCGGCCTCGCACTGGTCGGCGAGGCGGGCGCGGAGATTGGCGGCAACGCCGGCCATGTGCTGGCTGCCGATCACCTCAACGCGCACATCTTCCAGCGCGTCATAGACCTCCCGCGCCTCCCGCCTTGTGGGGATGCGGGCGGCGTGGACGCCTTCGTCGTGGTGGCGGAGCTTCAGCGCGATGGCATCCGCCGCACCGCGCAGCTTCGCCATCTCGGCCGGCGGCAGGGTGCGCGTCGGCAGCGGCAGGCGGGCGCGCTTGCCCGACAGGCCAGAGGGCCCGGGCTGGTAGGCGACCTGCACCTCCGGCACCTGCGCGATGGCGCGCAGCACGCCGGCGGTGGCGCGCTTGAATTCTTCCTGGCGAGTCTGGTCTTTCGAGTTGCCCGACACGTCCTGTCGCCTCCGCTGCGCTATCGCGTGATCCACGCTCGTGGATCACGCTCCGGCCTTTGTTTGGGCGGCTGATCGACCGCGACGGCGATGCCGCCGTCGCGGATCAGGCGCTTCGGCCCGTTCAGCCGGCCTTCCGCAGCAGCAGGCCGGTCGGCAGTTCCTCGTTGAAGCAGCGCTGGTAGTATTCCGCGACCGTCGAACGCTCCGCCTCGTCGCACTTGTTCAGGAAGCTAAGGCGGAAGGCGAAGCCGATATCGCCGAAGATGCGGGCGTTCTCGGCCCAGGTGATGACGGTGCGCGGCGACATGACGGTGCTGATGTCGCCCGCGATGAAGCCGGCGCGCGTCAGGTCAGCGAGTGCCACCATCGCCTCCACCTGGCGCTTCTGCTTGGCGTCGTTCGCATCCATGCCGAGCTTGGCCATGACGATCTGCGTTTCCTGCGCATGCGGCAGGTAGTTCAGCGTCGCCACGATGTTCCAGCGGTCCATCTGGCCCTGGTTGATCTGCTGCGTGCCGTGATAGAGGCCGGTCGTGTCGCCCAGGCCCACCGTGTTGGCGGTGGCGAACAGGCGGAACTGGCTGTGCGGGCGGATCACGCGGTTCTGGTCGAGCAGCGTCAGCTTGCCTTCCACTTCCAGCACGCGCTGGATCACGAACATCACGTCCGGGCGGCCGGCATCGTATTCGTCGAAGACCAGCGCGCAGGGGTGCTGCAGCGCCCAGGGCAGGATGCCTTCGCGGAATTCGGTGATCTGCTTGCCGTCCTTCAGGACGATCGCATCCTTGCCGATCAGGTCGATGCGGCTGATGTGGCTGTCGAGGTTGATGCGGATGCAGGGCCAGTTCAGCCGCGCCGCCACCTGTTCGATATGCGTGGACTTGCCGGTGCCGTGATAGCCCTGGACCATGACACGCCGGTTGAAGGCGAAGCCGGCCAGGATCGCCAGCGTCGTCTCCCGGTCGAAGCGGTAGGACAGGTCGGTGTCGGGCACATGCTCGGTGCGGACGGAATAGGCCGGCACGACCATGTCACTATCGATGCCGAACACGTCGCGCACCTTCACCTGCATGTCGGGCAGGTTGATCACGTTGGTGGTCTTCGTCTCGGCGGCAGCCGTGCTCATGGCGGGATCCGGTCGTGGCAGGGGTGGGCAATCTAGGGCGGGTCGGCGCGCGGGGCTACCCACCGGCGCCAGGGTCTTGTCTCCGGGCGACTTTGTCTAGCTGGCCGGGGCGGTGGCGGGCTCGGCCCGGGCGGCCACGCGATGGCGCAGCAGGCTATAGGCGCGGTTGATGTCCTTCAGCCGTTCCTCCGCCATCCGGTCGCCGCCATTGGCGTCGGGGTGGTGGCGCTTGGCCAGGTCCTTCCACCTTGCCCGCAGCGTGTCGAGGTCCAGCGGCCAGCCCAGCCCCAGCACATCCAGCGCGGCACGCAGCTCACCCGGCGGCTCGTCCGGCTTGTCCCGCCGCCCGGCCTGGGCGCGGCCCTTATGCAGCGGCGTATCGCGCAACATGCCCAGCGGGTCGCGGAGGTATTCGCTCTCGAACGGGTTGAAGCCGCCCAGGCGGCCAAGCGGCCAGGTGGGGCGCTGCCAGCCGGTATCGGCGCGCAATTCGTGCTCGATCTCATTGGGCGCCATGCCCTTGTAGTAGTCCCAGGCCCGGTTGTAGGCCCGGACATGCTCCAGGCAGAACCAGCGATACTGGTTGAGCCGGATGCGGTCGCGCGGCGCCCGGAACTCCCCGGCCTCGGCGCAGCCGGGCTGCTCGCAGAGGCGCTGCGGCGCCTCCGGCTCCGCCGGCTCCCCGAGATGGATACGCTCGCCTTTGCGTGGCATGGCGGTGTTATGGGCGTGGGGTGCGGGGTCCGCAAGGCAAAGCGGGGCGTGCGAGCCATGCGGAAACGCGCGACTGGAAACTCGTCGAAAAGCAACCATCTCGACGTCCATGCCAGATCCAGCCGCCCGCATCGCCGCCGCGCTGCACGCCGCCTTTCCCCCCGCCGAGGTGCAGGTGGTGGATGACAGCCATCGCCATGCCGGCCATGCCGGTGCCGCGCCGGGCGGGGAGACGCATTACAGCGTGCGAGTCGTCACCCCCGCCTTCGCCGGCCTGACCCGGGTCGCGCGGTCCCGCGCGGTGCATGAGGCGCTGGCGGCTGAATTCGCCGGCGGGCTGCACGCCCTGGCGCTGACGCTCCGGACGCCGGAGGAAGCGCAGGCCTGACCGGCGCCTATTCCTGCGCCGGGTCCCGCATCCGCGCCACCACCGGGCCGTCGGCGGCATAGGCGAGGCAGGAATCGATCGGGACGGCGCGCTTCGGCGGCGGCGGGGTTTCGCCGCGGGCGATCGCTTCCTCCCGCGCCAGTCGCGCCTTGCGCCAGCGCATCGGACCGATGGTCTGGAAGGCCACCGTCGCCATCTGCGCCAGCACTTCCCGCAGATGGGTGCAGCCTTCGACGCCGCCCACCCGTTCCTTGACCGCGCGGTTGAAGCCGGGGCCGATGGACACGCCGGCAAGGCGGGCGAAATTCGGCGCGGCGCGGGGGCAGATGGTGAAGGGCGTGAAATCCGACACCGCCTCACAGGCCTGGATCACCATGTCCTCGCCGACCGTCATCCGCACCCACATCCCGTGCAGCGCCTCACCGGGCGCGATGGTGCCGCGATCCTGGTTCTCGAAGGGGTATGTCTTGGTGTCCGTCAGATGGGCTTCGATGTCATACAGCCCATCGGCGCGCGCATAGCCGCGCAATTCGATGTCGCGGTTGTGGAGCAATTCGCGGTCGGCGGGCGGGGAGAGCAGCATGGCGCACCGCTAACACGCCCCCACCGAGGCGGCCAAGCTTAGCTAGGCGCCCTCAGCCCCCGCAGCCCTCGTCCCGCAACAGTGCCTCGACCGCCGCTTCCGGTACATCGCCGGCGGTGAAGCAGGCGCCGGGGCCGCGGAACAGCACGAAGCGCATGGCGCCGTCGCGCGCCTTCTTGTCCTTCCGCATCCGCCCGATCAGCTGCCGCGCCGAGAAGCCGCGCGGCAGGTCCCCGATCCGCGCCGGCAGCCCGACCGCCTGCAGATGCGCCATCACCCGCCCCGGCCATTCCTGCGAACAATGCCCGAGCCGCGCCGAGAGCGAGGCCGCGAGCCCGAGCCCCACCGCCACCGCTTCCCCGTGCAGGATCTCCCCGCCATAGCCGCCCTCGGCTTCCAGCGCATGGCCGAAGGTGTGGCCGAGATTGAGCAGCGCGCGGCCGCCTTCCTCGCTTTCCTCACGCTCATCCGCCGCGACCACGGCCGATTTCAGGCGGCAGGATTCCAGCACGGCATGGGCGAGCGCATCGGCTTCCCCCGCCACGGCGCGGGGGCCATTCGCCTCGCACCAGTTCCAGAAGGTCTCGCCATCGATCAGCCCGTGCTTGGCCACTTCCGCCCAGCCCGCGCGCAATTCGCGCGGCGGCAGGGTGCCGAGCACGCCGGTATCGGCCAGCACGATGCGCGGCTGGTGGAAGGCGCCGACCAGGTTCTTGCCGAGCGAGAGGTTGATGCCCGTCTTGCCGCCGACCGAGCTGTCCACCTGCGCCAGCAGCGTGGTCGGCACCTGCACGAAGGGCAGGCCGCGGGTGGTGATGGCCGCGACGAAGCCGGCCAAGTCGCCCACCACGCCGCCGCCCAGCGCGATCACCGCCGTGCGCCGGTCGCCACCCGCGCTCAGGATGGTCTCGCAGGCAGCCTGGACCACGGCGAAGCATTTCGTGCGCTCGCCGGGGGGGACCAGATGCTCGGCCAGCACCGCGATGCCGGCTTCCGCCAGCCCCGCGCGCAGCGCCGGAAGGTGCAGAAGCGCGACATCCTGGTCGCTGATCACCACGCAGCGCCGCGCCGGCAGCAGCGGCGCGATCAGCGCGCCGGCCCGCGCCAGCAGGCCAGGGCCCACCACCACGTCATAGCCGCGATCGCCCAGGCCCACCGGCAGGCGGCGCGGCGGCTGGTGGGCGGCGATGGCATCCGCCACGCGGCGCGTGGTGACCTCGGGGGGTTCGTCGGTGCAGTCCACGGTCACATCGGCCTCGGCAAACAAGGGGTGGCGCGCCGCGATCAGGCGCTCCAGCACCTCCCGCGGGTCGGCGTTGACGAACATCGGCCGGTGCTCCCGCCCGGCCACGCGGCGCAGCAACGTCGCCAGCGGCACGCGCAGCCAGAGCGAGACGGCGCCCGAATCCTTCACCGCCTCCCGCGTCCGGGCATCGGCGAAGGCCCCGCCGCCGGTCGCCAGCACCAGCGGCGGCCCAGCGAGCAGGCGGGAGATGACGCGGCGTTCGCCGTCGCGGAAATACGGTTCGCCATAGCGGGCGAAGATCTCGGTGATCGGCAGGCCGGCGGCGGCCTCGATCTCGGTGTCGGCGTCCTTGAAGGGCAGGCCGAGCCGGGCGGCCAGGCGGCGGCCGATGGAGGATTTCCCCGCCCCCGGCATGCCCACCAGCACGACAGACCGCAGCCCGCCGGGCGGCCCCGCCCAGGCGAGAGGGGCCGCCAGCGCGTCCGGCGCAGCGGGTTCAAGGGCGGGCGGATGGCCCGGCGACGGCTCGGTTTCGGCCGCGATGTCGGTGTTGCGTGTCACGGCGGCGAAGGCTAGCACAGCCCCGGCCTGTCGAGGATCCGCCCCGCCGATGTTCCGCAACCCCGTTCTGCTGCTGGTCGCCATCCTGCTGGCTGTCCTGCTGACCGGGGTGTTCGCCATCGGCGCCTTCCCGCCCTCCGTCACGCCGCAGCCGGTCGAGCGCGCGATCCCCGCCGACCGATTCGGCCCGCGCGGCTGAAGCCAGGGCGCCGAGGCGGTCGCTTCTCATGGACCGCCATGTGCAGTCCTTCCTGGAGATGCTGGCCGCCGAGCGTGGCGCGGCGCGCAACACGCTGGCGGCCTATCGCGGCGACCTTGACGACTTCGCGGTGCATGCCCGCGCCCGCGGCCTTGGCCCGGCGGAAGCGGGGCCGGATCTGGTGCGGTCCTATCTGCATGGGCTCTCGGCCGCTGGGCTTTCGGCGCGCACCGCCGCACGGCGGCTTTCGGCGCTGCGGCAATTCTTCCGCTTCCTGGCCCGCGAAGGCGTGCGGACAGATGACCCCACGGAGCTGACCGAAAGCCCCCGCCTGCCCGCAAGCCTGCCCAAGGCGCTGGCGGAGGCGGAGGTGGAGGCGCTGATCGCGGGCGCGGCGACGCTGGGCGGCCGGCGCGGTGCGTCGGCGGTGGCGCTGGTGGAGCTGTTGTATGTCAGCGGGCTCCGGGTCAGCGAGCTGGTCGCGCTGCAGGTCAGCGCGCTGCGCGAAGATGCGCCGCTGGTCGCCGTGCTGGGCAAGGGAAACAAGGAAAGACTGGTGCCGGTTTCTTCCCGCGCGCGCGAAGCCGCGCTGGCGGCGCGGGGGCCAGCGGCGGCGCGCGGCAAGGGCGGGCCATCGCGCTGGCTGTTCCCTTCCCGCGCCGCGGGCGGGCATGTCACGCGGCAGGCGGTGGGGATGGTGCTGAAGGATGCCGCCATCGCCGCCGGGCTCGACCCCGAGCGCGTCAGCCCGCATGTGCTGCGCCACAGCTTCGCGACGCATCTTCTGGGGCGCGGCGCCGACCTCCGCAGCCTGCAGATGCTGCTCGGCCACGCCGATATCGCGACGACGCAGATCTACACCAAGGTCCTGGAGGAACGGCTGCGGCAGCTGGTGGAGGCGCATCACCCGCTGGCGGGGTGAGGAAGCGGGGCGCCCCAGGGTCGAAACCCTTACCCCACGCGCAGCAGCGCGGGGCCTTCGGCGCGCAGCCACGCCACCGCAGCCTCCCGATGCGGGGTCAGCCCATCCAGCAGCGCCCAGAAGCGCGGGGAGTGATTCAACTCGCGCATATGCGCGACCTCATGCGCCACCACGTAGTCGGCGACCCATTCCGGCGCCATCACCAGCCGCCAGGAAAAGGCCAGCGTGCCATCCGGCGCGCAACTGCCCCAGCGGCTGCGCGTATCCTTCACCCGGATCGCCCGCGGCATCACGCCGAGCGCCGCCGCATGGGGATGCGCGAGGCGCGCGATGCGAAGCTGCGCTTCCGCCCGCAGGAAATCCGCGACGCGGCGGGGAAGGGCTGCCCGCGCCCCCGTCACCACCAGCGCCGCGCCGTCGAGGAACGGACCGCCGCGCCGATACGGCTCATGCCGGATCACATGCGCCACGCCACCCAGCGGCAAGGCAGCGCCGGGCGCGAAATCCAGCGGTGGCGACAGGCGGGAGAGCTTGTCGATCACCCAATCCGCATGCTCCCGGATCAGGGCGATGCCGGCGCGGCGGCCGCTGAGATGCGGCAGGGTGACCACCACCTCCGCCTCTCGCGGACAGATGCGGAGCGAGACGCGCTTGGCCCGCGCGGAGGCGCGCCACCGCACCGGGATCGCGCGGGGCGGCGCATGGAGCTTCACGATCTCGGTGCCGGGCCGCGTCATCGCACCGAATGTGGCGCGGAGCAGGCCTGCGCGGCAACAGCTTGACACCACGCGGGGCATGGCGGCCTCTGCGCGCATGCCGCCAATGCTGAGCAACCTCGCCGCGCTGCTTGGCGCCGGATCGATCTGGGCGCTCACGCCCTCCATGGCGAAGCTGGCGCTGGAACAGGGGATGCGGCCGCTCGGCATCACGGCGCTGGCGGCGGTGGCGGCGGCGGCGACGCTCTACGCGATCGCGCTGGCGAAGCGGGAAGCTCCGCCCTGGGACCGCGCGCATCTGCTGCAATACGCCACCGGCGGCATCGTGGGGCTGTCGCTGGCGCAGTTCTTTGCCTTCACCGGCCTTCAGCGCGCGCCGGCCGGGCTGTTCGCGCTGCTGGTGCCGCTCACGGCGCTTTTGACGGTGATCTTCTTCGCCCTGGCGCGGATCGAACGCGCGACGCTGCGCAGCCTGGGCGGCGCGGCGGTGGGGATGCTCGGCGTCGGGCTTGCGATGGCGCCAGGCGCGGCGCTGCCCGATCCCGCGCTGCTGCCTTGGGCGGCAATCATGGTGCTGTCGCCGGTCTGCTACGCCGCATCCAATTTGTTCTCGGTGAAATTCGCGGTGCGCGGCACGCCGCCGCTGGCGCAGGCGGCGGGGACGCTTGTGCTGGCGGCCGCGGGCGCGGCGCTGGTGGCGTGGCCGCTCGGCCATCTCAGCCTGCCGCGGGCGGGCTGGATCTGGGCCCTGCTGATGGCGCAGGGCGTGCTGACCGCGCTGGCCTATCTGCTCTATTTTCGGCTGCTGGTCCGCGCGGGCGGGGTCTTCACCAGCCAGATCTCCTACGTGGTCACGCTGACAGGCTTGCTCTGGGGCTTCCTGCTGTTCGCGGAGGTCCCGGGATGGCTGACCATCCCGGCCGCGGCGCTGATCTTCACGGGGGTCGCGCTGGTGACGCTGGAGAAGCGCGAGCGACTCTAGGGTCCACACCCAATCATTTGCAGGGCGCCCGGTGGATGATTGGGTTTGGACCCTAGGTCAGGACCGCCAGCGCATCCGCCGCGCGCACGCCCTGGCCCTGCGGCAGGACGAACAGCGGATTGACCTCGGCCGTCACCAGCCGCGCGCCCAGCGCCTCGCCCATCGCGGCGAAATCCAGCAGCGCCTGGACCAGCGCCGGGACATCCATCGCGGGGCCACCGCGATGGCCGTGCAGCAGCACCGCGCCGCGCAACTCCGCCACCATCGCCTCCGCCTCGGCGCCGGACAGCGGCAGCAGGCGCAGCGCGGTGTCGCCGAAGACCTCCGCCGCCACGCCGCCCATGCCCAGCAGCACCGCCGTGCCCAGCAGCGGATCGCGCGTCAGGCCGAGGATCATCTCGACCCCGCCGGCCAGCTGTTCCTGCACCAGCAGACCTTCGGGCGCGCGGCCGGTGGCGGCGGTGACGCGAGCGAGCATCGCATGTCCCGCCGCCTCGATCTCCTCCGCCGCCAGGCCAAGCCGCACGCCGCCGACATCGCTCTTGTGGGCGAGGTGACGGGACAGCGCCTTCAGCACCAGTCGGCCACCGATCCCGTGCGCGGCGGCCGCCGCCTCGGCCGGCGTCGCGCAGGCCTGTTCGCGGACAGCCGGGATACCGAAGCGCGTGAACAGCGCCTTGCTTTCCGCCTCATCCAGCGGGCCGGATGGCAACGCGACATCGGCGGGCGCGACGGCGGGCGCGGGCTGTGCGGCCAGGCGCGGCGCGGCCAGCGCCGCGAGCATGGTGGCGATCGCCTCCGGCGCGCTGGCGGCCGGGATGCCCTGGCGCTGCAGGGCGGCGCCGATGGCCGGCGCATGCGGGCTGAGATAGGCCAGCAACGGCTTGTCGCTCGCGGCCTGGCCCGCCGCGATGGCATCCGCCGCAAGCCTCGGCTGCGCGAGCGCGGAGGAACCGACGACGACGGCGAGCGCATCATAGCTCTCGCTCTCCAGCAGCGCGGCGATGGACCCGCCCAGCACTTCCGGTTTCAGCCCTGCGAGCGTCAGGTCCAGCGGATTGGCCACCGCCGCCTCCCCCGTCAGGGCCGCGATGCGCGCGGCGGTCGCGGCATCCGGCGGCGGCAGGTCGAAGCCCGCCAGGCCGAGATTGTCGGCCAGCAGCGCGCCGGCCCCGCCGGTCGAGGTCAGCACCGCCACGCGCCGCCCGCGTGGCCGGCGGCCAGAGGCGAGGGCGGCGGGGATATCCAGCAGGTCGGCGAAGCGCTCGGCGCGGATGATGCCCAATTGGCGGAACAGCGCGTCATAGAGGCGATCCGCCCCAGCCAGCGCGCCGGTGTGGGAAATGGCGGCGCGCGCCCCGGCTTCCGACCGCCCGACCTTGTAGGCGACAACGGGCTTGCCCGCCGCCGCTGCCTTCAGCGCGGCGGCGCGGAACGCATCCGGCCGGCGCAGACCCTCGACATAGATCGCGATGACACGCGTCGCCTCATCCTCGGCGAACAGGTCGAGGAAATCCGCGACATCGAGGTCGGCCTCGTTGCCGGTGGAGACGAGCCGCGCGAAGCCGATCCCCTGCGCCGCCCCACGCGACAGCACCGCGCCCAGAATCCCGCCCGATTGCGAGACGAGGGAGATGCTGCCCGCCGCAAGGTCCTCGACCTCCAGCGCGCCGGAGGCCGACAGCACGATGCGGTCGGCGAGGTTGACGAGGCCGATGGTGTTCGGCCCGAGCAGCCGCATCCCCCCCGCCGCATCGCGCAGCGCCGATTGCCGCGCGCCGCCTTCCTCCCCGCTTTCGGCATAACCGCCCGCGAGCACGATGGCGGCGGCGCAGCCGCGTGCAGCGAGGTCGCGCACCGCAGCCTCGGCGCGTTCCGGCCCGACCAGGACGATGGCGACATCGGGCGCGCCGGGCAGGCTCGCGACATCCGGGAAGCAGCGCAGCCCGCCGATCTCCGCCGCGCGCGGATTGACCGGCCAGATCGCGCCCGCGAAGCCATGGCGCTGGAGGTAGCCGATGGGCCGCCCCGTGGTCTTGCTGGGATCGGCCGAGGCGCCGATGACCGCGACGCTCTGTGGCCGCAGCAGGCGATGCAGGCCGCTCATCGCGGCTTCGACTGCGCCAGGAAGGCCTCGACCGAGGCGCGATGCTCGGCCGTCGTGTAGCAGAGCGCCTGCGCCTTCGCGCCTTCCGCCAGCACCTGTTCGAAGGACATCTCCAGCGAACGGTCCATGACCGACTTCGCCAGCGCGAGCGCGGCCGGCGATCCGGCCGACAGCGCGCGCGCCCAATCCTGCGCCGCCGCGGTGAGGTCGGCGTCCGGCACCACGCGGTCCGCCATGCCGATGGCAAGCGCTTCCGCCGCGCCGACGCGGCGGCCGGTGAAGACGAGTTCCTTCGCACGCGCCAGCCCGACGCGGCGCGGCAGGAAATACATCCCGCCGCCATCGGGGATCAGGCCGCGGGCGATGAAGCTCATGGTGAACTGCGCGCTCTCACCCGCCATGATGAAGTCGCAGGACAGCGCGACATCGCAGCCGAGCCCGGTGGCAGCCCCATTCACCGCCGCGATGGTCGGCTTCGGCATGGTGTGCAGCAGCGCGACCGCGCGATGCGTGCGCTGCTGGCGGCGCCAGCCATTGAAGGCGACGTCTTCCTGCGGCGCGGCCAGGCGGTTCCGCATGCCGCGCACATCGCCGCCGGCGCAGAAGGCGCTGCCAGTGCCGGTGACGACGAGGGCGCGCACGGCGGGGTCGGAGGCGGCGTTCTCCAGCGCCGCGATCATCTCCCCGCGCATCGCATCGTCGATGGCGTTGCGCCGCTCCGGCCGGTCGAGGCGCAGCGTCGCCACCCCATCGGTCACGTCATAGGCGATGGCGGTGCGCTCGGTCATGTGCAGTCTTTCCAGGAACGATCGGGTCTATTCGATACGCAGGCCGGCACGCTGGACCACGCGCTGCCAGCGCGTGCGTTCCTCCACCATCAGCTCGGCGAGGTGGGCTGGGGTGGGGCTCGGCGCGATCTCGTCCACGCCATTCTCGATCAGGCGGCGGCGGATATCGGCATCCGCCAGCACCGCGTTCAGCGTGCGGTGCAGCACCGCGATGCGATCCGGCGGCGTCCCGCCGGTGGCGAGCAGCGCGTACCAGGTGGCGCTGTCCAGCTCCGGGAAGCCCTGTTCGACGCTGGTGCTGAGATTCGGCAGCGCGGCGCTGCGGCTTTTGCCCGCGATGGCGAGCGCGCGCAGCGTGCCGGCCGCGATATGCGGCTGCAAGGGCGCGGAGGCGTTGGTGATGATCTCGAGCCGCCCGGCCAGCACATCGCTCAGCGCCGGGCCGGTCCCGCGGTAATGCACGGCCTCCAGCTCTGCGCCCAGCACCACGCCGATCATCGCGCCCAGCGCATGTCCGGTGGTGCCGACGCCCGGCGAGCCGAAGCGTAGCGGGGTCTGCGACGCGCGGGCGACCGCGCGCAGCTCATCGAGGTTGCGGGCGGCGACGCGCGGGTTGACGCAGATGACATTGGGCGCGGCGCCGATATAGCCGACGGGCGCGAAATCCCGCACCGGATCATAGGGCAGGCGCGGCTGGACGAGGGAGGAGATCAGGAAGCTGCCGCTGCCGGCCAGCAGCACGGTGTGCCCATCCGGCGCCGCCTTGGCGACCAGATCATTGCCGATGACGCCGCCCGCGCCGCCGCGATTCTCCACCACGATCGACTGGCCGAGCCGCGCGGCCATCGCCTCGGCCAGCATGCGACCGACGATGTCGTTGCTGCCGCCGGCGGTGAAGGGGATCACCAGGCGGAGCGGGCGAGACGGGAAGTCGGATTGCGCGCGGGCCAGGCCCGGCATCGCGAGCAGGGGGGGCAGCGCAAGCAGCGTGCGGCGGCGCATGGGCGGTTCCTCCGTGCCGGGCGGATCGCCACGGCCATTCTTGTTGTGCGTCCTGTCTGCGCCCGGCAGCGCCGGGGGGCCAGAGAGAAATTGTTGCTCCACCCCAAGACGGGGTTATGCTGGCCGGATGCGCGACACCCTGCCTCCGCTCGCCGCGCTGCATGCCTTCGCGCTGGTCGCGGAGACCGGCAGCCTGACCGCCGCCGCGGCGCGGCTGAACGTCACCCAGCCCGCCGTCAGCCGCCGCCTGCGTGAGCTGGAGGCGACGCTCGGCACCGCGCTGCTGCGGCGCGGCGCCAATGCCGTGGTGCTGACCGAAGCCGGGGCGCGCTATGCCGAGGCGGTGCGCAGCGCGCTCGATATGCTGCGATCCGCGACGGCGGAACTCGGCGCCGGCGCGCAGGGGCCGCTGCGCGTGCGGGCCTATACCACCTGGGCGCTGCGCTGGCTGATCCCGCGCCTGCCGCGCTTCCGCGCGCAGCATCCGGGGATCGAGATCGAGCTGGTTACCTCCACCGCGCCGGTGGTCGATTTCGCGCGCGAAGGGCTGGATGCGGCGATCCGGTCGGCGGGGACGGCACCGGCCCCAGGGGCGGCGCAATTGCAACGCGTGACGCTGGCCGCCTTCGGCAGCCCCGCCGCGCTGCATCGCGCGGGCCCCGGGGGCCTGACGCGGCTGGGCAGCCGGGTGCGGCCACGCGACTGGGGCCTATGGGATGCCGCGGGGCGCCGCCCGTCGCCAGCCGCGCCGCCCCTGCTGTTCGAGAGCACCTCCCTGGCCATTCAGGCGGCGCTGGAAGGTCTTGGCGCTGTGATCTGCCCACCGGACTTCGTGGCCGAGGATCTGCGCAGCGGGCGCCTGGCGCCGCTGCCCGGGCGGGTGATGGAGACCGGGGAGGCCTATTGGCTGCTGCTGCCGCCCGGCCGCACCCCGCCCGCCATCGCGGCCTTCCGCGACTGGCTGGTGACGGAAGCCAAGGCGGGTGATGCGAAAGGACCGCGCGCGGCCGCGGATGGCGAGACCGCGTAGCGGCCCCGGTTGGGCTGTGGGCAGGCTGTCCGGTGGATCTCCGGTCCGGCGCGACGAAGTGCCCCGCGAACGACTGCCGCAACTTGACGGAAGAGCCTGACGATGAAGGGAAAATTTGGTAGCGGCGAGCGGACTTGAACCGCTGACCCCGGCATTATGAGTGCCGTGCTCTAACCAGCTGAGCTACGCCGCCCCAATCCGTGAGGTATGCAGCAAGATTCCAACCCATTGATTTATTTAATTTTGTGACTTTGGCGGCAAACCACTATCACCCCAGCAAACGGCTAGCACTTGGTTACCCCCTTGGTTACCCAGCTTGGTTACCCCATTTCTCTGAAGTCGGAGCGGTGGTGACCGCCAGCTCCCCCGAAACCAGCGGAGCAGAGCCGCACCATGACCACCGAGAACACCACCGGCCGCATCAGGCGTGGCGCCAGGCTGTCCGACGCAGTGGCCCTTGCCGCTTCCCATCCCGGCGACCGTCCCGCCGATGTGTTCCTCTGGGACCAGAACTGCGTGGGCTTCGGTCTCAAGCTCAAGCCAACAGCCAAGAGTGGTGCGAAGGATGGCAAGAGCTGGGTCTACAAGTACCGGGACCGCGCCAGCGGCCAGACGCATAGGGCCGGGCTTGGCACCTTCGCGTCCACATCGGCACAGGCTGCGCGAAAGGCTGCCGAAGGCCATGCCTCCGCCGTCAGGAACGGTGAGAACCCCGTGGAGCTAAAGCGCGAGGCACGGGCAGAACAGACCATCGCCGAGTTGCTCGACCAGTGGCTCGTGCATCTCAGGAAGCGGGTCGAGTTGGGCGCCAAGGAGGACGAGCAGCAGGCCGCCACGCCAACGCTGGTGATCGTACGTCGCGGCGCAAGGCGCGGCGAAGGTGCCATGTCACCGGAGACGCTGGCCGGCTACGCCAACAAGGTCGGCGCCTACCTCAAGCCAGCCTTCGGGACGCTGAAGGCATCGGCCTGGACGAAGGCCACCGTCCTGCGCTGGACCCGTTCCGCCACCAGCGTGAAGACAGGCGAGCCTCTGTCCGAAGGCACGCGCAACACCGTCCTGCGGATCGCCTCCAGCTTCGCCACCTGGGCCATGGAAATGGGAAAAATCCCGGCCAACCCGACCGAAAACCTAGGCCAGTTCGCGGTGATCGAGCGGCACGACCCGGTGCGGCGCGCGGACTTCCCTGCCCTCATGGCGGCGGTCGACCGTCATGCTGACGCCAAGCCGATCCAGGCTGGAGCGCTGCGGATGCTCTTCGCGACCGGCGCCCGCCTTCATGAGGTTCTGCGGCTACGCTGGGAGGATGTGAACACCGAGGCTAGCGAGTTGCTGATCCGGCGGCACAAGACCCAGCGCAGCACGGGCCGGAAGACGCTGCCGATAACCGAAGCCGTCGCGGCGATCCTTTCCACCATGAAGCCCCACCAGCGCGTGGGCTGCCCGTACGTCTTCCCCAGCACATCGGACCAGCGGCGCGACATCGTCGCCGGAACCGTGGATCGGGAGGAGGTCGCGCGCCTGCTGCGTGGCCATCTGTCTGAGACTGCACTAAGGGATTTCTGGACGGCGCGGCTGAAGGAGGCCGGGCTGCACCACCGTCGCTTGCATGACGCGCGGCACACGACGGCACAGCTGGCCGTGGACGCTGGCATCGGATTGGACGCCGTAGGGCGCCTCCTGGGCCACGCTTCCGCTGTCACGACGCGCCGCTATGCGAAGCCCGGTCCGGAGGCCGCTGCCCGCGCCGCAGACGTCGTGGGCAATATCATTACGATTGTGCCAAAAACTTCTGCCTGACGCACACCCTGCACCACGGGGAGTCCGCAACGCGGGGCGGCTTCCTCGGCGTCTACCGGCACGCCCAGCGGTGGCCCGAACAGGTCGCCCTCATGGCCACTTGGAGCGACTTGCTCAACGCGGCATCCCACCACCAGACTACCAGGGCAGGAATGGAGCGGGGCTGATCGCTGTGAAAAGTGGGAAGGCGCAGGCGCCCAAGCGCGCAGAAGCGGACACGCCAGCAGGCTGGCTTTCCGTCGACCAAGCCCTCAGCTGGATCGCCTTTCGCTCCCTGGCACCCGACTGGGATATCGCCCTCTACTTCGGCGCTTCGAACTGGTTCACTCAGACCCCTGACGAAGCCCTTGAGCACCTCCGGCAGATGATGGCCGAGCCGCCCGGGTCGCTGTTTCGCACCATGCGGTACGGTCCTGATTTCGAAGAGCGGGTCCGCACTGTTGCTGCCACCCTTAGCCTTCGCGGGGATGATGGCCCTGCCGATCCGCCGACTGCCTCCATCGACGACCTCACGACACGACTGATCAATCACCTATCGGAACACCTGCAAGACGCCAGGGCGCAACATGATCGACTCAAGCAAGCAGCGGAAACGCTTCGCTTGGCTATCGCGTCAGGTGAGCCGTCCGCATACGGCTGGAGGGGTTATGGATCGCAGCTAGGCGAGTTGGAGCCGGTCACTGAGCCGCGTGAGCGTATTCCCGCCGATGTATGCGCCGGACCTGTCACTATCACTGAGATGGGTATCGTACCCTCAACTGAAGTCGATGGACGCCGTCGGACCTCGCAGCCGCTTTGGTCCGGCCTCCTCATCTTATCAGACGACATTCTGCGAATGTGGCCCGCATCCACCACCGCCTTTCAACCTGGGTCTATCCCTAGTGCCGCTGCGGTTCCAGCCGAGACTGCTCCACCCACGCAGCACCGATACAATTTGGTCGCTCTCAGCGGATGGTATCTCTTGCGGGTCAAAACATGGCCTCGTGATCAACGTGGTCCTACTGAAGAGCAGGACTGGAACGACGCTAGAGCCGCCTTCATCGACGATGTTCCGCGCAGCGAGATCCGCAAGATTCGCAAGAAGCATGCACCCGAAAACTGGCGGAAATCCGGGCCTCGTAAGCCTCGCTGAATCCCGCCGCGGCGGCATGTTGGCGATTATAGCGGCGTGATTCTGGCGGCCTCATCGTGGACCTATCACCCACGTTGGAGGCGCCAAACCGAACCATTCGACAATCCATGAATCAGCCCTTCCGCCGCAATGCGGTCGCCGGCTGATAGCCAAACCTTTCGTATAGACATGCCACATCATGCTCGGGGGTTAGCCGCGCAGCCGTGCTCTGTGGCACCATTGGAAATTGGGAATGAATTACAATCCTTCGGGCCAGCAGGCCCTTGATGCTGCCGAACTTCTGAATCGGCTTAGTGCTAGGTTGAAGCGTCACATGGTCATCACGGACGCCCAGGCAGACGTGATCGCACTGTGGATCCTGCATACCTACGTCTACCGGCTGTTCCGGCATACACCGCGCCTTGCGGTAATCTCGCCGGAGAAGCGGTGCGGAAAAAGCACTCTGCTCGAACTGCTCGAACTGCTGTGCTGCAACCCGCTGAAGACCGATTCCGCATCCGAGGCGGCGATCTTCCGCAAAGTTGATAGCGAGGAGTCCATCACGCTCCTTGTGGACGAGGCGGACTCGTTTATGTCGACCCAGCCCGGCCTTCGTAACGTGCTCAACTCTGGCTTCGCAGCTTCGGGCCAGTCGCTCCGCTGCACGAAGACTGGCGATGACTATGCGTCGAAGGGCTTCAAGACGTTCTGTCCGGTTGCCATCGCTTCCATTGGTGATCTGCCGGAAACCGTCATGGATCGCGCCGTTGTCATTAGGCTGCGGCGCAAGACCGACGTGGAAACTGTCGAGCGGATCCGCCCGCATCGGGAGACCATCGGGCAGGTCAGCGAGGCTATCGTGGCATGGGCGGTGGAGGTTGATCTCTCCGAGTACCTCGATCCGTTCATGCCGGACGCCCTCGGGGATCGGCAGGCCGACATCTCGACCCCGCTGGCCGCTTTGGCGAACTACGCAGGGGGTGAATGGCCGGAGCGTGCACGCTTGGCGCTGCTGGAAGTCTTCAAGACTGCCGAAGAGGCGAGCCAGACGGCCATGGCGCTGGGTGATATCCGCGCCATCTTCCGCGAGACGGGCGCCACCAAGCTGTCCAGCGGAGCCATCTGCACTGCACTGGCCAAGCTGGAGCACCGCCCCTGGGCGGAGTTCCGGGGAGGCACGGTGATTAGCAAGCCGCAGCTGGCGCATCTCCTGGCGCCCTTCGGCATTAGTCCGATCAACATGCGAAACGGCCAGGAGGTGGTGAAGGGATACGAGCGCGATGCATTCGCTGACGCATGGCTCCGCTACCTGCCGCCGGAGACTGACCAGGAGGGACCGGATGCCGCTGCCTAACTTCTAAACCAACATTACCGCAGGCAGGGGAAGCTATCCTTATAGGGTGGCCCCCCTGCTCCCTTTCGCATCTCCCCCCTCTATCCGGAAATTTGCCGCTACAACGCTACAGGTTGGCGGCCTGGACGCACGCCCATCGATCCTCGCCCCTGACCCGTGATGTAGCGGTGTAGCGGCATTTTCATGAGATAACGGCCGGGGATCGCGTTCCATCCGAGGGCGGGTTACCCACGGCGTCGAGCGCGGCGCCATTCCCAGGGCGCTTCGAACTCATCAGCCCAGATGCCCCGTGCGGCTAACCTGGCAGCCTCCTCGACCGGGACATAAGCGCGCCCAAAGCGCCTGTCCGCCAGCGCCAAGCCCTCCGCCACCATGGCGCGGCCCACCTCGACCATCCCGGCCCAGCACACCGCGACCACCCTGGAGTTGCCCCCATCAAACCGGACATGCGGCTTGGTTGGCTGACTGTTGGGCGATGAACTCACGCGGCGAGCGCATGCGCAAGCCGGAGTGGGGATGGGCGGTGTTGTAGTCCTCGAACCAAGCGGGGAGCTGCTGGAGGACGGAAATGGTGTCTGGCCTGGGGTTCACGCGGGCATAGTCGCGCTTCAGGGTTTTGACGAAAGCCTCGCAGACACCGTTGCTTTCGGGGCTGCGGACCGGCGTGAAGCATGGAACCAAGTTCAGCGCCGCGGCGAAGTCGATGGTCTCTGCGGCGGTGACCGCCTCGTGCCCACCCTCGGCCATGCGCCGCCTCCACTGGAACAGCAGGCTGGGGGAGACGCCGTGGAGCCGGGCGACGGGGGAGACCGTCATGCCGGGCTGCATGGTCTGCTCGACCAGCCGGACCTTTTCCTCGGCAGTGTAGCGTCGGCGGCGTTCGCAGCCGGTAATGATTTCAACGCGCTCGATGGGCCTCGACTGAGGAGCATGCCTATGTTTCCGCCTAGGCCCTCACGGTTGCGCAGCCTGTCGAGTCGAGTGGGGGGGGGGGCTGCACGCTGACAGAGCCTCAACACTCAGCCGTATCGAATATGCAACATTCTGCCAAAAAATCGTACTGGCGCCATCGCAGTGGGTATAACATTCGGGTAACCTTTTCCGGGCTTTCCCGTTCTCGTAAGCTTCCGGAGAACCCCACCCCTTAAACAAAGCCATCGCTGGCCCTCCCGGACTCACAGGTAAACGCTCCATGCAGATCGACCTGACCAACCCCACGCAGCGCACGCCGTGCATACTGGTGCTCGACGCCTCCACCTCCATGACGACAGTCGAGGTGGGCGGAAACGGTGGGCAAAGCCGGATGCAGTTGCTCAACGAGGGCATCAAGACATTCGCTGCGTCGTTGCACGAAGACCCGATCGCCCTTTCGCGCGTTCAAGTGGCAGCGGTGAATGTTGGCGGCCCCCTGGGGCCGCCAAGGGTCTTTATGGACTGGACCGACGCCGCGTCCTTTGGGCCATTCGAAATGAGCGCTGCGGGTAACACCCCTCTCGGTGAAGCCGTGTCCGTCGCGTTACAGGCAATCGAAGCGCAGAAGGCGTTCCTGAAAGAGCAGGGCATTTCCTACACTCGCCCCTGGCTCATGGTGTTCACGGACGGCGAGCCAACCGACAGCAGTGCCACGTGGGAAGCAACTTGCGAGGCCGTTCGAAAGGCCGAAGCTACCGGGAAAGTCGAGGTGTTCCCCATCGCTGTAGGGCGGGCAGACTTGAACAAACTCTCGGAGTTGGCAGCCCGCCCACCTATCGCGATGGATGCAGTCCGCTTTCATGAATTCTTCGTCTGGCTGAGTGCCAGCCTGGGCCAGATCGCGAGAAGTGTGCCTGGAGCCAGGGTGGATCTCCCTCCTACCGATCCCTGGGCGTCGGTCAGGCTGTAACTTGAGGTCGGCAATGTCTCTGCGAGCCATAGGGAATGCTGTCATTGGTCCAAGTCATTTGGCGCGTGGTGCCGAATGTGAAGACGCGCTCCAGATCCTGACCAGCCAGGACGGCCGTTGGGTTGCCGCCGTTGTGTGTGACGGTTGCGGCAGTGCACGAAACGCAGCCTCAGGCGCTGAACACGCAGCGCATTTCCTTGCAAAGGCGCTTCTGAGTTTAGCAGATCGGCTCGGACGCGAAGGGCCGGGCGAGTGGGTTGTCGATCAAGCCGTGACCCTCGTTGCGGCGCTGCGCGAAGATATGCGCGCTGCCTACGGCCCTGACCTACGTGAATATGCAGCTACAATCGTCGCAGCGATGGTGTCTGATCGCGGTGGGTTCATGCTGCACCTTGGGGACGGCATTGCATCCGCGCTGACTGCGAAGCACAGCGACGATTCTGAACTTACAGTTGCAGTCCAATCAGAGCCGCAAAACGGCGAGTACGCAAACCAAACCTTCTATTTCACGGAGCCTGAATGGATCCGCAACATACGTTTAACCCCCATCTCCTCGCCTCCCACGCTCATCCTTCTCGCAACGGACGGTGCTCAGGACATCCTTTACAGGGGCAATAATCTGCTGCCAGAGCAAGTCTTGGTCATGCTGAAAAGCGCACTCGTTGGGCAACAAGCACCGGCAGTAGGGCTGGAGCAATTTCTGGCCTCTGAGCATTCTGCCCGGATAAGCTCCGACGATAAGGGCTGCATCATCATTTATCGACCTGAGGTTGCTACTCAGCTTGCGCGGGGCACGCTGCGCATCACGCCTACAAGTGGCCCCTCTGTGTCGCAGACCGCAGGCTCTGCCCCAAGCGGCCAAACAATCATGCCGCCGGCCCAGTTTCTCGGACAACCAGTACCGTTCACGCACGGGCTTCTTAAAGAACGGGCCGGCCAGCAGAATATAGCCCACCGATGGCCAATGCCCCGCTGGCAGCTTCTACTTGCCGGTTGCGCTCTAGTCGTCACTGCCGGGCTTGCCTTGGCAGTAGGCGTTATGTTGCGCTCGTCAGCGACGCCCGTTCCTGCACCGTCACCTCAACCAGTACCTGCCGCAGCACCAGAGCAAAGCCCGGCTACAGCACCAACAGCGTCTGAGCGGCCGGATGGATGAGGCACCGGCTGACGCAGGAGCCGATGTCCTCGATTTTCGGCTGCCGACCTCTTCAGTGAACGCGACAGTCAATCGCTCTGCCCTAAAGCGGGTCGGTGTCGGGGGATTGGCGGAGGTCTACAAGTACGCTGATCAGGCTGGCAGGTCATATGCATTCAAGCTGTACCGGCAGCCGCAGCAAGCAGACTGGGCGCGTATATCCCACCTCGTAGACCGCTACAGCGCACAGGCGTTGAGCAGCACGGGGAGCGGAATTGCTTGGCCACTCGCCAAGATTGAAGCTGCCGGTGCACCGCGCGGAATAGTTTTGCCATTTGTCGGCGACGAGGGGGACATCTCTCTTGATTGGTGGGTCGAGCGGCTGCTCATTGCAAAGCTTCCGAAGTTCAAAGACACGCTATCCAGCCGGTTGCTGCTGCTCAAGAATCTTGCGGGGATCCTTGCCGATCTTCACTTAAGCGGTACCGCAGTCGTCGATCTCAAGCCCAGCAATGTAATCGTACGGAACAACCTATCCGTAGTCTTGCTGGATACGGACAGCTTCGGTGTCAGAGACGCAGGAGGAAAATTTTACAAGCCAACCCATGTCTCAGCGAGCTACATCGCCCCCGAAGCTTACTCGGCTGGCCTTGACGTTGGCGCACTCTGGCATGAGCAAGATCAATATGCCTTCGCCGTCATAGCATTTCAGGTTCTGAATTTTGGCGTGCACCCCTATCAGTGCCGACTGACCAGTGACGCGCCGGATGGGGCGGACACAAACGACGACAAGGCTAAGCATGGCCTTTACGCGTATGGATTATCGCCTCATGCGAAGGCGCTCCCGGTGCAAGCCAGTGTGCACGCGAGTTGGCCAGTCCAGCTAAGGCTTCTCCTCGACCGTGCCCTTACCACTCCAAAAGCGCGCCCGGCACTGAGCGAATGGCGAGATGCGTTAGGCGCAATCCTTGAATCGAAGTCTTTGTCTCGCTGTGCTGCCTTCCCGGATGATCCCACGCATATCCGCTTTGAGGGCCTGCCCTGTTCTAGGTGTGCGCGCGATAAAGCGAACGCAAACTTAGCGGCCGCCAGCTCTAAGCTGCACTCCCCAAGCCGCTCACCCTGGGACGCGAGTGCTGCTGGGCAGACCGTCACGACGCCTACAGGGGGTGCGCCCAGCAACGGAGGGTGGCTGAAAGCTATCGGCATAATCGGAGCGGTGACTATCGGCCTGATGTTTATCGCCAATTTGGACAGAGGCTCGTCCAGTCCGCCTCCGCCTCCAGCGACTTGGTCCCCACCGCCCCCAACTGGTCGCGGCGGCCTCCCGCCGGTCCAAACTCCTCCGCCAGCAGATCAATTGGGGGTCACCAACCGGTTTGAAGCTGAACTCCGCCTAACCAATGCAGACTGGAGGCGTATACAAACGGCTCTTGCGGCCGCCACCGGTCAGCAACTTCAGGTGGACGGCGTTGCGGGACCGAACACACGCGCAGCGATCCAGCAGTTTCAAAGGAGCGTTTGGATATCCGATCATGGAACCCTTGACCTCGTCACACTGCGACAACTGCGGCGTATTCAGAGTAGCCTCCTAGGCTATCAGGTGGATCTAGAACTTCCCCTAACTGAGAGAACTCAGCAGCTCGATGACGGCGAATATCGCGGGGGCTTTGTCGATAATTTACGCGAAGGCGTAGGAACCTATCGTTTTTCCAGTGGTATTGTCCATGTCGGCGAGTGGCGCTATGGCCGACCAGAGGGATTCGGTCGTCGTACATGGCCCAACGGCATCACTTATTCAGGACAATGGAGGCGCGGCCTACCAAATGGCCTAGGGACTTTAACTTACCCGAATGGCCAGCGCGAGACTGGTTACTTTTTTGATGGTTGCCTAAGACCTGGAGTGTCTGCGGTGCGCGCTTGCTAAAACTGGACACCTCCAGAAACCCTTTGGCGGCCGCACATGAGGTCGGCACTGGGCTGCTGTAGGGGTGACGAGCGAGCGGAGGCGATACGGCGGCGCTTGGCCTGGAGCCGCTTGTCGGCTCAGCGGCGGGTGCGGGCCTTTGCTACGCTGGC
>CAMDWG010000021.1 GCA_945878375.1 Roseomonas mucosa | reverse complement strand
ATGCCGGCGGCTGAGGGTCCGCAGGGGATTTTTCGTCCCTGCCAGGAAGCGGATGCGGCCGATGCTGGTTGCATCGGCAAGTCCGCTGACGCCGCAGGGGCGGAAAAAACCCGCGGAACCGACCCGTCCGGTGTTCTCAAACGGTCTCTAAGGGTTCCCCTGACGGCCTCATCCGGCCATGGCGGAGGATAGACGTGGACAGGCCGCTCATCGCGATCGATGGCTATAATCTCGCGCTGGAGCGCGGGACCGGGGTCGCGACCTATTCGCGCAGCCTCTCGAAGCAGTTGCGCACGCTCGGCGCGGAGGTTGGCGTCCTCTACGGCCAGCGTTCTTCATCCGGCACCGATCCGCTGCTGCGGGAAGTGACCTTCTTCGACCCGCGCAGCACGGAGCCCTGGTGGAAGCGCCCGATCTCCGACTGGCGCAGCGTCTGGAAGATGCGGAGCGGGATCGAGGCTACGGAGGTGCCGGTCAGCGGCAAGGTGGAGATCGCCGCGCTGGGCGGACGCCTGCCGTCCTTCGACCGGCTCTGGAACGTGCCGGGGATGTTCGCCGCCGCCTCGCTCGGCTTCGGCTCCGCCAAGCGCTTCGGCAAGGTGAAGCTGCCCGGCCATCCAAGGCTGATGCATTGGACCTACCCGCTGCCGCTCGAGGTCCCGGGCGTGGAGAACATCTACACCATCCACGACCTCGTGCCGTTGCGCCTGCCCTACACCACGCTCGACAAGAAGCGGCGCTACCTGAAGCTGGTGCGCGCCATCGCCGAACGTGCGGCGCATATCGTGACAGTCAGCGAGGCGTCGCGGCGCGACATCATCAACCTGCTCGATGTCGCACCCGAGAAGGTGACGAACACCTACCAGGCCGTGGAGATGCCGGACCGCGTCGCGGCCAAGCCGGAAGCCCTGGTGCGGGGCGAATTGCAGGGCGGCTTCGGGCTCGAATGGCAGCAGTATTTCCTGTTCTTCGGCGCGATCGAGCCGAAGAAGAACATCGGCCGCCTGATCGAGGCCTATCTGGGCTCGGGCTCGCAACATCCGCTGGTGATCTGCGGCAAGCATGCCTGGAACTCGCACCAGGAACTCGGGCTGCTCTACGAGGATGACCGGCGGGACTTCATCCCGCGCGGCCCGACGGAAGGCGTGCAGGGGCTGACGCGCCGGCTGCGCGACCGTGTGATCCTGATCGACTACGTTCCCTTCAGCCTGCTGCTGGGCCTGATCCGTGGCGCGCGGGCGCTGCTGTTCCCCTCGCTCTATGAGGGCTTCGGCCTGCCGGTGCTCGAGGCGTTGCAGCTTGGCACGCCGGTCATGACCTCCAACACCTCCTCCCTGCCGGAAGTGGCGGGCGATGCGGCGCTGCTGGTCGATCCCTACGATACGCGCGCGATGGCCGAGGCGATCCAGGCGCTGGACAGCGATGCGGCACTGCGCGCGACGCTGTCCGGGCGCGGGCCGAAGCAGGCGGCGCTGTTCAGCCCCGATGCCTATGGCAAGCGCCTGGTGGATCTCTACGCGAAGCTCGGCGTCAGGCTGGGGGAGTGACCGCCCTCAGGAACACCACGCGCGCCGCGCCATGCGCGCGTTCCGCCAGGGCCTCGAAGCCCGGTGCGTCCAGCGGATCGGCCTTCGCGACCTCGGCCACCACCAGCGCGCCCGGCGCGATCCAGCCGCCGGCCTGGAGCGCCGCCAGCGCGCGCGGCACCAGATCCTTCCCATAGGGCGGGTCGAGCAGCAGCAGCGAACACGGCGCGGACGCAGCGGGCGGGCGGGTGGCGTCGCCTGGGATCACCCGTGTGCGCTCCTCCTCCCCCAGCGTCGTGATGTTCCGCCGCAGCGCGGCGAGCGCCGCGCGATCGGGCTCGATGAAGGTGGCCTGCGCCGCGCCGCGCGACAGCGCCTCCAGCCCCAGCGCGCCGGTGCCGGCGAAGGCGTCCAGCACGCGGGCGCCGTCCAGGCTTTCGCGCCCCGCCCAGGGCGCGTGCCACAGCATGTCGAACAGCGCCTGGCGCACGCGCTCCGCCGTCGGGCGCGTCGTCTCGCCGGGGGGCGCGAGCAGCCTACGGCCGCGATGGCGGCCGGCGACGATTCGCAGCACGGCCCGGCCTGCGGGGTTCGGCGTTGCGGGCGCGCGGGATGGTCCGCCCGCGCACGGGCCCAGAGGGCTTTTGCGTGGGCTTCGGCGGCTCGGGCGGCGCTTCCGCCGCGGCGGAAGCGGCGGCGGCGGCGGCGGCGATGTCGCGGGCGCGCTGGCGCTGCGGCTTTTCCCCGATGCCGAGCTGTTCGCGCAGGATGCGCGGATGCACCTCCTCGACCCCCGCCTTGGGCAGGGCGCCGAGCTGGAAGGGGCCGTAGGCCACGCGGATCAGCCGCGTCACCTGCAGGCCGAGATGCGCCATAACGCGTCGGATCTCGCGGTTCTTGCCTTCCTTCAGGCTCACCGTCAGCCAGGCATTGGCGCCCTGGCGGCTGTCGAGCCCGGCCTCGATCGGGCCATAGGCGACGCCGTCGATGGTGATGCCGCGCGCCAGATAGGCCAGCTGCCGTTCATCCACCGCGCCGAAGACGCGCACGCGGTAACGCCGGAGCCAGGCATTGGTGGGCAGTTCCAGCCGCCGGGCCAGCGCGCCGTCATTGGTCAGCAGCAGCAGCCCTTCGGAGGTCAGGTCGAGCCGCCCGATGGAAACCACGCGCGGCAGGCCGGGCGGCAGCTTCTCGAACACCGTGGGGCGGCCCTGGGGGTCGCGATGGGTGGTCACCAGCCCTTCGGGCTTGTGGTAGCGGAACAGCCGCGTGCGCTCGGGTGCCGCGACCGGCTTGCCCTCCACGCTGATGCGGTCGCCGGGGCTGACGAAGGTGGCGGGCGTGTCCACCAGCTTGCCGTTCAGCTTGACCTTGCCATCGGCGATCAGCTTCTCCGCGTCGCGGCGGGAGGCGATGCCGGCGCGGGCGAGATACTTCGCGATCCTTTCCCCACGCGCCTCCGGCGCGATCCGCTCGCCGCGCGCGGCGTCTTCTGTCGCGTCGCCTGCAGCGTCGTCGTCCTGTTCGTCGCTCATGCCGCGGCCGCCCTGACGAAGGCGTCGAAGATCGCCGGATCGCGCGGGTCCACCGCATATTCCGGATGCCATTGCACGCCGAGCGCGAAGCGGTAGCCGGGATGCTCCAGGCCTTCCACCACGCCATCCGGGGCCAGGGCATTGACCACGGCGCCATCGCCCGGCGTCGCCACCGCCTGATGGTGCGCGCTGTTCACCGCCAGCCGCGTCGCGCCCACGATCGCCGCCAGCAGCGTATCCGGGGCGACCGCGACCTCATGGCCCGGTTCGGTGCGCGGATTGGGCTGTTCATGCGCCAGCGCGCCCGCGACCTCGTCGGGGATGTGCTGGATCAGCGTGCCGCCGAAGGCGACGGCCAGCAATTGCTGCCCGCCGCAGATACCGAGCACGGGCATGTCGCGGGACAGCGCCGCCCGCACCGCCGCCAGTTCGAAATCCGTCCGGCCGGGCTTCAGCGTGACCTTCGGATGCGGCGGCCCGCCGCCCCAGAGCGCCGGATCGACATCGAAGGCGCCGCCGGTCACCAGCAGCCCGTCGAGGCGGCTGAGATACTCGGACGCGAGGTCCGGGTGGTGCGGCAGCGCGACGGGCAGGCCGCCGGCCGCGATCACGGCGGCGAAGTAGTTCTGGCGCAGGGCGTACCAGGGCAGCTTCGACCAGCCGCCGGCCGGTTCCGCATCCAGGGTCACGCCGATCATGGGGCGGAGGGGCATTGCGCCTTGCTAGACCTTCGGCCCGTGTCGCGGCAAGCATGGGGCATGATGTGCATCGCAGGAAGTGCTGGCCTGCGCCCCGAAGGGGCGAGCGGCCGAATGGCCGCCGCCGCGTATGCGGCGAAGCCAAGCGGCCGGAGGCCGCGCCCGGCGCTTGAGGGGTATGAAGGCGCAGCCTTCATACGCTTCATATGACCCCGCTGGAGATCGCCTTCGCCGAAGCCCGCGCCGCCGCCGCCCGCGGAGAGGTGCCGGTGGGCGCCGTGGTGACCGATGCGGCCGGCGCCGTGCTGGCGCGCGCGGGCAATGAGGTGGAAGCAAGGCGCGACCCCAGCGCGCATGCCGAGGTGCTGGCGCTCCGCGCCGCCGCCGCCGCCACCGGCGACAAGCTGCTGCCTGGGGCGACGCTCTGGGTCACGCTGGAACCTTGCGCGATGTGCGCCGCCGCAGCCAGCTTCTTCCGCGTCCGGCGCGTGGTGTTCGGCGCCTATGACCCGAAGGGCGGCGCGGTGGAACACGGGCCGCGCTTCTACGCCCAGCCCACCTGCCACCACGCCCCCGAAGTCGTCGGCGGCGTGCGGGAGCAGGAGGCGGCGGGGCTGCTGCGCGACTTCTTCGGCGCGCTGCGGGATACCGATGGCCCGCCGCGGCCCGGCGCCTGAGGGCACCCAAATAAGCGGTCCGCACCGCGGGCCGAGGCCGCGAATACGGCCCGCCGCCTGTGCGGCGAGCCAAGTGGCCAGAGGCCGCGCCCGGCGCCTGAGGGCTGCTAAATCCTAAGGCCCATCCGGCGGATCATTGCCCCTTCCTCGGCGAATTGGCGCCGGGCGAAGGCGGCGTAGTCGTCAGAGCCGAGATACATCGGCTGCATGTCGAAGCGATCCAGGATCGCGATATGGGCGGGGTCGAACAGCGCCTCGCGAAAGGCGTCGTGCAGGACGCGGACCACATCGGCGTTCATCCCCTTCGGCCCGGCGAGCCCGTAGGGCGAGATCGAGACGATGTCGATGCCGCTCTCGCGCAGCGTCGGCACATTGGGGAAGCGCTTGGCGCGCTCGGGGCCCCAGGTCGCCAGCAGGCGCATCTGGCCGGATTGCACCAGGTCGGACCAGCCGGAGCTGTCGGCGCTGGCCTGGATCTGGCCGCCGAGCAGCGCCTGGGCATTTTCCGCCCAGCCGCGGAAGGGCACATGGGTCCAGTCGATGCCGCCGCGCAGGCCCGCGATCTGCTCCATCGTGATATGCAGCGACGTGCCCACCCCCGGCGTGCCGTAATTCACGCGGCCCGGATTGGCCTTCGCGAAGTCCAGGAACTGCGCCAGCGTCTGCCAGGGCGCATCCGCGCGCACCACGATGCCGAACAGGTAGCCGGTGGCGTGGATGACCCAGGTGAAGTCCTCAAGCGGGTTGAACAGCGCGCGGCTGGCCATCTGCGGATGGCGAAAGACGGAGATCGGCATCTGCGAGAGCACATGGCCGTCGGGGCGTTCGTTCAGCAGCTGCTGCGGGCCGAGCACGCCGCCCGCGCCGGCGCGGTTCTCCACCACCACCGGCTGGCCCAGCCGGCGGGATGCCTGTTCGGCCAGGACGCGCATCTGGATATCCGTGGTGCCGCCGGCGGCCCAGGGGACGATCAGCCGGATCGGCCGGTCGGGGAAGCGGCCCTGCGCGCGCACCGCTGGCGTCGCCAGCAGGGCCGCGGCGGCCCCCGCCAGCACGGTGCGGCGGGCAAAGCCCGGTGCCGGCGCGCGCGACTCGATCTTGGTCATGACAACGTCCTCCCTGATGTGGCGGGCCTTCGCGGCCCTGCCGATGTCTTGGCTCGATTGTTACCGTGCGGCGGCCGGCGCGGGCAACACGTTCCGCCAGCCTCGCGCCGCGTCCTGGGGCAGGGTCGCCCCCTGCCTTGGTTTTTCCCCAGTGCTGGGACATACCCACACCCCTCGCTGCGAAGGTGCTCCAACACATGTCTGCCCAGCCCGCCGCGCCGATCGTGCCTGTCATTCTCTCCGGCGGCACCGGCACCCGTCTCTGGCCGCTGTCGCGCGAGGGGTATCCGAAGCAGTTCTGGCCGCTCGCCTCCAGCCGCACCATGCTGCAGGAAACCGCCGCGCGCGCCAGCGGGCCGGGCTTCGCCCCGCCGATGGTGGTCTGCGGGGAAGCGCACCGCTTCCTGGTCGCGGAACAATTGCGTGAGGCCGGCCTCGACGAAGCACGGATCGTGCTGGAGCCGGCCGCCCGCAACTCCGCCGCCGCCATCGCCGCCGCCGCCGTGCTGGTGGGGGAGGACCGCCCGGATGCCGTGCTGTGGATCATGGCGGCGGATGCCGCGATCGCCGATGTCCCGGCGCTGCTGGCCGCGCTGATGCCCGCCGCGGCCGCCGCGCGGGCCGGGCGTATCGCCACCTTCGGCATCCGCCCGACGAAGCCCGAGACCGGCTACGGCTATATCGAGGCCGGCGCCGACCTGCCCGGCACCGATGGCGCGCGGGCGGTGGCGCGCTTCCTGGAGAAGCCGGATGCCGCGACCGCCGTCAGGCTGGTCGAAGGCGGGCAGCATCTCTGGAACAGCGGCATGTTCGTGGCCACCGCGGGCACGCTGCTGGCCGAACTCGCCGCCCATGCGCCGGATGTGCTCGCCGCGGCGCGCGCCGGCGTGGCGGAGGCAGCCCGCGACCTCGGCTTCGTGCGCCTCGGCGCGGCTTTCGAGGGCGCGCCCTCGATCTCGATCGACCATGCGGTGATGGAACGCACGGCGCTGGCCGCGGTCGTGCCCTGCGATCCGGGCTGGTCCGATGTCGGGTCCTGGGACGCGCTGTGGGACATCGCGGCGAAGGATGCCGATGGCAACGCAACCGCCGGGCCTGTCGCAGTGCTCGGCAGCCGCAACTGCTACGTCCGATCGGAAGGCATCCTGGCGGCGGTGGTCGGCTTGCAGGATGTGGTGCTGGTCGTCACCGACGACGCGGTGCTCGCCTGCCACCGCGACCAGGCACAGGACGTGAAGGCGATCGTAACGCGGCTGAAGGCCGAGGGCCGCAAGGAAGCGACGGAGCATCGCCGGGTCTACCGCCCCTGGGGCAGCTATGAAGGTGTCGCGCATGGCGCGCGCTTCCAGGTGAAGCGCATCGTCGTGCGGCCCGGCGCCAAGCTCAGCCTGCAGAAGCACTACCACCGCGCGGAGCATTGGGTGGTGGTGGCCGGCACCGCCATCGTCGAGCGCGACCAGGAGAGGATCCTGCTGCGCGAGAACGAGAGCGTCTACCTGCCGCTCGGCTGCGTCCACCGCCTGGAAAATCCCGGTATGATTCCGCTCACCCTGATCGAGGTACAGTCGGGCCCCTATCTCGGTGAAGACGATATCGTCCGGATCGAGGACACCTACGGCCGCGCCTGAACCGCGCGGCCAGGCAAGGGCAGGGCGGCGATGCAGCAAGACCCCCGCGCGGCGCTGATCGAGGCGGAGGCGAAGCGGGATATGGGCGATTGGCGCGGCGCGGCCGACGCCTATGCCCGCTACCTCGCGGCCAATCCCGCCGATTGGGCGATCTGGGTCCAGCACGGCCATTGCGTGAAGGAGGCCGGCGATCCGCGCGGGGCCATCGCGTCCTACCGCAGGGCGGAAGCCGGGATGCCGGGCGACCCGGACCTGCCCTTGCAGATCGGCCATGCCCTGAAGCGCGCTGGCGACCTGGCCGGCGCCCGCGCGGCCTATGCCCGCGCGCTCGACCTCGACCCGACCGGGGAGGATGCCTGGCGGGAAGTCTCGGCGCTCTGCGCCACCCAGCCCGATGCGGAAGGGTCCCTCAGCCTGCTCGGCGATCTGCGCGTGGTCTTCGACCTGTCGGACCTGATTGCCTGGTTCGACGGCGCGCGCGCGCCCACCGGGATCCAGCGGATCCAGATGGATGTGGCCTCCGCCGCCCTCGCATCCGGGCTTGATCTTGCAGAGGTGCGGCTTGCGGCCTTCCGGCCCGAGAGCGGCACCTGGCGGGAGATCCCGCGCGAGGCCTTTCGCCGCCTCTGCGGCCTGTCGCGGGCCGGGGCCGATGCGGCGGATCCGGCCTGGGCGGGCAGCCTCGGCCAGCTCCGCGCCATGCGGGAGGGCGCGCCCGATCTCGCTTTCGCGCCGGGCGCCTGGCTGGTCAATCTCGGCTCATCCTGGTGGCTGCCGGGCTACCATCGGGCGGTGCGCGACGCGCGGGCCCGTCACGGGCTGCGCTATGCCGCCATGGTGCACGACACCGGCCCCGTCACCGCGCCGGAGCATAGCCCGCCCGAGACCTCCGCCAGCTTCGCGCGCTGGTTCTCCGTGCTGCTCCAGCAGGCCGACCTGCTGCTCGCACCCTCCGAGGCGACGGCGCGGGAGATCGCGCGGCTGGCGGCGACCGACCTCGCCGGGCTTCCGGCGGCGCCGGTGCGGGTGCTGCGGCCCGACGCCATGCCGTCTGCCCCGCCGCGCGGCACGATAGGTGCGCGGGTGGCGGAGTGGGCGGGGGAGCCGCATGTGCTGTTCCTCGGCACCATCGAGAGCCGCAAGGACCACCTGTTCGTGCTGAACGCCTGGCTCGCGCTGCTGCGCCGGCATGGCGACGCGGTGCCGCCGCTGGTGCTGGCGGGGCGTGCCGGCTTCAATGCCGGGCCCGCGCTGGCGCTGCTGCGCCGCGCGCCGGCGCTGGCGGAGCGCGTGATCTGGCTCGACGCCGTCTCCGATGCCGAGGCGGCGGCGCTGCTGCGCGGCGCCTTGTTCACCATCTACCACTCCCGGCTGGAAGGCTGGGGCCTGCCGGTGACGGAGGCGCTGGCCGCCGGCAAGGCCGTGGTCACGCCGGCCCATTCCGCGCTGGTCGAGGCCGGCCAGGGCCTTGCGCTGCATCATGCGCCGGGCAGCGAGCCGGCCTTCCTGGCCGTGATCGAGCAACTCCTGTTCGAGCCCGGCTTCCGTGAAGCGGCGGAGGCGCGGATCGCCGCCGGCCTGCGCCTGCGCGACTGGGCGGCCGTGGCAGATGAATTGCGCGCCGCGCTGGCGGAGGCGCCCCCCGGCCCGCCACCGGCCCCGCTCGCGCCACCGCTCGGCCTGGTGCATCCCCTGGGCCAGGGCGGGGCGCTGCGGCCCTCAGCCGCGATGGCCTGGGCGGAGTTGCTGCGAATGGGCGGCGGCTGGCATGGCGCCGAGGCGTGGGGCTGCTGGACGCGCCCGGGCCGCGCCCTGCTGTCCCTGCCCTTGCCGGCGCAAGCCGCCACGCCCCTGCGGCTGCATGTCGCGCTGCGCGGGGCCGATGCGGCGCGGCAGGTCACGCTGCGGGTCGGGCGCGGCCCGCGCCAGATGCTCGATGTCCCGGCCGGTGCCCGGCCCGTCGCGGTGGTGGAGATCGCCTCGCCCGGCGCCACGGCCGACCTGGTGATCGAGGCTGCCCCCATGGAGGCCGAGGACACCGCGACCGGGATCGGCGTGGCCGCGGTGATGGCCTGCGCGCCCGATGATGTGGGCGCGCGGCTGGGTTTTCTCGAACGCCTCAGCTTCGTCTGGCCTGAATTCGCCTGAGCCGCGCGGCCGCCTGCTTCACAGGTTGTTGAAGGTCCGGGTGATCAGCGCGCTCTGGAAGATCAGGTTGATCAGGTCGCTGCTCAGCTGGAACAGCTTGGGGTCGAGGCGCGGCAGCGCGATCAGCTCATCGCCGGGCCGGGGCGGTTCCGTCGGTTCCAGCACCACCTCGCCACTCGCGCGGCGGATCATCACCGAGCTTTCGTCGCCCCGTTCGGCGACCCCGCCGGCGGCGCGGATGAAGTCGGCGATGGTCATGCCCTGGCGCCAGACGACAGCCTGCGGGATCCGCACCTCGCCGCCGACCAGCACCGTCTCGACCCGTTCGGGGATGACGATGGTGTCGCCATCCTGCAGGCGGACATTGGCGCAGCGGCCGTTGCGGTCCATCACCACCAGCCGACCCTCGGGCTGGGTGCGGCGGGCGCGCTGGATGTAGTTGGCGATCAAATTCGCCTCTGACGCGCGCACGGCGGCGACGCCGGTGGTCGCGGAGGTGGTCAGGAACAACTGCCGCTCCAGCCGGTCCAGCGCTTCGTTGATGGTGCGCTGCTGCTGCAGGGCCAGGCCCGGCCGCAGCAGGAAGACGCCGCCCGTATTGGCCAGCCCTGGCTCCACCGAGACGTAGTCGAGGAGGCTGCAGAGCGTGGTGTCGCGGTCCGCGATCAGGACCGAGGGACCGATCCGGCTGCCCTCGATCATCACGCGCACCGTGGGGGCCGGGCTGTCGGTGATGAAGCTCACCGTGTCCTGGTCCATCAGCTGCACACCGGCCAGTTCGCGCACGGTGACGTAGCGGGCGAAGGGGCGGCTGCCGCGCGTGCCGCGGATGACGGCGTTGGTGGCGGAGGGCAGCGGCGCCGACAGGCGGATCAGCTCCGCCCCCGACATGCTGCGGCCCGAGACCTCGAACAGGAAGTTGTTGCGGACCGCGCCATCGGCCCCGACCATCGCGCCCTGGGGGGGGACCACGATGGTGTCGCCCTGCTGCAGGCTCAGCGCCGGCAAGTCGCCGCTCAGCAGGAAGCGATAGAGATCGACGCGCAGCTGGTCGCGGCCGCCGCGGCGGATCAGGATCTCGCGGAACGAACCCCGGCCCGGATCCACCCCGCCGGCGCGCGCCAGATAGTCCAGCACGCTTTCGGAGGAGGAGCCGAGGTGGCGGCCCGGCAGGCGGACGAAGCCGGTGACGAAGACGCCGAGCGAGCCGGTGGAGACCACCGTCGCATAGACCTGCACCTGCTGGGCATAGACCCGGCGCACCTCGGCCTCGACCACGCGCTGCACATCGCCGGCGCGGGTGCCGGCCAGCCGCACCGGGCCGATCTGCGGGATGAAGATATTGCCTTCATTGTCGATGATGCCGAGGACATTGCCCTCGACGAAGCCCCAGATGGTGATGGAGACCCGGTCGCCCGGCCCCAGCACGTAGTTCGGGTTTGGCGCCTCGGTCGGTCCGGGCGCGCCGCGGGCGAAGAGCGTGGCGCCGAAGACCGCGGTGGCGGGGCCCGCCATGCGACTGGGATCGCCCAGCGGCCCGACCGCGATCGGCCCGCCCTCCGCGGCGGTGGCGGTGCCCAGGCGCTGGGTCGCGATCGGGTCATTCTGGCCGAGCAGCCCCTCCACGCCCATCGGCCGCTGGCCACCGCCCGGCGCGGGCTGGGGTGCGGGCTGGGCCAGCTGGGGCAGGGGCCTGTTGGCCTGTGCCAGGGCGCCTGCCGGCAGGCCGCCCAGCAGCGCGGCCCCGAGCAGCAGGGTCAGAGACCGTTTGAAAATGCCGGCGGCTGAGGGTCCGCAGGGGATTTTCCGCGCCTGCCAGGACGCGGAGGCCGCCGATGCTGGTTGCATCGGCACATCCGCTGGCGCCAGGGGGGCGGAAAAGACCCACGGAACCGACCCGTCCGGCGTTCTTGAACGGTCGATCAGGCGAAGATGGCGGGACGTCATGTCAGTTCGCGTGCTCCCGGGCGCTCACGACCAGCAGCCAACCGACGCCGAACAACATGGCGAGGCTGACGAAGACGGTGAGCGTATTGTAGGTGGCCTTGGGATAGAGGGCCGCTTCAGGCAGATGCGGCTCGGCCACCCGCAGGACGAAGGTCTGCTGGCGGATCGCCTCCGTGCGCGCCCCTTCGAGCGAGGCGGTGGCGGAGGCAAGCTGGCGGTCCGCCAGCATGCGTTCCAGTTCGAGCCGTTCGAAGCCGGCAACCTGCTGGGTCATCGCCTCCCCGCCGCGGGTCATCCGCCCGCGTTCCGCGGCGATCTGGGCCTGCAGCGCCTCGATCCGGTTCCGCAGGAGCTGGACCTGCGGATTGTCGGGCCGCATGAAGGCTTGCCGTTCCTGCAACTCGGTCCGCGACTGCGCCAGCGCGCCTTCGAGGCGCCCGATGGTCTCGACGGCGCCGGCCGCGGCGCGCGCCGGATCGAAGGCCTGTTCACGTTCGCGGAAGGCGATCAGCGCTTCGCGCGCCGCGCTCATGCGCGCCTCGGCGCGGGCGAGGTCTTCCTGGCCGGTGCGGAGCCCGTCGGCGATGCTACGCTCGGACAGCATGTTCACCAGCCGTTCGGAAATCGTCAGAAGCGCCTTCGAGAGGGTTTGCGCGTCCTCCGGACGGAAGGCCTGGGCACGGAGGATCATCACCCCCGTATCGGGGTCGAGGATCACCCGCACCCGTCGGCGGAAGTACCACAGCAACCATTCGGCCTGCGGCTCTTCCCACCAGAGCCTAGAGAGGACATCGACCTCCGGCCGCCGCCAGAGCTCGACGAGGTCGAGGCTTCCCTTCAGCGCGGCGACGGCGGCGTGGCTGTCCACATAGGCCACCACGGCGCGCGCTTCCTCGCTGCCGGTGCGCGCCGAGGGGAAGAGCGATGCCATGCGTGATGCACCGCCCGCCATGTCGGCCATCGGGTTGGAATTGCTGGATCCGCGGTTGCGGACCACGAAGCGGGCTTCGGATTCGTAGATGTTGGACGCGAAGCCATAGAAATACACGCCGACCGCGAGCGTGGGCAGTATGACCAGCAGCAGGAACCAGCCGCGCATGCCGAGGCCGCGCTTGGCGTCGCGGCCGCGACCTCCCATCGGCGTCCCGCGCGCGGCGAGCCCGCTGGAGGCGAGCGCTTCAGAGGGCCTCGTAGGTGGCGATAGCTTCATCGAGATCCTCGAAGAAGATGAGCGCACCGTCGTGCAGGATCGCAGCGGTGCGGCAGAAGGTGCGGATGTGATGGCCCAGATGGCTGACCATCACGATGGCCCGGTTTTCGAGCCGTGTGCGGAGGATGTGTTCCGTCCGCTCGATGAAGCGGACATCGCCGACGCTGGTCGCCTCGTCGATCAGGTAGCAGTCGAAATCCAGCGACAGCGACAGGCCGAGCAGCAGGCGCGACATCATGCCGGCGGAGTAGGTCGCGATCGGCATCTGCATGTAGGGGCCGAGTTCCGCGAAATCGTCCACCGCCCGGACGATCTCCTCGGTCGGGTGGCCGTAGAGGCGCGCGATGAAGCGGGCATTGTCGGCGCCGGTCAGCTGGCTGTGCACGCCGATGCCATGCGCCAGCGGCCAGGAGATCGACATGCGGCGCTCGATCCGGCCCTTGGTGGGATACTCGACGCCGCCCAGCATGCGCACCAGCGTCGACTTGCCCGAGCCGTTGCGGCCGAGGATGCCGAGCCGGTCGCCGGGGCGGATCACGCAGGTCGTATCCCGCAGCACCCAGCGTGGCGGTTGTCCGCGGATCTGATAGGCCTTGGAGACGCCTTCGAGCAGGATCATGGCCGGTCAGAACTCAAGCTTCGGCCGCACGGCGCGCAGTGCGGCCAGGCCGAGGAGGTTCAGCAGGCAGACCCAGAAGCAGACATAGGGGATGCTGTAGTAGCTCGGCAGCACGTCGCCGAAGAAGCCGTGGCGGATCATCTCGTGCAGGTTGGCCTGCGGATTCCACAGCAGGACCGCGCGAAAGGCGGGGTCCAGGTGGTGCAGCGCCATCAGCGCGCCGGAAAAGGGCAGCGAGAGATACACCAGGGGCTGGATCAGGCGCTCGGCGATGACCGATACCGCTGACGCCGCCGCCGCCAGCAGGCCCAGGCCATTGGCCAGCAGGAACAGAAGCAGCAGCGCCAGGACCAGGATCGGGACGCCGGCCGGCAGGATATCGGCCCAGATCGCCATCCCGATCGCGAGGAACGTCATCACCGTGAAGACCGCCGCCATCTCGAGCATGTGGCGCGCCAGCACGACATCGATGAGCTTGATGCGCGAATGATAGAGCAGCGTCATGTTCGACTTCAGCGTGCCCGGGGCGCGGGCGACGATGGCGCGGAAGGTGAAGTAGGGCAGGTAGCCCACCAGCGTGAACACGAAGATGGAGACGCCCGGAATCGTCCGGCCCATCTCGGTCCCCCATTTGAAGGCGGCGATCGCCCCGGCCAGCAGCAGCGGCTCGATGAACAGCCAGAGGAAGCCGAGTTGGTTGCGCCCGAAGCGCGTCTGCATCTCGCGCAGCAGCAGCGCCTGCACGATCACGAGTTGCAGCTTGAAGCCGCGGAAGGTGCGGCCGATCGCGCCCTGGCCCTGCGGCCTGCCCGAAGCGGCGCTCGCCATGCCGTTCACGGGCGGCTCGTACCGCCGCCGCGCAGCAGCGGCCTCGCGGCCACCCAGCCGCCATGCTCGGCCTTGCAGACCAGTTGCGAACGCTGCGCCGCGCCAGTGCCGAGAACCACCTCCCGGCATTCGCGGCCGCTGGCGGCATTGTAGCTCCGCGCGAGGCGTGCCGGCGTGGATTGCCCGCTGGCGAGGAGGATCCGCGACTCGGCCCCTGGCTGGGCCTGCGCGGCGAAGGCCACCACAGGATCGGTCGGTGGCGGCGGGGCCGCGGGGGGCGTGGCTTGTTGTGCAGGGCCGCCTCCGGCACAACCGGCGAGAACGACCAGCGCCATGAACGCGACTGCGGCGGGCAGCCGGGGCGAGCTCTGCCCCGGCGAAGGGCGCAGCGCATGCTGGGGGATTTCGGGCCTCATGCTGTGGAGAAGTAGCGAAATCCGCCAGGGAAGGCAAAAAGGTATGTCGATGCCTGGCTGAGAGCACGCCATGGTTGGCGTTGGTCGCGGCGTCGGGCAGGGTGCCCGCAGGGCGGCTCGCCGGGCTGCGCGAGCGCTTGCCGGCCCGAAGCTGTTCCGCGAACAGGGTATCACGGCGGCCTGGCGTTCAGTCCTGAACCCGAACCGCTGTAGTCTGACATTGCCTCGCCCATGGCGCCGTCTCGGCCGTCGTGGCGCATGGGCTGACCGATGGGATGACAGGCGCGAGCCTGCGGAGGGCAGGACACCAGCATGGACGCCGCGTCGCTCCACCTGCCCGGTCGGCTTTTCCGCGACTGGCCGCATCTGCCCGCCTTCTGGCCAGGCCAGCGCGTGGTGCCGGCCGAGGCCGAGCCGAGCCTGCCCTTCGCCGCCGGTCCTTTCCGCCCGGCCCGGCTCGGGGGGCGGGAGGTGCCGGTCGCCCTCGTGCTCGGCGCCGCGCCCGACCCGCTGGGCGCCGCCCTCGCCACGCAAGGCCACTATCCCGAGGGCGAGTTGCGCGCGGCCCTGGCCCGGCTGGCCGAGGGGCGCATCGGCGCCCCGCCGGGCCTGCCCGATCCGGGCCTGTCCGGGCTCGGCCTTCCGCCGCGGAGCCGGGTCGTGGTGCTCGACCCCTGCCACCCCGACCGGCGGGCGGAGGCCGCCGCGCGGCTTGCCGCAGCGCGGGAAGGCGAGGCGGCCGGCGGGCTGCCGGTGCTGCTGGCCACCGATCCCTTCGCGGATGGCCCCGCGGTGCTGGAGGGGAGCCTGCCCGCGCTCGACCCCTGGACGCTGATGGATGTCGCGGCGGAACTGCGCGGCGCGTCCCGCGACCTCGCGCTGCTGGCTTTGGCCGCCGGCGTGACGGTGGCGGATGGCCCGCTGCAAGGGGCCGATCCGATGGAAGTCTGGGGCCGGGTGCTCGCCGCCACGCGCTGCGCCGACCCCTTCCGCAACCGCCCCTGCGGCATCCTGGAGGCGCTGGAGATCCTCGCGCTCTGGAAGGCGCGGGAGGCGGAGGGGCGGCGCGTCGCCGCCTGTCTCGATATCCATCCCTACAAGCGCCCCGGCGTCGCGGCGCTGCTGGCCTCCGCGTGTCCGGCGCCGAGCTTCCATGCGCGGGCCGGCGCGGCACTGGCTGCGGCGCGGCGGCGTGGCGGCGCGCTGGCGGCGTGGAGTGCCTCCGCGCCGCCGACCCTGCGGGACGACGCAGCCAGGGCGGGGGTCGATCTGCTCTGGCTCGAAGATGGGTTCATCCGCTCCGCCGGCCTGGGCGCGGCCTTCCGGCCCGGCGCCTCCTTCGCGCTGGATGGGCGCGGGCCGTATTTCGACCCCGCGCAACCCAGCGACCTCGAGCATCTGCTCGGAATGGTTGATATTCCCCCAACGCTGCTCGCGCGCGCGAAGGCGCTGCGCGAGGCGGTCGTGGCGCGCGGGGTCACCAAGTACAATCTGCGCGGCCCCACCCCGGTCATCGCCAGCGCCGCCGGGCGGCGGCGCATCCTGGTGCCCGGCCAGGTGGAGGGCGACGCCTCCGTCCGGCTCGGCGGCGGCGCCATCCGCACCAACCTCGCCCTGCTGCGCGCGGTGCGGGCGGCGGAGCCCGATGCGGTCCTGATCTACAAGCCGCACCCGGATATCGAGGCCGGGTTCCGGCGCGGGCGCGTCCCCCTATCCGCCCTGGCGGGCCTGGCCGACCAGGTGCTGGCGCGTGCGCCGATGGATGCGGTGCTGTGCCAGGTGGATGCGGTGCACACCCTGACATCGCTGACCGGCTTCGAGGCGCTGCTGCGCGGCCTGCCCGTCACCTGCTGGGGCACCCCCTTCTATGCCGGCTGGGGCCTGACGGAGGATCGCGTGCCGATCCCCCGTCGCCAGCGGCGCCGGTCGCTCGATGAACTGGTGGCGGTGGCGCTGATCCTCTACCCCCGCTGCATGGACCCTCTCACCGGCCTGCCCTGCCCGCCCGAGATCCTGCTGGAGCGGATGGACCGGCCGGAGCTGTTTCCGCCGGGCCCACGGGGGCGCCTGCGCGCCGTCGAGGGCTTCCTCCGCCGCATGGTCGCCCGCTTGCGTGGGCTGACGTGAGATGAGCGGTTTCGAAGGCATCGTCATCAGCGGCGCTTCGCGCGGGCTCGGGGCGGCGCTCGCGCTGCGCCTGGCGGGGCCGGGGGTGCGGATGCTGCTGGTCGCGCGCTCGGCCGCGGCGCTGGAGGCGGTGGCGGCGGAGTGCGCCGCGCGGGGCGCGCGGCCCCGCATCGCCGCCCTCGATGTCCGCGACGCCCCCGCGCTGGCCGCCGCGCTGGCCGGTTTCGAGGCCGAAGGACCGGTCGATCTGGTCGTCGCCAATGCCGGCACCTCCGCCGGCACGGGGGCGGATGGCGCGCCGGAAGCGGTGGCGGAGGCCGCATGGCAGGTGGAGGTCAACCTGCTCGGCGCCATGCATCTGGTCGGACCCCTGCTGCCAGGGATGCGGGCGCGGAGGCGGGGCACGGTCGGGCTGATCGCCTCGGTCGCCGCCTTTCGCGGCCTGCCGGATTGCCCCGGCTACTGCGCGAGCAAGGCCGGGCTGCTGGCCTGGGGCGAGGCGCTGCGGGCGGCGCATGGCGCCCACGGCATCCGGGTCTCGGTGATCTGCCCCGGCTTCTTCGACAGCGCGATGGGGGACCGCTTCGTTGGCCCGAAGCCGCTCAGGATGCCGCTGGAGGCGGCGGCAGAGCGGACGCACCTTGCCTTGATCCTGGGGCGCGGTCGCGCCGTGTTCCCCGCGCCAATGGGGGGGCTGCTGCGGTTGCTGGCGCTGCTGCCGGCGGGGCTCGGGGACCGCGCGGTGCGGCTGATGCGCTTCCGCGTGCGGCCGGAGGGCTGATCGGGGGCGTCCTCGCCCCGATCAGATCCCCGCCGCCCAATCGGCCGCCACGAAGCGGTAGCCCCCGCCCTCCTTCGCCATGAAGCCCAGCGCGGGGAAGCCGAAATGGAAGCCGGCGACCTGCATCCGATCTGCGGCCAGGCGGTCGAACAGGCGCCGGCGCGTGGCTTCCGCCGCCGTCGGGTCCATGTCGAAGCCGATGTGGAAATCGGGGCGACGGGCGAAGATCTCGGGGCGGTTCGTCGTGTCGGCGACATACATCATCTGTGCCCCACCCCCATTGACATGCACCACCGCATGGCCCGGCGTGTGGCCATGCGCGGTCTCCATCCGGATGCCCGGCACGATCTCGGCCCCCGGCGCCACCTGCCGGATGCGGCCCTGATAGGGGCGGAAGCGGTTGCCGACATTGGCGAAGGCCCCGCGCATCGCCTCCGGCGCGCGGGACGCCGCACCCTCATCGGTCCAGAAGCGCCATTCGGCTTCGGGCACCACGATCTCCGCATTCGGGAAGGCGGCGGTGCCCTCGGCGGTGGTCAGGCCGCCGATGTGGTCGCCGTGGAAATGGCTGATCACCACGGTGCCGATCCGGGCCGGGTCGATCCCGGCGGCGCGGAGATTCGCCGCCAGCCGCCCGACCGTCGCGCCCGCCGCCTGCGGGCCGTTGCCGGTGTCGATCAGCACCAGCCCCCGGCCGGTATCCACCAGCTGCGCGGTGAAGGGGATGCGGATGGCGTCGGTGGGCATGAAGGCCTCGGCGAGGAGGCGCTGGACCTCCTCGCGTGGTGCGTTCCGGACAAATCCCGGCTGGAGCGGCGCGCTGCGGCTGCCGTCATGGAGCATGGTCAGGGTGAAGGCGCCGAGGCGCTGGCGGAAGAAGCCCGGCGCCTGGGCCAGGGGCGCTGCCGCCTGGGCGGCGGCCGGCGTGGCGCGCAGCAGGGCGGGGGCGGCGAGGGCGGCGACCGCCCCGATCATGGTGGTCCGACGCAGCATGTCCCACACTCTCCCTGGTTGCGGCAGGACCTCAGCTTGGGCGCGCTGGGCCGGATGCAACCCCTGTGCCCTGGTTGGCGCAAGGATCGATCCCGTCCCGCCAGCCCAGCAGCACCCGCATTGCGCCGATCAGCGCCAACTGCCCATCCAGCCCGACACCGGCCGGCTCCACATGGCCGAAGCCCGGCACCAGCACCGCCACCGCCCGCCCCGGCGGCAGGGCGGCGACCAGCGCGGCGGATTGCGTCCAGGGGATGACCGTATCTTCCAGCCCATGGATCGCCAGCGTGCAGGTGGACAGCGCGACGCGCGCCGGGTCCAGCGCGGCCAGCCTGTCCCGCGCCGGAGCGGGCAGGGCGGCCAGCCGCGCGGGCACCTGATCCGGATCGCGTTCCCCGACCAGCGCCAGCGCGGCGCGCCCCGCCGGGGTCATGGCGCGGGCCAAGTCCTCCAGCGGCGCTGTGGCATCCGCCAGCAGCCGGCCGCCGGCCGCGCGCAGCAGCAGCCCATCCGTGCCATCCGGCATCGCCGCCGAGACCGCCAGCAGGAAGGCCCCCGCCGCATAGGGCGTGGGCGGGTCGCGCCGCCAGGCGGCCTCGCCCGGCGCGCGATGGGCGCCGGTGGCCGCGAAGACCGCCAGCGGCTCGAGCCCATGGAAGCCGCCCAGCGTCATCACCAGCTCAGCCTCCCCGCTTTGGCCCGCCAGCAGCGCCGGCGCCGCGGCGAAGGAGATGCCGGCCAGTGCCACGCGCCGCCCGGCGGCGGCCTCCGCCTCCGCCGCGCGGCGCATCGCGGCGATGTCGGCGGGATCGAGCGTCAGCCGCCGTGCGCCCGGCAGGTCCGGCACGCGCACCGCGAAGCCCGCCCGCGCCAAGCTGTCCGCCAGCGGCCACAGCCGCGGATCGTCGCGCCCGCCTTCGGAGAAGCCCGGCGCCAGCACCAGCCCCGCGCGCGGCGCGCCGGCGCCGGGCAGCCAGAGATCGGCGTCCGGAAGGCGCTCCCGCCTCGGTGGTGGGGTGATGCGGCCCAGTTCGGTGCGGTCCGGGCCGCGCTCGATCGCATCCAGCACCACCCCGGCCTCGCCGCCGATCAGGCGCGCGCAGCCGGGCAGGGCCAGCAGGCCTAGCGCGAGAAGGACGACCTTTAGAGACCGTTTGAGAACACCGGGCGGGTCGGTTCCGCGGGTCTTTTCCGCCCCTGCGGCGTCAGCGGACTTGCCGATGCAACCAGCATCGGCGGCGTCCGCTTCCTGGCAGAAGCGAAAAATCCCCTGCGGACCCTCAGCCGCCGGCATTCTCAAAAGGTCTCTTAGCCGCGTGCAAAATGCACGACCGATTCGAGATGCGATGACCATCGGAACTGATCGACAGGTGTGGCCGATGTGACCGCGAAACCAGCCCCCCGCAGCACCGCCGCATCGCGCGCCAGCGCCACCGGGTTGCAGGACACATAGACGACATGCCGCACGACGCTGCGCGCGATCTGCGCCACCTGCTCGGCCGCGCCGGAATAGGGCGGGTCGAGCACCACCACGTCGAAGGCCTTGAGCTCCGCCGGCAGATAGGGCTGGCGGGCCAGGTCGCGCCGCACCGCCCGGACCCGTGCGACCGCCTTGTTCGCCGCCGCTTCCAGCGCGGATGCCGCCGCCGCGCTGCCTTCCGCCGCCGTCACCCGGCCGCGCGCGGCCAGCGGGAAGCTCAGGGTGCCGATGCCGGCATAGAGGTCGAGGATATGCGGCCGCGCCGGCAGCTTCGCGGGCAGCCCCGCCAGCACGGCGGCGATGATCGCGGCTTCCCCCGCCCGGCTGGCCTGGAGGAAGGCGCCGGGCGGTGGCGCGACCTCGACCGGCCCGAGCATCAGCCGCACCGGGCCGCTCTGCGCCGCCGTCTCCTCCACCCCCTCGCCCGGCTTGGTGCCCTGGGCCCAGGCGATGCGGGGGATGCCGAGCGCCTGCCCGAAGGCCGCCAGCAGCCGCCGGCCCGTGGCGTCGAGCGGCTTGTCGGTCCGCAGCAGCACGTCCGGCCCGCTATCCAGCAGGTTCACCACCGCCGAGCCATCGCGGCTCAGCGCCGGCAGGCGCTTCAACACCGCGCGCAGCGCCGGCAGCAGCGCGACCAGCGCCGGTTCCAGCACATGGCATTCGCGCAGATCCAGCACATCGGCCGCGCCGCGCGCGTGGAAGCCGATGGCGACGGCGCCATCCGGTGCGCGCTTCAGCGCGAGATCGGCGCGGCGGCGGCTGGCCGGGGGTGTCTCGACCGTCTCCGCCACCTCGGCGTCCGGGAAGCCGGCGCGGGCCAGGGCCTCCGCAAGGCGCTGGCGCTTCCATCGCGCCTGCGCGCCAAGGTCCCAATGCTGCAGCGCGCAGCCGCCGCAGCCTTCGGCGACATGCGGGCAGGGCGGCGCGACGCGGTCGGGGGAGGGGACCAGAACCGCCTCCAGCACCGCCTTGTCGCGGCCCGCCGGGCGGGCGCGCACGGTCTCGCCGGGCAGGGCACCAGGGATGTGCAGCGGGCCGTCCGGCGTCTCCGCCACGCCATCGCCGGCAGAGCCCATGCGGGCGATGGTCAGGTCCATCTCAGTCCCGTTCGGAAGGCGGGAAGTCGGTGTGGGCCAGCAGGGCTTCCGCGAAGAAGCAGATCAGCCCGGCCGCCAGAGTCCCCATCGCGCCCAGCATCAGGGCCACCACCGCGCTGCGCAGCGGCAGGTCGTAGAGCAGGCCGAGGAAGGTCACGGCCACCAGGGCACAGACCAGCACCGCCGACAGGATGCAGAACAGCATCGCGGCCAGCGCGATCCGCGCGCGCAGGCGCAGCCTTGCGATGTCCCATTCGGCTTCCAGCCCGCCATGCGCCGCATGCACCCGGTCCACCGAACGATTGCGGCGCTCCGAGAGGACCCGGAGCGCCGTCATCACACCAGCCAGAAGGAAGGCGGGCGTCAGGGCGCCCGCGATGGCCGTGCCGACCGGGACGACCGATCCCGGCTCCATCGGCCCGGATCAACCCCCGAAGGCGTTGAGCCCGGTCTGCGCGCGGCCGAGGATCAGCGCGTGGACGTCATGCGTGCCCTCGTAGGTGTTCACCGTCTCGAGGTTCATGACGTGGCGGATCACGTGGTACTCGTCCACGATCCCGTTGCCGCCATGCATGTCGCGCGCGACGCGGGCGATATCCAGCGCCTTGCCGCAGTTGTTGCGCTTCACCAGGCTGATCATCTCCGGGCTCGCCTTGTGCTCGTCGAACAGGCGGCCGACGCGGAGGACGGCGTGCAGGCCCAGCGTGATCTCGGTCTGCATGTCGGCCAGCTTCTTCTGGATCAGCTGCGTCGCGGCCAGCGGCTTGCCGAACATCTTCCGGTTCAGCGTGTAGTCGCGCGCGGCATGCCAGCAGAATTCCGCAGCACCCAGCGAGCCCCAGGCGATGCCGTAGCGCGCGCGGTTGAGGCACTGGAACGGGCCGGCCAGCGACTTCACGCCCGGCAGGCGGTTGGCCTCCGGCACGAAGACCTCGTCCATCATGATCATGCCGGTGACGGAGGCGCGGAGGCTGAACTTGCCTTCGATCTTCGGGAAGGTCAGGCCCTTCATCCCGCGCTCCAGCAGGAAGCCGCGCAGGATGCCCTCATCATCCTTCGCCCAGACCACCGCGACATCGGCGATCGGCGAATTGGTGATCCAGGTCTTGGACCCGCTGACCAGGTAGCCGCCATCGACCTTCTTGGCGCGCGTGCGCATCGAAGCCGGGTCGGACCCCGCATCGGGCTCGGTCAGGCCGAAGCAGCCGACCCATTCGCCGGTGCGGAGCTTCGGCAGGAACTTCTGCTTCTGCTCTTCCGACCCGAAGGCGTGGATCGGGAACATGACCAGGGAGGACTGGACAGAAAACGCGCTGCGATAGCCGGAATCGACGCGTTCCACTTCCCGCGCCATCAGCCCATAGGCGACATAGGACACGCCGGCGCAGCCATAGCCATCGAGCGTCGCGCCGAGGAAGCCCATCTCCCCGAACTCGTTCATGATCTCGCGATCGAAGTGCTCGTTGCGGTTCGCCATGAGCACGCGCGGCATCAGCTTTTCCTGGCAGAACTGCCGGGCCGCGTCGCGGATCATCCGCTCGTCTTCGGTCAGCTGGTCATCCAGCAGCAGCGGGTCGTCCCACTTGAAGGGCGGCAGGGAAGACTTCTTCGGCGCTTCCGCGGCGATGGGGGTGACGACGTTCATCGGGTTCCTCCTGGGGCGCGGCCGGAGAGGGTGGCCGCGGCTCGGGTCTGCTCGCCGCAATCTAGGTGGTTGCCCGCATTGGGCAACCATCGGTCAGGGATCGTCCCTGACGATCCGTCAGGCCGCCTCGGCCTCGGTCTCCGGCGCGCCGGGGGCCTCGCGGCGGGGGCGGGGGATCGGGATCGTCATGAAGGCGGGCACGGCATCGCCGAAGCCGCGCACGGACGGGCCGAGATCGTCGCGGCGGTCGCGGCGATAGTCTTCCCGCCGGTTGTCGCCCCGGCGGTGATCGTCGCGGCGGTGATCGTCACGCATGGCAGGCGCGCGGTCGTCATCCCGCCGAGAGGGCGCGCGGTCGTCACGTCGCGGCGCAGCTGCGCGGTCCTCGCGCGGCCCGGCGGGGCGATCCTCGCGCGGATGGTCCCCGGCGCGGTCGTCCCGGCGCGGGCGGCGGTCGTCCCGGCGCGGCTGGTCGCGGCGGCCATCCCGGCGCGCATCCGGCGCGCGGCCTTCCCGCGGCGCGGGGGCGGCTTCGTCCAGATCGGCCGGCGCGCGCGGTTCGCGCGGCGCATCGGCCGCGCGGTCGTCCCGGCGCGGGCCGCCGTCGCGGCGGCCCCGCCCACGGTCGCCACCACGGTCACCACCGCGATCACCGCCCCGGCCCATCACCTTGCCGCCACGCCCGCGACGGGCCTTGGCGCCTTCGGCGATCTCCTCCGCCGTCACGGGATCGAGGCCTTCGATTTCCATGCGGGGGATCGGGGTGCCGGTCAGCTTCTCGATCGCGGCAAGCGACTTCGCATCTTCCGGCGCGCAGAGCGTGTAGGCGTGGCCCTGGCGTCCCGCGCGGCCGGTGCGGCCGATGCGGTGGACGTAGTCCTCGGCATGGAAGGGGATGTCGAAGTTGAACACATGCGACAGCCCGCCGATGTCGAGGCCGCGCGCCGCGACGTCGGAACAGACCAGCAGCTTGATGTCGCCGGCCTTGAAGCGGTTCAGCGTGGCGAAGCGCGCCGACTGTTCCATGTCCCCATGCAGCGCGCCGACCGAGAAGCCGTGTTTCTTGAGCGACTTGTAGAGGATATCGACATCGACCTTGCGGTTGCAGAAGATCAGCGCGTTCTGCACGGCTTCGGCCCGCAGCAGGCGGCGCAGCGCTTCGCGCTTGTCGAGTTCGCGCACCCAGACCAGGCCCGTCGTGATGGTCACCGCGACGGAAGCGGCGCGGGAGACGCTGATCTCCCGCGGGTTCTGCAGGAAGGCATCGGCCAGCCGCCGGATCTCGGGCGCCATGGTGGCGGAGAAGAACAGCGTCTGCCGCAGCTTCGGCAGGAAGGAGACGATCTTCTCGACATCGGGGATGAAGCCCATGTCGAGCATCCGGTCGGCCTCGTCGATGACGAGCACCTTGCAATCCGCCAGCAGCACGCGGCCGCGATCGAACAGATCGAGCAGACGGCCCGGTGTGGCGATCAGCACGTCCACGCCCTTTTCGAGCACGTCGCGCTGGTCGTTCATGCTCTCGCCGCCGATCAGCAGCGCGTGGTTCAGGTTCAGGTGCTTGCCGTACTTCACGAACTGCTCGGCCACCTGCAGGGCCAGTTCGCGCGTCGGCTCCAGGATCAGGGAACGCGGCATGCGGGCCTTGGCGCGCGTACCGGCCAGGATGTCGAGCATCGGCAGGGTGAAGCCGGCGGTCTTGCCGGTGCCGGTCTGCGCCACGCCCATGACGTCGCGACCCATCAGCACGATGGGGATCGCCTGTTCCTGGATCGGGGTGGGGTAGAGGTAGCCGGATTCGGCGACGGCGCGCAGGATCGGCTCCGACAGGCCGAGATCGGCGAAGGTGGTCTTCGCGGCTTCCTCGGCGAGCTTTTCGTCTTCCTCGCTCGGGCCGTCCTCGTCCTCGTCGTACGCGTCGTAGTCCCGGTCGTCGTCCGGGTCTTCGTCGCGCGCGCCGGAATCGGCCTCGGCGGCGCCTTCACCCTCGGACCGTGCGGTGGTCTCCGCCCCGTCCGGGGCGTGGGCGCTGGGCGCCGGCACCGGCGCGGCATCGGCCGGCGTCATGTCCTCGGTCGCGGCGGGGGCGGCGATTGCCGGCTCGGCCTGCGTTTCGGTGTGCTCGGGCTCGGCCGCGCGCGGGGCGGTCGCGTCACTCGGATGGTTCAACGTGGCGTCTCTGATCAGCTCTCTGGTCGGCTCTCGTTCGGGTCCGGGATGGGCCCGGAAGGGGGGCCGTGCTGTCCCGTACTCCGTGCGGGCGGTGCTCCGTGGGCGCAACAAGATGCGCGCGGAACCTAGTCCAGCCGTTTGGCATATGCGCCGAGGCGCGTTGGAAATCAAGTTTCGCCGCCCGACGGCCCCTTGCCCTGTCCGGACCGGCCATCGCAGGCTGCGCGCATGCGAGAGACGGATGTGCTGCTGTTCCTCCCCGGCCTGCTCTGCGACGGGCGGCTTTGGCGCGACCAGGTGGAGGCCCTGGCCGGGACGCGCTGCGTCGTCGCCGACCTGACCCATGACGACAGCCTGGGCGGCATGGCGGAACGTGCCCTGCGCGCCCTGCCGGCGGCGGCGCGGCTTTCGGTCTGCGGCCTGTCCATGGGCGGCTATGTGGCCTTCGAGGTCATGCGCCGCGCGCCCGGGCGGGTGGCGCGGCTGGCGCTGTTCGACACCTCCGCCCGCCCCGACACGCCGGAGCAGACGCGGCGGCGGCGCGGGCTGCTGTCGCTGTCCGAAAGCGGGATGTTCCGGGGCGTCACGCCGCGGCTGCTGCCGCAGCTGCTCGCGCCCGCCCATGTCGCCGGGCCGCTGGGCGCGGAGGTGATGGCGATGGCCGAGCGGGTGGGCCGGCCCGCCTTCCACCGCCAGCAGCGCGCGATCATGCACCGCCCGGACAGCCGCCCGGACCTGGCCGCCATCGCCGTGCCCACCCTGGTGGGCGTCGGGGACGAGGATGCGCTGACCCCGCCCCATCTGGCGGAGGAGATGGCGGCCGGCATCCCCGGCGCGCGGCTCGCCCGCATCCCCGGCGCGGGTCACCTGCCGCCGATGGAGACGCCGGGCGCGGTGACCCTGCTTCTGCGGGACTGGCTGGAGGCCGGCGACAGCGCTTCGCGGTGATGGCGGCGCGCCCGGCGGGCGCTACCCCAGGCAGCGCAGGAACAGGGTGGAGGGATGCGCGATCTCCCCCACCTCGGGCGCGGTGCGGGTGGTGGCGTTGCCGAAGCGGGGCGATACGCCGTTGCGGCGCAGGAAATCCAACGCCTCCGTCCCCTTCACCGCGAAGTTCACATTCTGCGGGATGTCGCCGGTCTGCTGCGCCACGCGCTGCGCGTTCAGCTTGGACACGATGACGCCCACCACGGTGCCGCCCATGTCGAGCAGCGGCCCGCCCGAATTGCCCGGCTGCACCGGCGCGCTGATCTGGAACTGGCTGGCATCGTCGCCGAGCCCGGCCAGCGCCGAGACCTCCCCCGTCGTCAGCGTCGGGCCGGAGGACAGGATGCCCGAGAGCGGGAAGCCATAGGTCACCACGCCTTCCCCGCGCCGCACGTTGCTGCCTTCGCGCCGGAAGGGCAGCGGCGGGCCGGCCTCGGCCGGCACTTCGAGCAGCGCGAGGTCGCGCTGGGGGTCGGAGGCCAGGACCCGCACGGCCATGTCGCGCCCGGCGGCGTTGCGAAGTTGGACGCCGCCGCGGCAATCCTCGATGACATGGTGGTTGGTCAGCGCGCGGCCCGCCGCGACGACGAAGCCGGTGCCGGTGGACAGGACGCGGCCGGTGGATCCGGCCGGCGGCGGGCCGGGCTTGCCGGGCTGGGCGGCGGCGCCCTGGGCCGGCAGCGGGGGCGGTTTCTGCGTCGGCAGCGGGGGGAAGCCGCCGGGCGCGGCCTGGCCGAGCGCGTTGGGCGCCAGCATTCCGCCGGCGAGGCCGGCCAGTACGACAAGGAACAGCATGGGGCGGCGCATCGCGGATGGACCATGCCGGGATCGCCGCGCCCCGGTCAATCGCGCCCCGGTCAATCGCGCCCCGGTCGATGGCTACAGCAGCCCCTCGCGCCGGAAGGACAATTGGCGGCCATTGCCGATGATGAGGTGGTCGTGCAGCACGATGCCGAGCGCGCCGGCGGCCGCCTTCACCTCCGCCGTCATCTCGATATCGGCGCGGGACGGGGTGGGGTCGCCGCTCGGGTGGTTGTGGACCAGGATGATGGCGGTGGCGCCGAGGTCGAGGCACCGCTTCACCACTTCCCGCGGGTAGACGGGGGTGTGGTTTACCGTGCCGCGCGCCTGTTTCTCGTCGGCGATCAGGCGGTTGCGGGTGTCGAGGAACAGCACGCGGAACTGCTCGATCGGCTCCCGCGCCATGGCAGCGTGGAGGTAGCCGGTCAGCCGGTCCCAGTTGTTGAGAAGCGGCTGGTCCTTCACCTCCGCGCGCAGCATGTGCAGCGCGGCGGCCTGGGCGGCCTTGATGGTGCTGGCGGCGCCGGGGCCGACGCGCTTGACCTCCTGCAGCTCCTCGGCGCTTGCGACGAGCACGCTGGCCAGGCTGCCGAAGCGCTCGATCAGCGCCTTGGCGATCGGCTTGGTGTCCTCGCGCGGGTAGTTGGCGAAGAGCAGGACTTCCAGGATCTCGTAATCGGCCAGCGCCTCGGCGCCCCGGGTCAGCAGCCTCTCCCGCACCCGGTCGCGATGGCCGAGATGGCCGGGGCGGGTCTCCTCGGCCGGGGGCGCGCCAAAGAAGCCGGGCGAAGCCTCGGAGAGTTGGGGTTTGCGGCGCATCCTGCCTGCCTCGCGGGGAGGCTAACATGCACGCAATGCGTGTGCCGCTTCAACCCTGGCGCGAGTGTTACCAGCCGAAGATGACGGCGCCCATGATTCGGCCCGGCAGCAGGGTGAAGCCGCCGGTGATCACCAGCGCCCCCATGAACAGTCCAAGCATGGCGGACCGATGCGCCCGGACCCGGCCGCGCCGCGCATGCAGCACGGCGGCACCCAGGGTGAGCAGGGTGAAGGCGGAGACGACGTGGATCCAACTCCAGCGCCCCGGCCCCGCCACACCGCTGATCCAGAAGGAGGACAGCGCGACACCGGCCATCAGCGCCACCCATATCCAGCCAAGGGCGCGGTGAGGCAGCGTGCCCTTGGGCGCGGCGAATTGGATCGCGCCCAGGACAAGCGCCGCGAGCGCAGCTGCGACATGCATCTGCACGATGGTTGGCGCAGTCAGAAGCGGGCTGAGTGACATTGAAGATTACTCCCAAGGGCGCCTCGCGACCGCGATTGCCCTGTTGGAAGGCCCGCCCGGCAACGCGTGTGCTGACCACCTGGCGAGGTGATGAGAATGCACGCAATGCGCGCTTCAACACAACCCTTGCGAGTGACGTTCCCTGCCTGGGATCAGCCGCTATAGGGCGGGCGGTGCAGGCCGGCGGGGGAGATGGTGAAGATCTCCACCCCATCTTCCGTCACGCCGACCATATGCTCGAACTGCGCCGAGAGGCTCCGGTCCCGCGTCACGGCGGTCCAGCCATCGTCGAGGATCTTCACCTCCGGCCGGCCGGCATTCACCATCGGCTCCACGGTGAAGAACATGCCGGGCTTGAGGGCGGGGCCTTCGCCGGGGCGGCCGAAATGCAGCACGTTCGGCGGTTCGTGGAAGCGCCGCCCGATCCCGTGGCCGCAGAAATCCCGCACGACGGAGAAGCGGTGCTTCTCCACGAAGGACTGGATGGCGTGGCCGATATCGCCGAGCGTGGCGCCAGGGCGGATCGCCGCGATGCCGCGCATCATCGATTCATAGGTCACATCCATCAGCAGCCGCGCCTTGGTGGACGCATTGCCCACTGCGTACATCCGGCTGGTGTCGCCGTGCCAGCCATCGAAAATGACGGTGACGTCGATGTTGATGATGTCGCCATCGGCCAGCACCCGTTCCCCGGGGATGCCGTGGCAGACCACATGGTTGATCGAGGTGCAGGACGACTTGGTGTAGCCGCGGTAGCCCAGCGTCGCCGGGATCGCGTGGTTCGCCAGGGTGAAGTCGTGGATGATGCGGTCGATCTGCTCGGTCGTGATCCCCGGCTTCACATGCGGGGTGATCATGTCGAGCGTCTCGGCGGCCAGACGGCCCGCGCGTCGCATCCCCTCGAAATCCTCGGGGGTGTGGATGGTGATTCGGCGGGATTCGCCGCCCTGCTGCTCCATGGGGAGTGGAATATCCGTCGGTGGCGCCTGGGGGAAGCACAGAAGATGCGCGCGGGGGGCGCGGGTTGCAAGGCAAGGCTGGTGCTAGGGCTTGGCGGGGCCGGTTAGTGGCCCGGCTTCTCCCCCGCCTTCCGCTCCACCGTCCCGAGCGCGTCGGCCAGCCGGTGGGTGGCGCTGCCGGGGCGGGCGGGCTGCTGCTGGCTTTCGTGCGGGGCCCAGCCGGTCAGCATGATCAGCCGCAGCCCTGGCGCGATCCCTTCCTCCCCCGCCGGCAGCCGCGCGGCGGCCATCGGGAACAGGGCGCGGGGCGGGGTCCGCCGGTCGGCGGCGAGCACCGCATTGCCCTCCCCCGCCGCGCGCAGATCCGCGAACAGGCCCATCGCGCTGCGCCAGGCGATCGCCACATCCTCCACATCCGCGACCGGCAGGGCGAAGCCGGCCCGTTGCAGCAGCCCCGCCGCATCCCGCAATTCCGGGAAGGGTGACACGCGGGGCGAAAGCCCGCCGCGCAGGCTGGCCTCGGCTTCCGCCAGCGCCTCCCGCAGCGGCTGGAGGGTGCCGAGGCCGGGGATCGAGGCCAGGAACAGCCCATCCGGCGCCAGGGCCTGGCGGATCTGGATCAGCGCGCCGGGCAGGTCGTTGATCCAATGCAGGGACAGGCTGGCCACCACCAGGTCGAAGCTTCCGGGGGCGAAGGGCAGGACTTCCTCATCCGCCGCCACCGGCAGGCCCCCGGCCCTGGCCGCCATCGCCGGGGACAGGTCGGCCGAGACCACGAAGGGAATGCCCCGCGCGGCCAGCCTGGGCGCCACCACGCCCCGCCCACCGAGGTCGAGCGCGCGGGTGAAACGGCGGGTGGTGTCGTCCAGCCGGTCGAGCAGCCGGTCCGCGCAATCCTCCAGGATCGGGGCGACGGCGTGCATCGTCGCCGCCGCCCGGTCGCGCCTCAGCCGGACCAGGGACCGGTCGAAGACATGCATCTGATCCATGCCAGGCAGATGCGCCCGCTTCGCGCCCTGGACAAGCGGGAGTAGGCTTTCAACACAAGGCAGGAGGACCCGCACCATGAACCCCACCGATGTCTCGGCCGCCCGCGCGGCGGCAGTCGCCGCCACCGTGGATCGCATCCGCGCCATTGAGACCGCGCAGGGCGTGACCCGCCCGGCGCTGGAGGCGATCCGCGCGGAATTGCTGGCGCTGGCGGCGCAGGAGCACCTGTTCCCCTCCGCCCATTTCCCGCCGCCGCCCCCCGGTGAGAAGGGCGGCAACCGCTATTTCCTGCAGCAGGATTCGGATCACCGCTTCGCGCTCTACATGAACGCGCTCAACCCGGGGAACGCGACCAAGCCGCATGACCACACCACCTGGGCCGTCGTCGTCGCGGTGGAGGGGCAGGAGCTGAACAAGGTCTATGAGCGGACCGATGACGGCACCGACCCCGCCCGCTGCGAATTGCGGCTGCGTGAGGAGGTGATGGTGGAGCCCGGGCGGGGGATCTGCCTGATGCCGGAGGACATCCACTCCATCCACACCACCGGCAGCGGGCCCACGCGTCACCTCCACATGTACGGCCTGGCGCTGGAGGTGCTGGACCACCGCCACGGCTATGACGACGAGACGGGCGTGGTCACCGGCTACAACAAGGCCTTCATGAAGCCGAGCCTGGCGCCGTTGGGGTGATGACTGTGGTCTCCGCCGCGACTCTGAAGACCTGGCTGCGCGACGGTCGGGAACTCGCCATCCTCGATGCGCGGGAGGAAGGCGAATTCGGCGCCGCCCACCTGTTCTGGGCCGTGCCCTGCCCGCTGTCCCAGGCCGAACTCCGCGCGCCCCGGCTGCTGCCGCGCCGTGGCGTGCGCGTGGTCTGCGTGGATGGCGGGGCGGGACATGCCGAACGCCTCGCCGCCGCCCTCGCCGGGCTCGGCTACACGGATGTGCATGTGCTGGACGGCGGCACGCCTGGCTGGGCGGCGGCGGGGTTCGAGGTCTTCTCGGGCGTCAATGTCCCCTCGAAAGCCTTCGGCGAATGGGTCGAGCACCATTACGGCACGCCGTCCATCGCCGCCGAGGAACTCGCCGCCCTGCAGGCCAGCGGCGCCGACATGATCGTGGTGGACAGCCGCACCCCGGCCGAGTTCCGCAACATGTCGATCCCCGGCGCCATCAGCGTGCCGGGGGGCGAGCTGGCCTATCGCGTGCCGTCCCTGCTCGACCGGGCGGAGACGCTGGTGGTGGTGAATTGCGCCGGCCGCACCCGATCGATCATGGGGGCCGAGAGCCTGCGCCAGGCGGGGCTCGGCAACCGCGTCGTCGCGCTACGGAACGGGACGATGGGCTGGGAGCTGGCCGGCTTCGCCTGCGAGCATGGCAAGTCGGCCCGCTACCCGGACGGCACGCCGGCCGACGTCCAGGACAGCGCCGCCCGCGCCCGGCGCTTCGCCGCGGCGCAGGGGGTCAGGATGCTGGATCGCGCGGGGCTCGCGGCGCTGCGGGCTGATACGTCGCGCAGCACCTATCTGTTCGATGTGCGCGATGCGGCGGAATTCGCCGCCGGCCACCTGCCGGGGGCGACCCACGCGCCCGGCGGGCAGCTGGTGCAGACGACGGATGCCTGGGTGGCGGTGCGCCATGCGCGCATCGTGCTCTGCGACGACACCGGCACGCGGGCGGCCATGACCGCCGGCTGGCTGCGACAGCTCGGCGGCTGGGAGGTCTTCGTGCTGGAAGGCGGGCTCGCCGGCGCGCTGGAACGGCCCTCCACCTCCGCGCTGCCGGAGGCCACGCCCCGCATCGAGGCCGCGGAACTGGCGGCGCGGCTGGCGGCGGGCAGCGCCTGCGTGGTGGATCTCGCCCGGTCCGTCGCCTTCCGTGCCGGGCATATCCCGGGCGCCTTCTGGGGCGTGCGGACGCGGCTGGATCAGGTCGCGCCGCGCCTGCCGGCTGGCCGCCTGGTCGCCATCGCGGCGCCCGATCCGGCGCTGGCCGCGTTGGCGGTGGAGGAACTCCGCGCGCTGGTCGCAGCCCCGGTGGTTGTCCTCGATGGCGGCACCCAGGCCTGGAAGGCGGCGGGCTTCCCGCTGGCCGCCGATCGCGCCGACCCGCCGGATGAGGCCTGCGTGGACGCCTATCTCCGCCCATATGAACGCAACCATGGGGTGGAGGCCGCGATGCAGGCCTATCTGTCGTGGGAGGTCGAGCTGGTCCAGCAGATCGCGCGCGACGGCGACGCCCGCTTCGGCGCCTGGTGAGCCCGCGATGGGGACGACGTTCCGCCGCCTCGGCACCGTCGTCCTCGATGCGCTGCTGCCGCCGCATTGCCTGACCTGCGACAGCCCGGTGGAGAGCCAGGGCACGCTGTGCGGCGACTGCTGGCGCGGGCTGCACTTGGTGACACCGCCCTTCTGCCGGGCCTGCGGCGTGCCTTTCCTGCATGCGGGGCAGGGGGGCGCGGATGGGCTCTGCCCCGGCTGCCGCGCGGCGCCGCCGGCCTATGACGCCGCCCGCGCCGCGCTGCGCTACGATGACGGCGCGCGGCGCCTGCTGCTGCCCTTCAAGCACGCCGACCGAACGGATTTCGCCAGCCCGCTCGCCGCCCGCATGGCCCGGGCGGGGGCGGAGCTGCTGGCCCGCGCCGAGCTTGTCACACCCGTCCCGCTGCATTGGCGCCGGCTTCTGGCGCGCCGCTACAACCAGGCGGCGCTGCTGGGACGGCAGGTGGCGGCCATGGCGGGGCGGCCCTTCCTGCCCGATCTGCTCCGCCGCACGCGCCGCACCCCGGCGCTGGAACATCGCGGCGCGGCGGAACGGGCCGTGCTGGTGCAGGGTGCCTTCACCGTCGCGCGCGGCGGCGCCGCGCGGATCGCGGGGAAGCGGGTGCTGCTGGTGGATGATGTCATGACCTCGGGCGCCACCGCCGAGGCCTGTGCCCGCGCCCTGCTGGCGGCGGGGGCGGCGGGGGTGGATGTGCTGGCCGCCGCCCGCGTGCCGGACCCGCGGCTTGAGGCGGAGGCTTGACGGGGGGCGCCGGCGGCGCGACCTCCACGCGCATGGCCAAGGTCGAGATCTACGTCCAGGACTTCTGCCCCTATTGCGCGCGGGCGGTGTCGCTGTTCCAGAAGAAGGGCGTGCCCTTCGAGGAGAAATACGCCCCGAACGGGTCCGCGAACCGCGAGGACGCGGTGCGGCGATCCGGCGGGCGGACCACCGTGCCGCAGATCTTCGTCGATGGCCGGCATATCGGCGGCTGCGACGACCTGCTGGCGCTGGACCGCCGGGGCGGGCTCGATCCGCTGCTAGCCGTTTGAAGCCTTTCGGGTGCCCTCAATCGCCGGGCGGCCGCATCCGCGGCCTTGGCTTCGTCGTGCCAAAGGCACGCCTGCGGCGTGACGCATAAGCGGCGGCGGCCATTCGGCCGCTCGACCGGCTGCGCCGGTCGCCTGGGTCAGCCAATTCGGCCGTTGGTATGGCTCCGGGTATCCGGCCCTCGCCTTGGCGGGCTGCGCTGTCATATAAGGATCGCTCGCCCTGCCACTCAGGGGCGGCCGGGACGATGGGATGATCCACTACAAGCTGCGCTGCGCCGCCGCGCATGAATTCGAAGGCTGGTTCCAGGACAGCGCCGGCTTCGACAAGCTGGCCCAGGCCGGGCTGGTCGAATGCACCGTCTGCGGCAGCACCCAGGTGGAGCGCGCCCTCATGGCGCCCGCCGTCGTCTCCAGCCGCAAGAAGGCCAAGCCCCCCGCGCCGCCGGCCCCCCCCTCGGGCGCCGCCGTGCCGGAGGCACCGCCGCCGTCCCCCACCGGGCCGCAGATGGCCGCCGGCCCGATTCCTGCCCAGCTGGTCGCCATGCTCCAGCGCCTCCGGACCGAGGTGGAGAAAAGCTGCGACTACGTCGGCAAGGATTTCGCCGAGGAAGCCCGCAAGATCCACAATGGCGAGGCCGAGGCGCGGGGCATCTATGGCGAGGCCTCCGACGCCGAGGCCGAGGCGCTGGCCGAGGACGGGATCGACGTGGCCCGCCTGCCCTGGGTGCCGCGCGCGGACGGGTAGGGGCAGCCCCCCCTCCGTCATCTCCCGCTCGTCTCCCCCCAACTCTCGGCTGTCCCGCCAGCGCCCCGTGCCTCCGGCGCCTCCCCGCCCAGCCAGCGCGCAGGGGCTATGCGTCGGTGAATGTCAGGCGCAATTCGCCGGGTTTGCGCTCGATCGTCGATGCCTGGCGGACGGCAAGCCACAGGATGAAGCCCAGCTGGTCGTCCATGTCGCCATCGAGTGACATGGCCACGGGCTGGGATGAGGGGGCCGGCAGCATGCCGCCCTCGTGCTTCAGCACCACCGAAACCTCGCCCTCCAGATAGCGCATGGCGACCCGGAGCGTCTTTTCGTCGCGCAATGCCATCACCTCGCCGATCTCGATGAGGAAGTTCTCGATCTTCTGCATCGTGGCGCGCTGGGCGCCCCAGGCACCACCCAGGCGGATTGTCTCATCCTCGGCCAGGCGTGGCAGCGTGGCGCCAACCGGCAGGGACAGATTGGCCTGCCGCGTCACCAGCGGCAGTGTCAGCAGGTGAACCAGCAAGGCGGCCAGCGAGCCGAAGCTGAGCGGCGAGGCCAGGGCCGGCAGATGGGTCAGGAACGCTCCGGGCAGGATCAGCACGGACATCCCGGCGAATATGCCGATGCCCGCGACCAGGGTGCGCCGTGCATCGAGCATGCGCACCGTGATCAACTCGGCGCCGGACACCATCATGATGATGGCGATATAGACCAGCATCACCGCCTGGACGGATTTCGGCAGCACGCCGCAGAGCGCGGCGAGTTTGGGCGAGAAGGCGATCGCGCAGAGGATGGCCGCGCCGACCAGGGCGATGTGCCGGGACAGCGAACGATTGGCGATCGACAGCGACATGCAGGCGGAGGATACGGCGGGCACCATCCCGCCAAATGATCCTGCGGCGCAGATCGATACGCTGGCTGCCAGCAAACCGCGTCGAAGCGGCGGACTGTCGGGCTTTCTCCAATCGGCATCGCCGGCGCGTTGCAGGACGGTGAGGCTGCCCAGCAGGGAGATGAAGGTCGGCATGAGGGGAATGACGAACATGATGGCGAGGCCGAACGAGAGCCCCTCGAAGCGTGGCATGATGGGTTGTGGAACGGCCAGCCAGGGGTTGGGTCCCGTGGCACCGGCGAATTGCAACTGCTCGGGCATCAGCAAGGCCGCGAGTGCGAAGCCCACCGCGCCGCCAATGACCACAGCAAAAGGCGCGATGGGCAGCCGGGAGAGCACCACCAGCACCATGACCAGGAAGGCCGGGACGACGATCACCATCTCGAGGAGGATCGCCTCTGGGCCCAGCCGGCCTTTGTCGCTCAGCAGGTTGAACACCAGCGGCAGCAGCGAGGCGCCCAGCAGGAAGATCGAGACACCAGCTATCTCGGAGGGGAATATCTTCTCCGGACGGGGAATCAGCATGACGATCCCAATGGCGGCCACGCCGGCGATCAGAACCAGGGCCCCGATCTGATCAATCGCCACGCCACTGGCGGCGCCGATCAGGTAGGCGCCCAGATAGACGGGCGCGGGGATGGCAGGCATCTGATAGCCGGAACCCACGGGGCCGCGCCACATCGCCTGAGACAGGGTCAGGATCACCATGGCGAGCATCGACAGGCAGAGGAAATTGGCGGCCGCACGCGCGTCGAGCCCCAGGGCTTCGGCGACGGCGACGGGCAAGACGATGTAGATCGATTGCAGTGCCAAATGCTGAAGGGCCATCGCCATGGCGATCGGCCAAGGCACCGGTTCGTTCGGGGCGGAGACAAGATCCGCGGGCCGGCTCGGCGTGCGGTCGGCAAACCTGGGCGCAAAGGGCGGGAGTTTCATGCGTGTCAGGCTTCCTGTAGTCGGACTGCGCGACGGGGCGCATCAGCTCAAATCATTGGGAATTGACATGAAGATAAATATTTCGGCTTGACTCGCGCGACGCTGGCCAGCTGCGCGTTCACCGCAGCGTGCCCCTGGCTGACGCGCGCGGCAACCCGTTTCCGTCCGGGTCACTCTCCAGGCCCCATTCGCTCCCCGCGCGAACATTAAAGGCAACTTGGCGGCTATCGGGGGAAGGTTTCGTGCGCGGCCGCCGGAGGTCCGGATTGCCGCCGCTGCGGGGCCCCCGTGCCAGGGCGGCGCAGCCTCGCGCAGCGCCGGCGTTCGAGGGGCCGAAGATGAAGCCCTCCGCCGTCTTGTGTCAGCCTTGGCGGGCTTCCAGCAGGTAGTTCACCCCGAGGTCCCGGCTCTCGCGCCAGCGCCCGCTCAGCGGGTCCATGGTCATCCCGGCGATGTCGGTCACGCGCAGTCCTGCGCGCCGCAGCCCGGTCCCGAGTTCGCCCGGCGTCACGAACATCCGCCAGTCATGGGTGCCCACCGGCAGCAGCCGCAGCACGTATTCCGCGCCGAGCTTGGCCATCAGGAAGGACCGCGCGGTGCGGTTCAGGGTCGAGAGGAAGACCTGCCCCCCCGGTTTCGCCAGCGCCGCCAGCGCGGCCAGGAAGGCGTCCCGGTCCTCGACATGCTCGATGACCTCCAACGCCACCACGGCGTCGAAGGCCGCGCCGTTGGCGGCCAGCATCTCCGGCGTGCCGTCGCGGTAGTCGATGGCGAGCCCCCCGGATGCGGCATGGTCCCGCGCGGCCGCCAGCGCTTCCGGCGCCGCTTCCAGCCCGGTGACCTGCGCGCCCATCCGCGCGAAGGCCTCCGACGCCAGCCCGGCGCCGCAGCCGACATCGAGCAGCGTGAGGCCCGACAGGTCGGTGCCCGCCCTGCCATTTGCCGAGGCGATGCGCCGCGCGATCCAGCCGGTGCGGAGCGGATTCATCCGGTGCAGCGGCTTCATCGGGCCCGAGGGGTCCCACCAGCGCGCCGCCAGCGCGCCGAATTTCTGGATTTCCGCCTCGACCGCCGTGCCTGTCATGTCTGCTCCATCGGCTGAACGGTTGCCCCCCGCTCGCGCCCCGTTTATCTGAGCCGCCCCGGCGGGGTGCAACAGGGGGCGGCCACGCCCCACCGCCCCGCCTCCCCAATTCGGCAAGGCCCCGGACGGCAGCATGGCCCGTATCGTGATGAAGTTCGGCGGGACCTCCGTCGGCGACCTGGACCGCATCCGCAACGTGGCCAACCGCGTGAAGCGCGAGGTGGAGGCTGGCCATGAGGTCGCCGTCGTCGTCTCCGCCATGGCCGGCACCACCAACCAGCTGGTGAAGTGGTGCTCCGAGCTGTCGCCCCTGCATGACGCGCGGGAATACGACGTCGTGGTCGCCACCGGCGAACAGGTGACCATCGGCCTGCTGGCCATCGCGCTGCAGGCGATCGGCGTGGATGCGCGGTCCTGGCAGGGCTGGCAGATCCCGATCGTGACGGATGCCGCCCATGGCAAGGCTCGGGTCGAGAGCATCGACGGCTCCCTGCTGATCGAGCGTATGCGGCAGGGCCAGGTGCCCGTCATCGCCGGCTTCCAGGGCATCGAGCCCGAGCGGAACCGCATCACAACGCTCGGCCGCGGCGGGTCCGACCTGTCGGCGGTGGCCGTGGCTGCGGCTGTGAAGGCGGATCGCTGCGACATCTACACCGATGTCGATGGCGTCTACACCACCGACCCGCGCATCGTGCCCCGCGCCCGCAAGCTGGACCGTATTTCCTATGAGGAGATGCTGGAACTGGCCTCGGTCGGGGCCAAGGTATTGCAGACCCGCTCCGTCGAACTCGCCATGAAGCAGCGGGTGCGCGTGCAGGTTCTTTCCAGCTTCGAGGACAAGCCAGGCAGCCTGGTGGTTGACGAGGACGAGATCGTGGAACAGCCCATCGTGTCCGGCATCGCCTATTCGCGCGACGAGGCGAAGGTCACCCTTCGCCGCGTGCCCGACCGGCCCGGCATCGCAGCCCATGTCTTCGGGCCGCTTTCGGCCGCCAATGTGAATGTGGACATGATCGTCCAGAATGTCGGCGCCGACGGCACCACCGACATGACCTTCACCGTCGGCCGCACCGACCTGCCCCGCGCCAAGGACCTGCTGGAAAAGCAGCACCCCACCATCGGCTACGAGGCGCTGGTGACGGATCCGGAGGTCGCGAAGATCTCCGTCGTCGGCATCGGCATGCGGACCCATGCCGGCGTCGCCAGCACCATGTTCAAGGCGCTGGCCGACAAGGGGATCAACATCCAGGTGATCTCCACCAGCGAGATCAAGGTCAGCGTGCTGATCCCGGCGGACTACACCGAACTGGCCGTGCGCGCCCTGCACACCGCCTATGGCCTCGACGGGCCGGAGCCCGCGCGGCGGGCGGAGGGCTGAGAGCCATGGACGCCCTGCAGCAGGACACGGCTTCTTCCCCTGGGGCGCCCGGCTGGGCGCTGGACGGCATCGATACGCTGATGGCGCGCGGCGCGGCCTTCTTCGGCACGCGCTATGCCATCATGGGCGGGGCGATGTCCTGGGTCAGCGAACGCAACCTGGTGGCCGCGCTGTCCAATGCCGGGGCCTTCGGCGTCATCGCCTGCGGCGCCATGCAGCCCGACCGCTTGGCGGAGGAGATCGCCGCGACCCAGGCGCTGACCCCGAAGCCCTTCGGCGTGAACCTGATCACCATGCACCCGAAGCTCGATGAACTCGTGCAGGTGTGCCTGGCGCACAAGGTGGGCCATATCGTCTTCGCCGGCGGCATCCCGCCGGGCTCCGCGATCAAGGCGGCGAAGGATGGCGGCGCGAAGGTCATCTGCTTCGCCCCCGCCCTGGCCCTGGCCAAGAAGCTGGTGCGTTCCGGCGCCGATGCGCTGGTGATCGAGGGCAGCGAGGCCGGCGGGCATATCGGCCCGGTCAGCCTGAACGTCCTGGCGCAGGAAATCCTGCCCCATATCCGCGACGTGCCGGTCTTCGTCGCCGGCGGCATCGGGCGGGGTGAGGCGATCCTCTCCTACCTCGAGATGGGGGCGGCCGGCGCGCAGCTCGGCACGCGCTTCGTCTGCGCGACGGAGAGCATCGCGCATCCGAACTTCAAGCGCGCCTTCATCCGTGGCGCCGCGCGCGACGCGCTGCCGACCGTGCAGCTGGATGAACGCTTCCCCGTCATCCCCGTCCGGGCGCTCCAGAACGAGGGCACCAAGCGCTTCCTCGAACACCAGGCCGCCACCATCCGCCGCTTCCTGGCCGGAGAGGTGGAGAAGGGCGCGGCGCAGCTCGATATCGAGCATTTCTGGGCCGGCGCGCTCCGCAAGGCCGTGGTCGATGGCGATGTCGAGAACGGCTCCCTCATGGCCGGGCAGAGCGTCGGCATGGTCACGCGCGAACAACCCGCGGCCGAGATCGTGCGCGAACTGGTCTGGCAGGCGGCGGCGGCGCTGGCCGCGCGGCGCGCTGTCAGCCCTGCCTGACACGGCGTCTGTCGCGCTCACCCTGAGGTCGATCCGCGTTTCGTGTCCTGGTGATGAATCAGCAAGTTTGAGTCAGGATTCGGTTTGCCGTGATCGATAACGCGCGCTAGGTGTCGCTCCCGTGCCGAATGACCTGAAACGCATCCCCAGACCCTTTGAGGCAACCGGCGCCGAAGCTGCGCGGCTCGGCATCGAGCTGCGCGAGGCGCGTCACGCGCTCGGCATCTCCGTGGCGGAGATAGCAGGCCGGCTGCGGATTCGCCGCGCCCATCTGGAGGCGCTGGAGGAAGGCCGTCTGCGCGACCTACCCGGCGCCGCCTATGCAGTCGGCTTCGTGCGGAGCTATGCGGCGGCCCTCGGCCTCGACCCGGATGAGATGGCGCGCCGCTTCCGCGACCTGACCGGGACGGCTGCCGTGAAGCCGCGCCTTGTGTTCCCCGAGCCGGTACCGGATCGCGGCATGCCGGCGGGGCTGATGATCGGGGTCGGCGCGATGGTCGCGGTCGGCGCCTATGTCGCGTGGTTCAACTGGTCGGGTGGCGGCAGCCGGATGGTGGATGTCGTCCCGCCCGTGCCGCCCCGGCTCGAAGCCGCCGCGGAGCAGGGCCGGGCGCAGCTTCCGCTGCGGGACGCCGCCACGCCGGGCCCGCTGCCTCTGGCCGCCCTGCCGCCGCCCGGCGGGGCCGGCGCCAACACCTCGGCCCAGGCCGCGACCGTGCCGGCGCCCCCCATGCCGGCCGCGATCCCGCCTGCCGCCCCCGCCGCCACGCCAGCCTCTGCCCCGCCAGCCCCTGCCGCGCCAGCCGCCCCGGCGGTGGCCGAAGCGCCCCCCTTGCCCGAGACGGCGCGGGTCGTGCTGCGCGCCCGTGCTGGCGGCGTGGACGGCGCCTGGGTCCAGGTGCGCGATCCGCGCAGCGGCCAGGTGCTGCTGAACCGGGTGCTCCGCCCCGGCGAGACCTGGCCGGTTCCCGTGCGGGCCGGGTTGCTGCTCGACACCGGCAAGGCGAATGACCTGGAAATCCTGCTCGATGGCCAGCCCCAGCCGACGCTGGAAGGCGTGGTGGGCGTGCGGCGCAACATCGTGCTGGAGCCCGACCGCCTTCGCCAGCGCCTGATCCCCGCCACCGCCGCCCCCGCCCAGTCGCCCACCGGCCCCGGTCGGAGCTGATCCCGCCGCGCCCGGGCATCCTTTGGTCCGGGCCCGCGCCTCCCCCCTGGGATCGGCCGCCGTCTCGCCCTATTGTGGGGGAGACCAAAGCCCGCGCCAGCGGGCACCAGGCAAAGCCCGCGCTAGCGGGCATCAGGCAAAGCCCGCGCCAGCGGGCACTAGGCAAGGCCCGCGCCAGCGGGCACCAGGCAAAGCCCGCGCCAGCGGGCGCGAGGGAAGCGCATGGCCTATCGTCCGTACCAGCAGATCCTGCGCCGCGCCTCGCGCCAGATCCGCGTCGGCAAGGTGCTGGTCGGCGGCGATGCGCCGATCAGCGTCCAGACCATGACCAACACCCCCACCGAGGACGCCAAGGCGACGATCGAGCAGATCCGCCGCTGCGAACTCGCGGGCGTGGACATCGTGCGCGTCAGCGTGCCCACCGAGGACAGCACCGCCGCGCTGCATGAGATCGTGCGCGAGGTGAACGTCCCGGTCGTGGCGGATGTCCACTTCCACTACAAGCGCGCCATCGAGGCCGCCGAGGCCGGCGCCGCCTGCCTGCGGATCAACCCCGGCAATATCGGATCGAAGGATCGCGTGAAGGAGGTGGTGAAGGCCGCCCGCGACCATGACTGCGCGATCCGCATCGGCGTCAACGCCGGCAGCCTCGAGAAGCACCTGCTGGAGAAATACGGCGAACCCAACCCGGAAGCGCTGGTGGAATCCGCGCTGTGGCACGCGGCGCATCTGCTGGATGAGGGCTTCGACCGCTTCAAGATCAGCGTGAAGGCGTCCGACGTCTTCCTGGCCGTCGCGGCCTATCAGCAGCTGGCCGAGGCCTGCGACCATCCGCTGCATATCGGCATCACGGAAGCCGGCGGCCGGCGCGCGGGGACGGTGAAGTCGGCCATCGGCCTCGGCGCCCTGCTCTGGGCCGGGATCGGCGACACGGTCCGCGTTTCCCTCAGCGCGGAGCCGGAGGAGGAGGTCTCGGTCGGCTGGGAGCTGCTGAAGTCCCTGCATCTGCGCCATCGCGGCGTGAAGGTGATCTCCTGCCCGTCCTGCGCGCGGCAGGGCTTCGACGTGATCCGGACGGTGGAGAAGCTGGAGGAGCGGCTGGCGCATATCGACCAGCCCATCTCCCTTTCCATCATCGGCTGCGTCGTGAACGGCCCGGGTGAGGCGCTGATGACCGATATCGGCCTGACCGGCGGCGGCGCGGGGACGCATATGGTCTATGGCGCGGGCAAGCAGAGCCATACGATCAAGACCGATGAGATGGTCGAGCACATCGTGGAACTGGTCACCGCCAAGGCCGAGGCGATGAAGGCCGCGAAGGCTGCGGAGCAGGCCGCCGAGGCCGCGACGCAGACGGCGGCGGAGTAGCGGGCAAGACGCGATGCACCCCGAGATCCTCCGCCACAAGGACGCCATCGCCGAGCTATGCCGGCGCTTCGGCGTCACGCGGCTCGAGGTCTTCGGCTCGGCCGCGCGCAGGGAGGATTTCGACCCGGCGCGCAGCGATGTGGACCTGCTGGTGGAGTTCGGGCCGGGCGTGAAGCGGAGCTTCCGGACGCTCTTCGCCTTCGAGGATGCCGCCGCCAGCGTCTTCCGGCGCCGCGTGGACCTGGTCGAGCGCGAGGCGGTTGAGGAAAGCATCAACCTTCCGCGCCGCCATCGTATCCTGTCCGAAGCCAGGCCGATCTATCCGGCATGAGCCTGCCATCGGAGGATCGCGATCTCGACCGGGTGCGCGACATGCTGGCCTAGGCCGAGCGCGCGCTCGAACATGTCGCCATGCTCCACGAGGCGGCGTTCCGCCGCAGCCGCCTGCATCAGGACGCGGTTGTCCGAGCCGTGATGGTGATGGGGGAGGCCGCCTATCGGACAACACCCGCCTTCCGCGCCATGCACTCGGACCTGCCTTGGCTGGAGGTTATCCGGATGCGTCACAAGCTTGTGGACGACTATGGCGAGATTTCCCTGACGGATTGTCTGGGAGACCGTGCGGGATGACCTTCCGCCCTTGCTGCCCGTGCTGAAAGCGATCCTCCAGAAGTCGGGCTGACGCGCCCCCCTTGCCGCGCGCGCCGCCGCGCCCCCCTTGCCGCGCGCGCCGCCGCGCGACACAAACCGCCCCATGGCCAGCTCCCTCCAGCCCGTCCGCGGCACCCGTGACCTCATCGGCGAGGAGTTTCGGGCGCATCACCACGTCATCGACACGGCGCGGCGCGTGACCAGCCTCTACGGCTTCGAGGAATGGGCGACCCCGATCTTCGAGGATACCCGCGTCTTCGCGCGCTCCCTCGGCGATACATCCGACGTCGTGACGAAGGAGATGTATTCCTTCACCGATCGCGGCGGCGATTCCGTCACGCTGCGGCCGGAGAACACGGCCGGCGTCTGCCGCGCCCTGGTCTCGAACGGCCTCACCCAATCCGGCCTGCCGCGCAAGGTGTTCTATGCCGGACCGATGTTCCGCTACGAGCGCCCGCAGAAGGGCCGCTACCGCCAGTTCCACCAGATCGGCGCCGAGGTGCTGGGCGCCGCCGAGCCGCTGGCCGATGCCGAGGTGATCGCCGCCGGCTGGGACATCCTGGTGAAGCTTGGCATCAGCGACGGCGTGGTGCTGGAGATCAACACGCTGGGCGACGCCGAAAGCCGCGACCGCTACCGCGCGGCGCTGGTCGCGCATTTCGAGGCCCATCGCGGCGCGCTGTCCGAGGACAGCCTGGTGCGGCTCGAGAAGAATCCGATGCGGATCCTCGATTCAAAGGATGAGGGCGACAAGCGCATCGTCGCCACCGCGCCCACCATCACCCCGCATCTGTCGGATGCCGCCCGCGACTTCTATCAGGCGGTGCTGAAGCACCTGGCCACGCTCGGCGTGCCAACTCGGGAAAATCCGCGGATCGTGCGGGGCCTGGATTACTACAGCCACACCGCCTTCGAATTCGTCACTGACCGGCTGGGCGCGCAGGGCACGGTGATGGCGGGCGGGCGCTATGACGGGCTGGTGGAGGAGATGGGCGGCCCCGCCACGCCGTCCGTCGGCTGGGCCGCAGGGGTGGAGCGGCTGTCCATGCTGCTCGCCACCAGCCCCGCCGCCCCGCGCCCCGTGGCCGTGATCCCTGTCAGCGAGGCGCAGGAAGCCGCCGCGCTCGCGCTGATCCGCACGCTGCGCGCTTCGGGCGTGGTCGCGGAGATCGCCTACAAGGGCAACCTCAAGCGCCGGATGGAACGCGCCAACAAGCTCTCGGCCCGCGCCGCCCTGATCCTGGGTGAGACCGAGGTGGCCGACGGCGTGGTGCAACTGCGCGACCTCGACGCCGGGACGCAGGAGAGCGTGGCGGTGGCGGAGGCGGTCAGGCGCCTGTCGGCATGACCCTCCCCCAAAAGCTCGACCGCATCCTGGTCCGCGTGGAGGAACTCCGCCACGCGCTGAACACCGCCGATGGCGCGCAGGTGGGCGCCATCGCGCGCGAATTGTCGGAACTCGATCCGCTGGTCGAAAAGGTCGGCGCCTTCCGCGCCGCCGAACGCGGCTTCGCGGAAGCCGAGGCGATGCTCGCCGACCCTGAGATGAGGGAACTGGCCGAGGCTGAATACCTCGACCTCAAGGACCTTCTGCCGAAGCTGGAACGCGAGATCCGCCTGCTCCTCGCACCCCGCGACATGGCCGATGAACGCAGCGCGATCCTGGAAATCCGCCCCGCCGCCGGGGGCGATGAGGCGGCGCTGTTCGCGGCGGAGCTGTTCGGCGCCTATCAGCGCTATGCCCAGCGCCAGGGCTGGCGCTTCGAGATCCTGGACTATGACGAAGGCGACCTCGGCGGCGTGAAGGGCGCGACCGCAAGCATCGAGGGGCGCGGCGTCTTCGCGAAGCTGAAATTCGAAAGCGGCGTCCACCGCGTCCAGCGCGTGCCCGCCACCGAGAACCAGGGCCGCATCCACACCTCCACCGTCACCGTCGCCGTGCTGCCGGAGGCGGAGGAGGTGGATGTGCAGATCAACGAGGCCGACCTCCGGATCGACACCTACCGCGCCTCCGGCGCCGGCGGGCAGCATGTGAACAAGACCGACAGCGCCGTCCGCATCACCCATCTGCCCACCGGCACCGTGGTGGCGATGCAGGAGGAGAAGTCGCAGCACAAGAACCGCGCCAAGGCGATGAAGGTGCTGCGCGCCCGCATCTTCGATGCCGAACGCGCGCGTCTTGCCGGCGCGCGGGCGGCGGATCGCAAGGGCCAGGTCGGCACCGGCGACCGGTCCGAGCGCATCCGCACCTACAACTTCCCGCAAGGCCGCGTGACCGACCACCGCATCGGCCTGACCATCCACAAGATCGACCGCGTCATGCTCGGCGAATTCGACGAGGTGATCGAGGCCCTGGTGGCCGAGGACGAGGCCGCGCGGCTCGCGGCCGACGCCGAGTAGGCGATGCGCTGCGACCCCGGCGAGACCGTCGGCGCATTCCTCTGCCAAGCCGGCCAGATGCTGCGTGCGGCGGCGATCGAAAGCCCGCGCCTGGAAGCGCGCCTGTTGCTGGGCCACGCCATGGGCGCCTCGCCGGAAGCGCTGTTGCGCGACCCCGGCGCGCTGGTCCCTGCGGAGGCCGCTTCGCGGTTCCGGGCTTCGCTCGCCGCGCGGCTGGATGCGGTGCCGGTGGCGCATATCCTGGGCAGTCAGGGGTTCTGGACGCTGGATCTGGCGGTCTCCCCGGCCACGCTGATCCCCCGCCCCGATTCCGAATCCCTGGTCGAAGCCGCGCTGGACGCCTTCCCCGATGCCGGGGCGAAGCTGCGGGTGCTGGATCTCGGCACCGGCACGGGCTGCCTGCTGCTGGCGGTGCTGGCCGAGAGGCCCCAGGCCTTCGGGGTCGGGGTGGATCTGGTGCCTGGGGCCGCGGCGCTGGCGGCGGGCAATGCAGCGCGGAATGGGCTGGCGGACCGCGCCGCCTTCCTCGCCGGGGATTGGGCGGCGGCACTCGGGGCCCGGTTCGACCTGGTGCTGTCCAACCCGCCCTATATCGAATCCGCCGCCATCGCCGGGCTGATGCCGGAGGTCGCGCGGCATGAACCCCGCTCGGCGCTGGATGGCGGAACGGACGGCTTGGCGGCCTATCGGCACCTCGCGGCGATCCTGCCGGGGCTGCTGGCGCCGGGGGGCGCGGCGGTGCTGGAACTCGGCGCCGGCCAGCGCAAGGCGGTGGAAGCGCTGGCGCGGGGCGCCGGATTGGTCCCCTCGGCCTGCCGGATGGACCTCGGCGGGGTCGAGCGCGCCCTGGTTCTGCGGGCCGGTGCGTGATCGGGCCGAAAAAACCCATTGGCGCGCGGCCCGCGCCGCATTAGGTTGCGAATGCGGCCCCGGATGCATGGATGCAGGCGGGTGATGCCGGGACCAGTCAGCGGGTGCCATGATCCTTCGGGATAGGCCTTCCTGCGGACCCGGCATTCGCAGCGATACAACCCGATAGTGACGCGTTTTCGGCGGGGGCAGCCCGGCCGCGGCGCCTTTGCGAGACGGCGAACGCCCGACACATGAACATGAAACGGATGCGCGGCCGCGGCGGCCATCGCCATGGCGGTGGTGGCGGTGGCGGTGGTGGCAGCGGCGGTGGCGGTTTTCGCCAGGCCAGCGGTGGCGGCGGGCATCAGCCGCTGAACCGCAACCACGTCTTCGACAGCAATGGCCCGGATGTCCGCATCCGCGGCACCGCCCAGCAGCTGTTCGAGAAGTACCTCCAGCTCGGCCGCGATGCGACCGGCGCGGGCGACCGCGTGATGGCGGAAGGCTATTTCCAGCATGCGGAGCATTACTTCCGCATCCTGAACGCGATGAACCAGGCGCAGCAGCAGCAGGGCGGCCCGCAGCTTCCCTATCAGCAGCGCCGCTACCAGAACGGCCCGGACCAGGACGGCAGCGATGGCGCCGAGCAGCCGGAGGTCACGGTTCATCCCGCCGGCCAGGCGATCGAGGCCGAGCTGGAAGCCGAACAGCGCGAACGCGATCCGCGCGAGTAGCGTCGCCGCGCCGCCATGATGGAACCGGCAGGGGGCACCCCCCCCTGGCCGGCGTCATCCTGCCCTGCCCACCACAGCGCGCCCCGCCGGATCGGCCTTCCGCCCGCACCCGCATACCGTTTTTCACGCAGGACGGTCTTGCAGGGGAAGGGTGCGATCATTTACCGTTCCGTATGCATTTCTGTTCAAATCAGCATCATCGGAAGCTCGTAGTGACCGCCCGGCCCGGGCCCCGGTCACGGAGGATGACCAGATGATCGCCATGCCCAGGCCGGCAGACAGCGCAGCACGCATCCTGCTGTTCGATGACGACCCCGCCTATTGCGCGGAGATGTCGCGCTACCTGGGCGCCTATGGCTTCGCGGTCACCACCGTGCTGAACGCCACCGACTTCGCCGCCAGGCTGGCGGCGGAACCCCCGGACCTCATCCTGCTCGACCAGCTTCTGGGGGACACGACGGGCACGGACATCCTGCGCGGCCTGCGGGCACGGTCCGACACGCCCTGCATCATCGTCACCGGTGCGCCCGATCCGCTGGACCGGGTGGTCAACCTGGAACTCGGGGCGGATGACGACGTCGACAAATCGACGCCCTCGCGGGAATTGCTGGCCCGCATTCGGGCCGTGCTGCGCCGGTCGCGCGCCGCGCCGCCCCCGCCCCCACCGCCACCCCCACCCCCGCCAAGCCCCGCGCTGCGGGAGCGCTGGACGCTGCACCCCGAGCGACGGGAACTGCGTGGGCATGACGGCGCGGCCTGCCTGCTGACCGCGGCGGAATTCGTGACGCTGCGCATGCTGAGCGAACGTCGCGGCCGGTCGGTCAGCCGGCCCGAATTGATGGGCGCGGTATTCGGCCGCCTCTGGAAGCCGGAGGACCGGGCGATCGACACCGTCATCCGCAAGCTGCGGCTCAAGATCGACCCGCTGGGCGGCGATGGCGGCATCAAGGCGGTGCGCGGCAGCGGCTATGTCTTCGTCGGCTTTCCGACCGTTCCCGCCACGGATGGAGGGGGCTGAGCGCGCCCCACGCGCTCCGCGCCAGGCGGCGATGGCCCCCCGCCATGGCCGGGATCGCGATCGCGCGGCGTCCTGCCGCGTGTTGAAGACGGCGCAGGGGCACGCTGCGCCAGGGGACCGCGATCCCGCCTGGGTTGCTCTACAATAATGCACAACAACCTTAATGACACGCGGCGCCGCATGTGGCAGAAGGTCGGCCCGACAATGCAATGGTTGGGTGCCGGTTCGACCGCCGCGCGCCCCGCCCCTGAGGCGCTGAGGAGATTGCGATGAGCGGCACTTGGAACCCGGGTCCTGACTCCACCGATGGTGCCGACACCTTCACCGGCACCCAATTCGACGACAGCGCCAACGGCGGTGGCGGCGACGACTTCCTCTTTGGTGGCGAGGGCGATGACACGATCTTGGGCGGCACCGGCGCCGACTCGATCAATGCCGGTAACGGGGCCGACACGGTCTTCGGCGGCGATGACAACGACACGATCATCGCAACGGCCGATACCCTCGGCGACTACCTCTCGGGCGATGGCGGCGCCGACAGCATCCTGGCCGGCGGCGGCGCCGACACCATCTCCGGCGGTGAGGGCGCCGACACCATCAATGCCGGCAACGGGGGCGACAGTGTCGAGGGCGGCATCGGCGCCGACAGCATCAATGCGGGCAATGGCGCCGATACGGTCTTCGGCGGCGATGACGCCGACACGATCATCGCCACCGGGGATACCCTCGCCGACGTCCTCTTCGGCGATGGCGGTAATGACAGCATCAGTGCCGGCGGTGGCGCTGACTCCATCTCCGGCGGCGATGGCGCCGATAGCATCACCGGCGGCAACGGCGCTGATTCGATCCTCGGCGATGACGGGGCCGACATGCTCGTCGGCGGCAACGGCAACGACACGCTGCTGGGCGGTGAGGGCGATGATTCGCTGGACGGCAATGGCGGTAACGGCGATGACAGCCTCGATGGCGGCAACGGCGTCGATTCCGTCAGCTTCAGCGGGTCGAACGCCAGCGCCACGGTAAACCTCGTGACGGGTATCGCCGTCACCGGCTTCGGCAATGACACGCTCCGCTCCATCGAGAATGTGACGACCGGCGGCAAATCCGACACCGTCATTGGTGACGACGAAGCCAATCGCCTCGTGGTTGGTGACGGTCAGGATTCGGTGCGCGGCGGCGGCGGCAACGATACGATCTTCGGCGGGTCAGGCTTCGACACGATCGGGGGCGGCGCCGGCAGCAACCTACTCTACGCCGCGACAGGCGCGGAGACCGGCAGTTCCGCTGATCTGCTGACCTACGCGGACGCCTCTGGCCCCGTCTCCGGCACGCTGGCGGAAAATGTGCTGGACAGCGGCACCATCCGCACCAGCACCTTCACCCAGGGCGCGGATGCCGACACGGTCGGCGGCTTCATGAATGTCACCGGCTCCGCCCTCGACGACACGCTGGCCGGCAATAGCGGCAACAACATTCTGTCGGGCGGCGCGGGCAATGATGTGCTCGATGGCGGCGAGGGCATCGACTGGGTCGCCTATGGCGACGCCAGCGGCGCGGTTTCCGTGGACCTCGGCGCCGGCACGTCGAGCGGCGCCGATGGCGTGGACGCCATCACCAATGTCGAGAATGCCTCCGGCAGCGCCTCCAACGATACGCTGATCGCCGGCGAAAGCGGGGCGGCGCAGGCCGAAGGGCTGATCACCGGCAGCCGCCTGGATGGCCTCGCGGGCGATGACAGCCTGATCGGGGCTGGGCTGCGCGACGATCTGCGCGGCGGTGAGGGGAACGACACCCTCGCGGCGGGGGCGGGGGTCGACGCCCTGCGGCCCGGCAGCGGCAATGACAGCGTGGATGGGGGTACGAACCCGGTCTTCGACCTTGAAGGCAATGAACGTGGCTATCGCGATGCCTTTGATTCTGTCGTCTATGACGACGCGACGGGCGGTGTCTTGGTGGATCTCGGCGCCGGCGAGACGGATGGCGCCGCCGGCCGGGACACCCTGGTCGGGATCGAGGAAGCCGTCGGGGGCCAGTTCGCCGACACGCTGATCGGCAGCGACGGGGACGATGCGATCCGTGGAACGGGCGGGGACGATACCGCCGATGGCGGGAACGGCAATGACTGGCTGAGCTATCTCGGGGCGGGCAACGCGGTGCTGGCGGATTTCGGGGCGGGCACGTCTTTCGGCGCAGGCGCCGATAGCTTTGCCAACTTCGAAAATCTGATGGGCGGTGCGGCGAACGACACGCTGATCGGCGATGCCGGCGACAACATCATCGATGGCTGGCGCGGTTCGGACAGCCTGGTCGGCGGCGGCGGCATCGACACGGCGGATTTCCGCAGCGCGGACGGCGCCGTGCAGGTCACGCTGGTGGACGGCGCCGGCGCTGCGACCGTCAACGGTCCGACTGTCAGCACTGATACGCTGGAAGGTTTCGAAAACGTCTATGGCGGCCGCTTCGCCGACACGATCGGCGGCGACACCGGCGCCAATTTCCTGTCGGGCGGCGCGGGGAATGACCAGCTCGCGGGCGGGGATGGCGCGGATACGCTGCATGGCGGCAGCGGCGATGACAGCCTCGCGGGCGGGACGGGGGACGATATCGCGTCCTATGTCGGCGCGCCCGGCCCGGTTGTGGTCGATCTCGGCGCGAACACGGCTTCGGGCTGGGGCAACGACACGCTGGCCAACATCGAAGGCGTGATCGGCAGCGCCTTCGACGACACGCTGACCGGCGGCAGCGGCGACAACACGCTGATCGCCGGCGATGGCGACGACCAGGTCTCCGATGGCGGCGGCAGCAATTCGCTGGATGGCGGGGCCGGCAACGACACGCTGACCTTCAGCGAAGTGGGCTTCTACAACATCGTCCGCGGCGTCGGCGACGAGTTGACGATCACCTACCTCGGCGCGGACTCGGCGTCGGCCGGCTCGGCCACCAACACGGCGGTGAATTTCGAGGAGTTCAGCTACAACGCCGGCACCTTCAACCTGACCGCGCCGGGCTGGGACGGGACGGACATCCTCTATGTCTGCTTCGCGTCGGGCACGCGGATCCTGACGGCGACCGGCGAAGTCGCGGTGGAACAGCTCCGGCCCGGCGATCCTGTGGTGACGCTGGCCGGGCGTGGGCTGCCCGTGAAGCCGGTGCTGTGGGTGGGGCGGCGGCATGTGGTGCTGGCGGGCCGGGCGGATGCGGCGGAGATGGCGCCGATCCGGATCAAGGCGGGCGCGCTGGGTCCGAACACCCCGAAGCGGGACCTGTTGGTCTCGCCGGACCATTGCCTCCACCTGGATGGGGCCTTGGTGCCGGCGCGCCTGCTGGTGAATGGCCGCAGCGTGGTGGCGGAGATCGGGATGGCCGAGGTCACCTGGTACCATGTGGAGTTGGAGACGCATGAGGTGCTGGTGGCCGAAGGCGCGGCGGCGGAAAGCTGGCTGGATTGCGGCAACCGGTCCTGGTTCCAGAACGCGCCGGTGGCACTGCTGACGGTGCCGGGCAACCTGGATGCGGTGGGCACTGGCTGGGATGCCACCCGCGCCTGCGCGCCCCTGGTCCATGGCGGCGAGCAACTGGCCCGCATCCGCGCGGCGATCGAGGCCCGCACCGAGGAGATGGCCGGGGCGGCAGGGCAGGGGATCGAACCGGGCCGCGCGCTGCGCTGATCCCCAAGGGCGCGAGGCCAACACCCTCGCGCCCCTGGGGCTTCAATCCGCCTCCGGAAGCCGGATCAGCACCTCGGCGCCGCCGCCTTCGCGATTGGCGATGGTGATGCTGCCGCCGAGGCCGCGGATCGTCCCATGGGCGATGGACAGGCCAAGGCCCGTGCCCTCGCCCACCGGCTTGGTGGTGAAGAAGGGCTCGAAGACCCATTCGGCCACGCCCGGCGGCAAGCCGGCGCCGCGGTCCCGCACGGCGATCCAGACCTCTCGCGCGGGGCGGTCGCGGCGGGCTGCGATCTCCACCACTCGGTGCTCGGTCGGGGTCGCGGCCATCGCGTCGCGGGCATTGCCCAGCAGATTGACCAGCACCTGTTCGAGGGCGCTCAGCCGGCCGCGCACCGGCGGCAGCTCCGGGGCCACATCCATCTCGATCCGCACGCCGGCGGCATGCAGCAACCCGCCGGCCAGCGCCACGGCGCCCTTCACGGCGTCCCGCAGGCTGGCCTGCTCCGCGCCGCCTTCATCGGGACGGCTGAAGGCGCGCAGATGGTCCACGATGTCGCGCATTCGCATGATCTGGCGCGCGATCTCCTCCATCCGTCGGCGGGCGGAGGCGAGGCGCGGGGGATCGGCCGCCTCAATTTCCATCGCCGCCACATCCGATGCGACGGCGATGCTGGTGGCGGGCTGGTTCAGTTCATGCGCGATGCCGGCCGCCATCTCTCCCAGCGTGGCGAGGCGGCTGGAGGCGATGGCCTTGGCGCGCAATTCGCGCTCCGCCGTGATCTCGGCGATGAGGCCGACGACCTCGCTGCTGCCATCGGGGGCACGTTGCAGCAGGCGGCATTGCTCCCGCACCCACACCCAGCTGCCGGCGGCGGTGTGCAGGCGGTATTCGCGCGTCTGGTCGCCGGTCCGCAGCACGGCCCCAAAGAATTCCGCCTTCGGCGCGCTTGTTGCAGGCTCCATCAACCAGCCCAGCTTGTCTTCTCCCCAGAAGGCGGCCGGCGGGTGGCCGGTGATGCGCTGGATGCCGGGCGAGAGGTAGAGGCTGGCGAAGCCGCCATCCGCCCGGACGATGCCGCGATAGGCGGCGCCCGGCAGGACAGCGAGCAGGTCGGCGATCCGCCGCTGCGCGGCCAGGGTGTGCGCGGCCTCTCGCCGCTCCCGCCGGCGGGCGAGCAGGGTCAGCAGAACCAAGGTTCCGGCACCCAGCGCGGCGCTGCCGGCCAGAACAGCGAGCAGGAGGGGGACCGGACTGCGCGCGTCACCGCTTTCGAAGGCCGAAAGGGGCGCCGCGGCGATGGCATGCAGCGGGTAGCCCGGAACGTCGCGCAGGGCGACGAAGGTCTCGCCCGTGTTGTCGCTGCAGCTCCGCGCGTCATCCCGTTCCGGGCTGCTGGCTTCGGCCAGGACATCGGGGCCGAGGCCACAGCTTCCGTCGGGCCGCTTGCCCGCGATGCGCGCCAGCACGGCCCCATCCGTGCGCAGCAGGGCCACGGAGCCGCCAGGGGGCAGCGACGCATTGCCGAGATCGCGCATGAGTTGCGTGGGGTCGAGTGCCACCACGACCACGCCGAGCAGCGCCCCATGTTCCAGGATCGGCCGCGTGATGTGGACCGTGGGGCGGCCGGTGCTGAGCCCGGTCCGTATGCCGCTGACCAGCGGGCCGGTGTGCCCCGCGCGATGCGCGATGAAATAGTCGCGGTCGCTGGCGTCGAGCCCTGCCCAGCCTTGTCGCGTTGACCAGCGCAGCCAGCCCTGCGTGTCGAGGATCGTGACCTGCCGCACCGGCAGCCGGGCCGATTCCGTGACGGCGATCAGATAGTCGCCGATCGCCTGCGCGGCCTGGGCGTCCCCCTGGATCGTGAAGGACCAGAAGCGCGCGCCAAGGTCGTGCAGGCTCCGCACCCATATCAGGAGATCCTCGGCGCGATCCGCGGCCCATTCCGCCCCGCCTTCGACGATCAGCGCGGCCCTGTCCCGCGCGGGATCCCGTTCGGCATCGGCCGCGGCGCGCAGCGTGGCGAGGCCCGCGAAGGCGCTGGCCGCGGCGACGCCAAAGGCCAGGACCAGGTGGCGCAGATCCCGGCGCCGCGGCGGGCTCATCAAGGGGCGCGCACGGGCCAGGGCCTGCTCATCGGGGCAGGGCCAGCCGCATGGCGAAGCCGCCATCCGCCGTGTTGCAGGAGGTGAGCTGCCCGCCAAGCCGCAGGGCGATCCGGCGCGCCACGGCGAAGCGCAGCGTTTCCTGCGTGCGGGAATAGACGGTGCCAGACGGCGGCAACTCGGCCCCCGCGGGAAGGTCCGCCCAGGCCGCGCCGGGCGGGGAGACCTGGAGTGTCGCCAGCGCCCAGCCTTCCGCCGCGCCGCACATGATCCGGATGGCGCTGGATGGGGCCGCGACATCGAGCGCGGCTCCAAGGGCGAGTTCCAGGATGCGATCCACGGCCATGCGCGGCGCGTGCAGCATCGCCCCGCGCTGCTCCGGCAGCGTGATGGCGATGCCGGCCGCCTGCACGGTCGCGTCCATCCGGCCGGCCGCCACCCGCACCGCGGCCGACAGGGCGAAGGGCTGCGGTTCCGCCGCGGGCATCGCCGCGTGGTCCAGGCGGTGGAGTTCCTCGACGAGTTCGACCGCCTCCGTCGCCTTCGCGACGCCGGAGCGGAGCAAATCGAACTCCAAGCTGGCGAGGCGGGCCTCGTCGTGGCTGCGTGCCAGCAGGGCGGCGCCGCCGGCGATGGCGTTCAGCGGGGTCCGCAAGGCGTGGGAGACCGCCTGGATGTCGCGTTCCAGCCCGTGCAGCGCCTGGCGGTTGGGCAGGGCCGCGAGCCGGCTGCTGGCGGCCTCCATCTGGCGCAGCAGCGCCTGGCGTTCCTGTTCAAGTTCGGCGATGCGCCGTTCTCGCGCCGCCTGTTCCCGGGCCCGCTGCCGCCGCGCCTCGGCCAAGGCCATGCTGCGTTCGACCGCCATGGCGAGTTCCGCCAGGCGAAACGGCTTGCGGAGGAAATCGGCAACCCCGCTGCGGATGGCCGTGGCGGCATCCTCGAGCGTGGCATGGCCGGTGATCAGCACGGCGGATGCCGCGCGCGGTTCCTCCAGCGTATCGGCGATGTGCAGGGCGAGTTCGAGCCCGTCGCCGCCCGGCATGCGGATGTCGGACACGACCACCCCGATATCGTCCCGCTGCCCCAGGATGCGCCTGGCCTCGGCGACGCTATGGGCGGTGATGCAACGCTGCCCCAAGGCGGCCAGCCCATCGGCCAGTTGCCGTGCCAGGACGAAGTCGTCGTCCACCACAAGGACGGAGAGCTTGTCGATGTCCCTGGGGGCGTGGATCCAGGCGCCCGCGCTGGTGTCGGCAGGGGGCTCGGTTTCTTGGTTCGGCATGTGGCCGGAGGTCATCCCTGCTGTCCGTAGCCGACGGAATACCCCGGCAATGGCGCCGGCTGACCGTCTCGATCGCCTAGATTCAGCGACCTAGATGTAACCGGCGCGGCTACAATCGCTAACGATCAAAGCATAAAATGAGCAAAAATACATAAGTTTGAACGAATATATTTTTGTGGATGATGGGACGCCCCGAGCGGGCCGGGGTTGGCGGCCGGCCGCCGCCCCGAGGGGGTACCAAGGGCTGGCGGACCAAGAGCTGGCGGACCAAGGGACGCCGGGGCAGCTCGCCTGGAGCTACGCGCCCTCCGGCAGTGCCAGCGCGTCCCCTACCGCGACCCGGCCGCCTTCCAGCACCTCGGCATAGATGCCGAGATCGGTATGGCCGTACTGCTCCAGCAGCCATTTCGGCGGCTTGGCGTCACGTTCGGCCGTGGCGGGGTTCACCTCCGTCGCCGCGCAGCGCCGCGTGCGGCGGAACACACGCAGCCGCGCGCCGCCCAGCAGGACCTCCCGCCCCATCCAGTCCAGCTCCGCGAAGGGCGCGGCGCCGGAGAACAGGATGTTGGCGCGGAAGCGGATGGGGTCGAGCGCCATCCCGCTCCGCGCCCCCAGCTCCGCGACGGAGGCCAGCCCGATCAGGGACACGGCCTTGTCCGGGATGTCGGTGAAGGCATGGCCCGGGACCTCCGACAGTCGCAGCGTGCCGCGCGCCTCATCCCCCAGGAAGGCGGTGATCCAGGCCTCGGCCGCCGCGCGGCCCGTCGGGTCCGACATATCGGCCAGCAGCGGCGCATGCCCCTCCGCCCGTAGCGACAGCGCGTTGGTGTGGGGGTCGTAGGCCGAGTGGATGCCCGCCACCTTCGCATTCGCCATCAGGCAGGCGAAGTTGCGCTTCGGCAGCCATTTCGGCTCGGCGGGATCGAAGGGGCTGTCGCCCTGCGCGAAGGCGAAGCGCCGGTCGTGCGGCAGGCCGTCGCCGGCGGTCAATTCCACATCATCCATCTGTTCCGGCGAAAGACCCTTCACCGGATAGCGGGTGATCGCTTCGACACGCATGCGCCAATCCCTTGAATCCATCCGGGTCTGCATACCACTATCCAAGGCCTAGGTGATCCTTCCGTCGCCCAATCGGGGGCGGAGGGCCCTGGTCTGAGACGACCGCGTCCGCTCAAGGAGAGGGACTGAGGAATGGACATCGAGAAATTCACCGACCGCGCCCGTGGCTTCATCCAGGCCGCGCAGACCATCGCGATCCGCGACTACCACCAGCGCATCACGCCGGAACACCTATTGAAGGCGCTGCTGGATGACGAGCAGGGCGCGGCCGCGGGCCTGATCCGTGCCGCCGGCGGTGACCCCGCCCGCGCGAAATCCGCCATCGATGCCGAGATCGCGAAGCAGCCCAAGGTCTCGGGCGGCGGCGCGGGCCAGCCGCAGCTGACGCCGGAACTGGTGCGCGCGCTGGATGCCGCGCAGCAGATCGGCCAGAAGGCGGGCGACGCCTTCGTCGCGCAGGATCGGCTGTTGCAGGGCCTGGCTTCCGGCGCCGGCACCCCGGCCGCGGGCGCGCTGCGCCTGGCGGGGGTGGACCAGGCGAAGCTCGAAGCCGCCGTCGCCCAGCTCCGCAAGGGGCGGACCGTGGACAGCCAGAACGCCGAGGACCAGTTCGACGCGCTGAAGAAATACGCCCGCGACATCACCGAAGCCGCGCGGAACGGCAAGCTCGACCCCGTGATCGGCCGCGACGAGGAAATCCGCCGCGCCATCCAGGTCCTCGCCCGCCGCACCAAGAACAACCCGGTGCTGATCGGCGAGCCCGGCGTGGGCAAGACCGCGATCGTGGAAGGCCTCGCGCTGCGGATCGTGAAGGGCGACGTGCCGGAGGCGCTGAAGAACAAGCGCGTGATGGCGCTGGATCTAGGCGCGATGGTGGCGGGTGCCAAGTATCGCGGCGAATTCGAGGAACGCCTGAAGGGCGTGCTGAAGGAGGTGGAGGAAGCCGCCGGGGAGGTCATCCTGTTTATCGATGAGATGCACACCCTGGTCGGCGCGGGCAAGGCGGATGGCGCGATGGATGCGTCCAACCTCATCAAGCCCGCGCTCGCCCGCGGGGAGCTGCATTGCGTCGGCGCGACCACGCTCGACGAATACCGCAAGCATGTGGAGAAGGACGCGGCGCTGGCCCGGCGCTTCCAGCCCGTCTTCGTGGGTGAACCCTCGGTCGAGGACACGATCAGCATCCTGCGGGGGATCAAGGAGAAGTACGAGCTGCACCACGGCGTGCGGATTGCCGATGCCGCGCTGGTGGCGGCGGCGACGCTGTCCAACCGCTACATCACCGACCGCTTCCTGCCCGACAAGGCCATCGACCTGATGGATGAGGCGTCGTCGCGCCTGAGGATGCAGGTGGACAGCAAGCCCGAGGAACTCGACGCCGTCGACCGTGACCTGATGCGCCTGCGCATCGAGCGCGAGGCGCTGAAGAAGGAGGAGGACGCGGCATCCCGCGACCGCCTCGTGCGGCTTGAGAAGGAACTGGCGGAGCTCGAGGAACGCTCGCGCGAGATGACGGCGCGCTGGGAGGCGGAGAAAGCGAAGGTCGTCACCACCCAGAAGGCGAAGGAGGAACTCGACAAGGCGCGGACGGAGCTGGAACTGGCCGAGCGCAAGGGTGACTTCGCGCGGGCGGGGGAGCTGAAATATGGCGTCATCCCGGGCCTCGAGAAGCAGATCGCCTTCGCCGGCGATGGCGACGGGCGCCTGGTGAATGAAGCGGTGACGGAAGAAGGCATCGCCGCCGTCGTCTCCCGCTGGACCGGCATCCCGGTGGAGAAGATGCTGGAGGGCGAGCGCGCCAAGCTGCTGCGGATGGAAGACGAGCTCCGCAAGCGGGTCGTGGGGCAGGAGGAGGCGCTGGAAGCCGTCTCCAAGGCCGTGCGGCGTGCGCGGGCGGGGCTGCAGGATCCGAACCGCCCGATCGGGTCTTTCCTGTTCCTCGGCCCCACGGGGGTGGGGAAGACGGAGCTGGTGAAGACCCTCGCGCAGTTCCTGTTCGACGATGAGCGGGCGATGACGCGGATCGATATGTCCGAATACATGGAGAAGCACTCCGTCTCCCGCCTGATCGGCGCGCCCCCCGGCTATGTCGGCTATGACGAGGGCGGCGCGCTGACCGAGGCCGTCCGCCGCCGCCCCTATCAGGTGCTGCTGTTTGATGAGGTGGAGAAGGCGCATGACGATGTCTTCAACATCCTGTTGCAGGTGCTGGACGACGGGCGGCTGACGGACGGGCAAGGGCGGACGGTCGATTTCCGCAACACGATCATCGTGCTGACCTCCAACCTCGGCTCCACGGCCATCGCGGAACTGCCCGAGGCCGCGGATATCGAGGCCGCGCGGCCGGCGGTGATGCGTGCGGTGCGCGACCGCTTCCGCCCGGAATTCCTGAACCGGCTGGATGAGGTGGTGCTGTTCCGGCGCCTGGCGCGCGGCGACATGGCGGCGATTGTGGACATCCAGCTGGCCCGGCTGCGGAAGCTGCTGGCGGATAAGCAGATTGCCGTGGAGCTGGACGCCAGCGCCCGGGACTGGCTGGCCGAGGCCGGCTACGACCCCGCCTATGGGGCACGCCCCCTGAAGCGGGTGATCCAGCGCAGCCTGCAGGACAAGCTGGCCGGGCTGCTGCTGGAAGGCCGGGTGAAGGAGGGCGACCGGCTTGCCGTGACCGCTGGCCCCGATGGGCTGGAGGTGACGGCGGCTGTGGAGGACTCGCGCGCCGCGGCGTGAGGATTTCCGGCCCTGCGGTGGGGCGGGTGCGTCAACCATGCGGAACCGGATGGCTGCCATGACGCGTTTCGCATGACAGCGCGTTGACAGTCCCTGGGGTGGCTCGTAAAAGCCGCTCCACCGACGGACCACACGGTCTGGCCGGTTCGCCGGAGAGGCGGGGTTTGACACTGGCGGTTTTAGCTGCTAGGTTAGTTGCCCTCGCCGCGGAATCGGTGAGACCTCATCACCT
>CAMDWG010000020.1 GCA_945878375.1 Roseomonas mucosa | reverse complement strand
GCCAGCAGACCGACGTGGTAGACGATGGTGTCACCCGGCGCGGCATCGGCGAGACGATCGCACAGGCCGTTCTCCGTGCGCACAACATCGAGCAGATCCTCGATGGCCCGCATGGGTTCGTTCAGCAGATAGTCGACGGACGTTATGCGCATCGTGTGGGCTCCCTTCGACGCGTGGTGGCTCACTCTGTTATTTACGGATCTGCGAGAAATCATTCTCACGGCGTCGATGGCGTCGGCGTCGGTGCGCGCATCGACACCGATGTCGTCGGGTGCACGCCAAGGGCACGAAGCCAGCAGCGCAGGTCGCGCAGGTCGCGATAGAAGGTGGCGGGGGAGGTCGCGCCGGCGTCGCGCGCGGCCACGACGTCACGGTGCGCAATGATCTGCCGCAGCATCGCCCGCGGTGCGGTCGGCAACTCTGCCTCGATGCGTCGAAACGCGAGGGCGATGTCCGGATCCGCCTGTGGCGCGACGAGACGAGCGAGGATCGCCGCCGCAGCACTGCTGTCGAGCGAGACGCATTCCGGCGCTGCCGGCTGCCGGGCCCGATCGCAGATGGCACGGCGGGCCAGCATGGCGACAAAGGTCGCCCAGGAGGCGCGCGAGGCATCAAAGCGCGGACTCGCCTCTAGGATCACTAGGAGGATTTCCTGGGCCAGATCCTCCCGGTCCGCCGCTGCCAGGCGACGGTGCCGCGTGAAGCGCGCGGCGTGGTGACGGGCCGCGGCCAGCGCGACGCGGGTCTGATACGGGTCCCAGCGTTCGGGAATATCTCCCTGTGCGGCGTGTTTCTCTCTCATCCCTCGATCCCTTCAGCTCAGTCGGCTGCGATGAACCGAGAACAGCGGCCTCGCCGGGGGTGCGGCTAGGGCCAGGGGGTGCACAGGGGTGCGGAATGGCTCGGGCGCGACCAGCGCACCCTCACATATTCAATAGGTTATGAAGATCGTCAGAGGCCTAGAGACCGGGGGTGCGGAATTGCGCGACCACCGCACCCCCTGGCGCGGAGAGTGCTGGACTCATGCGCCAAAGAGAACATACAAGGAACTGAATGTTTCCCGTTTATCTCCAACGCAGGGACCATGTTCCTATGACGATCGCTATCGCCTACCCCACGGCTACGGCTCTGAGCCCGCGCCGAGAGGTGGCTGCCGCCGCCATTCGCGCCGTCGCCGCGCAAGTCCGCCGCCAGATCCCCCTTGAGGGCGACAGCCTCGCGATGGCCCTTCCGACGCTGATCGACGCCTGCCGCGTGGTGGAGGTGAACGGGCAGCGCCTGGCGGTCTCGTGGGATGTCGGCCGTGCGCTCTGCGATGAATCCGGCCAGAGCGTGCTCGGTCTGTGTGATATCGATCCGCACGAGCCGGGCTGGGCCTATATCGCGGTCAATGGTCCGATGACGACCAACCGCCCTGATCTCGCGCTGAGCACAGCCGCGCATGAGCTTGGGCATTTGCTGTTCGACGTGCCGGCAGCGCTCGGGAGGGGGGAGCGGCGCTATCGCGCCGTTGCGAGTTCACCAGGGGCGCTTGAACGCCAGGGTCGCGGCGCCGAGGCGCGCGCCAATGAATTCATGGGCGCTCTCCTGGCGCCACCGGTGCCACTGCACACGCGGCTGCTCGCCTATGCGCGCGGCGAAGGGTTGCGGCTCTGCCGCGGACCGCACGAGGGCAGGCCGGCCAGTCCGATCGTTGCGGCAGGGAATTCGCACGAAGCGCTCGGCGGTGTGCTGGCGGCGTTGGCTGGTGATTTCGGCGTGTCCGAGCGGTTCATCGCTGTGCGCCTGTCGCGCTACGGCTTGGTCGAAGGGGGTCTGTGATGGCCTTCGGTGATGTGGTGCGCGCGCGGCGCACGGAGTTGGCGATCGGGCTCAACGATCTCGCCGAGCGGATGGGGATCTCACCCGGCTACTGGTCGCGGATCGAGCGCAATCTCGACAAACCGCCGAGCGACGAGGTGGTTCAGCGCGCCGCGGCCATTCTCGGCATTCCGCTCGATGAGCTGTTTGTCGAAGCAGAGCGCCTGCCGCCCGACATGCGCAAGGACATGGGGCGCGTCGTGTTGGCGTATCGGCGCTTGCGCAGCATGCGATCGGGTTGAGGGAGGCCAAGATGGCGAACAGGCGGAAGAGGAAATTCTTCTATCATATCGATGAAGTGTGTGACCGGCTTGGGCTGTCACTGCTCGACATGTCGGTGCTGGTGTCCGAGCGGAAGATCCAACTCTGCACCGCGGTGGCTCGTCTCTTTGTCGAGGACGGATCGTGCGAGGCCGACATGGACGGCAGGGCGGTGCCGCGCCCCGAGGAGCAGCGATACGTCCAGGGGCTGGTCGATCTCAGGGCGGACGACGCGTGGTTTGTCCTGCGGCACGGATCACAGCCGATATTTTGGCTGGCGGCCGAGCAGGGTCGATATCGGCGTCTGATCAGCACGGGCGAAGATGATCGCGGCTACACGGTGATCCGGGAGGAAGTCGGCGTGCGGCACGAGGAGCTCGAGCGCTACGCGGCGATGGAGGACGCGGAGGACGATGCAGGGCTCGGCACGAAGGCGGGTAGACGCGGCTCACAGCCGACGCACGCCTGGGACGCTGCGCGGCTGGAAGCGTGCCGGTTCATTTACTTCGAGGGCGTGCCGGAATCGTTCGGCGCGCTGATCCGGCATATGCAGGCATGGTTTGCGCAGCGGGGCGACAAAGTGCCTGACGAGAGCACACTGAAGCGGCGGCTCAGGGACATCTGGGTCACCTTCGGGCCGGAGGCCAAGCAGCAGGGGAAGGATTGAGTAGCGTGACGCGGCGCTGTGAGAACGGCGCCGCCCTGATTCCGTAAATAACAGGCAGGACAATGCGTGCTGGATCCCGATGCCCCTGCCGAATGCGATCAACGTCCATCTGCCCCCGCACCTCCGAGATGTTTGCAGCATCTTGGCCCGCGGCCTGCTGCGGCTGCGCAGCCGCACTGCCGAGGATGATGCGCGCGATGCCGAGATAGCTCGGGGGGCGGGAGACGTTCGCCTACACTCCACCGCCCGGCAGCGCCTGCATGCGACCCCCAACAGGAAGGGACTCGCATGACCCGACGATCCACCGCCGCGCCCGCGGCGGCACCCACCATCCCGAAGATCCCGCCCACGCAGGTGCTGCCGCGCCTGGCGGCGCTGCAGACCGCCACGGCCGCCGAGCTGAAGGACCAGTGGCGGGCGTTATTCGGGAAGGAGCCGCCGCCCTTCAACCGCCCCTACCTGGTCAGCCGGCTGGCCTACCGCATCCAGGAACTGGCCTATGGCGGGCTGAAGCCGGAGACGCGGGCGCGGCTCGAGGCGCTCGGGGAACAACTCGACGGCGGGAATGTGGTGCTGCGCCGGGTCCGCGCCGACAGCCGGCCGCTGCCGGGGACGCGGCTCATCCGCGAGTACGACGGCGTGCAGCACGTGGTCACGGTGCGCGCCGACGACTTCGAGTACGAGGGGCGGCCTTACCGATCGCTCTCCGCCATCGCACGGCACATCACCGGCACGCGCTGGAATGGCTGGACGTTCTTTGGGCTGAAGGGGAGGGCAGGGGCATGACCCGCCGCGCCCGCATCGAGCCGGCCATGCCGGCGACCACGAAGAAGCTGCGTTGCGCGGTCTACACGCGGAAGTCCACGGACGAGGGCCTGGACAAGGAATTCAACACGCTCGACGCGCAGCGCGATGCCTGCGAGGCGTATATCGCCAGCCAGCGGGCCGAGGGGTGGGTGCTGGTGCGCGACCGCTACGACGATGGCGGGTTCTCGGGTGGCACGCTGGAACGGCCCGCGCTGCAGCGTCTCTTGCGCGACATCCAGGCCGACCTGGTCGACGTGATCGTGGTCTACAAGATCGATCGCCTAAGCCGCTCGCTGATGGACTTCGCCAAGCTGGTGGAGGTGATGGATGCGCATGGCGTGACCTTCGTCTCGGTCACGCAGAGCTTCAACACCACGACCAGCATGGGCCGGTTGACGCTGAACATCCTGCTCAGCTTCGCGCAGTTCGAGCGCGAGGTCATTGGCGAACGTATCCGCGACAAGTTCGCGGCGTCCCGCGCCCGAGGCATGTGGATGGGCGGCAAGGTGCCGCTCGGCTACGACGTCGTGGCTCGTAAGCTGGTGGTAAACGAGGAGGAGGCGCCGCGCGTCCGCCGCGTATTCGAGATCTTCGCCGAGACCGGGTCCGGCATCGAGACGGTGGCCCGCCTCCGGGCGGAGGGCGCCACCAGCAAGGCGGGCCGGCCGCTCGACAAGGGCGATGTCTACAAGCTGCTCAACAATCGGACCTATGTCGGCGAGGCCGCGCACAAGGAGCAGGTCTATCCCGGCGAGCACCAGGGCATTGTGCCGCGGGAGCTCTGGGACCGAGCCCATGCCGTGCTGCAGATCAGCCCGCGGGTTCGCGCCAACCAAAACCGGGCGCAGACGCCGGCGCTGCTGAAGGGGCTGATCTTCGGGGTTGATGGGCGGGCGCTGTCGCCGACCCACTGCCGGAAGAAGGGGCGGCTCTACCGCTACTATGTCGCGCAGCGGGTGCTGAAGGGCGACGCTGCAGGGGACGCCAGCATCTTGCGCCGCGTGTCGGCGGCCGAGATCGAGGGTGCAGTGGTCGCCCAGGTCCGAGCCCTGCTGCGGCAGCCCGAGATCGTGGTCGGCACCTGGCGCGCGGCGCGCAGGGAGGCGCCCGACCTGACCGAGAGCGAGACCCACAACGCGCTGTACCGGCTCGACCCGCTATGGGAGCAGTTGTTCCCGGCAGAGCAGGCGCGGATGGTGCGGTCCCTGGTAGAGCGGGTGGTGGTAGGTCGCGCCGGCGCAGACATTCGGCTGCGGCTGGACGGGCTCGGCGGCCTCGTCCGCGATCTCACCGCCATCGCGCCGGATGCTGTGAGGGCCGCCGCATGACGACCGCCACCAGCATCACGGTTCGGGTGCCGCTGGCAATCCGGCACCGGCCAGGCAGGAAGACGGTGGTGACGCCGGCGGTGGTCGGATCAGCGGTAGTCACCACGCGGGCCGACCCGACGTTGGTGAAGGCGCTGGCGCGGGCGTTTCGATATCAGCGCATGCTGGATGAGGGGCGGTACGGATCGATGACCGAGATGGCGGCTGCGGAGAAGGTCGACCGCGGCTATCTGGGGCGGTTGCTGCAACTCACCCTGCTGGCGCCCGACACCATCGCTGCGATCCTCGATGGAACCCAGGACGGCGAACTGACGCTGCCATACCTGATGGCAGGGTTTGATGTGATATGGGCATGTCAGCCGCGCTCGAGCCCTCGACCCAGCAAGGTGCCGCCAAAGGCAGAAGACGCCGGACGGCCCGCGTCGATATCGGCCCCCACTGCCCGTGCGCCGGTCGAGCCGCACGACATGCTCGCGGCGGCGGCCGTTAGGCCCTAGAGTCGCTGCCGGACAACCTGTATCGCCCTATGAGACATGCGCCAGACTGAGGACATCAACCCGCGCATCCTGGCGTGGGCCCGGGAAACCGCGGGGCTGACCGTCGAAGAGGCGGCGGATAAGCTCGCCCTCGGCAGTTCCGAGCGCGCAACTGCCGCGTCTAAGCTCTCTGCCCTCGAGTCCGGGGATCGCTCTCCGACGTCTGCTCAGCTGCAGAAGGCAGCCGCCCTCTACAAGCGGCCCCTCATCACCTTCTACATGCCGGAACCGCCGCAGCGCGGCGATCGGGGCGAAGATTTCAGGACTGCCCCCGGCGAGGTGTCGAAGCGCGCGAATGGCCTGCTCGACGCTCTGCTTCGCGACGTGAAAGCGCGTCAGCAGATGGTACGGAACGTCCTTGAAGATGAGGATGAGGCGACCCGGCTCGCATATGTCGGGTCGGCAAGCATGGAACAGGGTTCTGCGACGGTGGCCGGCTCCATCCGGACTGCCCTAGGCATCGCCACTGAACAGCAGAAGGCCGCCAAGGGCCCGGATGGGCTGTTCTCGCTCCTGCGATCTACCGCAGAGAAAATCGGCGTTTTCGTCCTGCTGCTGAGCGATACCGGGTCCCATCACTCGGCTATCAGTGAAGAGGTGTTTCGCGGATTCGCGATTGCCGACGAGGTCGCGCCCTTCATTGTCATCAATGATCGCGATGCGCGGACGGCTCGCTCCTTCACCCTTATCCATGAGCTTACGCATATCTGGCTCGGGCAAACCGGGGTGAGCGGTCCGGTACGCGATACGCCTTCGAATGCCATCGAGCGCTTTTGCAATGATGTAGCCGGCGAATTCCTGCTGCCGTCATTTGCGCTGGATGACCTCTCCCAGTCTCGAGGGATGGATGTGCCGTCCGCGCTTCGCGCGACCGAGCGCGTTTCGCAGGCTTGGAACGTGAGTCAGGCACTCGTGACCTATCGCCTAGCCCGCCAGCAGTGGGTGAGCGCGGCTGTTGCCGGTGAGATATTCAGGCAGCTCGCGGAACGTTGGCGGAATGAGCGTGAGCGGAGCCGGGATGCGCAATCTGACACTGGAGGCCCCAGCTACTATGTCGTGAAGCGCAGCCGGCTGGGCGAGGCGCTCATGCATGTCGTCCGGCGCGGTCTGCAAGGCGACGTGCTAACACACACCCGCGCCGCGAAGATCCTGGGCGTGAAGCCGGCCTCCGTTGAACCGCTGCTCCGCGGTCAGGCGATGGTGGAATGACGCTTCACCTGCTGGACGCCGATGTGCTCATCCGGGCGCATGAAGACTACTACCCCGTCGACCGCGTGGCCCCGTTCTGGGCGTGGCTGCTGCAGCAAGCTGTGGTTGGCTCGGTCAAGATGGCCCAGCAGAACTACGGCGAGATCGCTGACTCCCGCGGACTCTTGGCGGATTGGCTCAACCAAGCGGACGTCAAGGGTGCAATTGTGCTTGATGAGCCGACTGACGTCGCTGTGGTGCAACGCGTTCTGACGCATGGCTATGCACCCAACCTGACGGATGTTGATCTGGAGAAAATCGGGCGCGATCCCTTCCTCATCGCCGCCGCTCTTCGCGCGCCGGATCGGATCGTGGTGACGCGAGAGGTTTCGAAGCCGAGCAAACAGGGGGCGAACCGCAAGATCCCGGACGTGTGCCAGACCTTCGGCGTGCCCTGTATCAACGACTTTGCATTGTGGCGGAAACTGAATTTCTCAATAGGGTAGCTACGTTCGTCGATGCACAGCGCCGGAATGGGTTGGCCTTGGTCCGTTGAGGGGTAACCTTCATCATCACGTCGCGCGGTCGATGCTCTCCACGATGACCATCCTCGTGCGCCCCTCAATGACCACCTCGGTTTCATCTTCAGCTCGTAGGCCCATGATAGCGGCACCAAGAGGCGAAGTCGGTGAGATGCGATCACGTCCATTGGCCGTTCCATCCGCCACAATGTGGACCTTGAGCGCCCGAGCTTTCCCGTCGACATAGCGCACAGAAACGGAATCGCCTGCGCTGACCCGAATATCACCATCTGTTTCTGCAACGTCGGGAGCAACTTCGTCCGCGGTTTCGGCAGGCGTCTCTGGTGCGACGTTGTTGCTCGCTGGCTCGATGGGTTCGTCCCGCTTCTGGTGATGCCTGACCGTCCGGAATTCGACAGGCAGCGCGTCACCCGCGGTTGCCGCTCCGATGGGCGAGATACTCCTCTCCTGGAGTGCCGTGACCAAGTCGCTGAAAACCGCGTCCTTGGCGCTTTCCCACTCCGAAGCCCAACAGCGCCAGAATGTCCAACCGACTCGCTCCAGTGCCTTTTGCCGCTTCACGTCCTGTGCCCAGCGCTCCGGCCCATGAAACGAATCACCGTCGAGCTCGATCGCAAGGCGACGATCATTCTCACCTTCCACGACGAAGTCGATGCGATAGCCGCCGGCGGGCACCTGGGCGCGAACGCGATATCCGGCCTTCAATAGGCGTTGTCCAACGTCTCTCTCGAACTTGGATTCACAGGCTGCGAGGACATCGTCAGACTGGCCAATCCGCCCGCCGGCCATCGGATCTTGGAAGTGGCGTAGAACTTCTAGCTTGATGTCGCCTTCCTTGAGCATTGACGACGTCACTGAGCGAACGAGCACCATCCGGTCACGGGCGCGGGAGAGTGCAACATTGTAACGCTGCTCGTAAAGTCGGCTGGATTGCTTGGAGGCCGTGTCGCCATCATGCACCATCGAGAGGAAGATGATGTCGCGTTCCTGACCCTGAAAAGTAGCAGCATCACCGCACATAATGTGATGGTCGCTCATGATCTCCGGCCCGACCGCATGAATGAGCCGATCGTAGATGAGCTTGGCCTGCTTATCGGCGTGTAGCGAAATCACGCCAATGCTCCGCTTCCCCGCGGCGTTAAGGACGGGATCGGCAATGGCACGCTTGATCTCTTCGACGATGTATGTGGCCTCAGCAACGTTCACATCGCCGCGTCGCTTCCCATCCTCGACAAGAACATCGATGAGTGGCGGATCCAGACGCTCGCTCGGCTTCGGCAGTCGGAGCGGGACGAGGTGACCACTATAGAATCGGGACGAGAAGCGGATGATCGGCTCGACACACCGGAAATGCTCCCGAAGGACGATTACCTTCCCCGGGTACATCATCCCCCCAAGCTCATAGAGTGAAGTTGCCGGATCGATCTGCTCGGCGAGTGGCTGTCCGATGAGGTAGGTAGTGCGCAGCCGGTTCACGACAGCTTCTTCGACACCAACCGAGACGGGGCTCACCTGGCGATCATCGCCGACTATGAGCAGCTTCTTGCCGCGAAGCACCACAGGAAGGGCCGAGATGTTCGACTGGCTTGCCTCGTCGATGATAACAAGGTCAAAGCTGCCGAGGTCAGGCGGCAGTTGCTCCGCAACCCGCCACTCCGGCATGATCCAGCAGGGGATCGCCTTGACGGCCTGCTGAAGACTGTCGCGTAGAATGCGCCGCTGGCGCCCGGCCGTTTTCGCGCCTGCTGTTTTCGGCAGTCTGGTCAATGCAGACAAGAATTTCCGAAGCGCAGCCTGGACATTTTCAGTCAATCGGTTGCGCAGCCCAAGATAGGTCATCAGTTCGATGGCATCCAGGAAGCGCCGCTCCCGGCTTGCGACCAGCTCAGCGCGTGCAGCCGTCAATGCTTGCACTTTCTCCCGGTTGGCAACCCGCGCGAGGAAGCCCTTTGCACGCGCATGATCCCATGCATCCTGCCAATCAACCGGCAACACCTTGTCTGGGTCGCCGGGAACTTGTCGCTGGATTTGCTCGGCCCAAACGGCCGCGCCGCTGGCGCGGACGGGGCCTGCTAGGGCGGCCAGCCGCTGGAGGTCATCTCGCAGCTTGCCCAACCGGTCCGCTTCGCGCTGGACATCTCGCCAAATGTCCGCGGCCTCGGCGTCAGCCAAGCCAACCGCCCCCAGCCCGTCAGCGACTTGCTGTAGCGCCTCACCGATCTGGCCTCCGATGCGAACCCCATCTTCGCGAAGGCGATCGCGCAAGCGCTCGGCTGCCAAAAGATCGGCATCACCGAGATTCGCCCGCAGCGCGGGAATGGCAACTGATATGTCGATGCGAATGATGACCGCATCAATGTCGAGTCCGTAGGGAAAAAGCGCATGGAGCCGCGCGTATCGCGCCTGCGCATCGGCAGCCAACGCGAGCATTTCCGTCAGGCGCTTGCCTAGTTGTGCCAGAGCATCCCGCGATCTCGTGTGATCTTCAGGCAATCGGGTAAGGCTGTGTTGGGCTGCGAGCGCATTCCACCGCGCGACGAAACCGCGAACTTCGCGGCGCCAACTGTGCAGATCAGCAAGCTTCGCCCATGCCGCTGCATCCCGAGGCGGCTCAGCGGCAATCCGCGAGGCCTGAACTGCGTCCTTGATCGGATTGCGACCGAATCCCTTGAAGAAGCCGAAGGGCGGCCTGCCTGCCGACAGATTCGCCAAGGCCTCGCCCAACCGGTCCGCTTCGGCGATTTCCGGCAGTTCCAGGGCATGCAGCGCGAGCGCCTCTCCCCGCTGCGCAAGGCGTGCCGCCTCGTCGAGCATTGGCCTGAGAGCGTCCGCCGAGAATCGGTGCTGATGCCGAGCGCCGGCGAGCGCAACCCATGCCTCGCGCATCCATTCGTAGGCGACCGTGGATTCGTGCCAAGCGGCAAGGCGTTCCAGCCATGCGAGTAACTCCGCTGGCTCACCGGCGTGAGCGGCAGTGAGATCAGGCCGTGGAAGACTGCCGTCGCGTTCGCGCTCCTGGCGTTCTCCCGCTTCTCGGAGCGTCCGGTGGGCCGCGACCAAAGCGCCAAGTGGCGGAAGGGCATCTGACCCCGCTGGAAGCTGGGCGACTCCATAGGCAATATCGGCACCGAGGCGACGGCGTAGCGATCGGGCTTCGGAAATTTCCGCTTCGCCAAATTTCGGCACGTGATCAGCCGCGAGATCAAGGCCATCGGGAAACCAGGCGTGCTTATCCCCCTGTAGGGCCACCCAGGCCGCGATGTCCTGAGGCAGCGCCTCCGTGCCACGCCACAGCACTCGGTCAAGGTTTGCCCGTGCAATCTGCTCGAGCTCCATGTCTATCTCAGTGACGCGGCCGTCCTCGCGGCGGATCACCCGCAGCAAATCCTCAGCACGCTGTCTGGCCTCGCGAGGATTGATCGACTGCGCCCGCTCGGCCAAAGCCGACACGGCTTCTTCCAGTTGACGAGCACCCTCCCGGTCGCTGTGGGTCACGGCGATGGTGAGGTCACGCAAGGCCGGCGGTAGCTTGTCCCGGATGGCGCTCAATGCCTCCGCCGTATGGGCAGACACGAGCACGCGCTGCCCGGTTGCCATGGCGTGGCCTATAATGTTCGCGATGGTATGGGTCTTGCCGGTGCCTGGTGGCCCCTGCACGACGACGCCGAAAACATCCTTGTCTTGCAGTCGCCGCGCGATCTCCTCCTGCTCCTCATTCGCGGGCAGAGGGAAGAACAGCCAGTCCTTCGCTTTCGGGGCTGCGCCGTCACCGCCGCCACCGCCTGACCAAGTTCCGGTACCAAAGCCTCCTGGAGGCTCACCCAGTTTACCGATGTCGATGGGCCCGGCATCTTCAGGAGCCACGTCAGGTGGCGGAAGAACGAAGCGGCGAGCCGTTTCCGGCAGTTCCTTGCCTTCCGTCGATAGGGCGTCGATCTGCCGCCGGATGTCGTCGCGTAGGATGTCCTCGCGGCGTGTCCGTACAATGATGCAAAACCCCTGCCCGATCCGAAGAGCCTCCCCGGCCGGACCGAGTTCTTCGTTGGTCGGCAAAACGGTTCCGCTGGCGTCGAGGCGCGCTGCGCAGGTTTCGAGGACGCCGAGGAAGCTGGCTGGCTGAAATGGGCCAAAGGCGAGGTCTGGATCCTTGGAAATGCGATCCAGCCGCGCCGTCATTTCGCGCTGCAAATCTGCTGCGCCTGGGATGCTCAGGTCCAGAAATGGGCGAAGGGCGGGCGTCGGGGGCACGCCACGGGCAAGGATCGATAGGTTACCGCTGGTCTCGTCCAGTTCGAACTCGGCCCGCTGTTCGATCAGCGGCAAATTGATGCGTCGTCCGCCATGTTGCCAGCGCGCCAAACCGATTCCGACCACCAACTCCAAACCGCCTTCGCCACCAGCGGCAGCGATCTGGGCGTGTGCCTTGTAGAGCGCGCTGTAGAGTTCGATCGCCTTGCGCCGCGGCGCCTCCTCTTCCGCCCAGGCGCGCCATGGTCCCGCAATATGGCGCTCCAGGGCCTCTAAGACCGACGGAAGCTCCGCAGGGCGCAGCGGTACCGACCAGCGCTCCGGCTCACCCGGGTTGGTCGCAATCTGCCCAACGGCGTCCTCGGGGATCAAGGACGCCTCGATCAGGTCCGTCGCCTCATCCGCCGTGACAAAAAGCACTCGTTCGGACAGCAGTCCGGGCGGCTTTGCTGGCGTTGGGCGGGCTTCCGCGCGGAGCCATGGCTCGAGATCCGCTGGTGGCTTCGGCGGCGGCCGCTCCCGCATTCGGGCAAACGACAGCCACACATCCTCGGACGGGCCAAAACCGACGCCGGGTAAAGGGGCTCCCGCGGTATCCATGAGATCGCGTTCGGTCAGACGGATCGGATAGTCGGCGATGTCGAAGACGGTCTTCTCTCTCGTCGCCAACATTTGCTCGGTGAACCGGAGAAGATTCTGGAGATCTTCGCGAACCTGTTGGTCATCGCCGGCAAGGCTATCGTCGCGCATGTCGAGTTCTGACCCAAATCTTTCTGCTATGGCCGCGAGCGCATGAACGCACTCCCAGCATCATTCCGTGAAGTTTCAGAGATTGCACGGTCAGCGATCCGCGCGCCAGCATTCAAGTAAAGCGCCGCCCTTTTGAAGCGGCCCCGAAACGGCGCTTCAGCGGGTGCGTGTTTTGAGGGCAGGCGCCCTGGGCGTGAAGGCGCGGTTCACCGCCGCAGCGTGTCGACCCCAAGCTCCCTCCACAGCCAGCCGAAATCATGGCTGCCCATCGAGTCCCCAGGCTTCTGCCGCCCCGAATGGTTCTCCAGCGTCTTGAGCCAGGCCACCACCGCAGCGCGCCCCTTCGCGGTCTTGGCCGCAGCCCGCTGTGTTTTGCCTCTGAGCGCCGGCATCGGCTCGTCGGCCATGCGGCGATAGTGAGCGTGGAGCCCCTGATGGACGAATTCGCGCTTCCAGACACGACCGGCATGCGGTCGCGATCCGCGACTAGGCGGCGCGTTCGCCCAAACAAATCATCCAGTTTCAGCGAGTTGAAGCTTGTAGACTCAATCGCCCAAGTCCCGAGCTTCGGAGAGAAAATGGCCATGGGGAGACGGAAAAGCCGGTCGTCCCGGTCTCCAACCCTCAAGCCGTCACGGCAAAACCCCAGGAAACCTGCGGTTTACGGCACTACTCGGGAAGGGAAAATGTAGGGTGGGGAGACCGACTGGAGCAGCAGTGGGAACCGGATTCCAACCTGCTCTGGGGTTAGGATTCCCGCCCTCTGCCTATCTGAGCCGGATCCCTGCTGCCTGGCCGTACTCCAGCGTCGCATCCGCCGGCATGGCCCCGTGGCTGGCCAGCAGGAAGGCCACGATCGCCAGCTTCTCGACATCGTTGATCTGGTTGGGATCATTGAACGGCATGGTGAGCTGGTTGTACTCGAACAGCCCGAGCGCGGTTTCGAATTTCCGGATCTGTGCGCGCGGTCCCCAGATCGGCGTCTGGTATGCGGCGCCGCGCTGGCCGTCCTCGCCGTGGCAGGCGGCGCAGTTCTCCATGTAGAGGCGATGACCATCTGCCACCTGGCGGGACGGCGGCGTGGTGCCGGAAGCGGCTCCGAACCAGGCCAATACGCCCACCATGGGCAAGGCAAGCAGTGCAATCCGCATCGTGATCAATTCCCGGGGTCTGAGGTGCGGGCAAGGGGCTTGCGTCCCTCGCCCGCCAACTCGCGTCAGGCGACTTCGACGCGGAACTTCGGAATGGCCCAATTGGCCATGCCGAGGCTGTTGAGCGGCACCGTGGTGGGCTGCGTGGTGCCACTATTGTCGGTGGTGCGCGTCTCGATCACGTGCTGCCCTGCGGTCGCGTTCCACGGTGCCGTGAACCGAACCCAGGTGTACTTGCCGAGGTTCGGCGGACGGATCGTGGCTTGCTGCCATGCGCCGCCATCGATGCGCACTTCCACGCCACGCACGCCATGCTGCGGCGCCCACGCATAGCCCGTGAGGTCTTGCTGGCCCGCCGAGAGGCGCGGCACCTGCCCGCGCTGCAGCGGGTAATTGGCCGGGACGGAGGGCGAGCGCTCCAGCACCAACGGCACCGTGATGAAGGATTTCGGCGGCATCCAGGTGACCATCGGGCCCTGGATGTCGTCCGCCGTCACACCGATGAACTCGTCATCGGGCGCGAACTCAGGGCGCGCATAGGTCGGGCCGATATAGACCTCGCCCCGCGTGTTCAGCCGGCTCCAGACGCGGCGGTCGGTGACGCGGATTTCCGTCAGCCACTTGATGGAAGCCGTGCCGCCCCAGCCCGGAACCACCATACGTACCGGCGCGCCGTGATCGGGAATCAGCGGATTGCCGTTCATGGCGAAGCACACGCCCATGTCGTCCTGCAGGGAGACGACGTCGCTGTAGGGCATGGGCCGGCCCATGTCGTTGCCGTCCACGCCGGACCAGAAGAGCACCGTGCGCGCCCCGGGCTTGATGCCGACACGTGCGAAGATCTCGCTCATCGGCACGTATTGCCACTCGGCCTGGCCCACGGCGCCCATGACCCAATTGCCGCCAGCGACTTGCTGCCCGCTCAGCCCGTCCTGCTCCCAGAAAAGGGTGCGGCCGTTACCGTGGCATTCCATGGTGGCGATGATGCTGCGGCTGCGCATGCCGAGCAGGTCGTTGTAGGACAGCTCGATCGGGCGCTCGACGGAGGTACCGTGGATGCGCAGCTTCCAGTTCTCGCGCGCGAGGATGGGGCGCTGCTCGGCGGTCGGCGTCGCATAGTGGTTGCGGACGTAGAACTCCTCCACCGGCGTCATGAAGGTCTTGAAGTTCCAGTAATTGCCCGAGCGCACGGTTGCGCCGATGTTCAGCACGCGGCTGTCATCCTTCAGGATGGGCCGGCGTGCGGGCGGCGGGGCCGCGGCGGGCGTGGGCGCTGCGGTCTGGGCCGAGGCGGGCGTCGTGCCGCCGGCCAACATGGCGGCTGCTCCGAAGGCCGCGGCCGAGACGAACAACCCGCGGCGCTGGGCGTTCGTGCCATTCTTCAGGACGTCGGTGGCGAGGCGCTCGGCCTCCTCGCGCTGCTTCCGCTCGGACATTCGCTTGTTCTCCCTCGTCGCCCGTTGCGTCGGGCCTGACACAGGGGAGTGCAACCGGCGTGCCAACCATGCGGCGCCCGCAAAGCCACGGGTTAGAGGGCCAAGTGGACTTTCTGGTCCGAAAAGCTGGACTGCCCGCGCGGCGTCAATCCGGTGTTCTGGACTCTTCGCCAGTGGTGCGGATGTTCAGGCGCTTCACCTTGTCGAACAGGGTTGAGCGCGACACGTCGAGGCGGAGCGCGGCCTGCGCCACATCTCCGCCCGTCGCAGCCAGCGCTTCCAGGATCGCACGCCGCTCCGCCCCGTCGCGCGCCTCCGAGAGGCTTGCGCGGGGCGCGGGTGCGGTGCGGGCGCGCTGGGGCATGCGCTCCGGGAACAGGTCTCCAGGGCCGATCCAGTCGGCCTCGGCCAGCGCCACGGCACGTTCCACGCGGTTGCGCAGCTCGCGGATATTGCCGGGGAAGTCATGGCCCGTCAGCGCCTCCTCCGCGAGCGTCGAGAATCCCCGCGGCGCCCGGCCGAAGCGTTGGCCAAACTCACCCAGGAAGCGGCGCGCGAGCGGCAGGACATCCTCCGCCCGCTCGCACAGCGGTGGCATGGAGATGCTGATGACGGAGAGGCGAAAGAACAGGTCCTCGCGGAAACGCCCCTCGCGCATGCGGGCCGTCAGGTCGGCGTTGGTCGCGGCCAGCACGCGCGCGCGCATTGGCAGGTCGCGATCACCGCCAACGCGGCGGAAGCTGCGCTCCTGCAGCAGCCGCAGCAGCTTGGCCTGCAGGGCGGGCGGCAGTTCTGCCACCTCGTCGAGGAACAGCGTCCCTGCGCCGGCGCGTTCGGCCAGACCCTCATGGCGCTGCGCGGCGCCGGTGAAGGCACCACGCTCATGGCCAAAGATTTCGCTTTCCAGCAATTCATTCGGGATGGCGGCGCAGTTCAACGCCACGAAGGGCGCTGCCGCCTGCGGGCCCTCATCGTGCAGAAATCGCGCGGCAACCTCTTTCCCCGAGCCGCTGGGGCCGGTCACCAGCACGGTCGAGTCGATCATGGCGACGCGGCGCAGCATCCGCTCCACCTGGCGGATCGCTGGTGCGTCACCGAGCGTGAATCCATCCGTGGCGGCCCAGCGGGGCGCCAGCAGCTGCTCGATGCGCTGCAGCAGCGCCTCGATGTCGAAGGGCTTGGTGATGTAGTCGGCGGCCCCAGCGCGCATCAACCGCACCGCCTGCGCCACGTCGCCATGGCCGGTGATGAAGATGGTGGGCAGGCCGCCGCCCGTGGCCGTGTGGACGGCCTCGCCCGTCATGTCGGGCAGACGGATGTCGCACAGCAGGAGGTCCGGAACGCTGCGTGCCAGTTCCTTGGCCGCCTCGGCGCCGCTGCGGAACCAGCGCACCTGGTAACCCTCCACGCCAAGCCAATCCACGATGGATTGCCCCATCACCGGATCATCCTCGACCAGCGCCACGAAGGGCGCGGGGTCAGGCTGCGGTGGCGAGGCGTGGCTGGGCGGCATGGGGAATCCGAATGATGATGGTGGTGCCGGGCGGGCCGGCAGTCTCGACCGTGGCGCCCAGTTCGCGTGTGAGCCGGGCTATGGTCCAGATGCCCAACCCGCCGGCCGCAGGCAGCGCATCGCCATGGCGGCCGAGCAGGATGGCGGCGGCTTCCGGAGGAAGGCCCGGCCCCTCGTCCGACACGGACAGCAGCAGCCCGTCGGCCTCGCTTGCCGTCCGTACGCGCAGCAGGGCGCCGGGCGGCGAGGCGGCGCAGGCGTTCAGCAACAGGTTCAGCGCGATCTGCCGGAAGGCCTGGGCGGGCGGCAACGGCCCGTCTTGCAGGGCCACCTGCCAGTCGAGCCGAAGTTCTCGCCGCTGCGCCTCGCTCTCGATCAGCAGGCGCAGGTCCTCGACATCATGCGCAGTGAGTGGACGCGGATCGGCCTCGCCGCGCCACAGCATGAGCGAGGCGCGGACGATGTTGTGGATGCCAGTGAGCCCACGCTCCAGCAGGCCGGCCGCGCGATGGCGGCGCACAGGGTCGTCGCCGTGGCGCTGGATCATCCGCACGGCGTTGAACAGCCCGCCGAGCGGGTTGTTGACCTCATGCGCCATGGCCGAGGCGTAGCGGCCGACCAGCGCGCGCCGCTCCTCTGCCGCCAGCCGCGCGAGCAGCGCCTCGCGGTCCGCGACGGCGGCGGCGGCGGCGTTGTAGTGGCGGAAGGCGCGGCCCTCGGCGGTATGGGGGGCGGGCAATTCGGCTTCGGGGATGGCCTCGAGCCGCCCATCCGTCGCGCGGGCGAGACGGGCCGAAAGGCGGAACAGCGGGCGCAGCATCCGCTGCACCAGCAGCCATCCAAGCCCCGCGAAGAGGATTGTCAGTGCCGCGTTGACGCCCAGCAGCGCCAGGACCGCCTCGCGCCGCTCGGCCAGTAGGGCGGAAAGATCCACCTCTGCGGCTATGCGCCCGACCGCAACGCGCCCCTCGGTCAGCGGGCGATGGACCCATGTGCTGGCGCCATCGAGCACGATCACCGGGGCGGGTTGCGCCTCTGGCGGGGCGGCCGCGCCGACCGGGTGACGCAGCGGATCGGAGGCCGCCAGTACGTGCCCATCAGGCAGAACGACCAGCACCCGAATGGCAGAGACGGCGGCGTAGCGGCTGCGTGAGCGGTCCAGCGCGTCGAACGCCTCCCACGGATCGCGCCGGATGGTCGCCGGCATCAGCGCCGTCGAGAGACCGTCCAGATAGGCTTCCGTCAGGTCCTGGAAGTGCTGCGCCTGGGCAGCCTCAAGCCGGAGCAGCACGAGCTTCGAGACAATGCCCGCAATACCGATCATCAGTGCGGCCACCAGCAGCGGCACCTTCAGCGAGAGCGGCACCTGACGGAACCAGTGGATCGGCATCAGCCTGTATCCCGCGTACGAAGCCACATCGCCTCGATGGAGGCGAACAGCGACGGGTCGGCCTCGGCGAAGCCGTCGAGGCGCAGGGTGGAGAGGATGGCGCGCCCCGTCGCGTCCTGCGGCATGGCCAGCAGTGCCCGGCGGATATCGCGCCGCAGCCCGGGGTCGCCTGCACGCGCGGCGGCGATGGGCGGGAAGCCCATCGGGGCCGATCTCTCGACGACGCGCGTGGCCGCGACTAACGGCGCCTCGATGTCGGCCATCACGTCCCAGACATAGCCATCCACGGAGCCGGAATTCGCGAGCCCGGCGGCGACGGCGCGGATCACGTTGCGGTGGCCATAGGTGAAGAAGCTGCGCGCGAAGAAGGTGGCCGGGGCGGCGCCAAGGGTGTCCAGCGCGGCGCGCGTGACGAGGAAGCCTGAATTGCTGTCGGGGTCGGAGAAGGCGTGGATGTCGCCACGCAGATCGGCCAGGCCTGTGGCCTCGCGGTCCCGGCGCACGATGAGGTAGGACTGATAAAGCGGCGCACCGCGATAGGCGGGCACGGCCAGCACCTCCAGCGCCTCGCGGTGCTGGACGAAGGGGTAGCCGCAGATCCACGCTGCATCGAGTTGGGCTGCGACCAGGAGGGAGGTGACTTCGCGATAGGTGCGCCGCTTCACGACCGTCACCGCCCGCCCGAGCCGTCCGGCCAAGTAAGCCTCAATCTGGCGCACCAGCACGATGTCGGAATCGAGGAAAACTGGCGTGAGGCCGAAGGTGACAGCCTGCGCCGCCTGCAGTTGCGGCGCAGCAAGCGTGCCGCCGATCGCCGCGCCCAAGACGCGACGGCTTATGCCCGCGGCGGGCGGTGCCTCTTTCATACGCGACGTTTCTCCTCGCCCCTGCCTTGTAACCTAGGCTGTGGCGCCCGCCTCCCTCAAGCGGTGCGCGCCAGGGTGGCGCTTCGGTCCGTCTGCAGCGCCAGCGTCAACACCCAGCAGATGGCGAGCATCAGGGCCGAGCCGACCAGGCAGGCGGTAAGCCCCGCCCAGGCATAGAGCAGGCCGGACAGCAGCGTGCCGGCGAAGCGCCCGGCCGCGTTGGCGGCGTAGTAGAAGCCAACATCCTCGGCCGCCTTCTCGCTGCCGGCATAGGCCAGCACCAGGTAGGAATGCACCGAGGAATTCACCGCGAACGCGACGCCGAACAGGCACAACCCGATTGGCACGATGATGTCGGGACGGGGCGCGCCCGCCAGCAGCAGGACGGCGAGCACGGCCGGGATGATGGTCAGCCCCAGCGACCAGAATCGGGCCGCCGGCACTTCCGAGGAGAGCCCATCGGGGCTTTTGCGGATGACAGCCGGCGCCGCCGCCTGGATCACGCCGTAGCCGATGGTCCAGATCGCCAGGAAGGCGCCCACCATCGTGAAGGTCCAGCCCGAGGCGTAGAGGAACACCGGTAGGCCGACGACGAACCAGACGTCGCGTGCGCCGAAGAGGAACACGCGCGCGCCGGCCAGCAGGTTCACGCCGCGATTCTTCGCGAACAGCTCCTTGGCGGATCTCGACGCCTTCGCCCTGCCCATCAAGGGCGGCAAGGACAGGACGACGGCGACCAGGATCACGCCGAGCATGGCGGCCATGGCCCACAGGGCTCCTCGGAAGCCCAGCGCCTCCAGCAGCAGCCCGCCGAGGAAGAAGCCGAGGCCCTTCATCGCATTCTTGCTGCCGGTGAAGAATGCCACCCAGCGGAACAGTCGGCCTGAAGCGTCACCGGCGGTCAGCTTGATGGCGGATTTGCTCGCCGTCTTCGTGAGGTCCTTGGCGACACCGCAAATCCCCTGCGCCAGCACCACCCAGACCACCGACAGCGCTGCACCCCAGCCGGGCGACATGGCGGAGAGCAACAGGAACCCAAGTATCTGCGTGGCCAGGCCTACCGCCAGCATGCGCGCGATGCCGAAGCGCACCGCAAGCCATCCGCCGATCAGATTGGCGCCGATCCCCGCCGCCTCATACAGCAGGAACAGCAGCGCCAGCGTGAAGGGGCTGTACCCCAGGCGAAAGAAATGCAGCAGCACCAGCATCCGCAGCGCGCCATCGGTAAGGGTGAAGCCCCAGTAGGCGGCCGTGACGATGGCGTAGTTGCGGGTGCCGGCGCTGCTCATCTCAGATCCCGACGCGTTCCATGTGGCAGGCCAGGTCGACCATGCGGCAGGCGTAGCCCATCTCATTGTCGTACCAGGCGTAGATCTTCAGCAGGGTGCCGTCGGTGACCATGGTGGAGAGGACGTCCACGATCGAGCTCCGCGTGTCGCGGGCATAGTCCGCCGAGACCAGCGCGCGCGTCTCGTAGCCGAGGATGCCGGCGAGCGGCCCGGAAGCCGCCTGAGCAAAGAGGGCGTTCACCTCCTCGGCCGTGGTCTCGCGCTGCATCTCGAACACGCAATCGGTCAGCGAGGCATTCAGCACCGGTGCGCGCACCGCGTGCCCGTTCAGCTTGCCCTTCAGCTCCGGATAGATCAGGGCGATGGCGGTGGCGCTGCCCGTCGTCGTCGGCTGCAGCGAGAGCATGGCCGAGCGCGCGCGCCGCAGGTCCTTGTGGGGTGCGTCCACCACGACATTGGTGTTCGTCGGGTCGTGGATGGTGGTGATCTGGCCGTGCCGGATGCCGATGGCTTCGTGCACCACCTTCACCACGGGCGCGAGGCAGTTGGTGGTGCAGGAGGCGGCGGTGACGATGGGATGGCGTGCCGGATCGTACAGCCGCTCGTTCACGCCGACGACGACGTTGAGCACGCTGTCGAACTTCACCGGTGCCGCGACGATCACACGCTTCGCGCCGCGGTCGAGATGCCCTTGCAGGGTTTCGGGCGTGAGGAACTTGCCGGTGCATTCCAGGACAACATCCACGCCGAGATCGCCCCAGGGGATATCGCCTGGCCTCGCATGTTCGGAATAGGTCAAGCGCTGGTCGCCGATGCGGATGGCCGCATTGCCCTCGGCGGCCATGGGCGCGCGCCAGCGGCCCTGCACGCTGTCGAATTCCAGCAGATGCGCGATCGCGGCCGCACCACCCTTGATCTCGTTCAGGTGCACGACCTCGAGCCGGTTGCCGGCGCGGGGATCATCGCCCTGGCGTTCCGCCGCGCCCATGGCGGCCCGCAGCGCCAGACGCCCGATGCGGCCCATGCCGCTGATGCCGACCTTCATGATCAGCGCGCCATCGCATGCGGATCGGCCAACTCATCGAGCCGTGCCTTCAGCGCCATGCGATCGAGGGAGCCAACCGGGAGCGCCCCGAAGATCGCCAGGCGCCGGTGCAGCGCAGCGTAGAGCTCGTTCAGCATGGTCGCCCGTTCGGCCGCGGAGCCGCCGAACTTGGCAGGGTCCGGCAGCGGCCAGGCGCCCGTCATGACCGTATCGCCGAAATCCGGGCAGGCCTGGCCATGCAGCGTGTCGCAAAGCGCGATGACGAAATCGATCTTCGGCGCCGTCGGGCCGGTGAATTCATTCCAGGTCTTGCTGCGCAGGCCCGAGACGTCATGCCCCATCGCCTTCAGATGCGAGAGGACCTCGGGCATCGGCCCTTCCGGCGAAGGATCGCTGCCGGCCGAGAATGCCTGGAAGCGGTCGCGACCCAACTTTGTCAGAATGGCTTCCGCCATGATGGATCGGGCCGAGTTCTGTGTGCACAGGAACAGGACGTTGAAGAGAGGCGGTGTCACAGCGGCATTCCCCATGGCTTTGTCCAACAGAAGACCGAGGCTGCCGCAACGGGCGGGATCGCCGTCGCAGCAGGCATCGACCAGGAAGGTCACCACCGCCCGCAATCGGTCCATCTGGGCCGCGTAGATGACGTGCCGACCCTGACGAGTGGCAGCGATTAATCCGGCGGCCTCGAGGGCGCGAAAGTGGAAGGAGAGTGTGGACGGCGGCACGCCAAGGGCTTCCGCGACCTCGCCCGCTCCGAGGCCATTGGCGCCGGCCGAGAGCAGGGCGCGCATCAGCCCCAGTCGCGTTGGCTGGCCAAGGGCATCAAAGCAGACAGCAGCGTCCGTTGTTTCCATGGATGTAGATTAGTCGAAGTGTTGCCATGGCGCCCGTGAAGCTTGCATGACGGCGCCTCAGCGAACCTGCGCGATGAGACGTGCGGCTTCTGTCGGCGCTTTGGCTGCCGCGTCCCGGCGCTCGCTGTAGCGGTCCACCAGGAGGGCGGCCCGGTCGCGCGTCAGCCATGCCCGTCCAGTCGCCATAGCCGAGCAGCCAGAGGCGTGGTTCTGCGGTCGCCCGACCCGTGGGCCCGACCTGGACCCGGCCTTCCGGCTGCACCACGCCGAGCGGTGCCAGGTGACCCAGCGCCGGCCGGAAGCCCGTGCACCAGATGATTGCATCCGCCGCGATGCGGGTGGCCGAGGCGCTAGGCGCTGCCGCGCCCATCATGCGCGTCGTGCGCACCATGGGCAGCACTGAGGGTGTGAAGCGCGCGGTGGCGGCCGGCCTCGGTGTCTCTCTGCTGCTGGCTTGTGCGGCGCGTGACGAGCTGGCGGCGGGTTCGCTCGTCAAGGTGCGGCTGGCCGGCCCGGCGCTGCACCGTCAGATCTGGACGGTGCTACCTGCCAAACTGCCAAGGCGCGCACCGGCGCGCCTGTTCTTCGAGCGCGTGCGGGAAGGGGCGTAGGGATGGGCGGACGGGGTGCGTCCGGATTCGCACCGTCGCCGGATGTCGCGTGATGTGGCGCGGAACAACCAGCCGCCATTCAACTAGTGCGGTCGCCGGTCTGTCCTGCTTCGATGAATGCTCTGACCGTGGGCAAATCGAGCGACTCCGGCAGCGCGACGGCATAGACGCCCCCGACGATCGGTGGGGCATCAATGGGCACAGAGACAAGCCGGGCATCCCCGCCCAGTTCGCCGTCCAGCACCACACCCATCCCGATCCCGGCCGCTATCGCCTCTCGCGCGGCCTCGCGGCTTCCGACCTCTATCCGGACCTGCGGTGTTAGGCCGTGTGACGCAAGCGCACGCTCCAACATGAGCCGCGTCTTGGAACCCTGCTCCCTCAGCACAAGCGGTCCGACAGCAAGTTGGTCCAGCGAGATCGCATACGACGCTGCACCCCGTGGCATGCAGGCGACAAGGCGTTGATCTGCCAGCTTCGTGCAGGCCATGCCCTCCACAGGGTCGACCAGTGTCATCACCGCGACCTCGATCTCGCATTCGGCCACCGCGACCAGCAGCTCGGCTGTGTTCCCCAGGCGCGTGCGCAGCGCGATGCCAGGATGATCGCGCAGGAAGGCTGCGATCATGGGCATTGCGAAGAAGGGAGTTGAGAAGCCGACCGTCAGGCTGCCGCGGCTTAGCCCGCGGAAGGCGCTAATGGAGGTCTCCAGCTCCTGCATGCGGCTCAACACCAGTCGTGCCCGCACCAGCATGTCTCGTCCGGCATCGGTGAGTAGGAGGCGCGGTCGGCGATGCAGCAGCAGCGTGCCGCAGGCGCGCTCCAGCCCCGCGAGGGTGACCGAGACCGTGGGTTGACTGAGGCCCAGACGTTCAGCCGCGCGGGACAGGCCCCCGCCCTCCGCCACCGCGACGAAACAGCGAAGTGCTGTCAGGCTGATCCGCCCTTCCCGTCGCTCGGCCGCAGCGGCGTTGTTCAAGGTATCGTTTGCCAGGAGGTCAGGTATCTTCACGGATCGACCCGCTCGCCATCATCAAGATGTCATGCATCCACTTAGGTGAATACATTGAAGATGCGATCAATCATAGATAAAAACTATGCGACGTATAGCAGGCAGCAGGCCTCAACGTGGAGTCCTTCATGCAGACCGACACCACTTTCGCCGCACCGGGCCGCTTCTTCAAGGGTAACATCCACACCCATTCCAACGTCTCCGACGCACGTCTGAGCCCCGCTGAAGTCTGTGCCGTCTATCGCGACGGCGGTTATGACTTCATGGCGCTGACCGACCATTTCCTCGAGAAATTCGGCTTCCCGATCGTCGATACACGGCCCTTCCGCACCGCCGGCTTCACCACGCTGCTGGGCGCGGAGGTACATGCGCCCGCGACGTCGCTTGGCGAGATCTGGCATATCCTTGCGGTTGGCCTGCCGTTGGACTTTGCGCCGACCGGGCCGAGCGAGACGGGGGCCGCGCTCGCCGCGCGCTGCGTCGCCGCCGGAGCTTTCGTCGGCATCGCGCATCCCGGCTGGTATGCGCTTTCGGCCGCCGATGCGAACACACTCACCGGCGCGCATGCGGTGGAGATCTACAACCACACGACGCATCTGCGCACCGATCGCGGCGATGGCAGCAACTTGGCGGACCAGTTGCTGGCGGAGGGGCGGCGCATAAGCCTGATCGCGGTGGATGACGCGCATTTCCACTGCCCCGACTGGTTCGGTGGATGGGTCATGGTAAAGGCGACAGACAACGAACCTGACATGCTGCTGGCCGCACTCAAGGCAGGCCGATTTTATGCCACGCAGGGACCAATGATCGAGGGCATCCTGTGGGGCAAAGACACCGTCGAGGTGCATTGCTCGCCAGCCGCGAGCGTGATGGTGCTCGGCCATGGTTCGCGTGCTGCGCAGTCCGTTGCGCCGCTGCAGACGCGGGTCAGCCTGCCGCTGGCCAGGCTGCGCCAGAGCGGCTTCGCGCGCATCGTGATCGCCGATGCGCAGGGCCGTCGCGCCTGGTCCAACCCGCACTTCTTCGGCTGAGGCTACACCGACCCCGGCAGGGCGACGGGCGGCGCCGGCACCGCGGCGAGCAATTCGCGCGTGTGCGCATGGCGCGGTTCGCGCAGCAGCGCGGCGCGCGGCGCATCTTCCACGATGCGCCCGCCCTGCATCACGAGGATACGCTCGCAGCAGGCGGCGACGGCGGCGATATCGTGGGAGACCATCAGCAGCCCGATGCCACGCGCCGCGCGCAGCCGGTTCAACAGGCCAAGCACCTGCGCGCGAACCGAGACATCCAGCGCCGAGACCGGCTCATCCGCGAAGATGAATTCGGGCTCCAGGGCCAAAGCGCGGGCGATCGCCACACGCTGCTTCTGCCCGCCCGAAAGCTCATGCGCCCGGCGCGCCGCAAAGCCGGCATCGAGACCGACATCCGCCAGCAGCCCGGCCACGCGGGCGGCGCGCTCGGCCGGGGTGCCCAGGCCGTGGATGTCAAGCCCCTCGCGCACCAGCCGCGCCACATCCCAGCGTGGGTCGAGGGCGGCGGTGGGGTCCTGCTGCACGATCTGCAAGGCGCGGCGCACGGCGCGGCGATCGGCGGCCAGTGCCGCGCCCAGCGGTCGGCCGCGAAAGCGCACCTCTCCGGACGAGGGCGGAATCAGGCCGAGCAGCAGGCGCCCCAGGGTGGATTTGCCGCTGCCGGACTCCCCCACGATGCCCACCGCCTCCCCGGCCATCAGGGTCAGGCTGACATCAGCCACCGCCGTCACGCCACCCCGGCGAGCAAAGAGCCCCGCGCCGAAGCGCCGCGTCAGCCCCACGGCTTCCAGCAGCGGCGTCATGCGGCAAGCAGGTGGCAAGCGGCGGCGCGGCCCGGACCCAGTGCGCGCGATTCCGGTGGAGCGCCTACATCGCACTGCCCCGGGCGCGCCAGGGCGCAGCGCGGGTGGAAGCGGCAGCCGGACGGCGGGTGGCGGGGATCGGGCGGCGTGCCGGGCATCTCCTCGGCCGGCAGCGCCTCGCCGCGCGCCAGATCCAGGCGCGGCACGGCGGCCAGCAGGGCGCGCGTGTAGGGGTGCGCGGGGCGGGCCAGCAGGGCGGCGACCGGGCCGGTCTCCACCACCCGCCCGCCATACATCACCGCCACCCGGTCGGCGATGTGCGCGACCACGCCGAAATCATGCGTCACCAGCAGCATCGCAAGGCCATGGCTGCGCCGCAGCCCAGCCAGCAGCCCCAGCACGCGCGCCTGCACGGTCGCGTCCAGCGCCGTGGTCGGCTCATCGGCGATCAGCAGCCGCGGCCGGCACGCCATGGCCAGCGCGATCAGCGCCCGCTGGCGCATGCCGCCCGACATTTCGTGCGGATAGGCGCGCGCTACCCGCGCCGGGTCGGGCAGGCCCATCTCGGCCAGCAGCGTGGTCACGCGCACCGCCACGGCCTCGCCGCTGACGCCATCATGCCGCGCCACCGCCTCGCCAATCTGCCGGCCGATGCGCAGCACGGGGTTGAGCGCCGTCATCGGCTCCTGGAATACCATCGCGAGGCCAGGGCGGTGTGGGGCGCGCAGCAGATCGGTGCTGCCCTCCCAGAGCGCCTGGCCCTCCACCTGCACACGCGCCCCATCGCCGCCCGGGCCGAGCACGCCCATGACGGCCAGGGAGGCGACGGATTTGCCGCTGCCGCTTTCTCCCACCAGGGCCAGGATTTCGCCGCCTGCCACGTCGAAATCCGCGCCATCCAGCCCTCGCACGGGCCCGAAGGGCGTGGTGAAGGTCACGGCCAGGCCGCGCACGGACAGCAAAGGGGCACTCATGCGCGCGGATCCGCGCGGTCACGCAGCCAGTCGCCGATCGCCTGCACGCACAGCGTCAGCGCCAGGATTACCAATGTCGGCACCACGACAACCCAGGGCGCGGTCAGCATCTGGTGCCGCCCTTCGCCGATCATGCGCCCGAGCGTCGCCGTGGGGGGCTGCACGCCGATGCCCAGGAAGGACAGCGAGGATTCGAGCAGCAGCACCGCCGGCAGGCCCAGCGTGAACTGCACGACAAGCGGGGCCGCCAGATGCGGCATGATGTGCTGGCGCAACACCCAGCCCGGCCCGGCGCCCAGTGCCAGCGATGCCTCCACGAAGGGCCGCTCGCGCAGCGACAGCACCTGGCCGCGCGCCAGCCGCGCGTAATTCTCCCACCCAGCGAGGCTGACCAGGGCGATCACCACCCAGGTGGAGGTGCCGAACACCGCAAGGCCCAACAGCACCAGCAGCAGGTAGGGCAGCGCGATCTGCGCATCGACGATCACCATCAGCGCCGTCTCGACCCGCCCGCGCAGATAGCCCGCGAGCAGGCCGATGCCGGTGCCAATCAGGCAGCCCATCACCGAACCGATCAGCGCGATTCCGAGCGAGGTGCGCAAGCCGTGCAGGGCGCGCGATACGAGGTCGCGTCCGAGTTGGTCCGTGCCGAGCCAATGCGCCGGATGCGCGCCCTCAAAGCCTGCCGGCGGGCGCAGCCGGCGGAGCAACTGCGTGCGGTCGGGGTCGAACGGCGCGATCCAGGGGGCGGCCAGTGCGGCGATCAGCAGCAATGCCGCCATCGCCAGGGCAAGGGCGATCGGCCAGGGGATTCGCGGCGCGATGCGGCGCACGGCGCTGGTTGCGCTCACGCCTCCGCCATCCGTGCTGCGCCGCCGCGGCGTATCCGCGGATCGGCCACGGCGTAGAGCGCATCGACGCCGAGATTGATGACCACCACGACCAGCGCATAGGCCATGACGCCGAATTGCAGCACCGGATAGTCGCGCACCTGCACCGCGCCGACGAAGGTCTGGCCGATGCCGGGCAGAGCGAAGACCGTCTCGATGATCAGGCTGCCATTGATCAGCCCGTTGAGTTGTAGGCCCAAGACGGTCAACACCGGCAGCATCGCGTTGCGCGCCACATGGCCCCACAGCACGCGTGGCGCCGAAAGCCCCGTGGCACGCGCGGTGCGCACATGGTCCTGGCCCATCACCTCGAGCATCTCGCCGCGCAGGAAACGCACCACGGACGCGGCCAGCCCGGCCGCGAGGGTGACCGTGGGCAGCACATAGTGCCAGGGCGTGTCGCCACCAACCGAGGGCAGCCAGGACAGGGCGAGGCCGAAGACCAGCACCAGGATGATCGCCAGGACGAAATGCGGCACCGCATAGCCGACAAAGGCGACACCCATCGCCACCCCGCCCCAGAACCGCCCGCGCCGCACCGCCGCCAGCACGCCCAGCGGCAGCCCCACCGCCAGCGTCAGCGCGAAGGCCGAGACGGCGAGGCCCAGCGTCGAGGGTAGCGCCTCGGCATACAGATCGATCACCGGGCGGCGCTGCGCGATGCTCACGCCGAAATGGCCCGAGGCCAGCGCCCCGACATAAGCCGCGAACTGCGCCGGCAGCGGCCGGTCGAGCCCGAACTCAGCGGAAAGTTCGGCGCGCTGCTCGGCGGTCAGCCCGTCATCGTAGAGGTAGTCGAAGGGATTGCCGGAGATGCGCGCCCCCGCGAAGGTCACCACCAGCACGAGCAGCAGCGTGACCCCCGCCCGCGCGACCCGTCCCGCGAGGAAGCCGATCAGTTGACGTTCACCTGGCCGGCGCGGAAGGGCAGCTGGTAGGGGCGCACATTGTGCGGGATCTCCCAGGCTATGTTGGCGCGCATCGCATAGGCCTCGGCGGGCTGATACAGCAGCACCCAGGGCACCATCTCAGTCTCGGTCAGGATCACGAGACGCCGATAGGCGTCGCGGCGCGCCTGCGGGTCGGTGCCGAAGCGCACCGCGTCATAGAGCGGCTGATAGACGGGGAACTTCTCGGGCGCGAACCATTTGTCGCGCGTCACCCACGACGCCTGCGCCCAATGCGTGTCGAAGGCGCCGAGCATGTCGGGGTAGTAGAGCGGGTTCGACCAATCGCGCGTGAAGAACTGGCTGCTGTCCTGGCCGAAGCCTTCGATCACCTGCAGCCGCGCGCGGAAGCCCACATCCTTCCACATGTCGAGCACCGCCTGCGCGCCCTGGTCGCCATAAGTGTAGTAGGCGGATTGGAAGGACAGCACGATCTCCGCGCCATTGTAGCCGGCGGCGCGCATCAGGCGCCGCGCCTCGGCGGGGTCGTAGGGCAGGAGGTTGAGGTCGTTCAGAAAATCATGGTCCGCGAAGCCGCGGAAGTAATGCCCGCGCGGCGCATGCGCCTTGCCGCCCCACAGCGCGGCGGTCAGCGCGTTGCGGTCGATGGCAAGGTTCATCGCGCGGCGGATGCGCGGATCGGCGATCTCGGGCCGATTCATATTCAGAACGTAGAGGAAGAACATCGGCCAGGTCGTCTCGACCAGGCGCAGGCCACGCCGCGCCCGGATCGGCGCCTGCTGATCGGGCGGGATGGAGACGATGAAATCAACGTCGCCGTTGAGCAGCGCGGTGACGCGCGGCGCCATCTCGGAGACGCGGGTGAAGCGCACGCGATCAAGCGGCGCGGCGGGGCCCCAATGGTCGGCGAAACGCTCGACCGTGAGATCGGCATTGGGGCGGAAGCTGCCGACGCGATAAGGCCCACTGCCGGCCGGCGATTGCGCGGCGCGGTCGAGGCCGATGGCGTCGGCCTGTTCCTTGGAGGCGATGCCCGCATTGCGGCAGGACAGCAGCGCCTCCACCAGCGGATCGGGCCGATGGGTGACGATGCGCACCGTCATCGCATCCTGCTTCTCGACGCGCGCGAAGTTGGAGAAGTAGCGCCCGTGATTGCCGCGATAGCGCGCATCGGTCGGCGTGAACACGCGCTGGAGGGAGAACACCACGTCATCCGCATCCATCAGCGTGCCGTCATGCATCCGCACGCCTTCGCGCAGGCGGAATTCCGTGACGGTGGGCGAGATGCTGCGCCACTCCGTGGCCAGGCCGGGCAGATAGCGCGGGGTGGGGCTGCGCGTGTCGATCTCGACCAGCGTGTCGCAGAGACAGTCGAGGAATTGCGCGGTGTTGTTGCCGGTCTCGGCCTGGAAATCGAGGGTTCGGGTGTGCGTCTGCACGCCGACGCGCAGTTCACGCGGGTTGGCCATGGCGGGCATCGGCATGGCGGACGCCAAGGTGCCGGCAGCGGCGGCGGCCATCAGGTCGCGGCGAGCGAGGGACATGGGCGGATCTCCCGTTTCGTGGCGCCCCTGCCGATGGCCTGTCGATGGAAACGACTGGCGCTGGAACATAGGCTCAATCCATGTGTAGATGGACACTCATTCGATAATCAAATGACAGGATGATGACGGCGCTGCGCGGTGCGTCGCCCGGCACCACCTTTAAGGAGCGCCACCATGACCGAAGCTGCCACCATCATCGCGGAAATCCGTCATCTGCTCGAGCAGAAGGCCAACGGGCAATACGGGCTCACGTTGATCAACCAGCAGCAGCATGCGCTGCAGGCGGCGACGCTCGCCGAACGCCAGGGGCATGCCGATGCGCTGGTCGCCGCCGCCCTGCTGCACGATATCGGCCACATGGTGCACGACCTGGGTGAGAACCCGGCCGATGCCGGCATCGACGACCGGCATGAGGAGTTGGGCCATGCCTGGCTGGTCAACTATTTCGGCCCCGATGTGACAGAGCCAGTGCGCCTGCATGTGGCCGCCAAGCGCTACCTCTGTGCCGTGGAACCGGACTACTTCGCCAAGCTTTCACCGGACAGCGTGAAGAGCCTGGCACTGCAGGGCGGGCCGATGTCGGCGGAGGAGGTAAAGGCCTTCGAGGCGCTGCCGCACAGCGCCGAGGCGGTTCAACTGCGCCGTTATGACGAGCAAGCCAAGGTGAAGGGCCTGGAGACGCCAGCCGTCGCGCATTTCATGCCTGCCGTGGCGCGCAGCCTGAAGTCATAGGTCGCGGCCAATGGCGAGGGCCGTGACAGGACGGGGCTGATCCCAGCCTCGCGGAATGGTTCGCAGGCGCCCTCGTGCCAAACTCACAAGGGGTTTGTCGGAAGCGTGGTGACCGCTTGCTCTGCGAAAGGTTGCTTGCCTACGGCACCTGGATCGCCTGCCGTCGATTCAGCGAGGCATCTGCCATCACCGCGCGGGCGTTTCATACCAAATCCTGATGGTCGTGACTCACGAAGGGGATTCCCCGACGCTGGGGGGATGTGATTCATGTGTGGACGGCCCCTCCGAGGCAAGGGGTTGGACGCGGATGACGAGGTCTGGATGCGGTCATGTGTCCGGCCTGTTGGCGCGGCCGATGACCGCTGGCCCAGATGAGGTCCGCAAGCGGGCGCCAAACAAGCTGGCGGCTTCGAGAGCCGTTGAATCACGCGGCGTGCTCCCGCTCGTCGGTCCGACCGATCGTCATCTTGCGTCGTTGCCCTTTCCTCGCGGCACCGGAGCGCGATCAGGCCATCGCCGCATGGGGGCGATAAGCTGTTCCACGCTCCATCATGGCCCACACGACGCGGGCCATCTTGTTGGCCAGGGCGATCGCCGCGAGCTTGCGCGGCTTGCGCTCCAGCAAGGCAAGTAACCAGGGTGAGGCGCTCTGGCTGCCCGGTCGGGTGTGCCGGATGGCCGCTGTCGCGCCGAGCACCAGCAACTGGCGGATCCTGGTGTTGCCCGCCTTGCTGATCCGGCCAAGCCGCTGCTTGCCGCCCGAGGAGTGCTCGCGCGGCACCAACCCAAGCCATGCGGCCAAATGGCGCCCGCTTTCGAACTGCGCCGTCTCCAGTGTCAGCACCAGCGTCATGGCTCCGATTGGCCCGATGCCGGGCACGCCGGTCAGGCGGCGCGCCACCTCGTGTACCTTCGCAGCCTCCGCCAGCTCGCGATCCAAGGTGGAAATCTTACCGTCGAGCACCTCGATGCAACGCTGCAGGCGCTCCATCTCGCGGACTGCCGCAGCGGGGACGCCTTCGTCTCCGCGGAGACGCTCCATCAGCTCGGGAATGCGGCTGCATCCACGGGCTACGACGATCCCGAACTCGGTGGCATGGCCCCGGAGCGAGTTGATCAGTTGGGTCCGCTGCAGCACCAGGCGCTCTCGGACGCGCAGGACCATCGCCTGTGCCTGGCGCTCGAGCGAGCGCACCGGCACGACGCTCATTCCGGGCCGCCCAGCCGCCTCGCAGATCGCCTGGGCGTCGGCGCGGTCGTTCTTGCCGCGCCGGACGAACGGCTTGACGTATTGCGGTGGGATCAGCCGCACACGATGCCCATGAGCCTCAAGCACGCGCCCCCAGTGATGGGCGCCGCCGCTGGCCTCCAGCACGAACTCGGTCGGCTCGATCGATGCCACGAAGGCTTCGAACCGGGCACGGGACAGGTCGCGCCGGAGTACGGCACGATCTGCCTCGTCGATGCCGTGAACCGTGAACACGGCCTTGGACGTATCAACAGCAATCCGCTTGAATGCCACCGGACGGCTCCTTGTTTGCCCCTCAACAGCCAAACACTGGCACATCGCGATGCCGTGGGGCCGTCCACCCCAACAAGCTGGTGAGCATCGGAGGCTCACCATGGCGCGCGCCATAGCCCTGATACCAATCCCCACTGAATAGATGCCATGCGCCCAGTTGTGCAGGCCGATGGACATGATGCGCCAGGGCTGATCGATGAGGCGGTTCCAATGGTGGTAGCAGTGACCGACGATGTCGTCGTAGTCCTGGAAAAGGGTTCGAGAGCCAGTTGTCGCGCATGAACTGCCAGACGTTCTCCTTCATTTTCAGCTCTGGACACTTCGGCGGCAGCGGCAGCAGCGTGATATTGTCCGGTGCCGCAACGTTGCCAGAGTGGTGCCATCCGGCCTGATCGAGCAGCAGTACGGCGTGCTTGCCAGGGCTGACCATGGTGCTGATCTCGGCCAGGTGCCGGTTCATCGCCGGGTGTTGCACAACGGCAGGACCAGCGCTCCGCGTCGACCTACATCTTCGGCGCCGTCTGACCATACGGAGGCAAGGGCGCCGCCCTGGTCCTTACTCCAAGCCGATCAACAATCAGCAGGCTGGTCCATCCGGCGACTGGCGATCGGCACCAAGCTCTTTCGCATCAAGAAGCAGCGCATGGGCGGGATGATGCTCTCGCCCATCTTCCGTCAGCCACACGAACCGGGCGAAATGCGTCCCCTCGACCAGCCGCTCGCCCACCGCGAAGCGCAGGCCCTTCCCGACGGCCCCCAGGAACCGGACGCCGGGGACGGGGTTCAGTCCGGGGCGCATCGGCGAGGTCGGGATCTTCAGCTGGTGCGAGATGTCGTAATGGACGATCTCGCCATCCACCCGCGCGACGAACCAGCAATGCATGCCCGGGGCAAGCAGGCTGCCTTGCTTGAACCAGAAGCCCGCCGTGTAGGCCGCGGTCAGCCCCGCGGCGCGGCAGGCGGCGACGCAGTAGCCATGCATGTCGAGGCAATGCCCGCGCGTCGGCCCTGTGACCAGGGGCACGCTGTCGCGCCCATCCATCAGGCCGCCCGGCCCATGGCCGTACCAGAAATGGCTGGCGGCGTGATCGACGATGCGCCGCAGCGCATCCGCTTCGCTCGTGGCTCCCCGCACCAGTTCCACGACGAAATCCCGCAGCTCCGCCGAGGGCAGGACATAGCGCGTCGCGGGCGGCGTCCAGATCCATTCGGGCGGATCGCCGGCGAAGGGCTCCATGCGGTAGTGCAGTACAGGCCGCTTCGGTGCCGCCGTGGGGCGGATGAGATAGGCTTCCTGCCCGGAATTGGTCGCCCGCAGCGTCTCCAGCACCTCGCCATCCTCGACCTCGAAGCCCGCAAGGCGGAAGCCGAAGGCGTCTGGGAAGCGGGGGGCCAGCAGCAAGGGTGCCCCGGGCGGGACGGGGTCGGTCAGGATGATGGTGACGTTGGGCATGGCGGGGATCCTGTCTGCTAGTCGTCGGCCATGGCGGGTGAGGCCAAGGTGCCTGTCTGGCGGGCGATGCGGGTCGGCATGGCGGCGACCAGCGCCTGGGCATAGGGCGTGGCCGGCCGGTGCAGGACGGCGTCAGCTGCGCCGATCTCGACGATCCGGCCGTCCTTCATGACGGCGATGCGATCCGAGACGACGCCGACGGCTTCAAGGTCATGGCCGATGAACAGCAGCGCCAGCCCGCGGTCCCGCCGGATGCGACGCAGCAGGTCGAGCACCTGGGCCTGGACCGTCATATCCAGGGCCGAAACCGGCTCGTCGCAGACCAGCAGGCGCGGATCGACGGCGAGCGCGCGGGCGATCGCCACACGCTGCCGCTGCCCGCCTGAGAGCTGGTGCGGATAGCGATCGAGATGGCCGGCTTCGAGCCCGACCTCCTCCAGCAGCCGCAGGGCCCGGGCGCGGTGCTGCGCGGGCGGGCACAGCGCGTGCACCGCGAGGGGTTCCGCGAGGATCCGGGCGATGGTCAGGCGCGGATTGAGGCTGCCGGCCGCGTCCTGGAACACCATCTGGACCGCGCGCGCCCGGTCCCGCCGCGCGCCGGCCCGCAGCGGGTCTTGACCGAAGACGCGGATCGTCCCGGCGGTTGGCGTCGCCAGCCCCACGATGGCGCGCGCCAGGGTGCTCTTCCCCGACCCACTTTCGCCGACCAGCCCGAGCGTCGCGCCGGCAGGCAGGCTCAGCGTGACGCCATCGACTGCGCGCAGCCTGGGCGCGCCCAGCCGATGCCCGCGGTAGGCGACGACCAGGTCCCGGATCTCGAGCGCGGGCAAAGCCGCCATGTCGGGCGATGTGATGTGAGCGCTTCGGCCTGGGCGGCTGGCCAGGAGCGATGCGGTGTAGGGATGTTGCGGCGCGCCGAAGACGCGCGCCGTCGGCCCGGTCTCGACCACCCGGCCATGCCGCATCACCGCGACCTTCTGCGCGATGCCCGCGACCACCGCGAGGTCGTGCGAGACGAACAGCATCGCCAGCCCGCGCCGCGCCTGCAGCCCGGCCAGCAGCGCGAGGATCTGGGCCTGCACGGTGGTATCGAGCGCGGTGGTCGGTTCATCCGCGATCAGCAGCGCCGGGTCGGCGGCAAGCGCCATGGCGATCATCACGCGCTGCTGCTGCCCGCCGGAGAGCTGGTGGGGAAAGGCCGCCGCCTTGCCATGCGGGTCGGGCAGCCCGACCTCTGCCAGTGCGTCCAGCACCCTGGGCGCGATCGCTGATTTCGGCAGGGTCTTGTGGGCGGCGATTGCCTCGGCGATCTGGGCGCCGATCCGCATGGCGGGGTTGAGGCTGCCCATCGCCTCCTGGAAGACGATTCCGACGCGGGCCCCGCGCAGCGGCCGCCATGACGCTTCCGGCGCGCCCAGCATCTCGGCGCCGTCGATCCGCAGGCTGCCGGACAGCCGCGCCGCGGGCGGGGTCAGCCCGGCGATGCCAAGCGCCGTCATCGACTTGCCCGAACCGCTCTCGCCGACCAGGGCCAAGGTCTCGCCGGACTGCAGCGTCAGGGACACGCCGGCCACTGCGGTCGCCTCGCCGAAGCGCACAGCATAGTCGCGCAACTCCACCAGCGGCTGCGCGGTCATCGGCGCAGCCTGGGGTCGAGGGCGCGTTGCGCCAGATCGGCAAGCGCGTTCACCACCACCACACCGGCGGCGAAGACCAGCACGACGGCCTGGATCACCGGATAGTCGCGCCCGGAGATCGCCTGGTAGGCGAGCGAGCCGAGGCCGGGCAGGCCGAACAGCACCTCCATCGTCAGGGCCCCGCCGATCATCCCCGCCAGGATCAGCCCGCCCAGCGCCACCACCGTGGTCAGGGCATTGGGCAGCAGGTGGCGCAGGACGATCCGCGCCGGCGGCAGCCCCTTGGCGCGTGCGGTGCGGATATGGCTCGCCGTCGCGGCTTCCTTGAGATCCTCGAGCAGCGGCTTGACGACTTGTCCCGCGATGTCGATGGCCAGGATCAGGACCGGCGACAGCCACTGCCCCATCACCGGCAGCCAGCCGAGCCAGACCGAGAAGACCAGGATGGCGGCGAGGCCGACGCAGAAGGTGGGCAGCGCGATGGACCAGAGGTTCAAGGCCTCCGCCACCGCCGGCAAGATCGAGCGCGGCCAGAGGACCGCCACCGCGGCTAGTGCGACGCCGAGCGCGAGGCCCGCGCCCAGCGCCAGCGCCGCCAGGCCGAGCGTGGTCGGTAGCGCCGCCAGGATCAGCTCCGCAGCCGGGCGGTCGAAGCGGAGGGAGGTGCCGAAGTCGCCACCCAGGGCGCGCATCGCCCAAATACGGAACTGGGTCAGCGCGTCGGCATCGAGACCGAGCTCGGCGCGCAGCGCCGCGACGGCTTCGTCATCCAGGCTGCCTTCCAGCGCCATGGCATCGACGACATCGCCCGGCACGATACGGACCAGCAGGAAGACCGCAATCCCGATCGCGACCAGCAGCAGCGCCTGCCGCACGAGCCCGAGCGTCGCCTGCAGCGCGACCCTCATCGCCCGCGTTCCCGCAGCGGATCGAGGGCAAGGCGCAGGCGGTCGCCGACCAAGGCGAAGCCCAGCGTCACCACGCACAGCGCCGCCACTGGCGCCAGCACCGCGTGGGGGGCGGCTTCGGCGAAGCGCGAAGCCCCGGAGATCATGCGGCCCCAGCTCGGCGTCGCGGGCGCGACGCCCAGGCCGAAGAAGGACAGCACGCTCTCCGTGGTGATGGCCCGCGGCATGATGATGGCCGCCTGCGTCACCAGCGCGCCGCCGATATTGGGCAGCACATGCCGCCAGGTGGTGGCCAGCGGCGATGCCCCCATGACCCGCGCGGCGGCGACATAACCCGCGCTGCTCTCCCGCCGCCACGCCGCGCGTGCGACCAGCGCCATATGCGGCGCATAGGCCACGCCGAGCGCCAGGATCAGCGGCCAGATGCCGATGCCGAGCGCGACCATCAGCGTCAGCGCCAGCAGGATGGATGGCATGGCGCGCACCATGTCGAAGGCGCCGAAAACCAGAAAGGACGGCCAGCGCCCCATCGCCTCCGCCGCCAGGCCAAGCCCGGCGCCGACCAGCAGCGCCAGCAGCGTCGCGCCCAGCGCGACCGCCAGCGAGATGCGCGTGCCCGCGGCGAGGCGCGCCAGGATGTCGCGGCCGAGATGGTCCCGGCCGAGCCAGTGCAGCGCATCAGGCGGCGCGTTGCGCGCGGCCAATTCCTGCGCCAGCGGGTCATGCGGCACCAGGCTTGGCCCCGCGACCGCCACCGCCAGCGCGATGCCGAGGATCGCGATGCCGACCGCGAAGCCGCCCACCCTGCCGGTGTTGGGCGCCTTCGCCGTCGCGCTGGCGGACATGGTCAGCCGCGGGCCGTGAGCGCGCCGAAGGCCAGACCGCCATCGACGCGATGCTGGCCCCAGGTGAAGCCGGGCGAATAGCCCGTGACCTCGCGCCGGTTCGCGATCGGCTCTGGCGCATGGCCGATGACGACCGTGTAGTAGTTGTCCATCGCGCGCTGCCACGCCGCGAGGTAGAGGCGGCGGCGCTCCGCGAGGTCGACGGCGGCGATGGCTTCGCGCACCAGCCGGTCGAATTCGGCATCCCGCGTGCCGCCCCAGAGCCCGACATTGGGCCCATCCGACATCAGCCGCACGAAGCGTAGGAAGATGTCGGCGCGCGGGCCGGAACTGAAGGGGGCCAAATCCCAGTCATACTGGCCGAGCCGGCGCTGCGCGCCGATGTCGTCGAGCGCCAGATGCTCCACCTGGAAGCCGAGTTGGCGCATCGCCTGGACGGCGACCTCGCTGAAGGCGGTCTGCCAGGAAACGATGCGGCAGGGCGTGTTCGCCGGGTTGACGCCGGCGTCGCGCAGCAGGGCGCGGGCGCGTTCCTCGTTCGGCTGCGCATGGGGGTCGGCGTCGTGCATCGCCTGATCCCAGAAAAACTGCCCCGGGGCCGCCATCTGGTTGGTGACCACGCCGGCATCGCCGGCGAGGAAACGCATCTGCGCGCGCTTGTCGATCATGAAGCTGACGGCCTGGCGGACGCGGATGTCGTTGAAGGGGCGACGCGGGTTACGATTGTTGAAGGACCAGAACCACCAGGTCGTGTCCTTCATGAACTGCACTTCGAGATTGGGATCGGCGCGCACCGAGGCCAGCTTGTCGTAGCCGACGCGCCCGATATGCAGATCGCCGGCGCGCAGGGCCAGCGACAGGTCGCTGTCGTCGCGCAGCGAGAACTCGACCGCCTCCGCCCGCGGCAGGCCGGTCTGCCAATACTGCGCGAAGGCGGGAGCATGGAAGCTGATGTTCGGCTGCCAGCGGCCGAAGCGGAAGGGGCCCGTGCCGATGGGCTGGCGGATCGTCTGCGCCCAGCCTTCGCTTTCCGGTGCGACGATCCACAATTCGGACAGCAGGTTCAGCAGCGGACCGTAGGGCTCCTTCATCGTCATGACGAAGGTCCGCGCATCCGGCGCTTCGAGCGTCTCGACCAGGCGCATCGGCGCGGAAAGCCAGCCGCCGCGCACCTGGTCGCGCACGCGCACGGCGTTGGCGCGCACATCCTCCGCAGTCAGCAGGCGGCCATTGTGGAAGCGCACGCCTTCGCGGATCGTGAAGCTGTAGCGCCGGCCATCCGGGCTGACTTCCCAGGCGGTGGCGAGGAACGGCTTGACCGTGCCGTCATCCGCGATCGAGGTGAGTGCCTCGACATAGACTTGCTGCACGGCGATGGAGCCCGTGTGGCGATGAGGGTCGGCGGTGTCGAGCCCGAGGAAGGCGACCTTCAGCGTGCTGGCGCGCGGCGCGGCCTGCGCAAGGGCCGAGGCCGGCAGCGCCAGCGCCGCGCCGCCCACAAGCAGGTGACGGCGCAGCAGGGTCAGCGGGATGTCAGTCATCGTCATGCTCCGTGGAGGGGGCCTGCAGCGCCATGCCGTCGCAGCCATCGGCGGGCAGGCACAGGTGGCGCAGGATGGTGGGGGCGAGGTCGATCGGGCTGCTCGGCGCCTGCCGCACCGCGCCGGGGTCGAAGCCCGGGCCGTCGATCATCAGGAAGGGCATCTGCTCGGCCGTGCCGAGGCCGCCATGCTGGCCGCAGCCGAGCCGGTCCGGCTTGCCGGCCGCCGGCCGCGCGGCATAGGCGAGGCCCGGCACCCCGTGCTCATTCGGCGCGGCTTCGGTAGCCATCGCCACGGCGCAGAGCAGGTGATCGCGCGGCGCGTGGCCGATCTCGGCCAGGGCCGCGCCGCTGAAGACCGCGCCGGCCCAGGGGCGCGCGGCAAGAAAATCGAGCACAGCCCCCGCATCCGCCGCGCGATCCGGATGCAGATAGATCAGCGCCGCGGTCCCGTTCGAAACCGACATCAGCCCTGCGTCACCGGCGTCCCGCTTCAGCCCGGCGGCGATCAATTCCGCCTCGATGTCGACAACCTCCCGGACAGTCTGATGGCCGTGGTCGGAGCAGGCGATGAGCAGGATGTCCTCGCCCGCGGCGCGCCGTGCCCGCACGGCGTCCCGCACCTGCGCGAAGCGCGCATCGGCGGCGGCGACGGCCTCCATCGCCGCGGGTGCGCCGAGCGGCACAGCGTGCTGCGTCGCATCGGGCTCGCCGAGCCACAGTAACGCGAGCGCGGCCTCGCGCCCCGCCAGCGCGCGGGCGAGGAACGCCTCCGTCAGCTTGGCATCGCCCGCGGCGTCGAGCGTCACCTCCGACACCGCGTCCTCCCCTTCCAAGCGCTGCAGGCCAGGGCCGTGCGCCCAGGCCCGGTGCAGCACCCAGCCATGGCCATCGGGGTCATGCGCGCGGGCGGCGCCCGGCGAGACATTGGAAAAGATCATCGCCTCTCGCCCCACCCGCGCGAGCCGTTCCGCCATCGTCGGCACGGCGAGGCTATGGCCCCGCAGGCCGCGGAGATGGTCCATGAAGGCCGGATGGCCGACATCGTGCCGGACCAGCACGCCGTTCTCCATCAGCGCGACGCTGTTGCCGAGAAGGCCGTGCCGCGCCGGCACGCAGCCGGTCGCGAAACAGGCGGAGACCACGCGCGTGGCGGAAGGAAAGACGGAGCGATGCGCCGCGAACACCGTCGCCGCATCGGCGAAAGCGGCAAGGGCCGGTGTGGTCCCGGCCCGCAGCATGTCGCGACGGAGCCCATCCAACACGACAACAACGACGCGTCTGGTCATGATACGGGTGTTCCGCTGAAAGCAGCGCCGGAGCTTGGGCGACCGCACAGCACGGACTCACACGAGCGGCCATGCGGTCGAGCAGATACGTGATCGGGCCGCCCGGATCGCGGCGCCGGCAGGGCAGGGAAGGCCATGCCTGGCGCCGCCGCGGTCGCTGAACCTTGGCCCAGCAACGTGGCGGCTACCGGGCCAGACCGGCACCGGCCAGGAAGGTCGCCGCGTCGCGGATGCGGTGCTTGTCGCGGATTTCGATCATCAGGCGCGGCGAGCCGGGCAGGGCGGCGATGGCGGCGAAGACCGCAGGCCACCGGATGGTGCCTTCGCCCGGCACCCAATGCCGGTCGGCATAGCCATCCGCATCCTGGATGTGGACATGCTCCAGCAGCTCGCCCGCCGCGGCGATGTAGACATCGACTGGCGGCGCCCCGGTCGAGCCATGCGCATAATAGGCATGCCCCGTATCGACCGAGACCTTCACCGCGCTGCTGGCGAAGGAGCGCGCGAGCTGCACGCGATCCATCGGGTTCTTGTCCTCGATATTCTCGATCACGAGCGTGACGCCGAGCGCCTCTGCCCTACGGACGGCCGGCAGCAGCGTGTCATGCGCCAGATCGATCAGCTCGCCCCGCCCGTTCCGGTCGAGATCGATGTTGTTGTAGCCCCAGGTCGTGTAGGGGCTGTGGACGACCATCTGCGTCGCGCCTGTCTCGGCGCAGGCATCGAGCCCCTGGTCCATCCGCCGGCGCACCACGGCCCTGATCTCGGGGTCCTTCGAGGCGATCGAGAAGCCCCAGAAGGGGCCGTGGATCCCGAGCCGGCCGGTATGCCCGTGCAGCAGATCCTTCGCGCGCGCCGCGCGATCCTTCCAGTCGGTGCCGGAGAGCACGTCGGGGAAGCAGAAATCCTGGAGCTCGATGTCGCGCTGGTCCGACATGATCCAATCGCGATAGGCCGGGATCGCATCAATGGGCAGGCAGGCGCCAAGCACGGGAAGCGCGGTGTCGGACATCTCGGACTCCAAGTTCTGATCGAGCCTGCGCGTTGTCGCCGCGCAGCACGGCGACGCCAAGGGCACGGATCGACCGAAGGCGTGAAGTTTTGGTGGCAGCATCTCTCTTGCGGCAACGGCAAGCCGAAGCCTCCGCGAGCCGACGGCTGCGCGAGAGCCAAGAGACCAGGAATGGATTCATCGCCGCGTCGCAGGACCTGCACGAGAACGTCACGCCGCTGGGGCAAATTCAAAGGCCCGCCACGCGACGGCGTGGCGCCACGGCCGAATGGGACGACGATAATGCTGACCAAACGTTTGATCGGGGCCGCGTTCGCGGCCGTTGCCGCGCTGTGCGCGGCCGCGCCGGATGCCTCGGCGCAGCAGCGCCAGCGTTTCGAGTATTGGTACGGCCTCACGGGCCAGCTCGGCGAGGTGATGGCCGAGCACTGCCGCCGCTTCAACGAGAGCCAGACCCGCTTCGAGGCGGTTTGCGTCGGCCAGGGCGGCTATGACCGCGCCGAGCAGAACACGATCGCCGCCTTCCGCGCGCGCCAGCATCCCACGATCGTCCAGGTCTATGATGCCGGCACGGTGAACTTCATGCTCTCCGGCGTCACCTACAACGCCGTGAACTTCGCCCGCGACTTCAACATGCGGATCAACTGGTCCGACTATTTCCCGGGCGTCGCGTCCTACTACGCGACCTCGCGCGGCGAGATGTGGTCCTTCCCGTACAACTCCTCGACCGCGATGCTGTACTGGAACCGCGATGCCTTCGCCCGCATCGGCCGCACCACCGCGCCGACGACGTGGCAGGAACTGGAGCGCGACATGCGCGCCATGAAGGCCGCCGGCCACGCCTGCCCGATGGCGATCGACTTCGACGTTTGGCAGTTCGAGCAGCTCTCGGCGATCCACAACCAGCCCATCGCGACGCGCGACAACGGCTATGGTGGCCTCAACGCCGAGCTGCTGATCAATCGCGGCTTCCTTCCCATGCACATCACCAACATGAAGCGTTGGCTGGATGAGGGGCTGATGCGGATCCAGACCGCGCAGACCGGCAAGACAATCGTCCAGGCCTTCGCCGACAGCAGCTGCGCGCTGGCCATCACCTCCATCGCCAACCACGGCGTCGTGTCCGCGACGCAGGCGGCGGGCATGCAGTGGGGCGTTGCGATGCTGCCGGTTTATGAGGGCACGAGCCGGACGAATTCGCTGGTCGGCGGCGCCTCGCTTTGGGTGCTGCAGGGCAAGTCGCGCGGCGAATACGAAGCCGCCGCCGCGTTCCTCGACTGGATCGCGACCCCGGCCGAGGTGCAGTGGATGCCGACCGTCACCGGCTACATCCCCATCACCACGCCGGCCTTCCAGCAGATGATGGCTGGTGGCTTCTACAACCAGGCACGCTTCGCCGGCCGCGAGATCAGCATCCAATCGCTGACCTTCACGCCGCCGACCGCCAACAGCCGCGGCATCCGCCTCGGCAACTACACCTCGATCCGCTCCGAGCTTCAATCCGAGCTTCAGGCGGCCTTCACCGGCCAGAAGACGGTGCAGCAGGCGCTGGATGACGCGGCCGCCCGCGGTAACCAGATCCTGCGCCGCTTCGAGCAGACGATGCGCGGCCGCGAACTGCCGTGAAGTCTTGGCGCCTCCTCTGGCGCCAGCCTGGAAGCCCCGGCCGCCCTCGCGCGGCCGGGGCGATGCCTCAGTCATAGGAAGCCCGGATGAGCGGCAAGCGCGTAACCTTCGACCGCCACTGGCTCGCTTTGCTGCTGATCCTGCCGCAGATGCTGCTGGTGTTCGTCTTCTTCTACTGGCCGGCCGGGGAGGCGTTGTTCTGGGCCTTCACCCTCGAACCGCCCTTCGGCGGCGACATGCAGTGGGTCGGCTGGCAGAATTTCCAGACCGTGATGGAAGACCCGCTCTATTGGAACTCGGTACGCCGGTCCGTGATATTCGCCCTGTCCAGCACCGCCATCGCCATGGGCATAGGTCTGCTGCTGGCGCTATTCGTGGATCGCGAATTGCCCGGCTATCGCGGCTTCCGCTTCATGTTTTTCTGGCCCTATGCGGTGGCGGCGCCGGCCGTCGGCCTGGCCTTCCGCTTCATCTTCGCCCCCGATGCGGGCTTCGTCTCCGCCATCAACCAGTGGTTTCCCGGCCTGTGGAATCCCGCGCTGGATGGCGTCGATGCGATGATCCTGATCACAGTGGCCAATGCATGGAGCATGGTGGCCTATAATTTCATCTTCTTCCTGGCCGGCCTGCAATCCATCCCGCGCAGCCTTGTCGAGGCGGGAGCCATGGATGGCTCCGGCGTGCTGCGGCGGATGCGGGACATCCAATTGCCGCTGATCGCGCCCACGGTGTTCTTCCTCATCGTCATCAACGTGACGGACAGCTTCGTAAACTCCTTCGGCATCGTGGACATCACCACCGGCGGTGGCCCGGCGCGGGCGACGGACCTGATGGTGTTCAAGATCTATTCCGATGGTTTCAAGGGGAAGGACTACTCGCTGGCCGCCGCCCAATCGATTGTCCTGATGGGGCTGGTGGTGCTGCTGACCTTCTTCCAATTCAAATACGTCGAACGCCGCGTTCACTATACCTGAGGCAGGGCGAACATGGTCGAACGCACCCCACTCCTGAACCTGCTGACGCATGCCATCCTGGTGATGGGCCTGCTGCTGCTGCTGCTGCCGCTTTGGATCGTCTTCGTCGCGTCGACGCATGATTTCCGCACGGTGAATACCGTGCCCATGCCGCTCTGGCCCGGCGCGCACATGGTGGAAAACTACATCGCGACCTGGAACCAGTCGCAGTTCGGGCCGAAGATGCTGAACAGCCTGATCATGGCCGTCGGCGTCACGACCGGGAAGATCGTGCTTGCGGCGCTGTCGGCCTACTCCATCGTCTATTTCCGCTACCGGCTGCGCATGGTGTTTTTCTGGCTGATCTTCATCACGCTGATGCTGCCACTGGAAGTGCGGATCGTGCCGACCTACGCGGTGGCCGCCAACGCGCTGCGGCCCTTCCAGGAAATCATCAACGCACTCGGCCTGAGCGCGCTGACGGATCTGCTGTTCGGCGTGCGCATCGTGCTGCCGGAAGCCCAGCTTCTGAATTCCTACGCCGGCCTGATCCTGCCGCTGATCGCGACCGCGACCGGCACCTTCCTCTACCGCCAGTTCTTCCTGACCGTTCCTGAGGAGCTGTTGGAGGCCGCGAAGATGGATGGCACGGGCCCGCTGCGCTTCTTCTGGGATATCCTGCTGCCGCTGTCCAAGGCGAACATGGCCGCGCTCGCCACGATCATGTTCGTCTATTCCTGGAACCAGTATCTCTGGCCACTGCTGGTCGTGACCGATCCGTCCTACGGCACGGCGGTGATGCAGTTGCAGCGCATCGTGCCCGGCCCGCTCTTCGGGGAGCCGCCGCGGTGGCACATCGCGATGGCCGGCACGCTGATGGTGATGCTACCGCCGCTTCTCGTCGTCGTCTTCATGCAGCGCTGGTTCGTGCGCGGCCTGATCAGCCAGGATAAGTGAGACGCCCATGGCCGACATTTCCATCCGTCGCGTCGCGAAGGCCTATGGCCGGACGAAGGTGGTGCACGGCATCGACCTCGACATTCCCCATGGCGCCTTCGTGGTCATCCTCGGCCCATCTGGCTGCGGCAAATCAACCCTGCTGCGCATGATCGCGGGGCTCGAGGCGATCGATGCGGGCGAGATCGCGATCGCCGGCCGCGTGGTCAACCAGGTCGAGCCCCGTCATCGCGGTTGCGCCATGGTGTTCCAGAACTACGCGCTCTATCCGCATATGACGGTGGCCGAGAACATCGGCTACTCCCTCAAGGTAGAAGGACGGCCGAAGGCGGAGCGTCTGTCCCGTATTCAGGCCGTGGCGCGCATCGTGGGGCTCGAGGACTTCCTCGACCGCCGCCCCGCGCAGCTTTCGGGCGGGCAGCGCCAGCGCGTCGCCATGGCGCGGGCAATGATCAAGGAACCGCAGGTGTTCCTCTTCGACGAGCCGCTGTCGAACCTCGACGCGAAGCTGCGCGTGCAGATGCGCCTGGAAATCCGCCGCCTGCATCGGCGCCTGGGCGGGACCTCGGTCTTCGTCACGCATGACCAGGTGGAGGCCATGACGTTGGCCGACCAGCTTGTGGTGATGAATGCGGGCCGGATCGAACAGGTGGGCACGCCGAAAGACGTCTATCACCGCCCCGCGAGCCTCTTCGTCGCGGGCTTCATCGGCTCTCCGCCCATGAACATCCTGACCGCGGAGCAGGCGGGGCCCGGCATGGTCCGCCTGCCCTCGGGCCTGACCCTGGCCGTGCCGGGTCTCGGCGCGGAACGCGTCGGCGGCTTACGCCTCGGCATCCGGCCAGAGGAGGTGCAACTCGCTCCCCCCGGGACACCCGGCGCCTTCGAGATGACGGTCGAGTTCGTCGAGGAACTCGGCGCCGGCCATCTCGTGCATGGTGCCTTCGAGGGGGCAGAGTTCGTGATGGCGCTGCCGGGTTCGGTCGAGGTCGCGTCGGAAGGGCGGCTGTCCATGCGTCTGCCGGCCGAGGCATTGCACCTGTTCGACGCCGAGAGCGGCTTGCGGCTTGGCATGGGTGGGCTGGCCCCTGCGCCAGCCGCACCCCTCCTGCACGAGCTGGCCTGACACCTCTGCAAGTGCGCGCCACGGCGCGACAGTGGCGTCGATGCTGGCGCGAACCCTGGGGGGGGCCAGCATGGCATGGAGCCGATGGAACGCCTGATCCGCAAAGGCGGATCGGGATAGCCTTGCCGCTCCGCCTTCGCGGGCTTGGGATGCGCTGGAACGGGGCACAGCCGTGCGGCGCCGCCAAGCGGTGCAGCCTCTCCGGCCTCAGGATCATGGCGGTCTAGCTTGTCTCGCGGAGATAATCCGACCGGACGCTTGCGTCCGGTCGGATCACGCGTCCCCCGGATCAGTCTGCGGCGATCGGTTCCGGGCGCGGATAGGTCTGCGGCCTGACGTCATCGAGGCAGGGTGTCTCGATGCCGTCGGGGGAGAGCAGGGACGTCTCCACATGGTCCTCGTGAAGCCGGTGCAGCAGCGCGCCGCACAGGCGCTCGCCGGGAAGGCCGGCCTGCTCCGCCGGATTGACGATGAAGGACAGCGGCGGCGCCCAGGCGAAGACCACGCGCCCCCGCTGCTCCATGCGATAGAGGTGCAGATGGCCGGAGGCGACCAGCCGTAGCCCGGGGTGGTCCAGCACCGGCGCCAGCGCGGCCCGCGCATGGGGCGGCACCGACCAGTAGTCGAAGGTCGGGTCGTCCCGCTCCGTCACGAAGACCGGCTTGTGCAGGAACAGCGCGATGCGGCGCGTCCCGGCACCGGCGGCGGCTTCCGCGATGAAGGCCGCCTGGGCCTCCTCCTCCGCGTGCCCCGTGCCCATCACCTCGGAGTTGAGGCCGATGACGCGCCAGCCCGGCAGGTCCACCAGGCCGCGCCCGGCGCCGAGATGGGCGCCGAAGCGGCCCAGCCGCACCGTGTCGAAGGGCTGGCGCGGCATGGTGTGCGAATGACTGCCCACATCGTGGTTGCCGGGCAGCGCCAGCAGCGGGGCGGGGAAGGCGCGGTGAAGCTCCGCGGCGAGGAGGAGATCCTCCTCCCGGTCCGCGCCGTCGAGCGACAGATCTCCCGTCGCCACCACGAGGTCGGGTGACGAGGCATCCGCCAGGCCGCGGATCGCGGCGAGGTTGCCGCGGAACAGCGTGTTCCGCGGCGAGAGATGCGCGTCGGAGAGTTGCAGGATCGTGGGCACGGGCCCCTCAGCCCCGGCGCGGCAGCAGGCGGCGCACTTCGCTCGCCATGTCGCCCAGCGCCTGTTCCGGCGTGGCATTGCCTTCCACCACACGCGCCATGTTGTTGACCATCACCTCCGTCACCCGCACGCTGTTGGCGCCGGGGAAGGCATACCACGGCACCATGCGCGGCACCTGCAGCGTCGCGGTCTGGAACAGCGGGTTCTCGCGGTAGAACTCGGTCAGGAAGCGCGGATCGTCGATGGCAAGCTGGTTGGTCGGCACATAGCCGGTGTTCTTCACCATCAGCGTCGTCCCCTCGGCGGAGGTCGAGAAGCGCAGATACTTCCACGCCGCCTCGCGCTTCGCGGGGTCGCGCGCGGTCAGCATGCCGGCGGCACCGCCCGTGGGCAGGCGGCCGTTCACAGGGTCGATCACCGGCAGCAGCGCGGTACGCATCTCGAAATTGCGGCCGACCGAGGTGATCATGTTGCGCAGGAAGGCGGTGGAGCCGAAGCGCATGCCGAGCTTGCTGGCCGCGAAGGCCTGCAGCGCGGTGGTCCCGTTGAGCTGCGGCATGCCCCCCTCGGTCACCATGCGGCGCAGCAGGCGCAGGCTGGCGAGGCCCTCGGCGCCGGCGAAGCCGACATCGCGCTCATCCGGGGTCAGCATCCGCGCGCCATGGCTGAACAGCAGGGCGGAGAACATCCAGTCGTCGCCCGGCCACTGGAACCACATGCCATCCGTGCCATCGCCCAGCGCCTTGATGCGGGCGGAGAGCGCGATCACCTCGTCCCAGGTCTTGGGGAAGGCTTCCGGATCGGGGTTCACGCCGACACGGCGCAGCAGATCGGCATTGTAGTAGGAGATGGCGTTGGAGGCGGCGTAGGCGAGGCCCGACTGCATGCCGCCGAAGTGGCCGAGCGCGAGGATACCCGGCGTATAGCCCTGCGCGGCGGGGTTGCCCTCGCGCGCCAGCAGCGGCGCCAGGTCCTGCGCGATGCCGCGTTCCGCGAAGACGCGCAGCCGGTTGAAGCCCTGGTAGGAGAGATCGACCAGCTGGTTCGCCGCCGCCTGGCGCAGGATCAGCTGGTTGCCTTCCTCATAGTTCGGCGTGGTGACGAAGCGCACCGAGATGCCGGGCTCGCGGCGGATGAATTCCGCCGTGATGGCGTCGTAGCTCTCCTTGAAGATGTTCGGCTGCGCGTAATGCACCGTGATCTCGACAGCGGCCTGCGCGCGCACGGCAGGGGCGGCGAGAAGCCCGGCGGTGGCACCGAAGACGGTGCGGCGGGTCAGGTTGGTCATGGCTTTCTCCTTGGGTCTTCTGCTGGATCAGGATGTGGGCGGCAGCAGGCGGGTGCCGGGCTCGCGTCGCGAGAAGGGGGCCGCCACGGCTTCCTCGGATTCGCGGAAGATGTGCGGCTGCGCGTCGTGCACCGTCATCTCGACGGCGGATTGCGCGGAGAGAGCGGGTGCCATGCGCACTATCTCCCGCTTCAGCCCTTGAGGCCGGTTGTGGCGATGCCTTCGACGAAGCGGCGCTGCGCAAACAGGAAGGCCAGCACCAGGGGTGCCGTCATGATGACCGCAGCAGCCATGAGGGACGCGAAATCATCGCCCGCCTCGTCCGAGCGAAAATACAGGACGCCGAGCGCGGGCGTGGCGCGGGCTTGGCCCTCGATGACGATCAGCGGCCAGAACAGGTCGTTCCAATGCGCCACGACCGAGAAGATCGCGAAGGCCGTCGCCGCCGGCCAGGCATTGGGCAGGATGACGCGCCAGACGATCTCGATCTCGCCCATGCCGTCCAGCCTTGCAGCGTGCACGAGCTCATCGGGCAGCGCCTTGAAGAACTGCCGGAACAGGAAGATCGCGAAGACCGAGATGGTGAAGGGCAGGATCAGCGCCGCATAGGTGTTGAGCAGCCCGGCCTGGCTGAACGCGACATACAGCGGCAGGGCCGGCACATGGGGCGGCACCAGCAGGCCCAGCATGACCAGGCCGAAGACGAAGTCGCGTCCCGGAAAGCGCAGCTTCGCCAGCGCATAGGCGGCCGGCACCGCGAAGAGCAGTTGGAAGAACAGGATGCCCGCGCAGACGACCACGCCGTTCCAGAGATACTGGAACACCGGCACCTGGTTGAAGACCTTGCTATAGTTCTCGATGGCGTAGAAGCGCTCGGGCCAGAGGTTCAGGCTGGCGCGGAACAACTCATCGAGTGGCTTCAGGCTGGCCGAGACCATCCAGATATAGGGCATCAGCAGCAGCAGGCCGAGCGCGCCCAGCAGCAGCAGCCGCGGCGCATCGGCCAGCAGCGAACGCTTCACGCCCTCAACCATAATGCACCCGCTTGTCGAGCGCCTTGGTCTGCAACCAGACCAGGCCGAGAACCATGGCGAGGAAGACCAGCGTGATCGCCGCCGAATACCCCAGGCGCAGGAAGGTGAAGCCTTCCTTGTACATGGTGTGCAGCAGCACCTCGCTGGCCTTGTTCGGTCCGCCCTGCGTCAGCACCGCCACCGTGTCGAACACGCGGATACTGCGGATCATGGTGATGGTGAGCACGAAGAGCGTGGTGGGCCCGAGCAGCGGCCAGGTGACCAGGCGGAAGCGGGCAAGCCAGCCACGCGCGCCATCGACCTCGGCCGCCTGGTGCAGCTCCCGCGGTATGGCGGTGAGGCCGGCCAGGAACAGCACCATGTTGTAGCCGACATTCTCCCAGATCCCGATCGCCGACAGGCTGAGCAGCACCCAGTCGGACGAAGACAGCCAGAAGGGTGGCGCCGTCATGCCCAGCGTCCGCAGGAAGGCGTTGAGTGGGCCGATCGTCGGGTGCAGCAGATATTGCCACGCGGCGGCCATCGCCACAGTCAGCGAGACGACGGGCAGAAAGAACACCGCGCGGAACAGCCCGCGGCCGCGTATCCCGGCCTCGATCAGCAGCGCGGCGCCGAGGCCAAGCAGGATCGAGAGCGGCGCGACAAGCCCGACATAGACAACCGTGTTGCGCAGCGCGATGGCGAAGCCGCGATCTTCGAGCAGCTCCTCGAAATTGCCGAGACCGATCCAGGCGAAGCCGGGCATGCCGAGCTCGTAGTCGGTGAAGGCCAGCAGGATGGTGGCCGCGGTCGGCAGCAGCAGCATGAGCAGGTATGCGAGCGCCGCGGGAAAGGTCAGCAACAGACCGGCCAGCGCCTCCCCCACGGGGGCACGGGCAGGGCGCGCGTCCAGGGGGGCGTCAGGCAAGCGCACGCTCCCTCTGCTGGTCGGCCGGGGTGGAGGAGACGCGCCGGCCATCGGAGCCGAACAGCAGCGCCCGCGACGGATCGAAAGCCAGGTGCAGAACCGCGCCCGGGGCCGGGCGCGCCGCTTCCGGCGGCAGACGCAGGACAAGCGCCGTGCCGGTCGGCTCGTGCCGCGCATGGAGGAGCATGCTGTCGCCGAGGAACTCCAGCCCTTCGACGCGCGCCGGCAAACCTTCCGCCTCCGGCCGCAGATCCTCCGGCCGCAGATCCTCCGGCCGCAGTGCGACCGTCAGGTTGCCGGGTGCGGCGCGCAGGGTGGTGGGCATGCCGGCGATCCGCACCACCTGATCAATGCCCGCTTCCGCCGGCAAGGTGTTGATCCTCGGGCTGCCGATGAAGGTCGCGACGCGGATATCCTGGGGATCGGCGTAGATCGCCTCGGGCGTCGCGATTTGCAGGATCCGGCCGGACTGCATCACGGCCACACGGTCCGCCATGGTCAGCGCCTCGGACTGATCATGGGTGACGTAGACGGTCGCCGCGCCGGCGCGGCGGTGGATGTCCACGATCTCGCGCCGCGTCTGCACGCGCAGCGCGGCGTCCAGATTCGACAACGGCTCATCCATCAGGAAGGCGGCGGGACGGCGGACGATGGCGCGGGCGAGCGCCACGCGCTGCCTTTGGCCGCCCGAGAGCTGGCCGGGCCGACGGTCGAGCAGCGTGCCGAGACCGAGCGACTCGGCCGCGGCGATAACGTCCTGCGCGATGGCCGACTGGCGCCGCCGCGCCTCGGGCAGCAGCCGGCCGAGAAGCGGCAGGCGCTGCAAGCCGGACAGCCGGCGCATAGCGAGCGGCACGGCGATGTTCTCCCGCGCCGTCAAATGCGGGTAGAGCGCATAGGATTGGAACACCATCGCCACATCGCGGTCCGCGGCGCGTAGCTGCGTCACGTCGCGATCGTTGATCGTGATGCGACCGGCATCGGCCGTCTCGATGCCGGCGATGATGCGCATCAGCGTGGTCTTGCCGCATCCGGAGGGGCCGACCAGGGCCACGAACTCACCGGCTTCCACGCGGAGGGAAACATTGTCGAGGGCTGTCACACGGCCGAAGTGCCGTGTCGCCCCTTCGATCACGATCCCCGCCACGCGATGCGCCCCCAACCACTACGGGGCGCTGGTATGCCCGGCGATGGTGACAGTGCGATGCAGATGCTGTGAAGGTCCGGCGAAGCGGCGTATTCGGGCGGGGATCGATGATGGGGACCGGGCAGCCTGATCCGCCCCCCCGTGCTTCAGCGTCGATTGGATCGGCGCGGCAGGCGATGCTGCTGCTGCAAGGCTCTACAGCGACTGGTGCGTGGCGGTGTTGGCCCGTCTCGACCGACCGGGTGGTGCCCAGACCTTTTCCAAAGGCCGGGCGATCCTCAATCCATACGTGTCATCTCATCGCAGCCGACGTGTCATCCGTATGTGTGGTCACGCGTCGGACGCCCTCTCGCCTCGTGCCAGCGTCACCGGCATGTCCGGATGCAGCATCCGCCAGCGCGCCATGGCCAGGTCGACATAGGCCGGTGCAAGCTCGATCGCCCGCACGCGGCGGCCGGTGCGCTGGCCCGCCAGGATGGTGGTGGCGGTTGTAGTGGAAGACGAACTCGAAGGCGGGTGCCAGCCGTCCGTTCCAGTCCCCGGGCAGGCCGGGGCCCTTGGTCCCAGGTGTAAAGCCCGAACCGCCGCCAGCCGCGCGCGCGCATCCAGCCGAGCAATCCGGACCAATAGGGCTGCCATTCATTGTCGCGGTGGATCAGGCCGAGGTTGACCAGCACCTGGCCGTCCGGCCGCATGGCCGCGTCAAGGTGCTGGAACACAGCCTGCATGAGGCCATCCCAACCCGTGCCTCCGCCAGCGGTGTAGTCCCTCTGGTTCCCATAGGGCGGGCTGGTAAACAGCAGCGCAGCGCGGTCGTCGCCCATCACGCGCGCCGCTGAGGCGGCGTCGGTTCTGTCGCCGCAGAGCGGGCGATGCTCGCCGAGCAGCCAGAGGTTGCCGGGGCGGGTGACGGCCTGGCGCGGTGGCTCCGGATCGGAATCCGCGGGATCGTCCGCCGGCTCTTCCCCAACCGCCGAGGCGGTCGCGCCGTCCCCCTCGGCCGGATGCGCGGCCAGCGGCGCGGACAGAGCGGGCCGTTCGGCCGGCGCGACGCGGCGGACTGCGCGGCCGCGGGCGCGAGGCCCAGCGCCAGCGAGCGCGGGAGGGCAGGGAGGGCGCGCAACTCAAGGCGTTCCGAGCCTGGCACTGGCGCGGTGGGACCACCCTCGCGGCGTAAGGCGGCTGCGCCGTGACGATCTCGTGATGATTTTCAGCGAACGATGACAGATCAGCGATGAGGGTCGAGGCACGGGCCGGTTGTGGAGCGGCCCTTCGCCCGCGGCGCTAGGGCGTGACGAGCGCCACGGCCTCCCAGCCGGCGCCGGCGCGGCGGAACAAAAGCGGCACGGCATTTGCCCGCATCGCGGGTTCCAGGCGCACGCCGAGCGCACCGGCCAGCACGAGCAGCGTCCCGCCATGCGCCACCAGCAGCGGCATCTCGCCCTCCCCCAGCGCAGCGCCGAGAGCCGCTGCGGTGCGCTGCACGAAGCCGGGTAGTGTCTCCCCGCCTGGCGGATCGATCCGCCAATCAAACGCGGCGGAGGAGGTGCCGATCAGCTGCCCGAAGCCGCGCTCCCGCAACCCCGGCGCCGCGACGGCGGCAAGGCCCGTGGCGGATGCGACATGCCCGGCCGTCAGCCAGGCCCGCGCCATGTCGGACGCGAGCAGCCGGGACGCGCGCGCCGCTGCGGCCATCTTCGCCGCCGCACGCGCCGCCTGCGCATGGCCCTCGGCATCCAGCGGATCCTGCGGGTGCTGGAACACGCGCGACGCATTGCCTGCCGTCTGCCCGTGCCGGCAGAATAGGAACATCCCGACGCCGGGCGCGAGCCCGGCCGCGCGTGCGGCTTCGAACACCGCCTCCACGCCCGCGCCGTGCGGGACGGCGTGCCCGTCAGCCGGCATCGGAGGCGGCCGGCGCGGGCTTCGGGTAGGCGGCCGGGAACTCCGTGATGTCGTTGGCGGCGAAGCTCTCCGGTACCTCGACGGACACGTCGAAGCTCCCGTCGGCGTGCAGGTCGAAGGCGACGAAGCCGAGATCCTTCTCACCCACCGGCGCCTGCAGCCGGTCCGGCAGGATGAAGGCGGTGGCCGGCGCCCAGACGAACTCCATTCCCGCATGCGAAAGCCGTCGGTGCTGGTGCACATGGCCAGACGCGACGATCCGCACCGCGCCGCCGCCGATCGCGCCGAACAGGCGGGACACCGAGCGCGGCGGCACGTAGCGCAGCGCGGGCTCTGACGGCGCGTCGGGCACGGTCTCGAACAGCGGCTTGTGCACGAACATCAGCACCGGCCGGTCGGTCGCCAGCGACTCGTCGAGGAACGCCCATTGCGCCTCGGCCTCGGCGGCCAGATCCGCGGGCGGTTCGTCGGCCATCAGCTGCGCGTTCAGCCCGAGGATACGCCACGCGCCGATGTCACGCCGCCAGCGGCAGGCGCCGAAGCGCGCATGCCAGCCGGCAAGCAGCGGCGCCGACACCGGCCGCTTCGGCGCATGGCCCGGCGCGTGGTTGTCGCCGATGTCATGGTTGCCGGGGATCGCCAGCCACTCGGAGGCAAGGCCACGCAGCGAGGCTAGCCCGCGATCGAGGTCGCCGGGCCGTTCCGGCCCTTCGAGCGCCAGGTCGCCGGAATGGACGACCAGGTCGGGCCTGCCGGCCGCGACCAGCGCCGCGAAGGCATCCCAGTTGCCCTGGAAGAAGGCGCGGTCCTCCGACAGATGCGTATCGCTCACTTGCCAAATGCGGATTGTCATCATCGAAGCCCCTCGCGCAGCCTGGGCGCACTCCTTCCCGCTGCGCCGCGCGCCTGCAAGTGACCGTTCGGGGAAACGCGCTTTCATCGAAGTGCTGCGCAAGCGACGTCACGCTGTCATGCGGCACGGCGATCCTCTGCCTGGCGCGTGCGGTGTGGCCGCGCGGAATCGCCTTAGGAGCCGCCCATGACGCGCAGACCCGACAGCGTAATCGCCCGCCGCAGCTTCATGCTCGCCGCCGGCGGCGCCGTGCTCGGGGCGCCTGCGCTGCGTGCGCAGACGGCGGTTGAGCTGGTATTCTACCACTACCAGACAGGCGGCGCGCAGCGTACGTTGCGGGCTATCCTCGACCGCTTCCAGGCCGACAACCCCGGCATCATGGTGCGCGACATCTTCGCGCAGTCTGAGCAGATCACCACCCAGGTGCAGGCAGCGGTCGCCGCGCGCCGCCCGGTCGATGCGGCGCAGGTGATCGGCAAGAACATCCTGTTCTTCACCGCCAACCTGCCGGCCGCGCCGATCAACGAGGACCGCGCAGCGAACGAGTGGCTGGCGCGCTACCTGCCGAACTTCCTGGATCTCGGGCGCGTCGGCGACGACATCTTCTCGCTGCCGCATTCCTACGGCACGCCGCAGATCTACATGAACCTCGACCTGTTCCGGCAGGCCGGCGTGGATGGCGCGCGCGCGCCGGCCACCTGGGACGAGGTGATCGCCGCCGCGATCCGCATCCGCGAGCGCACGAACCGCGCCGGAATCGCGCACCTGCATGCCGCCAACAAGGACTACGGCACCATGCTGTGGGTGATGAACAACGGCGCCGACTACCTCTCGCCCGACGGCATGCGCGCGATGTTCGGCAGCCCGCGCGGCATCGAGGCGATCCAGACCTGGGCCGACCTCGCGGTGAGGCACCGCGTGATGCCCGTCGCCAACGACCAGCAATGGACCGCAGCCTTCCGCGCTGGCCAGATGGGCATGTACATGACGTCCTCCGCAGGGCTGCGTTCCTCGGTCGAGGCGGCGCGCGGGCGCTATGAGCTCGGCGTCGCGAAGTACCCGACCTTCGGCGATCGTCCGCGCCGCGTGCCGGCCTCGGGCGCCGCGCTGATGATGTTCGCCCCGCCAGGCCCGCGCCGCCAGGCGACGGTGCGAATGTTCGAGTATTTCTCCCGCCGCGATGTCGCGAATCTCTGGTCGCGCGAGACCGGCTACATGCCGCTGTCGCGCGATCCGCTGGAGGACCCGGCGATGGCGCATTACGTGCGCGAGTTCCCGCTGGTGCGCTCCTCGATCGAGCAGATGGCGGAGACGGTCGAGACCGCGCGCTGGGCGCCGAACGGTGCGATCGAGGCGCAGATCGAGGTCTCCAACCTGATCAGCGCGTTGTGGGCCGGGCGCGGCACGGCGGCGGAGCTCGTGCCGGCGGCGATCGAACGCATCAACGGCATCCTCGCCCGCCTGAACCCGGCCTGAAGGACAGCCCCCGATGACGCGCATCACCCGTGCGGCGCTGCTGCGCCGCGCCCTCCCCGCCTCGCTCGGCGCCGGGCTGCTGCCGACGCCGGCCGTCCGCGCCCAGGCGCCGGTCGAGATCACCTACTACCACTGGCAGACCGGCGTCGCCGGCCGGTCGTTGCGCGGGCTGCTAGATGCCTTCCAGGCCGAGAACACGGGCATCCTCGTTCGCGACATCTTCAAGCAATCCGACCAGATCACCGCCGAGATCCAGTCGGTCGTCGCCGCGCGCCGCCCGCTCGACGTTGCGCAGGTGCTCGGACGCAACGTGCTCTTCATCCAGGCCAACCTGCCGGTCGTGCCGCTCGACGAGGACCGCGCGGCGGGCGAATGGCTCGGCCGCTTCGCGCCGAACTTCCTGGGCCTCGGTGATCGCGGCGGGCGGCCCTACGCCATGCCGCATTCCTTCGGCACGCCGGTCGCCTACCTGAACCTCGATCTGCTGGCGCAGGCCGGGATCACCACGCCGCCCGACACCTGGGCGGACGCGACCGCCGCGGCGCTCGCCGTGCGCGAGCGCACCGGTCGCGCCGGCATCGCCCACATCCAGACCGGCAACCGCGACTACGGCGTGATGACGCTCGTGCTCGCCAATGGCGGCCGCTACCTCTCGCCGGACGGCCGCCGGGCGCTGTTCAACAGCCCGGAGGGGATCGCGGCGCTGCAGCTCTGGGGCGATCTCGTCGCGCGGCACCGCGTGCATCCGGTGGCGAACGACCAGCAGCTGACCGCGGCCTTCCGCGCTGGCCAGCTTGCGATCCACGTCAACACCAGCGCCGGGCTGCAACCGGCGATCGCAGGGGCCGAGGGGCGGTTCCGCCTCGGCATCGCACAATACCCGACCTTCGGCGCCAAGCCGCGCCGCGTGCCGTCCTCGGGCGCGGTGATGATGCTGTTCTCGCCCGAGGGCCCGCGCCGCGCGGCGACGCTGCGGCTGTTCGAGTTCCTCTCGCGCCGCGACATCGCGAATCGCTGGTCGCGCGAGACAGGGTACATCCCGCTCTCCGCGGAGCCGCTCGCCGACCCGGCGATGGCCCGCTACGTCGAGGAGACGCCGCTGGTGCGCCCAACCATCGCGCAGATGCCCGACACCGTCTCGACCGACGTGTGGGCGCCGAACGGCGCGGTCGAGGCGCAGACTGAAGTGTCGAACCTGGTCAGCGCGCTGTGGGCCGGGCGCGGGACTGCCGCCGAACTCGTCCCCGCCGCGGTCGCGCGGATGGACGCCATCCTGTCCCGCCTGAACCCGGCCTGACGATGGACGTCGGACAGCCGGGCGTCGCGCCGATCGTCGTGACCGCGCCTCGCCGGGCGCGGTTCCGCGGCCTGCTGCCCTGGCTGTTCCTGGCGCCGCTGCTGGTGCCGCTGGCGCTGTTCGTCTACTGGCCGCTGCTGCACACCTTCTTCCTCAGTTTTGTGCGCTGGAACCTGCAGCCTGGCGTGCCGCTGGAATTCGTGGGCCTGTCCAACTACGGTGGCGTGATTGCCAGCACACTGTTCGCGGATGCCGCGTGGAACTCGCTGATCTACGTGCTGGCGGCGATCCCGCTCAAGGTGCTGCTACCGCTGCCGGTCGCGGTGTTCATCTGGTCGCTCGGCAACGCCGGCGGCTGGTACCGCACGCTGCTGTTCCTGCCGACGCTGATCTCCTTCGTCATCGTGGCCGTTGTGGTGGGGTGGATGCTGAATCCGATCGCCGGCCATGTTGCAGCACTGCTCGCCAGTGTTGGCGGGGGCTTCGGTAACCCGCTCGCCTCCCCGGACGGGGCCATCGTCACCATCATCCTGCTGTCGGGCTGGAAGGTGTTCGGCTTTAACGTGCTGCTCTACCTCGCCGGGCTGGCCTCCATCCGCCGCGACCTGATCGAGGCGATGCGGCTCGACGGCGCCGGCGACTGGACCATACTGCGCCGCCTGATCTGGCCGCTACTGGCGCCCACCACCTTCTTCGTGCTGATCGCGACTGTGATCTTTTCCCTCCAGCAGGTGTTCACGCCGATCGACATCCTGACGGAAGGCGGCCCGGAGAACGGCACCACGAATTTCTTCTACATGGTCTACCAGCTCGCCTTCCGCACCTTCGACATCGGCCGCGGCGCCGCCGGCACGGTGCTGCTATTCGGGCTGCTGCTGGTGATCACGCTGATCAAGCTGCGCGCGCTCGACAAGCGCGTGCACTACCAGCAGTAGCGCCATGGCAGTCGCGCCCGTCACCTTTGGCCGTCCGTGGCGCGTCGCCGGGCACATCTTCTGCCTGGCGCTGTGCCTGTCGGTGATCGCGCCGCTCGCCCTCGTGCTCGGCACCGCCTTCAAGCCGGCAAACGAGATCTACGACCTGACGCCCTGGCCGCGGAACCCGACCTTCGAGAACTTCGTGAAGCTCGTGGAGCAGACGGAGTTCGTCCTCTACCTGTGGAACAGCCTCGCCACAACGTTCCTGCGGGTGTTGGGCCAGCTCGCCATCGCCGTGCTCGCGGCCTATGCCTTCGCGCGCTGGCGGTTTACCGGTTCCACCTTCGTCTTCGCGCTCACGCTCGGCGCCATGATGATCCCGCACCAACTGGTGATGATCCCGATCTACATCATGATCGCCGAGCTCGATTGGTTCGACACCTGGGCGGCGCTCATCATTCCTAACCTCGCGATGCCCTTCGCCGTGTTCCTGCTGCGCCAGCACATGATGTCCTTCCCGAAGGACCTGCTCGACGCCGCCGAGATGGACGGCGCCGGGCCATTGACGGCGCTGTGGCGCGTCATGCTGCCGAATCTCGGGCCGGCGCTGGCGGCGCTGACCATCGTTCTCTCGATCGATTGCTGGAACGAGTATTTCTGGCCGCTGCTCGTTACCGACAGCCCCGGCTCGCGCACCGTTCAGATCGGAATCCGGCAATTCCTCGAGGAGAACTTCGAGGATTTCGGCGCGCTGATGGCCGGCGTCACGGTCGCCTCGGTGCCGGTTCTGGCGGTGTTCTTCGTGCTGCAGCGGCGCATCATGGAGACCTTCGTCGCCTCTGGCCTCAAGGGATAGCGCCATGCCGAGCACCATAGAGTTCGAGGGCCTCGTGAAGCGCTTCGGCCAGGTGACGGCGGTGCACGACTTCACCCTGTCGGTGCGCGCCGGCGAGTTCCTCGCCCTGGTCGGGCCGTCCGGCTGCGGCAAGACGACGTCGCTCCGCATCCTCGCCGGCCTCGAGACGTCCACCGCGGGGCGCATCCTCCTCGACGGTGCCGACATCACCGGCACCGCCGCGAAGGACCGCGACCTGGCGATGGTGTTCCAGACCTACGCGCTCTATCCGCACATGACGGTCGCGGCCAATATAGGCTTTGCTCTTGAACTTCGGCGCGTGCCCCGCGCCGCGGCGCAGGCGGCGATCCAGCGCGCGGCCGACCGCCTCGGCATCGGCGCGCTGCTCGGGCGGTTTCCGCGCGAGCTGTCGGGTGGCCAGCGCCAGCGCGTCGCCGTCGCCCGTGCCATCGTGCGCGACCCCCGCGCCTTCCTGTTCGATGAGCCGCTGTCCAACCTCGATGCCAAGCTCCGCGTCTCGGCGCGGGCGGAGCTACGGCGCATGCAGCGCGACCTCGGCACCACCACCGTCTATGTCACCCACGACCAGGCCGAGGCCATGACCATGGCCGACCGCATCGTGGTCATGAGCGACGGCCGCATCGAGCAGGTCGGCCCGCCGGTCGAGGTGTATGACCGCCCGACGACGCTGTTCGTCGCGGGCTTCCTCGGTAGCCCGGCGATGAATCTGTGGCGCGCCGAACCTGCGGAGGGAACGCTGCGCGCCGGGCCGCTCAGGCTCACCGCGGCTGTGCCCGCAGGCAGCACCGTCGGGCTCCGGCCAGAGGACGTCCACCTGTCCGCGGCGGATGCCGCCGCGCCATCGCCGATGGCCGCGCGGGTGACGCTGGTCGAGACGCTCGGCGCCGAGACCCTGCTGCACGCCGAAGCCGAGGGCGGCGCCCTGATCGCCCGCATCCCCGGCCGCGCTGGCGGCCTCGTCGAGGGCGGGCCGGTGACGCTGCACGCGGATCTCACGCGCCTACACCTGTTCGGCCCGGATGGCGCGCGGCTGCCGCACCGCTTCGCCACGCCAGTCCCCGCTGGCTCGACAGCCTGAGGCGGATGCGGTTGGGCTTTTGGGGCGGCGCCGCACCAGATCGATGCATGTGGTGCAAGCACGATTTACAGTTAACGCATGAAAGCCAAAAAATATCTCAGAGTGTCAGCGCCGGTTGGGGTGCCCTCCGCGCCGGCACGGCTGGCCAGGGTCGAGCGGACAGGATCGGCGGTCTCCACCAGGCGCCGACGGGTCTTGTCGATGTCCCACTGGCCGTCCGGCTCGCGGGCGATTCGCCCCGAGCGCTCAGCCTTGTGGATGGCGGTGTCGCTGACGCCGAGGCGCCGCGCGGCCTCGCGCGTCGAGGCGGTTAGTTCCGGCATGGCGGCGACCTCCCACCGCGCGTGATGCTCATCATGAGCAAGGGCCTGCTACCATCCGGCGGCGGGCCCTCGACGTGTCCGGCTCCGTGGTCAGGCCGGCAGGTGGTAAACTGTATAGGAGCCGCGGGCGCCTTCCTTGTTTGGGCCGACCTGGCGGACCCGCTCCAGCACCTGCACTTCGATCCCCTGGCGCTTTTTCAAGCCGGCAAAGAACCCGCGGACCGTGTGCTGCGCCCAGCCCGTCGCCTCGGCGATCTGCGTGACCGTCGCGCCCTCGGGCCGGCGCAGCATGGCCAGCACCTGCTCCTGCTTCGTGCCCTCGCGCGGCTTGCGCGGCGCGCCCGG
>CAMDWG010000019.1 GCA_945878375.1 Roseomonas mucosa | reverse complement strand
CGATCGGGATGTCCGACTTCGCGTCGAACTCGATCATCCGGTCCTGGTCCATGATCCAGCCATTGATGCGGCTGCCCGCCTTCAGGCCTTCCACCACCACCACGCCAACGCTGTCGCCTTCGTCATGGACGACGAAATGGATCGTCATCTCCGCTCTCCTTCCTTCCAGTCCTGTTGCCGTGTCCGCATGGGCAAGGCCCCGCTTCGGGCATCCCGCCAGGCTTGGGCGGGGGCCATCGGTATCCCGCCCCCCGCGCCGGTCCACAAGCCCGGCCCGCGCCTTCGCGATGATGGGCGCGGCACGACCTCGGCCTTCCCCATCGCGTCCGCCGGGCTTGCTGCGGGCTTGGCTGGCGCGGCGGGATCAGCGGACGCAATCGGCCGGTGGCCAGCCGCCCGGTGGGGCGGTCGACCCGACCGGCTGAAGGCACAGGTCTTCGGCGCGGCCTGTTCGGCGCCGACCTCGCGGTTGCGGCGGCCGGTCGGCTCGTCGTCGGTGGCGCAGCCCTGGGTCGAGGCGCTGTGCCCTGGCCGTGCCCAAACCTTGGGCACGGCTGGCCGGGATGCGTCCATTGCGCGTCACCCGGCGGCTATGGCCCAAGGGCGTAGGCGGGCGTGGGGCCGCGCTTGGCGCCGCGCTTGGGGCAATGGCACGCCAATTGCTTGAAAATCGCGGAGGCGTGCAATATGGGTGCGCCGGGAAACGAACCGGGAGATTTACGGAATGAGGCAGAGGGGTCTTCGCGCGCTCTTGCTCGGGGTCGCGGCGCTTGCCATGACCGCAGGGGCAGCGTCTGCACAGGAGCGGGTCCTCAGGATCGGCATGACGGCGGCCGATATCCCGCGCACCCTCGGGCAGCCCGACCAGGGCTTCGAGGGCAACCGCTTCACCGGCATCCCGCTGTATGATGCGCTCACCCATTGGGACCTGTCGAAGGCGGACCAGGCCTCGGTGGTCATCCCGGGGCTTGCGACCGAATGGGCGGTGGACGCGACCGACCGGACGAAGTGGGTCTTCCGCCTGCGCCAAGGCGTGCGCTTCCACGATGGCAGCCCGTTCAACGCGGCGGCCGTGGTGTGGAACGTGCAGAAGGTCCTCGACCAGAACGCGCCGCATTTCGACCAGAGCCAGGTCGGCGTCACCGTCAGCCGCATGCCCACCTTGCGGAGCGCGCGCGCGATCGACGACCTGACGGTGGAACTGACCACCTCCGAGCCCGACAGCTTCCTGCCGATCAACCTGACCAACCTGTTCATGGCGTCGCCGGCGCATTGGCAGGCCAAGTTCAACGCGGTGCCCGCGAGTGTCACGGATCCGCGCCAGCGCGCCCAGCAGGCCTGGGCCGCCTTTGCCGCCGATCCCTCCGGTTCCGGCCCGTTCCGCGGCGCGCGCTTCGTCCCGCGCGAACGCTTCGAGATGGTGGCCAACCGGGACTACTGGGACAGCGCCCGCCGCCCGCGCATCGACCGCGTGGTCCTGCTGCCGATCCCCGAGACCAATGCCCGGACCGCCGCGCTTCTCGGCAACCAGGTGGATTGGATCGAGGCGCCGGCGCCGGATGCGGTGCCGCAGATCACCCGCCGCGGCTTCGTGATGTACCAGAACGCCCAGCCGCATGTGTGGCCCTGGCAGTTCTCCTTCGCCGAAGGCTCGCCCTGGCTCGATCGGCGCGTGCGCCACGCGGCCAATCTCTGCGTCGACCGCGACGAGCTGAAGGGGCTGCTGGGCGGGCTGATGGAAGTGCCGCGCGGCACGGTCGCGCCGGGCCATCCCTGGTGGGGCAACCCGTCCTTCAACATCCGCTACGACCTGCGTGAGGCCCAGCGCCTGATGCGCGAGGCCGGCCACAGCCAGCAGCGCCCGCTTCGCGTGCGCGTGCTCACCTCCGCCTCCGGCTCCGGCCAGATGCAGCCGGTGGTGATGAACGAATTCCTCCAGCAGGCGCTGCGGGAATGCTTCTTCGACGTCCAGCTCGAGGTCGGCGAATGGAACGCCGTCTTCACCAACTGGCGGGAAGGGGCACGGCATCCGAACGCCCGCGGCGCGAACGCGATCAACGTCACCTTCGCGACGATGGACCCGTTCTTCGCCATGGTGCGCTTCGTCTCCTCGGCCACGCAGCCGCCGGTGTCGAACAACTGGGGCCACTTCGTGAACCCGGAATTCGACCAGCTGATCGCCGCCGCGCGCACCACCTTCGACGGCACGGGCCGCGACGCGGCGCTGGCCCGCCTGCATGCCCGGATCGTGGAGGAAGCACCCTTCCTCTGGGTCGCGCATGATGTCGGCCCGCGGGCGATGAGCGCGCGTGTCCGCGGCGTGGTCCAGCCGCGCAGCTGGTTCATCGACATCGCCACGATGCGCATCGAATAAGGAAACCGGGGGCGCGCCGCGACGGCGGCGCGCCCCGCATCGCACATGACCCTTTTCCTTCTCCGGCGGCTGCTTTACGCGCTGCCCATCGTCGTCGGCGTGTCGCTGGTCTGCTTCGCGTTGGTTCACATCGCGCCGGGCGACCCGTTGCTGTCCGTCTTGCCGCCCGATGCCACCGATGCGGTGCGCGCGCAGATGATGGCGGCCTATGGCTTCGACCGCCCCTATTGGGAGCAGTTCCTGCGCTGGTGCTCCCGCGCCGTGGCCGGCGATCTCGGAACATCCATCGCCAGCGGCCGTCCTGTGGCGTCCGAGGTGTTCCGCGCGGTCGGCAACACGCTGATCCTGGCGGTGGCCGCGACGCTGATCGGCTTCGCCTTCGGCCTGCTATTCGGCGTCGTTGCGGGGTATTTCCGTGATTCCTGGGTGGACAAGGTCGCCTCCACCCTCGCCGTGATCGGCGTCTCCGTCCCGCATTACTGGCTCGGGATGGTGCTGGTGATCATCTTTTCCTCCGAACTCGCCTGGCTGCCGGCCACGGGGATGGGGCCGTCGGGCTCCTCCGACTGGATCCCGGATGCGGAGCATCTCTCGCACCTGCTGCTGCCGGCCATCACCATGAGCGTGATCCCCATGGGCATCGTCGCCCGCACCACCCGCGCCCTGGTCGCGGAGATCCTCAGCCAGGATTTCGTCGGCGCGCTGCGTGCGAAGGGGCTGGGCGAGGCCGGCGTCTTCGCCCATGTGGTGAAGAACGCGGCGCCGACGGCGATCGCGGTCATGGGCCTGCAGCTGGGCTATCTCCTGGGCGGCTCGATCCTGATCGAGACCGTCTTCTCCTGGCCCGGCACGGGCTTCCTGTTGAACTCGGCGATCTTCCAGCGCGACCTGCCGCTGCTGCAGGGCACCATCCTGGTGCTGGCGCTGTTCTTCGTCGCCCTCAATCTCATGGTGGATGTCGTGCAGACCGCCCTCGATCCGCGGATCCAGCGCGCATGAACCTCATGCGGATACCCACGCCCGCCTTGCAGCCCATCGAGAGGTCGGAGGGCTATTGGCGTTCGGTCCTGCGGCGGTTCCGGAAGGACAAGGTCGCGGTCGGCGCGGCGCTGGTGCTTCTCGCCCTTCTGCTGATCGCGATCTTCGCCCATTGGATCGCGCCGATGGACCCCTATGCCGGCCGCACCATCCGGCGCTTGCGTCCCATCGGGACGGAAGGCTTCCCCCTGGGGACGGACGAGCTTGGCCGCGACATGCTCTCCCGCCTCATCGTCGGGGCGCGGATGTCGCTGGTGATGGGAGTCACCCCGGTCCTGATCGCCTTCGTCACCGGCTCCGCCCTCGGCATCGCCGCGGGCTTCGCGGGGGGGTGGTTCAACACCGCGGTCATGCGGACGGTGGACGTGTTCTACGCCTTCCCCTCCGTGCTGCTCGCGGTCGCGCTGTCCGGCGCGCTGGGGGCCGGGCTCGGCAATGCGATGCTCTCCCTCACCATCGTGTTCATTCCGCCGATTGTCCGCGTGGCGGAAGCGGTGACGACACAGGTGCGTGGGCGCGACTATGTGGAGGCGGCGCGGGCCTCCGGCGCGCCGGCGTTGACCATCGTGCGCGTCCATGTGCTTGCGAATGTGCTCGGGCCGATCTTCGTCTACGCGACCAGCCTGATCAGCGTGTCGATGATCCTCGCCTCCGGCCTGTCCTTCCTGGGCCTGGGCGTGCGGCCGCCGGAGCCGGAATGGGGGCTGATGCTCAACACGCTCCGCACCGCCATCTATGTCCAGCCCTGGGTGGCGGCGCTGCCGGGCCTCTGCATCTTCGTCACCTCCATCGCCTTCAACATGTTCTCCGACGGGTTGCGCAACGCGATGGATGTGAAGGCATGAGCGGCGCGGGCACGCCCCTGGTCTCGGTCACGGGCCTGGTGAAGCACTTCGCGGTGCGCCGCGACCTGCTCAACCGCCCCACCGCCGTCGTGCGCGCAGTGGACGGGATCGACTTCGACGTCCGCCAGGGCGAGACGCTCGGTATCGTCGGGGAATCCGGCTGCGGCAAATCCACGACCGCGCGGCTGATGCTGAAGCTGATCGAACCCGATGCCGGGGAGATCGTGTTCGACGGCGCGCTGGTGGGCGGCCGCGACCTGCCGCTGAAGGCGTTCCGCCGCCAGGCGCAGATCGTCTTCCAGGACAGCTACGCCTCGCTCAACCCGCGCATGACGGTGGAATCCTCCATCGCCTTCGGCCCGCAGGTGCATGGCGCGCCGGCCGGCGAGGCGACCCAGCGCGCGCGCGCCCTGTTGGCCCGCGTCGGGCTGGAACCGGCGCGCTTCGCCGGCCGCTACCCGCATGAATTGTCGGGCGGCCAGCGCCAGCGCGTGAACATCGCCCGCGCCCTGGCCTTCGAGCCGCGGCTGCTGGTGCTGGATGAGGCCGTCTCCGCCCTCGACAAATCGGTCGAGGCGCAGGTGCTGAACCTGTTGCTGGACCTGAAGGAGGAGTTCGGCCTCACCTATGTCTTCATCAGCCACGACCTGAACGTGGTGCGCTTCATGGCCGATCGGGTGATGGTGATGTATCTCGGCAAGATCGCGGAAATCGGCGCGTCGGAGCAGGTCTTCGCGGCGCCGCGGCACCCTTATGCGGCGGCGCTGCTGCGCTCCATGCCCTCGATGGACCCCGATGCGCGGACGGAAGAAGCGCCGATCACCGGCGATCCGCCAAGCCCGATCAACCCGCCATCCGGATGCCGCTTCCACACCCGCTGCATCTTCGCCGAGGCCGCCTGTTCGGCGCGGGAGCCAGCCCCGGCCACCGCCGCCCATGGCGTCGCCTGCCTGATGCATGAGCCGGGCTCCGGCCATTCCCGCGCCGTTGGGGTCGCCGCATGAGCCGCGATCCGATCGCCGATGAGCGGGGCGGCGCAGCCGCGGGCGCGCAGGGGATGGCGCCGTCCCCCCCGCCCGTGATCGAGGTTCGCGGCCTGCATGTGACCTTCACCGGCGGGGCGAAGCCGGTGCATGCCGTGCGCGGCGTGGACCTGGCCGTGGATCGCGGCGAGACGCTGGCCCTGCTGGGCGAATCCGGCTCCGGCAAGAGCGTGACGCTGCGCGCCCTGCTGCGCCTCAACCCCGAGCGCAAGTCGCGGACCGAGGGGCGGCTGCGCGTCGCGGGGCAGGATGTGCTGGCGCTTCGCGGACGCGCGCTCGAGGATTTTCGGGGCAAGGCGGCCTCGATGATCTTCCAGGAGCCCTCTCTTGCGCTCGACCCGGTCTACACGCTGGGCCAGCAGATCGCGGAAGCCGTGGTGAAGCATGAGCGCGTGCCGCAGGCCGAGGGCTGGGCCCGCGCGCTGGACCTGTTCCGCCGCGTCCGCATCCCGGAAGCGGAGCGCCGGCTGAAGGCGTATCCGCATGAGATGTCGGGGGGTATGCGCCAGCGCGCGATGATCGCGCTCGCGCTGGCGTGCCGGCCGCAGGTGCTGCTGGCGGATGAGCCCACCACGGCGCTGGATGCGACGGTGCAGATCCAGGTCCTGCTGCTGCTGCGCGACTTGCAGCGGGAATTCGGCCTCGCGACCATCTTCGTCACGCATGACATCGGCGTGGCGGTCGAAGTCGCGGACCGTATCGCGGTGATGTATGCCGGCCGTATCGTCGAGACGGGGCCGGTGCGGGAGATCATCCGCAACCCGCGCCATCCCTACACCATCGGCCTGCTCCGCGCCCGCATGGGGCATGAGCAGGCCCGGGGTTCGCGGCTGGAAGCGATTCCCGGCGCGCCGCCCGACCTGTCCGCGCTGCCGCCCGGCTGCGCCTTCGCGCCCCGCTGCCGCTTCGCGGAAGCCGCCTGCGGCAGTATCGATCCCGGGGAGGAGAGCTTCGGCCCCGACCATACCGTGCGCTGCCTCCGGGCGCGGGACACCGCCGCGGCCTGACCGGGCAACGCTGCGCGCAAGACGCGACGCGGCGTCGCCCAGCAGCGTCGCCCGGCCCCGGGACCGGAAGGGCAGCGGGTCGCGTTCCCACAGCCCCGGCCAGTTCGCCAGCAGACGGCCACCGCGTACCGCGCCACTTTGAGGGGCGGAGGATTGCTGGCTCGTCGTCACCCCCAGGAGGGTGAAGATGAGCCGGAAATCCTCCGCCCCCACCGCCAAGCCCCCTGCCGCGAAGCTGGTGCCCGACATCCGCAGCGTGACCCGGACGCACCACTCGGCCGAGGACAAGATCCGCATCGTCCAGCCTGGGGGCTGCCCGCGGCCCATCCGCAGCGCCCTGGGGCCACATGCCATGCAACTGTCACAGCGCCATCCCCCGTGGTGCGCTACAGGCCACGGGTTCATTTTTGGACGCCGAGCTGCCACAGCCTGGCGCCCGACCGGGTGTTTCGCGCGCCAAGGCCTTCGGGCTTAGCCGCGATACGCTTCGGGCGGTCGCCTCGCAGCGGTGCGGCCTCCGCGCCGGAGCCAGGAACGCCCCCATGCCATTGCCCATTCGCCTGTCCGCAGTCGCGACCGCACTCATCCTCCCCGCCATCGCCTCCGCGCAGGAGGCGCAGGTCTTCCATCGTCTCGCGACCATCGAGGCGGTCCGCATGCTGCCGCCGGATCGGGACCGCGCGCGGCGCTCGATCGCGGAGATCGTCGCCGCCGCGCAGGATGGGACGCTGCTGGTCTATGTGGATGGGGAACAGCGGGGGCTCGGCTTCGTTGACATCGCCGACCCCGCCGCGCCCCGGCCCGCCGGCTTCCTGCCGATGGAGGGCGAGCCGAACTCGGTCGCGACGCTGGGCGGTCGCGCCTTCACCGTTTCCGATACCTCGCCGTCCAAGGACGCGCCGTCGGGTTATGTCGCGGTGGTGGACATCGCCGGCCGGCGCATCGAGGCTCGCTGCGAACTCGGCGGGCAGCCGGATTCGGTGGCGCTGAGCCCCGATGGCCGCTTCCTGGTCGTGGTGATCGAGAATGAGCGCGACGAGCGGCGCGATGGCGGGCGCATCCCCCAGCTGCCGCCGGGCAACCTGACCGTCATTCCCGTGACGGCTGCCGGGCTCGATTGCGGCGGGCTGCGCCGCGTGGACCTCACCGGCCTCGCGGAGGTCGCCCCCACCGACCCCGAGCCGGAATTCGTGGATGTGAATGCGCGCGGCGAGGCGGTCGTCACGATGCAGGAAAACAACCACATCGCCCTGGTCGATGTCGCGACCGGCCGCGTCACCGGCCATTTCTCCGCCGGCCGCGTCACGCTTGAAGCGGTGGATGGCCGTCGTGACGGCGTGATCCGCCCGACCCAGCGCCTTGAGAATCTGGTGCGGGAGCCGGATTCGGTGAAGTGGCTGGACGACACCCGCTTCGTCACCGCGAATGAGGGTGACATGGTCACCGGATCGCGCGGCTTCACCATCTTCCGCCGCGACGGCACGGTGGAATGGGATTCGGGCAACCTGCTGGATCATCTCGCCATCCGCCTCGGTCATTATCCCGAACTGCGCTCCGGCAGCCGCGGCAACGAGCCGGAGGGCTTGGAAGTCGCGACCTTCGGCAATGAGCGGCTGATCTTCGTCGGCTCTGAGCGCGCGTCGCTTGTCACCGTCTGGCGCGACGAGGGGGCGGGCCGCGCGCCGAGCTTCCTGCAGGTGCTGCCCACGGGCGTCGGGCCGGAAGGGCTGCTGGCCATCCCCGGTCGGAACCTGTTCGTCGCCGCCGCGGAGGCCGACAATCCGGCGACCGGGCTGCGCTCCAGCCTCACCCTCTATCGACGCGGTCCGGGGACGCCGGCCTATCCGACGATCGAATCCGGCAATGCGCCGTCTGGCACGCCCATCCCCTGGGGTGCGCTGTCGGGCCTGGCCGCGGACCGGCAGGTGCCGGGCCGGCTCTATGCCGTCACCGACAGCTTCTACGCCGAGGCCAGCATCCTGACGCTGGACGCCACCGCGACGCCGGCCCGGATCACGGAAGCCCGGACCGTGACGCGCGACGGGCAGCCGGCGGCCAACCTCGACATCGAAGGCATCGCGATGCGGGCGGGCGGCGGCTTCTGGCTGGCGTCCGAAGGCAATCCCGAGCGGCGCCAGGGCGCGCTGCCCAACCTGCTGCTCCGCGTGTCCGCCGCCGGCGCGATCGAGGAGGAGATCGCCCTGCCGGAGGCCATTGCCCGTCCCGCGCTGCGCTTCGGCTTCGAGGGCGTGACGGTGACCGGGGACGGCGCGAGCGAGACGGTCTGGATCGCCGTGCAGCGCGAATGGCGCGACGATCCGCGCGGGCGGGTGAAGATCCTGCGCTACCAGGTGGCGACGCGCGAATGGGGCGTGCTGCACTACCCGCTCGATGCCGCCCCCGCCGGCTGGATGGGCCTGTCCGAAATCACCGCGACCGGCCCCGACAGCTTCGTGGTGATCGAGCGCAACAACCAATGGGGTGAAGCGGCGATCAAGCGCCTCTATGCCTTCTCGGTCGCGGGCCTGACCCCGGCCGCGCCGGGCGCGGCGGAGGTGCCGGTCGTGACCAAGCGGCTGGTGCGGGATGTGGTGCCCGATCTCGCCCGCACCGGCGGCGTCGTGCTGGAGAAGCTTGAGGGCTTCGCGGTGGATGCAGCGGGCGATGCCTTCGCGGTGATCGACAATGACGGCGTGCAGAATGTCTCGGGCGAGACGCAGTTCCTCCGCCTCGGGCGCCTGCCGCTGCGCTGATGTCAGGGACCGCCCGCTTCGACCTGCTGGTTGTCGGCGCGGGCATCGTCGGGCTGGCGCATGCCCTGGCCGGGGCGCGCGCCGGGCTGCGCGTCGCGGTGTTGGATCGCGACGCGCAGGCCAATGGCGCCTCGATCCGCAATTTCGGCTTCGTCACCGTCACCGGCCAGGGCCAGCCCCGCACCTGGGACCGGGCCCGCCGCGCGCGCGAGGTCTGGGCCGAACTCTGCGAGGCCGCGCGCATCCCCGTCCTGCATCGCGGCCTGCTGATGGCCGCCCGCCGGCCGGAAGCGGTTGCGGTGATCGAGGATTTCGCCGCCGGCCCGATGGGCCAGGGCTGCGCCATCCTGCCCCGCGCGGCGCTGCCGGCGCCGCTGCGCGATGACGGCGCCGTGCTGGCCGCGCTGCATTCGCCGCATGAGCTGCGGGTGGAAAGCCGCACGGCCATCCCGCGCCTCGCGGCCTGGATGGCGGAGACGCTCGGCATCACCTTCCTGTGGCGCCAGAGTGTGCTGGCGGTCGAGGCCGGGCAGGTGGTCACGCCGCAGGGGACGCTGCGGGCGGAGCGGATCGTGCTCTGCCCGGGCACGGAGCTTGGCGGCCTGTTCCCCGACGTCTTCGCGCGCCACGGCACCACGCTCTGCAAGCTGCATATGCTGCGGCTGGCCGATCCGGGCTGGCGCCTGCCGGCGGCGGTGATGAGCGATCTCGGCCTGCATCGCTATCGGGGCTATGCGGATTGTGCCGGCCTGCCGGCGCTGCGGGCGCGGCTGGCCGCGGAACAGCCGGCGCAGCTGGACCACGGCGTCCACCTGATCGTGGTGCAGTCCGCCGACGGCACGCTGGTGATCGGCGACAGCCACCATTACGGCGCCACCCCCGACCCCTTCCAGCCCGAGGCGGTGGACGCGCTGATCCTGGAGGAGTTCGAAGCCGTGCTGGGCCGTGCCCCGCCGGTGATCGAACGCTGGGTCGGCCTCTACCCCTCCGGCCCCGAGGACGCCTTCCAGGAGGAGGTCGCGCCTGGGGTCCGGCTGGTCTCCGTCACCTCCGGCACCGGTGCCTCCACCGCCTTCGGGCTGGCGGAGGAGGTGCTGCGCGACATGCAGGTCCTGCCATGATCAAGGCTGTCATCCTCGACTGGGCCGGCACGGTGCTGGACCATGGATCCCGCGCGCCGATGGGGGCGTTCGTGGAGGCCTTCGCGCGCTTCGGCGTCGCAATCACCATCGAACAGGCGCGCGGCCCGATGGGCATGGCGAAGGCCGACCATATCCGCCTGGTCGGCCGATCCGCGAACGAGGCCTGGCGCGCGCGCCACGGCCGCGACTTCCATGAGGCCGATGTGCAGGCCATCTTCGAGGTGTTCGAGCCGCTGAACATCGCGGCGGTGGAAGCGCATAGCGCGCTGATCCCCGGCGCGGCGCAGGCGCTGGCCTGGTGCGCGGCGCGCGGCATCCGCATCGGCTCCACCACCGGCTACACAAGGCCGATCATGCAGCGCCTGGCGCCGCTGGCCGCCGCCCAGGGCTTCGCGCCGGAGGCGATGATCTGCGCCGGAGACCTCCCGGCCGGCCGCCCGGCGCCCTTGCAGATGTGGAAGGCGATGGCGGAGATGGGCGTGTGGCCGGCCAGCGCCGTGATCAAGGTCGATGACACGCCCCCCGGGATCGGCGAAGGCCGTGCCGCCGGCACCTGGGCCGTGGGCGTCGCGCTGTCCGGCAACATCGCCGGGCTGACGGAAGCGGAGCTGGCCGCGCTGCCCGGCCCGGCGCGGGCCGCGCTGCGGGCGCGCGCGGTGGGGGAGCTGATGGCGGCCGGCGCGCATCTCGTCATCGATTCCATCGCGGACCTGCCCGCGGCGGTGGCGGAGATCGAGGGCCGGATCGCGGCCGGGGCGGATCCCCGGCATCACGGCGCAACGTGACGCCGAATTGCAACGAAAGCGTCACCGTCTCGTCGCTTGGTTGGGCTAGGGGACGTCCCGCTTATCCAGCCAGGGAATGCCCTTCATGCGTCGTAGTCGCCTTGTCCTCTCCGGCCTGGCCCTCGGCCTCGGCCTGATCGCCGCGCCGGCCGCCGAGGCCCAGCAGCGCACCCGCCTGACCGTCTACACCGCGCTCGAGAACGAGCAGCTCGCGCCCTTCAAGCAGGCCGCCGAAGCGGCGGTGCCGGGGATCGAGATCGCCTGGGTGCGCGACAGCACCGGCGTCATGACGGCCCGCCTGATCGCGGAACGCGCCAATCCGCGCGCCGATCTCGTCTGGGGCCTGTCGGTCTTCTCGCTGCTGCAGCTGGAAGGCATGGACATGCTAGAGCCCTACACGCCGCGCGGCGCGGAAGCGCTGCGGCCGAACATGCGGTCCGCCCGCAATCCGATGACCTGGACCGGCATGGACGCCTTCGTCTCCGCCGTCTGCTTCAACACGGTTGTCGCGCAGCAGCGTGGCCTGCCGCGCCCCAACACCTGGGCCGACCTGCTCGACCCGCGCTTCCGCGGGCAGGTGGTGATGCCGAACCCGAACAGCTCGGGCACCGGCTTCCTGACCATCGCCGGCTGGATCGGCACGCAGGGCGAAGCGCGCGCCTGGGACTACATGACGCGCCTGCACGACAACATCCAGGTCTACACGCATTCCGGCTCCGCGCCCTGCAACAACGCCGCGCGCGGCGAATTCGCGGTGGGCCTCAGCTTCGACATGCGCTCCGTCGCGCTGAAGAACCAGGGCGCGCCGATCGAGATCATCGTGCCGAATGACGGCGTCGGCTTCGACCTGGAGGCGACCGCGATCCTGCGCGGCACGCGCAACCTGGATGCGGCCCGCCGCCTGGCCGATTTCGCCGTCAGCCGCCAGGCGATGGAGCTCTATGGGCGCTACTACGCGCTACTGGCGCTGCCCGGCGTGGAGCCGACCGTGCGCGGCTACCCGGCCGAATTCGCGCAGCGCCTGGTCAGCGCCGACTTCGCCGAGATCGCCGGCAACCGTGAGCGCATCCTGCGCGAATGGGCGCAGCGCTTCGACGGCAAGTCCGCGCCGCGCTGATGTCCGCGACGCTCGAGGAAGGCGGCGCGGCCGCCGCCGGCGGCACGCCAGGGGTGCCGCGCCCGCCCTTCCTCGAGATCGCGAGCGTCGGCAAGCAGTTCGGCCGCTTCGTCGCGCTGAAGGACGTCTCGCTCTCCATCGCGGAGGGCGAGTTCGTGTCCTTCGTCGGGCCCTCGGGCTGCGGCAAGACCACGCTGCTGCGGGCCATCGCGGGGCTCGATCCCGCGACGACCGGCGTGATCCGCCAGGCGGGCCGGGAGATCACCGGCCTGCCGCCCGCCGCGCGGGATTTCGGCATCGTCTTCCAATCCTACGCGCTGTTCCCGAACCTGACCGTCACGCAGAACGTGGCCTATGGTCTGCGCGGGCCCGCCTGGACGCGCACACGCATCGCCGCGCGGGTGGATGAGCTGATCCGCCTCGTCGGCCTCGCCGACCATGCCGCCAAATACCCGGCGCAGCTTTCCGGCGGGCAGCAGCAGCGCGTCGCGCTGGCCCGCGCGCTCGCGCCCGAACCCGGCCTGCTGCTGCTGGATGAACCGCTCTCCGCGCTGGACGCCATCGTGCGGCTGCATCTGCGCCAGGAAATCCGCGCCCTCCAGCGGCGGCTCGGCGTCACCACCATCATGGTGACGCACGACCAGGAGGAGGCGATGGGCGTCTCCGACCGCATCGTGGTGATGAGCCGCGGCCGGGTCGAGCAGGTCGGCACGCCGGAGGAGGTGTATCGCCGCCCCGCCAGCGCCTTCGTCGCGGGCTTCGTCGGGCGATCCTCGATGATCGAGGCCAAGGTGGGCGCGAGCCCCGGCACGCTCGACGCCGCCGGCCATACGATCCCGGCGGAGGCAGCGCGCGGCCTGCTGTATGGCGCCGAGGTGCTGGCCTTCGTCCGGCCGGAGGATGTGCGGCTGGGCGAGGCCGCGCGCGACCAGCCCGGCGCGATCGCGATGAACGTCGTCCATGTCGAATTCCTCGGCGCGACCTGCCGGGTTTCGCTGGAAGCCGGCCGGCTGCGGCTTGAGGCGGATGCGACGGCCGAGGCGTTGCGCGCGGCCGGTGCGCTGCCGGGCGCCAGCGTGGCCGTCTCCGTGCCCTCCTCAGCGGTGATGGTCTTTCCCGCCGATGTCTGACGCGACGCTCGGCGAGCGTCTCGGGGTGCCCGGCCCCGGGCATGGCCGCCCGGCCGGATTGCCCGTGCGCATCCGGCCTTCGCTGGATGAGCGGCTGATGCAGGCCGGGCTCTGGCTGGCGCTGGTGTTCCTGCTGGCGGCGCTGGCGCTGCCCATGGCCTTCCTGTTCGTGCGCGCCTTCCAGAATGGTGAAGGCGCCTTCGTGGGGCTGGCCAATTTCGCGGCCTATGTGTCCTCACCGGTCTTGGTCGCCTCGACCTGGAACAGCATCTGGACGGCGGCGGTGACGACGGTGATCGTCGTGCCGCTGGCCTTCTTCTACGCCTATGCGCTGACGCGCGCCTGCATTCCCTTCAAGGCGGTCTTCCGCGCGATCATGCTGCTGCCGATCCTGGCGCCGTCGCTGCTGCCGGCGTTGGCGCTGATCTATCTGTTCGGGAACCAGGGCATGCTGCGCTGGATGCTGTTCGGGGAGAACATCTACGGCCCCTGGGGCATCATCGCGGCGCAGTCCTTCTACTGCTTTCCGTCCGCCGCCATCATCCTGTCGGTCGCGCTGGCCACCGCCGATGCGCGGCTCTACGAGGCGGCGGAGGCGCTGAAGGCCGGCCGGGCTCGGATCTTCGCGACCGTCACGCTGCCGGGCGCGCGCTACGGGCTGGTTTCCGCCGCGGTCGTGGTCTTCACGCTGGTGGTCACGGATTTCGGCATCCCGAAGGTCATCGGCGGCCAGTTCCAGGTGATGGCGACCGATGTCTACAAGCAGGTCGTGGGGCTGCAGAACTTCAACATGGGCGCGGTGGTGGGCATCGTGCTGCTGCTGCCCGCCATCGCGGCCTTCGCCCTGCAGCGCTGGGCGGAAGGCAAGCGCGCCGCGACGCTGACCGGCCGCGCGGTGCCCTATGTGCCGCGGCCGCGCCGCGCGCGCGACCTGCCGCTGCTCGCGCTGTGCACCCTGGTCGCGCTGGTGCTGCTGGGGATCGTCGGCGTCGCGGCCTGGGGGTCGCTGATCCGCTTCTGGCCCTGGAACCTCACGCTCACCCTCGACAACTACGAATTCAGCCGCTTCGACGCCGCGGGCTGGGGCAGTTTCCGGACCTCTCTGGTGATGGCCTTCTGGGCTGCGACGATCGGTGCGGGGCTGATCTTCGTCGTGGCGTGGCTGCTGGAACGCGCCCCGCGCGTGACACGGACGAGCCGCGCGCTGAGATCCGCCGTCGGGTTGCTGGCCACCGCGCCGCTGGCGATTCCGGGGCTGGTCCTCGGCCTCGCCTACATCCTGTTCTTCAACCATCCCTCCAATCCGCTGGTCATCCTCTATGGGACGCTGGCGATCCTGGTGCTGAACAGCCTGGTGCATTTCTACACCGTCGCGCATCTGACGGCCGCGACCGCGATCCGCCAGCTCGACCCGGAATTCGAGGCGGTGGGGGCGAGCCTGAAGGTGCCGGCCTGGATCACCTTCGGCCGCGTGACGCTGCCGATCTGCCTGCCCGCGCTGATGGACATCTGGGTCTATCTGTTTGTCAGCGCGATGACGACCGTCAGCGCGGTGATCTTCCTCTACGGGCCCGACACCAAGCCGGCCTCCGTCGCCCTGGTGCATATGGACGAGGCTGGCCAGGCGAGCGCCGCCGCCGCGATGGCCTGCGTGCTGCTGGCCGCGACGACGGTGGCGAAGCTGGTGCAACTCGCGGTCGGCGCGGTCGCCGATCGCGCCACCCAGGCCTGGCGGCGGCGGTGAGGCGGGAACGTCCTCTGACCGTCATGCTTGCGTCACGCTGCCGCAACCCACACAGGCTAAACGGCCGCCGCCTCGATCAACGGGAGATATCGATGCGGTCCCTTCTTCTGTCCTGTGCTGCCGTCATCGGCCTTGCGGCCGCCGCCCATGCGGATCAGCGCTTCGACTCGACGCTGGCCGGCCATGCGATCCTGCCGGCCTTCACCATGGCCGTGCCGCCGGCCGATGCGCCGCGGGACGCGCTGGTGTCCGGCAAATTCGCCGGTCCGGGCAATCTGCGCATCGATCGCCCCGGCGCCGTGATGGGCGACACCGGCCCGATGCATGGCCGCCGCCAGACCGGGATTGCGTTCCCCTTCATCGGCCAGCCCGTGCAGGGTTTCTCCGGCATCAAGCCGGTCACCGGCGAGCCCGGGAATTTCTGGGTGCTGACCGACAACGGCTTCGGCAATCGCCGCAACAGCCCCGATGCGCTGCTGATGTTCCACAAGGTCCGCCCCGATTGGCAGACCGGCCAGGTCGCGATGCTGCAGACCACCTTCCTGCGCGACCCGCAGCGCCGCATCCCCTTCCGCATCGCCTATGAAGGCACCGAGGCCCGCTACCTGACCGGCGCCGATTTCGACCTCGAGAGCATTCAGCCGCTGCCCGATGGCAGCTTCATGATCGGCGAGGAGTTCGGCCCCTTCCTCATCCACATCTCCGCCGATGGCGTGGTCCAGCGCGTGATCGAGACGCGGATGGATGGCCAGGTGCTGATGACGCCGGACCACCCCGCGCTGCAGGTCGCGGCCAGCCCGACGCAGGGCGTGGCCTATCGTGTCCGCCGCTCCGGCGGCTATGAGGGCATGGCGCTGACGCCGGATGGGCGGACGCTCTGGGCGATGCTGGAACAGCCGCTCTTCGCGCCGAATTCCGACCGGCCCGAAGGCCAGTTCCTGCGGGTGCTGGAGTTCAGCGTGGAGCGGATGGACTGGACGGGGCGGCAGGTCCGCTACCGGCTCGAGCCCGGTGCCACGGCGATCGGCGACTTCAACTTCATCGACGCGACGCGCGCCCTGGTGATCGAGCGCGACAATGGCGAAGGGGATCCGGGCCTTGCCTGCGCCCAGGGCACCCAGCCCACGGCGCAGCAGCCTTGCTTCCCGCTGCCGGCGCGCTTCAAGCGCATCTATGTGGTGGACATGGCGCAGACGGATGCCGAGGGCTTCGTCCGCAAGATCGGCCATATCGACCTGATGGCGATCCGCGACGCGGATGGCCGCGCGCGCATCCGCGGCGACCTGCCGGCGAACGCGCCGCGGGACCGCTTCACCTTCCCGTTCTTCACCATCGAGAATGTCGCGATGGTGGATGCCGACCACATCATCGTCGGCAACGACAACAACCTGCCCTTCAGCGCCGGCCGCCAGTTCTTCGCGGCCGATGTGAACGAAATGATCCTCCTGCGCGTGCCCGAATTGCTGCGCGCGCGCTGACCCGCCTGGCGGGGCGCGCCATCCGGTGCGCCCCGTCGCCACCGAAACGAGGGAGATTTCCATGATCCGCCGCCGCACGACGCTGCTCGCCCCCCTTGGCCTTCTCGCCGCCCCCGCGCTGGCCAGCGCGCAAACCGGATGGCGCGCGCAGTTCCGCGAGATCCGCTACGGCATCATCTCGTCGGAGAATGAGCGCGACGCGATCGCGCGCCTGCAGGGCCTCGCGGCCTACACGGAACGCAAGCTCGGCGTGCCGATGCGCATCACGCGCGGGACGGATTACGCGGCGGTGGTGGAAGCGCTGCGGTCCAGCCAGCTGGAATTCGCGCATCTGGGTCCGGCGGCCTATGCCCTGTCGCGGCGTTCCATGGGGGAACGGGTGGTGCCGCTGCTGCGCCATCGTGGCCGTGACGGCGCCGAGGGCTACTACTCCGTCATCTTCGTCAAGGCGGACAGCCCCTTCCGCAGCCTGGCCGATCTGCGCGGCCGGTCCTTCGCCTTCGCCGATCCCAACTCCGCCTCCGGCTTCGCCGCGCCGAGCTACTTCCTGCGCAAGGAAGGCGTCGACCCCGCGCGCCACTTCAGCCGCACCGGCTTCTCCGGCAATCACGAACAGTCGGTGATCGCCGTGCTGAACGGCACCTTCGACGCGGCGGCGACCTTTTGGAACAACGAGGCCAGCGGCAACATCCAGCGGATGGTGGAGAAGGGCATGATCCAGCCCGGTACTACGCGCATCATCTGGACCAGCCCGCTGATCCCGAATTCCCCCACCGTGACGCGGGCCGAGGTGCCGGAAGATCTGCGCCGCGATTTCATCGCCATGATGCAGGCGATGCCGCAGGACGCGCCGGAGGTGATGCGCCAGCTCAGCGCCAACACCGCCGGCTTCGCGCTCGCCCGGCATGAGGATTATGCCGATGTCATCGCGATGACGGAGCAGAACCAGGCGCAGCGCCGCGAGCGCCGGTCTTGAGCCTGACCGCCGCCACCGTCGCGGCACGGTGGCAGGCGGAGACCGCTGCCCGCCGGCGCCGTGGCCTAGCGTGGTTCGCGCTGTTCGCCGCGGCGACGCTGGTCGCCGCGAAAGTGGGCGAGGTCGACCTCGCCCGGCTGATGGAGGGCCTGCCGCGCGCGGGCGACTACATCCACCGCACCATTCCCGTGCTGCGCTGGGACAGCCTTGGCGCGGACCTCGCGGAATGGATGTGGGGGCTCGACATCTGGGCGGAGCTGCTGCTCGACACGGTTCTGATCGCCTATACCGGCACGGTGCTGGGCGGCGCCGCGGCGCTGCTGCTGTCCTTTCCCGCCGCCGTGACCTTCGCGCCGGCCTGGGCGGTGGCCATCTCGCGCCGCGTGCTGGAATTCGCGCGCACCGTGCCGACGCTCGTCTTCGCGCTGATCTTCGTCTACGCCTTCGGCCTCGGTCCCTTCGCGGGCGTGCTGGCGATCGCGCTGCACACGATGGGCGCGCTCGGCAAGCTGTTCGCGGAAGTGCATGAGAACGCGGACCCCCGCACCGTGGAAGCGGTGCGCGCCGCCGGCGGCAGCTGGGCGGAAGGCATGCGCTTCGGCGTGCTGCCGCAATCGCTTCCCGGCGTCCTCTCCTTCGGCCTGCTCCGGCTTGAGATCAATGTGCGGGAAGCGAGCGTGCTCGGCCTGGTGGGCGCCGGCGGGATCGGGGAGGAACTTTACCTCGCCGTGCGGCAATTCGAGTACCCCGACATCTCCGCGATCATCGTGCTGATCCTGCTGACGGTGGCGGTGATCGACCAGCTCTGCGCAAGGCTGCGCCACCGCATCCTGGGCGCGGAGGCGCTGCGCGTCGCATGACCCTCTCTCGTACCCATCTGCTGTTCGCGGGCGGCTTCCTGCTGCTGTTGGCCGGGCTGTGGCGCGTGGACGCCTCACCCACGCGCATCTGGGAGGGTTTGGGCAAGCTCGGCTGGCTGGTGGCGCTGATGTGGCCGCCCACACCCGGCGCGTATCTTCAGGACCTGTTGCATGCGCTGGCCGAGACGGTGGCCATGGCCTTCCTCGGGACGCTGCTGGCCGCCGCGATCGCGCTACCGATCTGCTTCCTCGGCGCGGGCAATGTGGTGGGCAATGCGTTGCTGCGCTTCACGGTGCGCCGGAGCTATGACGGGCTGCGCGGCATCGACAGCCTGGTCTGGGCGCTGATCTTCGTCTCCGCCGTCGGCATGGGCCCCTTCGCGGGCATCCTGGCGCTGGCCGTGCCCGATATCGGCCTGCTGGCGAAGGTGTTCTCCGAGGCGATCGAGGGTGCGGACCGGCGGCAGGTGGAAGGCGTGCGCGCCTCCGGCGGGTCGCGGCTGCAGGCGATCCGCTTCGGGCTGATTCCGCAGGCGGCCCCCCTCATGCTCTCCCAGATCCTCTATACCTTCGAGAGCAATACGCGATCCGCCACCATCCTCGGCGTGGTCGGGGCGGGCGGAATCGGGCTCGCACTTGGCGACCGGATTCGGCTGAACGACTGGGACGAGGCCGCCTTCATCATCCTGCTGATCCTGGTCACGGTCGCCGCGATCGACTGGGCGAGCCGGCGCATCCGACTGAGGCTGATCCGCGCATGAACGACAACGCCGGCTATCAGGACCCCGGCACGGCGAAGAAGCAGCTGGGCCTCGATCCGTTCATCCACCCGACCGCGAGCGTGCGCGACAGCCGGCTCGGTGCCTGGACCGAGGTCGGCGCGCGCACCACGCTGGCCGAGGTCGAGATGGGCGACTACTCCTACGTCGTCCACGACGCGCAGATCATCTACGCGACGATCGGCAAGTTCTGTTCCATCGCCAGCCACACCCGCGTCAATCCCGGCAATCATCCGCTGGAACGGGTGGCGCTGAACCACTTCACCTATCGCGCCAGCGCCTATGGGCTCGGGCCCGACGAGGCGGGCTTCTTCGACTGGCGGCGTCGCCATCGCGTCACGCTCGGCCACGATGTCTGGCTCGGCCATGGCGTGATCGTGCTGCCGGGCGTCACGATCGGCACAGGCGCCGCGATCGGCGCGGGCGCGGTGGTGACGAGGGACATTCCTCCCTTCGCAGTCGCCGTCGGCAACCCGGCACGCGTGATCCGCTTCCGCTTCCCCGAGGAGGTGCGCGCGACCCTTCTCGAGATCGCATGGTGGGACTGGCCGCGCGAGCGGCTTGCCGCCGCGCTGGAGGAGATACGGACACTGTCTGCGGAGGAGTTCTGCCGCCGGCATGCCACGCGCCAAGACACGATCCGACCCGACTGAACCCGTCAGGTCGGATGGCCTGCCCTGGCAGGGCGAGTGCTGCATGGTCGCCGCCTTCGTCGGCCGCCACGGCACCCTCCCGGTGGCGCCCATGGCGGCGAGGCTGCGGCTTCCCCGCGGGTGTCGCATCACCCTGCAGCGCCGGGCCAGCCTGCCGTTTCGCCGCTCCGCTCGCGACCGCCGCGACCGGGCGGCCTGGGTCAGGGGGCGGTTGCGGCGCCGCTGGGGCGGGGCGCCCAGGTGAAGGCGCGTCGTTCCGTGACCAGCCGGCCGTAGATGTCCTTGTATCGCGATGCCATCGCTGAACAGGTCCAGTCTTGGCCTTCGCCCGCCTGCCAAGCCGCCACGCAGTCGGCGGCGCGTTGTCGGTCCGGAACATCCCGGCCGATCCGCGTGAGCTGGCCGTAGAGCTCTGCGATGTCTCCCTGCGGCAGCAGCCAGCCTGCGCCGGTGTCCCGGATGCGCTCGCCAACCGCGCCAAGATCGAATCCAGCCACCGGAAGGCCGATGGCCCACAATTCCGTCAGCGTGTGGCAGTAGGTCTCGGGCCAGATCGAGAACACCGCGCCAATGTCGGGGTTCAGCTTCGTCGCAAGCCCGGCAAACGCCTCCCGGCCATAACGTCCGTGATTGTGGATGCCAGGACCGGCCAGCGGCGGGCTGACCTCGCCCAGGAGATGGAACTGAAGCCGGCGCCCTTGGTCGATCGCCGCGAGCGCGGCGATGATGTCGCGGCCCTTGGCCGGTGAGATGTTTCCGGGGACGAGAATGGTCAGCGTCGTCAATTCGGACGGCGTCGCGCGGGGCGGGCGGAAGGCGACGAAATCGCGCCCGTGCGGCACGACAAGGAAGCGTCGGCCCGCGAGTTCGGGATAGACCTTCAACATGGTCGCGCGCGTGCTCTCGCTCGTGGTCACGAAGGCATCGCAGGATTCGAAAGCGCGTTTGAAGTGATCTCGCCACGTGTGGATGTAGGCATGCTTGATCGGTGGCGCGTGGATCGGATCCCAGAGCTCGGGCGTGCAGTCGCGGGCGCCCTGCGTGCAGGTTCCGGCACAGAATGTGCCGTCGGCGTCCAGAAGCTTCACGGTCGGACAGACCGAGTAGAAGTCGTGGAATGACAGCACGACAGGAATTCCGAGGCCCTGAGCCACCGCGGGAAGGTTGAGGCCATGCCAGGCCAGATGCCTGATGTGGAGAAGCTCCACCGCGAAATCGGTCAGCCACCGCGTGAGGATCGTGTCGTAGTCCAGGGAATGGTGCGATGCGAGGCTGAGGGGCTCCGACAGGACATGACGCGCCAGCGGAATGTCGCGTTCGCCGTCGGTGCAGGCGGGTCTGACCAGCGTGATGACACGGGCATCGCATGTGAGCAGCAGGGGCTCGTAGTCGTTGCTCAGCGCGGCCATCAGGTCGCGGTTGGTGAGCGGCGTGCCCCCGGTTTGTGTCGAGATGACAAACAGCACGCGCGGACGGGGGCGCGGTTGGTCCTGTGCAAGGGCCGCCCGCATCCGGCGGCGCGCATCCAGCAGCCTCGCATTCGTGTGCATGCCCCGGACGAGCGCATTGTACTCCGGATAGCGCTCCAGCAGGACCTTCTGCCCGTCCGCGACCAGGGATGCGCGCGCGCTGCCGAAGCTGGCGGACCGCTCATGGTGAACGAAGGTGCGGTCGTCGATGATGTGGCGCCAGCCCAGCCGGGCGGCGCGCATCGACCAGTCATTCTCCTCCCCATAGCCGCGGGGGAAGGCCTGCTCGTCAAAGCCGCCGACCGCGTCGAGGGCGGCGCGGCGCAGGTAGACGCAGAAGCCGTTCGCGGTCGGCACGTCGGGCCAGTGCCGGCCGGCCTTCTGGGCTGCCAGGCGCTGCATGTCCTCCATCGCGAAACCTGGCGGCAATGGGGTCGGACGGTCGGCATCGGGCAGCGTGAAGGCCCCCGCATTGTCCGACACGGCCGTGACGGAGGCGATGTCAGGCGCGCTCCGCGCGGCGGATCGGAGTTGGTCGAGCCATCGCGGCCCAACGGCGGTGTCCGAGTTCAGGATCACCACATCCGATCCGCCCGCCAGCGAGATGCCCAGATTGACCGTCCGCGTGTAGCCAAGATTGGTGGCGTTCCGCACCAGGGTGACGGATGGCGTGCCCTGGAAGGGATCCAACAGGGCCGAGATGGCCGGATCGGTGCTGCCATCGTCGATGATGATCAGGCGGGCTGGCCATGTCGTTTGTTCGAGAAGGGCTTCGAGGCACCGCTCCGTTTCCTCGGGCGCGTTGAAGACCGGCACGATGATGGCGACGTCCGTCGAACCCTGCCCGGCGGCGGGGGGGAATCCTCTCGCCTTGGCGTAGCGGGGCGGCAGGGCAGCGGGCCTCGGCTCCAGGGCGATGCGGAACGGGCTGCCGCGAAGATGCTCGCCATGCGCATGCAGCGACACCTCCACGCTGCCCTGTCCGGGTGGAAGGGAGAGTGCGAAGCCCCCGCCGACAAGGTTCGGCGCGATCCGTGTCAGGTCGCCGCGCCTCAGCTCGGCCCGCAGGCTCCGGTAGAACACGCCATCGATCGCGACCGAGATGTCGGCGGGGCGGTCTGGCCGGCTGGCCTCGAACACCCAGCCCGCGACCTCGATGGGATCGCGCTTCTCCACCTTGGAGCGCAGATCCTTCGGCCGCGACGGGTCGATTGGCAGGATGCGGTACAGGTCGCTCGCGGCCTCATCCAGCGAGGGGTCGAGTTGAAGCGCCTTCTGGTAGGCCGCGATGGCTTGCTCCGTCTGGGTGGCGAATTCGAAGGCGCGGCCATACTGGAGCCAGAGGTCCGCATCGCCCGGTCGCGCTGCGGCGGCAAGGCCATAGGTTGCCAGTGCATCCGCATACTGCCCGGCATCCTTGAGCATGTTGCCGAGTTGGATGAGCAGGTCCGTGCGATGCGGGGCGAGCGCCAAAGCCCGGCGGTAGGCCTCCGCGGCCTCGGCGGCCTGGCCGGCGTCGCGAAGAGAGTCGGCCCCCGCCAGGGCGGCTTCGAAATCCGGGGCCGGCACGGGGTCGGGTTCCGTTGGCGCCCGGAGCAGCGCGAGTTCCCGCTCGGCATCCGTGCTCGAACGTCCCAGGGCGGCGGCCTGCGCGTAGGCCTCCGCCGCGGCTTCCAGTTTCCCCTGGAGCTTCAAGGCATGGCCCAGCTGCAGATGGATATCCGCATCCCTCGGGGCCTGGGTCAGCGCGTCCCCATAGACGGCGGCCGCTTCCGCAAGCTGCCCCGAATCCTTCAGCATGTTCCCAAGCTGGACCCGGAGGTCGGTCCGATGGGGCAGCAAGGCGACGGCCTCGGCATAGGCGGCGGCGGCCTGCCGGCACTCCCCCCGGTCTCGAAGCAGATCTGCGGCCGTCAGGACCGCTTCGGCCGCGGCGCCATCGGCCCCGGCGCGGCGGCGGCCGCGACCACCCGGCAGCAGGCCGATCACGGCCGAGCCCTGCGACCCTGGGACATGCGCTGCCCTGGATCCGGTTTTTCCAAGACCGAGCAATCGGACCAGATGAGCCCATCCGGCCGGATGGGGCCCTAGAGCGGAAAGCAATCGTCGCCTGGCCATTCTTCGACCTCGATGCTCCAGGGATTGGCCCGCGCGGTCAGCGCCATGTAGGCGGCGATGAGGGCGGAGGTGAGCGGCCGCAACAGTCGGAACGGCCGGGTCGCATCAAGGAAGACAGGGTGGACGGAAGGGTCCCGGGCCAGTTGGCGCCCCCAACGGCGGCGCATCGCCTTGTGTTCCGCATCCCACAACGCCTGACGTTCCGGCCGAAAGAAGGCGTATCCGCGGGACCGCGATTCATGGTGCGTCAGGTGGATGTGCGGGGACCAGAGAATGCGAAGGCCCTGGGCGCGGAGGCGGAGCGCGACATCGATGTCCCCGTAATCCACCATCAGCTGGTCTTCGTCGAAGCCGCCGATCCGGTGGAAGATCTCCGCCCTGATGGCCAGGAAGGCGCCGGTGACGGCGCTGGCGGCCCGCGTCGTCTGCCAGCGCAGGGCGGGGCCCGGCGCGTCCTGCGGCTCATCGAGCCCGTCGTGGATCGTGGAGTCCCGCCAGCCAAGAAGCACGCCGGCATGTTGCAGCGCGCCATCGGGATAGGTCAGCCTGGCCCCCACGGCCCCCGTGTCGGGGCGTGCCAACAGGTCACGCAGGTGAACATCCCAATCCTGACTCAGCATGACCATGTCATCATTGGCAAAAACCACGATTCCATCATGGATGGATTGGGCGGCGCGATTATTCAGGAATGACCAATTGAAAGGGCCTGCCATTTTGTAGGTTGTCAGCCCGGCGCGGTTCCATGGCAGCGGTCCCGCCTCGCCGAGATTGATGTCGTCCTTGCCGTTCTCAACGACATGGAACCGCAGCAACGCAGGCGCGTCGGCGAGCGCGACCAGGCTGTCGAGAAGCGGCAACAAGGCGTCATCCAGGCGGGTTGTCGGGATGACGACGTGGATCGGCCCGCCATCCTTGGCCGGGCTTGCGGTGGCCGAGGGGAAGACAAGCAGGGATGGCGGGGGGGCGGCGTCGGCCTGTCGATGGCGCGCAAGCGGCAGGGGAATGTGGCCGACCGGGCCGAGAGCGGCCAAGCCCGCCAGCAGTTCATGGCGCCGTCGCGTCAGCGCCTCGGCCTGCTGGGCGTCGCCATGCAGAAGGGCGGAGCGCCTCAGGGCGATGGTCTCGCCATAGGGGTTCGCTTCCGCCAGCGTATCGCGATCAACGAGGCGGCGGAACACGGGAAGAAGGGTGGTCGCCCCGCCCGCGCCGGGCATCAGCGCTTCTTCGTCGCAGATCCAGCCGATCGCTTCATGCGCTTCCAGCGCATGGGCAAACCAGGCGAGCGAGGCCGGGTGAAGCTCCCGCCCCCCAGCCATCAGGAGGACGGCGTCGCAGATCGTCTGCGCGATGATGGCCCGTTCCGCGGCCCATCTGTCCTGGGTCTCGTGCCAGACAAAACGGTCGTCGATGGCCGCGACCCGTTCCAGCGCGGTGCGATGATGTTGGCTGCATCCAATGCCGAAGAAGCGGAATTCGCGATGCGTCTGCGCCTGGAGGCTCCGCAGCTGGTGCTCCCAGGCCGAGATGCCGCACTCGGCAGCATGCGAGACGATGACAAAGGCGATCGGAGGCGCCCCGGACAGCCTGGCGGGCGGCCCCTGCACCGGGTTGAACGCGCGGTAGTCCTGGTAGAACCCCACCGGGAAGGCAGACCTGGTGAGCAGCTCGGGGAGTTGCCCGCGGATATGCTGGATGTCCCTGTCTATTCTTTGCAGTATCGCCCCGAGCGTAACCTGCTGTTCTCCGACCGCCCCTGGATCCTGGCGTGCGAACTGCGCGTCCTGATGGCTCGCCGCACCGAGGTGAACCAGTTCCCTGGCGGCATCCGGGCGTTCGGGGGCAAGCTCCAGGGCCTTCTCGTAGCTTGCGATCGCTTCCGCCCTGCGCCCCAGGAGTTTCAGGGCATGGCCGAGTTGCAACTGCGCGTCGGCGTCATCGGGTGCGAGCTCGGCGGCCCGGCGGTAGGGCTCCTCCGCTTCCGCGATCTGGCCGCTTTCCTTCAAGGCGTGCCCGAGCTGGACCCACAGATCGGCGCGAAGGGGCGCGGCTTGCAACGCGACCTGGTAGAGTGCTGCCGCGCGCGTCCAGTCCTTGGCATCGCGGGCCCTGTCAGCGAGCGCAGAGGGGTCCTGCAAGCTTCAATCTCCCGAGCCGCCCTTCCGGGGATCGCGCATGCGCGGCCAGCCGGCGGCTTCAATTCGCTAAAATGAAAACAAAAAAATCTTTATCCACGAAATAGAAAGATCAATTCTCAATTAAAAGTCCGCGCGAAATCATCTATGTCGCGATATTTATTTGAGATGTTTGCGCGTCATATTTTCTCTGGTCGGGTATCGGTTGAGGTTGATCCATGTTCGAGTGGCCCCGATCGCATGGGCGACGAACCGGCCGCAAACTGAATACCAGTCAGCATTGTCAAGCTAACATGACTGTGATCCATCGCTCAAGGCGCGTAGGAGGTCGTGGGGCCTTTCGCCCAGATCCGGGCGCTCGGCGCCGTCTTCGATCGGGCTCCGGACGCAAATGGTGGCCGAACGTCGCGGGTGCCGTGCATGGATTGCGAAATCGATATGTAGCCTTCATCTGTGACCGATCGGCGCGGCGCGAAGATATGAAACATTCTCGGCGACGCGAACCAATCTTGATTTTATATTACATGTGTGACTGGATATTTTTATTTGAAAGACGTGGATGGAGCCAAATCGTTATGTCGGTCCAGGCCTATGTTTGCAATTTCGATGTGGTTGCGGCGGAACGCTTCGAAATCGAACTTGTCGTCATCCAGTTCGATACCGGCAAGTATTTCAGTATCCGTGGCGTCGCGCTGCAGCTTTGGGACATGCTGCAGGGCCCGGTCACGCCCGAGGCCATGCTCGTCGCCCTCTCCGACGGGGCCGGCGCGACCTCGCCCGGCGCGGAGGCGCTGGCAACCGAGATCGCCGCGATCATCGAGCGTTTCGCCACCGAGGCGCTGATCGTCCCGGCCGATGCGCCCGGCCCCGCGCCGGTGCTCCAGGCCTTCGTGCACGCGCCAGCCGTCATCGAGGCCTATACGGACCTCGCCGATCTTGTGTCGCTCGATCCCATCCACGACGTGAATGCCATGATGGGCTGGCCGCGCGCGGGGACGGCATGAGCGCGGCCGCGCCGCCGACCTCGGTCGATGACCTGGTCCCCCCCGGCCGGCTCGCGGCCTTCATCGCCTCCACGCCGCCGCGCCTGTTCGGGATCGGTCCGGTTTCGGTGGCCCTTCATGCTTCGGACCCACGCCTGGCCGGGCTGCTGGGCGCGGCTCTCGCGCATGCCGCCACCGACACCCCGCGGCCTTGCCACATCAGGGTCGCCGCGATCGACACCGGGATGATCGGCTGGCCGCTCCCGCCCACCGTGCCTGGGACCGAGCATCTCCGCCCACCGCTGGATGAGGTGAATCTGCGGGTCGCCGGGCAGGTCCGGGCGATCCACCAGGCTGCCTCCCGCAATTGGGAAAGCTACGATCCGGCGACGCGCACCGGCCTGCTGCTGACCGGCGATGCGACCCTGATCGCGCCCTGGGAATGGGCATCGCCGCTCAAGCGGCACATCGCATGGGCGACGCGGGACGAAGCCTTCGGCCTGCTGCATGGCGCCGTGATCGGCGGCGCGACCGGGGGCGTGCTGCTGGCCGGCGGGACGGGGATGGGCAAGTCCACCACCGCCGCCGCCGCCTTGCGGTCGGGCTTGTCGAGCGCGGGCGACGATCTGACGCTGGTCTGCCCCGACGCGGATGGCACGGTCGTGGCGCATGCGGCCTTCGACGCGGTCAAGCTGAGCGACGCGACGCTGCGCCTGCTTGGTGCGTCGCCACCGCCGGGCGGGGTGGCCACCGGCCCTGGCATCGCCAAGCATATCCTTCCGCTGTCGTCGCTCGGCGCTGGCCGTCTCGCGCCGCGCGTGCCGCTGCGCGCGATCCTGCTGCCGCGTCTCGCCGGCGGGCCGCGCAGCACCATCCGCCCGGCCGACAAGGCGGCGGCGCAGCGGGCGCTCGGCCCCGTCTCCGGCTTCGTGATGCGTGTCGCGCCACAGGCCAGCTTCGCCCTGGCCGCCCGCGTGGTGCGGGACCTCCCCTGCTTCGCGCTGGATCTCGGCGACGACCCGTCGGAGGCGGCGCGATCCATCGCGGCCTTCCTCGCGGAGTGGCCGGCATGAACGCGCCGCGCATCTCCGTCATCGTCACGGCGCTCAACTTCGAAGGCTTCATCCTGGACGCGATCCGCTCGATCCAGGCCCAGGACGTCCCCATCGAGGAGATCCTCGTGGTGGATGCCGGGTCCGAGGACGCCACGGTGACCATCCTGGCCGGATTGGCCGCGTCCGATCCCCGCATCCGCCCGCTGGCGGCCACCCGGCACAGCCCGGCGCGGTCCCGCAATGCCGGGCTGGCCGTGGCACGGGGGGAGGTCATCGCGATGCTGGATGGCGACGATACCTGGCCGTGCGGCAAGCTCGCCGCCCAACTGGCCGCGCTCGCCGAGCCTGGGGTCTCCATGGTGTCCGGCCTGACCGGCTTCTGCGACGCGATCGACCCGGCCACGCAGGCGCCGCCGCCCGGGGCGCGGGTGGAGACGATCGCAGCGGTCAACATCGGTGCCTGCCTCTATCGGGCCGCGGCCTTCGCCGCCATCGGGGGCTTCGACGAAGGCTACCGCTACGCCGATGACTGGGACGTCCTGCTGCGCCTGCGCGACGCCGGCCTGCGGGACGTGGCGCTGCCCGAGGTGACGCTGTGGCACCGGCGGTATCCTGGCTCCCTCCTCACCACGCCCGATCCGCACCGGAAGCAGGAACTGGCGTTGGTGGTGGCGCGATCGCTCGCGCGGCGCCGGTCGCGGGGGGCGGCATGACCCGGATCTCAGTCGTCATCCCCGCCTGGCAGGCTGCGGCGACCATCGCCGAGACGCTGGCCAGCATCGCCGCCCAGACCCGGCCGGCGGATGAGGTGATCGTGGTGGATGACGGCTCCACCGACGAGACCGCACAGGTCGCGCGGGCGGCCATGCCGGCGGCCCGCATCCTCCGCCGCGCCAATGGCGGCGCGGCCGCGGCGCTCAACACGGGCCTCGCCGCGGCTGGGGGCGATTTGCTGGCCGTGCTGGATGCCGATGACCTCTGGCCGCCCGGCAAGCTCGCGATCCAGGAAGCCGCACTCGCCCGGGCGCCGGCGCTGGCGGGTGTGGGCGGCCTGATGGAGTGCTTCGCCTGTCCCAGCCTGCCGCCGGCTTCGCCCCTGGCGGCGCGCATCGCGGCGGAGCCCGCGCCCTGCCTGCTTTCGGGCGCGCTGCTGCTGCGGCGGGACGCCCATGCGGCCATCGGGCCGCAGGACGAGACGCTGCGGATCGGCCACCACATCGACTGGATGCACCGCGCGCGGCGCTCGGGCCTCGCCTTCCTGGTGCTGCCGGAGATCGTCCTGCGACGGCGCGTGCGGCAAAGCTCGCTGTCCTCCCGCGCCGGCGGTGCCGATGCGGGATATCTCGCCATGGCCCGCCGCGCGATCGCCCGGCACCGGGCGGCGGAGGCCGGATCGCCATGATCCCCCCGGCGCCCGAGCGCTTCTGGCCGGACGAGGCCGACACGCTGCTGCTCACCGCGGCGCTGCACCCGGATGCGGCGCGTGCGCGCGCGGCGTGGCGAGACTGGGACGACCCGCAGCGCTTCGAGGCGGCGACCTGGCCGATGCTGCGCATCTTTCCCGCCATGGCCCGCCGCCTGCCGGAACTCGGGCTGGACAGCGACCTGCTGCCGCGGCTGGCCGGTGTGCGCCGCTTTCTTTGGACCAAGTCGCGCCTGCTGCACCGCGCCGTGCTGCCCGCGCTCGGGGGGCTGCATGCGGCCGGCGTCACGCCCATGCTCCTCAAGGGCGCGGCGCGGGTCGCGCTCGACCCGAAGGAAACGGCGGAACGCTACAGCCACGATGTGGATGTGCTGGTGCCGACCCCGGCCTGGGCGACCGCCGTCGAGGTGATGTACGCCCAGGGCATGGAGCCCGCGCTGAAGCTGACGCGGGAGGAAGTGCTGGGGATGCGCCACCGCTTCCACGGCATCGGCTTCTCGAAGGCCGAGGCGCAGCTGGATCTCCATCTCTTTGCCCTGAAGCGCAACCGCTGCGAAGGCGATGACGACGGGCTGTGGGCAAGGTCGCTGCCGGCCGTCTTCGGCGGCGTGCCGGTGCGTGCGCCCGGGGCGGAGGACCGCCTGGTGATGGCCGTCGGCCACGGGTTGCTGACGAGCCCCGGCCGCGTCACCAACTGGGTGTTCGACGCGGTGGCGGCGCTCTCGCGGCCCGGCTTCGACTGGGATCTGGTCCAGCGGGAACTGGTCGAGCGGGGCCTTTCCGCCTTCGGCGCGGCGGGGCTCCGCTTCCTGCGCGCGCGGCTCGACCAGCCGGTCCCCGAGGCGCTGATCGAGGCGCTCGAGGCCGATGTGACCGCGATCCTCGCCGAGGAGATGATCTGCCTGCACGAGGCCTACTGGGCTCGCTCCCCGCGCGAACACGCCGTGCTGCACTTCGCCGATCTCGAGCGGGCCCGCCGCGCCGCCGGGCGCCTGCCGCCGGCGCCGCCCCCCCTCCGGCGCGACACCGCTTGCGCCGACGCGCTCATCCTGCCGCCGACGCGGCAGACGGCGGAGATGGCGGCGATCCCGGTCCCGGACTGGCCGGGGCGGCGGGACCGGCTCCGGCTCGACATCGAGATCGAGGTCGCCCCAGCGCCCCCGGGACAGTCCTTGATGATCGAGCTGACCTGCTTCGAGCGTCACAGCTCCTGCCTCGAGCAGCGCATCGTCAAGACCGCCACCGGCCGCTGCGCCCTGCGCTTCGACCTGCCGGCCGAACTGCTGGTGATGCGCCGCCCGGAACGCCTGACCCTGGCCGCCTGGTACGTCTCCCGCCAGGGCAGGATGACCACCACGGCGATCCCGGCCGCGCGCTATCGCTGGTGGGCGGCGTGAAGGCTGGCCGGCCGCCCTATCCCCGCCGCGGGCCCCGCCCGGGCGGGTAGGGCCAGCGCGGCTCGTTGAATTCCTGCAGCTCGAGCCAGTAGCCCTCGGGGTCCTTGAAGAAACAGGAATAGACCGCGCGGCCGGGGCTGAGGTCGGGCGGCGCCTCGAACGGCACGCCGCGCGCCGTGTAGTGGGCATAGGCGGCGTCCAGGTCCTCGACGAGGAAGGTGAACATCATCCCCTTCGTCCCGCGCGGCCGCCCCGGCTTGTCGCAGATGCCGAGGAAGCCGGTCGGGCTGACCTGGAACACCCGGCACACGCCCTGGTCCAGCACCTGCGGCAGTCCCATCACGTCGCGATAGAACCCCGCCAAGCGATCGAGGTCGTCGGTATAGAGCCAGACGATGTTCTGCTCGATGAAGGGCGTGCCGGCCATCTGCTGCCACCTGCTGCTGCGCGGTCAGGTTTCCATCGCCGTGCGGGTCACAGCAATCCGCGCGCGATGCCCCCATCCGCCGCGACCGACTGCCCCACGACATAGGCGCTGCGCGGCGACGCGAGGAAGGCGGCGACATCCGCCACTTCCTCCGCCGTCCCGAAGCGGCCGAGGGGGATGTCCTGCGCGAAGCGGGCCAGCACCTCCTGTTCCGTCGTGCCGTCGCGCTGCGCCATCTCCGCCGCGCGCCGGCGCCAGAGCCGCGTGACGGTGCGGCCGGGCAGCACGGCGTTGACGCGAATCCCCTCTCCGATCAGCTCCGCCGCGAGCGTCTTCACCAAGGCGAGGTGCCCCGCCTTGTGGACGTTGGAGACGATCTGCTCCGGATAGGGCATGCGGGACGATGCCGCGCCGAACAGCACCACGCGCGCGCCCGCGCCGCGCCGCAGCGCCGGCAGGAAGGCGCGCACGACGCGCACGGTCGAGAGGATGTTGAACTCCCAGTTGCGGCGCCAATCCTCGTCGGACAGCGCCTCGAAGGGGGAGCGGTGGCTGCCGCCGACCGCGACGACGAGGATATCCAGCCGCTCATGCGCCGCGTCCCAGTTGCGCGCCAGCGCGTCCACCGCCGCGGCATCGGTCGCGTCGGCCGCCATATGGGCCGCGCCGATCCCGGCCGCCGCCTGCGCCACCGCCGCCGCATCGCGCGAGACGATGGTGACGCGCGCGCCTTCCCCGGCCAGCGCCTTGGCGGTGGCGAGCCCGATGCCGTCGCTCGCACCCACGACCAGTGCGAGGTCATCCTTGATTCGCAGATCCATGCCGTAGCGTCCCCTTCAGGCGGCGCACCATCCGCCGCCGCAGGCGATGCCGCAATCCCTCTCCTCCCCCCTTGATCCCGCCGGGCGGCTTGCCGATAGCTGTGGCTGGCAACGCAACCGGGGATACGGATCAGGATGAGCCAGACGGGACCTGTCTATCTGCGCTGGCGGGCGGGCGGCACGCCGGCGCCGGAGGTGGAACGCTTTGCCGATCTCGACGCCGCGCTCGACGCGGTCGAGGCGCGCTGGGCGACGCTGCGCGACCAGGCGCCGCAGGTGCTCGACGCCCGCAAGGTGCTGCTGCTGACCACCGAGCAGCTGCGCGGCGAGTTCGAGGCTACGCCGCAGGCCTAGGAGCGCCCCGGGAAGGCAGCCGAAGCCCGCCATCTTGGCCCGCCCATGATGGCGGGGGACGGGCCTTCAGGAAGGCCGGCCGCCTTCTGCCCGCGCGATGCCGTCGAGCTGCCCGGCGATCTGCGCCACGGGCAGCTTGACGAGGTCGCGGTCCAGGCTGCCGGCCACCTTCGGCCCGGCCTTCGGGCCGAGTTCGGCCCGCAATTCGCCCAGGAAGGCGGGCGGGGCGACCAGCAGCAGGGACGCGAAATGGTGCGCGTCATCATCCAACCGTTCAGCAAGGCGGCGGGCGAAGCCGCGCCGCGCGGCGCGGTGCGGATCCGTGCGCGGCTCGATCGCGTGGCGGGTGGTGCTGGCGCTTTCCTGCACGCGGCCTGGGCGTTCCGTGCCCAGCGCGCGGGACGGCGGGGTCGGGTTTTCCAATGCCTGGTCTGGCAATTCCGCCCACCGGCCTGCCGGCAGGCGCCGGGCAAAGACGCGGGCATGGCCGGCATCGGCAAGCAGCGCCCATTCGGTGGCATGTGGCATGGCGTCGACCCCGTGCTGCGCGGCTGACCCGCGACAGGGATCATGCGGTGGCGGTGTCTCGGGCAGGTGCACAAGCCAGCGAGCGCGCGGAGCCTTGCTCAAGGGCGCCGCTCGCTTGGGGGAGGGGAACATCGGACCGCTGGAGCGGCGCCCGTTCGAGCATGCCGGCGGCCGAGGATCAGCAGTGGCGGGACAGACCCGCGGGAGACGACACGCCCGGTATTCCCGAACGGTCTCCCAGCTCCTCTCGAATCATGAGGTCCCGCGCAAGCCATCCGATCCGGCCGCCAGCCAGACCGGATATTGCCCTGGATTCAATGAGCGCTGGAGCACGGACTGCGTTCTTATGAACGCAGCGTGCTCTAGCCGGCCTGCAGAAGCGCCGCCACGGCCGCGTCGCGTCCGACATGTATCGTCAAGATCTTGTGGAAGCCGCTGACCTGCAGGACCTCCATCACGCCGGGTTGCGGCGCGGCCAGCGCGAAGGCGCTGCCCCCGGCTTTGGCCTGCTTGGCTGCCATCAGCAGGACACGCAGCCCGGCGGAGGAGACGTAGGCGACCTCCGCCAGGTCCACGACCAGCTTCGCCCCGCCGGCCAACAGGCCCAGCAGCTTCGCCTCAGCGTCGGAGGCAGTCGCCCCATCCAGGCGGCCCGTCATGACGGCGATCGTCACGCCGCCGACGCTGTTCTCCGTGATTTCCATGCCGGCGATCCTGTCCTGCCTTGGCCTTGTCGCGCTCACGTCAACGGCGCGTAGCGGGCGATCTGCGCATAGATGTCCTGGATCGCGGCCGAGAGGGAGCGATTCAGCTCCTCAAGGTCGGCGACCTGGTTGATGCGCCCCTGCACGCGGTCCAGTTCCTGCCCGGAGAGGATGAACGCAAACAGCCCCGCCGCGCGGCAGAGCCCGATCAGCAACGAATCGCGCGGGTCCGGGATCTCGTCGTTGAACAACACGCACAGCAGGCGGGCCTTCACCTCCCGTTCCTCCTTGCCGGACACGGCGGGGTAGCGGCGTTCGGGGAACACCCAGAGGAAGCGGCCCTCGACCTTGTTCAGCACACCCTTCGCGACCAGGCGTTCGAACAGCACTTCGAGGAAATCCCGCGCATCGGTGCCGAGCGTCTCGATCCAGTAGCGGCTGTCACGCAGTTGCGGCGCGTCCGCGATCTGCGCCAGCACGCGGTCGGCCAACGCGTCGCCAGTCGGCGTCGCATCCGCAGCCCAGAGCTTCGTGTTGTCGCTGTCGACGCGCCCGGCGAGTGCCAGTTCGGCCAGCAAGGCGCCCGCGAGCGCATACTCACCCGAGGGCGTCGCGCGCTCCATCAGGCGGCCTGTCTTGTCGTCCAGCATGAGGAGCAACAACTCCTCGGGCATCGAGAGCTGCATGTGAATTTACCCCCGGACAATCAAAAGACAATCAAAACGGTATTGAAAGTAATGTTCAAATCGTGGCGCGGGGCGTCTGTGGTGTCAATGCCGCCTTGCAAGAACTCCTGCGGGATGCAGCCGATGCGCCCCGATCGGACGCCATTCGCTCCCTCGGCGACGAATCCGCGGGGGAAGACGCATGGCGTGGGCCGCACGGCATCGACGGGCGGCGGATCGACGCGGCCTGCGCGATCCGCCTGACCCGCCAGATCCGGGAGCACCGGTTGCCCTGCCGAACGCCTGCCTCCGGACCGCGGATGCCCCACCGCGCCTTGGCCTCCGCGTCCTGGCAACTGCGACGAATCCCCCTTGGACCCTGGGCCGCCGCCGAACCGTAACGGTATCCCGGCCCCTTCGCCTCAGCCGAAGCCGTGGAGGTTGCGGATTCATCCGACAGGAGATTTCCCTCGACCTTGCAAATTATTCCCAATGTGTTACCCGCACTCCAAATCGATATTTCAGGTTGAAGCTCGGCGAGGAACCACCGTCACCGGGCCTGGATTGGCGTGCATCTGCCCCGTATCCGGAGATACGTCTTTGAGGATCGCGATCTGTGTGAAGCGAGACATCTATGGGCTTCTCGCTGCACGCTACTTTGCCGCCCAGCTTGGATTCGCGGATCTTCGCTTCTTCTGTAGCGTCAAGACCAGGCAGGCCGAGGTTGACGTGCCTGCTTTGCGGCTGATGAAGCTGCTGGAGCGTGACGTCGCCATCGACGCGCTGGCGGCGCTGGAGCCGCCGGCGCCGGGCCTGCCGCCTCCTGACGCATGGGTGGCATTGCATGACATGCGCGCCGATGGTGGCGCTGCGGTTCTGCTGGGGTTCCGGCCGGAGATCGTCATCTCCGCGCGCTTCAGCCTGATCTTCCCCCAGCGCGTGATCGATGCGGTGCCGCGCGGAATCATCAATGTCCATCCTGGCGTCTTGCCCGGCTATCGTGGCTTGTTCGCGCCCTTCTGGCAGGTGCTGCGGGGCGAGCGGGACTTGGGCTGCACCGTCCACCTGGTGGACAAGGGTATCGACACAGGCGAGATCCTCGGCGAGACGCGCCTGCCCTTCGACCCTTCGCGGTCTCTGATGTGGCATACGGCCGGGCTGTATCGCGGCGGCGTCGCCATCGCGGCAGACGCCGCCACCACGCTCGCGCGTGGTGGGCAGCCGGCCAGCGTGCCGCAGCAGGGTGGCGGCGCTTATTTCCGCTTCCCCACGGCAGCGGATTTCGCGGCATTGCCGGTGCCGATCGCCAGCGCGCGGGATTACGCGCAGGTGCTGGGGGACGCCTTTGCGCCGGTGATCGGCCGATCCCCCGCGCCGCAGGAGCGTGCGGCATGAGCAGGGAACTCTCCTTCGCGACGCGCCTGACAGGCCTGGTGGCGACCATGCTGCTGCTGGGTTGCGGCCTGGTGGCGGGGCTGAATTACCTGAAGTTCGAACGGATCCTGCTGGACCAGCAGGCGCGCGTGCTTGAGATCTTCTCCGAGGAACTGGGCAACACGGTGGAAAACAGCCTCGCGCTCGGTGTGCAGCTTGGCGGCGTGCCGGGTGCGCAGGCGCTGCTGGAACGCTCGCGCGAGGCGGAGAAACTGATCGCCGGCCTGACCATCTCGGACACCGGCAACCTCGTTCTGTTCGATACGGACAGACAAAACATCGGCCGAAGGCTGCGGCAGGAAGAGCTGGCGGCGTCGGGGCTGGCGGCATCTTGGCGCTTCCGCGACGGCCCGCACTACGGCATCGGCACGCCGATCATCAACGGCTACGGCGTGCCCGAGGGCGCCATCCTGCTGCGCTACGAACGCACGGCGGTCGATGAACGGCTGGGGGCTGCGATGCTCGCGATGGTTCAGTCCATCATGCTGGCGGTCGGCATCTGCGTTCCCGCCGGCGCGCTGGCCCTGCATCTGGTCACGCGGCGAACGCGCCGCTGGTTTGCGGCGATGGAGGAGGCCATGCAGCCAGGCGCGCCAGATCTCGCGCTGACCGCCGATCTGCAGGCCGCGATCGCCGATACCGACGCGCTGCTGGCCGAAGCCGAAGCGCAGCTTGAGCATATCGCGTCCCAATTGCCCGATCCGGCGTCGCAGCGCATGGAGACCGCCGCACCATGACGTCCGATCGCCACCTGATAGCCCGCGTCGTCGTCGTGGCCGCATTGCTGCTGACCATGGCCGTCGCCTTCGTCTCCCACACTGCGCTGCGCAGCTTCGAGGCGGAACTGCGCCCGGAGCTGGAGCGCGAGGCCTCGGTCGTTGGCGGCATCGGCGCGCGCACCTTGCAGCGTGCCGTCGAACTCGGCGTGCCCTTCCGCAGCTTGTCGGGGCTGGATGAGTATCTCACCAGCCTGCTCGCTGCGCAGCAGGGCCTGTCCTATGTGCTGCTGGCCGATGCAGAGGGACAGCGCATCGCCAGCGCCGGGGCCGGAGCGGCCAGTTTCTCCGGTCTTCCCGTCGGCACCTCGGCCCCGGAACGGGGGGGCGCGCTGATGCGCCAGCTTGGCGGCAGCTACGATGCCGCCCTGCCGATCCTGGAAGACGGGCGCATCGTCGGCTGGATGCATGTCGGCATCTCCCGCGAACGGCTCGACACCGTGCTGAACGATATGCGCTGGGACGTGCTGATCGTGCTGCTGGTGGTGCTGCTGGCAACGTCGGAGTTCCTGCGCTTCTCGCTGTTCCGCACCGTCTCCGCGCCCGTCGAGCTGGTCTCACGGCTGCAGGCGCGGCTGGCGGCTGGCGACTGGACCCTGCGTGCGCAGGACAACATCGTCTCGGAAGCCGGGCGGGTCGTGCGCCACCTGAATGTGCTGGTGCGCCGCATGAATGACCGCTGGGACAGGCTGCGCTGGATGGCGACGCAAACCGATGCCCCATCGCGCGCCGCCACGGTGCTGGATGGCGTTCGCGAGCGCCTGCGCTTCGGGGTTGCCTCGGTGCAGGATGGGCTGGGAACCGGTGCGGCCTCGGGTCGTCTGCCGCTGTTCCTGTTCGTCTTCGCGGAACAGCTCTCGACCTCCTTCAACCCGATCTATGCGCTGGAACTGGCAGGCGGGCAGAGCGGCATCATGGGCGCGGCGCTGCCCATCGTCGCCTTCGTCGCGGCGGTGGCGCTGTTCACCCCCTATGGCGGCTCGATCGTGGCACGCCGCGGGCCGCGGGATGCGATGCTGATCGGGCTTGGGCCGGCAGCCATCGGTCATGTCGGTGCGGCGATGGCCACCGATCTCACCACCTTCGCGATTGCAAGGGGCATCTGCGGCGCCGGCTACGCCATCGTCACCATCGCCTGTCAGGTGCATCTGGCGCAGGAAGCGCCGAAGGGCCGCGTGGCGCGCAGCCTGGGCGGGTTCACGGCCGCCGTGATGACCGGCGCGGTCTGCGGCACCGCCATCGGTGCGGTGTTGGCGGATCGTGTCGGCTTCCGCGTGACCCTGACCTTCTCGATGGTGCTCGTGGTGCTCACCGCCCTGCTCGTCTTGCGCAACTTCGTCGCCGGCGGCGGCAGCGAGCAGCAGACGATGGGCCTCTGGCGCAGCGCGCGTGCCGCCTTCTCTGAACCGCGCTTCGCCCTGCTGGTGCTGTTCGCTGCGATTCCCGCCAAGGTGCTTCTTGGCGGCTTCATCTTCTTCCTCGCGCCGCTGGAACTGCGTGAACTCGGGCTGAGCCAGGCGGCGATCGGCCGCAACGTCATGCTGTATGGCTTGTGCATGCTGCCGGCGATCGTCCTCGGCGCGTGGTTGACGGATCGAACCGGGCGGGGCGGCTTGATCATCGCGCTGGCCGGCGTGCTCAACGGTCTGGCGCTGCTGCTGCCGCTGTGGCTCGACCGGGACATGGCATTGCCCCTCGCGATCATCGGCACCGGCCTGGCCCAAGGCTTGGCCGCCGCGCCGATGCTGGCCATCATCCCCAACCTGAGCCTGGCGCGCGGCGCGCCGAGAACCGCCGCTATGCTCAGCTTCCTGCGGCTGGGTGAGCGGTTCGGCAGCGTCATAGGCCCGCCCGCGGCAGCAGCGCTGCTCGCACTCGGCTCGGGGCAGGAGACGATGCTGGCGCTCGGGGTGATCTCGCTTGCGACCGCCATCGGCTATGCGCTGTCGCTGGCCTTGAAGGCACGCCGGCAGGGGGAGGCGGCGTGATGCTGCAACGGCGACATCTTCTGGCGGCACCCGCATCTCTGCTGGCAAGTCCCGCCGTGGCGCAGGCACGCCCCTTCCGCATCATGATGCTCCTGACCCGCGGCTGGGAAGAAGCCTGCGACGGGTTCCGCGACCATTTCGCCGCGCGCCGGATTCCGGTCGAACTGATCGTGCGCGACATCGCAACGGATATGCGCCGGGTGGCTGGCCTGGTGCAGGAAGTCCGGCAGGTGCGGCCGGATCTGGTCTATGTCTGGGGAACCGGCCTGGCCGTGGCTGCGCTCGGGCCGTGGGATGCGGTGGACCCGGCGAAGCACATCACGGGCGTACCGGTGGTCTTCAACATCGTCACCGATCCGGTCGGCAACCGCCTCATCCGGTCCAACACCGATCCGGGCCGCCCGGTGACCGGAACCGAGTACATCGCTTCGGTGGAGGTGCAGATGCGCGCGATGGCGCGCTACCGCCCCTTCACCCGTGTCGCCACCATCTTCAACCCGAACGAAAGCAATTCGCGATCGGTTGTCGCGCAGGCGCGCGCGCTTCTGGGCGATAACCTGGTGGAATTGCCGGTGGCGCTGAATGAGGCGCGGCAGCCGGATCCGGCTTCGATTCCGCTTGCGTTGCTGCGGGCGCGGCAGGCCGGCGTGGATTGGCTCTACATCCCCCCCGACACCTTCCTCAACAACCACCGCGCCGTGCTCACGCGCGGAGCATTGGTTCTCCGCTTGCCCATCTTCGCTGCCACCGAGCGGTTCGTGCTGTTCGCCGACGGGCTCGCTGGCCTGGTCAGCCGCTACTACAGCGTCGGCGCCTTCACAGGGTACAAGGCGGAGCAGATCCTGCGCGACGGCCGGGCGCCGGAAAGCATTCCGGTGGAGACGCTCACGCGCATGTCCTACCTGATCCGGATGGAGAGTGCGCGCTACCTGCATTTCTACCCGCCCGTCGGGCTGCTGCGCACTGCGGAGACCGTCTGAGCCATGTCGCTGCGATCCCGCATCCTGCTGCTGTTCGCGCTTGCCACGCTGCTTGTGGCCACTTCGGTGGCGGCGCCGGCCTGGCTGGTGCTGCGCGATGCAGAGGGTCGCTCCGCCACCGTGCGGGCCAGCCTGCAATCCGCGACCTTGCGGGAAGCGGTGGACCGCGCCGCGGCGCCCCTCGTTGCATCGCTGCGCAGCGTCGTCACGGATGAAGCGCTGCTGTCGGCGCGCGCCAGGCAGGACGAATCCCTGCTCCGGCAGAGGCTGGCGACCTTGCTGGAACCGCTGGGTTCGAGTGTGCGCCTCGATATGGTCGGCGGGCAGGGACAACTCCTGGCCGCGGTGCCGGCGGCGGCCGACCCCATGGCCAGCGGTGCCACGGCCTTGCGGCGCGACCTCTTGCCGGGCCAGGTGACCTCGGGCTTCGAGAAGGCCGAGGGCGAGGTTCTGCTGGTGGCCAGCCTGCGTCTTGCCCAGGGCGATCTCGTGTCGATCGGCGTGCCGGCGTCGGAGGTGCTCGGGCAGATCGCGCGGCATCTCGGCGCCGACCTGCTGCTGCGCGACCTGGACGGAGCGTTGCAGTTCGCCAGCACGGCGAGCCTGCGCGACAGCGCCGCCATTCTGCAATCGGGCGATACGCTTGAAATGGATGGCCGGATCTTCCGGCTGGAGCCGACGCCGGCGGTGAATTCGGCCGGCGCGCTGGTTGGCGAGATATTGGTGCTGGCCGACGCCACGGCGGCCATCAAGTCCCGACGGCTGCTGCTGCTGGTGGCGTCCGCGCTGCTGGTGGTGGCGGCCACCGTCACCTGCAGTGCGCTCTATGGCGTCATCCGCGATGCGCTCGACCCCCTGACCGAACTGGCCCGTGCGCTGCAGGCCGTGGCTGGCGGCGACATCTTCGCCTCCGCCGCCGTCGGCCGCCGCGGCGATGAAGTCGGCGCGATCGGCGACGCGCTGGAATCGCTCCGCAGCAACACCATGGCCCTGGACCGCTTGCAGACCGGGAACCGCTTGGCTGGCTTGCGCGAACGCGTGCTGATCGCGCAGGAAATCTCGCGCCTCGCCGCAGTGCTCGAGGGCCCGGCGCGGCAGGAGATCCTGGGGCTGCTGGAAGGGGAGGGCGCGACCCTCGGCCCGGCCTTCGCGCGCCTGTCCGGCCATGTCGTGCAGCAGCACCGCGCCATGGCGGAACTGCTGGCCGAACGCACGCGCGACCTGGCGCTGGTCCGCCAGGCGCTGGATGAGCGGCTCCAGTTCAACCGGATGCGGGAAGAACTGGACGTGGCGCGCCGGCTTCAGCTTTCGTCCCTGCCCACCACCTATCCGGAGCGCGACTGCTTCCGGCTGCACGCCGCGATGGAGCCGGCGAAGGAAGTCGGCGGCGATTTCTGCGATCTGGTCATGCTGGACGAGAACCGGCTGCTGCTGATGATCGGCGATGCCTCCGGCAAGGGCGTGGGCGCGGCCATCTTCATCGCCATGGCCCGCAGCCTGCTGCGCGCCGCCATGGGACGCGGCGCTACGCCAGCGGAGGCGCTGGCACAGGCCAATGACACGCTGGCGGCGGACAACCCGACGCTCATGTTCGCCACCGCCATCGTCGCGGTGCTGGATTGCCGGACCGGCGTGCTGACCTATGCCAATGCCGGCCATAACGCGCCACGGCGCCGCAACGCGGGTGGCGGGGAAGGCGAGTTGCCGGTCGAGATCGGCATGGCGCTAGGCGTGATGGATGGCATCGACTTCGCCGACCAGTTCCTGCAGCTGGACGCAGGGGACCATCTGCTGATGTTCACCGATGGGGTGACAGAGGCGGTTGGCCCCGGCGATGCGATGTTTGGCGATGCGCGGCTGGCCGCGATCGTCGCCGATGCCGGCGCACTCGCGCCAGCGCGCCTCGTCGAAGCGGTGGCGCAGAGCGTCGAGGTGTTCGCTGAGACAGAGCCTCAGGCGGACGACATCACCATGGTAGCGCTGCATTGGCGCGGGGTCGCGGCTGTCGCCGATGCGCCCGCGCGTGAGAAGGAGATGATCTGATGGATGTGACCACCGAAGTGAATGGTGAGGTCCTGATCCACCGCGTCAGCGGTCGGATCGATACGGGCACCGCCGCGGATGCGGAGCGGAAGCTGACGGCGGAAGTACGCGAGGGCCGTCGCGTCGTGTTGGACATGACCCAGGTGACCTATGTCTCCTCCGCTGGGCTGCGTGTGGTGCTGATGGCGGCGAAGCTTGCCAAGGCCAACCGCGGTGCCGTGTCCCTGTTCGGCCTGCAGCCGACGGTGCGGGAGGTTTTCACCATGTCCGGCTTCGACAAGGTGGTGACGATCCGAGACGATGAAGCCGCCGCCCTGATGGCCGTTGCGCCCTGAGATGACCGGCATCCTGCTGCGGTGTGACCGCGCGCCCGACACGGTGGATAGCACGCTCGATTCCATCGAGGCGCATCTGTTGGGCGCCGGCGCGTCGGGGCCGGAGGCATTGCAGATTCGCCTGGTGGCGGAGGAAATCGTCACCAACATCGCACGCTGCGCCTGGCCCGAAGGCGTTGACGCGCAGTTCCACGTGGAACTGCTGGTGCAGGCCGATGCGGCCGGGCTCCATGTGAGCCTGACCACCATCGATGGCGGCGTGCCCTTCGATCCCACGACGAAGGCGGCGCCTGATATCGACGCGGAACTGGATGACCGCGCGATCGGGGGGCTTGGGATGTTCCTGGTGCGGGAGATGACGGACACCCAGCACTATGAACTCGTGAATGGCGAGAACCGTTTCCGGGTGCAGCGGCTGCTGCCGCGCACGCCATCTGGGTCCTAGGGCAGCTTATGCCCGATCGAGTTGACCCGCGGAGCGGGTCAACTCGATCGGGCGCTGGTCTGGAAGCGGTTCGCCGTTGATGTAGTCCGGTGGCAGCGATGGGGTGCGGGATGGGTCGAACGAAGGCGCCCGCGCGGGAGGAGATTGTCGCGAAGCTGCGGCAGGCGGAGGTGCTGGTTCGCCAGGGGAAGACGGTAGCCGATGCGGTGCGTGCGATCGGGGTGACGGAGCCGACCTATTGCCGCCGGCGGACGGAGTTCGGCGGGCCGAAGCTCGGCCAGGTGAAGCGGCTGAAGGAGTTGGAGCGCGCGAATGCGCGGCTTCGGAAGGCGGTGTCGGACCTGACGCTCGAGAAGGTCATCCTGAAGGAAGCCGCCTCATGGCAGCGGCGCGGCCGTCATGCGGCCGGCATCACGCCACCGCCCGCCACCTCGACCGTCGCGGGCATGCCGAGCGCTGCGGCGAGGGTGTCCAGCCGGCGCTGCACGCTTTCACCCGCGAAGACGCCGCTGCCTTCCACCAGCCGCAGGCGCAACTCGCCGCCGAAGCGGCGCAGCGATGTGCCGCCCAGCAGCACCGGCGTGCCGCCCGAGAGCGTGAAGGCCAGGCGCAGCGCCGCGCCCAGCGCTTCCGCCTGGCGTAGCGCCACGGGATCCAGCAGCGGTCGCGCGGCCGCCAGGAAAGACGCGTCGGCAGCGGCTTCATAGCGCAGCGCCGCGACCAGGGCGAGGAAGGCGCGCTGGTGGTGGTCCACGCCGACGCCCGGCTGGCGCAGCACGCGGTAGAAGGCCTGCTCCGCGCGGTAGTCGGGATGGTCATGGCTGCCGATATCCGCGATGGAGCAGGCGGCTTCGCGCAGCAGCGCGGCCTCTGGCGTCTCGCCCTCGAACAGCGAAGCGGTCCAGGCGAACAGCGCGGGGGCGAGTTCCGGATCGCGGCCATAGCGCAGCGCGAGATCCTGGCCGGCGGCGCGCAGCGGGTCCTCGTCGCGCACCTCGGGCGGCAGCAGGCGGGCGTACCACCCTTCCCGCAATCCGTTGGCGCTGAACACCACCCGTCGCGCGCCGGTCGCGCGCAGCAGGCGGCGCAGCACCACCGCGGCGAAGGGCATGTCGCCGAGGCGCTTGGCGGGCGCGCCGGGCAGCTTCTCCAGCGTCTTGCGCGTGGCCTGCGCGACCACGCCGGCCAAGTCCCGCGCTTCTTCCCGCTTCAGCACATAGTGGTGGACGATCGATAGCGGGTAGGAGGTCTGCGCGATATGCATCCGCGCCAGCGCCCGCCATGCGCCGCCGACCAGGTACAGGTCGCGCCCTTCGCCCTGCTTCAGCCAGGCGATGCGCGCAAGTTCGCCTTCCACGATGGCGCGGGCACGGGTCGGGTCGCCATTGGCGCGGTCCGCGAGCCGCAGCGCACCCAGGGGCAGCGACGTCGCCCGCCCCTTTCGCCCGTCATCCAACTCCACCAGTTCGAGCGACCCGCCGCCCATGTCGCCCAGCACGCCATCCGCCCCCGAGAAGCCGAGCAGCACCCCATCGGCCGACAGCGTGCCTTCCTCGGTGCCCGACAGCACATGGATGGGGATGTCGGGCAGCCGGCGGCTGATCGCGGCGATGAAGTCCGGCCCGTTCTCCGCATCCCGCGTCGCGGCGGTCGCCAGGATCTCGACCGGATCGGCGCCCATCGCCTGGGCGACCGCGCCATAGCGGCTCAACACCGTCAGGGCGGGCTCGATCGCCTCGGGATTGAGCCGCCCGGTCTGCTGCAGGCCGCGCCCGAGCCCGAGCACCGCCTTCTCGTTGAAGATCGGCAGCGGGTTGCGCGACAGGCCTTCGAAGACGACAAGCCGGACGGAGTTCGAACCAAGGTCCACCACGCCGAAGCGGCGGGGGAGATCGGCCCGCCTCCGGCTGATCCGCGGCGGGGTCAGCGAGAAATCATCCACCACCTTGGGTCCTGCTTCAGTCCTGCGAGACCCGGTCTGCCCGACGTCGCGCCGAAGGCACGCCCGAGGACATCCTGGCCGTGCGCGGCGCGCGCGGCTTCAGCGCGCTCCCGCGGCCCGACAAGGAAGGGTTCGTCATGAAGTATTCATGCGCGGAGACCGGCTTGTCGCCGGGCGGCGTGCGCCGATAGACCCCATCGGGGCCGAGTTCCCAACTCTGCATCGTGTCCTGCAGGTTCACCACCATCACCTGGTCCAGGATCTGCGCGTGCACGGTGGGGTTCTCGATCGGCACCATCGTCTCCACGCGCCAGTCCATGTTGCGCGCCATCATGTCGGCGGAGGAGATGAAGACCCGCGCGCGGCGGGATGGCAAGCGGTGCCCGTTGCCGAAGACATAGACGCGGCTATGCTCCAGGAACCGGCCGACGATCGACTTCACCCGGATGTTCTCGGACAGCCCCGCGACGCCAGGGCGCAGGCAGCAGATGCCGCGCACCACGCAATCCACCTTCACCCCCGCCTCGCTCGCCCGATACAGGGCGTCAATGAGCTGCTCGTCCACCAGGGAGTTCATCTTGAGCCAGATGCCGGCAGGCTTGCCATCTCGGGAAAAGGCGATCTCGCGCTCGATCAGGCCGAGGAGTGCGGGGCGGATGGTCAGCGGCGCGAAGGCCAGCCCCTCCATCGTCTCGGGCCGTGCATAGCCGGTCATGTAGTTGAACAGCTTCTGCGCGTCCCGCGTCAGCGCCGGGTCGGCGGTGAAGAAGCTGAGGTCGGTGTAGATGCGCGCGGTGACCGGGTGATAGTTGCCGGTGCCGAAATGCGCGTAGCTGCGCAGCCCGTCGCGTTCGCGGCGCACCACGAGGCTGACCTTGGCGTGGGTCTTCAGCTCCACGAAGCCGAAGACCACCTGCACGCCGGCGGCTTCCAGCTCTCGGGCCAGCGCGATGTTCCGTTCCTCGTCGAAGCGGGCCTTGATCTCGACGATGCCGGTGACGGATTTGCCCAATTCGGCGGCCTCGATCAGCGCCTTGACGATCGGGCTGTCGCGGCTGGTGCGATACAGCGTCTGCTTGATCGCGACGACGCTCGGGTCGCGCGCGGCCTGGCGCAGGAACTGCACCACCACGTCGAAGCTTTCATAGGGGTGGTGGACGACGATGTCCTTCGCCGCGATGGCCGCGAAGCAGTCGCCGCCGAAATCCAGGATGCGTTCGGGGAAGCGCGGCGTGTAGGGCGTGAACAGCAGGTCCGGCCGGTCATCCACGATCATCTGCGTGAGGTCGGAGACGCCGAGCAGCCCGTCCACCTTGAAGACCGCGCCGAGATCCGCGTCCAATTCCTCCGCCACCAGCTCCAGCATGTCGGCGGGCATGCGCGCATCGACCGAAAGCCGGATCGCCCGGCCGCGGCGGCGGCGCTTCAGCGCGGTCTCATAGGACCGGACGAGGTCTTCCGCCTCTTCCTCGAATTCCACATCGGTGTCGCGGATCAGGCGGAACAGGCTGGTCTCGATGGGCACGAAGCCGGGGAAGAGCCGGTCGAGGAACAGCCGGATCAGGTCTTCCAGCATCACGAAGCGGATCGTCGCATCCCCCGCCGCGCTGTCGCGCGCGGGCAGGCGGATGAAGCGCTCGACCTGCGGCGGCAGCGGCAGCAGGGCGCGCATCGTGCCCCCATCCTCCTCCCGCATCAGCTTCAGCACCATGCAGAGCGCGAGGTTGGAGATGAAGGGAAAGGGATGCGCCGGATCGACCGCGAGCGGCGTGAGCACGGGGAAGATCCGGTCCATGAACCAGCTCTCGAGCCAGGCGCGGTCGGCCGGCGTCAGCGCTTCCGTCTCGCACAGCACGAGGCCTGCCTGTTCCAGCAGCCCGCGTACCTCGCGCCAGGCCTCCTGCTGGCCCACGATCAGCTCCCGCGCCTCGGCATGGATCGCCGCCAGCGCGCGCGCGGGCGTGAGACCATCGGCCGACAGGGTGGCGACGCCGGCCCTTTCCTGCCCGATCAGCCCCGCGACGCGCACCGAATAGAATTCGTCGAGGTTGGAGGCCGAGATCGCGACGAAGCGCAGACGTTCCAGCAGCGGATGGCGTGGATTGGCCGCTTCCTCCAGCACGCGGGTGTTGAAGGCGAGCCAGGATAGCTCGCGATTGATGAAGCGGGCGGGGTCGTCGGCGGCCACCGGGGAGGCGATGGCGGAGACCGAGGGAGGGGCGGCGTCGGCGGGCTGCTTGTCCATGCGGCGGACCCTAACCCAAGGCGACCCCGGGCGGGGAGGCCTCCGATGGCTCCGCAACGGAATAGTCATGAAAACCGAATGATCGCCCCAGTACCTCGCGCGCCAGGGGGCGGGTGATCGGCGCGCCGGCGGCCAGCGCCGCCGCATCCAGCGCCGCGACGGCGACCGCGATGGCCGCGGCTTCGCGGGGCAGGCGGGCCAGCAGGTAGGATTGCACCTCGGCCTCCACCCGCAATTGCCGGTCGGCGAGGTGCTTGCCCAGCAGCGCTGCCAGCAGCGCATCGCTCGGCGCGCCGATCCCGATGGCGAAGGTGGCGCGGAGGCGAGAGGCGAGGTCGGGCAGCTGCGTCGGCCAGCGCGCGGGCGCCCCCCGCGCCGCCAGCAGCAGGGGCAGGCCGGCTTCCGCATGGTGGTTGATCAGGTGGAACAGCGGCGTCTCCGCCGCCGTATCGGCATCGTCCAGCACCGTGCCGGGGCAGGGGCCGAGCGCCAGCGCCTCGGTCAGCGCTGGTCCGGCCAGCAGGCGCCAGCCTTGTCCCGCGGCGGTGGCGCGCAGCATGTGGGACTTGCCCACCCCCGCCGCGCCATGCAGGGCCAGCCGGCGCAGCGGCCAGGCGCCGGGGCGGTCGATCCAGGCCAGCGCCTCGGCGTTGGAGGCGTCCTCGACCAGGTCGGCGCGCGCGGATGAAGGTGCGGCCGCCAGCGGCAGGGCCAGCTGGCGGGGCGCGGCGGCATCGCCTGGCATTCAGGTCCCTGTCCTGGGCGGATCCAGATAGAGCGGGCTTTCGAGGTAGCGCCGCAGCCAGTAGCGCGCGACCACCCCGATCGCGGCGGCCATCGGCACCGCCAGCAGCACGCCGAGGAAGCCGAAGGCGACGCCACCGGCGAACAGCGCGAAGATCACCCACACCGCATGCAACTCCACCCGGTCGCCCAGCAGGCGGGGGTAGATCACATAGCCTTCCACCATCTGGCCCAGCACGAAGACCGCGACCACCAGCCCCACCCCGTCCCAGGTTCCGAACTGCGCCGCCGCCAGCAGCACCGCCACCACGAAGCCGGTGATGGAGCCGACATAGGGGATGAAGCTCAACACCCCCGCCATCAGCCCGACGATCAGCCCGAGTTCGAGCCCTACGATCTGCAGCCCGATGGCATAGAACACGCCGAGCACCAGGCAGCAGAGCAATTGCCCGCGCAGCCAGGCCGACAGCACGCGGTCCGTGTCGCGCGACAATTGGCGCAGCGTGTGCGCCGAACGCAGCGGCAGCCAGCTGTCGATGCGGCCCATGATGCGCGGCCAGTCGCGCAGCAGGTAGAAGCCCACGATCGGCGTCACGATGACCAGCGTGAAGACGTTGAACAGCGCGAAGCCGCCGCCGATCAGCCGCCCGACCGCGGTGCCGAGGAAGGTCACCATCGCCCCCGCCTGCCGCACCGCCAGGTCGCGCAGCTGCGCGTCCACCACCTCCGGCCCGAAGGCCTGCTGCGCCTGCTCCAGCGCCTGCTGCACCAGCAGGCTGATGCCGGTCACATAGGCCGGCAGGCGCTGGATCAGCACCCCGATCTGCGCGATCAGCAGCGGATAGAGCAGCAACAGCGCCAGCAGGCAGACCGCCGCCAACGCCAGGATCAGCAGGAAGGCGCCGAGCGCACGGGGAACCCCCCATGCGGCCAGCTTCGTCGTCGGCGGGTCGAGGAAATAGGCGATGCACCCCGCCAGCACGAAGGGCGTCAGGATCGGCGAGAACAGCCAGATCGTCACCAGCAGCGTCGCCAGCCCGCCCAAGGCCAGCGCGAGCCGCTGCCCGCGCGTGGCGGTGCGCGTGCCGAACGGGGAACCAGGCGCGACCGCCGGGCGCGGGGCAGGGGGTTTGGGATCCTCCTTCACGCGGCGAGGACCGTTGGCATGTGGCTCATCGCGGCAGTCTCGCCGTGCGCCAGACATAGACGGCGCCGGAGGCGAAGGTGGTCGCCGCGGTCGCGAGCACCAGCAGCCCGATCAGCCCGCCGGCCGACAGCCCATATCCCGCCACCAGCAGCGCGGCCGCCGCCAGCGTGATCTGCAAGGCCGTATTCGCCTTGGACAGCAGGTTCGGCTGGATCGCCGGTGGCTGTCCCAGCACATACAAGACCAGCACGCCCCCCACGATCAGCAGGTCCCGGAACACCACCAGGATCGCCAGCCAGTCCGGCAGCACCCCGACGGCCGCCAGCGTGACATAGATCGAGACCAGCAACGCCTTGTCCGCCACCGGATCGAGGATCGCCCCGAGCCGGGAGCGGGAATTCGACACGCGCGCGAGCCATCCATCCACGGCGTCGGAGATGCCGGCCGCGACGAAGACCCAGAAGGCGGCATCCAGCCTGCCCTGCAGCACCAGCCACACCGCCGCCGGCACCGCGCAGAGCCGGGCGAAGGTGATCGCATTGGGCAGCGTCAGCAGCGCCGCGTCTGACGCGCTGTCCTTGCCGGCCCCCTTCTCGGGCGCGAGGTCAGCGTCCCCCGGCAAGGCCGAGCCGCCATTCCTCGCCGGCCGCGCCGGGGCCGAGCAGCAGCCCACCCCGCGCCATCTCCGCCGCTGCCTCCTGCGGCTGGCTGCGCAGCGCGAGGCGCAGCCGCGCCTGTTGGCCCGTGATCGACACGATCTCGACCCGCGCCACGGCGGGCTGCGCCGCCAGCCTCCGGGTCAGGTCGCCATATTCCGGCAGGGACCGGTAGAGGGCCAATGCCTCCAGATTCGCGACCGCGGGGCCCTGCGGCGTGGCGCCCGGCACAGGCGGCGGGACTTGCGTGGCCAAAGGGCCGGTCGCGCCGCCGGGCGGGTTGAAATTCACCGTGATCCGCGCCGCATAGCCGCGCGGGGTGATGCGCTCGCTCTCGATCACGAGGGAGGCAACCAGCGCCTGGATGTCGCCGTCGGAGGCATTGGCGGGCAGGCCGAGGCTGGCGGCCATCCGTTCATAGGCGATGCGCTGGCCGGCCAGCAGGGCGCGGTCGCGCGCCAGGACTGCATTGTCCGCCGTCGCCTCGGCGGGGATGTTGCGCTGGACCAGCGGGGTCTCGGAGGCGGGGGCGGACGAGGCCTCCGGCCCGCCCTGCGCGCGGGGCGCGGCGGGCTGGCCGAGCGCGCAGCCCAGGGCCGCGGCCAGGGCGATTGCGCGCAGCCGCCTCGCGTGGTTGTCTCCGCCCGCCGCGCGGGTGCTGCCGTTGCGATCCTGTTGCGCGCCGTCCTGGCCGACCGGCATGTGATGGCTCATCCTTCCGACCCCTCCCGCATAGCCGATCGGGTGCCGCCATGACCAGCCTGACATATCGTGACGCCGGCGTGGATATCGAGGCGGGCGACGCCCTGGTCGATGCCATCAAGCCGCTGGCCCGCGCGACCGACCGCAGCGGCACCATGGGCGGGTTGGGCGGCTTCGGCGCGCTGTTCGACCTGAAGGCGGCGGGCTTCAAGGATCCCGTCCTCGTCTCCTCCACCGATGGCGTCGGCACCAAGCTGAAGCTCGCCATCGACAGCGGCATCCACGGCACGGTCGGGCTGGACCTGGTCGCGATGTGCGTGAACGACCTGGTGGTGCAGGGCGCGGAGCCGCTGTTCTTCCTCGACTACTTCGCCACCGGACGGCTGGATGTCGCCCAGGCGCGGCAGGTGGTCGCCGGCATCGCGGAAGGCTGCCGCATTGCCGGCTGCGCCCTGGTGGGCGGCGAAACGGCGGAGATGCCGGGCCTCTACAAGGGCGGCGACTACGACCTCGCGGGCTTCTCGGTCGGCGCGGCGGAACGCGGCAGCCTGCTGCCCAAGGGCGACCTCGCGCCCGGCGATGTGCTGCTCGGGCTGATGAGCTCGGGCGTCCATTCCAACGGCTTCTCCCTGGTCCGCCGGGTGCTGGAGGCGAGCGGCCTCGGCCTGGACGCGCCGGCGCCCTTCGGCGAGGGCACGGTGGCGGAGGCGCTGCTGGCGCCGACGCGCATCTATGTGAAGCCGCTGCTGGCCGCGCATCGCGCGGGGCTGGTGAAGGCGGCCGCACACATCACCGGCGGCGGCCTGCCGGGCAACCTGCCGCGCGTGCTGCCGGACGGGCTGGTCGCCGCGCTCGATGCCCGCGCCTGGACACCGCCGCCCGTCTTCGTCTGGCTGGCGCGTGCCGGCGGCATCGCGACAGAGGAGATGCTGCGCGTCTTCAATTGCGGCGTCGGCATGGTGGTGGCCGTCGCCGCCGCGCAAGCCGAGGCCGCCATCACCCTTTTCGCCGAACAGGGCGAGACGGCGCACCGCATCGGCGTGCTGGAGGCGGGCGCGGGCCCGGCCGCGGTGCGCGTGGATCATCTCGGCCCGTCCTGGCCCGGCTGATGCGCCGCGTCCCGACCGCGATCCTGATCTCGGGGCGCGGGAGCAACATGGCCGCGCTGCTCGCCGCCGCCGCCGACCCGGCCTATCCGGCGGAGATCGTGCTGGTGCTGTCCAGCCGCCCGGATGCGGCGGGGCTGGCCCATGCCGCATCACGCGGCGTGACGGTGGCGGTGGTGGACCAGCGCAATCACCGTGGCGACCGCCCGGGCTTCGAGGCCGCAATGGAATCGGTGCTGGCCCGCCATGGCGTGGAACTGATCGCGCTGGCCGGCTTCATGCGGGTGCTGACGGGAGGCTTCTGCGACCGCTGGCGCGACCGGCTGGTGAACATCCATCCCTCCCTGCTGCCGGCCTTCAAGGGGCTCGACACCCATCGGCGGGCGCTCGCGGCCGGGGTGCGGCTGCATGGCTGCACGGTCCATCTGGTCCGCCCCGGCGTCGATGAGGGGCCGATCCTCGCCCAGGCCGCCGTGCCGGTTCTGCCGGAGGATACGGAGGAAAGCCTCGCCGCCCGCGTGCTGCGGCAGGAACACAGCCTCTACCCGGCGGCGCTGGGCTGGCTGGCGGGGGGGCAGGTGCGGATCGAGGGCGACATCGCCCATGTCACGGCACCCGGCGCCGCCCCCGGGGCAGGCAGCGCGCTGGCGAACCCCTTGCCCGGCCCTGCCGCGCTTTCTACAACAGGGCAGGAAAGCTGAGCCGAACAGGACAAGACATGGCCGAGCACACGTCGCACCCCTTCGAACTCGTGGAAGTGAAGGCCGAGGACCTGATGGAGGAGCGCTCGGCGCTCTATGACCGTTTCATGAGCGCCTCGACCTGGGCGATCGGCGGAACGGTGGCGGTGCTCGCCCTGATGTGGATCTTCCTGGTTTGATGGTGGGCCCCTGAGCGGGGTTTGCGACCGGGGCTTGGCGCCATGGGCGCCGTGACCTTCCGCCGCGCGACCGCAGCCGACCTGCCCGCCATCGTGGCCATGCTGGCCGATGACGGGCTGGGACGGGGGCGGGAGGATGCATCCCTGCCGCTGGCGCAGGGCTACACGGACGCCTTCGCGGCCATCGAAGCCGATCCCAACCAGATGCTGGCGGTGGCGGAGGCCGATGGCATGGTGGTCGGCACGCTACAACTCACCTTCCTCCCCGGCCTGTCCCACAAGGGCGCTTGGCGCGGGCAGGTCGAATCGGTGCGGGTGGCCAGCAGCCGGCGCGGCACCGGGCTGGGGCAGGCGATGATGGAATGGGCGGTGGCCGAATGCCGCGCCCGGGGCTGCCGGATGGTCCAGCTGACCACCGACAAGTCGCGCGCCGACGCGCATCGTTTCTACGAACGCCTTGGCTTCAAGGCATCCCACGAAGGCTTCAAGCTGGTTCTTTGACCCGCTTGCGTCGCGGGCCGGCGGCGCGGCGTCAGGGCGGGCCGCGCGATGCCGGGCAGGGCGCTGGCGCCCCGCCCGGACTTCACTTTCAGCCGACGATCTCGTTGCCGGCGAAGAAATACGCGATCTCGATCGCGGCATTCTCCAGGCTGTCGGAGCCGTGGACCGAATTCGCCTCGATGCTCTCGGCGAACAGCTTGCGCACGGTGCCGTCCGCGGCGTTGGCCGGGTTGGTCGCGCCCATCAGATCGCGGTGCAGGGCAACCGCGTTGTCGCCTTCCAGCACCTGCACCACGACGGGGCCGGAGACCATGAAGTCCACCAGCTCGTTGTAGAAGGGGCGGGCGGCGTGGACCTTGTAGAATTCCTGGGCGTCGCCGCGGCTCATCCAGATGCGCTTCTGGGCGACGATGCGAAGGCCGTTCTTCTCATAGATCGCGTTGATGGCGCCGGTCAGGTTCCGCCGCGTGGCGTCGGGCTTGATGATGGAGAAGGTGCGCTCGATGGCCATGGGGAGATCCTTGTTGCGTGTGCGAAGGCGCGGGCCGGATAGGCGGTGGCGCGCGCGGGCGCAAGTCCCGCCCCGGCGACGCATCCATGCGGGGCCGTGGCCCGGGGCCTTCGCGCCCTCACGCGATCCGCTCTACAAGGCTCGCATGACTGTCCTCTCCATCCGCAACCTCACGCTCCGCATCGGCGGCCGGGCCCTGATGGAAGGGGCGGATATGACCCTCGACACAGGGCGCAGGCTTGGCCTCGTCGGGCGGAACGGGGCGGGGAAGTCCACGCTGCTCAAGGCCATCATCGGCGACCTCCAGCCCGATGGGGGGGATATCCGCCTCGCGGCCCGCGCGCGCCTCGGCCATGTCGCGCAGGACGCGCCGGGGGGGGAGGGCAGTCTGCTCGATGCCGTCCTCGCCGCCGACACCGAACGCGCTGGCCTGATCGCGGCGCTGGAGGCCGAACCGGAGGCCCATCGCGCGGCGGAGATCCATGAACGGCTGATCGCCATCCGCGCGGATGCCGCCCCCGCCCGCGCCGCCGCCATCCTCGCGGGCCTCGGCTTCGACGAAGCGGCGCAGGCCCGGCCGCTGGCCTCCTATTCCGGTGGCTGGCGGATGCGCGTGGCGCTGGCCCGCGCGCTGTTCCTGGAACCCGACCTGCTGCTGCTGGACGAGCCGACCAACCACCTCGACCTCGAAGCGACGATGTGGCTGGAAGGGTGGCTGGCGCGGTTTCCGGGGGCGGCCATCGTCGTCAGCCATGATCGCGGGCTGCTCGACCGGGCGGTGGACATCATCGCCCATCTCGATAAGGGCAAGATCACCACATACCAGGGCAATTTCGCCCAATTCGTGCGGATGAAGACCGAACGCGCGGCCCAGCAGGCGGCCGAGGCCACGAAGATCGCGACCCAGCGCGCCCATATGCAGGCCTTCGTGGACCGCTTCCGCTACAAGGCGTCGAAGGCCCGCCAGGCCCAGTCGCGGCTGAAGGCGCTGTCGAAGCTGCCGCCGCTCGATGCCGTGATCGAGGATACGCCGACCCGCTTCGCCTTCCCCGCCCCCGAACCGCTCGCCCCGCCCATCGTGCAGATCGAACGCGCCGATGTCGGCTATGGCGGGGCGCCGGTGCTGCGGGGGCTTGACCTGCGGGTGGACCAGGACGACCGGATCGCGCTGCTCGGCGCCAATGGCAATGGCAAGTCCACCCTGGCGAAGCTGCTCGCCGGGCGGCTCGACGCCGCGCGGGGGGATGTGCGGCGCGCCAGCCGCCTCAAGGTCGGCTTCTTCGCCCAGCACCAGGCGGAGGAACTGGACCTCTCCGGCACGCCGCTGTCGCATATGCGCGACGCGCTGCCCAAGGCGACGGACACGCAGGTCCGCGCCCAGCTCGCCCGCTTCGGCCTGCAGGGGGAGAAGGCGGAAACCCGCATCGGCGCCTGTTCGGGGGGTGAAAAGGCGCGGCTGCTGCTCGCGCTGTGTACGCGGGACGCGCCGCATCTGCTGATCCTGGACGAGCCGACCAACCACCTGGACATCGATGCGCGGGAAGCGCTGGTGAAGGCGCTGGCCGACTATGAAGGCGCGGTGCTGCTGATCACCCACGACCCGCATCTGGTGGAACTGGTCGCCGACCGGCTGTGGCTGGTCGCCGATGGCACGGTGCGGGATTTCGACGGCGACCTCGACGAATATCGCGCCCTGCTGGCCGAACGTGCCCGCGCCGGATCGCGCGACGAGGCCGCCCCCGCCGGCGGCGCCAAGGCGGCGGAACGGCGGGACCGCGTGCAGACCCGCGCCCAGCTGGCCCCCCTGCGCCAGCGGCTGAAGGAGGTCGAGAAGCTGCTGGAACGGCTCGGCCTGGAGGCCAGGCTGATCGAGAAGCGGCTGGCTGATCCCGACACCTATGCGAAGCGATCCTCCGAGGACATCGCCTGGGCCACCACCCGCGCTGCCGCCATCGCGAAGGAGGTGGCGGCGCTGGAGGAGGAATGGCTCGACCTGTCGGAGAAGCTCGACGCGGCCTGATCGGCCGCACTCGGCGGGGCGCCGGCATCACGAAGACGAGAGGGCGCCCGTCGGCCCTTCAGGCCCGCGCGCGGCGGCAGTAGGGGTGGCGCCCCCCTTCCTGTGGAGTGGCGAACAGCCTTGGCCCCCCATCGCGTCAGCGTTGCGATCCTCGCCCTGGTCCTGTCCTTCCTGGCCACGCTCATTGGCCTGCGCATCGCTGCCCTGAACGAGGAACGGGCCGGCACGCTCGCGCGGGCGGAGCTGTCCATGCGGACGCTCGCCCTGGTCGCCGAGCAATACACGGAACGGGTCTTCGAGACGTCGGATCTGGTGGCGAATGAGGTCGCGTCCTGGATCGCGGCGCTGGGAGGCATGGAGGCGGCCCGGGACAACCAGGCCCTGCACGCCGTCCTGCATGATCTCTCCCGCCGTTCGGCGGGCGACTACCTGATGGTGGTGGATGCGGCGGGGCGGCCGGTATCGCTCTCCGACCGCTTTCCCGCGCCCTCGGATGTGGATCTGTCCGACCGGCGCTGGTTCCGCGCCCATGCCGTGGACGGCAGCCAAACGCATGTCGGCGATGCGCTGCAAAGCCGCATCACGGGCGAGATCCTGTTCACCTATAGCCGCGCGCTGCGCGATGCCGGCGGTGGCTTTGGCGGCATCGTGCAGGTCTCGGTGCGGCCGAGCTTCTTCCAGCAGCCCGACCTGGCGGCGGAATTCGGCCAGGGCACGGCCATGGGGGTGTTCAACCTGGAGGGACGCGTGCTGGCCCGCACCGGCCTTTCCCAGGCGCAGATTGGCCTCTCGCTGCCCGAGGCGGTGCAGGCGCGGATCCGGGCGGGCGAGGCGGCCGGGGTGCTGCGGGTTCAAGCCGGTTTCGACGGGCGGGACCGGATCGTCGCCTTTCACCGCCTCGACCGCTGGCCGGTGATCGTCACCGCCAGCGTGCCGGTGTCGGAAGTGCTGGCGCCGTGGCGCCGCGCGGCGCGCTGGGCGGCGGAGGTGATCGGCGCCGTCGCACTCGGGCTGGCGCTGCTGGCCACCTTCGCCATCCGGCTGGCGGGGCGGGAGGCACGGGCGCGTGCCGCGCTGGCCACGGCCAATCGCGCGCTGCGCGATGCCGCCGCCGGGCTGGAGACCCGGGTGGTGGAGCGCACGCGCGATGTGGCGGCGAGCGAGACGCGATACCGCGTGATCTTCGACAGCAGCTTCCAGCTGGTGGCGCTGCTGGACCGCGAAGGCCTGCTGCTGGAGATGAACGAGACGGCGCTGGCTTTCCTCGGCCTGAGCCGTGCCGAGGCGATCGGGCAGCGGATGGCGGAACTGCCCTGCTGGCCGGATGCCGCCACGCGCAAGGCGCTGGCGCGGGCGGTGGCGGATGCCGCCGCCGGTGCCCCTTGCCGCGGCCAGATGGTGGTGCGCCGGCCTGATGGGCGCCTCGCGCCGGTCGAGGCCTCGCTCCGCCCGGTCAGCGCGCCGGAAGGCGGGACGGCCTGGCTGATCGCGGAAGGCCACGACCTGACCGAGCTGAAGGCCACCGAGGCCCGGCTGCGGGAAGCACAGAAGATCGAGGCGCTGGGCCAGCTGACCGGCGGGGTGGCGCATGACTTCAACAACCTGCTGATGGTGGTGCTGGGCAATCTGGGTCTGCTGCGGAAGCGCCTGCCGCCCGATCCGCGCCTGCTGCGCCTGCTGGATGGCGCGCAGCAGGGCGCGGAACGCGGCGCTGCGCTGACCAGCCGGATGCTGGCCTTTGCGCGGCGGCAGGAACTGCGCCCCGCGCCTGTGGACCTCGCCGCGCTGGTGGAGGGGATCGTGCCCCTGGTGGAGCGCTCCGTCGGCCCGACCGTCCAGGTCGCGACCCGCATCCCCGAAGGCCTGCCGCCGGCCCTGGTGGATGCGAACCAGCTGGAATTGGCCTTGCTCAACCTCGCGGTGAATGCCCGCGACGCCATGCCGCAGGGCGGGCGGATCGAGATCACGGCGGGGCTGGCGGAGGCGCCTTCCCGCCCGGCGCCGCCGGGCCTCGCGCCCGGGCGCTATCTGCGGCTCGCCATCGCCGATAGCGGGCAGGGGATGGATGCCGCGACGCTGGCCCGCGCGACGGAGCCCTTCTTCACCACCAAGGGCGTCGGGCGCGGCTCGGGGCTCGGGCTGTCGATGGTGCAGGGGCTGGCGCAGCAATCGGGCGGCGGGCTGAGCCTGGACAGCCGCCCCGGCGAAGGCACCGTCGCGGCGCTCTGGCTGCCCCGCGCGGAACTTGGCGCGCGGCCCGAGCCCGCGCCGCCGCCGCGTGCCGCGCCCGGCAGCACGCCGCCGCGGCGCGTGCTGGTGGTGGATGACGATCCGCTGGTGGCGGCCGGGACGGCGATGATGCTGGAAGATTTGGGCCACCAGGTCGCGACCGCCGCCTCGGCGCGGGAAGCGCTGGCCCTGTTCGATCGCGAAGGGCTGCCGGATATCGTCGTGACCGACCATGCCATGCCGGGCATGACGGGCCTGGAATTCGCGGAAAGGCTGCGGCGCACCCATCCCGGCCTGCCGGTGGTGCTGGCCACCGGCTATGCGGAAGCCACGGCCAATGCGGCCCCCTGGCTGCCGCGGTTGGCCAAGCCCTATCGGCCGGATGAGTTGGAGGATGTGCTGCGCCGGCTGACTCCGGCGAAAGTGGAGTAGGTGTTCGACCCCAGGGTTTGCTGGCGCGGTCTTTTCACGGGCATGGCCGCGCAGCCGGGGCGCTGTTCCACATGTGGCGTCGCGCCCATGCCTCGGATCGCCGCCCCGGCGTCGCCGTATCGGCGTTCTAGAGCAGCGCCCATACGGGTGGAAACGCTGCGCGTTTCCGCCGTATGGGCATAAGCTGCTCTAGGATATATGTTTTCTAGAGCACGGCCTTTCGCCCGGCCGTTCACGGCCGAGCGAAACGTGCTCTAGTCCGCGCCCAGCGCGCTTCCCGGCGCGCGGTTCATTCCCCCCAGGCTCAGATGGCTGAATATCGCCGCCGTCTGCCCAGCCGATCCGCGCACCACCCCATACCGAGCGAACGAAGGTTTCACCTTCGTGCCCCTCAAACGCGTCGTGCCGAACGCACGCCTCCGGCGTGACGCGGGCCGCATCCGCGGCCCTTGGCTTCGCCGCACTGGCGGCGGCGGCCATTCGGCCGCTCGCCCCTGCGGGGCGCGGGTCGGAACTTCGTGCGCTGGGTCTCACCCGCCGCACACGACCACAGCGAAACCTCGTTCAAGCCGGGCCGCGGTCGCGACCTCGGCCTGTTTCGCAGGCCGCAGGTCGTTCCTTCACCCGTCAGGGATCAGGATGCTGTCATCTGGATGCATATCGCTCTCGGCGGGCGATCATCGGGGCCCCAGATGTCGATGCGTGACCTTCCCCTTGCCGCGGCCTCGCTCAGCGCGCCGCCTTCTGGATGTTCCAGGCCATGATGATGCCCGGCATGGACAGCACGCCTGACAGACGCGGCGTATGCGCGGCCGGCAGATACCACTGGCCGTAGGGAACGTAGGGCACCAGACGATAGGCGCTGACATGCAGCGCCTCGAGGATGCGGCGGCGCTCCTCGGCGTTGGCGGCGTAGGGGAAGGCATCGATCAGCGCCTGGTGCTCGGCGTCGCAGGGCCAGCCCGGCCAGGCGCGCTCGCAACTCGCCTGCATCGGCACATTGCCCACCGGATCGCTGGCGCCAAGGCCGTTCCAGAAGGTCAGGCCGATGTGCCAGCCGCCTTCGGCGGGCGGGCGACGGTTGGCCCGCCGGCCGGCCATGGAGGCGAAGTCCATCGCCTGCACATCGGTCCGGAAGCCGACCTGCTGCATCTGCTGCGCCAGGACCAGCGTCGCCGCATGGACGAAGGGATTGTCGGTCGGATCCATGATGACGATCGGGCTGCCGTCATAGCCGCTCTCACGCAGCAGCTGCCGCGCGCGTTCCTTCGCCGCCGCGCTGCCGAGCCCCTGCGGCACGCCGGCATTCGTCTCCTGCCGCGAACCGCAGACGAAGAAGGCATGGCAGACCTGGTAGAGCGAGGGGTCGGGGAACATCGCCTGCAGGATCTCCTCCTGGTTCACCAGGAGCATCAGGGCTTCCCGCGCGCGCGGATCGTTGAAGGGCGGATGGATGTGGTTCATCCGGATCATCCCCGGCGCGCCGAGCGTGTTGATGCGCACCAGGCGCTGGCCGCGCCGCTGCAGCATCGGCAGGAAGTCCACGCCCGGGCTTTCCACAAAGTCGATCTCGCCCTGGATCAGCGCCAACACGGCGGTCTGCGCATTGGCGATGTTCAGCCACTCGACGCGATCCACATGCGCGCGCTTGCCGCCGGCGGTACCGGATGCGGGCTCGCTGCGCGGGACGTAGTTGGGGTTGCGGCGATAGACGACGCGCGAGCCGGGGACCCATTCCTCGCGCACGAAGATGAAGGGGCCGCTGCCCGTGGCGTCCTGGATGTTGGTGAAGGGATCGGTCGCGGCGATGCGCGCGGGCATGATCGCCGGCATGTTGCCTGCCGGCTTGGACAGCGCGTCCAGCATCAGGCTGTAGGGACGCCGAAGTGTCCAGACCACCGTCTTGCCATCAGCCTCGGGCGTCAGGCTGGCGGTGATCGCCATGATCTGCCGGCCATGCGGATCGCGCGCCCCCCAGCGCCGGAGGGAGGCGACGACATCCGCCGCCGTGACCGGGGCGCCATCGTGGAACGACAGGCCGTCGCGCAGCGTGAAGCGCCAGACGAGCCCGTCGGGCGAGACGCCGTGGCTGCCGACCATCTGCGGCTGGGGGCGCTGCTGTTCGTCACGACCGAAGAGCTGGTCGTAGACCATGTGGGCGTGGCTCTGCACCACGCCGGCCGTGGTGTTGATCGGATCAAGCGTCTGCAAATCCGCGTTCGGGACCATGCGCAGGATGCGCTCGGGCGGAATGGGTTGGGCGAGGGTCGGTGCGCTGAAGGCGCCACCGAGAAGTGCGGCGGCCAGCGCCAATGCGGGACCAAGCCGGGCTCTCATGTCTCGTTCTCCCTCAGGCAGACACCACGGACGCCCCTATTTATGTAGCGACCGATCCAAATCTGGGCAAGTCCGATGCGCGCCGATGCGCTCGGCCACAGGCGCTGCGGCCGGGCAGGGCATGGCCTTGGAGATGAGCCTGGCTGCCCATGCGCGGCGGATCGTGGGCTGGCGCGTATCGCGAAGCCGGGTCGGTTCAAGCCCTCGCGGCGCCTGCAAAAAATGTGCAGCCGCGCCGCGAGGGAAACCCCGCCTTACCGGAAAGGCGGTGCGTAGAGCAAACCACCACGGGTCCACAGGTCGTTCTGTGAACGCGGCATGGCAATCGGCGTGGCTGGGCCGAAGTAGCGCTCATAAAGCTCGCCATAGTTGCCGATGGCCCGAACTGCGTTGAAGGCCCAAGACGGGTCAAGTCTCAGGGCCTGCCCGAATTCCGGCGTGACCCCAAGCAAGCGACGCAAGCCAGCATCCCCCGTGCTGCGGCGCACTTCCTCCGCATTGGCGCGTGTGACACCGCGCTCCTCGGCTTCAACCAGGGCGTTGACGAACCAGCGTACGATTTCAAACCAGTTGTCGTCGCCACGCCGCACGACGGGCGCGTAAGGCTCCTTGGAGAAGCGCTCATCAAGTATCACCCAGTCTGACGAACGGGGAAGCGAAGCACGCGCCGAGGCGAGGCCGGATGCATCCATGGCGTAGGAATCGCACCGGCCCGATGCCAGTGCCTGGACAATCTGCTCCTGCTCTGCGAAGAGCAATATATTGAAATTGATATTGTTGGCGCGGAAATATTCAGCGGTAATCTGTTCGTTCGTGGTGCCCTGTAACGTGCAAATCGTTGCACCTTCCAGGTCCTTCACTCGGCGAACGTTTGTATCCTTCCGCACAAGAAATGCATGGCCATCATAAAAATAGTAACTGGTAAACCTGAGGCCGAGCTGCGTGTCGCGCAGGAGTGTGTGTGTGCTGGTCAGCATCAGCACGTCCACCTCCCCAGAGCTCAGCGCTACGAAGCGAGTGGCGAAGGAGAGCGGGACAAAGCGCACACGATTGGCGTCACCAAGGACTGCCGCGGCCAAGCCACGGCACAGATCGGCCACCATCCCTTGGAAGTTTCCAGCGCTGTCGAGGGTTGTGAATCCCGGCGCTGACGTATTCACGCCGCAGGCGAGGGACCCACGCGAGCGTATCGCCTCGAGTGTTGTCGTGGCCTGCGCTGCGGGACCGAACGAAGCCGCAAGGGCGGCCGCCATGAGCAGCCGCCGCATCATCGTCATAGCCATAGGCTAACTCCTCCTTGTGCCGACCTGCCACCCATCCTTGGGCCGCCCGGGCAGACGCCTTCCAGGGTTATTCGGCCAGCGTGGGCCGTATGCCGCTGAACTCGATGCTGCGCCGGCCGCAGGCATAGACCACCGCCAGCAGGCCGATTGGGGAGGCCCACGACCTTATCGAAGGCCTGCCAAAGCGGCAAGCCGCTGAAGTTCATCTCGCAGCTTGCCCACCCGGTCCGCTTCGCGCTGGACATCTCGCCAAGTCTCCGCGGCCTCGGCGTCAGCCAAGCCAACTGACCCCAGCCCGTCAGCAACGTGCTGGAGCGCTTCACCGATCTGGCCTCCGATGCGAAACCCATCTTCGCGGAGCCGATCGCGCAGGCTCTCGGCGGCGAAAAGATCGGCGTCACCGAGGTTCGCCCGCAACGCCGGGATGACAACGGATATGTCGATGCTGAAGATGACCGCATCAATGTCGAGACCGTAGGGGAAAAGCGCCTGGAGCCGTGCGAATCGCGCTTGTGCATCGGCGGCCAAAGTGAGCATTTCCGTCAGCTGCTTGCCAAGTTGTCCCAGAGCATCCCGCGAAGTCGCGTGCTCTTCAGGCAGCCGAGAAAGGTGTCGGTGGCGGCCGTCAGCTGACCAAAGGCGCGGCTGAGCGACAGCGGCGCCCGCTCGAACTCTGCGCCCAGGCGCTCGGTGGCGCGCAGCAGCGCGGGAAACACCCGCTCGGCGGTGAGCTGGCCCTCGGAGCCGAGCTTGCGCAGCTCGCCGATGGAGACCCCCAGCTCGCGCGACAGCCCCTCGGCCAGCAGCGGCATGGCTTCCAAGATGGCGCGCAGTTCATCGCCCTGCAGCACGCCCGAGGCCAGCGCCTGCGCCAGCTGCAGCGTGGCCGAGGAGATCTCCTGCGTCGGCGCGCCGGAGACGATGGCGACGCGCTGCAGCCCGCCGACCAGGCGCACCACCTGGTCCGAGGTGGCGCCAATCTCGCGGGCGGCGATGGAAAAGCGCTGGAAGGCGGAGACGCTCTCGCCCACGGCCACGCCGGTGGAGAGCGCGTTGCGGTACAGCGCCTCATACACCTCGCTGGCGCGCTCGATGGAGCCGGTGGCGTTCTGCAGGCCGCGGACGGCAACGTCCAGCAGGTCGAGGGATCGGGAGGCGCGCTCGGCGCCGCCCTTGATCTGCTCCAGGGAGCGCTGGCCGGTCTCGCCGACCTCGCGCAGGCCGGCCTTGACCCGGGCGGCGTCGTCGAGCGAGAGGCGCACCGAGACGCGGCGGGTGCCGCCGCCGATCATCCAGGACTACACCCACAACACCTTCACCAACGCGGCTCAGGCGGCGCTTTGGTTCGCGCAATTCAGCCTCGGCCCGTGGGTGCGGAAGATCGAAGCGGAGTTCTCCCGCAGCGTCTTCACCGATCCCGCCATGATGCTCGAGATCGACCTGAGCGGGCTCATGCGCGGCGACTATGAGGCGCGGTGGAAGGCGCACGAGATCGCAGTCCGGAACCAGATCCTCGACGCCAACGAGGTTCGGGAGGTGGAGGGCTGGAACCCGCGCGCGGCGACGGGGCCTAGCCTTGGGTGACGTCCTGGCCTTCGAAACGCCGATGACGGAGGCGGATGCCGCGCGCCGTCTCGGCGTGTCGATTGACACCGTGCGGCGCGAACGCAAGCGCCGCCGTATCAGGTATGTGATGATCGGCGGGCGGCCGCGCTATACGCCCGCTCACTTGGTCGAATATCTCGCCGCTCAGGAGGTTGCACCTTGCCGCGACAGCAGCGACCGGGACAGCTCGCCGGCTACGGGATCAGCTGTAGAAGTCTGCACTTGATCTGACAGCTTCGATCTGGCGGACACCCGCCACGCCAGATCGGATGACCGTCAGATCAAGTGCAGACTTCTACACCTGGCTGGAGGCGACGCTGCGGCGGATCTCCGGCAAGTCGGACCTGGCCAAGGCGATCCGCTACACGCTGGCGCAGTGGACTGCGCTGACGACGGTGCTGCGCGACGGCCGCGCATGTCTGCACAACAACGCCGCCGAACGGCGGATGCGCCCGCTCGCGCTCGGGCGGAAGAACTACCTGTTCGCCGGGTCGCT
>CAMDWG010000018.1 GCA_945878375.1 Roseomonas mucosa | reverse complement strand
CGGCGCGCGCGGCCTGTTCGGGCCGCGCGGCCTCCGCGGCCTCGGCCGGGGCGGCGGCCACATCCGGCACGGCGCCGAGTGCCGCGCGCGCCGTCGCGACCGCCGTTGCGGCGGTGGCGATCTCGGCCTCCAGCCGGTCCATTTCGGGCGCCAGTGCGGCCAGCCGCGCCTCAGCCTCGGCGGCGCGGGCGGCGATGCGCTCGGCGGCGGCGATGGCGGCGCCCGCGCGGCGCTCGGCCTCGGCGCGGGCCTCCCGGCGGCGGGTTTCCTCGGCGCGGGCGAAGCCTTCGCGCTCCGCCGCCTCGGTGCGGGCGTCGAGCGCGGCGGCTGCCTCGGCCTCCGCCTGGTCGAGCGCCGCCTGCGCCGCGCGCAGCTTGTTGCGCTGGGCGAGGCGGACGGCGCCGGGGCTTGGCGCGCCGGCGCGCACGCAATGCCCGTCCCAGCGCCAGACCGCGCCATCTTCCGTCACCAGCGCCTGGCCGGGGCGGAGTTCGCCCAGCAGCGCATCGCCATCGGCGCCCTTGGCCAGCAGCCCGACCTGCGACAGCGCGCGGGCGAGGGCCGGCGGCGCTTCCACCAGCCGCGACAGCGGGGTGGCGCCTTCGGGCAGCGGCGGGACGGCGCCGAAAGGCGGCAGGCTGCGCCAATGGCGGGCGGCCGGGGCGGCATTGCCGTCCGGCGCCAGCGGGCTTTCCAGCGCTTCCCCGATCGCGGCGCCGAGTGCGGCTTCGAGTCCCGGCGGCACGCCGATGGAATCCAGGATCGGCGCGAGCCCATCGGCCAGCGCGCCCGCGCCCGCCAATTCGCTCAGCGCCGCGACTTCCGCCCGCACGCGGGCCAGCGCGCCTTCGGTCGTGCTGGCCGCGCTGCGCGCGGCCTCGTGCCGGGATTGCGCGGCGAGGCTGGCGGCTTCCGCGCCTTCCAGCGCGGCGCGGCTGGCGCGGAGCGCCTGCTCGGCGCCCTCGGCCTCGGCCAGCACGGCGAGGCGTTCGGCATCCGGCACCAGGGCAGCGCTGGCGGCGTCGCGTTCCGCGACCAGCCGGGCCTGCTGTTCGCCCAAGCGCCGCGCGGCGACCTCGGCGGATTCCAGCGCGGCGCGGGCACGGGTGCCGGCGGCCTCGGCCTCGCTGGCGGCGCTGCGGGCGGCCTCGCTGCGGGATTGCGCGGCGGCGCGGGCGGCCTCGGCGGCTTCCAGCGCGGCGCGGGCCTCCAGCAGCGCGGCCTCGGCCGCTTCGGCCTCGCGCTGGGCGGCGGCGCGGTCTTCCTCGGGCACCAGCGCGGCGCGGGCGGCGTCGCGCTCCGCGGCCAGGCGCGCCTGCTGCTGCGCCAGGCGGCGGGCCGCGAGATCGGCAGCCTCGAAGGCGGCGCGGGCGCGGGTCTCGGCTTCCTCGGCCTCCGCCGCCGCGCGGCGGGCGGCTTCGTGGCGGGCTTGCGCCCCGGCACGTTCCGCCTCGATGGAGGCAAGCGCCCCTTCGGCGGCGGCCAGGGCCCCTTCGGCGTCGGTGATGGCGGCGGCGGCGGCATCCAGCGCCGCTTGCGGCACGCGGGCTTCCCCGGCCGCGCCCTGCTCGGCCGCGAGCGTCGCGGCCTGGTCGGCCAGGCGCCGCGCGCGGTTGGCGGCATCCGTCTCCGCCCCCGCGAGGGTGGCGGCCTGGGCGGCGGCCTCGGCGGCGAGTTCGGTGGCGCGGTCGGCGGCGCGGGCGGCGTCCTGCACCGCATCCACCGCCTCGGCCTCGGCGGCCTCGGCGGCGGCGCTGCGGTCGGGCAGGGTCGCGGCGGCGGCGTCGAGTTCGGCGGCCTCGGCGGCAAGGCGCGCTTCGGCGGCGGCAGCATCGTCGCGGAGGCGCGCGGCGTGGTCGAGATCGCCGGCCAGCGCATCGCGCCGCCCGGTGGAGGCAGCGAGCGCGGCCAGCGCGTCGCTTTCCTCCGCATCCAGCGTCTCCGCCTCCACCCGCCGGCGTTCGAGGGTAGTGCGGCAGGTGGCCTCGGTCTCCCGGGGTTCGGGGAGGCCCGCTTCGGCGGCGAAGGCGCGGCGCGCGGCGCCCTCGGCCTCGAACTCCGCCTCCGCGGTCGCCTTGCGGGCGCGGTCATGGGCGGCGCGGGCTTCGGCCAGCGTCGCCTGGGCGCGGGCGCGGAGGATGGAGAGCCATTCAACCTCCGCCCCGCGCACGAGGCCGGAGATGTTGCGATACCGCGCCGCCTGCCGTGCCTGGCGCTGCAGGCCCTGGCGGGCGCCTTGCATCTCGTTCAGCAGGTCCTCGGCACGGCCGAGATTGGTCTCCGCCTGGCGCAGCTTCAGCTCCGCCTCATGCCGCCGGGCGCGGAGGCCGGCGATGCCGGCGGCTTCCTCGAGCACCGCGCGGCGATCCTCGGGCTTGGCCTGGATCAGCGCCGCGACGCGGCCCTGGCTGACCATGGCGGAGGATCGCGCGCCCGATCCGATATCGGCGAACATCGTCTGCACGTCGCGCGCGCGCAACTCGCGCCCATTGACGCGAAAGGCGCTGCCCGCGCCGCGTTCGATCTTGCGCGAGATTTCGAGTTCGGGCGTGTCGGCATTCGGTGGCGGGGCGAGGCCGGCCGCTTCCTCCAGCGTCAGCGTGACCTCCGCCACGTTGCGCGAGGCGCGGGATGCGGTGCCGGAGAAGATGACGTCGTCCATCTCGCCGCCGCGCATGGTCCGCGCATTGGTCTCGCCCATCGCCCAGCGCAGGGCCTCGACGATGTTGGACTTGCCGCAGCCATTCGGGCCGACGATGCCGGTCAGGCCCGGCATCACCTCGACCAAAGTGGGCTCGGCGAAGGATTTGAAGCCGGCGATGCGAAGCCGGGTCAGCTTCGCGCTGCGCGCGGCCTGGATCTGGGCCTCGGTGCGGCCTGGTTCCTCGGCGGGCTGGTCGCCCGTGCCCTCGGGGGAAGGCGGGGCCGCGTCCATCCGCTCAGCGCGCCTCGGTCACGTTCTGCGCGAAGCGGTCGAAGGGCATGTTGCCCGGCACCACGCGGCTGCCGAAGACGAAGGTCGGCGTGGAGCTGACATTATGCGCCGCCTGTCCGGCCACCCGCGCTTCCATGATTCCGCGCGCGAGCGCCTCGTCGGCGATCACCGAATCGAAGGTTTCCTGCGACATGCCCGCCAGGGCGGCGATGCGGAACAGCTCCACCCGCGGATCGGCGTTGCGGTTGAAGGCCCAGCGATCCTGGGTGGCGAAAAGGGTGGCGATGAAGGCGTCGTAGCGTTCCGCCGGCAGGGCGCGGGCGACCATCGCGGCCATCAGCCCGGTCTGGTCCAGCGGGAAGTCGCGATAGACGATCCGGAGCCGCCCGCTCTCGACCAGTTCGCGCTTCACCTGCGGCAGCGTGTCGCGGTGGAAGGCGGCGCAATGCCCGCAGGTGAGGGAGAAGTACTCGATCACCGTGACCGGCGCGTCCTGCCGCCCGATCGAGCGTTCCGCCAGCCGCGCGGCCAGCACCGCATCCTGCGCCGGGGCGGGGGACGGGGCCGGGGCGGCGGGGGCGCTGGCCTGGGGGGCGGGCGCCGGCGCTGGGGCCACGGCGATCGGCGGCGGCGGGGTATCGCCAGGACGGGCAAGGAACACCCCCGCGCCCACCGCCACCAGGACCAGCGTCGCAACCACGGCGACAAGACGACGGTCGAGCTTCATGGAGTCTCCGGCCTCAACCAGGCGGCCGCGCCCGGGACTGGGCACACGGCAAGCTTCACCCCTTCCGATAGACGCCGCGGGCGAGGTTTTCCAGCGCCAGCCGCAATTCCCCCTCCGGCAGCGCCGCCAGCCGGTCCTGGACCGAGGCGGGAACGGGGGCGGCGGCGGGGCGGGGGGCGGCGGCGCGCGGGCTGCCGGCCGGCGCCTGCTGGACGAAGCGCAGCCGTTCCACCACCGCGCGGCCCAGCTGGCCGTTGATCCGCCCGATCAGCTCCGGCGCCAGATGCTGAAGCTCCATCGCCACCGGGCCGGAACAGGCGAGCGTCAGCGTGCCGGAGGTCAGCCGCAACGGGCTGGTCGCCGCCGCCAGCGCCGGCCCCACGATCTGCGCCCAATCCGCCAGGATCTGCGCCCCGGCCGGCGATTTCTTGCGGAAGGCCGGGCGGGTGATGGACGGAATCAGGGACCCGAGCGGCAGGGGGGCTCCCGGGAATCGCCTGGCATCGTCATCCTTGGCCACGCGTGACCCTTCCTTCTCTCCAAGCCCCCGACCAAGCCCCGGACGCCGCCGCGCTGCTCGGCTGGTACGACCGCCACCGGCGCAGCCTGCCCTGGCGCGACACGCCGGGCGGGCCCGACCCATACCGCGTCTGGCTGTCGGAGGTCATGCTCCAGCAGACCACGGTTGCCGCCGTCGCCCCCCGCTACGCGCGCTTCCTGGCGCGGTTCCCCGACCTGCACGCCCTGGCCCGCGCGCCGTGGGAGGAAGTGGCGGAGGAATGGGCGGGCCTCGGCTACTACGCCCGCGCGCGGAACCTGCATGCGGGGGCGAAGGCCCTGGCCGCGCTGAACCGCTTCCCCGACACGGTGGAGGCGCTGCGGGCCATCCCCGGCATCGGTCCCTACACCGCGGGCGCGGTGGCGGCCATCGCCTTCGGCGTGCCCGTGGTGCCGACCGACGGCAATGTGGAGCGCGTGGCCGCCCGCATCCATGCCGAGGAAGCGCCTCTGCCGGCGGCGAAAAAGCGGCTGGATGCGCTCGCGCAGCGCTGGATGGCGCAGGCCGCCGCCCGTGCGCGACCGGGCGATTTCGCCCAGGCCCTGTTCGACCTGGGCGCGACCATCTGCTCCCCGAAGCGCCCCGCCTGCGCGCTGTGCCCCTGGCGGGGGGGCTGCGCCGCGCAGGCGGCGGGCATCGCGGAAGCCTTGCCCCGCAAATCCCCGAAGGCCGCGCGGCCCACGCGCCACGGCGTGCATTTCCTGGTCGAGGACCCCGCCGGGCGTATCCTGGTGCGCCGGCGCGCGGAGGCTGGCCTTCTCGGCGGCATGCTGGAAATCCCCGGCACACCCTGGCGCGAGGAGAGATGGACGCGGGCGGAGGCGCTGGCCCATGCCCCGTTGCCGGGCCTGTCCTGGACGGCCCTGCCGGACGAGGCTGCCCACGGCTTCACCCATTTCGAGCTTCGCATGACGCTGCTCGGCGCCCGCCACCCAGGCCAGGCGCCCGACGGCTTCAGCTTCATGGATCGCGCAGCGGCGGCGGGTGCGATGCCCACGGCCATGCGCCGGCTGCTGGCGCTGGCGCGGTAGGATCAACCCAGCGTAGCAACGCCCGCGCGCAGCGGGGCCGGCAGCAGGGCATGCAGCGCCGAATCCGCGATCGCGCCCGGTGGTCCGGAGGCAACCAAGCGCGGCTCCGCCAATTGCGTGTCGAGGATTCGCCACAGGTCGCAGGTGGCGGCATAGGTCGCAAAATTCCCGCAGGCGCGGGGGAAGCGGCGGCGCGCGTCGGCCTCCGGGACGGCATGGCCGCCAGCGGCAACCCGCGCGGCAATCCGGCTGAGCGCGATCTCGACATCGGGCAGGATGCAGAACAGCAGGGTCGTCGCGAAACCCGCGGCCTTGGCGTGCTCCAGCGTGCGAAGATGCGTCCGCCCGGCGAGCGTGGTCTCCAGCGCGAAACTGCGGCGCGCGGCGATGGTCTCGGCGCAGCGGGCCAGCACGGCCCGCGCGGCGGCCACAGCCGTCTCGGCATCCGGCGTCGGCGTGAGCGGGGAGAAGCCGCGGGCGATCTCATCGAGGTTGACGAAGCGCTCCGTGCCGGCGACGGCGCGCAGGTAACGGCGCGCATAGGTGGTCTTGCCGACCCCATTCGGCCCGGCAATCAGCCAGAGCGTCGGCCGGTCAGCCACCCTGCGCCACCGCTTCCTGCCGCAATTCGTCCAGCAGCCTCAAGCGCCCGTCGCGGGTTTCCAGGAACCAGAAGGTCCAGCCATTGCAGGATGGCGCGGCCTGGAGGTCGGCGCCGACTTTGTGGATGGAGCCCGTCGCCGCGCCGCAGCGCAGCGTGCCATCGGCGCCCACCTGCGCCTGCCAGCGGCGATGCCGGTCGGTCAGGATCGAGCCCGCCGGCACCAGCCCGCGTTCCACCAGCACGCCGAAGGCGATGCGCGGCTGTTCCCGCTTGGATGGCAGGGCCAGCGCCGCGCTTTCCGCCACCGGCTCCACCGCCGCCAGCCGGGCGCGCGCGGCGGCGGCATAGGTTTCCTCACGCTCGATGCCGATGAAGCGGCGGCCCAGCCGCTTGGCCACCGCCGCCGTGGTCCCGGAGCCCAGGAAGGGGTCCAGCACCACCTCTCCCGGCTGGGTGCAGGACAGGATCACGCGGTGCAGCAGCGCCTCGGGCTTCTGGGTCGGGTGTAGCTTGTCGCCGGCCGCATCCCGCAGGCGTTCATGCCCGGTGCAGAGCGGGATGAACCAGTCGCTCCGCATCTGGAGGTCCTCGTTCAGCGCCTTCATCGCCTGGTAGTTGAAGCGATAGCGGGATTCCGGGCCGCGCGCGGCCCAGATCAGGGTCTCATGCGCGTTGGTGAAGCGGCGCCCCCGAAAATTCGGCATCGGGTTGGCCTTGCGCCAGATGACGTCGTTCAGGATCCAGAACCCGAGGTCCTGCAGCGCGGTGCCGAGCCGGAAGACGTTGTGGTAGCTGCCGATCACCCACATCGTGCCGTCCTTGCGCAGGATGCGGCGGCATTCCGACAGCCATTCGCGCGTGAAGGCGTCATAGGTCGCGAAATCGTCGAAGCGGTCCCAGGCATCGTCCACCGCATCGACCACGGAGGTATCGGGCCGGCGCAATTCCCCTTTCAACTGAAGGTTGTAGGGCGGATCGGCGAAGATGGCGTGGACCGAGGCGGGCGGCAGGGACCGCAGCGTCTCGATGCAGTCGCCGACCAGGACCTGGTCCAGCGTCAGGTCGAGACCCGTTCCCATGATGGCGCCAATTGCTCCCCGCGACTCGGGGACCCACCATGCGTTGCGGCGAGTCACGGCGTCAATGTTGAGGCCATCGGATTCACGCCTCCGGGTGCTCGGCCCTTCGGGCCTGCGCCCTCCGGCGATCCGATTGGGGGGCCATCGGATTCACGCCTCCGGATGCTCGGCCCTTCGGGCCTGCGCCCTCCGGCGATCCGATTGGGGGGGCCATCGGATTCACGCCTCCGGCTGCTCGGCCCTTCGGGCCTGCGCCCTACGGCGATCCGATTGGGGGGCCATCGGATTCACGCCTCCGGCTGCTCGGCCCTTCGGGCCTGCGCCCTCCGGCGATCCGTTGGGGCTCAGATGGCCAGCGCAGCCCGGTCCACCGGCCCAAAACCGCGCCGGTGATGCGGGCAGGGGCCGAGCCGGGTGAGCGCCGCGCGATGCGCCGCCGTGGGGTAGCCCTGATGCGCCGCGAAGCCATAGCCCGGCCAGCGCCGGTCGAGCCGCGCCATCGCCCGGTCGCGCACCACCTTCGCCAGGATCGACGCCGCCGCGATGGAAAAGCTCGCCGCATCGCCGCCCACCACGCAGCGCACGGCACAGGGCAGGCGCGGCGGCTGGTTGCCGTCCACCAGCGCGAGGTCGGGCGGCGCGGGGAGCCGCGCCAGCGCGCGCACCATCGCCAATTGGCTGGCGCGCAGGATGTTGAGCCGGCCGATCTCGGCCACCGAGGCCGCCGCAATGCCGTGTTCCAGCAGGCCTGCGCGCGCGGCGTCGCGCAGCGCGGCGAAGGCGGCGTCGCGGCGTGAAGCCGTCAGCTTCTTGGAATCATCCAGCAGCCGGGCGAGCGCCACCGGCGGCGGGCCCAGGAAGACCACCGCCGCAGCCGTCACCGGCCCCGCCAGCGGCCCGCGCCCGGCTTCGTCGAGCCCGGCGACGCGCCCCCCGTTTTCCGACTCCAGGCTGAAATCCGGCATGGCGCCGGCATAGAGCAGATCGCTGAAGGGCGTGAGCCCGGCGGAAAGATACTCTCTCAGCCCGCCCGCCGTTCTGCCTGCTTCAGCGCAACGCAGAGGCGGGAGAAGGCGTACCAGAACGCCCCATGCCCGGCCGCTTCGTGACCCAGGTCGCGTTCCGCCCGCTGCGGTTCGCCCCGGCGCAGCAACGGCAACCGCGCTTCGAAGCGGCCGCGCATATTCTCGAGGAAGGCCGATGTCGCGGCCATGTACTGTTCGAGCATCTCGGCGGCGATCTCGATCTCCGCGAGGCCCCGTCCGTCATGCGCCAGCAGCTTCAGGCGCCGGCTGTCGGCGGCCAGCGCCAGGTGCAGCCGGTGCAGCTCTGCCAGGTGCTTCGCGATGGCCAGGCGATGCTCGCGCGCGGGGTCGGTCTCGGTCATGGCGTCCTCCATGCGCAGCCTGCGCATGCAGGGCTTGCACGGGGGTTAACGGCGCGCGCGACGGATCGCGGCCAGGTCCTCGGCGGTGTCCACGTCGCGGAGCGTCCGCAGCAGCGCGATGCGGCGGCCAGCGAAATTCGCCAGCGTGTCCCCAAGCGCATGCGGGCCGGACCAGCGCACATCCGCGAAGGGCCGCGCCGGGCGGCGGGGACCGAGCCCGACCAGCCAATAGCCCCCATCCTCTGCCGGGCCGAACACCGCGTCCGCCCGGCCCAACGCGCGGAACGCCGCCGCGATGTCGTCCCGCGACAGGTCAGGGATATCGCTGCCGACCAGCACCGCCCGCCGATGCCGCCCGAGCGCGCGGCCCATCCTTGCGCCAAGGTCGCCCTGCCCCTGCGGCACCCGCGCGATGCCGCGCGGCCAGCGTGCGGCGGCGTGGTCGGGCGTCACGGCCAGCTCCACCCGCCAGCGCGGATCGCGGGCAAGCCACAAGGTGCGGGCCAGCTGGGCGCGGTAGAAGCGCAGCGCCGCCATCGCGCCGATGCCGCGCGCCAGCCGCCGCTTCACGGCGCCAAGCCGCGGGGCGCGCGCGAACAGGATCACCATATCGCCCCGCATCAGCCCCTGCTCGTTCCCCTGCTCGCATACACCCGTGCGATGATGCGCGGCGGCACGCCGAGGAACCAGAGGCCGAGGCAGCCGAGGTTCCGCGCGGAGCGCCGCAGATAACCCTGGGCGCGCCAGCGCGCCGCGCTGGTGACCGCCGCGACCGGCAGCGCCGCCAGCCGCGTGCGGCCCACGCGGCGGATGAGGTCCACATCCTCCATCAGCGGCAGCGGACGGATGCCGCCCGCGGCCTCCAGCAACTCCCGATGGACCAGCAGCCCCTGGTCGCCATAGGGCAGCGCGAGCACCCGGCAGCGCCAGGCCACCGCGCGTTCCAGCCGGCGGGCGGCCGGCGCCGCATCGTCCAGCGCGAAGCGGAAATAGGCCGCCCGGCCGGGATCGCGCATCGCATCCCGCACCGCATCCGCCCAGCCGGGGGCGAGCACGGTGTCGGCATGCAGCAGCAGCAGCCAGGGGCCGCGCGCGGCGGCGGCGCCGGCGGCCAGCTGGCCGCCTCGGCCACGCGGCGCCCGCACCACAAGCGCGCCGCCCTGCGCGGCGAGATCGGCGGTGCCATCGGTGCTGCCGCCATCCACCAGCACGACCTCCGCCGGGATGTCGCCCAGCGCGGCAAGGGTCGCCGGCAGGCCGGCGGCCGCGTTCAGCGCCGGGATCACGACGGACAGGCCAGGGATCATGCGCGCTGACCGATCACGGGGGCTTCAGGCGCCGAAAGAATTCGCATTTTGTTCTTGACGCCCCCGAGCGATTTCCTCACCTTCCCACGTGAACACACCAGGAACGGAACCGCGATCATGCCGGATGGAGGAGCTTTCGCCATGCCCGTCCTGGCCCGCAAGGGCCGAGGCGCGGTGACCAACCCGCCGGTGCGCTTCGATTCCAAGCGGACCGAGGCCTGGGACGATGGCTGGGGCACGCTCGCGGCCGAATTCGGCGACCTGCCGCCCCTGCCGACCGAGCTGATCCTGGAAAAGGCGAAATCCGCCCTGTCCTGGAATGACAGCCCCGATATCGGCTTCGACCGGTCGCTGAACCCCTATCGCGGCTGCGAGCATGGCTGCGTCTATTGCTATGCCCGCCCCGCCCACGCCTATGTCGGCATGTCGCCCGGCCTCGATTTCGAAACGCGGCTGATGTTCAAGCCCGACCTGCCGGAGCTGCTGGAGAAGGAGCTGGCGAAGCCCGGCTACCAGGCGAAGCCGGTGGCGCTGGGGGCGAATACCGACCCCTACCAGCCGGTCGAACGCACGCTCGGCATCACGCGGCGGGTGCTGGAGGTGCTGGAGCGCTTCGGCCATCCGGTGACGATCGTGACGAAATCGGCCGGGGTGCTGCGCGACCTCGATATCCTGCAGCGGCTGGCGGCGCGGAACCTGGTGCATGTGTGCCTGTCGGTGACGACGCTGGACCTGAAGCTGGCCCGCGCCATGGAACCCCGCGCGGCGTCCCCGCTCAAGCGGCTGGAAGCGATCTCGGCGCTGGCGAAGGCGGGGGTGCCGGTGGGGGTGCTGGCGGCGCCGATGATCCCCGGGCTGAACGACGCGGAGCTGGAGCGGATCCTGGAGATGTCGGCCCGCGCGGGTGCGGGGCGGGCAGGCTATGTGCTGCTGCGCCTGCCGCTCGAGATCCGGGGGATGTTCGAGGCCTGGCTCGCCCGGCACCACCCGGACCGCGCGGCGCGGGTGCTGGCGCTGGTGCGGGAGACGCGCGGGGGGCAGCTGTATGACAGCCGCTTCGGCCAGCGCCAGACCGGCACCGGGCCTTATGCGGACCTGCTGGCGCAGCGCTTCCGCCTCGCGCTCAGCCGCTTCGGCCTGGATGGGCGCGGCCGGATGAGCGCCGCGCTGGATTGCAGCCAGTTCCGCGCGCCGGAAGCCGCGCCCCGGCAATTGGCGCTGCTGTAGATGGCGCGGACGGGCGCATTTGTCCGAATCAGCCACCCCGCCGATCCCGCCCGCCCATTTGTCCGAATCGCGCAGCGCCGAAGCGCCACAATCACGCGCAACGTCGCCGGGCCCCGCAGTCCATCCCCCATGGCAGCCCCCCGGTGCCCTGCCGTGGCTTCGCCACGGCAGGCGGAACCGAACCCGGCAGGACACGCACCACACCGGGGCCCCCGCGGCGTTGCGCAGCAACGTCGTGGGGAAACCCTACATCCCGCCGATGTAGTTCGGCCCGCCGCCGCCCTCAGGCGTCCGCCAGTCGATGTTCTGGGTCGGGTCCTTGATGTCGCAGGTTTTGCAGTGGACGCAGTTCTGCGCGTTGATGACCAACCGCATCTCGCCTTCCCCGTTCCCCGCCGCAGCCCCCACCGCCTCATACACCCCGGCGGGGCAGTAGCGGCTTTCGGGGGATGCGAAGCGATCCCAGTTCACACCCTGCCAGCGGCCCGGATCCTTCAGCACCAAGTGGGACGGCTGGTCTTCCTCATGGTTGGTGTTGGCCAGGTAGACCGAGGACAGGCGGTCGAAGCTCAGCACGCCATCGGGCTTCGGATAGGCAATCTTCGGCGCGCTGGCGGCGTCCTTCAGCGTCTCGTGGTCGGCGTGGTGGCCGAGCGTCCAGGGCGCCTTGCCCCGGAAGACGTAGGTGTCGAGCGCGGCATTCACCATGCCGCCCCAGAAGCCATATTTCGCGAAGCCGGGGCGGATGTTCCGCACCGCCTGCAACTCCTCCCACGCCCAGCTGGCGCGGATGCCGGCCTCATAGGCGTCCAGCACCGGCGGGCGGTCGCCGGACAGCGCGCCCGCGATCGCCTCCGCCGCCGCCATGCCGGACTTCATCGAGGTGTGCGTGCCCTTGATCTTCGGCACGTTGAGGAAGCTCGCGGCATCGCCGACGATCATGCCGCCCGGGAAGACCAGCTTCGGCATGGCCTGGATGCCGCCCTCGTTCAGCGCGCGTGCCCCATACGCCACGCGCTTGCCCCCTTCCAGGAAGCCGCGCATGGCGGGGTGGGTCTTGAAGCGCTGGAATTCCTCGAAGGGGGACAGCCAGGGGTTGGGGTAGTCCAGCCCGACGACGAAGCCGATCGAGACCAGGTTCTCCCCGAACATATAGAGCCAGGAGCCGCCATAGGTGTCGGTCGGCAGCGGCCAGCCGGTGGAATGCCACACCAGGCCGGGCGTGTGCTTGTCCTTCGGGATCTCCCACAGCTCCTTCATCCCCAGCGCATAGGTCTGCGGCGCGGCATCGCGGCGAAGGTCGAAGGTCTCGAACAGCCGCTTCGTCAGGCTGCCGCGGCAGCCCTCGGCGAAGACGGTGTAGGTGGCGCGCAGCTCCATCCCCGGCTGGTAGTTGGGGCCCTTCTCGCCATCGCGGGTGATGCCCATCACGCCGGCGACGACGCCCTTCACCTGATGCCCCCCTGGCCCATCCTCGATGATGGTCTCGGAGGCGGCGAAGCCCGGATAGATCTCCACCCCCAGCGCCTCGGCCTTGGCGCCGAGCCAGCGGCACACATTGCCGAGGGAGACGATGTAGTTCCCCTCATTGTGCATCTGCGGCGGGGTCGGAAGCTTGAAGGCGCGGCTCTCGGTCAGGAACATGAACCGGTCGTCGCGGACCGGCGTGGCCAGCGCCGGCGGGTCGTCGCGCCAATCGGGGATCAGTTCATCCAGCGCGCGGGGCTCCAGCACCGCGCCCGAGAGGATATGGGCACCGATCTCGCTGCCCTTTTCCACCAGGCAGATGGCGGCGTCGGGGTTCAGCTGCTTCAGCCGGATCGCGCAGGCGAGCCCAGCCGGGCCGCCGCCGACGACCAGCACATCGAATTCCATGGCTTCGCGCGCGTCGCTGTCCGACATGCCTGTTCCTCCACCGTCCCCGATCTTCGCGGATGTAGCGTCGCGGGGCATTGCGCGGAACCCTCGGTCGCGCCGATATCGGACCGGATGGAAGCTCAAGCCATGGACAGGGCGACGCTGCTGGCCGCGCTGCGGCTGCAGATCGAATGGGGGGCCGACGAGGCGCTGGCGGAGATGCCGGTGGACCGCGCCACGGCGCAGGCCGCCCTGGCCGCGGCCCCGGCGGCGCCGGCCATCGCCAGCCGGACCCAACCCGCCGTCGCGCCGCCCGTCGCCCTGCTGCCCGCCGGCCCCGCCGCCGCGGCGCGGCTGGCCGGGGGCGCGCAGGACCTGGACGCCCTCCGGGCCGCCATCGCGGCGACGGACAGCCCGCTCCGGGACACCGCCACCAACCTGGTCTTCGCCGATGGCGCGCCCGGATCGGGCCTGATGCTGGTGGGAGAGGCACCGGGGGCGGATGAGGATCGGCTCGGCAAGCCCTTCGTCGGCACATCGGGCCAGTTGCTGGACCGGATGTTCGCCTCGATCGGGCTCGACCGGTCGAAGGATTTCTACGTCACCAACATCCTGCCCTGGCGGCCGCCCGGCAACCGCACGCCGACGGATGCCGAGGTCAACCTGTTCCTGCCCTTCGTGCTGCGCCACATCGCGCTCGTCCGGCCCCGGCATGTGGTCCTGCTGGGCGGCGTCGCCGCCAAGGCCCTGCTGCGCGCCAAGGACGGCATCACCAGGCTGCGCGGCCGCTGGCACGCGGTGGAGGGGCAGGACGGGGGCCGCCTGCCCGCCCTGCCGACGCTGCATCCGGCCTATCTGCTGCGGAACCCGGCGGCCAAGCGGGAGGCCTGGGCCGATCTGGTGCTGCTCCGACGGACCCTGGATGGGCAGGTCGCGGCGGAGTGACCCAAAAAAATCGCCCAAGAACGATCCGCAACAGACTGATTCGCTAAAGATCGTCTCAAATTACGAGAAAATCTCAATTCCGAGGGTTGCGCAGCCGTTCGAACCGCCTGTAGGGGAAGCGCGCCATGCGAGCGATCTGCCCCATGGCCCGGCGCCCCCGGCCGGTCAGCATGCTTCGCCATATGGCGATGGTTCTCGGCCTTGGGGTGACGATGACCGTGGGGGTTCAGGCTCCTGCGGTCGGGCAACGGGCCGACCAGACCGCCATGAGCGTTCCGCGCCCGACGCTTCAGGGTGGGATCGCCGGGTTCCCGCAACCCCTAGCGCCGTCCGACGCGGCGCGGCTTCGTCGTATCTTCGACCTCCAGGCGCGGGGTGAGATCACGGCGGCGTCGCGCGAAGTCGAACGGCTCGACGACCGTCGCCTGCTCGGCCATGTGCTGGCCGACCGCTGGCTCCGCGGCCATGCAGCGTCAGCGGCCGAGATGATCGGCTGGCTCGCCGAGCATGGCGACCATCCGGATGCGGCGGCAATCTATGCCATGCTGGTCCGCAAGGCCCCGCCCGGCACGGACCTGCCGCCCGCACCCGCGCAGGATGCGCTGGCCGACAACACGGATGTGGTGCCGGAGGAGCGCGAGCCGCCGAGCCGCCCGGTGACGCGCAACGCCGCGCTCGACCGCGCGGTGCGCGACCGCGCCCGCGACGGCAATGCGGGGGCTGCGCTGGCCCAGATCGCGCGCGCGCGGCCCAAGCCTGCCTATGCCGCCCTGCTGCGCGGGGAGGTGGCCCAGATCATGTTCCAGCTGGACCGCGACGAGGATGCGCTGCGGATCGGCATGGAGGCATCGCGCGCGATGCCGCAATCGGCCTTCCCCGCCTTCATCGCCGGCCTCGCCGCCTGGCGGCTGGAGCGGCACGAACTGGCCTACACCCTGTTCGAAACAGCGGCGCGGGCCGAGATCGCCTCCCCCGCCACGCGCTCCGCGGCGGCGTTCTGGACCGCCCGCGCGGCGGTGCGGGCGCGCCGCCCGCAGCTGTATGTGCCCTGGATGATGCAGGCCGGGCAGGAACAGCGGACCTTCTACGGGCTGGTCGCGCGCCGTACCCTCGGCCTGCCGCTCGGCTTCGCCTTCGAGAACGAGCTGGCCGGGGAAAGCGAGGCCGCGGCGGTGGCGGAAACAGCCGCCGGCTGGCGCGCCCTCGCCTTGGTGCAGATCGGCCAGCAGGACCGGGCGGAGGCGGAACTCCGCGCGCTCTGGCCGCGAGTGCAGGGCAATCCCGGCGTGACACGGGCGATGCTCGCCGTGGCGGCGGCGGCGGGGATGACCGATCTCGGCGCCCAGCTCGCCAGCCTGCAGCAGAGCGCGGATGGGCGGCCGCGCGACTTCGCGCGCTTCCCCGTGCCACGGCTTCGCCCCTCCCATGGCTTTCGCACGGATCCGGCACTGGTCTACGCGCTGGTGCGGCAGGAATCGAACTTCAACGCGGCTGCCGTCTCGCGGGCGGGGGCGCGGGGCCTGATGCAGATCATGCCGGCCACCGCCAGCTACATCACCGGCGATGCATCCCTGCGCAGGGGCGGGGTGAGGCGGCTGCACGACCCGTCCTTCTCGCTCGAGGTCGGGCAGCGCTACCTGCACTACCTGGCCCGGCACGACCAAGTGGGCGGCGACCTGATCCGGGTTCTCGCGGCCTACAACAACGGACCCGGCAACCTGGCGCGGTGGCAACCGGGGGTGCGCCATGACGGCGACCCCTTCCTGTTCATCGAAAGCATCCCGGTGATCGAGACCCGCAGCTTCGTGCAACGCGTCCTGGCCTATTCCTGGATCTACGCCGCGCGCCTCGGCCTGCCGGCGCCCAGCCTCGATGCGCTGGCGGCCGGCCAGTTCCCCCGCTTTGCCGGGGTCGAGGATGTGGCGCAATGGATGCCGCCCAGGGCCAACCGGCGCTGAGGAGCCCCGCCATGCCGATCGACGAAAGCCGCAGCTTCCTGCCCGTGAACATCGCGGTGCTGACCGTGTCCGACACCCGCGACCTGGCCAGCGACCGCAGCGGCGACACGCTGGCGGAGCGGATCGGCAAGGCCGGCCATCGGCTTGCCGCGCGGGAGATCTGCAAGGACGAGCCAGCCCTGATCGAGACGATCCTGCGCCGCTGGATCGCGGACCCGAACGTCGATTGCGTGATAACCACCGGCGGCACCGGCATCACCGGCCGCGATGTGACGCCGGAGGCCTTCTCCCGGGTGCTGGAGAAGGAGATCACCGGCTTCGGCGAGCTGTTCCGCATGCTCAGCTACCAGAAGATCGGCACCTCCACGATCCAGTCGCGGGCGATCGGCGGGGTGGCGGGCGGGACCTATCTGTTCGCCCTGCCGGGCTCGACCGGCGCCTGCAAGGATGCGTGGGACGACATCCTTCTGTGGCAGCTCGACAGCCGCCACCGCCCCTGCAACCTGGTGGAGCTGATGCCCCGCCTGCAGGAACACCTGAAGGCCATGTGAGCTCCCGCTGGTCGGGCGGGCTCAGCCCAGCTTCATCAGCCCCTGCCCGCCCAGCAGCCCGGCCAAGCCCGGCCGCATGCCCATCGCGCGCTCGGCGAAGGCGCGCTTCAGCGCGGGGATGCGGTCCACCGCGGCGATGCCGAGGCGGCGGGCCAGCCGGACCGGGCCGACATCATTGCCGAACAGCTTCTCCAGCACATGGGTCGCGCCCAGCATCAGCATGGCGTCGGGCCGCGCGCGGGCCTGGTAGCGCGCCAGCACGGCGGCGCTGCCCGGATCCTCGCCGGCCGCCACGGCCTCGACCAACGCCTCGGCCAGCGCGGCGACGTCGCGGAAGCCGAGGTTGAGCCCCTGCCCCGCGATGGGGTGGATGCCATGCGCGGCATCGCCGACCAGCGCCAGCCGCTCCGCCGTGAAGCGCTCGGCCCAGAGCGCCGACAGCGGATAGGACCAGCGCCGCCCGATCGGGCGGATGGTGCCGAGGTGATCGCCGAGGCGCCGCTGCAATTCGCGCCCGAAGGCCGCATCGTCCATCGCCAGGAAGCGCCGCGCGAGCGTGGTCCGCTCGGACCAGACATAAGCCGAGGCATGCGGCAGATCGGCCGGGCCGAAGCCGCCGGGGGCGGCCAGCGGCAGCTGCGCGAAGGGCCCGTGGGGCAGGAACATCTCGAGCGCGGTGCCGTGGTGCGGGCGCGCATGCGCGAAGGCGCCGACCATGCCGACCTGGCCGTAATCCCAGCGCGTCACGCCGATCCCGGCCTGGGCGCGGAGCGGGCTTTCGCGCCCCTCGGCCCCGATGACGAGCTTGGCGCGGATCAGGGGACCGCCCTCGATCCGGATCTCGGCGCGGTCGGGGTGGCGGGTCACGGCGGCGCTGGCGGGGGCGAAGGCGTGCAGATTGGGCAGCGCCGGCAGGCAGGCATTGAGCGCGACGCGCAGCGCCCTGGCCTCCACCATCCAGCCGAAGGGAGCGCCGTCGCCCACCTCCTCCGCGTCGAAATCGAGCTTGAGGGAGGAGGGGCGCTCCCCGGGGCGGCCATCGGCGACGCGGATGCGGCGGATCGGCTGGGGGGTGCTGGGCAGGCGGTCCCAGATGCCGGCGGCGGCCAGCAGGCGCTGGCTGGTCAGCGCGATCGCATAGGCGCGGCCGTCGAACTCCGGCAGCTCCATCGGCGGCAGGGGCGCGCGGTCCACCACCGCGGTGGACAGGCCGGCGGCGGCCAGCGTCGCGGCCAGGGTGGCGCCGACCGGGCCGGCGCCGATGACGCAGGCGGTGACATCGAGGGGGACGGGATCGCTCATGTGGGAAAGGTCGCTGCGCCAATGGGTTTCGGCAAGGGGCAGGCAATTGCCTAAAATCTAGGCAGCGAAGGCAAATCGCGCTGCCGTGAGTCCCGCGCGCCACGCTGTTGCACGGCGGCACGCGGCGCTCCGGGCGCTTGGCACGGCGCTTGGATAGGGGATGGCCATACCGCCCAAGGCAGAAAAGGGGATAGCGGCGCGATGAAGCTTGTGATGGCCATCATCAAGCCCTTCAAGCTGGACGAGGTGCGCGATGCGCTCACCCCGCTCGGCGTGCAGGGCCTCACGGTGACCGAGGTGAAGGGGTTCGGCCGGCAGAAGGGCCAGACCGAAATCTACCGCGGTGCCGAATACCATGTGAGCTTCCTTCCGAAGCTGAAGATCGAGGTCGCGGTGCCCGCCGAGATGGTGGACGCCGTGGTCGAGGCGATCGCGGGCGCGGCGCGCACCGGCAAGATCGGCGACGGGAAGATCTTCGTGCTGGACATGGAGCGCGCGCTCCGCATCCGCACCGGCGAAACCGACGACTCGGCGCTGTGAAGCGCGCGGTCCTCAACAGAAAAAAGGGATGACGGGAATGAGGATGCACGACTTGCGGCTGGCGCAGCCGGCCGAGGCCGCGAATGCGGCCCGCGGCACGTGCCGCGAGCCAAGCCCGTCGAGCGTAAGCGCGCCTGCGGCACGACGCGGGCGCCCGGCGCATGAGGGCTCGACATTTCTGCGCGCCGCGCTGATCGCGATACCTGCGATGCTGGTGGCGGGTGCCGCCTTCGCGGCGGATGAAGCCAAGATCGACACCGGCGACACGGCCTGGATGCTGACCAGCGTCGCGCTGGTGCTGATGATGACGGTGCCGGGTGTTGCGCTGTTCTACGCCGGCATGGTGCGGAAGAAGTCCGTCCTGGCCACCATGGCGCAGTCCTTCGCCATCTGCGCCATCGTCTCCATCGTCTGGATGGTGGTCGGCTATTCGCTGGCCTTCGGCAATGGCGGGCTGTGGGTCGGCGACTTCTCCAAGGTGTTGCTGAGCGGGATCGCCTGGGACAAGCCCTTCGTGCTCGGCCCGGGCACCGAGGGCGAGACGGCCTTCACCATCCCCGAGACGGTGTTCGTCATCTTCCAGATGACCTTCGCCATCATCACCGCGGCGCTGATCACCGGCGCGGTGGCGGACCGGATGAAGTTCTCCGCGCTCTGCCTCTTTGTCGTGCTCTGGTCGGTGCTGATCTACAGCCCCATCGCGCATTGGGTGTGGCACCCGAGCGGCATCATCTGGGCCTGGGGCGCGCTGGACTTCGCGGGCGGCACGGTGGTGCACATCAATGCGGGCGTCGCGGGCCTGGTGGCGGCGATCGTGCTGGGCAAGCGCGTCGGCTACGGCAGCGAGAACATGTCCCCCCACAACCTCGGCCTCGCGGTCATAGGCGCGGCGCTGCTGTGGGTGGGCTGGTTCGGCTTCAATGCGGGTTCGGCCGGCGGCGCGGGTGCGCGCGCGGGCATGGCGATGCTGGTCACGCAGATCGCCTGCGCGGCCGGCGCCATCGCCTGGATGCTCGCGGAGTGGATGGCCAAGGGCAAGCCCAGCGTGCTCGGCCTGATCTCGGGCGCGGTGGCGGGTCTGGTTGCCATCACGCCGGCCTCGGGCTGGGTGTTCCCCGGCGCGGCGCTGGCCATCGGCCTGCTGGCGGGCGTGATCTGCTTCTGGGGCGCGACGGGCCTCAAGAAGATGCTCGGCATCGATGACAGCCTGGACGTGTTCTATGTGCACGGCCTGGGCGGCATCGTGGGCGCGATCCTCACCGGCGTCTTCGCCTATGGCATGCTCTACAAGACCGACGACGCCGAAGGCGCGATCGCCTATTCGGGCCTGCTTTACGGCAACCCGGGCATGGTCTGGATCCAGATCAAGTCGGTGCTGCTGACCATGGCCTACACCGCCGTCGGCACATGGGTGCTGCTGAAGATCGTGGATGTGGTCGTCGGCCTGCGCGTGACCGAGGAGGAAGAGCGCGAGGGCCTCGACGTCGCCCAGCATGGTGAGCGCATCGGCTGACGCCTGCGCCTGACCGCCCGGCGGCGCGCAAAAGGCGCCGCCGGGCCTGAATGGGACAGGGCGCCGGGATGTCTCCCGGCGCCCTTCCTGCGTCCGGGCCCCAGCGGCGCGGCGGCCGCACGCCGTGCTGGACCCGGCGCGGCCGGGGCGCGTAAGGGCTGCGCCATGGCGGCCATCCCCGAGATCCCCGAAGCGGCGCTGGAGGAACAGTTCACCCGTGCCTCCGGCCCTGGCGGGCAGCATGTGAACAAGGTGGAGACGGCGGTGCTGCTGCGCCTGCACCTGGCGCGCGCCAACCTGCCGGAAGCGCTGCTGGCGCGGCTGCTGCGCCTGGCCGGGCGGAAGGTTAACGCCGAGGGCGTGCTGACGATCGAGGCCAGCCGCCACCGCAGCCAGCAACTCAACCGCGTCGAGGCGCGGGAGAAGCTGATGGACCTGATCGCGCGCGCCGCGGCCCCCCCGCCGCCGCCGAGGCGGCCGACGAAGCCGGGCCGCGCCGCGAAGGAACGCCGCCTGGACAGCAAGGCGCGCCGCAGCGGCGTCAAGCGGCTCCGCACGGACAAGCCGCGGGCGGACTGACAGCCGGACCACGGAAGCTTGAACAGCGCCCACCGGGCCTCATCCCGCCCCGGATCGCGGAAAGCTGCGCGACTTCACGGAGATTGCAGGTCCGACCTGGTTGCATCGCCCATTGTGTATACGGAATACTATCCCTCCACGGCATGGACGCCGACGCAGGCTGCCCGGCACGGCCGGCAGCCCAGACAGGAGGGATCCTCATGCACCGCCAAGCCTCTGCCCTGACGAGCCTCACCCTGGCCGCCGGCCTCGGGGCCGCGCTGGCCCTGCCAGGCGCCGCCCTGGCCCAGCAGCGCAACTGCATCGACACCCTGGCCGGCCTGCCGGAATACTCGCGCATGGTGAATGCGGTGACGCACAGCCACATGGTGAATGAGCTGCGCGTGATGCAGAACATCACCATCTTCGCCCCGACCAACGCGGCTATCGACCAGGTCAACCCGCAAATCGTGGACCGGCTCTTCCCGCGCGATCCGGCCGGTGGCACTCGGACGGCCGATCCCTTGCTCGCGACGGCGGCGATCCAGGCGCATATCGTCAATGGGCGCATCCCGGCCGCAGCCCTGACCCAGGGGGTGCAGCTGACGAGCTTCGCCGGCACGCAGCTCAGTATCGCGGCGGCAGGCGGGGACAGGGCCGCCACGATCAACGCGCCCGGCGGCGTCACCGCCCGGGTCGTCCAGGGCGACATCGCCTGCACCAACGGCGTGATCCACGGCATCGACCACGCCCTGATCCGCTGAACCTGGACGCGCGGGGGGGCTGCCCATCCCCGCGAAAGCAGACCGTGCATCCTGAACGACTTCCGGTGTAGAACTGCCACCGTGCTTCAGGATGGACCACCCGATGTCGCGCGCCCTTGACGGTCGCAACGCGGGGCCGGGCGCGGTGGGCGATCGCCTTGCCGCGGCCGGGCGCCGCTTCGCCTCCCCCGCCGTCAAGGCGGCGATCCGCCGTCGCCTGTCGGAACTGGCGGCGCTGGTGCTGGTTGGCGCTGGGCTGTTCGGCATCGTCGCGCTGGCCAGCTATGATCCGGCCGACCCCTCATGGTCCACCGCCACGGCGCGGGAGACGACGAACCTCGCCGGCTCGGTCGGCGCGCATCTGGCCGATGTGGCGCTTCAGGCGCTGGGCTACGCGGCCTGGCTGCCGGTGGCCTGCCTGATGACCTGGGCCTGGCGGCTGGCCACGCATCGCGGGCTCTCGCCCTTCGCCCTCCGCCTGGCGTGCCTGCTGGCGGCGCTGCCGCTGACCGCCGCCGCGCTGGCGCTGCTGCCGCTGCCGGCGGAGATGCCCGGCCCGGCGGGCGCCGCGGGGGCGGCCGGGCCGCCTTTGGCCGATGGCGTGCTGACGCTGCTGGAATCGATCCTGGGGCCGATCGGCACCTTGCTGACGCATATGATCCTGTGGGGGATCATCGCGCTGCTGGCCTTCGTGGCGCTCGGGCTCAGCCTTGGCGACTGGCGCCGGGCGGGGCGGGCGGCGGGCTCTGCCGCCGCCGCGGCAGCCTCCGGCGCGGGGCGGGCGGCGGCGACCGGGGCGGGCTATGTCTCCTCCGCCGCCGTCGAGGGCGCGCGGCATTCCGGGCTGCTCGCGCGCGGCGTGGCCGCGGCCGGGCGCGGCCTCGCCTGGCCCTTCCGCGTCATGACCGGCGCGCTCCGCCGCCGCCGCGAAGCACCAGTGCCGCTGGCGGAAGTGCTGCGCCGCGCCGATGCGGCCGCCGGCGAGCCCCCGCCGCCGGCCACCACCTTCCGCAAGGAGCCGTCCTTCGGCGTCCCGATCGTGACGCGCGAGCCGCCGCCCGCAGCCGAGGAAGCCGCCGAGCCGGCGCCCACGCCCCGCAAGCAGGCCGCCCCGCGCGTGGCCGAGCGCAGCGCCCCGCCGCGCGCCGCCGCCGGGGCGCGCCAGGCCAGCCTGCCGCTGGCAGAGAATGTCTGGCGCTTCCCGCCGCTCGACCTTCTCACCGGCCCGCCGGTGAAGCGCGTCGCGGGACCGAGCGAGGAAGCGTTGCAGGGCAATGCCCGGATGCTGGAGACGGTGCTGGAGGATTACGGCGTGCGCGGGCGGATCGTGGAGATCAGGCCCGGCCCCGTCGTGACGCTGTATGAGCTGGAACCGGCACCGGGCACCAAATCGGCCCGCGTCATCGGGCTGGCCGACGACATCGCGCGCAGCATGAGCGTGACCGCCGTCCGCATCGCCACCGTCCCGGGCCGCAACGTGATCGGCATCGAATTGCCGAATGCGCGGCGAGAGACGGTGCTGCTTTCGGAACTTCTCGCGGCCGAGGATTGGGTGAAGCATCCGGGCCGGCTGAACCTCGCGCTCGGCAAGGATATCGGCGGGGCGCCGGTGATCGCCGACCTTGCGCGCATGCCGCATCTGCTGATCGCGGGCACCACCGGCTCGGGCAAGTCGGTGGCGATCAACACGATGATCCTGTCGCTGCTGTATCGCCTCAGCCCCGATGACTGCCGCTTCATCATGATCGATCCGAAGATGCTGGAATTGTCGGTCTATGACCGCATCCCGCATCTGCTCGCCCCCGTCGTGACCGATCCGCGCAAGGCGATCGGCGCGCTGAAATGGACGGTGCGGGAGATGGAGCGGCGCTACAAGGCTATGAGCCAGCTCGGCGTCCGCAATATCGGCGGCTACAACGACAAGGTGCAGGCAGCCCGCGCGAAGGGCGAGGTGATGACGCGCCGCGTGCAGGTCGGCTTCGACCCCGACACCAACCGCCCGCTCTTCGAGGACCAGCCGCTCACCCTCGAACCCCTGCCCATGATCGTCGTGGTGATCGACGAGATGGCGGACCTCATGCTCGTCGCGGGCAAGGAGATCGAGGCGGCGGTGCAGCGCCTGGCGCAGATGGCGCGTGCCGCGGGCATCCATGTGATCATGGCGACGCAACGGCCTTCGGTGGATGTCATCACCGGCACCATCAAGGCGAACTTCCCGACCCGTATCTCTTTCCAGGTGACGTCGAAGATCGACAGCCGCACCATCCTCGGCGAACAGGGCGCGGAACAGCTGCTGGGCCAGGGCGACATGCTGCACATGGCCGGCGGCGGGCGGATCAGCCGCGTGCACGGCCCCTTCGTCTCGGACCTCGAGGTGGAGGAGATCGTGGCCTTCCTGCGCAGCCAGGGTGAGCCGTCCTACATCGAAGAAGTCACCGAGACCGAGGACGAGGATGGCGACGCCGCCGCCATCGCCGGGATGCTGGGCGGCAACACGGATGGCGAGGCCTCGCTCTACGACCAGGCGGTGGAACTGGTGACGCGGGAAGGCAAGGCGAGCACCAGCTTCGTCCAGCGTCACCTCGGCATCGGCTACAACAAGGCCGCGAAGCTGATCGAGCAGATGGAAAAGCAGGGCGTGGTCGGCGCCGCCAACCATGTCGGCAAGCGCGAGGTGCTGGCGCCGGGGCCGCGAGATCGGGAGTGAGGTGTCCATCCTCGGCGCCGCACTCGGCCTCGTCGTGACGCTGGGCGGGCTGGGCGCCGCGCTCTGGGCGTTCCAGGACCGGCTGATCTACTTCCCCGATCCGACGCCGCCGCCGCCCCCCGCCCTGCTCGGCCTGGAGCGCGTGGCGGAGACGCGGCTGCGAACGGGGGATGGGCTCGACATTCTCGCCTGGAGCCTGCCGGCCGGACACGCGGATGCGCCGGTGCTGCTCTATCTGCACGGCAATGGCGGATCGCTGGCCTATCGCGCCGATCGCCTGCGGCGCTTCGAGCAGCTGGGATGGGGCGCGCTGGTCGTGCAGTGGCGCGGCTATGGCGGCAATCCGGGCCAGCCGAGCGAAGCGGGGCTGGCGGAGGATGCGCGGGCAGGGCTGCGCGCCTTGCAGGAGGCCAGCGTGCCGGCGGCGCGGATCGTGCTGTGGGGCGAATCGCTCGGCACCGGGCCCGCGATCCGGCTGGCGGCGGAACAGCCCAGCGCGCTGGCGGCGGTGATCCTGGAATCGCCCTATACCAGCCTGCTGGCGCTGGCGCGGCAGCACTACCCGGTGCTGCCATCCGGGCTGCTGCTGCGGGACCGCTATGACAGCCTGGCGCTGATGCCGCAGGTGGTGGCGCCGGTGCTCGTGCTGCAGGGCGCGCGCGACATGCTGGTCCCGCCCGCCATGGGCCGCGAGCTGGCCGCCGCCGCCCGCGCCCCGGTGCAGCTGTGGGAGGCGCCGCTGGCCGGCCATAACGAACTCGGCCAGGCCGGCGCCTTCGAGGAAGCCGCGCGGTTCCTGGCGAACCACCTACCGGCGCGCTGACGCCGGGCATCGGGCGGCGCCGCGGCTGTGCCGCGGCAACGCAGCGGGCCCCCGCAGGAGCAGCACGAAAGGCCGGGGCCCCCACAAAACCGCGAAGCGGTTTTGTGGGGAGTTCTCACACCGTCGTCGCGAGCAGCACCACGCCGAGGCTGATCAAGCCGATCGCCAGCATCTTCTGCACGCCGAGCGCCTCGCCGAACACCGCCCAGCCGATCACCGCGATCACCACATAGCTCGCGGCGGTGCAGGGCAGCGCGATGCTCATCGGGATCTTCCGCAGCGCGACGATGTAGAGCAGCGCGGCGCCGCCATAGCAGCCAAGGCCGATGATGGTCTGCCAGCGGAACAGCTGGTCGATGAACCCGGCCGAAGCCGCGACCGAGCCCGAGGCGCCCGCCTTCAGCAGGATCTGCCCGACCAGCGACGTGGTGATCGCGGCGGCCAGCACGACCCAGGCGAGGGTCATTCGGCGGCCTGCGACCGAGCGTAGTCCGGGGCCGTCGGTACGGTCGCATCCCGCGCGGCCGGACCGCGCACCTCGCGCACCACGCCCTGCGGCTTGCCATTGGCCGATAGGAAGGCGCGGCCGACATATTCGCCAAGCACGCCGAGGATCAGGAACTGCACCCCCGCGATCAGCAGCGTCACCGTCATCATCGACGCCCAGCCGGACGGTGTTGCGCCGATCAGCGCCTCCACGATCACCAGCAGCGCGCCGAGAATGCCGAGGATGCCCATCGCGACACCGGCCACGATCGCCAGCCGCAGCGGCAGGACAGAGAAATTGGTCGCGAGGTTCAGCCACAGCAGCACCAGCCGCTTCAGCGTGTAGTTGCTGCGCCCCTCGGCACGCGGCAGGTGCTTCACCTCGATGCTGTCGAGCCGCTGGGTCACCTGCATCAGCAGCCCGTCCACGTAAGGATAGGGGCCGCGATAATGGGTGACCTGCCGCACCGCCAGCGCCGACATGCAGCGGAAGGACGACAGGTAGAGCCCCTTCGGCTTGTCCAGCAGCATGTCGGCGACGCCGTTGGCAAAGCGGCTGCCGAGGTTGCGCCAGCCTTCATGTTCCTTCTTGGCGTAGCGCGTATAGACCACATCCCAGCCGCCCAGCCGCGCATGGTCATAGAGCTTCACGACCTCCTCCGGCGGGTTCTGGAGGTCGTCGTCCATGGTGATGACATAAGCCCCGCGCGCATGGCGCAGCCCGGTCATCACCGCATTGTGCTCGCCGAAGTTGCGGGCATGTTCGATATAGGTCAGCGGCACCGTCGCGGTCGGCAGCAGGGCCCGGCAGACATCGCCCGAATTGTCGGGGCTGCCGTCATTGACCAGGATGATCTCAAGCCCGCCTTCCGGCCGCAGCGCGGACAGGGCGGCGACCAGCGCGCCGACCGTCGCGGCGCCGCGATAGACCGGCACCACGATGGACAGGCCGACCGGGGCTTGCGGTGGGCCTTGGATCTCGGTCACGTCGGGCGTCTCCATCACGGGCGCGTTGCCAGCATCAGCACGGACCCGCCGGCGGGGATCCTGAGGCCGAGGCGCGCCAGGCGCCGTTCGGCGTCCGACACGCCATGCAGCACCGCATCGACCCAGGGCGGGAATTCGGTGACGTCAGAGGGCGCATCCGGCCCGCGGCTCAATACCTTCCGCTGCAGCGCCATCAGCGGCAGCAGCAGGCCGTTCCAGTAGCGCCCCTCGATGGCGGCGAAGCCAGCCGCCTTCAGCAGCCGCGCGGCGCCGCCGCGGGTGAAGCGGCGGGCATTGTGCACGCGGATATCATGCGCGCTCCGCATCCATTCATAGGCCGGCAGGTTCAGCACCAGCGTGCCGCCGGGCCGCAGCACGCGGTGCAGCTCCGCCAGCGCCCGTTCGGGCGTGACGCTGGCGTGGCAAATCACGTCGATGCTGATGGCGGCGCCGAAGCTCGCTTCGGGGAAGGGCAGGCCATTCGCATCGCCCGCCGTCACCGGCCGGCCCGACTTCGCTGCCGCCCGCCGCGCCGCATCGGCCAGGTAGTCGAGCCCCACGGCCTCGAGCGCCGGCATGTCGACGCGCAGCCGCCGCAGCAGCCCGCCGGTGCCGCAGCCGGCATCGAGCAGCTTGCCGCCCGGGCCGGGCCGCTCTCGCAGGGCATCGAGAATCCGGGCATGGGCGGCACGATACCACCACATGCCGTCCTCGGCCGCATCCATCAGGTCGTATTCAGCGCGTTCCACATGCGTCTTGTGCCGTCCGGCCATGGCAAGGGCAAGGCAGGGACGCGGCCGGGGCGCGGCAGGCATGCCATGATCGGCCCCCTTCCGGCGCTTTCCCTGTCGCCGCCGCCCTTGCCGCCGCCGTCGCGCGCCCCGAGGATATGGGGGTTGCCGTCAGGCCCAGGATGAAAACGTCGCACCCCCTTCCCGCGCCCGGGGACGCCGCACCGCAAGCGGCCTCCGCCGCCATGGCCCTTCCCCTGCCCCAGGCCGCCACCACGCTGGCGCTGCCCGGCCTCCGCGCGCGCGTGCTGCGGCTGCTGGCGCTGGCGCCGGCGGTGGCCTTCCTGCTGATGGCGCTCGCCCCGCCGCTCAACCACGATGTCGCGGCCATCCTGAACTTCGCCGAGCGCTGGGTCGCGGGTGACCGGCTCTATCGCGACCTGATCGACGTCAACCCGCCCCTGATCTTCGTGCTGACCGCCATTCCGGCCCTGCTGGCCCGGGCGACGGGGATCAGCGGGGTGCAGGCGCTGCTGCTCTGCGTGCTGCTGTGCTGCCTGGCGGCCTGGCGGATGACACAGCGGCTGCGCCGCGACCGCGCAGAGGGCCCGGTCGAACGCGCAGTGCTGGATGCGCTCGTGCCGCTGGCCTGCGTCGTGGCGGCCTATGATGTGGGCCAGCGCGAACACCTCATGGCGCTCTTCGCCATTCCCTACGCATTCCTCGCCGCCCGCCGGATCGAGGGGCTGGCGACGCCGCGTCGGCTGGCCTGGGCGGTGACGTTGGCCGCAGCACTCGGCTTCGCGCTGAAGCCGCATTTCCTCGGCGTGCCGCTGCTGGTGGAGGCGCTGGTGCTGCTGCGGCGCGGGCCGCGGGCTGCGCTGCGCGATCCGTTGCCCTGGGGTATGGCGGCGCTGTGGCTCACCTACCTCGCCGCCATTCCGGTCTTCTTCGCGGATTACTTCAATTTCGTCATACCGCTGGTGCTGGGCTTCTACCTCGATACCGGCGGCTTCGGACTGATGGATGTGCTGCTTGGCGAGTTGTTTGGGGCCGCGCTGGCTGTGCTGCTGGTGCTCGTGCCGCTGGCGGTGCGGAAGGCGGCGGGCGCACCGGCGCAGGCCCTGCTGGCCGTGGCGCTGGGCGGCTTCCTCTCGGCCTGGGTGCAGCACAAGGGCTGGAGCTACCATGTCGTGCCGATGGCGATGGCGAGCGCGCTGCTCGCCGGGCTGCTGGCGGCACGCTGGCTGGATAAGGCGCTGCCGCCCGGGCGGGCCGCCGCCGCGGCGCCGGGCCTCGCGCTCGCTGCCGCGCTGGTGGTCACGGCGCTGCATCTGCGGGGCGAGAGCCCATGGCGGCAGATCTGGTACTTCCAGCTCCGCGACGGGCAGATCGCCACCACCCTGCGCCGCGAGGTGGCGGGGGAAAGGCTGCTGGTGCTGTCGCCCGACATCTTCCCGGTCTATCCGGCGCTGAACTACGCCCGGGCACGGTCCACGCTACGCTTCATGAACCTCTGGCTGCTGATCGGCGCCTACCCCGACTGCCCCGAAGGCGCGCCGCGCTACCGCGACACCTGGGAGATGAGCCGCCCGGAATTCCTGGTCTATCGCACCGTCGCCGAGGATTTCGCCCGCGCCCCCCCCGCCGGGGTGCTGGTGGCGAAGCGATCGGGCATCCCGCGCTGCGGCGCGGAGGAATTCGACCCGGTCGCCTATTTCTCCCGCCACCCGGCCTTTGCCGAGACGTGGCGGCGCTACAGCCGTATCGTCCACATGGACAGCTACCTTCTCTACCTGCGCGAGGATTGATGACACACGACGCCTATGTCGGCCGCACCGAGCAGCGCGACGATCGGCTGGATGACCGCCTCGTCCGCGGCATGGCCGCAACCCTCGGCCTGCCGCAGCCCGAGATCCTGCCGCCGCTCTGGCACTGGATGCTGTTCCAGGACTGGGTAATGCCGGAGGGCATCGGCCCGGATGGCCATCCGAAGCGCGGCGGCTTTCTGCCGCCGGTGCACGACCTGCCGCGGCGCATGTGGGCGGGCGGGCGCGTCGGCTTCACCGGGGTCCCGCTGCAGGCCGGCGACCAGGTGCGGCGGACCAGCACCATCCTCTCGGTGGCGGAGAAGGCGGGCGGGTCCGGCCGGCTGGTCTTCGTCACGGTGAAGCATGTGGTCGAAGGCCCGCGCGGAATCGCGATCGAGGAAGAACAGGACATCGTCTATCGCGGCGCGGAAGGCGCGGCCGTGAAGGCGGCAGAACCCGCGCCCGCCTGGCCCGATGCCGCCACACGCCAGGTGATCCCCGACCCCGTGATGCTGTTCCGCTATTCGGCCCTGACCGGCAACGGGCACCGCATCCACTACGACCACCCCTATGTCACCGGGGCCGAGGGCTATCCGGGCCTGGTCGTGCACGGGCCGCTGCAGGCGACGCTGATGGCGGCGCTCGCGCAGGAGACGGCGCCGGGCCTGCGGCGGGCGCGCTTCGCCTTCCGCGGCAAGCGCCCCTGCTTCGACGGGCGCACGCTGGATGTGCTGGCGCGGCAGGACGGCATGAAGGTCGCGCTCGAGACCCGCGACGACACGGGCGCAACCTGCATGCAGGCAGAGGCCGAGCTGGTCCCCCCGAGTGCCTGACCGACAACGCCGCGCCCTGCCGCTGCGGCAGGACACGCTGCACGGCATCGGCATCATCCTGGCCGGCTATGCGGTGGTGTCCCTTGCCGATGCGGCGGTGAAATGGGCGGTGCCGGAAGTGGGCGTCGCGGTCGCGATGATTTGGCGCGGCGTATTCGGCATGCTGGCGATCGCGCTGCTGGCGCGCGGCCAGGGGCTAGTGCCGCACCGCCTGCCGCTGCTGACCTTGCGCTCCGTCCTGCATTGCGGGGTCAGCGCGGCCTTCTACCTGGCCTGGTTCAACGGCATGCCCCTGGCCGACAGCTATGCGCTGGTGGCCGTGGCGCCGCTGATGATGACGCTGCTGGCCATCCCGCTGCTGGGCGAACGCGTCGGCTGGCGGCGCATGACCAGCACGATGGTCGGCTTCCTCGGCGTGATGGTCATGCTGCAACCGGGCAGCGAGTTGTGGCGCTGGGAATCGGCAATGGTACTGGCCAGCGCGGCCGTACTGGCGGTGACGCGGATCTGGACGCGCGTGCTGGCGGCCACGGACACGCCGCAGGCCATCGCCTTCTGGCTGCTCTTCGCGCATGTGCCGATGGGGCTGCTGATGCTGCCGGTCTTCCCGCCCATTGGCGGGCTGGTGCCGTCGGGCGACGTGATCGTCGCGCTCGCCTTCCTCGGCCTCGCGAACGGGGCGGCGCATTTCCTGTTCGCGCGCGCCTTCGCCATCGCGCCCGTCTCGGTGCTCGCGCCCTTCGAATACACCACGCTGGTCTGGGGCGGGCTCCTGGGCTTCCTGATCTGGTCCGAGCTGCCCTCCTGGCTCACCGTGTTCGGGGCGACGCTGGTCATCGCGGCCGGGCTCTACAATCTGCACCGAGAACGCCTGCGGCGGGCGGCAGCCAGGCGGGACGGCGCCTGATGCCGCTGCGCCACGACATGCGGCGCGGCGTGCTGCTGATGCTGGGGGCCTGCGCGCTGTTCACGCTGATGAGCGCGCTGATCAAGCTGCTTGGCGACCGCATCCCGGTGGTCGAGATCATGTTCTTCCGGAGCGCGCTGGCGGTGCCGGTGGTGCTGTTGGTGGTCGCGCGCACGCGGCGCGGCGTGGGCTTCGTCGCGGCGCTGCGTACCAAGCGCTTTCCGGGCCATTTCCTGCGCGCCTGCACAGGCACTGCGGCGCAGGCCTGCTCCTTCTACGCGCTGTTGCTGCTGCCGCTGGCCGAGCAGCAGGCGCTGACGAACACCACGCCGCTGTTCGTGACGCTGCTGTCCATTCCCTTCCTCGGCGAGAAGGTCGGCCTCCATCGCGGTGGGGCGGTGCTGCTGGGCTTTGCGGGCATCCTGGTGATCGCGCTCGGCCAGGGCGCCTTTTCCGGCACGCTGGACGCGACCGCGCAGCTCGGCATGGCGGTGGCGCTGGCGCATGGCGTCTTCTCGGCCGGGACCACGATGCTGGTCCGCAACCTCTCGGCCACCGAGGCCTCGACCACCATCACGCTGTGGCAATCGCTGCTGATGACCGCCTTCGCCGCCGTGCTACTGCCCTTCGTCTGGGTGACGCCGAACTGGCAAGAACTGGGGCTGCTGCTGGTGATCGGCGTGCTGGGGGGCATGGCGCAGGTGATGTTGACGGAAGCCTGGGCCAGCGCGCAGGTCTCGGCGCTGGCGCCTTATTCCTTCTCGTCGCTGCTCTGGGCGATCCTGTTCGGCTGGATCGCATTCGGCGATGTGCCGGGCCTGCTCACCGTGGTGGGCGCCGCATTGATCGTGGTGGCGAGCCTCTACATCCTGCACCGAGAAATCCTGCGCCGGAGACGTGGCGAATGAGTATTCCCTTCCTCCGCGACGACCCGCTGCCGCATGGCGAGGTGCAGGACATAGCACCCGGCCTCCGGCGCATCCTCTGCGCCAATCCCGGCCCCTTCACCTTCCGTGGCACCAACACCTACCTGATCGGCCGGGGAGAGGTCGCGGTGCTGGATCCCGGCCCTGCGGATGAAGCGCATCTGGCGGCGATCCTGCGCGCGACGGCGGGGCAGCGAATCACGCGCATCCTGGTCAGCCACACGCATCGCGACCATTCGCCCGGTGCCGCCGCGCTGGTGGCGGCGACGGGTGCCGTCACCTTCGGCCATGGCCCGCATGTCACGCCGCCGGATGCCGGCGGGGAAGGCGGCGACCACGCCTTCCGCCCCGACATCGCCCTGCCCGATGGCGCGACGGTGGAAGGCGATGACTGGCGCGTGACGGCGCTGCACACGCCGGGCCATTGCGCCAACCACCTGTGCTTCGCACTGGAGAACGCGGCAGCGCCCGGCATCCTGTTCAGCGCCGACCATGTGATGAGCTGGTCCACCACTGTCGTCAGCCCGCCGGATGGCGACATGGCGGCCTATATGGCCTCCCTCGCGCGGATCGCGGCGCGGGACGACCGGCTCTACCTGCCCGGCCACGGCCCGCCCCTGCCCAACCCCGCGCCCTTCGTCGCCGCCCTGGCCGCGCACCGGCGTGAGAGGGAGGCGAAGGTGTTCCACGCGCTGCGGGCTGCGCGTCGCGCGACGGCGGCAGAGCTCGTCCCGCCGGTCTATGGGCCGGAGCTGGACCCGAAGCTGGTGCCCGCCGCCGCGCGCAGCCTTCTCGCGCATCTCATCAAGCTGGCTGCCGAAGGGGCCGCCGCGCGCGACGGGGATGCGTTCGAGGCGCGGTAGGACCGCGCTTCGCTACTCGTCGCTCAGCCGGTTGTCATTGCCGCGGAAGACGATCTTCGGCCGCGCCGCGCGATCCGCCGGCGGCACCGCAAGCCAGCCAGCGAATTCGCCGAGCATCTTGCGGGTGATGTCGGCCAGCTGCGCGTCGAGCGCCTGGCTCAGCGGATACCAGGCGAGCTTCTCCAGCTCCCCGGACCCGCCTATCTCGCCACTCACGCGCTCGGCCGGCGCGATGAGGAAGCGGGCGTTGAAGCGCATGGCGCGGGAGGATGGCGTGACCGCGCGGCACAGGTAATCCAGCGCCGACAGATCGGCGAACAGCCTTTCGCCCTTGCGCGCGCCGAGCAGCAGCCCGGTTTCCTCGAACAGCTCGCGCACCGCCGCGACACCCAGCGCCCGCGCGAGGGAGGGCGGGGCGCGATGGCGCAGCAGCGCCTCGGTCTCAGGGCGCAGTTCCGACAGCGCCTTCACGCCGTGATCGGCGCGGTCCACGCGGCCGCCGGGGAAGACCAGGATGCTCGGCATGAATTTGTGCTTCGCGTGACGCATGCCCATCAGGATCTCGGGCTCCGCGCCACGCGCCTGGCGCCACACGATCAGGGATGCCGCATGGCGCGGCTTGACCGCACGCTTGCCGGTTGTGCGCGGTGCGGCGCGGCGCAGATCGGCGCCGCCGGGATTGTCGGCGCCGCCATCCGGCCCCGCCAGGGGCTTCTCCGCGTCAACCAAGGTTGATCCCCCTTGTCGCCAGCCAGGCGCGGAAAGTCGCACGTTCCGGCACGGAAAGCTGCCGCGCGGCGTTGTCGGACCAGTTGCATCCTTCGGGCTTCGGGCCATGCACCTCGGGGTAGCGCGGCTTGCCGGGTGGGCGCAGCGCGTCATAGGCCGGCAGCGAAGCGGCTAGCGCGCTGTCGTCGTAGCGCTCCCGATGCACGACCACAGCGGGCGGCAGGCGTGGCGAGGTCGCGTTGCGCGCGGCGGGCCAGCCGAGCGTCAGGCCAGCGAGCGGAAACACGCCCTCCGGCAGGCCGAACAGCTCCGCGACCAAATCCAAATCATTGCGGACATAGGAGATCGGGCAGGTGCCGAGCCCCACCGTCTCCGCCGCCATGATGCAGAAGCCCATCGCCAGCGCCGCATCCGCGCTGGCGTTGAGGAAGGTGTCGCTGCTGTCATTGGCATGCGCGCGGCCATGGATCGCGCACACCTGCCGGCCGCGGCGGATATCGCCGCAGAACAGCAACAGGACCGGCGCGTCCTTGATCCAGGGCATGGTGCCGATCGCGTGCGCCACGGTTGCGATCTTCGCTGCATCCCGCGTGACGAGGATGGAATATTGCTGCAGGTCGGATTTCGCCGGCGCGGATTGCGCGCCAGCCAGCACGGTATCGAGCAGCGCATCCGGCACCGCATCCGGCTTGAAGCGCCGCGTGACGCGGCGATCCAGCAGCAGCCCGAGCGCCGGCGGCACCTCGGCCGGGGTGAAGGGCAGCGCGCCGTAGCGGGCGCGGATCAGGTCTTCGGCGTCCATCCGGTCAGCCTCTCAGAGATCGTTTGAGAATGTCGGCGGCGGAGGGTCCGCAGGGGATTTTTCGCGCCTGCCAGGAAGCGGGCGCCGCCGATGCTGGTTGCATCGGCAAGTCCGCTGACGCCGCAGGGGCGGAAAAGACCCACGGAACCGACCCGTCCGGTGTTCTCAAACGGTCTCTCATGTCAGGCCGGGACGATCCAGGCATCGGCCACCGTCACCCCCGCGCCTTCGGCATGGATGATCAGCGGATTGATCTCGGCTTCCCGCACCGCATCCAGCCCCGCGAGGCGCGAGACCGCGACCACCGCTTGCGCCAGCGCGTCGAGATCGCCGCGCGGCAGGTTGCGCCAACCGGTGAGCGGCGTCAGCGCGCGCACCTCCGCGATCATCGCGCGTGCGTCCTCGATGTCCACGGGCGCAAGGCGGAGCGCGATGTCGCGATGCAGTTCGGACAGCACGCCGCCCGCGCCGAGCAGCACGACCGGCCCCACTTCGGGATCGCGGCGGAAGCCGAGGATCGCCTCCGCCAGCCCCTTGGCCATCGGCTGCACCAGCACGCCGGTCAGGCGCGCATCTGGCGCGGCCTGCGCGACGCGCGCGCGCATCGCGGCGGCGGTGGCGCGCAGCGCCGCCGCATCCGCGATGTTCAGCGCGACGCCGCCCACTTCAGTCTTGTGGGCGATATCGGGCGAGAGGATCTTCGCCGCGACGGGATAGCGCAGCCCATCCGGCACCGTGTCCTGCATCACGACGGAGTCGGAGGCGAGGCCGAGTGCCGCGAACAGCGCGCGCGCATCGGCCTCATCCGGCGCGGCCGGGACGGCGATGGCGGGTGCCTCGGCCGCCTGGACGTGGCGCGGGGCACGCCAGGCGCAATAGGCGGCGATAGCATCGGCCGCGCCTTCGGGCGTGCGGAAAGCGGCGATGCCGGCCTCCGCCAGCAGGCGTAGCGAGGCTTCCGCCTGCGGCGCGAGGAAGGCCGCGACCGGCTTGCCCGCGATGCGCGCTCCTTCAACGATACCCGCCACCGCATCATGCGGCCGGAACTGCGCGGAGGAGCCGACGACGCAGAGCGCCAGGTCCGTATCCTCCGCCGCGCGCAGGGCGGCGAGGCCGGCCATCACGCGCTCCGGCTTCGTGCCGGCCAGCGTCATGTCGAGAAGCCGCGCATGGCTGGGCAGCTTCGCGGCCTCCAGCATCGCGGCGGCGACGGCATCGGGTTTCCGCGCCTCGATCCCGCGCACGCCGAGCGCATCCACCGCCAGCGCCCCGCCACCGCCGGTCGTCGTCATCACGCCCACGGCGCGGCGCGTGGAAGCTGGCGGGTGGCGGCCGACGAGCAGCGGCGGCAATTCCAGCAGCGCCTCCAGCATCGTCACACGCAGGATGCCATGGGCACGGAAGAAGGCGTCGGCGGCGGCATCGGCGCCGGCCAGCGCGCCGGTGTGGCTGGCGGCAAGTTCCGCTCCGAAGGGGCTGCGGCCGAGCTTCAGCGCGACAATCGGCTTGCCGCAGTCCTGCGCCTTGCGCGCGGCGGCCGCGAGGTCGCCCGGCGCGCGGATCGCTTCCATGAACAGGCAGACCACATCGACTTCGGGGCGGTCGAGCAGCAGCGACGCGATCTCCCCGGTCGTCAGATCGGCCTCGTTGCCCGTGCCGATGAGGTGAGAGAAGCCCAGGCCGCGCGCCGCGCCGCGCGACAGCAGCGCGCCCATCATGGAGCCCGATTGAGAGACCAGCGCGACACGGCCGGCGGGGATCGATTCCGCTTCGAAGGCCGCGTTGGTGGTCAGCGCGGTGCGGGCATGGGTGTTGATCACGCCCATCGAATTGGGCCCGAGCAGCCTGACGCCGCCCGCCTTTGCCGCTGCCAGCACGCGGGCCTGCAGCGCGGCACCTTCAGGGCCGGCCTCCGCGAAGCCATCGGCCAGCACGCAAGCGACCGGGATGCCGCGGGCCGCACAGACGGCGATCTGCGCTTCCACCTGGTCAGTGCCCAGCAGGATATAGGCGAAGTCGATCGCGCCCGGAATGTCGTCGAGCGAGGCATAGGCGCGTTCGCCCATGATCTCCGCCGCGCGAGGGTTTACCGGGAAGATCTCGCCCTGGAAGCCGTGGCGGCGCAGATAGCGCTGCGGCCGCGCGGTGAGGCGCGCCATATCAGCGCTGGCGCCGATGAGCGCCACGCGGCGCGGATCGAGCAGCGCCTGGGACAGCACGTTGGGCAGCGCGGTCACTTCGGGTTGCGCTGCGGGAAGCTGCGCCCGAAGACGCCTTCCGCGATGCGGTTCTTCATCATCTCCAGACTGCCGCCCGCGATCATCCAGCCGCGCGTCTTGCGTACGCAATACTCGATCAGCAGGTCCTGGCTGTAGCCGGTGCCGCCCATGACCTGCATCGCTTCATTCGCGGCCATCCAGCCCGCCTGGTTGCAGGCGTATTTCGCGATGGCGATCTGCTGCGCGTCGGGCAACCCATCCGCCGCGCCTACGGCGGCGCGGTATAGGAGAAGCTGCGCGGCATCCAGCGCGACGCGCATCTCCGCGAATTTCCATTGCAGGCCCTGGAATTCCGCGAGCGCCTTGCCGAACTGCTTGCGCTGTTCGGCATGCGCCTTGGCCTGCCGAAAACAGTATTCGCCGAGCGCCAGCGCGCGGGTGGTGTTGCCGCAGCGTTCCACGTTGAAGCCCGCGATTTGCTTGCGGAAGCCGCCCTCGCCCAGCAGCACATTCTCGGGCGGGATGAAGACGTTGTCGAAATACAGCGCGCACCACGTCTCGCCATTCATGTAGCGGCTGGGCTGGCCGAGCCGAAAACCCTCCATCCCGCGTTCCACGATCACGCTACCGATGCCGCTCACGCCGGGGCCGAAGCGGCAATAGACGACGAAGACGTTCGCGTCCTCGGTGTTCGAGGTGAAGACCTTGCCGCCATTCAGCCGGAAGCCGTTGCCGTCCTTGGTGGCCGTGGTCTTGAGGTCGGTCAGCGCAGAACCTGCGTCGGGTTCGGTCATGCCGACGGCGGCGATGGTCTCGCCGCGCAGCAGCGGGCCGAAATACTTCTCCTTCTGCGCCGGCGTCGCGTATTCGGCGAAGGTGCGGAAGGCGCCGAAATTGCCGGCCTGCAGCACATCGGCGCTGCGCGGGCAGACATAGGCGATCTGTTCCATCGCCAGCACTGCATCGAACAGCGTGCCGCCCTGGCCGCCATCTTCCTCGGGCAGCATGATTCCGAACAGGCCATTTTCGGCCATCAGCTTCGCGACATCCCAGGGGAAGCGTTCGTCATGCGCGCGCGCCAGCGCATCCTTCGCCAGATGCGTCTCCGCGAAGCGGCGCACGCTGTCCTGGAAGGCGACCTGTTCTTCCGTCAGTCCGAAATGCATCAGATGGGATCCCAGCAGAACACGTCGGCGCTGCGGTCGAGCGGCAGGAAGCCCGATTTCAGCGCGGGCATCGCTGTCTCCGCGATCGTCTCGGGCGTCCAGCCTTCGGCGCGATGCGCGCTGCGGACGGGGCGGGGCTGGCTGAAGACGAACAATTCGTTGTGGCGGGCGGCGAAGATCTGGCCGGTCACGTCCTTCGCCGCGTCGGAGGCGAGGAACACCGCCAGCGGCGCGTTCTTGTCCGGCGTCATCTGCTGCAGCCGCGCGACGCGCGCCTTCTCGGCCTCCGTCTCGGCCGGGATGGAGCTGGTCATGCGCGACCACGCGAAGGGCGCGATGCAGTTCGACCGCACGCCGAATCGCTGCATGTCGAGCGCGATGCTTTTCGAGAGTGCCGCGATGCCGAGCTTGGCCGCGCTGTAATTCGCCTGTCCGAAATTGCCGATCAGGCCAGAGGTCGAGGTCATGTGGACATAAGCGCCGCTGCCTTGCTTCCGAAAGTGCTCGGCCGCGGCGCGGGAGACGTAGAAGGACCCGTTGAGGTGGACGTCGATGACCGCCTTCCAGTCCTCGATCGCCATCTTGTGGAAGATCTGGTCACGCAGGATGCCGGCGTTGTTGACCACGATGTCGATCCGGCCGAAGGCATCCAGCGCGGTCTGCACGATGCGCTGCGCGTTCGCCCATTCGGACACGCTGTCGGTGTTCAGCACCGCTTCGCCACCGCGCTGGGCGATTATGGCGACGGTCTGTTCGCCCGGCGTCGCGCTGGTCGGCCCCTGGCCGGTGAGGCTCGCGCCGATATCGTTAACGACGACCTTCGCGCCGGCCAGCGCCATCGCCAGCGCGATCTCGCGCCCGATGCCGCCACCCGCGCCGGTGACGACCGCCACCTTGCCCGCGAGCATCATACGTCCTGCCTCCTCCTGACCCCCGATCCTTCTAGTCCCGGTAGCAAGGGGCGTGAAGCCGGGTTGCCGGAACCGAGCCGCGCACGTAAATGTCTCAGAATAGGGTAAGGGGGACTTGGATGGCGTTCGTTACCCTGGAGCAGGTTGGAAAAATATTTCGTAGCCGTACGGGCGATTGGGAAGCGGTTAAGGACTTCTCTCTCTCGTTGGAGGAGGGGGAGTTCTTCTGCCTGCTCGGCACCTCCGGCTGCGGGAAGACGACAGTTCTCAACATGCTGGCCGGTTTCGAGGCGCCGACGAGTGGCCGGATCCTGCTGGATGGCAAGCCGGTGACGCGCCCCGGCGCCGATCGCGGCGTGGTCTTCCAGGGGCATGAAAGCCTGTATGACTGGCTGACGGCCCTCGACAATATCGGCTTCGGGCTGCGGCTGCGCGGCGTCCCGAAGGCCGAGCGCCGCCGCACGGCCGAGCGCTTCCTGCAATTGGTCGGACTGGCGGGCCAGGGCGCGAAGCACCCGTCGGAGCTTTCGGGTGGGATGAAGCAGCGCATCCAGATCGCCCGCGCGCTCGCCAGCGATCCGCGCATCCTGCTGATGGACGAGCCCTTCGGCGCGCTGGATGCGATGACCCGCGCAGTGCTGCAGGGTGAGCTGTCCCGAATCTGGGGCGAGACGAAGAAGACCGCGCTGTTCATCACCCACGACATCGAGGAAGCCTGCGCGCTCGCCACCCGGGTCGGTGTGATGAAGCGCGGACCGGGCGGCACGCTGAAGGCGGTGGTGCCGGTGGACCTGCCCTTCCCGCGAGACCGTACCTCCGACGGCTTCATGCGCGTCTTCCGGGACGTGCACGCCCTGATCCACGAGGAGATCCATGGTGCCCACTAGCCGCACCGCCACGGTCCTCGGCTACCTCGCCGGATTCGGCCTTTTGTTCCTCATCTGGCACCTGGCCGCGGTGTTCGTGGTGAAGTCGGTGCTGTTCCCATCCCCCTGGCCGGTCCTTGAGCGCGGCTGGGTGCTGATCGAGGACAACATCCTCCAGGAACAGATCGTGGCCAGCATGCGCCGCATCCTGCAGGGCTTCCTGCTGGGCAGCGCGATCGGCATCCCGGTGGGCCTCGCGATCGGCAGCTTCCGGCCGGTTCGGCTGCTGCTGGAACCCTGGACGGAATTCTTCCGCTTCATCCCGGCCGTCGCGATGATCACGGTTGCCGTGATCTGGTTCGGGATCGGGGAGGAGAGCAAGGTCTTCCTGATCGCCTACACGACCGTCTTCGTCGTGATCATCGCGACCGCCGCCGGCGTTGGCGCCGTGGGACGGGACAAGATCCGCGCGGCGCAATCGATGGGCGCGAACAAGCTGCAGATCTTCGCGCTCGTCGCGCTGCCGGCGACGGTCCCCTACATCCTGACCGGGATGCGTCTGGCGATGGCGAATGCCTTCGTCACGATCGTTGCGGCCGAGCTGGTGGCGTCGAATGACGGGCTCGGCAAGCTGCTGTGGGATGCCCGGCTGTTCATGCAGATCGAGGACATCTTCGTCGCGCTGATCTCGCTCGGCCTGCTGGGATTCCTCACCGACCGCGTCTTCCGCCTGCTGATCCGCGCCTTCGCGGGTCGCTTCAACCCGACCATGTGACCAAAAGGGAGAACGAGACCATGCTGCGTCGCCATCTGATTGCAACCGCCGCCGCCGCCGCGCTGCCGCTGCCCGCCTTCGCCCAAGGGGCGCGCATCCGCATGACTATCGCGACGGGCGTCGATCCGTCCTTTGCGCAGTTCTACGTCGCGAAGGAAAGCGGCATCTTCGAGCGCAACGGCCTCGACGTGACGGTCAACACCGGCCCATCGGGCTCGGCGATGATCGCCTTCCTGGTTGGCAACCAGATCAATGCTGCCTATGGCGCCGAGCAGGCGGGCGTGTCGGCCAACCTCGTGGATCCGAATGTCGTCGTGGTGGCGGAAGGCGTCGCGCTGCTCCGCTGGCTCGGCATCGTCGCGCGCAACATCACCAGCATGGACGGTCTCAAGGGCAAGCGGATCGGCGTCGCCCGCGGCACGGGCAGCGAGACCTTCTGGCTTTCGGTCGTCTCGCGCATGAACCTCAACGCGGCCGACTACACCATCGTCAATGTGGAAGCGCCCGAGATGGTGGCCGCGCTGGAGCGTGGCAACATCGACGCCTATGCGGTGTGGGAACCCTGGATGACGCGCGGGACGCGCGCCGTGTCGAATTCCCGGATCCTGGTGACGAACGAGAACATCCAGGTCATCCGCAACCTGATCTACATGAACAAGGGCTGGGTCGAGCAGAACGGCGAGGCGACGCAGCGCTTCCTGCGTTCGATGATCCAGGCGACCGACCTGATCGCGGCCAATCGCGACCAGGCGGTGCAGAACGTGGCGCGCTTCCTGCGCCAGGATCGCGGTCTGGTGGCCGAACTGATGACCAAGGTGGATCACCGGCTGAATCTGACCGCGGACACGGTCGCGAATGTCCAGCTCGCGATCGACCAGCTGCGCGGCATGAACCGCCTGTCCCGCCCGGTCACGCCGGCGCAGGTGATCTGGGACGCGCCGCTGAAGGCGGCGGCGGCGGATCGGGTGCGGATGTGAACGATACCGGGGAGGGCACCGCCCTCCCCGGCCCCCGAAGCATCGGGGGCGATGGCCTAGGGTCCAAACCCAATCATCCACCGGGCGCCTGGCCGGTCCCGCGCGGCATTCGCGGCGTCAGGCCGCTTGCCGATGGAGCACGCATCGGCGGCGCGACCTTCCTTGCGGCCTGCAACGCCGTCCTCGGCCATCCGCCTCGGGTCTGATTTGGCTTGGACCCCAGTGGCCGCCGTGATGCGGCGCGCGGCTACTTCTCCGCGGCCGCGATGATCCCGCCGGCGAGGCTCGCCGGGATGCGGTTGCGCCAGCTGCCGCCATCCACCTGGGTCACGAAATCCAGCACCGCGCGGTTGAAGGCGTCGGGGTCTTCCAGGTTCATCGTGTGGCCGCATTTCGGCATCACGAGCAGCGCGCTGCTCGGGATGGTGCGCTTCAGGTAGATCGAGGCTTCCAGCGTCGGGTCGTCCTCATCGCCGGCGATGACCAGGGTCGGGACTGCCATCTGGCTGAAGCCGTCCTTCAGGTCGAACAGGTTCGGGCGGCGGCGCTGCACGCCATTCATCGTCAGCGCCGAGCCTTCGGTGGAATGTTCGCAAAGCTGCTGGACGAATTCGGCGTAGCCGCGCGGGTCCTTCTCCTCGAACACCAGGCGCGTCGGGCCGCGGCCATAGGTCTGGCCGAAGACGGCCATGGTTTCCTTGCGGATGCGCGCGATGGCGGCGTCCGTCTCGGCATGGAACTGCGCCATCTTGCCGGGTGCTGCGCCATAGCCGACGCCGGCGGCCACCAGGCTGCGGGCCAGGTGGGGGTGGCGCAGGCCCATATGCAGCGTCGCGAAGCCGCCCATGGACAGCCCGACCACATGCGCGGGGCCGAGGTTCAGCCCCGTGATGACGGCGGCGATGTCGTCCGTCGCGCGGTCCTGGCTGTACTTCGCCGGGTCGGACGGCACCTCGGACGGCGGATAGCCGCGCGCGCCGAAGGTGATGCAGCGGTAGCGGCGAGAGAAGAAGCGCATCTGCGCTTCCCAGCTGCGATGGTCGCCGGCGTATTCATGCACGAAGACCATCGGCGCGCCGGAGCCCGCTTCCTCATAATAGAGGCCCACCCCGTCATCGGTGCGTAGCGTCGGCATCGCGATCCCCTTTCCCTTTGTCAGGATGTATCGCGCCCGCTGGCCGGGCGGGCAAGACGGCCGCGGGCGCTCCTTGACGTTCGGTGGCTGGGGGGGCATCTACCAATCCGGACCAGCGGGGTCCGGATTTCTGGCGCTGGGAGGGTCCGCGTGCTGCGGGTCTCGAAGCTGACCGATTACGCCGTGGTGGTTCTCAGCCAGCTGGAGGCAGAGGGCGGGGTGCAGACCGCGCCCGGGCTCGCCGCCGCCACTGGCTTGGGGGAACCGACGGTCGCCAAGGTGCTGAAGATGCTGTCCCAGGCCGGGCTGGTCGAGGGCCAGCGCGGCGCGCGGGGCGGCTACCGGTTGCTGCGCCCCCTGGCCGAACTGAAGCTGTCGGAGGTGATCGTGGCCATCGACGGGCCGATCGCGCTGACCGCCTGCGTCGATGGCGGCTTCGGCCTGTGCGAGGCGGAGCATGTCTGCCCCGTGCGCGGAAGGTGGGATCCGGTGAATGCCGCGATCCGCGACGCCTTGTCGCGCATCACGGTGGCCGAGATCGCGCCCCCGCGCGCACCCGCCTTCGCCAGCCCCATCACCGCCCCCGTTTCCGTCCTCGTCGCCGAGTAGGATCCTTCAATGCCCGCCGTCACCGAGACGCTCGAAACCGTCCAGTCCGTCACCGAATCCGGCTACAAATGGGGTTTCGAGACCGACATCGAGATGGAGTTCGCCCCCAAGGGGCTGAACGAGGACATCGTCCGCTTCATCTCGAAGAAGAAGAACGAACCGGAATGGCTGCTGGCCTGGCGGCTGAAGGCCTTCGCGATGTGGCAGAAGATGGAGCCGCCGGAATGGGCCGCGGTCACCTTCCCGCCGATCGACTACCAGGACGCCTTTTACTACGCGGCGCCCGTGCAGAAGGTGAAGCCGAAGTCGCTCGACGAGGTCGATCCGGAACTGCTGAAGACCTACGCCAAGCTCGGCATCCCGCTGAAGGAACAGGCGATCCTGGCGGGCGTCGAAGGCGCCGGGGACACGCCGGCCGAAGGCGGGCGGATGCCGGTGGCGGTGGATGCGGTGTTCGACAGCGTCTCCGTCGCGACCTCCTACAAGGACAGGCTGGCGAAGGACGGCATCATCTTCTGCGCGATCAGCGAAGCGGTGCATGAGCACCCCGAACTGGTGAAGCAGTACCTTGGCTCCGTCGTGCCGCAGGGCGACAACTACTATGCGGCGCTGAACAGCGCGGTCTTCACCGATGGCAGCTTCGTCTACATCCCGAAGGGCGTGCGCTGCCCGATGGAGCTGTCCACCTATTTCCGCATCAATGCGAAAAGCACCGGCCAGTTCGAGCGCACGCTGATCATCGCCGATGAACGCAGCCAGGTCAGCTACCTGGAAGGCTGCACGGCGCCGATGCGCGACGAGAACCAGCTGCATGCGGCGGTGGTCGAACTCGTCGCGCTGGACGATGCGACGATCAAGTACAGCACCGTGCAGAACTGGTACCCGGGCGACAGCGAAGGGCGGGGCGGGATCTACAACTTCGTCACCAAGCGCGGCGCCTGCCGCGGCGCGCGCAGCAAGATCAGCTGGACGCAGGTGGAAACCGGCAGCGCCATCACCTGGAAGTATCCCTCCTGCATCCTGCAGGGCGACGACAGCGTGGGCGAGTTCTACAGCGTGGCGATCACCAACAACCGCCAGCAGGCCGACACCGGGACGAAGATGTTCCATATCGGCCGCAACACGCGCAGCACCATCGTCAGCAAGGGCATCAGCGCCGGGCGCGGGCAGAACACCTATCGGGGCCTGGTGAAGATCAGCCCGAAGGCGCATGGCGCACGCAACTTCACGCAATGCGACAGCTTGCTGATCGGCGACCAGTGCGGCGCGCACACCGTGCCCTACATCGAGAATCGCTGCATGACGGCGAAGGTGGAGCATGAAGCGACCACCAGCCGCATCGCGGAAGATCAGCTGTTCTATTGCCGCCAGCGCGGCCTGACGGAGGAAGAGGCGGTCGGCATGATCGTCAACGGCTTCGCGCGGGAAGTGCTGAAGGAACTGCCCATGGAATTCGCGGTGGAAGCCCAGAAGCTTCTCGCGATCAGCCTTGAAGGATCGGTTGGCTAAGATGTTGAAGATCGAGAACCTGCACGCCACGGTTGACGGCAAGCCGATCCTGAACGGCCTCACGCTCGAGGTTCCCTCGGGCGAGGTGCATGCCATCATGGGCCCGAACGGCTCGGGCAAGTCCACGCTGTCCTATGTGCTCGCAGGCCGCGAGGGGTATGAGGTCACCGGCGGCAGCGCGATGCTGAACGGCGTCGACCTGCTGGCGATGGAGCCGGAGCAGCGCGCGGTGGCGGGCATGTTCCTGGCCTTCCAGGCGCCAGTCGAACTGCCGGGCGTCGGCAACGCCAATTTCCTCCGCACCGCGCTGAACGCCATCCGCCGCGCGAAGGGCGAGGCGGAGGTCGACGCGATGCAGTTCCTGAAGCTCGCCCGCGCGCGCATGAAGGTGCTGAACATGCCGGAGGACATGCTGAAGCGCCCGGTCAATGTCGGCTTCTCCGGCGGCGAGAAGAAGCGGAACGAGATGCTGCAGCTCGCCCTGCTCGCGCCGTCCTTCGCCGTGCTGGACGAGACCGATAGCGGGCTCGACATCGATGCGCTGAAGATGGTGGCGGATACGGTGAACAGCCTGCGCGGCCCCGGCTTCTCCGCGCTGGTCATCACGCATTACCAGCGCCTGCTGAACCATATCGTGCCGGATCGCGTGCATGTGCTCTCGGCCGGGCGGATCGTCCGCAGCGGCGGGCCGGAGCTGGCGCAGGAGCTGGAAGCGTCGGGCTACGCCGGCGTCCAGGCGGCGGCATGACCGCGGTGTCCGCAACCGGCGCGGCGGCCTTCCTCGGCCGCTTCGAGGGCCTGCGCACGCGGCTGCCCGGCGCCCGCCTGCCATGGGTCGAGGCGATGCGGGATGCGGCGTCCGTCGCCTTCCGCAAGGCCGGCTTCCCGACACGCCGCGTCGAGGCCTGGAAATACACCGACCTCACCGCCGTAACCGCCGCCGCGTTCGGGGAACCGCTGACCAGCGTGGATGATGCGCCGGCGCTGCCGGCCACCTCCCATCCGCGCGCGGTCTTCGTCGATGGCCGCTTCCGCCCCGACCTGTCCACGTTGGACACGACCGGCTATGCGGCAGAAAGCCTCGCGCAGGCGCTGCCGGATCTCGAAGGCCGCCTCGGCCTGCTCGCGCGCGCCGATGAGCAGCCGATGACGGCGCTGAACACCATGCTGTTCGAGGACGGGCTGGTGGTGGACGTGCCCGCAGGCGTTGCGGGCGGCGTGCTGGAACTGCTGTCCGTCGCGGCCGCGTCCGAACGCGCGCCGGCCTATCACCCGCGCCATCTGGTGCGGCTCGGCGCAGGGGCGAGCCTGACGATCGTGGAATCGGCCATCGGCCCGGCCGCGCAGCGCTACTTGCACAACCCGGTCTTCGAGATCGAGGTCGCGGCCGGCGCCCGGTTCAACCACGGAAGGCTGCAGATGGAAGGGCAAGAGGGCGTGTTCCTCTCGACCGTCTATGCGCGTGTCGCGGCGGGCGGGGCCTATGACAATTTCACGCTGAACGCCGGCGCGAAGCTGGCGCGCAACGAGATCCATGTGGCGCTGACCGGCCCGAAGGCGGAAGCGCATATGAACGGCGTGCAGCTGGTCGCGGACGGTCAGCACGCGGACACCACGACCTCGCTCGACCACGCCGCGCCGGATTGCGCCAGCCGGCAGACCTACAAGACCGTGCTCTCGGGCCGTTCGCGCGGCGTGTTCCAGGGCAAGATCCATGTCCATCAGGTCGCGCAGAAGACCGACGGCTACCAGATGAACCAGGCGCTGCTGCTGTCGCCGGATGCGGAGATCGACTGCAAGCCGCAGCTGGAGATCTATGCAGACGACGTGAAGTGCAGCCACGGCGCGACGGTGGGCGAGTTGGATGCCGACCACCTGTTCTTCCTCCGCAGCCGCGGCATCCCCGATGCGCAGGCCAAGGCCATCCTGGTGGAGGCCTTCCTGACGGAAGCGGTGGACGCGGTGGCCGATGAGACGATCCGCGCCGCGCTCGCCCAGGGCGTGGCCGGCTGGTGGCAGCGCCAGGGCATCGCGGGCGGGCTCGAGGAGGCATGATGGACGGCGCCCTCACCCCGCCGCTCGATCTCAGGGCCATCCGCGCGGATTTCCCGATCCTGTCGGAAAAGGTGCGCGGCAAGCCGTTCACCTTCCTCGACAGCGGCGCGTCGGCGCAGAAGCCGCGCCAGGTGATCGGCGCGATGGTCCGGATGATGGAGACGGCCTACGCCAACGTCCATCGCGGCGCCTATCGGATGAGCGAGCAGGCGACGGAGGCCTATGAGGCCGCGCGGGATGCCGTGGCGCGCTTCCTCAATGCCGGCGATGCGCGCGAGATCGTCTTCACCAAATCCAGTACCGAGGCGATCAACCTGGTCGCGCATAGCTATGGCCGCGGCGTGTTGCGCCCAGGCCAGGCCGTGCTGATCACGGAAATGGAGCATCACGCCAACATCGTGCCGTGGCAGATGCTGCGCGACTCGCATGGCGTGGAACTGCGCGTCGCCCGCATCACCGAGGCGGGCGAGCTGGACCTGGACGATGTCGCGGCGAAACTTGCGGATGGGAAGGTCGGGCTGGTCGCGGTGACGCATATGTCGAATGTGCTCGGCACCGTGACGCCCGCCGAGCGCATTTCCCGAGTTGCGCATGAACATGGCGCGAAGGTGCTGTTTGACGGCAGCCAGGCGGCGGTACATCGCCGCGTGGATGTGCAGGCGCTGGATGCGGATTTCTATGTCTTCACCGGCCACAAGCTGTACGGGCCAACGGGCATCGGTGTGCTCTACGCCAAGGCCGATCTGCTGAACGCCATGCCGCCCTTCCTCGGCGGCGGCGACATGATCGCGGAAGTGACCTTCGAGACATCGGTCTGGGCGCCCATCCCGGCCAAGTTCGAAGCCGGCACGCCGCCGATCATCGAGGCGATCGGCCTGCACGCTGCCATCGACTACGTCACCGGCATCGGCATGGCCGCGATCGAGGCGCATGAACGCGCGCTGGTGGATCGCGCCATGGCGAAGCTGCCGCATATCGAAGGGCTGACGCTGCTTGGGCGGGCGCAGGATCGCGGTGGGGTCTTCGCCTTCGCCCTCGATACCGCCCATGCCCATGACATCGCGACCCTGCTGGATCGCGCGGGCATCGCCGTGCGATCGGGCCGCCATTGCGCGGAGCCCCTGCACACGCGCTTCGGCGTGGACGGCACCTGCCGCGCCTCCTTCGGGCTCTACACGACGCCGGAGGAAGTGGATCTGCTGGCCGATGCGCTGAGCCAAGCGCGGGAGTTTTTCGCGTGACAGATCTGTTTGGTGATCTTCGCGACCTCTACCAGGACGTGATCCTCGATCACGGCCGCAAGCCGCGGAATTTCCGGCGCCTCGACGACGCCACGCTGACCTCGCGCGGCGACAACCCGATGTGCGGCGACCGGATGGAGCTGTTCCTGAAGACCGCACCCGATGGCGCGATCCAGGACGCTGCCTTCCAGGGCCGCGGCTGCGCCATCTCCATGGCCAGCGCATCGCTGATGACGGAAACGGTGAAGGGCAAGACCCCCGCCCAGGCCCGCGCGATGGGTGAGACCTTCCGCCAACTGGCCATGACCGGAATTTGCCCCGATTGCGGCGCCGACATCGCGGACGATGTGGAACGCCTGACCCCGCTGTCGGGCGTGCATGAATTCCCGAGCCGGGTGAAATGCGCGACCCTGGCCTGGCACGCGCTGAACGCCGCGCTGGACGGCGCGAAGGAGGCGAGCAGTGAGTGAAACGCCCACAGCACCGGCACCCCAGGACCAGGTGCACGGCGCCTGGACGCCCGATGGCGTGACCGCGCCGCCGACCCGCGTGTCGGAGGATGGCGTGATCGCCGTGATCAAGACGGTGTTCGATCCCGAGATCCCGGTCGATATCTACGAACTCGGGCTGATCTACGCGATCGAGATCGGCGACGACGGCAAGGTGAAGGTGGAGATGACCCTCACCACCCCCTCATGCCCCTCGGCCCAGGAATTGCCGGCCCAGGTTGAGGAAGCGGTGCGCGCCGTGCCGGGCGTGACGGATGTGCTCGTCGAGGTCGTCTGGGACCCGCCCTGGGACCAGAGCCGGATGAGCGAGGATTCCCGCCTCGCGCTCAACATGTACTGATGCGTTTTCCTGGCTTCCTCTCCCCGGTTCTGCGCTAGGATTTGAAGCATGAGCATCGCCACAGACGCTCCCGCCCGCCCGAAGCGGGCCCTGCCGCCGCTGATGCAGCTGTCGGACGCCGCCGCCGAACGGCTGCGCGCCCTTTATGCGAAGGGTGAGGCCGGGAAGCTGCTGCGGATCGCGGTCAAGACCAAGGGCTGTTCGGGCATGTCCTACGACCTGTCCTGGGTCGATGCGGCGGGACCGGGCGATGAGGTGGTTACGGACAAGGACGTCACCGTGCTGGTGGACCGCAAGGCGACGCTGTTCCTGATCGGGACGGTGATGGATTACGAGGTGAAGGCGATGTCCGCCGGCTTCACCTTCACCAATCCGAACGAGAAGGGCCGCTGCGGCTGCGGCGAGAGCTTCCACGTGTAGATGTGCACCAAGGTTTCACCTTCGTGCCCCTCAGTCGCCGGGCGCCGCGCATCCGCGCGGCTTGGCTTCGCCGCACTGGCGGCGGCGGCCATTCGGCCGCTCGACCGGCTGCGCCGGTCGCATGGTCATTCCTTGATGCCGCTGGCATGACCGGCGCTTGACGCCGCCGCTATAGCTTCGCGCAGGCCTCCGCCAGCCAAGCCCGCGTCGCGCCATCCACCAGCGGGCCCACCTCCGCCAGCACGCGCGCGTGATACGCATCCACCTGCGCGCGCTCAGCCGGCGTCAGCATCGCCACCTCGATCAGCGCGCGGTCATAGGGGGCGAGCGTCAGGGTCTCGAACTCCAGAAAAGACTTGCGCTGGCCCGGCTGCGGCGCGGCCTGGCGCACCAGCAGCAGGTTCTCGATGCGGATGCCGTAGGCGCCGGGCTCGTAGAAGCCGGGCTCATTCGACAGGATCATGCCCGGCCGCAGCGGAACCGGCTTCGCGGCGCGGCTGATGCCCGCCGGCCCCTCATGCACGCTGAGGAAACTCCCGATCCCGTGCCCCGTGCCGTGATCGTAGTCGAGCCCCGCTTCCCATAGCGAGCGCCGGGCGATGGCATCGAGATGCGGGCCCGCGACGCCATCGGGAAAGCGTGTCGCGCCGAGCGCCAGATGGCCCCGCAGCACGCGGGTGAAGCGTTCCCGTAGCTCGCGCGGCGGGGCGCCCGGACCCGCCCAGATCGTGCGGGTTACATCCGTCGTGCCATCGCGATACTGCGCGCCGGAATCGAGCAGGAAGACTTCCTCGGCGCCGATCCGGCGGTCGGTCGCCTCCGTCGCGCGGTAATGCACGATGGCGCCATGCTCGCCAGCCCCGGCGATAGCGGGGAAGCTCTCGCCAGCGAACTGCGCGCCTTCCGACCGCAGCGCGAGCAGATGGGCGGCGGCGGTCATCTCGGTCAGGCCAGCCTCGCGCGGCGCGCGCGCGAGCCAGGCGAGGAAGCGCACCAGCGCCACCGCGTCCCGCGCATGGGCGGCGCGCGCGCCATCCTGCTCGGTCGTGTTCTTGCAGGCGCGCGGCAGGCGGCAGGGATCCTCACCGGCCACCGCCTCGGCACCGGCCGCATGCAGGCGCCGTGCGATCCAGGCCGGGGTCAGATCGGGGTCGAGCCGCACGCGGCGCCCGGCCAGCGCATCGAGTGCCGCGCCCAACTCCTCCGGGGGCCGCAGCGTCACCGCATTGCCCAGATGCGCGCGCAGCGCAGCATCAGCCCGGTCGGGGGCCAGGAACAGCTGCACCGCCCCATCCGCGAACAGCAGCGCCTGCGTCAGCACCAGCGGCGTATAGGCCAGGTCGCTACCGCGCAGGTTGAGCAGCCAGGCGACCGAATGCGGATCGGCGAGCATCACGGCGGCCTCACCGGCGGCGCGCAGGTCTTGCGCGGCGGTGGCGCGTTTCGCGGCGGCGTCCAGGCCGGCGAAGGCCAGCGGGTGGGGCAGGCCGGGGCCATCGGGCGGCGCGGGGCGGTCCTGCCAGACGGCATCGATCGGATTGGCGTCGAGGGGCACAAGCTCCGCCCCAGCGCCCGATAGCTTCGCGATCGCGGCCTCGGTGTGCAGCCACGGATCGTAGCCGATGCGAAGCCCGGTGGGCTGGGCCTTCAGCGTCTCGGCGGGCGGCTGCTCGATCAGGTGGCGCAGGGTCCAGAGCGTGGGGTCGGCCTCACGCAGGGCCTGGGTGGTGTAGCGGCCATCGACGAACAGGAAGGCCTGCCCGGCCAGCACCAGGGCCAGGCCGGCGCTGCCGGTGAAGCCGGTGAGCCAGGCGAGCCGTTCGGCCGAAGGCGGCACGTATTCGCCGAGGAAGGCATCGCCGCGCGGCACCAGCACGCCGTCGAGGCCGAGGCGGGCCAGCTCGGCGCGGAGGGCGGCCAGCCGGTCGGCGGCAGGCATGTGATCGGTCATGTTGCGTCGCACCCTATCCCTGATCCGTCACAAAAACATGCATCCACAGGAAGACCCGCTTTGAACGCATATCTAGGGCGTGACTTCGGCGCACCACCTGTGGCCTCGGCACCCCTATGTTCCGCCTGCGCAGCGCTTCTGCCGGCGAGCCACAGGGGCCCGTCCAGATGGTGCCGCACCGAATGAGAGCATCATGAACCCCCGCACCACCCAGGAACAGATCGGGCTGTTCCCCGCCGCCACCCCCGCCCAGGCCGCTTCCGCCGCCGAGATCGACGCGATCGTGGCGCAGGCCGTCCGGGCCCGTGACGCCGCGCTGACCGCTTCGCTGCGCAGGATCTTTGGCGGCATCGGGCAGGCCCTGGCCGCCATCGGCGCCACGCTGGCCAGCTGGCCGACGCGCCGCGCCACCTATGAAAAGCTGCGCCGCCTGAACGATCGGGAACTGGCGGATATCGGCCTGACGCGCGGCGATGTCGCCCGGGTGTTCGAGCCGGACTTCCGCATGCCGGCGGTGCCGGCCAATGCCAACCCGGCGAAGCCCAGCCAGGTCGCGGCCTGACCGGTCACTCCGCGGGGTCCTTACCCCCCTCTGGACCCTGCGGACGCACGGGGTCGGCGCGCTTCCCCCCAGCGCTGCCGACCCCGTTCTTTTTTGGGCCGCTTGCAGCGGCCGTTGTTATTGATGCCCTCAGACGCCGGGCGCCGCCTCCGGCGGCTTGGCTTTCGCCGCATTGGCGGCGGTGGCCATTCGGCCACTCGACCGGCTGCGCCGGTCGCAAGAGTTCATCCCATACAGGCGTTGGCAAGGCGCCAGGGCCTGATCAGGGCGCCTTCCGCAGGACCAGCGTTGTCCAGGGCCCCACGGGCAGGGCGCGTTCCAGCACGAGCCCCTGCCGCCGATGCGCCGCCAGCACCATCCGGGCCTGGGTGCCCAGCAGACCGGCCAGGATCGCGGTGCCGCCGGGGGCCAGCCCCATCGCCATGTGCTTCGCCATCGCGCAGAGCGGCCGCGCCAGGATATTGGCGAAGACGAGGTCATAGGACCGGCCCGCGCGCACATGCCGCTCGGCCCAGCCATCGGCCAGACGCGCCCGCACCAACGCGCCCACGCCGTTCATGCGGGCATTCTGTTCGGCCACGCGGACGCTCCAGGGCTCGATATCGGTCGCCAGCACGCGGCGCTTCCACCGCTTCGCCGCCGCCATCGCCAGGATCCCCGACCCGGTGCCGAGATCCAGCACGCGCCGCATCGGCCGCCGATCCTTCGCGACGCGCGAGAACGCCATCAGGCAGCCCCGCGTCGAGGCATGCTCGCCGGAGCCGAAGGCAATGCCCGCATCCAGCACCAGCACCGTGCGGCCATAGGTCGGCCGCGGCGGCACATGAGTCGGGCGGATCAGGAAATCGCCGCCGATCTCCTGTTCGCCGAAGGATTGCACGGTGCGGGCCAGCCAGCCTTCCGCCTCGACCGGCGCGGCGTGCAGCACGGGCGGGTCGATGCCCGTGACCAGCGCCGCCAGCGCCAGCGCGCCGGACAATTCCTCCTCTCCCGCGCCCTGGGCGCGCACGCCCTCGATGCGCCAGGTGTCGGTCGGCTCGTCGCGGAACAGGGCGACGGAGCGGCAGATGGTGAGGAAGGCGGCCTCGAAGGGCGGCACGACCTCCTCCGGCAGATTGTCGAGCCAGATGGTCTCGAGCGGGTCGGCGCGGCGGTCGCGCTTGCCGGTGGAATACACGTCTCGCGTCATCACGCCTCGCTCGCCGGCTTCAGGAAACGGTCGAGCAGCCGCTTGGTGTCCGCCTTGTCGAAGGCGACCTCGCAGCGGTCATCCGCAACATCCGTGATCGTGCCATAGCCGAATTTCTCGTGGAACACGCGGTCGCCGCGCCGGAAGGCGGCGGGCTGCGCGGGACGTTCCTTCACCTCCCACGCCCCGGCTTCGATCACGCGCGTCGGGCGCCGCGCGACCAGCCCCGCGCCGCCGAAGACCGATGGCGCATCGCGCTGCGTCCGCGTGGCGGCGCCGCCTTCGCGCGTCACCATCTCCTCCGGCAGTTCCTGCAGGAAGCGGGACGGGATCGCGCCGGACCAGGTGCCGTAGATACGGCGATTCGCGGCATGGCTGATGATGGCGCGCTTGCGCGCCCGCGTGATGCCGACATAGGCGAGGCGGCGTTCTTCCTCCAGCGCCTTCTCCCCGCCCTCGTCCAGGCTGCGCTGGGACGGGAACAGGCCTTCCTCCCAGCCCGGCAGGAAGACGGTGTCGAATTCCAGCCCCTTCGCGGCGTGCAGCGTCATCATCTGTACGCGCGCGCCTTCCGCGTTCTCGTCATTCTCCATCACCAGCGCGACGTGATCGAGGAAGCCGGCGAGCGAGGCGAAGTCGCCCATGGCGCGCAGCAATTCCTTCAAATTGTCGAGCCTGCCCTGCGCCTCGATGTTCTTCCGCGCCGCTTCGTCCTGCCACATCGCGGTGTAGCCGCTTTCCTCGAGCACGGTCGCGGCGGCGACGACATGGCCGTCCTTCTCATTCACCTGGCGCCAGCGCGCGAAGCCCTGCATCAGCTCGCGCAGCGCGGCGCGGGGCTTGGGCTTCAGCGCGTCGCCTTCCACGATGCGCGCGGCGGCGGCGGCCAGCGGGATCTGCTCGGTGCGCGCCAAATCATGGATCGCGCGCAGCCCGCTGTCGCCCAGGCCCCGCTTCGGCGTGTTCACGATCCGCTCGAAGGCGAGGTCATCGGCCGGCTGGTGCAGAACCCGCAGATAGGCCATGGCGTCGCGCACCTCGGCGCGTTCGTAGAATTTCTGCCCGCCCACCATGCGATAGGGCAGGCCCAGCACGATCAGCCGTTCCTCGAAGCTGCGCGTCTGCGCGCCGGTGCGGACCAGGATCGCAATCTCCGACAGGTCGTGGCCGCCGCGCCGCGCGGCCTCGATCCGTTCGCCGACCATGCGCGCTTCCTCCTCGCTGTCCCACAGCGAGACGACGCGCACCTTCTCTCCGTCCGCATCCGCCCGGCCGGGGCGCAGCGTCTTGCCCAGCCGGCCGGTGTTGCGCGCGATCAGCCCCGCGGCGGCGCCCAGGATCGGCCGGGTGGAGCGGTAATTGGCCTCCAGCCGCACCACCTTCGCGCCGCGAAAATCCTTCTCGAAGCGGAGGATGTTCTCGATCTCCGCGCCGCGCCAGGAATAGATCGACTGGTCGTCGTCGCCGACGCAGCAGATGTTCTGCGGTTCCGGATCGGGGCGCTGCGCCAGCAGCCGCAGCCAGAGATACTGGACCAGGTTCGTGTCCTGGTATTCATCCACCAGGATGTAGCGGAAGCTGCGGTGATATTCCGCCAGCACCTCCGGATGGGTGCGGAGGATTTCCGTCATGTGCAGCAGCAGGTCGCCGAAATCCGCCGCGTTCAATTCGCGCAGGCGCTGCTGGTAGGCCTCATAGATCGCGCGACCGCGATTGCCGGCGTAGTCCGTGTCCTCGGCCGGGGTCACGCGCGCGGGCGTCAGGCCGCGATCCTTCCAGCGCTGGATTTCCGCCATCATGCCCTTCTCGGGCCAGCGCTTCAGATCGATGCCGGCGGCCTGCATCACCTGCTTCAGCAGCCGCATCTGGTCGTCGGTGTCGAGGATGGTGAAGGAGGATGTCAGCCCCACCAGCTCCGCCCGCCGCCGCAGCATCCGCGCGCAGAGCGCGTGGAAGGTGCCGAGCCAGAGCCCTTCCACCGGCCGGCCGAGGATCGCGCCGACACGCTCCCGCATCTCCCGCGCCGCCTTGTTGGTGAAGGTGACGGACAGCACTTCCCAGGGCCGCGCGCGCCCGCTGACAAGCAGATGCGCGAAGCGCGCGGTCAGCACGCGGGTCTTGCCGGTGCCGGCGCCCGCGAGCACCAGCAGCGGGCCGTCCAGCGTCTCGACCGCTTCGCGCTGCTCGGGGTTCAGGGTGTCGAGATACTGGCTCATCGTCCGGTCCGGCTCTGGGCCACGGCAGAGGCTGGGTGCATCGATCGCCTCACTGGCAGTTGCCGACGCTGCCGGCGGCGCAGATGCGCTGGCCATCGGTCCAGCGCGCGCCGTCGAGAATGGCGTTGGAGAAATCCGCACCGTCGAGATTGGCCCCGGTCAGGTCGGCCCCCGTCAGGTCGGCGCGGAACAGCCGGGCGCGGCGCAGATCCGCGCGCACCAGCGTGGCGCCGCGCAGCAGCGCGCGGGTGAAATCGGCTTCCCGCAGCGTCGCCTCCGTCAGGTCGGCGCGCGACAGGTCGGCAGAGACGAAGCGGGCACGGAAGCCATCGAGCCCCGGCATCCGCGTGCCCACCAGCCGGGCGCGCTGCAGGGATGCGTCACGTAGATGTCCGCGGGACAGGTCGGCCCCTGACAAATCGTTCCCGTCCAACAGGCAGCGCCGCCACACCACCTCAGGCGCGGCGGGGTCGGTGCAGGCGGCCAGGGCCGGGCCCGCTTGCAGCGCGGCGAGCAGAACGACGATCGGAAGCAGGTGACGAGCCACGGTTGCGGATATAGAACACAGGCCGAACATCTCCAACCGCAGACCGTCGCCACGAACCCTTGGGCCCGATCACAGCTCTTCTGGAATGGATGGCGCGGCGCGGCGGCGTGCTGCTGACCGGCTGCGTCTTCGTCGGCGTCGCCATGCCGCCGCTGGCCGCGCTGTTGCGGGACACGCTGACCATCACGGTCGCGGGGCTGATGACGCTGGTGCTGCTGCGGATCGATCTCGGCCAGGTGCTGGCCTATCTGCGCCGGCCACTGCTGGTGGGGGCGCTGCTGGTCTGGCTGCTGATCGCCTGCCCGCTGATCGTCTGGGCGCTGGTGCGCGCGGTGGGGCTGGAAGGGCCGCTGGGCGCCGCGCTGGTGATCATGGCGACCGGTTGCGCCGCCACCTCATCCCCGGCCTTCGCGCGGCTGGTGGGGCTGGATGCGTCGATATCCCTGGTGGTGGCGGTGCTGTCCACGCTGCTGGTGCCCTTCACCGCGCCGCCGCTCGCGCTCGGGCTGATGGGGATCGACCTCGCGATCTCGGTGCAGGGGCTGATGGCGCGGCTGGCGCTGATCGTCGGGCTGCCGCTGCTGCTGTCGCTGCTGATCCGCCGGCTGGTGGCGGCGCCGCGCCTGGCCGCCTGGTCAGGGCGGATCGATGGCCTGGTGGTGCTGCTGCTGGTGATCTACGGCATCGGCGTGATGGACGGCATGCAGGCCATGCTGCTGGCGGAGCCGGCCTGGGTGGCGGGTGGGATCGCGCTGGCCTTCCTCGGCAATTTCGGGCTGAACCTGCTGACCACGTTGGCCACGCTGCCGGCCGGGCGCGGGGTGGCGCTGGCGGCGGGGCTGCTGTCGGGCAACCGCAACATGGCGCTGTACCTGGCGGTGCTGCCGGCGGCGACGGATAGCCGGATCCTGCTGTATTTCGCGCTCTGCCAGTTCCCGCTGTTCCTCTCGCCCATGCTGCTGCGGCCGATCTACGACCGGTTGCGGGCGGCGGGGCTGACGCAGTGATGCCCTCAATCGCCGGGCGGCCGCATGCGCGGCCTTGGCTACGCCGCACTTGCGGCGGCGGCCATTCGGCCGCTCGACCGGCTACGCCGGTCGCCCGAGCCGCCTACATCGCCGTGCCGCCGATGGTCAGGCCGGTCATCTTCAGCGTGGGCTGGCCGACGCCCACCGGCACGCCCTGCCCCTGCTTGCCGCAGGTGCCGATGCCGGGGTCGAGGCCCATGTCGTTGCCGACCATCGCCACCTTGGTCAGCGCATCCGGCCCATTGCCGATCAGCGTCGCGCCCTTCACCGGCGCGCCCAGCTTCCCGTCCTCGATCAGATAGGCCTCGCTGGCGGAGAAGACGAATTTGCCGCTGGTGATGTCCACCTGCCCGCCGCCGAAATTCACGGCGTAGATGCCGCGCTTCACGCTGGCGATGACCTCCGCCGGATCATGCGCGCCGCCGAGCATCACGGTGTTGGTCATGCGCGGCATCGGGATATGCGCGTGGCTCTGCCGACGGCCATTGCCGGTGGGGGCGACGCCCATCAGCCGCGCATTCTGCCGGTCCTGCAGGAAGCCCACCAGGATGCCGTCCTCGATCAGCGTGGTGCGGCCAGACGGCGTGCCTTCGTCATCCACGGTCAGCGAACCGCGCCGGTCGGGCAGCGTGCCGTCATCCACCACCGTCACGCCGGGTGCGGCGATACGCTGGCCGAGCAGACCCGCGAAGGCGCTGGTCTTCTTGCGGTTGAAGTCGCCTTCCAGCCCATGCCCGATCGCCTCATGCAGCAGGATTCCGGGCCAGCCGGGGCCGAGCACCACTTCCATCTCACCGGCCGGGGCGGGCACGGCATCGAGGTTGACCAGCGCCTGGCGCAGCGCCTCATCCACCGCTGCCTTCCAGGTCGCCTCGTTCAGCACGCGGTCATAGGCGAAGCGCCCGCCGGTGCCGAAGCTGCCGGTCTCACGCCGGCCATTCGACTCCACCACCACGGCGATGTTCATCCGCACCAGCGGGCGGAGATCGGCCACGCGGCGGCCATCGGGGCGCAGGATCTGCACCGCCTGCCATTCGCCGGTGATGGAGGCCATCACCTGCTTCACGCGCGGATCCTTCGCCCGCGCATAGGCATCGATCGCCATCAGCATCCCGGTCTTGGCGGAGAATTCCATCGCCGCGAGCGGGTTGAGGTCGGAGTAGAGCTGCGTGTTGGTCGCGCGCGGCGCGACATCCAGCGTGCCGGAATGGCCAGACGCGACCGCCTTCACCGTCTCCGCCGCCCGCGCCAGCGCGGCTTCGCTGAGTTCAGCGGCATGCGCGTAGCCCGCAGCCTCCCCGGCCACGGCGCGCAGGCCGAAGCCGCGCGTCGCGTCGAAGGATGCGCTGCGGATGCGCCCATCCTCCAGGCTGATGGCCTCGCTTTCGCGGTGTTCCAGGAACAGCTCCCCATCCTCCGCGCCCTGCGCGGCGGCGGCGGTCAGCCTTTCCGCGGCCGCGCGGTCCAGGGTGGAGAAGAACAGCGCGTCGGTGGCAGCCAGTGCGTCGGTCACGCGTCGGTCCTCAGCTGGGATGTGGCGGCGGCGGGCCTCAGGGCGTGCAGCGCGATGAGCCCCGCGGTCAGCACCAGCACCGCGGTGGCCTGGTGCAGCGTACCGAGCCCGACCGGCACGACATAAAGCAGGGTGGCCACGCCCAGCGCGTATTGCAGCGCGACCGCCAGGCCCAGCCCGATCACCGCGCGGCGGGCGAAGCCGTCGGGCAGGCGGCGGAAGGCGGCCCAGACCGCACCCACCGCCACGAGGCCCGCGAGGGTCGCCAGCAGCCGGTGGTTGAACTGCACGGCGGCGATATTGGCCGTCATGTTCTTCCACAGCGGCGCGAGGTCCAGATACCCCTCCGGCACCAGCCGGCCGTCCATCAGGGGGAAGGTGTTGTAGGTGAAGCCGGCGCGGATGCCGGCGACGAAGCCGCCTGCGAGCATGGCTGCGGCCACGCACCAGAAGGTGACCTGCACCATCCGCCGCACCGGCCGCGCCGCCGCCGGCGCATCACGCCCCGGCCGCAGCAGCCCGAGCGCGGTCCAGAGCAGCGCGCAATAGATCACCAGCGCGAGGCCGAGATGGATCACCAGACGATAGGGCGAGACCTCGGTCCGCCCCGCCTCGAAGCCGGAGGCGACCATGTACCAGCCGATCGCGCCCTGCAGCCCGCCCAGCGCCAGCAGCCCGAGCAGCGCCGGCTTGTAGCCGGCCGGGATGCGCCCGCGCAGCCAGAACCAGACGAGCCCGGCCGCATAGGCCAGCCCGATCAGCCGGCCCCATAGGCGGTGGATCCATTCCAGCCAGAAGATCTCCTTGAACCCCTCCATCCCGAAGCCCTGGTTCTGCAACTGGTATTGCGGGATCGTGCGATAGAGGTCGTAGAGCCGGGTCCACTCCGCCTCGGTCAGGGGCGGCAGGATGCCCGACAGCGGCGCCCATTCCATGATGGATAGGCCCGAGCCGGTCAGCCGGGTGGCGCCCCCGATCGCGACCATGATCCAGACCAGCCCCGCCACGCCCAGCAGCCAGAACGCCACGGCGCGCGGCGCGCCGCCTAGGGGGTGGCCAGCCGGCAGACCGGCGGGCTGGAGGTTGTCGGCGGGGGTGGGGGAGCGGAGGTCGAAGGGCATGGTGGCCTCATATTAGGGACGGGTTGGGCGCTCGCCCACCTCCCCCGCGTGATCCTGGATGCGAACTTCCGCTGCTTGCCGCCCGGGCACCCCGCTGCTACCCGGCCCCGATGTCGCCAGACCGGCCCGATGCACAAGACCAGCCCGCCCCGGCGGGCGAGGCCCGCGGGCGCTGGAAGGCCCTTTCCAAGCTGCTGCTGCTGGCGGGCGGGCTGCTGCTGCTCGGCATCGCGCTGCGCGAGATGGGGGGTGTGCCCGGCACCGACTGGGTGGACCGCTATGTCCGCGACGAAGGCCTGTGGGGTGAGATCGTCTTCATCGCCGTCGGCGCCGCGGTGACGGCGATCGGCCTGCCGCGGCAGAGCATCGCCTTCCTCGGCGGCTATGCCTTCGGCGCGGCACTCGGCACCGGGGTGGCGCTGGCGGCGACGCTGCTGGGCTGCGTCGCGGCCTATGGCTGGGCGCGGCTGCTGGGAAGGGACTGGGCGGAGCGGCGGCTGGCGGGGCGCTTCGGCCACCGGCTGCGCCCGCTGAAGGACACGCTGGCGGGCAGCCCCTTCGGCACCACGTTGGCACTGCGGCTGTTGCCGGTTGGCAACAACCTGGCGCTGAACACGCTGGCGGGGATGGCGGGGCTGCGGGTGGCGCCGTTCCTGGCGGCGTCTGCCTTGGGCTACCTGCCGCAGACGCTGGTCTTCGCCCTGCTCGGCAAGGGCATCCGGGTGGATGGCGCCTGGCAGATCGGGCTTTCGGTGGCGCTGCTGGGGCTGAGCATGTGGCTCGGCTTTAGGCTGATGTCCGCCGGCCAAAAGACCGACCTGCGGCGGCCCCAGGCCGCCGAGGCCGCGAATGCGGCCCGCCGCCAGTGCGGCGAAGCCAAGCGGCCGGATGGCTGCGCCGGCGATTGAGGGGCCGAAGGTTTCACCTTCGGCCACCCCATATCATGCGGCGGCATCGGGCCGGGCGGGTGGTGGAGGGGTAAGCTCCGCCGCCGTGCCGACGCGGCCGCGCCGGCGGATCAGCCACAACACGCCGAACATGTCGGCGATGCCCACCCAGAGCCGGTCGAAGAAGCCGTATTTCGACACGCCCGCGCGGCGCGGCCGGTCCACCACATCCACGAAGACCACCGGCCTTCCCTCGCGCCGGACCAGGGCGGGCAGGAAGCGGTGCATGCCGGCGAAGACGGGCAGGCTGCGGAAGACATCGCGCGGCAGCAGGGCAAAGCCGCAGCCGGCATCGCGCGTGTCGTCCCGCAGCAGGCGCTTGCGGATGGCATTGGCGGTGCGCGACTGCCAGCGCTTGAAGGCGGTGTCCTTGCGACCCACGCGCTGCGCCATGGCCAGCCCCGCGCCGGGCGCCGTGTCGAAGGCGGCCAGCAGGCGCGGGATGTCGGCCGGGTTGTTCTGCCCGTCGCCGTCGATCAGCACGATCAGCTCGCCATGGGCCGCCTGCGCCCCTGCACGCAGCGCTTCCGCCTTGCCGGAATTGCGGTCGAGCGCCAGCAGGCGCAGCTGCGGCCGGCCAGCCGCCGCGCGGAGCACCGCGCTTTCCGTCCCGTCCGTCGATCCGTCATTCACATACAGGATCTCATAGGGCACCAAGGGGCCGAGCGCGGCCTCGATCTCCTCCACCAGGGGAAGGATATTGTCTTCCTCGTCCCGGACCGGGATCAGGACCGTCAGGCGCGGCGTCATCGGGGGGCCTCCGCCAAGCGCCAGAGGCCCATCTGCCGCAGCCGCGCGCCGTTCAGGTTGCGGCCTTCCACCATGTCCAGCTGCTCGGCGCGCAGGCCGCGCTCCGCAAGGCGGGCGAGGAAGGCGCTTTCGTCCGAGGGCCGGCCACGACGGCCCGGCGCCGCATCCACGAAGCCGAGGCGGCAGCCGCCTTCGGCCAGGAAATCGGCCACGGCGGCGCCACCATTGGCCAGCAGCGTGTCGGTGCGGGTCAGGAAGACGAAGCTCGGCTCATGGTACCCGGCGGTGGCGATGCGCGGATCGGGGCAGCCCAGCACGCGCTGCGCGGCCTCCGCCATGCGCGGCGAGGGCCAGAAGGTGTCGAGCCGCGCGACAAGCGGCCAGGCGCCGGCCCAGGTGAGCAAAGCAGCAGCCACCGCGACCGGCACCGTCGCCTCAGCCGCGCGGCGGCTGACGGCAGTCGCGACCGCCCCCACCGCGACGGCCAGCAGCAGGATGGGAATGGCGGCGAGCGGCAACCGCCCCTCGAACCAGATCGACAGGCCGACGCCCCCGGCCAGCAGCCCGGCCGGCAGCAGCCAGAATCCGTGGGTGACGAGGCGGCTCCACCAGCCCCGCGCCAGGGTGCCGATATCGGTCAGCGCCAGCGCCACCAGCATGGCCAGCGCCGGATAGGCGGGCAGGACATAGTGCGGCAGCTTGGTTGCCACCGCCTCGAACATGATCCAGAGCGGGAGGATAAGGGCGAGCAGCGCCTGCACCTCGGCCCGGCGACGGCTGGACCAGACCCAGCCGAGCAGGGCCGCGAGGAACGGCGCGGCCGGCCAGAAGGTGATCCAGACGAGGCCCGAATAGAAGCCGGGCGGCCCGCCATGGCCCTGATGCACCTCTGTCACCTTGCCGAGCGCGTTCCAGCCGAGCGCGGTGGCGAAGAAGGCGCCTTCGGAGCGGATGGCGATGGCGACATACCAGGGCAGCGCGATGGCCAGCGCGATGAGGATGCCAAGGCCCGGGCGCAGGGCGCCGAGCCAGCGGAGCGACCGCCCGGCCACCGAAAGCCCGACCGCACCAAGGGCCAGCACCAGCAGCGTGAGCGGCCCCTTGATCATCGCGCCGAGCCCGATCGCGATCCAGAAGACATAGCCGAGCCGGCTGTCCCGCACCGCGCGCGGGTCGAGGAAGGCGCGCACCAGCACGCCCAGGCCAAGCATGGTGGTGGCCAGCAGCGCGGCATCGGTCTTGGCGATCCGCGCTTCCACCCCCAGCAGCAGCGACGCCGCGAGCAGCATGGCGCCGAGCAGCGCGGCGCGCCGGCCGATCAGCGGCGCGAAGCTCCACCAGGCGAGCATCGACGCCGCGATGGCGCCGAGCAGGGAAGGCAGGCGGTAGATGCCGATGGCGGAAGCAGTGCCCTCGCCCGCCACGGTCACGGCCAGGACCTGCAACCAATAGATGCCGGCTGGCTGCTTGTAGCGGGGCAGGTCCTGGTTGCGGATGTCGATGAGGTCGCCCGTCTCCAGCATCTGCTTCGTCGCCATGACGTAGCGGCCCTCGTCACGGTCGGTGACGGGCAGCTCCGCAAAGCCGGGAAGGAAGGCGAGCAGCGCGACCAGGGCCACCAGCAGCAGGCCGCGCGGGGCGGACCGGCTGCCCCATTCGATCAGCGCGAGGGAGGCGGAGGTGGCGGCCGCGACGGTGCGTTGGAACATGCTGCTTCCGGGCACGGCCGGGTCGGCAAGCGGCCGCGGCGCGGATGACCCCGGCCGGCGATCGGCACGGGGGTGCGAAGCCCCAAACTACAACCGGCGCTGCGGGGCGGGAAGTGTCCTGCCTTATTGGAGCAGGAACTGCCCGCCGGCATAGCGCAGCTCCGCCGGGCGGGTCAGGGCGGCGGAGGCGACGCGGACGGAATGCAGCGGGGCCACGATCTGCCGCCGCCAGAAATCGAGGAAGCGGCCAAGCTCGGGGAAGCGGGGCGCCAGGTCGTGCTTCTGCCAGAGGAAGCTCTGCAAGACGCCGGGGTGGTCGGGCAGGTGGTACAGCAGCTCCGCCGTGGTCAGTCGCCAATCCGACAGCAGGGGAAAGCGGGCAAGGCGCTCAAGCTCGGTCAGGCCGGGGACGATCGGGTCCGGGGTGCTGCGGTCCATGCTGCCTCCTGTTCAGGCTTCTCTGGGCCGCGACGCGGCCGGTGGGTCCTTCCCTGCGCCCATCCGGATGCCGGGACGCACCCTGACGGGATGGGAAGCATGCCATGAAGATTTGGAGACATCGCAAGAAAAATCATGAAATCCAGAGCATTAGCACTCGCACTCCGAGAGTGCTGCGGGTGCTTGACGTCGCAACAGCGCGGGCCTAGATCGTTGGCACTCCTCTGGGGGGAGTGCTAACCGGCGCCACAATGGGTCGGCTGGCGGCGGGCGAAGGGCGCAATAGGCCCGGACCCCGCATATCTCCGGAAGAGCTTGCCAAGCATTCGGAAGCAGTCAGGAGAGGTACGCTATGAAGTTCCGTCCCCTGCACGACCGTGTTCTCGTGCGCCGCGTGACGGCGGAAGAGAAGACGGCGGGCGGCATCATCATCCCCGACACCGCCAAGGAAAAGCCGCAGGAAGGCGAAGTGATCGCCGTCGGCTCCGGCACGCTGAACGACAAGGGCGAGCTGCGCGCGCTCGACGTCAAGGCCGGCGACCGCATCCTGTTCGGGAAGTGGTCCGGCACCGAGGTGAAGCTCGGTGGTGAGGAGCTCCTCATCATGAAGGAGTCCGACATCATGGGCATCCTGGACCAGGCCGCCTGAGCCCTTCGCTTCAACGCCTGATCGTCGCAACCGACCAGATCTAGGGATACGGAATCAAATGGCTGCAAAGGACGTCAAGTTCGGCGCCGGCGCGCGTGAGCGTATGCTCCGCGGTGTCGACATCCTCGCCGACGCAGTGAAGGTGACGCTCGGCCCGAAGGGCCGCAACGTCGTGATCGACAAGAGCTTCGGCGCGCCGCGGATCACCAAGGACGGCGTGACCGTCGCCAAGGAGATCGAGCTGGCCGACAAGTTCGAGAACATGGGCGCCCAGATGGTGCGCGAAGTGGCCTCGAAGACCAACGACATCGCGGGCGACGGCACCACCACCGCCACCGTGCTGGCGCAGGCGATCGTTCGTGAAGGCGCGAAGTCCGTCGCCGCCGGCATGAACCCGATGGACCTGAAGCGCGGCGTCGACAAGGCCGTGGCCGAGGTCGTTCGCTATCTCGAGGCGAACACCAGGAAGATCACGACCTCTGCCGAAGTGGCGCAGGTCGGCACTCTGTCCGCCAACGGCGAGACCGAGATCGGCGAGATGATCGCCAAGGCGATGGAGAAGGTCGGCAACGAGGGTGTCATCACCGTCGAGGAAGCCAAGTCCATCCAGACCGAGCTCGACGTCGTCGAGGGCATGCAGTTCGATCGCGGCTACGTCTCCCCGTATTTCATCACGAATGCGGAGAAGATGATCGCCGAGATGGACCAGCCCTACATCCTGATCTTCGAGAAGAAGCTGTCCGGCCTCCAGCCGATGCTGCCGCTGCTCGAGACGGTGGTGCAGTCTGGCCGTCCGCTGGTGATCATCGCCGAGGACGTCGAGGGCGAGGCTCTGGCCACCCTCGTGGTCAACAAGCTGCGCGGCGGCCTGAAGGTCGCGGCCGTGAAGGCGCCGGGCTTCGGCGATCGCCGCAAGGCGATGCTCGAGGACATCGCGATCCTGACCGGTGGCCAGGTGATCAGCGAAGACCTCGGCATCAAGCTCGAGAACGTGACGCTCGCCATGCTCGGTAAGGCCAAGATGGTCCGCATCGAGAAGGAGAACACCACGATCGTCGACGGCGCCGGCTCCAAGGAGGAGATCCAGGGCCGCTGCGAGCAGATCAAGGCGCAGGTCGAGGAAACCACCTCGGACTACGACCGCGAGAAGCTGCAGGAGCGTCTGGCGAAGCTCGCGGGCGGCGTCGCGGTCATCCGCGTCGGCGGCTCGACCGAGGTCGAGGTGAAGGAGCGCAAGGATCGCGTCGACGACGCGCTGCATGCGACCCGCGCCGCGGTCGAGGAAGGCATCGTGCCGGGCGGCGGCGTCGCCCTGCTGCGCGCCTCCACCAAGCTCGGCCACCTGAAGGGCCTGAACAACGACGAGCAGGTCGGCATCGAGATCGTGCGCCGCGCGATCCAGGCGCCGCTGAAGCAGATCGCCGAGAACGCCGGCAAGGACGGCGCGGTCGTGGCGGGCGAAACGCTCCGCAACGACAGCCCGACCTTCGGCTACGACGCGCAGAAGGACGAGTACAAGGACCTCGTGGCCGCCGGCATCATCGACCCGACCAAGGTCGTGCGCACGGCGCTGCAGGATGCGGCCTCGGTCGCGTCGCTGCTGATCACCACCGAGGCGATGATCGCCGAGCGCCCCGAGCGCAAGTCGGCTCCGGCCGGCGGCCCGGGCGGCGGCATGGGCGGCATGGGTGGCGACATGGACTTCTGATCCCCCACGGGATCGGAGTGCATGGGGGGCGGGCCGCAAGGCCCGCCCCCTTCGCGTTTTAACGCCCGTCAGAACAGCGGCGCTGCCCTGGACCGCCCGGGGCACCCCCCGCTGACAAACGCGTGATCACGGCCTTGCTGCTTTGACTTGGCTTTCCCCGGACAGGCAATCTCGCCCGGCCTCCGCGTTCCGGCTTGCCGTGCCCACCGGGAAGACCCCCGGGCCGCCCCCAGCTTCCGCCGCCGCGTAGCGCTCCGTCCCGGCGATCGGCGCCCGGACATCTTGGACAAGGAGCCCGGGTCGCATGGCGATCGGCACCGTGAAGTGGTTCAACGCGACGAAGGGCTTCGGCTTCATCGTGCCTTCGGATGGCGGGAAGGATGTGTTCGTGCACATCACCGCCGTGCAGAAGGCCGGCATGAACGGCCTCGATGAAGGGCAGAAGCTGTCCTACGAAGTCGTGATGGAGCGCGGCAAGGCCGCCGCCACCGACCTTCGCCCCGCCTGACGACCCAGGCGGTGTCGCGGCCAT
>CAMDWG010000017.1 GCA_945878375.1 Roseomonas mucosa | reverse complement strand
ATCCTCCGCGATCTCACGCTGGGTTCGTCCGCTCGTCCGGACAAGGCGCACCGCCTCGTCCTCAAATTCCTTCGTAAACCGTCGCTGCTGCTTCATGGGGGTCCTCTCGCATCATCGGGACCTCTCCACTTTCCCGAAGCAAGTCCAATTCCGATCTCTTCGAGATCGTAGCGGTCCTGGGACCAGACCGACGGCTCTGGCTCTACCTCGACCGGCACGCGACGTCGGAGCCCATCGATCGCGCGACGGTGCAGGTTTCCCTCGACGGCGAGGATCTCGGAACGGCGACGCGGGCCAGTGAGGCGGTCTATGTCCTCGCCAACCCTGCCCTGGAACGACCGGGCTCGCGGAATCTGGTTTTCACCATCACCGCCGGCGAGGACACCCGCTCGCGCTCACCGAGGCGGAGGAACTCGCGCAGCGACAGGCTGTCGGCGCAGCGCCATTCCAGCCCGCGCTCGCTGTCGATGCCCTCGAAGTAGCCGACCAGCAGCATGCGGAAGTAGCGTCCCGGCGGCAGCGACGGGCGGCCGCGCCGCTCCGCATACTGCGCCGCGCACAGCCCCTCGACGAAACCGTCAAACCCGGCCGCGACGAGTTCCGCTTGCAGCCGGTCGTAGAATGCATGTCCCGGCGAACGTGGCATCTCCGACCACGACACCAGCATCTCCGACTGCCGATCCCGCTGCCGACCCAGCGCCATCGCACACCCGCTCCCGTCCGCCGCGGGTGTCAGAATCAAGCCACAGCGATTTCGTCAACGGGCTGTTAGGCCCCCCCTGGTCGGTCAGGCGCTGCCGCCATCCACCTGCAGCACCTGGCCCGTCACCCAGCCGGCATAGGGGCTGGCGAAGAACAGCACGGCATTGGCGATATCCTCGACCGAGCCCAACCGGCGCATCGCGAGCCGTTGGATCATCGCTTTCCGGCCGGCTTCGCCATAGCTCTCGAACTGCTTGATGGAGGAGGGGTTGGACAGCACGAAGCCGGGCGCCACCGAATTTACCGTCACGCCGAAGGGACCGAATTCGCGCGCCAATTGCCGCGTCAGCCCGACCAGCCCGTGCTTGGCCGAACAATAGGCCTGGATGCCTGTCAGCGAGGCCTTCAGCCCGGCGCCGGAGGTGATCGTGACGATCCTGCCCGCCTTCGCGCGCTTCATGCCCGGCGCGCAGGCCCGGGCGAGGGCGAAGGCGGCGTGCAGGTTCACGTCGAAGATCGCGTGCCAGTCGTCTTCCGGCACCTCCTCGATCGGGCGCGCTACCTGGCCGCGCACGCCGCCGGCGTTGGAGACCAGAACGCCCACCGGGCCGCCGGTCGTGTCCTCGATCCGCTTGATCCAGCCCGCGGCCGCGCCCTTCGCCGTCAGGTCGAAGGCGGCGGTGGCGATGCTGCCGGGGGCCTTGGCGGTCTCGGCCAGGGCGGCCTCCGACAGGTCGCAGGCGAAGACGCGGGCGCCGAGGGCGGCGAAGCCGCGCGCAATCGCCTGGCCGAAGCCATGCCCCGCGCCCGTGACCGCGACCGTGACGTCATCGTAGCGGATCTGCATGGCTGTTCCCTCAGGCTTGGATGAAGGCGGCGCGCGTGGTGCCGCCCAGAGCGCGCAGCAGGGCGACCCAGGCGGCGAAGCCTTCGGCGATCGCGCTCTCGCGCCAATTCTCGTTGGGCGCGTGGAAATCCTCATCCGCCGTCGCGAAGGAGAACATGACGGTGTCGAGCCCCGCGACGTTGCGCGCGATATCGGCCAGCGGCAGCGTCGCGCCCATGCGCACCCGCAAGGGCCGGCGGCCGGTGGTGCTCTCGAGCGCCGCTTCGGCCGCCAGCAGCAGCGGATGGTGGGGCGGCAGCGCATAGGCGAAGGTGCCTTCGCGCGTCGCGGTGATGGTCAACTCCGCACCGGGCGGGCCATGTGCGCGCAGATGCGCCGCGACGGCTTCCGCCGCGCGCGCCGGATCCTGGCCCGGGACCAGCCGCATGGACAGCTTGGCGTGCGCCGTGGCGGGGATCACGGTCTTGCCGCCCGCGCCGGTATAGCCGCCCCACATCCCGTTCACATCCAGCGTCGGACGCAGCCAGAGACGTTCCAGGAAGGCCGGCGCGCTCAGCCCGCTCGGCGCGATGCCGATGGAGGCGTCATGCGCGGCGACGTCATAGGGAATGCGGGCGAGGTCTGCGCGATCCGCCTCGGTCGGCTGCGGCGCATCGGCCCAGAAGCCGGCGACGGCGACATGGCCCTCGGCGTCGTGCAGCGTGGCCAGGAGCTTCGCCATGGCATGCAGCGCATTCGGCGCGACGCCGCCATAGCGCCCCGAATGAAGGTCCTTCGCCGCCGTGCGCAGCGTGATCTCCATCGCGGTATTGCCGCGCGTGCCAATGGTGATCGTCGGCAGATCCGCGCGCCACCGCGCGCCATCGGCGGACAGCACCGCATCGGCCCGCAGCGTATCGGCATGCTGCGTGAGGATGGCGCCAAGCGTCGCCGACCCGCATTCCTCCTCGCCTTCCAGCAGCAGCGTGACATTGACGGGCAGGTGGCCCTCGGTCGCGAGGAAGGCGCCGAGCGTCTCGACCGCCAGCAGGAACGGCCCCTTGTCGTCCGACACGCCGCGCCCGTGCAGGCGGCCGTTGCGCGACGTCAGCACGAAGGGCGGCGAGGCCCACTCGGCCAAGGGATCGGGCGGCTGCACGTCGTAATGGCCATAGACCAGCAGCGTCGGCGCGTCCGGCCCCGCGCCGTGCCACCGCGCGGTGACGGCGGGGTGGCCGCCGGCCGCGATCTCCCGCGCATCCTGGAAGCCGAGCGCCGCCAGCCGCGCCAGCAGCCAGCGCCGCGCTGCCGCCATGCCCTCCGCATAGGCCGGGTCGGTCGAGACCGAGGGGCAGGCGACCAGTTCCGCCAGCCGCCCGACAAAGCCGGCGCGATCGGCCAGCAGCCGGTCGAGAACCGGGTCAATCATGCGATCGCGTCCAGCAGCGCGGCGAAGGTCTCGGGCGATTGCTCGCGCCGGCCTTCCTCGATGTCGGCGATCAGCCGGCCCACCGCGCTCAAGGCCGGCGTCGGGATGCCGCGTTCCGCCGCGAGCGCGGGCACGATGCCGAGTTGCGCGCCCGATTCCGTCTTGCGCTTCCGCACCGCCAGGTCGCGCCAGATTCCGGAATGGGTCTTGGCGCTTTGCGACGTGAACTCCCGCAGCCAGTGGATGACGGCGATGGCGTCCGCATCCGGCCGGCCCGGCGCGAAGGCCATCGGCGCATAGCCGCCGAAGCCGCGCGGCGTGATGCCCTTGGCCAGCGCCACCGCCACCACTTCCCGCCCCAGCGCCAGCCAGGCCGGCATCTTCGCGGGGTCGGCGAAGTTCTGCGTCATCGAATCATGGTTCAGCGCGGTGGCGAACAGCATCGCGCCATAGCCGATCTTGCCCCACAGATAGCCCCAGATGTCGTCGGTCAGGATCGCATCCGGTTCGAATTCCTGGCAGAGCGCGAACATCGCGCGGGTGCGGTCGCGGATGGCGCCGTCGATCTCGCCCACCACCATGGAGCCGCGGCTGCCATAGAGAATGCGCCCCGGGCCGTGCCAGTCCGCGCTGAAATTCACGAAGCATCCCATCGTGCGCTCCGCACCCACCGCGGCGGCGATCTCGATCTCGTTGAGACCGTTCTGGGCGGAGAAGACGAAGCCATCGGGCGCGAGGTGCGGCGCCAGCATCGGGAGGGCGGCCTTCGTCGCCTGCGCCTTCACCGCCAGCACGATGCGCGAATAGGTCCCTGTCAGCTCCGCCGGTGTGACAGCCGGGACGCGCTGCGTGAATTCACCTACCGGCCCGAAGATCTCGAGACCCGTTGTGCGGCAGGCCTCGACATGCTCGGCCGCCGTATCCACCAGCAGAACGTCGTGGCCCGCCCGCGCCCACCAGGCGCCAAGCGTGCCGCCGATGGCGCCCGCGCCCCAGATCAGGATGGGATCGCTCATGCCCAGGGCCCTTCGAGCGCAGCGCGCGTTTCCGCCACGCCGGTCTCCCACAGCCGCAGCATGTCCTCATCCGGCTTGCGCCAGGCATCGCCGAATGAGCCATCACCCAGCATCGCGCGCACCGCGGCGGGCGGGGAGGCCTTCATCAGCGCCATGTCCACCGCAGGCTTCGACCCGGCGGGCGAGGGCGCATTGGCCAGCCGCGTCCAGGGGAAATTCTCCATCCAATTGCCGTGGCTGCCACCGCGGGAGATGGCCATCGCCGCGTCCCAGGTGCGGGGCTGGTTGTACCAGTTGTGGAACTTGATCGAGAGGTTAGGCTTCTCCGTCATCATCTGCAGCGCCAGCGCGCCGACCGGCGCGTTGCCGCCATGCCCATTGACGATGAGGATGCGGCGGAAGCCCGCGCGTGCCACGCTCTCGATCAGGTCGCGCGCGACAGCCAGCAGCGTCTCCACGCGCAGGCTGATGCTGCCGGGAAATTTGGCGAAGTAGGGCGCGAGGCCGAAGGGCATCGCCGGATAGACCGGCACGCCGAGCGGCTCGGCCGCCTCCACCGCCACGCGCTCTGCCAGGATCGCATCGACGCAGAGTGAGAGTTGCGCGTGCTGTTCCGTGCTGCCGAAGGGCAGGATGCAGCGATCATCGTGGCGGAGATACTCCTCCACCTGCATCCAGTTCATCTCGGAAATGCGCATTGTGTCCTCCGCGGGGGCCGGGGGGCTTTTGTGCCCCCCGGCTCAGTTCCCGCCCTTGGTTAGCGGCCTGAGACCGGCGTCACGTCCCAGGCGTAGGTTTCCTCGTCGCTCCGCCCGACGCGCAGCGTCACGCGGTCGCGCCGCATTGCCCAGGCGGAGCCCACGGCGGCCAGCGGGATCACCACGCGGTCGGCCGTGACCTTCGCGCCAATCTCCTGCAGCAGCTGTTCGCGGCGGCGTTCGTCGAGCTCGACATTCGCAGCCCGGATCAGCCGGTCCACCTCGGGGTTGGCATAGCCGTTCCAGTTGAACGCGCCGAGCCGCAGCTGCGCGTTGTTCGAGTGCGAATTGGCCGCGTAGTAGTAGTTCGCCTCGCCCGTCAGCGTGCCCCAGCCCGCCATGATGTTGGAGAGTTCGCCGCGCGCCCGGGCAGGGAAGATCACCGCTGCCGGCTGGCCCGCGGCCTGCACCTCGAGCCCGATGCGCGCCAGCATCTGCGTCATCGCCGCGCCGACGCCGGCATCGCCGGGCAGGCGGTTGTTGGTGAAGTTCAGCACCATGCGGAAGCCGTTCGGGTAGCCGGCCTCGCCCAGAAGCTGGCGGGCACGCTGCACATTCGGCGTCGGAATCGTCAGCGCCGGATTGAAGCCGAAGATGCCGGGCGTGACCATCTGGCTGACCGGCGTGCCGAGGCCCTCCATCGCCACTTCCGCCAGCGCACGCCGGTCGATCGCAAGATCGATCGCCTCCCGCACGCGGGCATCGCGATAGGGATTGGCGGCGAGGCGCGAGCCGTCGCGCGCCGTCACCTGCGGCGTACTCTCGCGCTGGTCGAGCGCGAGATTGAAGACATAGACGGTCTCCGCCTTCGTGACGGAGAGTGTGCGATCGCGTTCCAGCGTCGCGACATCGGCGGCGGGGACGCGGACGATCATGTCCACCTGGCCGGTGCGCAGCTGCGCGACGCGCGCGGCGGGGTTGGCGATCTCGCGCCGCACATGCCGCGCCCAGGCGGGGCGGCCGTTCCAATGGGCGTCGAAGCGCTCCACCGTGAACTGCTCGCGCGGCGTCCAGGACCCGAAGCGGTAGGGGCCGGTGCCGATCGCGGCGCGGCCGGAATTGAAGGCCTCGTTGGAGTTCTCCGGCGTCAGACCCGCGGTGGCGCGGGCGGAGGTGACGAAAAGCCGGATGAAATCATTCGGCAGCGTCGGCGCCGGGCCGTCGGTGACGATCTGGATGGTGTGGGGGTCCACGATCCGCACTTCCTGCACGCGGCGGACATAGATGCGAGTCGGGTTCGGGCCCGACAGCGTCTGCATGCGGCGGATGGAGGCCGCGACGTCTTCCGCCGTCATGTCCGATCCGTCATGGAACTTCACGCCGCGGCGCAGGCGGAACTCCCACGTCGTGGGGTTCACGGTGCGCCAGGATTCGGCGAGGCCCGGCTCCACCTGCAGCCGGTCGCCGGAATGCGTCAGCGTGTCGAAGACGTGCTTGAGCGATTCCGAATGCGTGCCCGTGGCGGTGAAGTGCGGGTCGATGCTCTCGGGCCCCGCGATGACACCCATGGTGAGCGTCTGCGCGCCCGCGGTGCCGGCCATGAGCGCCAATGCGGCACCGGCCAACATGAAGCGACGGCAATCTTGATGCATCTGGACGGCCCTTTCCGAAGGTTCCTTGCTTTACCATGCTAGGGACGGCTTGCGCCGGCTGTCCATGCCCCGATACTGCGCGGCATGCTCGGCTACGTCATACAGCGTCTGATCCAGTCAACGCTCGTCATGCTGGCGATGTCGGCGCTGGTCTTCGTCGGCGTCTACGCGATCGGCAATCCGATCGACGTCCTGATTTCCCCCGATGCGACGCAGGACATCCGCGCGGCGACGATCCGTCACTACGGGCTCGACCTGCCGCTGTGGCAGCAATACCTCGCTTTTCTCGGCCGCCTTGTGCAGGGCGATCTGGGGCGTAGCTTCGTGCTGAACATCCCGGTCCTCGAACTCGTGCTCAGCCGCTTGCCGGCGACGCTGGAACTCGCGCTGGCCTCGGTGCTGATCGGGGCCTTCATCGGAATCCCTGCGGGGATCTATGCCGGGTACAAGCCGGACAGCCCGGTTTCCAAGGGGATCATGGCGGCCTCGGTGCTGGGCTTCTCGGTGCCGACCTTCTGGGTCGGGCTGATCCTGATCCTGACCTTCGCGGTGAACCTCGATTGGCTGCCGGCGGGCCAGCGCGGCCCGACCGTGGAGGTCTTTGGCGTCGGCTGGTCCTTCCTGACGCTGGAGGGACTTCAATTCCTGGCGCTGCCCGCGCTGAACCTCAGCCTGTTCAAGCTGGCGATGATGATCCGCCTGTCGCGCGCCGGCACGCGAGAGGTGATGCTGTCCGACACGGTGAAGTTTGCCCGCGCCGCGGGCCTTTCGGAATTCACGATCCTGCGCCGCCATGTGCTGCGGCTTATTTCCATCCCGCTGGTGACCGTGTTCGGGCTCGAATTCGGCTCAACCCTGGCCTTCGCGGTGGTGACGGAAACGATCTTTTCCTGGCCCGGGGTCGGCAAGCTGATCATCGACTCGATCACCTCGCTCGATCGGCCGGTGATGGTGGGCTACCTGGTGCTGGTCGCCTTCCTGTTCGTGACCATCAATCTGGTGGTGGACCTGACCTACGCGCTGCTCGACCCGCGGCTTCGGCGCGGGGGGCGCGTCTGATGGCGGCGTTCTGGCGCGAGTATCGGGAGAGTTGGATCGCGGTCCTCGCGCTCGCCGTGGTCCTGCTGGTGGTCGCGGCGGCGCTTTTGGCGCCATGGATCACGCCGCAGGATCCTTATGACCTGGCGAATCTCAACCTACGCGATGCGCGCCGCGCGCCGGGCTTCGTGGGTTCGGGCGGCTATGTCCATTGGCTCGGGACCGATGCGCAGGGTCGCGACCTGTTCTCTGCCATCCTCTACGGCCTGCGGATCTCACTTCAGATGGGCATCGCGGCGGGGGCGGTGGCGATGACGCTCGGCGCCACGCTCGGCATCCTGGCGGCGAATGCGGGCGGGCGGATCGAGCAGGCGATCATGCGCGTGGTGGACCTGCAACTCTCCTTCCCGGCCATCCTGCTGGCGCTGGTGCTGGTGGCGGTGCTGGGCCAGGGGAAGGTGCCGCTGATCATCGCGCTGGTGACGGCGCAATATGCCTATTTCGCCCGCACCGCCTATGGCGCCGCCACCGCTGAGCGGCAGAAGGATTATGTGGAGGCCGCGCGAGCCACGCCGCTGCCGGGCCATCGCGTGGTGGTGCGGCATCTGCTGCCGAACTGCCTGCCGCCGCTGATCGTGGTGGGCACCGTGCAGGTGGCGAACGCCATTTCGCTGGAGGCGACGTTGTCCTTCCTCGGCCTCGGGCTGCCGCCGACCGAACCCTCGCTGGGGATGCTGATCGCCAACGGCTTCCAGTACATGATGAGCGGGCGGACCTGGATCTCGGTCTATCCGGGCATCGCGTTGATCGTGCTGATCGTCGCCATCAACGTCGTGGGAGATCAGCTGCGCGACCAGTTCAACCCACGGCTGCGCCGATGACCGACAGGCTGCTCGAGGTCCGCGACCTCCAGACCCACTTCCATACGCGCGCGGGCGTGCTGAAGGCGGTCAACGGCGTCTCCTTCACACTCGATCGCGGGGAGATCCTGGGCCTGGTGGGTGAGAGCGGCTCCGGCAAGTCGGTCACGGGCTTCTCCCTGATCGGGCTGGTGGACCCGCCCGGGCGCATCGCGGCGGGGTCGTCCATCCGCTTCGACGGGCAGGAACTGGTCGGGCTGCCGCAGGCCGGCATGCGGGCGCTGCGCGGCAAGCGCATCGCGATGATCTTCCAGGACCCGGCCGCGACACTGAACCCGGTGCTCACCATCGGCCAGCAGATGGCCATGGCCGTGCAGGCGCATGGCGGTGGCGGCGAGGCGGCGGCGCGGACGCTGGCGGCGCGCAGCCTCACGCGCGTGGGCATCCCCGATGCGGTCGCGCGGCTCGATGCCTATCCGCATGAATTCTCGGGTGGCATGCGCCAGCGCGTGGCCATCGCCATCGCTTTGCTGCACGACCCAGAATTGATCATAGCCGATGAGCCGACCACCGCTCTCGATGTCTCGATCCAGGCGCAGATCCTGGCGGAGATGAAGGCGCTGGCGAAGGATAGCGGCACGGCGCTGATCTGGATCAGCCACGACCTCGCGACCGTCTCCTCCCTCGCGGATCGGGTCATGGTCATGTATGCTGGACGGATCGTGGAGCGCGGCGCGGTGGCGGATGTGCTGCGCGCCCCCATCCATCCCTACACGCGCGGCCTGATGGATAGCTTGCCTGCGCTTGCAACACCTGGCCAGAAGCTGGCTCAGATCCCCGGCAGCACGCCATCGCTGCTCGCGCTGCCGCCGGGCTGCCCCTTCGCGCCGCGCTGCCCGCGCGTGAGCGAGGCCTGCCGCGCGGACCCGCCGCTGGTCGGCGATGCGCGGCATGGCGCGCTGTGCCACCATCCCCTGGAGGTGGTCGCGTGACGCCGATCCTCGTGGCCGAGAACGTCACGCGCCGCTTCGCGCCGCGCCTCACACTGGGCGATCGCATCGCGGCGGCGCTGGGGGCCAAGGCGGATAGGCGCGCGGTGCAGGCGGTGACGGAGGTCTCGCTTGCGGTGCAGCGGGGCGAGACGCTCGGGTTGGTGGGCGAATCCGGCTGCGGCAAATCGACCTTGGGTCGCATGCTGGCTGGCATCCTGCCGCCGACCGAAGGGCGCGTGCTTCTGGACGGCGCCGCGCCGATGCAGGGCGGGCACAAGACCACCACGCGTATCCAGACCGTGTTCCAGGATCCCTTTGCGTCGCTCAACCCGCGCATGCGGATCGGCGAGACGATCGCGGAAGGGCCGGTGACGCATGGCCTGGTCCCAAGGGGACAGGCCGCCCGCTTTGCCGGCGATTGGTTGGCGAAGGTCGGGCTCGATCCCGCCTATGCCGCGCGCTTCCCGCACCAATTCTCAGGCGGGCAGCGCCAGCGCGTGGCGATCGCGCGGGCGCTGGCGATGCGGCCGGAGGTGCTGGTCTGCGACGAACCCGTCGCCTCGCTCGATGTCTCGATCCAGGCGCAGATCCTGAACCTGTTCCTGGACCTCCGGCGCGAACTGGGCCTGACCAGCCTGTTCATCAGCCACGACCTGGCGGTGGTGCGCCATGTGAGCGACCGCGTGGCCGTCATGTATCTGGGGCGCATCGTGGAGATGGGGGAGGCATCGAAGGTCTACGCCCTGCCGCGCCATCCCTATACCCAGGGGCTACTCGACAGCGTGCCGAAGCTGGCGCTGGGCGGCAATGCCGGTGTGACCTTCCGGCCCATCCGCGGTGAGTTGCCATCGCCGCTATCCCCGCCTTCCGGCTGCGCTTTCCATCCGCGCTGCCCGCAGGCCACCGAGCTGTGCCGGCGCGAACGCCCAGCACTTGCGGCCCATGCGGATGGCACGCTGGTCGCCTGCCATCACGCCTGAGTTGCCGGGCGGCGCCTAGATCTGGCCGATCCGCCGGCTGAGATTCGCGGCGGCTTCCCGCAGGGCGACGATCATCTGGTCCTTGCCGGCGCGGAAGCGCGCGGTGATCGCTCCGATATCGAGCGCCGCGACGATCCGCGCGTTGCGGTCGAAGACCGGCGCGGCGATGCCGGTCGAGCCGAGGACGTGCTCATCCTCGCTGAAGGCGATGCCGCCGGCGCGCACCTGCCGCAGGATGGCGTGCAGGCGCTTCTGGTCCGTCACGGTCCGGGGCGTGCAGGAGGCCAAGGGGGTCCGCGCAAGATGCGCCTCCCGCGCCTTGTCGTCGGAGAAGGCCAGCAGCACGCGCCCCATCGCGCTGCAATGCACGACACTTGTCCTGTCGAGATCCTTGTCGAAGCGGACCGGATTGTCGCTGACGCTCTTGGCCAGCGTTCGCACATCGCCGCGGGGCGTGAGCACACCCAGCAGGACCGTTTCCCCGACGCGCCGTCGCAGCTCGTCCATCAGCGGCTGCGCCAGCCGCACCAGCGCGGCGTGGCGGGACTGTCCGGTGAAGCCCGCCCGGATGTCGTCGGCGATGACGTAGCGTTCCCCCTCCTGCACCAGGTAGCCACGCCCGACCAGGGTCTGCGCCAGCGCATGCGCGCTGCTTTTCGGATAGCCGAGCGTGACCGCGATCTCCTTGAGCGAAACGGGCTCCACCGCGGCGCCGAGGAGTTCGAGGATCTCCAGCGTGCGGACGGCCGATTTGACCTCGGAGTTCATATCCATGAACGTAATCCATATTGCGGGACGTCCTCAAGATCACTCTCATGCCGCCATGACAGAGATCGAAGCGCGATCGCGGGTCGCGATCGTCACCGGCGGCGGACGGGGAATTGGGCGGGGATGCGCGCGCGCCCTGGCGCGGGCCGGCTTCGATATCGCCCTCGTCGATATCCTGGTGCCGGAGATGGAGATCACGGCCGGGGAGATTCGCGCGCTGGGTCGCCGCGTCCTGTGCATCGAGGCCGATGTCGCCGATCACGCCCGCGCGAAGCAGGTGGTGGGGCAGGTGGTGGCGGAGTTCGGCCGCGTGGATTTCCTGCTGAACAATGCCGGCCGCGCACAGCCCAAGGGGATCATGGAGATCACCGAGGCGGAGTTCGACGCCAGCATCGCCCTGAACCTCAAGAGCTGCTTCAACTACATCCAGGCCGTCGTGCCCCAGATGCGCGCCCAGGGTGGCGGGCGCATCGCGTCGATGTCGTCGCTCAACGCGCTGTCGGGCGGGGTCACGGCCGCGGTCAGCCGCTTCGCCTATGCCAGCGCCAAGGCGGGTATCCTCGGCATGACGCGCGCGCTGGCGAAGGAGCTCGGGCCCGACATCCTGGTCAACGCGATCTGTCCCGGCCTGATCAAGACGGAGCTGGCGAAGAACCCCGTCATCATCCAGCGCGGGGACGCGCTGGCGCGGGAGGGGATCGCGCTGGGCCGTGTGGGATCGGTGGAGGATGTGGCGCAGGTCGTGCTGTTCCTCGCGACGTCGGAGCCCTGCTTCATAACCGGCCAGCATTTCGTGGTGGATGGATTCCAGTATCATGTCTGACCCGATCCGCCCCTGGGAATGGCCGGAGCCGACTTGGCGCGGCATGGTCGAGCGCGCCCGCGCTGGCCGCAGCCTCAAGCCAACCCATTGGCCCGATGGCGCGCGCTGCGCCGTGACGCTCTCCTTCGACGCGGATCACGAGACCATCCCGCTGCGCGACGGCGATCCCAGCCCGATGCGGATCAGCCAGGGCCAATATGGCGCGCGCCAGGGCGTGCCGCGCATCCGCGCGCTTCTGGCGCGGCACTCCATCCCCGCGACCTTCTTCTACCCCGGCGTCTCCGCCTTGCTGCATGAGGATGAGGTCCGCGCGGTGGCGCAGGACGGCCACGAGATCGGCCTGCATTCCTGGATCCATGAGAAGAACACGGACCTGGACTATGAGGCGGAGCGTTCCGTCAATCTGCGCGCCGCCGAGGTGCTGGAACGGCTGGCCGGGCGCGCTCCGGTCGGGATGCGGACGGCCAGCTGGGATTTCTCGGTCAACACGATGCGGATCATCCGGGAGATGGGGCTGCTCTACGACAGTTCCCTGATGGGCGACGACGACCCCTATGAGCTGACCGCCGATGGCGAGCCGACCGGGATCGTGGAATTGCCGCCCGAATGGATCCGTGACGATGCGGTGTATTTCAACATGCATCGCTTCTCCGCGCTGCGCCCCTACACGCCGCCTTCCGCGGTGGAGGAGATATTCCGCGGGGAATTCGATGGCGCGTGGGAGGAAGGCGGCGTGTTCCTGTTGACCATGCATCCGCACCACATCGGCCATCGCAGTCGACTGCCGCTTCTCGACCGACTGGTCCAGCACATGAAGGCAAGGGGCGGCTGCTGGTTCTGCACGCATGAACAACTGGCACGCTGGTGCAAGGCGCCTGCGGCGTGAGGTCGCCTGACTTCGCGGCCTGCAATCATTCTGGAGGAGATACGCGATGACGCGCTTTGCCATGCCACGCCGCACCCTGCTGGCCGCCACCGCGGCCACTCTGGCCAGTCCGGCCTTGGGCCAGGGCACCTGGCCGAGCCGGCCGCTTCGCATCGTGGTGCCCTTCGGGGGCGGCGGTGGGACGGATTTGACCACCCGCATCCTCGCACCTCGTTTGCAGGAGATCCTCGGGCAGCCGGTCGTGGTGGAAAACCGGGCGGGCGCGGGGGGCGTTGTCGGCACGGATTATGTGTCGAAGCTGCCACCGAACGGCGATGTGCTGTTGCTCACGACGCTTTCGCCCATTGCGCTCGCGCCCGGTCTTTCCGCGCCGATGCCCTTCGACCCCATCCGTGACCTGACGCCCATCGCGCCGACGGTCTTCGTGCCGATCTGCCTGGGCGTGACCACCAAGGGTGTCGATGCCCGCACGGGGGCGGAGTTCGCGGCCCTGCTGCGCGCCAATCCGGGCAAGTTCCAGTTCGGCTCCTCCGGCATTGGGACCTCGGGCCACATCGCGGCCGCGACCTTCGCGATCAAGACGGGCGCGCAGGTGGAGCATGTCCCGTATCGCGGCGGCGGCCAGGTGTTCGCCGCCCTGCAATCGGGTGAGATCCATTACTGCTGTGACATCCCCTCGCTGCTGAAGCCCTTCCATGAGGCCGGCACCGCGCGCATCCTGTTCACCGCGACCGATCAGCGATCTTCGCTGATCCCCAATGTACCGACCGCGCGGGAAGCCGGCCTGCCCGACTACAAGGCCTATTCCTGGTACGGCTTCTTCGGCCCGCCCGGCCTGCCTCGCGCCATCGTGGACCGCATGGCGGCAGCGACGGAGCAGGCACTATCCGACACCGCCATCGCCCGCCGGTTCGAGGAGATGGGAACGCCCGCCATGCGCGGCTGGACGCCCGAGCGCTTCGCCGCTTATGTCCGCGAGGAAAACGCGACCTGGGTGCCCCTGGTCCGCAGCCTCAACATCCGCGCCTAGGCGGCGGTCCGTCGATGGCGTGGCGGGCGGGCAAAGCCATGCGGCCGCCCTGGCCGCCCGCCATTGCCTACGGGCCCTTCATGATTGACGAGGCGCGCAGACCCGTCTCACTCTGTCAGAAAGCTTGTTGAGGAGGTTGCCTTGTCCAATCCGGCCAGCACACGACGCGGTCTCCTTGCCCTGGGTGGCGGCGCGGTCACCGCCATCACGCTTCGCGACGCCTGGGCGCAGCAGGCGCGTGCCATGACCTTCGTCACGCCCTTCGCCTACATCCTGGCCTTCGTGGATGTGCTGAATGCCAAGGGCGGCGGCTACTTCGAGCGTGAAGGGCTGAACGTGACCATCGAGCAGGGCCGGGGTTCCGCCATGGCCGTGCAGCAGATCGTGGGCGGCGGCGCGCTGCTGTCGCGCACCGGCGTCGGCGATCATATCCGTGCATCCTCCCGCCCCGGCGGCGACGAGCTGATCGCGGTGGCGACGATCAGCCAGGGCTCGCCCTTCTACGTCATCAGCCACCCCAACCGGCCGGTCCGCAGCCCGGCCGACATGGCGGGTAAGACCATCGGCATCCTGTCTGTCGGCGGCGCGACCGAAATCGTGCTGGACACGATGCTGCAGGCGCGCGGCGTGGATCGAGCGCGGGTCGCCCGCCAGACCGCACCGAATTCGCCGGCAGGCATGCAGTTGATCGAGCAGGGGCGCCTTGACGCCTACATCGTCTCCGCCGGCGTGCCGGTTGCGTTGCAGGCGGCCAAGACGCCGCATGTCTCGTGGAATACCGACGATGTCGCGCCCATCCCTGGCCAGTGCTACATCGCGCGCCGGTCGAGCGTGGCGCAGAATGGCGACATGGTGGTGCGCTTCCTCCGCGCGGTGAAGCGCTCGCTGGATGACATGCTGGCCGACACCGACCTGTCCCGCACCTTGGCCAATTTGCGTGGATTCGAGATCGCGGAGATGCGCAATGCCGCGCTCGCGCCGACGATTTTGCGCAACGAGATGCAGTTCTGGCTGACCGCCGGGCGGGAGAACCTGCTGCGCAATGTGCCGGAGCGCTGGCAGCGCGGTTACGACCTGATGGCGGCGGCCGGCTTCGCGCCCGTCGGCGGCCGGGCCGATGCGCTCTACACCAACGACTTCGTGAATCGCGCGCTGGCCTGATGCGTTTCCGGCGATCCGAAGCGGCGCTGCTGCTGGTGGATCTCCAGCGCGGCTTTCTGCACCCGGAAGGCTTCGTCGCGGCGCAGGGGAGGGATGTCTCCGACTGCGCCGCCGCGGCGCAGCAGTGCTACGCGTTGGCCCGGGTCGCGCGCGAGGCCGGGATGCCGGTGATCTGGACGCGCCATGTGCTGCGCCCGGATCATGCCGATGGGGGGCTGCTGACGACTGAGCTGCGCCCGCGCCTCGGGCAGATCGGGGCACTCGCGCATGGGACGGCCGATGTCGAAATTCCCGCCGAGGGTGGCGTTGAGCCTTGTGACTTCGTCCTCGACAAGCCGCGCTATTCTGCCTTCTTCGGCACCGCACTCGACATGCTGCTGGCAGCGCGCGGCATCCGCGCGCTGATGGTGGGCGGCGTCACCACCTCCATGTGTGTGGAATCCAGCGTTCGCGATGCGGCCCAGCGGGATATCCGCACATTCGTTGTGCGTGATGCCGTCGCGGATTTCGATCCCGCACGCCATGCCGCGTCACTGTCGGCCATGGCATTCGGCTTCGCGCGCGTCATCGGCGCGGGCGCGGCGGCGGACGCGATCGCAGCCGGCACGGCGGAGTTCCCCGCGACCTGACGTCGCGCGGATAGACAGCGTGTCGGAATCGCGTGACCATGCCGTGACGGAGCGCGGCCTGGCCGCAGAAGACAGGATGGCCGCCATGGCCCACCCCGCCATCGCCTTCACCGGCGTCGAGAAACGCTACGCCACCCAGGATGGGATGGTGCATGCGCTGGCCCCGACAGACCTTTCCGTCGCGCCCGGCGAGTTCGTGGTGCTGCTCGGCCCGTCCGGCTGCGGCAAGACGACGATGCTCCGCATGATCGGCGGCCTCATACCGGCAAGCGCGGGCGAGATCGCGATCGAGGGTAATAGCCTGTGGCGGGACGGGCAGCGGCAGGCGCAGGTGCTGTCTGACCTCGGGATCGTGTTCCAGGATGCGAATTTGTTCCCCTGGCTGTCGATCGACGAGAATATCGCGCTTCCGCTGGAACTGAAGGGCGTGCGACGCGCCGAGCGGCTGGCGCGCGCGGCGGAGCTGACCCGGCTGGTGGGCATCGAGGGCTTCGGCAAGCGCTGGCCGCGCGAATTATCGGGTGGTATGCGGCAGCGCGCCGCCATCGCGCGGGCGCTATCCTACGACCCGCGCATCCTGCTGATGGACGAGCCCTTCGGCGCGCTGGACGCGATGACGCGGGAAGCGATGAACATCGAGTTGCAACGCATCTGGATGGCCACCGGCAAGACGGTCGTCCTGGTGACGCATTCGATCGTGGAGGCGGTCTTCCTCGCGGACCGCGTGGTGCTGCTCTCGCCCCGGCCCGGCCGCATCGACTGCATCGAGCAGGTGCCCTTCCCGCGGGCGCGGACGCCGGACCTGCAATCCACGCCGGAATTCCAGGCCATCGTGCGCCGCCTGCGCCAGCGCCTGAACGAGATCAGCTAGGACCGCCCAGCCATGTCCGGTGACGCGCGCGGCCCGGAGGCCGTATCCTCTATCCCCCGAAAGCGGCGCTTTCTGCCTGGCGAAGCGGCCTTGCCCTGGATCACGACGCCGCTGCTGGTCGGGACGCTGATCCTGATCTGGGACAGCTATGTGCGGATGGCCGGTGTCTCGCCGCTTATTCTTCCGCGCCCCGGTGCGGTCTGGCAGGCCTGGCTTGAAATGCTCGGCGACCGTCGCGCCTGGCACCACACCTGGATGACGGTCTATGCGACGCTGACGGGCTTCGCCTATGCGGCGACCATCGGCATCGTGCTGGGCGTGCTGATCGCGCGGGCGCGCTGGCTGGAACTGACGCTCAATCCCTTCATCGTCGCGACGCAGGTCATCCCGAAGGTGGCGCTGGTCCCGCTCTTCGTCCTGTGGTTCGGCTTCGGTATCACCTCGAAGGTGATCGTCGCCGCCGTCCTGTCCTTCTTTCCGATCCTCACCAACACCGCGCTTGGCGTGAAGTCGATCGAGGAAGGGCACCGTGACGTGATGGTGTCGTTGAACGCGACGCGCTGGCAGGTCTTCCGCCGGTTGGAACTGCCCTCCGCGCTGCCCTATATCATCACCGGGCTTGAGGTCGGCATCGTGCTGGCAATCATCGGCGCCATCGTCGGCGAATATCTCGGCGGCAGTTCGGGCCTCGGCCACCTGTTGATCGCGCGGCTCAATGCCTTCGAGACGGACCAGATGTTCGCCGTACTGATCCACATGTCGCTGCTGGGCTTCACCTTCTACTTCCTGATCGGCGCGCTGCGCAGGCGGCTCATTCCCTGGCACGCTTCCGCCCGGCCCAGGGTATGACGCAGGCGATGCTGGGCCCCGAGAGCGCGGAGCAGGCGCAGATCCTGGGCTCCGTCGAGACCTTCCTTACGCGCGCCTTGCCGCAGGAGGAGATCCGCCGCCGCGACGCGCAGCGTGTGCCGCCCTATGACCTGCTGCCGGAGATGGGCAGGGCAGGGCTCTTCGCACTGGCTGTCCCGGTGGCGCATGGCGGCCTCGGCGCGGATTGGCACACGGTCGCCCTGGTGCAGGAACGGCTGGGTCGCCATGCCTATATGGCCGCGTCCATCTTCAATCGCGTGGTCGGTTTCGGGCTCATGTCCGTGCTCACCTATGGCAGCGAGGACCAGCGGCGCGTGCTGCTGCCGCGTCTCATGGCGGGCGAGGCTTTCTGCGCCCTGGCCCTGACGGAACCGCAGGCGGGCAGCGATGCGGCCGCGCTCCGCACACGCGCGGTGCGGCATGCGGGCGGCTGGCGGATCAGCGGTCGCAAGACCTGGATCAGCGACGCCAAGGGGGCGCGTTGGCTGATTCTGCCAGCCCGCACTGGCCCCGAGCGCGAGGGGCATCGCGGCATCTCGCTGTTCCTGGTGCCGACCGATGCACCCGGAATCGCCATGACGCCGCTGCCGAAGATCGGCAACAACTGCATGCCGTCCTTCGATATCGGCCTGGACGAGGTCGAGGTTGGGGATGACGCGTTGCTGGGCGAGGAAGGGCGCGGCTTCGCCCATCTGATGTCGACGCTGCATTTCTCCCGCGCCTCCATGGCCGCGACGGTGACGGGCGCGGCCGAGGCTGCGTTGCAACTGGCGCTGGATCATGCGCGGGACAGGGTCCAGTTCGGCCAGCCCATCGGCCAGTTCCAGAGCGTGGCGCACCGCCTGGCCGATTTGCGTACCCGCGTCGATCTTTCCCGCTTGCTGGTGGCGCATCTGGCGCGCCTGATCGCCCAGGGGGCGCCCTGCCGGCGCGAGGCGGCACAGGCGAAGATCGTCGCGACCGAGACGCTGCGCGATGTCGCGGATGCCGGCATGCAGATCATGGCGAGTGCCGGCTATGCCGCCGGCAGCGACATGCAGCGTCTGTGGCGCGACTCCCGCCTCTATACCTTCGGCGAAGGCGCGAACGAGGTCCTGCGCGACAGCATCGCGCGCGACCTGGGACTTTCAGCAAGGAGCGTGACGTGACGGGCATCCGGGCGATTGACGCGGTGGTGAACATCTGGACCCCGGAAGCTCTGGCCGGGCGGCCGGACCGCACCGGCTTCTACACCAGCAAGATGCGCGTGAAGCGCGAGGTCTTCGAGGGCATGAGCCTCAAGGACATGATCGCGCGCATGGATGCGGCGGGGATCGAGAAGGCGTTCCTGATCGCGGCGAAGGTCGGCAGGCTCGGCCATCCGGCCTGCTACCATGTGGATTATCGCCTGGTCGCCGATGCCGTGCAGGCGCATCCTGATCGCTTCTACGGGCTGGCTGGCCTGGACCCGACGGAGGGCATGCGCGGCGTGCGCGAATTGCAGCGCGCGGTGACCGAATACGGCTTCATCGGCGCGCATTTCTATCCGCACTGGTACGAACTCTCGCCCGACCACGCCAAGTGGTACCCGTTCTACGCGAAATGCGTGGAGCTGGACGTGCCGGTGCAGCTGCAGGTCGGCCAGTCCATGGTCTATGATCCCAGCTATCCGCTGCGCTCGGTCGGCCGCCCGATCGCGCTCGATGCCGTGGCTTGCGACTTCCCCGAGCTGCGGATCATCGGCATCCATGTCGGCATTCCCTGGACCGAGGAGATGATCGCCATGGCGTGGAAGCATGCCAACGTCTTCATCGGCTCCGACGCGCACAGCCCGCGCTACTGGCCAGAGTCCTTCGTGCACTACATTCGCAGCTACGGGCAGGACAAGGTCATCTTCGGCACCGATTTCCCGGTGCTCGACTTCGGCCGCACCATGGCCGAGATCGACGGGCTCGGACTGCCGGAGGCGGTGCGGGAAAAGTTCCTGCGGACCAACGTGCAGCGCATCTACAAGCTGGACGGGGGCGGCGCTTGAACCTCGCCGATGCCCTGGATGGCCACGCCAGGTCTCGTCCGACCCATCCGGCGCTGATCGAGGGCGCCTGCGTCACGACCCATGCTGAGCTCGCCGCGCGCGTGCGGCGGATCGCGGCCTGGATCCTGGGGCTTGGCCTGCCCGATGACCAGCCGGTCGGCGTCTGCCTGCGCGACACGGCGCAGCACGTGGCCGTGCTCTATGCGCTGGCGCGGGCCGGGCGCGCGATCCTGCCGCTCGATGTGCGCTGGACGCTGGCGGAGCAGCGCAATGTCGCCCTGCATTTCGGGGCATCCCTGGTCCTGGTCGAACCTGACGCGACGCCCATTCCGGATTGCCGCTGCGCTGTTCCGGACGAGCTCACGGACCAGGCAGCGGCCGGGATCGCCTTCGGCCATGACGAGCGCGCGCCCTTCGTGCTGTCCCTGTCGTCGGGCACCACCGGGCGGCCCAAGGGGCCGCTGATCACGCATGCCCATTTCCTCGCGCGCTTCCGCACGCATTGGATCAATCTCGGCCTGAATGGCCAGGACCGTTTCATCTGCGCGACGCCGCTCTATTTCGGCGGCGGCCGGACCTTCGCGATGTCGGTGCTGTTCTCCGGCGGCACGGTGGTGATGCTGCCGCCGCCCTGGGAGCCGGCGGAGCTTCTGGCCTGCATCGTGGCGGAGCGGGCGAGCAGCCTGTTCCTGGTGCCGACCCAGCTGCGGCGCCTTCTGGCCCTGGACGATGCCGAACTGGCGCCGTTGCGCACGCTGAACCTGCTGCTGTCCTCCGGCGCGCCGCTTTCGCCGGAGGAGCGTGTCGCGATCCGCGACAGGCTCTGCCCGCGCTTCTTCGAATACTACGCATCGACCGAAGGGGGCGGCGTGTCACTGCTGACGCCGGAGGATCTCGGGGCGCGCGCCACATCGGTTGGGCGGCCTGTCTTCGGTGTCGATGTCGAGGTCGTGGATGGGACCGACCATTCCCTGCCAGCCGGCGAGGTCGGGTTGCTGCGCTACAGGGGCCCCGGCTGCGCCACCACCTATCATCGCGATCCGGAGGCCTCCGTCGAAGCGTTCCGCGATGGCTGGTTCTACCCGGGCGATCTCGCATCCCTCGATGCCGAGGGGTATGTCACGCTGCGTGGCCGGCAGAAGGACATGATCATCCGCGCCGGCATCAACATCTATCCCGCCGATATCGAGGCTGCCTTGAACGCGCATCCTGCCGTTGCAGAAAGCGCGGTGGTGGGTGTGCCTTCGCCGGAGTTCGGTGAGGAGATCGCGGCCTTCGTGCGCCTCAATCAGCCGGTCGGTATCGGCGCGCTCTTCGATTTCGCGCGCGCGCGGCTACCGCGTCCAAAGTGGCCGCGGCAGATCTTGGTGGTGGAGGATCTGCCGCGGAACAGCTCGGGCAAGGTGCTGAAGCGTGAACTGGCGCAGCGGGCTTCAGGCCTTGGCGGGCCTTGACCGACTTCAGCCCAGCCGTGTCCAGGCCGTGACCTGCAGCGCGGACGCGCGCACATGTACCACCGCGGGCACGCGGCGTGGTGCGAGCGCGGCATCCAGCACGGGCGCGATCTCCTCCTCCTCGGCGATGGTGTAGCCTTCCGCCTTGAAGGCACGCGCCCAGGCGGCGAAGTCGGGGTTCACCAGATCCGCCGCCGCGGCGACAGGCCGGCCCGGATAACGCTTGCCGTGATGCATCCCGATCGAGCCATAGGTGCCGTTGTCTGCGATGAGCAGCACGGGCGCGGCGCCGTGCCGCATGGCGGTGGCGATCTCGTTGCCGGTCATCAGCGCGCCGCCATCGCCGACCACCGCGATGCTCTGCCGGCCGGGGAAGCGGATCGCGGCTGCGACCGCCATCGGCAGGCCTGCGCCCATGCCGCCAACGGCCGAGCCGAGGAAGATGTTGCGCGGCCCGAAGGGGATGTGGCGGTGGACGAAGCTGGTGAAGTTCCCGGCATCCGTCGTCAGCACCGCATCTGCTGCCATGCGCTGCGCCAGCGCGATGCAGACGGCCGCGAAGTTCACCCCGTCTGGCGCGGGGGTGTGCACCGGCGCCGTCAGTTCGCGATGGATGGCGTTGAGCCGCGCGACCCAGGCGGCGCGCCCTGCCGGCGCGGCGGCGCGCCGCGCCAGCAGCCCCGCGACCACCTCATGCGGGTCGGCCACGATCGGCAGCGTGGCGCGGAAGACGCGGTTGATCTCGGAGGGATCGGGCCAGATGTGGACCAGGGGCAGTTGCGGATCGGGCGCGGCGGTTGGGAAGCTGTAGGACTGGCTGACCACGTCCGTCATGCGCTCGCCGAGCGCCACCAGCAGGTCGGCCTCGCGGAAGGCGGCCATCAGCTTCGGCTGCACGCGGTTGCCGACATAGCCGGCGTAATGCGGGTGGCGGCTGTCGAACAGATGCGGGCGGCGATGGGTGGGCGCGATGGGCAGGGTCCAGGTCTCGGCGAGGCGCGGCAGCGCGGCCAGCGCGTCGGGCGGGCCATCCATCGCGCCGCCCACCAGCACCAGCGGGCGCTCTGCCGTGGCGAGGCGGGAGGCCAATTCGTCAAGCTGGGCGGCGGATGCGCCGGGGATGGCGCGCGGGCGCGGCGCGGCGTCCGGCACGTCATCCGCCGGATCGTCCAGCAGGTCTTCCGGCAGGATCACCGCGACGGGGCCGGGCGTGCCGCTTTCCGCCAGGTGGAAGGCGCGCGCCATGGCCTCGGCGGCCTGCGAGGGCTGCGAGACCTCGATCACCGCCTTCGTCGTATCCGCCAGCAGCTTGGCGTAGTCTTGTTCCTGTAGCGCACCACGCCCCATGTCGCGCCGTTCGATCTGGCCGACCAGCAGCAGCATGGGGATGGCGTCGTGGAAGGCGGTGTGCAGGCCGATCATCGCATTCGCGACGCCCGGACCGCGGGAGACGAGGCAGAGCCCCGCCCGCCCGCCGCGCATGCGCCCATCGGCTGCCGCCATATAGGCCGCGCCGCCCTCATGCCGGCAGACGACGAGGCGCAGCGCCGGCACATCCGTCAGCGCATCCGTCAGCCCGAGGAAGCTCTCGCCCGGGACGCAGTAGATCAGGTCCGCGCCATGCGCGACCAGGCTGTCCGCGATGAGCCTGCCGACGGAACGCGCCATGTCAGCCTTCCACGCGGATGCCGGCGTTGCGGATCACCTCCGCCCAGAGGCGGCGTTCGCGCGTGATCTCGGCGCGGAAGGCGGCGGTGGAGGTGTCGCTTTCGTCGATGAGGGATTCGGTGAGGCGCGCGCGGACTTCCGGCCGGCGCACGCATTGGCCGATCTGGTTGGACCACCAGGCGACCCATTCGGGCGACAGGCCCTTCGGCCCCGCGACACCCCACCAACTGCCGCCGACGAGGCCGGGCAGCGTCGCCTGCATCACCGGCACGTTGGGCATGGTCGGGTGCGGCGCGTTCGTGGCGACTGCGAGGCCGCGCATCGCGCCGCTGCGGACATGCTGCAGCGCTTCGGGCAGCAGGGCGAAATAGACGTCGATACGGCTGGCCATGAGGTCCACCAGCGCCGGCGCGCCGCCACGGTAGGCGACGAATTCCAGCTCGATCCGCGCCTGCTGCGCCATGCGCGCGGCCATCAGATGCGGGCTGGACCCGGCGCCGCCATGCCCGCAGGTCACCCGATTGGCGCGCGCATGGGCGATGAAGCCGGCCATGTCGCGGAAGGGCGCATCGGGGCGCGCCACCAGCACCATCGCGCCGCGCCCCATGCCGCCGATCGGGGTGAGTTCGGCATCGGGGTCGATCGGCATGGTCATCCCCGGCAGCACCGGGGAGACCGAGAGGTTGAAGCCGGATGCGATGGCCAGCACATGCCCGTCCGGCGCGCTGTTCGCCACCGCCTGCAGCCCGATGAAGCCGCCGGCGCCGGTGCGGTTCTCCACCACCACGTTGCGGCCGATCTGCGGGCCGATTGCGGCGGCGACGATGCGCGCCATGGCATCCACGCTGCCGCCGGCGGCGAAGCCGACGATCCAGCGCACATCGCGCGAGACAGGCTGTGCCAGCGCGGGCGCGGCAAGTCCCGCCGGCAGTGCGGCGAGCAGGGTGCGCCGTGAGATACGGGTGCTTCGCATGGTCGTCTCCCTTATTCCGCCGCGGCGGATCGTGTTGCGCCGTAGACCGGCGTCAGCCAGTGACGGTACTTCGGCACGGCTCCGGTCACCACGTCGAAGTACAATTGCTGCAATCGCCGCGTGATCGGCCCCGGCTCTCCCGCGCCGACCGGGTAGTGGTCGATGGAATTGATCGGCGAGACCTCGTGCCCGCTGCCGCAGAAGAAGGCTTCGTCGCAGACATAGAGCTCGGTGCGGTCGATGTCGCGTTCCAGGACATCGAGGCCCAGCTCGGCCTGCGCCAACTCGATCAGCGTGTCGCGGGTGATGCTTTCCAGGATATCGGCGGTGACGGGCGGCGTGATCAGCTTGCCCTTGCGCACCATCATGAAGCAGGCGCCTGGGCCTTCCGCGACCTTGCCGGCCTCGTTCAGCAGGATCGGCACCTGGAAGCCGTTCAGCCGCGCATCGATATAGGCCAGGCGCGAATTGTGGTAGTTCGCGCCCGACTTGATGCGCGATGGCGAGGCGAGGTCGGAATTCCGCCGCCAGGTCGAGACGCAGCTTCGTACCCCGTGGGTCACGGATTTCGTCGTGGGCTTGCTGAAGGCCAGGATGAACATCCCCGTCCGGATTTCCTCCGGCAGGTAGTCCGTCAGCTCACCCTCGGCGAAATAGGCCACGGGGCGGAAATGCACGTTGCCGCGATAGCCGCAGGCGCGGATCAGCGACATGCAGGCCGCCTCGATCTCCGCATCGGTGTAGGGGATGGTCATCCGCATGATGCGCGCGCCCTGCCGCAACCGGGCGATGTGTTCGGCGTGGCGGAAGACGAACAGCTCCTGCTCTGCCTCCGACCAATAGGCGCGCTCGCCTTCGAAGACATTCTCGCCGCGCAGGACGCATTCGGTGGCGATGTGCAGCGTGGCCTGTTCCCACGGCACCAGCTTGCCGTCGAGCCAGGCGAAGGGGGCGGTCTTGGCCATGCTGTCAGCTCCCGCTGTCGATCTCGATGACAAGGTTGCCCTGGGCGTCCAGCGAGAAGCTGGCGTCGGGACCGATGACGGTGGTGGATTCGCGTTCCTCGACCACCGCCGGGCCGCGCAGAAGCATGCCGGGCTGCAGGCGGTAGCGGTCATGCACCGCCGTCTCCACAAGGCCGGTCTGCGGGAACCAGGCGAGGCGGCTGCCCTTGCGCGATTCCCCGCCCTGCGTCGCGCCCAGCACTGGCGGCACTTCGGGACGCGTGCCCGTCGCGTGCAGGCGCCAGCTCAGCACTTCCACCGGCGGGCCTTCCACGCGGCGGTCGAACAGGCGCTGATAGGCGTCCAGGAAGGCGGCCTGCACGCTGGCCGCGTCGAGCGTCTCCGGTAGGGGGACGGGGATGTCGAAACCCTGGCCGACATAGCGCATGTCGGCGCTGCACCGGAACACGATCTCCTCCTCCCGTGCGCCGGCTTCGGCCAGCAGGCGGCGGGCTTCGGCCTCCATCTCCGCATAGTGGCGCGCGACGCGGTCCCAATCCACGGCCGCGAGCCTCGCGACGCCGCTGCGGACAAGGTCGATGGCCGGCGCCGCCACCAGGAAGCCGAGCGCGGAGGCAACGCCCGCGCCGGCCGGCACCAGGATGCGCGAGATCTTCAGCAGCTTCGCCAACGCATAGGCATGCACCGGCCCCGCCCCGCCGAAGGCGAGCAGCGTGTAGCGGCGCGGATCGCGCCCCTTCTCGGCGATGTACATGCGCGTCGCGGCGGCCATGTTCTCGTTCACCACCGCATGGATGCCGGCCGCCGCCTCAAGCGGCGTGAGGCCGAGCGGCTTGCCGAGATGCGCGTCCATCGCGCCTTCCATCGCCGCGCGGTCGAGCCCCATCTCCCCGCCCAGGAAGTAGTCGGGCGACAGATAGCCCAGCAGCAGGTCGGCATCCGTGACCGTGGGCTGCGTGCCGCCACGGCCATAGCAGACCGGCCCTGGCACGGCGCCGGCGCTTTCGGGGCCGACTGTCAGCAACCCCATGGCGGAGGCCTGCGCGATGGAACCGCCGCCCGCGCCGATCTCGATCAGGTCGATCACCGGCACCTTCAGCGGCAGGCCGGAGCCCTTGCGGAAGCGCTTCACCCGCGCGGCCTCGAAGGTAGAGGCGTGCTCGGCCTCGCCGCCCTCGATCAGGCACATCTTCGCGGTGGTGCCGCCCATGTCGAAGCTGATCATCTCCGACAGGCCCGCGGCGCGGCCGACATGCATCGCCGCCATCGCGCCCGCGGCGGGGCCGCTTTCGATGAGCTGCACCGGATTGGCGCGCGCATGGCGCACGGTGGCGATGCCGCCGGCGGACAGCATCAGGTGCAGCTTGCCGCGCAAGCCACGCGCCTGCAGCTCCGCCTCCAACCGCTGCAGATAGCGGTCCATCAGCGGCATGACATAGGCGTTCACGCTGGCGGTGTTGGCGCGTTCGTATTCGCGGATCTCGGGCGCGACGTCGGAGGAGAGGGTGACGGGCACGTCCGGCAGTTCTTCCGCCAGGATCGCGCCGGCGCGGCGTTCATGCGTGGGGTCGAGGTAGCTGTGCAGGAAGCAGACGGCCACCGCCTCCACGCCCTGTGCCTTCAGGCTGCGCGCGGCCTCGCGCACCTCCTGCTCCGCCAGCGGCAGCAGCACCTGGCCGGCGGCATCGAGCCGTTCCTGCACCGCGATGCGGCGCTGGCGCGGCACCAGCGGATCGGGCTTTTCCAGGAACAGGTCGTAGAGGTCGTAGCGCATCTCCCGCCCCAGCTCGAGGCTGTCGCGGAAGCCCTGCGTGGTGATCAGGCCGATGCGCGCGCCCCTGCGCTCGATCACGGTGTTGGTCACCAGTGTGGTGCCATGCACGACTTGGCGGACCGCGCCGATCTGCTCGCCCGCTTCCTCCAGCAGGCGCGCGATGCCGTCCAGAATGGCGCGGCCGGGATCGTCGGGGGTGGTCAGGCGCTTGCCGGTCAGCACGCGGCCGCGCGCGCCATCCACCAGCACTAGGTCGGTGAAGGTTCCGCCGACATCAACGCCGATGCGCAGGGGCTGTATGGTCATTCCTTCGCCCCATAATCGCGGCGCGCGCCCTCGGGCGTCACGTAGCCGGCCTCGATGTCCCGCCGTAGCGCCGCAGGGTCGCGTTGGCCTGGATCACCGACGCCACCGCCGCCGCCGTAATGCATCGTCAGCCGCGCGCCGGGCGGCAGTGTCGTGCGCCCCTTGGGATGCGGCGTCGTGCCATCCTGCAGCGCGACCTTCGCCGGCGCGCCCGCGCCCCCGCCCGCCAACCCGCCTGCCGGGTGCTTCATGCGATCTGAGATGAGGGCCAGCCGCACGGGGTCATCCGTGGTGACCTCCACCTCGACCTCCTGGCCCAGGCCGCCGCGCCAGCGACCGGGGCCGCCGCTATCGGCCAGAAGGTCCTTCCGCCACACCACCACTGGCGCGCTGCCCTCGAAGGCCTCGACGGAGCCGAAGCCGGAATTGGTCGGGAAGGCGGTCGCGTTGAGCCCGTCGCGCCCCTGCGCCGCCCCCATGCCGCCGCTGCCGAACATCACCTGCGAAAAGCGCTCGCCGCGCGTGTTGCGCCCGGTCCAGACGGGGCGCGGGGAGGGGGAGGAACTGTCGGCCAGCACCTTCTCCGGAACCACCTGCGCCAGGCAGCCATAGATCGCGCCCGACAGGAACAGCCCGGTCAGGTGCCGCGCATTGACCGCGGCCGGGAAGCGCGGGTTGAGGATCGAGCCCTCCGGCGCCGTCACCGTTACCGCGCGGTAGCTGCCTTCGTTGCGTGGCGTCGTCGGGTCCAGCGCGCATTTCAGCGGATAGACCGAATAGGCGTAGGTGTAGTTCATCACGCTGTTGAGCCCCCGCGCGATCTGCGGGGATGTGCCGGTGTAGTCCACGTTCAGCGTGTCGCCCGCGATGGTGACGGTGCAGGCGATGGTTGTCTCCTGGTCCTCATAGCCATCGGCCTTGATGACGTGGTGCCAGCTGCCATCGGGCAGGGCGGCAATGGCCGTCCGCATCGCCGCATCTGCCCGCGCCTGCAGCACGTCGGATAACTCCGTCAGGTCGTCGAGGCCGGTATCCTCCAGGAATTCCACCAGCCGCCGCGCGCAGACGGCCTGCGCCGCGATCTGGGCGTAGATATCGCCCATCACCTGGTCGGCGACGCGCACATTGGCCCTGATGAAGCGCGCCACCTCCCGGTTCTCCCGCCCCTCGACCAGGAATTTCGTCGGCAGGATTCGCAGCCCTTCCTCGTGCACTTCCGTGCAATCTGCCGACCACAGCACGCCGCCGATATCGGGCATGTGCGATGTCGCCCCAGCGAAGGCGACAAGCCGGCCGCGATGGAAGACCGGGGAGACGGTGGTGATGTCGAGCAGATGGCCGGTGGCCATCCAGGGATCGTTGGTGATCAGCACATCGCCGGGCCGCAATTCCTCCGCCGGGATCTCGGCCAGCATATGCGCCAGGGTGCGCGGCAGCAGGCCGACGAAGCTCGGGATGCCGATGGAGTTCTCGGCCAGGCTCGCGCCCTTCGCATCCATCAGCACGCAGGCGAAGTCGTTCGACTCGCGCACGATGGTGGAGAAGGAGGTTCGCAGCAGCGCGGCCGCCGCTTCATCGGCGATGGAGATCAGCCGGCTCCAGAGGATCTGCAGGGTGACAGGATCGAAGCGCGCCATGCGGCATGCTTGCAGACCTCTGGCGAGGTGGGGAGCGGCGTCCTAGGGTGCCCAGCCATGAGTTCACCTCAAGGTACGGCCGCCCTGCCGCTCTCCGCCCTGCGGGCCTTCGACGCCGCGGCGCGGCACCTGAACATGGCCCGCGCGGCGGCGGAGCTGGGCGTCACCCAGGGCGCGGTCAGCCGCCAGATCGGCGCTTTGGAGGACCGCCTGCGGGAGACGCTGTTCCTGCGCGGCCCGCGCGGGCTGAAGCTGACCGAGGCGGGGGACCTGCTGGCGGATTATGTCCGGCGCGGGCTGGAACAGTTGGAGACGGGGATGCTGCGGATCGACCAGCCCCGGTCCCGCGCGACCCTGGTGGTGAATGCGGCGCGCACCTTCGCCATGCGGGTGCTGGCGCCGCGGATCGGCGACTTCGTTCGCGCGCATTCCTGGATCGAACTGCGCCTCGACACCCATCGCTACTTCGCGCAGCTTCACGGCGCTGATGTGGATGTCGCGATCCGCACCGGGACTGGCGACTGGCCCGGCCATGTCGTCCGCCCGCTGACGGCGGAGGAGATGTTCCCCGTCTGCGCCCCTGCCCTGTGGTCCGGCCCGGCGCGTGACCTGCCGCCCGCCGCCTTCCTGGCCTGCAACACGCTGCTGCACTACGCCGAAAGACCGCATTGGGCCGCCTGGGTGGCGCAGGCCGGGCTCGATCCGGCGCTGGCCCAGCGCGGCCCCCGCTTCGGCGAGACCGCGCTGGCGCTGGCCGCCGCCGAGGCGGGGCAGGGGATCGCCATCGCCTGGGGCGTGCTGGTGGCCGATGCGCTGGCGGAAGGGCGGCTGGTGCGCCCCTTCGCGCAGGCGCTGTCGGATGGCACCGGCTATCACCTGGTGATGACCGAGAACGCCGCCCGCCGCCCGGCCGTGCAGGCCTTCGCCGCATGGATCACAGACTGCCTAGACGCCAAGGCGAGTTGACCTCGGCGCAAGCCCGTTATTCCCTCTGCCGGTGTGGGGGAGGACAGGCGAATGACTTGGCAAATGGGTCGGCGCGCGGCGTTGGGGATGGGCTTGGCGCTGGCAGGGGGTGCTGCGAGGGCCCAGGGCGCCTGGCCGCAGAGGCCGATCCGGCTGGTTGTGCCCTTCGCGCCCGGCGGCACCACCGATGTGATGGCGCGGCTTCTGGCGGAAGGCGTCGCGGCGCGGCTCGGGCAGCCGGTGGTGGTGGAGAATCGCGCCGGCGCCGGGGCGACCATCGGCGCCGCGTTGGTGGCCCGGGCGGCGCCGGACGGTCACACGCTGCTGATGTCCAACAGCACCTCGCATGGCGTCTCGCCCGCGCTCTATCCCACCATCGGCTATGATCCGATGACGGATTTCACCCATGTCGCGCTGGTCGCCACGAGTCCCTCGGTGCTGGTGCTCAATTCTGCCCATCCCGCGCGCAGCCTGGGCGACTTCATCAGCCAGGCGAGGCGCGATGGGGAGTTGCGATTCGCGGTGGCGGGACTCGGCACCTCGTCGCATCTCGCGGGCGTGCGGCTTGGGCTGCTGCTCGGCGTGCCGGTCACCGCCGTGCCCTATCGCGGCGCGGGTCCGGCGATGACGGATGTGATCGCGGGTGTCCTGCCGGCGATGATGGACAGCCTCCCCTCTGCCGCGCCGCATATCCGCAGCCGGTCGGTGCGCGCGCTCGGCGTCACGGCCGCGGAGCGCTCGTCCGCCCTCCCAGACGTGCCGACGATGCGAGAGGCTGGGGTGGATCTGGTCAGCGCCGCGTGGTTCGGCCTGTCGGGGCCGCGCGGCCTGCCGGCGCCGATCGTCGCAAGGCTGGCCACCGCCATCGAGGACGCGCTGCGCGAGCCTCGCATGGTGGCGCGCTTCCAGGACCTGCTCGGCGCGCCGCCGCCGGACAGCACGCCGGATCGCTTCACGGCCTTCGTGGCGTCCGAACTGGCCGGCTTCGCGTCCCTGGTGCGCGCGGCGCAACTGCAGCCGGGCTGACCGACCGTTCAAGGCCGCGGCGGCCTGCGGGCGCTCCCCGCGCTATGATGCGCGCGCCGTCTTCTCAAGCGCTCCTTGCCGGCGCTGCCAGCGCAGCATCGCGTGCGAGGTCAACTCGGGCCCGTGTTCGCTGACGATTATCGCCGGGCGGCCGCGCAGCGCCACGATCCGGTGGAGTTCCCGCCCGAAGCGCAGCCCCGCCGCGCGTAAGCGGTTGATCTCCTCGATGGCGATCTCGGGCTTCGTCCTGGCGGCCTGGAACTCCGCCGGAACGCCCGCGCGCTGCATCCTCTCGGGATCCGCGGTCCAACTGTCGGGCAGGAACAGCCGTAGCCCCACCATCGCGGGCACCTCGCCGCGGGCCAGGGTGGCCGCAGAGTTGCTCGATGGCCAGGACATGGCGCAGGCCGTGCGCATGGGCGTCGCCGCCGGCTCGCTCGCCTGCATGCGCGATGGCGCGATCTCGGCTCCGCTGACGCGAGAAGATCTTTCGACAGCGGCTGCTGGCTTGCCCACGCAGGAATGAAGCGCAGCGACCGCGACGGCAGGTCAGAACATCGGCGTCTTGGCAGCAGCCGGGTTTGGCGGGCCCGAGATTACATTCAGGTTGAGCAGTAGCTTGGCGCCGTTAGCAGAAGCGGCCATAGAGCGTCCCCAGCATTGCTTCCATCGTCGCGGATTTGCCTTAGCTGGGCGCCTCGTTAGACGAAGCGCCGCTTCGCCACCTGCACCGACAGACCCGCCGCCGTGAGATCGACTTTCGACGCGCTCACGTTCCGCGCGGTAACGCGTACGCTGTTGTTCGACCACACATGGCAGTCGAGCACTAAGGCGATGCTGCTGGTGTCGCGCGAGCCGCCGGCGAAGTCGCCGCGCCGCGCGCCAGGCACGGTGACGTCGATGTTGGCCGTCGCGCCTGCCGTGAGGCTTGGCAGATCCCAGGTGGTCTCCAGCGCCAAGCTGCGCGTCCCGATCGACACTGAGGGGCAGGCGTAGAGCATGGCCGGCGCCGCCTCCAGCAGGCAGAGGAGCCGCAGCGCCTGGAACTCGATCTGTCCGTCTCCGTCCCCTACATCCGATCGACGATTCGGAAGCTTCGGTTCAGCAGCGGGAAGCGAAAGCGCTCAGCTTGGTCCAATGATTTCGCAAGAACCATCATCGGCCAAATGCGATAGCCCTGTGCGATCCCGGGGCAGTCATTGCCAGCCCTGACCAAGCGCTTTAGGCTTCCACTTCGGCATGCGGCGATTGTCGCAAGGAGCCCGTGGATCGATGAGCACACGCTGGCGGGTCGGCTTCGATATCGGCGGGACGTTCACCGATTTCATCCTTGCGGATGCCGAAGCCGGATCGATCCGGCTGCACAAGTGCCTCACCACGCCAGCGGATCCCTCGGTTGGCGCGCTGGCGGGCCTCGAGGCCATCACCGCGGCCGCAGGCATCGCGCTGCCCGAGGTTGCAGAGATCATCCACGGCACGACGCTCGTCACCAACGCGATCATCGAGCGCAAGGGCGCGCCGGTTGGCCTCATCACCACGCAGGGCTTCCGCGACCTGCTCGAGATGGGGACGGAACAGCGATACGATATCTACGACTTGTTCCTGCGCTACCCGGAGCCGCTCGTCGCGCGCCGCCACAGACTTGAAGTCCCCGAGCGGGTGGATCGCGACGGTCGGGTGGTGACGCCGCTCGACGACGCGGCGGTCGAGGCCGGGGCGCGCAAGCTTGCGGCGGAAGGTGTCAAGGCAGTCGCCATCTGCTTCCTGCACAGCTACGCCAATCCCGATCATGAACATCGCGCCGCGGCGGCCGTGCGGCGAGCAGCGCCGGGCCTGTCCGTTTCCGTGTCCGCCGAGGTGGTGGCGGAACTCTGGGAGTATCAGCGCACGGTGACGACCTGTGCGAACGCCTATGTCCAGCCCTTGATGGACCGCTATGTCACGCGCCTCGAACGCGAATTGTGGGCGCGCGGCTTCCGCGGCGCGCTGCGCCTGATGCATTCGGCGGGCGGCCTTGTCAGCGCCGCGGCGGCCCGTGCCTTCCCGATCCGGCTGCTGGAATCAGGCCCTGCCGGCGGCGGACTCGCCACAGCGCTGTTCGGGCTGCGTGCCGGGCATCGGGATGTCATCTCCTTCGACATGGGCGGCACGACGGCCAAGGCTTGCCTGATCGAGAACGGGCGTGCCGAGATCGCGGCGATGATGGAGGCGGGGCGCGTGCACCGCTTCAAGAAGGGCTCCGGCCTGCCCATCAAGGCGCCCGTCATTGACATGATCGAGATCGGCGCCGGTGGCGGCTCCATCGCGCGCATCGACGAGGTCGGGCTGCTGCGCGTCGGTCCGCACAGCGCCGGGGCCGATCCAGGTCCCGCCTGCTACGGCCTTGGCGGTACAGAGGCCACCGTCACCGACGCCAACCTCACGCTTGGCTGGTATGATCCCGGCTTCTTCCTCGGCGGGCGCATGACCCTCGATGCCGCGGCGGCGGAGCGTGCGGTGGGCGCGCTTGGCGCAAGGCTGAACCTCTCCCCGGTCGAGACAGCCTGGGGGATCGCCAAGGTGGTGACCGAGAGCATGGCGGCTGCCGCACGCGTGCATCTGGTCGAGAAGGGCAAGGACCCTCGTCGCTACGCCATGGTCGGCTTCGGCGGCGCCGGCCCGGCCTATGCCGCGATGGTCGCGCGCGCGCTCGGCGTGCGCGAGGTGATCGTGCCGCCGGCCTCCGGCGCCGCCTCGGCGCTTGGTTTCCTGGTCGCGCCGCTATCCTTCGAGCAGGTGCGCTCCATGCCCCTGGTCATGGAAACGGGCTTCGATCCGGCACCGGTCAATGCGACACTCGCCGCACTCGAGGCCGAGGGGCGCAAGCTTCTTGCCGAGGCAGGCGTACCGCCGGCGGAGATACGTGTCGAGCGCTCGGCGGATATGCGCCTTGTCGGGCAGGTGCACGAGATCACCGTGCCGCTGCCGGATGGTCCGATCGACGACAGCAGCCTCCATGCGATCGGCGCCGCCTTCGCGGCCGTCTACACGGCGCGCTACACGGCCGTGTTCCAGGGTGCGAGGTTGGAGGCCATCTCCTTCCGCGTGCGCGTCGTGGGGAAGGAGCCGAATCTCGCGCTGCAGCAGGCTGGCGCCGACGCGGCGGGGCGCCCGAAGCGCAAGGGCGTGCGACGCAGCTATTTCGACGGCGCCTGGCACGAGGCTGGCGTCTGGGACCGTTATGCGCTGACCGAGGGCGACCGCATCGAGGGCCCGGCGATCATCGAGGAGCGCGAGGCGACCACCATCGTGCCGCCCGGCGACGTCGTGACGGTGGATGCGGGCGGCAACCTCCGCATCGCGGTCGCCTCGGCGCCGATCCCGGATGCCGTGGTCACGCGCGACATGCCGCTTGCGGAAGCGATGGCCCGGATCGAGGCGGACCCGATCGCGCTCGAGATCATGTGGTCGCGGCTCGTCACGGTGGTTGAGGAGATGTGGCTGACGGTCTGCCGAACCGCCTTCAGCCTCATCATCTCCGAGGCGCAGGATTTCGCCTGCGAACTGCTCGATCCGGAAGGCGAGACGCTGGCCCACAGCCCGCGTGCGATGCCGGTCTTCAACCTGACCGTCCAGCGCGCCGCGCGGGCCTTGCTGCAGAAATTCCCAGCCGACACGCTGAAGCCGGGCGATGTGCTCTGCACCAACGATCCCTGGCTCTGCGCCGGGCACCTGTTCGACATCGCGATCGCGACGCCCGTCTTCAAGGAAGGGCGCATGGTCGCGCTGATGACCTGCGTCGGCCATGTCAGCGACATCGGCGGCACCAAGGACAGCCTGCGCGCGCGCGAGATCTACGAGGAAGGCCTGCAGATCCCGCCGATGAAGCTGTTCCGGGCGGGGACGCCGAACGAGGACCTGTTCACGCTGATCGAGGAGAATGTGCGCAACCCGTGGCAGGTGCTGGGCGACATCCACTCCATGGTCGCTGCCAACGCCTTGGGCGCCGAGCGGCTGCTGGCCTTCATGGCCGAATACGGCATGCACGATCTGAAGGCGCTGGCCGCCGTGGTCCAGAATCGTGCGGAGGCCGCGATGCGCGATGCCATCCGCGCGCTGCCGGACGGCACCTACACCTCCTCCATCAGCAACAACCCGCTGGGCGAGGTGCTGACCTATCCGCTGAAGCTGACGGTCGCTGGAGACGAGATCGAGATCGACTTCGCCGGCACGCCTCCGCAAGTGCCGCGCGGCGGCCTGAACTGCACACTGAACTACACGGAGGCGCATGCGACCTATCCGCTGAAATGCATGCTCTCGCCGAATGTCCGCGGCAATGCCGGCTGCTACCGTCCGTTCCGGGTGAAGGCGCCGGAGGGCTCGATGCTGAACGCACTGAAGCCGGTCGCGGTGAACCTTCGCACCCGCACGGGCTGGTATATCGCGCCCAACATCTTCCGCGCCTTGTCGGAGGCCGCGCCGCGTCAGGTGCAGGCGATGACGGGTTTGCCCGTCTCCATCACCATGTACGGCCATGATGCGCAAAGGCGGCTCTATTCCGACCATCTCTTCATGGGCGGAGGGCAGGGGGCCTCGGCGCGGGGGGATGGGAAATCCTCCCTGCTCTGGCCGACCTCGGCGGCGAACACCTCGATCGAGTTGTTGGAGCAACGGGTGCCGGTGCTGGTCGTGGAGAAGGCCTATATCGCCGATACGGGCGGACCTGGCCGGCATCGCGGTGGGCTCGGCCAGCTTGTCCGCGTCCGCAAGCTCGACGACGACGGCTTGCCCACGCTGACCTCGCTCTATCCAGAGGGCGTGCACGTCCAGACGCCAGGCCTGTTCGGCGGCGGGCCCGGTGCGCCGGCCTGGGGTGGCGTGCGTGACCCCAACGGCGCCGTGCTGCGGGATACCGGCACCGGAGATTTAGTGACACTGACAAGCCAGCGGGAGATCGCGGAGGTGCGGCTGTGCGGCGGCGCCGGCTATGGCGACGCGCGCGAGCGCAGCCTGGCCGCGGTCGCCGCCGATCTCGCCGATGGCTACGTGACGCCGGAGGCAGCCATGCGCGACTATGGCGTCGTGCTGCAGGCCGAAGGCACGCTGGACGAGGAAGCAAGTCGCCGCCTGCGTGGCAGTGCGGCGGCGAATTGAAACACGGGAGAGGAGCGTAGAGGATGCACGATCTCACTATCGGCCGGCGCGGCGCGATCGCCGCAGGCCTGGGCGCAGCCGGGATGCTGGCCGCCGGCTCACCCGCCGCCGCCTTCGAGCGCGATGGCAACCGCAAGATCATGGTCTTCGCCGGTGGCCAGCCCGTTCCGGTGCTCGACCCGCATGTGCGCTATGACTGGTCCACGCGCATGATCCAGCAATCGGTCTACGACGCGCTGGCCAAGTATGTGAACGATCCGCCGCAGATCGTCCCCTGGCTTGCGGAACGCTGGGAAACCAGCGCGGACCAGCGCGTGTGGACCTTCCACCTCGTGGCCAATGCGCGCTTCCACAACGGCGATCCGGTGGACGCCGAGGCCGTGCGCTATTCCTTCGAGCGCGGGCTACGGCTCAACAAGGGCGTCGCGTGGATGCTGAAGGACGTGCTGGCGCCGGAGGCGATCGAGGCGGTCAACCCACGCACCGTACGCTTCACCCTGACCCGCCCGATGCCCAGCTTCCTGACCTTCATCCCGCTCTGGTTCATCGTGAACCCGAAGCAGGTGCGGGCGAATGTCGTCAATAACGACCATGGCGAGGCGTGGCTGACCGGCAACACGGCGGGTTCCGGCCCCTTCAGGCTGCGCCGCTTCGAGCCACAGTCGGTGATCCACCTCGACGCCGTCGCCGACTACTGGAAGGGCTGGCCACAGGGCGATGCGCGGCGTCTTTCCGGCTTCATCTACCGCATCGTGCGCGAGCCCGCGGCACGGCGTGCCCTGCTGCAGCGCGGCGAGGCTGACATGATCACCGAGATCCCAGCCGACGATTTCGAGCAGCTCAAGACGGCGCGCGGCATCCGCCCCGAGGACCATCGCGGCCTGACCACCTTCGCCATCACGATGAACACGACGAAGGGCCCGACGGCGGACATCAATGTCCGCAAGGCCATCGCGCATGCCTTCGACTATGACGGGCTGATTCAGATCCACAACGGCGCCGCGACACTGATGACGAGCCCCTTCCCCGAGGCGATCCCGGGGCATGTCGCGGTGCCCGGCATGCCACGCCGCAACCTCGATCGCGCGCGGCAGTTCCTGGCCCAAAGCCGCTTTCCCAATGGCGGCTTCGAACTGGAATACGTGCATGTCCAGGGGCTCGAGGATCCGCGTCGCATCGGCCTGCTGCTGCTGAACTCCCTCCAGCCGCTCAACATCCGGGTGAACATCGTCGCCCAGCCCTGGCCGACCATGGTCTCCCGCGGGAGCCGGGCGGAGACGGCACCCGACATGGTCAGCGTCTATGTCACGCCCGTCTCGACGGACCCGGACGTGATCGCCGGCAAGTACCACACCCGCGCGCATGGCAATTTCTGGGGCATGCACCACCTGACGGATCGCCAGATCGACGCCTGGGTGGACGCCGCGCGTGTCGAGACCGATGAGGCGAAGCGCAAAGGCATCTACGCCGACATCCAGAGGCGCGCGGTCGAGCTTCAGCCGGAAGTCTTCGGCATGCTGGCCAATCGGCGGTGGCTGATGCGCGACTATGTGCGGGGCTTCGCCTACTGCCCCCTGCGCCTGACCGGGGAGATCGACATCCACCCGATCTGGATCGACGCAGCCTGAGGAGGGGCGCTTGCTCCCCTTCATCCTGAAGCGGGTGGCGCTGACGGGGCTGATGCTGTTCGGCCTCGTCTGCATCACTTTCACGGTGTCGAACGTGGCCCCTTCCGACCCTGCCGCGCTCGCGGCAGGGCCGGATGCCACGCGCGACATGGTGGAAACGATCCGCAAGGAATATGGGCTCGACCGCCCGCTGCCGGAGCAGTTCGTGCGCTATGTCGGCGGGTTGCTGCAGGGTGACCTCGGCCGCTCGATCGTCACGACCCGCCCCGTGACCCATGACCTCGCACGCTATTTCCCGGCAACGCTCGAATTGGTGCTGCTGTCGATGACGCTCGGCGTGCTGGTTGGCGTGCCGATGGGCATCTTCTCGGCCGTGCTGAAGAACCGCGCACCGGATCACGCAACGCGCTTCGTGGCCGTCTCGCTGGTCGCGCTGCCGGCCTTCTGGTTCGGGATCCTGCTGCAACTGCTGTTCTCCGTTCAGCTCGAATGGCTGCCGACATCCGGCCGGCTTGAGGTGGCGACCGCGCCGCCGCCGTCGATCACGGGCATGCTCCTGTTCGACAGCGCCGTGGCGGCGCAGTGGGCGACATTCCGGGATGCGCTTTCACACGCGGTGCTGCCGGCACTGGTCCTGTCCTTCCCCTGCCTGGCGTCCATCCTGCGGGTGAACCGTGCGGAGATGATCGAGGTGCTGTCGTCGGACTACGTCACGGCGGCGCGTGCGCACGGCATCTCCCGCCTGCGGGTCGTCTGCGTGCTGGCGCTGCGCAATGCCATGCTGCCGACGCTGGCCATCATCGGCTTGCGCTGGGGCTGGATGCTGGGCTCGACGGTCCTGGTGGAGACCGTCTTCGACTGGCCGGGGATCGGGCTCTATGCGGTGTCATCGGCGATCGCGGGCGACTTCAAGCCGGTCATGGGGGTGACGCTGCTGATCGGCCTCAATTTCATGATCATCAACCTCATTGTGGACCTGCTCTACGGGGTCCTCGACCCCAGGCTGAGGGCGGCGCAATGAGCGTCGCGCTCCGCCGCCCGTCCTTTGCCGAACGGCACGCCGCCACCTTGCGGCAACTGCGCTTCTATGCCTGGAGCTTTGGGCGCAGCCCGTCCTCTCTGCTCGGGCTGGCGATCGTACTGGCCTTCTTCGCGCTGGCCGCCTTCGGGCCGCTGATCGTGCCCTATCCGCAGGATGCGACGGGCGCGATGAATCTCGGCAACCGTCTCAAGCCGCCCTCGGCCGCGCATTGGTTCGGGACGGACGAGATGGGGAACGACCTCTACTCCCGTGTCGTGCTCGCGACGCGCACCTCGCTCTGGGTCGGACTGACGATCGTCGGCATCGCGACGGCGGTCGGCGTGCCGCTCGGTATCGCTGCGGGTTATTTCGGCGGCACGATCCGCAGCGTGATCATGCGCGTGACCGATGTGTTCCTCTCGGTGCCCGGCATCGTGCTTGCGCTCGCAATCGTCGCGGCGCTCGGGCCCGGCATCCTGAACGGGATCGTCGCGCTCTCGATCGTGTGGTGGCCGGGCTATGTGCGACTGGTCGAGGCGAAGGCCCTGGCGCTGCGGAACGAGCCGTTCGTCGAGGCCGCGCGGGCCGTCGGCGCGAGCCATGCGCGGATCCTGGCCGTGCACATCCTGCCCAACTGCACCTCGCCGATCATCGTGAAGGCGTCGATGGACATGGGTCTCGCGATCCTGGCCGCGGCTTCGCTCGGCTTCATCGGGCTCGGCGCCAAGCCGCCGGCGCCGGAATGGGGCGCGATGATCTCCGTCGCACGCACCTACATGCCGAACTGGTGGTGGTACGCCGTGTTCCCCGGCTGCGCGATCTACCTGACGGTGCTCGGCTTCAACCTGTTCGGCGACGGGCTGCGCGATATCCTGGACCCGAAGAGCAGCCGCGGATGAGCGCGCTGCTGGACATCTCCGGCTACCGGCTTGCCTTCGATGGCTTCGAGGGGCGCGCCCAGGTGCTCGATGGCATCGACCTTCGCGTCGAGCCCGGCGAGACGGTCGGCATCGTGGGTGAGACCGGCTGCGGCAAGTCCGTGCTGGCGCGGTCCATCACGCGGCTGGTGGACATGCCGCCAGGCCGTGTGTTGGGCGGGCAGATCCGCTTCGCCGGCGAGGATGTCTTCGCCATGGATAGCCGTGCCTTGGCGCGCCTGCGTGGCCATGGTGTCGCGATGATCTTCCAGGATCCGATGACTTACCTGAACCCAGTCTTCTCGATCGGGGCGCAGATGGTGGATGTGATCCGGGCACATGACCGCGCGGCTGGGGAGCGGATGCGCCCGCGGGCTGCGGCGCGCGCCGCGGCGGCGGAGGTGCTGACGGCGGTGCGCCTGCCGGAGCCGGAGCGGCTGCTCGACCGCTATCCGCACGAACTCTCGGGCGGCATGCGGCAGCGCGTCCTGATCGCCATGGCGCTGACCGGCAAGCCTCGCCTGCTCGTGGCGGACGAGCCGACGACGGCGCTCGATGTGACAATCCAGGCGCAGGTGCTGCGGCTGATCGCTGAACTCGTGGAGGCGCGCGGCCTGACGCTCATGCTGATCAGCCACGATCTCGGCGTGATCGGTGCGCTCTGCCGGCGCATCGTGGTGATGTATGCGGGCACGGTGGTCGAGGACGCCGCGGCGACGACGCTGTTCGACCGGCCGTGCCATCCCTATACGCGCGGCCTGCTGGCCGCCGTCCCGGACCTCGCGCGGCCGGATCATCGCGCACAGCCCATCCCCGGGCAGATCCCGAACCTGCTGGCGCCGCCATCGGGCTGCCGCTTCCACCCGCGCTGCCCCCTCGCGGTCGAACGCTGCGCGCAGGAGAAGCCGGCCCTCCGGGAGGTGGCAGGCCGGCGCGTCGCCTGCCATCGCGCCGAGGAGGCGCTGGCATGACCGCGCCACTGCTCGAGATTGCTGGGCTGGCGAAGCACTACCCGCTGAAGGGCGGTCGCGTGGTCCGGGCGGTGGACGGGGTGGACCTCGTCCTTCAGCCGGGGGATTCGCTCGGCCTCGTTGGCGAGTCGGGCTGCGGCAAGTCCACCGTCGCGCGCCTGGCGCTTCGGCTGGTGCCACCGAGTGCCGGCGCGATCCGCTTCCAGGGCCAGGACATCGCGCCGCTGTCGGATGCCGCGCTGCGGCCGCTACGGCGGGACATGCAGCTGATCTTCCAGAACCCGCATGCGGCGCTCAATCCGCGCCGCACCGTCTTCGCCTCGGTGGCGGAGCCGCTGGTGGTGCAGGGCGTCGCGCATGGCGACGGCGAGCTCGCGCGCGTCACCACGCTGCTGCGTCAGGTCGGCCTGCCGGAGAGCTTCCTCTGGCGCTATCCGCATGAGCTTTCGGGCGGGCAGAAGCAGCGCGTCTGCATCGCCCGCGCGCTGGCGCTCGAGCCGAAGCTGCTTGTGCTGGACGAGCCGACCAGCGCGCTCGATGTCTCCGTGCAGGCGCAGATCCTGGAGTTCCTGCAGGATCTGCGCAGCCGCTTCGGCCTGACCTACCTGTTCATCAGCCACAATCTCGCCGTGGTACGCCAGGTCTGCGACCGCGTGGCGGTGATGTATCTCGGGCGGATCGTGGAGGAAGCGCCGGTGGAGGCGATCTTCACCGTGCCCCGGCATCCCTATACCCGGGCACTGATCGCATCCGTGCTGCCGCCGCGTCCCTCCGGCATTCCCGAGGCGCCGCTCGGTGGCGATGTGCCGAACGCGGCCGAGATCCCGCCTGGCTGCCGCTTCGCGCCGCGCTGCCCGCTGCGGATGGAGCGGTGCACACGAGAGGACCCGGTTCTGGCCGGCGCATCGCATCGCGTCGCCTGCTGGGCAGCCACGTCGGAGGGACCAGACCATGCCCACAACTGAGCCCATGGCGCTCGATGTCCTTGTTATCGGCCAGGCTCCCCGCCCGGATGTGGAGGCCGAGATTCGCGCTGCCGTCCCGGGCCTCGCAATCCGCATGCAAGGCGCGCTCGATGGTATTCCACGCAAGGACCTTGACGTGCTCGCGCCCGGGGATGGCGCCGACACGCTCTTCACCGTGCTGCCCTCGGGCGAGGCGATCACTGTTTCGAAGGCGGCGGTCACGGCACGGCTGCGCGAGAAGCTCGATGCCTTGCGCGGCCCCGTGCTGCTGGCCTGTACCGGCCATTTCGAGGGATTGCCCGAACGACCGGGCCTCGTGCAGCCGTCGGAGGTGCTGAATGCGCTGGCCGCCGCGCTGCTGCCGCGCGGGCGCCTTGGCCTGTTCCTGCCGCTTACGGAACAGGAGGCGGCGCTTGGCGGCGCGCGTGCGCGCGATGGGCTTGCGGTGACGACGGTCGCCCTCCGACCGCAGAGCGACGACGCCGCGCGCCTTGCGGCCGCCCAGCGCATGGCGGCCGCAAGGCCCGATCTCGTGCTGCTCGACTGCATGAGCTATGCGCGGCGCGACAAGGCGGTGCTCTCCACCGTCCTCGCCTGCCCGATCCTGCTGTCCATCTCCGTCGCGGCCCGTGCCGCGGCCTCGCTGCTGGCGGAAGACTGATGCGCGAACTGCACATGGACGAGATCGAGGCCCTGGCGGTCGGCGCCTGGGTGCTCGGCACGGGAGGTGGGGGATCGCCCTATCTTGGGCTTCTCAACGTGCGGCGGCTTTATGCCGAAGGGCATCGCGTCAGCCTCATGCCGCCAGAGGACCTCGCGGATGACGACCTCGTCGCCGTGGTTTCGAACATGGGCGCGCCGCTGGTGGGCCAGGAAAGGCTGACCGACAGCCGCAACATCGCGCGCGCCGTGACGCTGATGGAGGAGTATCTCGGCAGATCCTTCCGCGCGATCATGTCGGTGGAAATCGGCGGCAACAACGGCATCCAGCCGCTGATGGCGGCAGCCCACCTTGGCAAACCGGTGGTGGATGCCGATGCGATGGGCCGTGCCTACCCCGAGGCGCAGATGACCAGTTTCGCGGTCGCCGACCTCAAGCCCTGGCCGCTTTCGCTGGTGGATCCGCGCGGTGTCGAGGGCATCGTCGCCAAGGTGCCGAGCTGGAAGTGGATGGAGCGGCTCTCGCGCAAGATGTGCGTCGAGGTCGGCTCGATCGCCGCCACCTGCAAGGCGCCGCGGACAGGGGCGGAGGTGAAGGCATGGGGCATCCCGCACACCACCACCCAGGCGATCGCGCTTGGCCAGGCGATCCGCCTCGCGCAGCGGGAGCACCGTGACCCGATTCAGGCCATCCTGGACGCGGAGGACGGACGGCTGATCTTCCGCGGCAAGGTCGCCGACATCTCGCGCCGCACGACCGAGGGATTCCTGCGTGGGACGGCCAAGCTCGACGGGCTCGATGCCTGGCGCGGCAGCGGCTTCGATCTGGCGTTCCAGAACGAATGGGCCGTGGGCTGGCTTGATGGCGTCGCGCGCGTGATGACTCCGGATCTCATCTGCGTGCTGGACAGCGTGACGGGCGAGGCGATCGGGACGGAGACGCTGCGCTACGGCCAGCGCGTGACGGTCGTGGCGCTGCGCGCGCCGAAGGTGTTCCTCTCCCCACGCGGATTGGAATTCGTTGGGCCGCGCGCCTTCGGTTACGACCTCGACTTCGTGAGTGTTTTCGATGGGCCCGCGCCTGGGGGGCAGACGCCATGAGGCGCCGGATCGGCATCGATGTGGGCGGCACCAATACCGATGCGGTGCTGCTCGAAGGGGATCGCGTTCTCCAGGCGGTCAAGACGCCGACCACGGCCGATGTGCTGACCGGGGTGAGGCTCGCGTTGCAGGGCGTGGCGCCGGCGATCGGCGCGGCCGGCGTGCAGGGGGTGATGATCGGCACCACGCATTTCGTGAATGCCGTGGTCCAGCGCCGCGACCTGGCGCCCGTCGGGGCGCTGCGCATCGGCCTGCCGGCCGCCGCCTCGCTGCCGCCCTTCTGCGACTGGCCGGAGGACCTTGCCACCATCGTGCGCGGCCAAGTGCATATGGTGGAGGGCGGGCACGATTATGACGGGCGGCCGATCATGCCGCTCGACGAGCGGGCGATCGCGGCCGCTGCGCGGGAGATGCGGGCGGCCGGCATCCGCTGCATCGGCGTCTCGGCCATCTTCTCACCGCTCGATCCCGCGATGGAACTGCGCGCGGCGGATATCCTGCGGCAGGAGATACCGGATGCCGCCATCACCCTGTCGCATGAGCTCGGCCGGATCGGCCTGCTGGAGCGGGAGAATGTGGCGCTGCTGAACGCCGCGCTCGCGCCGCTGGCCGCGCATACCGTGCGCGCATTCGAGCTCGCGCTGGCGGAGACCGGCATCGCCGCACCGCTCTATATCACGCAGAACGACGGCACGGTGATCCGAGCAGAGCTGGCGGCACGCTTCCCTGTGCTGTCCTTCGCCTCGGGGCCGACCAACTCGATGCGCGGCGCAGCCTTCCTGACCGGCGTGATGGATGCCCTGGTCGTGGATGTCGGGGGCACGACAAGCGACCTCGGGGCGCTGAAGGCGGGCTTCCCGCGGGAGGCGAATGCGGTGGTGCAGGTCGGCGGCGTGCGCACCCTGTTCCGGATGCCGGACCTGCTCTCGATAGGCCTCGGCGGCGGTTCCCATGTCGCAGCGCAGGCGGATGGGCGCGTTACCATCGGTCCCCGCAGCGTCGGCTTCCGGCTGCCGGAACTGGCGCGCGTCTTCGGCGGGCCGCAACTGACCACCAGCGATGCCGCGGTGCGGCTCGGCATGCTGGGTCTCGGCGATCCAGGCCGTGTGGCCGACCTCGACCAGGGCTTTGCGCGCGCCGTGCTCGCGGAGGCGGCGCGGATGCTCGAGGACGCGGCCGACCGCATGAAGACGGAGGCCGCGGCGGTGCCGTTGCTGGCCGTCGGCGGTGGCGCCTTCCTGGTGCCGGATTCGCTGCCCGGCGTCTCCGAGGTGCTGCGCCCGGCACATGCCGCCGTTGCCAATGCGGTCGGGGCGGCGATCGCGCAGGTGAGTGGCGAGGCCGACCAGGTGTTCCAGGGTCTCACCCGGGTGCAGGCGCTTCAGGAGGCCGAGCGGATCGCGCGCGTCCGGGCGGTCGAAGCCGGGGCAGAACTGGCCAGCCTCGTGCTTGTGGATGTCGAGGATCTTCCCATAGCCTATCTACCGGGTGGGGCGTTGCGAGTGCGTGCCCGCGTGGTGGGCGAGATCGCATCGGACTGAACTCGGCCGATGTGCTTCGCCGCTCCCGCGGTCGCTACCCTTCCGCAGCCGTCATGACAGCGCCGTCCCGCCTGGCAGCCGCCGAGGCGCGGCTGCCGAGCATGCGGTGCCGCTCGGCCCATTCCGACACGGTGAGTTGCGGCGGCGGGCGAAGCATGGCGCCGACACGCCGGCGCACATGATCACGGCTGCGGGGACCGATCCCCTCCGAGGCCTGCGGGATCGAAGCGATCGGCCGCCTCCGTCAGCAGGTCGTTGATGTGGCTCTGCAGGATGGTCTGCAGCAGATGCGGATCGACGCTGATCTCGGCGGCGATCAGCCCCGAGACACGGGCGGGCCAGTTCAGCAGCGCATCGCGCATCGTGCTGCCGATCTCGTCGAGCGCGGCATTGGCCTCGGTGACGTCGCGCAGGCGGCGCTTGGTCTCATCCAGCGAGAGCCGCTGCGCCTCCACCTTAAGGGCGAGCTGCGCGACCTTCAGCCGGGCGAAGGGCGTGCCCTCCGCGCCAGCACCACTCGCCAGGGTCGAGCGGACAGGATCGGCGGTCTCCACCAGGCAGCGACGGGTCTTGTCGATGTCCCACTGGCCGTCCGGTTCGCGGGCGATGCGGCCCGAGCGCTCAGCCTTGTGGATGGCGGTGTCGCTGACGCCGAGGCGGCGGGCGGCCTCGCGCGTGGAGGCAGTCAGTTCCGGCATGGCGGCGACCTCCCACCGCGCGTGATGCTCATCATGAGCAAGGGCCTGCTACCATCCGGCGGCGGGCCCTCGACGTGTCCGGCCCGGGTGTCAGGCCGGCAGGTGGTAGACCGTGTAGGACCCGCGGGCGCCCTCCTTGTTCGGGCCGACCTGGCGGACGCGCTCCAGCACCTGCACTTCGATCCCCTGACGCTTCTTCAAGCCGGCAAAGAACCCGCGGACCGTGTGCTGCGCCCAGCCCGTCGCCTCGGCGATCTGCGTGACCGTCGCGCCCTCGGGCCGGCGCAGCATGGCCAGCACTTGCTCCTGCTTCGTGCCCTCGCGCGGCTTGCGCGGCGCGCCCGGCTCGCGCGCGGCGCGGGGCGGCTTGCCGGCGAGGGCGGCGCGGAGGGCCTCGATGCCGCGGCTGATCGGGTTGTCGGTCGCGTCCTGCGCCGGGCTGGCGTCCCAGGCGGCCAGCACCTCGGCCGCAGCGTCGCGCAGGCTGGCGCGCGTGGCGGGTGTGGGCGCGGCCTGGGCGGGTTCGGCTTCCTCCGCGGGGGCATTCCCCTCGGCGGCGTCGTGCGCGCCAGTGGGCGCCGTCTCGGGCACGCTGCCCTCGATGCCGGAGCAGTCGGGCTCGCCGGCCACCGCGTCCCCTTCGTTCGGGTCGATCCCGATGGCGCGCAGCCCCTCGTCTGTGATGCGCGCCACGATCCAGGTCCCGTCCTCGTCCTGGCGCCAGCCCAGCCCCACACGCTCCCGCGGCGCGTTGATCTCGGTCAGCAGGTTGCTCTTGATCAGGCTGCGGAACACCGCGTTGCGGGCTGCGGCCGGCAGGGTCTTCGGCGCGCGGGCGATGCCCATCTCGTGCTGCGCGGCGGCGCTCAGGATCACGCGCTGGGTGTCGGAAAGCTTGATCATCGTGGTGGTCTCCGGTTCCGGGTGCCGGTCATCGGCCCCTACTGCCGGGAGCCCCGCCGGCGCTGCCGGTCGGGGCGGTGCGGGAGTGGTCCGCGTCAGGCTGCGTATTCACCGCGGCGGAAGTGCTGGTCCGCGATGTCCTTCAGCTTCGAAGTGGCATCCGAAAGCCAGGCCGCTTCGCCCCAGAGCACCGTCTCGGGGTCCGCGCCGAAATGGTCGTCGCTCGCCTGCTGCAGTTCGGCGAGGAGGGCGTCGAATTCGGCCTTCTTCACGAGGAAGGCGGTCAGGCTGCGTTCCTGGTTGAGGGCGGCGCGGGCTTCGCGGTCGGCCACCCTTCGCGCCCGACCTGCCGACGCTGGCCGAGACCTGGCCGGATGCCATCGTCGATCCCTGGCACGGCTTTGCAGCCCCGGCTGGCACGCCGCGCGCGGTGGTGGAGCGGCTTTCCCGCGAGATCCAGGCAGTCCTGCGCGACCCAGCGACGGAACAGCGGATGCGCGCGCAGGTGATGGTGCCCGCCCCAATGGAGCCCGACGCCTTCACCGCCTTCGTCGCGACGGAACGACGGCGCTATGGGCCGGTGATCCAGCGCGCGAATATCCGCGCGGCGTGAAGCCAAGGGCCGCATGGGCTGCGCCTGGCGGCCAGCGCGCGGGTCACGCCGCGCGCGTCAGCGCAAGGAAGTCCCGCACCGCCCTGTCGAGCAACCCCTCCAATCCGGGGTGGCCCATCTGGTCCCAGAACACTTCGTACTCGATGGCGCCGCGATAGCCCGACGCATCCAGGTCCCGCAGGAACAGCGCGAGATCGGCCGGACCTTCCGACAGTTCTGCACGGCGCGCGGCCGTTCCGTCCGGTGGCACTCCTTGGCCGCAGATCTGCACCACGAGGATGTCGGCCGGCGCCGCAGCGATGGTGGGGGAGAGATCCTCGTCCCACCAGGAATGGTGGAAGTCCAATGTGAGCCCGACCTCCGCATGCCGGGCCGCCAGCGCGCGGGCGTGCGAGAGCTGGTTGATGCAGCCCTTGGTGCCAAGCGCGGTGGGGTGCATCGGCTCCAGCGCCAACCGCACGCCCGCCTCGCGCGCGCGGGCCACGAGGCGGGCGAGGCCACTTGCCGCACGCTGACGAGCATCGCGGAGTGAAAGGGCGGGCAGCGTGGCCGTCGCGCCATGCAGCGTGCCGCCCAGGATCACATTGACCGGCGCATCCAGCACCGGTGCGGCGGCAAACAGCAAGTTGTCGAGCCGCGCCTGCGCCGCCGCCGCCGCGGGCTCGGCGTGCAGCACATAGCCCGTGCTGTTCAAAGATGTGCAGCGCAGGTCGCGCGCGTGCAGCAGATCCGCCAGCGCTTGCGGCGACAGCGCCTCCACCGCCCGCGCCGTGAGACCGACACCGCCCGCGCCGCGCGCAGCGGCCAAGGCGCAGAAGCGCGCGATGTCGCAGTCGGGCGGCGCCATGTAGAAATTGAAGGACAAGCGCCGCAGCCGGTCTGCCTCCGCGGCGCCGAACAATCCTGCCATTCGACGCGTCTCCTTCAATCCGCCAGCAGCGCGGTATCGGCCGGCGACCAGGACAGACGTACCGCCGCGCCTTCTTCGATATCGCGTTCCGGCGAGGCGTTGGGCGTATCTGCCGTCAGCAGCACGTCCCCCGGTATCCGGCAGCTGAAGCGCAGGCTCGACCCCATATAGGTGCGCTCGATCACCGTCGCGGGAATGCCTGCCTCTGCGCCGTCGGCTGAACGGACGCGAACCTTCTCGTAGCGCAGGACGGCCAGGACGGAGCCATCCGCACTTGGCCGCACCGGCGCCCGGCCGCTGACGAGAAAGCCGCCCGCCGCCTCTGCTTCCGCGATACCGTCGACGACGCGTCCCGTCAGCCGCGCCTCGATGAGGTTCGCATGGCCGACGAAAGTGGCTACGAAGCGGTTGGCGGGGTGTTCGTAGATCTCGGCCGGCGTGCCGACCTGCTGGAGCCGGCCCGCGCTCATCACCGCGATCCGGTCCGACATCGCCATCGCCTCGCCCTGGTCGTGGGTGACGAAGACGAAGGTGGCGCCGAGCTGGCGCTGCAGCCGGCGCAACTCCTCCTGCATCTGCAGGCGCAGCTGGAGGTCGAGCGCGCCGAGCGGCTCATCCAGCAGCAGCACCGCCGGATCGTTGACGAGCGCGCGCGCCATCGCCACGCGTTGGCGCTGACCGCCGGAGAGTTGGTCCACCCGCCGCTCGCCATAGCCTTCCAGCCGGACAAGGCGCAGCGTCTCCTCCACCCGTTGTGCGGATACGGCGCGGTCCGCACCCTTCATGCGCAGGCCGAAGCCCACATTCTCCCGCACACCGAGATGCGGGAACAGGGCCAAGTGCTGGAAGATCATGTTGGTCGGTCGTTCATAGGGCGCGAGGTGCAGCACGCTCCGCCCCTCGATCAGGATGTCGCCCTCGGTCGGCGCCTCGAAGCCGCCGATGGAGCGCAGCAGCGTGGTCTTGCCGCAGCCTGAGGGACCGAGCAGCGAGAAGAACTCACCGCGGCGGATGTCGAGCGAGACATCGTCGAGCGCCGCGACGCTGCCGAAGCGCTTGCCGACATGGCGGATGGAGACGGCGACCCCATCGGCCGCCGTCCCCCGTTGTTCGCGTGACACGCGGGCTTCCACTGTCCTCAGGCCGCCTTGAAGCGCCCCCATGCCTCGATCCAGCGATCCATCGCGGCAGGGAAGGCGTAGCGGTGGAGCGGGATGCCGCGCTTTTCCACATCGTAGCCGAGCCGCGCCTGATCGGCCGCGGAGAAGGTGGCGGCGACCGCACCGTTGGTGACGGGGTACTGCGTCTCCTCGCCCAGCTGCCTGCCGAACTCGTCGGACAGCGCGGCGTTGATCGCGGCATGGGCCAGGTCGGAATTGCGTGATTCGCGTGGTATGAAGGCGGAATGGGTGAAGACCAGCAGGCCCTCACGCGGCCAGTTGTTCGTGACGTTCATGCCCTGGCGCTGCAGTGCGGCACGCATCGGGATCCAGCCGAAGATCGCATCGACTTCTCGCGACGACATCAGGTTCACCGCTTCCGCGAAGCTGCCCCAGATCGTGCGGAAGTTGCGCTTCTTGGAAATCAGGAACTGCGTGACGCGGTTGAGATCGGCCTGCGACATCGTCTCCGGGCTACGGATACCGAGATGCAGCGCCGTGAGGCAGATCGACTGGTACGGGTCATCGCGCAGCGCGACGCGGCCGGCATATTTGTCGTCGAACAGCACGCCCCAGGACTGGGTCAGCGGATCGTTCTCCGGGATCCGGTCGCGGTTGTAGACGACGCTGTCATAGCCCCAGACGACGGGCAGCATGAAGGTGTTGTTGCCGCGGCGTGTGATCTCCGACTGGAACAGGGGCGAGATCTTGGACGCGTTCGGGATCTTGGAGAGGTCGAGGGGCCGAGCCAGTTCCTGACCAGCACGTTCCCGCAGGACGGGTGCCTGGATGAAGCCGGTGGTGGAATACATCAGGTCATAGCGACCAGTGCCGCCGGGAGCCATCAGCTTCGCCGCCGTATCGGTCGGGGAGATATAGGGCAGGTTCTCGACCCGCGCGTTGATCTGCCGCTCCAGGATGGCGCGCGCACCATCGGGCAGGAAGGGACCGGGCATCACCGCGGTCAGGCGGCGTTCCTGCGCCGTTGCAGGCCATGCGCCGGTGGCGGCCAGCGCCGCGCCCCCTGCCAGGCCAAGGGCGGCGCGCCGCCCGAATGCATGTGTTGTCATGGAGACCTCCTCTGTCATTGTTGTGCTGCAGGTCACGTTGGGCGATCGGCGCGACGGCCGATCGCGAAGGCTGCCAGCGAGATGGCGGTCGAGACCAGGATGATGACCACCGCCATCGCCGGCAGATGCGGCGCGATCTCGTCCACCACCAGCAGCCAGAACAGCACCGGGATAGTGCGATCGTGGCCGCTGACGAAGACGGTGCGGATGAACTCGTCGAAGGAGAGGGTGAAGGCGAAGAGCGCGGTCGCGACGACCGCCGGCATCAGGATCGGCCAGACCACATGGCGGAAGACCTGCATCGGCGTCGCACCCAGATCCATCGCCGCTTCCTCCATCGCGCGGTCGAAGCCATGCACGCGGGGATAGAGGGTCAGGAAGGCGAAGGGCAGCACATAATTCACATGGGCGACGAGCACCGTGGTCCACAGATCGGACCGCAATTCCATCCAGCCGAAGAAGATCAGCAGCACCACCCCGCCCACGATGCCGGGCAGCAGCACCGGCAGCAGGATCAGGTTCAGTACCAGCGACTGCCCCCTGATGCCATGCCGGAAGCCGAGCGCGAGCAGCAACGCCAGCGAGGTGGAGAGCACGGCCGCGACCGCGCCGACAGCCATCGAATTGGCGAAGGCCGCGAGAAGGTCGGCCGAGCCCATCACCTGCGCGTACCATTTCAGCGTCGCCCCGCGCAGCGGAAAGCCGGTGGATGTGCTGTCGTTGAAGGACAGCACCAGGATGACGACCAGCGGCAGATAGAGGAAGGCCAGGAACAGCGTGGTATAGAGGCCGAGCGCGGCCCGCCACCAGCGATACGGATCGCGCGGACGCGGGGCGGGCGGGCTCACTTCTTCCCTCCGGTGAAGACCTCTGCGATGCCGATCCAGCGGCCCGTCACCAGCAGCAGCGCGCCGACGATGGCGACCAGCGTGACCGAGAGCGCCGCCCCCATCGCCCAGTTGTTGTTCGACAGGAACTGCGACGCGATCATGTTGCCGAGCATGATCCCCGAGGTGCCCCCCAGCAGCCGCGGCGTGACATAGGCCGAGACGGCGAGCAGGAAGACCATGATGCAGCCCGACAGCACGCCTGGCCAGGACAGCGGCAGCACGACATGGCGGAAGGTCTGCCAGGGCCGCGCGCCGAGATCGGCCGAGGCTTCCAGCAGCTTCGGGTCGATGCGGCCGAGCGCGAGGTAGATCGGCAGCGTCATGAACAGCGTGTAGACGTAGACGAGGCCGAGATAGACCGCGCCTTCATTGTAGAGCAGCCAGCCCACCGGCGCATCCACGATGCCGAGCGAGAGCAGCGCCTGGTTGATCAGCCCGTTGCGCCCCAGGATCGGCAGCCAGACGAAGGTGCGGACGACATAGCTGATCCAGAAAGGCACGAAGACGGCGACCAGGCAGATCGCCTTCCACGCCCCGCGCCGCGTCGCCAGGAACCAGGCCAGCGGATAGGAGAAGATCAGCGACAGCAGAGTGGTCAGCGCGGCCATCCGCAGCGTCTTGATGATGAGGTCGAGATACAGCGGTTCCTCGATGATGCGGACGTAGCTGTCGAAGACGAAGTCAGGCGTGGTGCCGAAGATCGAGGACCGCCAGAAAGAGACGGCGACCATGAACGCCACGGGGGCAAGGCCGAACACCAGCAGCCAGGCAACGCCCGGCAGCATCAGCCAGAAGGGCCGGCCGATCGGCCGCACGCCCGGGAACGGGCGGAGGGAACGCGCGCGCGCCATGCCTCAGCGCTCCCTTGCGGCGCGTAGGGCGCGCGTCGCTTCGATGTCGACCGCGCGGCCCATCGCGTCCAGCTCGACGCCATAGTCCCGCCGCGCGCCCTCTGTGCTCACCATCCCGGCGCGTACATCCGCCAGCACGGCCTGCGGATCGCGCGCGAGGGGATCGCCATAGCCGCCGCCGCCCCCAAGCGCGAAGCGCAGCCGGTCGCCTGGTGTGAGGCGACGATAGATCCCGTGCTCGGCCGGCGCGTCGTTCACCCAGAGCCCGCCGCCTCGCCCCGCCCCGCCGCCGGCGCGGCCGCCGATGGGGAAGCTGCCGGCCTCGGTGCGGCCGTTCAGGCGGACGGAGCTCTCGACATAGCCGCCCTGCAGGTCGGCATCGAGCACCTCGAACTCCACCACCTGGCCAGGTCCGCCCCGGAAGCGGCCAGGGCCGGGGCTGTCGATGACGAGTTCCTTGCGCCGGTAGACGATCGGCGCCTCGCGCTCCGTCACCTCGATGGGAATGTTCGCGGTGTTGTTGGGGAAGCAGAGCGTGGGCCAGCCATCCTGCCGCACGCTGCCGCCGAAGCCGCCCGAATGCTGCGAGATCGCGAGGAAGCTGCGCCCATCGCGCCAGCGCCCGTGCAGGTACATCTCGTTCGCCGGGCAGCCGCCATTGCCGCCCAGCACCGCCTCGGGCAGCACCTGTTCCAGCGCGCCATAGATCACTTCCGGCAACAGGTGGGAGATCATCGTGCGGCCCCAGGTGGAGGCCGGCGGGCGGCTGTTCACCGCGGTGCCCTCGGGCGCCACGATGCGGATGGCGCGCATGCAGCCATCATTGTTCGGCACATCGGGATCGAGCGCGAGCTTGATAGGATAGGCGCTGTAGCTGCGCGTCATGTTCAGCGTGCAATTGACCGCCGCGCGCACTTCGCCAGAAGTGCCGCCGAAATCGATGGTCACCTGGTCTTCCGCGATGGTCAGCGCGACGCGGATCAGGATCTGCTCACCGGTGACGGGGAGTGGCGGCAGAAGCGCCTCGCTGTGCCAGGTGCCCTTGGGAAGCTTCGCAATCTTCGCGCGCAGGCTGCGTTCGCTGCGCGCCGTGATCTCGGCGCCGAGCTCGCCAAGGTCGTCCAGCCCCGTCTCGTCCAACATCGCCCCCAGGCCGCGCGTACAGACATTGTTCGCGACCAGCTGCGCCCGGAGATCGCCGAGCACCTTCTCCGGCACGCGGATGTTCGCGCGGATGAAGTGGAAGATCGCCTCGTTGAGCCGGCCGGCCTCGTAGAGCTTCATGATGGGGATCTTCAGCCCCTCCTCGTACATGTCCTTCGATTCCAGCGTGGACATGCGCCCGCCCATATCGAGGTGATGGACGATGCAGAGGGTGAAGCCGACCAGCTTGCCGCGATGGAAGATCGGCGAGGCGACGGAGATGTCGATCAGGTGGCCGCTCGCGGCCCAGGGGTCATTGGTGATGATGACATCGCCGGGCTTCAGCGTCGCCGGCGGGAAGGTCTTGAGGAAGTTCCGCATCACCTCCGGCACGATGCCGAGGAAGCCGGCCGTGGTGACCGTGGAATGCGCCAGCATGTCCGCGCGCGCGTCGAAGACCGCGCAGCAGAAATCGTGATACTCCTTCACGGAGGGCGTGTAGGCGGTGCGGATCAGACCCTGAGCCGCTTCGTCCACGATGGCGACCAGGCGGTTCCACAGGACCTGGACGGATACGGCATCGAGGCGCATGGCTCAGCCCTCTCCCGTGGCGGCGAGTTCGATGATCAGCGCGCCGGAGGCATGCACGCGGAGCGTGTCGCCGCGTCCGATCACGGTCGTGGATTCGCGTTCCTCCACGATCGCGGGTCCGATGATCTCCTGCCCGAGCGCCAGCGTTTCACGGCGCCATACCGGCGTCTCCTCGAAGCGCTCGGCATCGGGCTGCCAGGCCGGGCGGCGCGCGGAAGGCTCCGCCGGCGCCGCAGCGCGTGGCGCCGGCAAGGTGGGCGGCGGCTGGGGCTGGCGCGCCTCCACCCGCAGCGCCGCGATCTCGATCGGGTTGTCGTCGTCCACCTTGCCGTAGAGCGCGTCATAGGCGGCGACAAAGGCCGCGGCCAGGCGCTGGGGCAGTGTGGTGTCGAGCGGGCCTTCGATCGCGATCTCGAGCGCATGGTCCTGCCCGTGGTAGCGCAGATCGGCGCTGCGACGGATTTCGGGCGCGGCCGCGGGGGGCAGCAGCGCAACGGCTTCGGCCGCCAGTTCCCCGAGGTCGCGCGCCACTGTGTCGACATCGAGCCCGGACAGGCGGCAATGGACCGGCCGGCTGCGCTCGAAGGCGATGGGGGCGGCAAGCAGGCCGAGGGAGGACATGACGCCGGCCAGCGGCGGCACCACCACGCGCCGGCAGCCAAGCCGCCGCGCGAGCCCCACCGCATGCACCGGGCCCGCGCCGCCCGTGACGATCAGGGCGAGCGCGGCGGGCGACTTGCCCTTGTCGGCGACATAGACGCGACCGGCCGCGGCCATCGTCTCGTTGACGATGGCATGGATGCCGGCCGCGGCGCGCGCCGTATCGAGCCCGGCGGGCCCGGCGACCCGCGCCGCAATCGCCGCCTCGGCACGCGCGCGGTCGAGCCGCATCTCTCCCCCTAGGAAGAAATCGGGGTTCAGGTAGCCGAGGGCGAGATCGGCATCGGTCACGGTCGGCGCCTCGCCGCCCAGCCCGTAGCAGGCGGGCGCGGGATCGGAGCCCGCGCTTTCCGGGCCGACACGGATCAGCCCGAGATCATCGACGCGCGCGATCGAGCCGCCACCCGCGCCGATCTCCAGCAGGTCATAGACCGGCACCGCGACGGGCATGCCGCTGCCGGCCTTGAAGCGGTGCACGCGGTCCACCTCGAAATGGCGGGTACGCGCGGCGCGCCCGTTCTCCACGAGGCAGAGCTTCGCGGTCGTGCCGCCCATGTCGAAGGCGAGGAGGGAGCTGAGGCCGAGCCGCGCGCCGAAATGGATCGCCGCTTCGACACCCGCAGCCGGGCCACTTTCCACGATCTGAACCGGGAAGCGCTTCGCGGTCTCGGCCGTGGCGGTGCCGCCATTCGACAGCATCATGAACAGCGGCTTTTCGTAGCCGCGCGCGGCAAGACCCTGCTGGAGCCGGTCGAGATAGGTCGCGGTCAGCCGCTTCACATAGGCATCGACGACCGTCGTGGATGTGCGTTCATACTCCTTCGGCTCAGGGTGTACGGCGTGGGAGAGGGAGAGCTCGATGCCCGGCATTTCCTCGGCCAGGATCGCGGCGATGCGCTGCTCATGGGCGGGGTTCGCGTAGGCGTGCAGCAGGCAGACGGCGACAGCCTCCACGCGCTCGGCGCGGAAGATCCGGGCGGCGTCCCGCACGTCGGCCTCCTCCAGCGCTTCCAGGACGCGGCCATCAGCCAGCATGCGCTCCCGCACGCCCAGGCGCAGATGCCGGGGCACCAGCGGCGCAGGGTAGCGGATGAACATGTCGAACAGGTCGTAGCGAACTTCTCGACGCATCTCGATGATGTCGCGGAAGCCAGCGGTCGCGATCAGCCCGGTGCGCGCGCCGCGCCGGGTCAGGATGGCGTTAGTGACAAGGGTCGTCGCATGGATCACGCCGGCGGCCTCGGCCGCGAAGCCGGGCCGCTGTGCGTCGAGCGCGGCGATGCCGCGAAGGACGGCTTCCTCCGGCGCATGGGGCGTGGTGAGCACCTTGGCCGCCAGCACGCCACCGCCGCCTTCCACCAGCACGAAGTCCGTGAAGGTGCCGCCGATATCGATGCCGAGCCTTGGGCCTGCCGTCATGCCTGTGCCGCCACTGCTGGAGTATGGGGTTGGAAGCGGACAAGCCGGGGTGCAGGCTTGCCGCATCCGCAGGGAAGATATGCCATGCCCGCCCAGGCCACAGACAGCACAGGAACAGGCCGATGACCGTCCTTGTCGTAGGGGCTGCCGGCTTCGTCGGCCTGGCGCTGATTGAGCACCTGCTGGCGCGCGGCGACGCGGTGGTGGCAGCCGATCTGGAGGCGCTGCCACCGCGCGCGCTGCGCGAGTTTCCGTCCCTGCCCGGGCGACTGCTCGCGATCGAACGGCTCGATGTGACGGATGCCGAAGCCTATGCGCGGCTGGTCCAGCGCCACCATCCGCGCGCCATCGTGCATCTCGCGGCCGTCACACCGCTCGGCCGTGTGCCCCCACGGCTCGCCCGCCGCACAGCCGAGGTCAACGTCGTCGGGCCGCTCAATGCCGTGGCCGCCGCCGCCGAGCTTCCAGGCTGTTTCCTGGTCGCCTCGTCCTCGGGCTCTGTCTTCGGGGGGGCCGGGTTCGACGCGCCCGTGCTGGATGCGACGATCCGCCCCGACCCGCGCAGCGCCTATGGGGTCGCCAAATTCGCGGGTGAGCGGATGAGCCTGCTCGCGGCGCAGGAAGCGGATGTGCAGCTCGCGGTCGTGCGCTTGTCCTCGGCCTTTGGTCGCTGGGAACGCGCGACGGCCGCGCGCCCCGTGGCCTCGCCCATGCTGCGCCTGACCGAGAGCGCGCTGGCCGGCAGAGGCGCCGTCTTGGCAGATGACGGGCCACGCGACTTCATCTACGCGGCCGATGTCGCCGCCGGCCTCGCGAGCCTTGTCGATACCGCAAGGGCGGCGGCACAACCGCTGCACCTGGCGCCGGGCCTCATGTGGTCGCTGGCGGATTGGTGCGCGGGCCTCGCCCGCCGCATCCCGGGCTTCGTCTGGAAGCTCGATCCCGCCGATCCGCAGGGTGAGGTGGCGGCAAATGGCCGCGCGCCGATGGAGACAGAGGCGCTGGCCCAGATGACCGGCTTCCGTGCCGCCTTCGACATGGAACGCGCGATGGCGGATGACCTGGCCTGGCGGCGCGCCGCGGAAGACTGACCCGCATCGCGCCTTTTGCATCAGGCCCGCCCCTCGGCACGGATGGGCTGCGAGGGACGCATCACGTGATGCTGCCTCAGCCTGACGGACGCAGCCACGCCACCCACGCGGTGCCCGCGAAGCATGGGGCCCAAGGCTGCCGACATGCCAGCCGGCCCCACGCTTTCGCTCCACAAGCCATGGTCGGCCGCAAAGCCAATCACCCGTCTGCTCCCGCTCGCTGCATAACCCGGGACCTGCGCGGGAGAGGCGCGAGCTGCGGATATGCTGTTCGATATGGCGAACACTGTTCGCGTTACAGTGCATGGAGAGAGCCACGCCGGTCAAGACAAGGATCGGGCGTTCGACGCGCAAGGAGACGAGGTTGCTCCTCGCTGTTTGCCTGGTTGGGGCGCTGCATCATCCGCGCGACTGCAGGCCGCGGCCCAGCAGCAGCGCCGCGAGCGCCGCCCAGAGCAGGGCGAGCCCCGGGAAGATCGCGAGCCAGGGCGCTGCCGTCAGGTAGTTCCGGCTCTCCTGCAGGCTGGCGCCCCAATCCGGCGTGGGCGGCGGCACGCCGAGGCCGAGGAAGCCGAGCGCCGCCTGGATCTGCAGCGCCAACGGGAACAGGATCACGCATTGCAGCAGCACCGTCGGCAGCACATTCGGCGCAACATGCCGCAGCAGCACCGCCCATTCGCCGTGCCCAAGGGCGCGCGCGGCCTCCACATAGGCGCGCGCACCCTCGGCCAGCGCCGAGGCGCGGGCGATGCGGAAGAAGACCGGCGCATAGATGATGCCGAGCGCGAGGGTCAGGTTCACCGCCCCCGGTCCGAGCGTTGCGGCCACCACCACGCCCAGGATGATCGGGGGGAAGGCGAGCAGCGCATCCGCGCTGCGGGACAGCGCCATGTCGCCCAGCCTGCCGAAGAAGCCGGCAACCGCGCCGGTTGCGCCGCCGATCAGCGCCGCGAGCAGCACGGCCGCGCCGACGACCCCAAGCGTCGTCCCCGCGCCGTGCATGACCCGCGCATAGACATCACGGCCCGTCTCATCCGTGCCGAACCAGTTGGCGGAGGAGGGCGGGGCGAGGCGCCGGGCGATGTCCACGCTGTCCGGCGCGCCGGCGAAAAGACCAGGCGCGAGGGCGACCAGCAGCAGCGCCCCGGTCAGCCCGAGGCCAAACCCGTATTCGATGCGCGCGCGCCGGTTCATGCGCCGCGGACCCGCGGATCGATCACGGCGTAGAGCAGATCGACCAGAAGATTGACCAGAAGTGCGATCAGCACCGCCACCAGCAGCGCGCCCTGCAGGACAGGATAGTCACGCGCCTGGATCGCCGAGAGCAGCGTGCGGCCAAGGCCTGGTATCGCGAACAGCGTCTCCACCACAACCACACCGCCCAGGATTTGCACCAGGATCACGCCGGCAAAGGTCACCAAGGGTATCGCGACGTTGCGCAGCAGGTGCCGGCCGAAGACGATGCGGGCCGGCAGGCCGCGTGCGATCGCCCCGCGGATGAAATCCTGCCGCATCACCATCGCGGTCTGCTGGCGCGCGAACTGGGCATAGGCGGCGGCCTGCAACAGCGCCAGCGCCAGCACCGGCAGTGCGATGCTCTCCAGGTTGTCCGACAGGCTCTCGCCCGGCCGCGCATAGATGAGCGGCGGCGACCAGCCGAACCAGGCACTGGCCGCGATCAACAGCACCATCCCCGTCCAGAACACCGGCGCCGACAGCGCGACCAGGGAGAAGGCCTCCACCACCAGGTCGGGCCAGCGGCCCTGGCGCACGCCGGCGACGATGCCGAGCGGCACGCCCACCAGCAGCGCGGCTGCCAGCGTGACCAGGCCGATCTGCAGCGTCACCAGGAAAGCCTCCCCGACGATGGCTGCCACCGGAAGCCCCTGGCGCCATGACAGGCCGAGGTCGCCGCGCAGCACGTCCCCGGCCCAGCCCCAATATTGCTGCCAGAGCGGGCGGTCGAGGCCGAAGAAGGCGCGCAGCGCCGCCTCCGCCGCCCGGTCACCGGCGCTCTGGCCCAGCATCTCGCCCACCACGTCGCCGGGCACGGCCCGGATCAGCAGGAAGACGGCGGCGGTGGAGAGCACCGCCGTCGCCATTGCCGCGCCGAGCCTGCCGGCGATCGCGCCGAGCATCGCCTCAGGCCGCGATCCAGGCACGCGCAAGCCCGAACCACCAGCCGGTCGGGTGCTGCGCGTAGTTGCGGACCCGTGTCTGCGACACGGTCACCAGGTTTGGCGAGAACAGCATGATGGTCGGCACCGTGTCGCTCATCAGCTTCTGCAGATCGACATAGATCCGCTTGCGCGCCGCGATATCCGACGTCTCCATGCCCTGGTCGAGCAGGCGGTCCGCATCCGGGTTCGCCCAGTTGCGGAAATCCGCGCCCTGGGGCGGGCTGCGGAAGTGCCGGTAGTAGAGGATGTGCGGATCCGGCTGCGTGCCCCAATCGTTGAAGGTGAAGCGCATGTTGCGCGTGCGGAAGGCGTTCAGCCACACGCCCAGTTCGACGCGCTGGATATTCAGCCGGATGCCGATGCGCTGCAGCTGCTGCGCGATGGTGACGGCGGCGGGGTCCATCCACTCGAAGCCGATGATGCTGACCAGGTCGAGCGCGAAGCCGCCGGCATGTCCGGCCTCGGCCAGCAGTGCGCGGGCACGGTCGAGGTCGGGACGCTGCGTCGCGAGCTCGTTCAGCGGTGCGCCCCAGCTGTCCTGCATGGCGGCGACCGTGGTGCCGAGCACGGTGCCATGGCCCCCGATCGAGGCCTGCATCACCGCCTGCTTGTCGATGGCCAGCGCGATGGCGCGGCGCACGCGGACGTCGCGCAGCTGCGCGAAGTTGCCGTCGAGGTCGAGCGTGTTCTGGCGCAGGGACGGCGCGGTGCCGATATTGAGCCCCGGCGCGTCGCGCAGCTGTTCTGCATCCTGCGGACGCGGCAGCATGGCGATGTCCGCCCGGCGGTTCCGCAGCGCCTGCAGCAGGCTCGCGGCATTTGGCTGCACGCTGAACAGGATGGCGTCGAGATAGGGCTGGTTCGCTTCCCAGTATTGCGGGAAGCGCGCCATGCGGATGTGGCTTTGGGGCCGGAACTCGGCCAGGCGGAACGGCCCGGTCCCGACCGATTGCTGGGACAGGCGCGTGCGCGCATCCGGCCGAGCGAAGGTGTCCTTCGGCACGACGCAGCCGAAGCGGTTGGTCAGCGTCATGGGCAGGGACGCGTTCGGGCGGCTCAGCCGGATCACCACCGTATGGTCGTCGGGCGTCGCGATCTCTGCGATGGCGCCGAAATCGGCCGCGCCCGGGCTGCCGTTGGCGGCGTCGCGGATGTAGTCGTAGCTGTACTTCACATCGGCCGAGGTCATGGGCTGGCCGGTGTGGAAGGTGACGTTGCGGCGCAGGCGGAATGTGTAGGTGAGGCCGTCTGGCGAGATCTGCATGCTCTCCGCCAGCAGCGGACGCGCCTCCCCCGAGGGATGCTCGTACATCAGGCCCTGATACATCAGCACCGTCACCGCGGTGCGCGCATCGCCGGCTTGGTGGAACGGATCGAGGTTCGGCGGCTCATTCGCGATGGCCACCGTCAGCGTCCCGCCGCGCCGCGCCTGCGGATCGGCAGCTCCGTAGATATCGAGCGCCGTGCCCTGTGCCAGGGGCAGGCCAGGCGCGGCAAGCAGGCCGGCGGTGCCGAGCAGCGCGGCGCGGCGGCTGATAGAAGGCGTCCACATTGTTTCTCTCCCTATATTGTGGGTCAGCGTTGCAGGAAGGCGCGGATGAAGGTGACGGTGCGCGCCACGGCGGTTGCGACGATGTCCTCGCCAGCCTCCGCCGTGGCGAGGCGCGCATCGCCGAAGACCCCGTTGCGGGTCTGCTCATGGAAGGGAATCGGCACCTGCAGGAAGAAGGGCTGCTCATTGGTGCCGAGCGGCAGGTCCATCGCGATCATGTCGCCCGGGGCCAGCGCATCCCGCCGCACGAGTTCGGGCGCGAGGGCGAGCGCGACCGAGACCTCGACCTCGCAGGCATGGCCGAAGCGCGGCGTCCTGCCATGGGCCTTCACGCGATCGGCCGCCTGCTGGAAGTAGAAGCCGACCGCCGCCTGCATCCCGACCTCATACAAGATACGAGACGCCGCAACGGCCAGCGCCGTGGTGTTGCCGTTGTGGCCGTTCACCAGCAGCAGGTGCGTGATGCCATGCGCCTTCATGCTGCGCGCAACATCCACGCAGCAGCCGAGGAAGGTTTCCTCCGACAGGGTGATCGTGCCGGGAAAGCCCATGTGGTGGCGCGACAGGCCATAGGGCAGCGGCGGCAGCACCACCGCGTCCGGCCCCACCGCTTCCGCAAGGCGCTGCGCGATGCGATGGGCGATGACGTAGTCCGTCGAGGTCCGCATGTTCGGCCCATGCTGCTCCGTCGCGCCCACTGGCAGCAGGGCAAGGCGCGGGCTGGCCGCGGCGAACTCGACCGTCGTCATCTCGGCCAATTCGAGCCAGGCCATGGTCAGGAATCCTTCAACGCGAAGACGAATTCGATCTCCACCGGCACGCCGCGCGGCAGCATGGCCACGCCAACGGCGCTCCTCGCATGCCGACCGGCTTCCCCGAAAACCCGGCCGAGCAGGTTCGAGGCCGCGTCGATCACCTTGGGCTGTTCCACGAATCCGGGCGCGGAGGCAACAAAGCCCGTGACCTTGATGGCACGCGCCACATGGTCGAGCGTGCCCGCCGCCGCGCGCAGCACGGCGAGCGCCTGCAAGGCGCAGAGTTCCGCTGCCTTGCGCGCGGTCTCCACATCGACGCCGTCGCCAAGCCGCCCGAGATGCGGCAGCGAGCCGTCGGCCGCACGCGGCAGCTGGCCGCTGATCCAGACCAGTCCGCCATGTACCACGGCGGGTACGTAGTCGAAGGCTGGTGCGGCCACGGGCGGAAGTGCGATCCCGAGCTCCGCCAGCCTTGCCTCGTGGCTCATGCGCCTCTCCCTCCGCTCATGCGGGCCGATCCAGACCAGCGGGCGCTTGCGCCCTGGGGGCATCGGCCCGCTTCATCTCGGCAAGCGTGTCGTTGAGGATGTCCGCCAAGCCACGTTGCGGGGCCCAGCCCAAGGCGCGCAGCGCGCCATCATCCACCAGCGGGAAGGCGGCCGGCGCCGGCACGGCCACGGCCCGCAGCTTCGGCGAGAGGGCCGCTGCGATCTCCGGAAGGCTGGTCGTCAGCCCGGCCATGTTCAGCACGCGCGGCGGGCCGCGCCGTGCGGCGAGCATCAGGATGGCCACCGCCGCATCGTCGCCATGGACGACGTCGAAGGGGACAGGGGAAACGTCCTCGCGCAGTTCGGTGCCGTCGACGGTCGCGCGCAGCATGCGCGCATAGGCGCCCGCGGCGCCCGCGTACCAGCGCCCGGGCCCGAAGACCAAGGGCAGGCGCAGCGTCACAACATCGAGGCCGAGCGCATCCACCGCCCAATGCCCGGCCTGCTCCGCCATCAGCTTGGTCAGCCCATAGGCCGTGCGCGGCGCGGGCGGCGCGGCTTCGTCCACGCGCGTCGTGGCATAGTCGGCTGCCGGCCCGAAGACGACGGTCGAGCCGCACTGCACCACCCGCGCGACACCGGCCTGCCGGCAGGCCGCGAGGGTGGCGGCGAAGGCGCCAGCATTCACCGCGACGGCGCGCGCCACATCTGCCTCGGCGGTACGCGCCAGCCCGTCACCCGTGGGGTTGTAGCCCGCGGCCCAGACCACCGCATCGGGCCGGAACGAGGCCAGCGCCGCAGCCAGCGCGCCGCTCTCCTCGGCGTCACCGGTGAAGCGAGCGATGGCCTGACCGGCCGCAAGGTCGCGTCCGGCTGGCCCGAAGCTCGCGCAGGCGATCCCCTGCCCGACCGCGGCGCGCAACACCCGGCTGCCCACGAAGCCGCCACCGCCGATGACGAAAAGCCGTTCGGTCATGGCAGCACCAGATCATCGCGGATGCAGGCCGCGCGGCGACCCGGCGCCAGTTCACGCAGTTCTGGCACCTGATCCGCGCAGGCCGGGAGCGCATGCGGGCAGCGTGTTCGGAAAACGCAGCCCGAGGGCGGCGCTGCAGGGCTTGGGATCTCGCCCGAGAGCACGATCCGCGGGCCGCGCGCGCGCCCTGGCCGGCTGGGCGACGCGGACAGCAGGGCCCGCGTGTAGGGATGGCGCGGGTCGCGGAACAGCGCCTCCGCCGGCGCCTCCTCCATCACCCGCCCGAGATACAGCACCGCGACGCGATCACAGAGGGCGCGCACAGCGCCGAGATCATGTGAGACGAACAGCAGCGCGAGCCCACGTTCCGCCCGCAACTCCCGCAGCAGGGCCAGGATCTCCGCGCCCACGGAAACGTCGAGCGCGGAGACTGGCTCGTCCGCCACCAGGAAATCGGGGTCCACCGCCAATGCGCGGGCGATCGCGACACGCTGGCGCTGCCCGCCCGAGAGTTCGCGCGGCGGCCGCGTCGCAGCCTCTGGCGGCAGACCGACACGCCCCAGCAGCGCGGCCACGCGCTCGCGCGCTTCTTCGCTCGGGACGATCCGGTGCAGCAGCATGCCGTCGGCGATCGCGGCGCCGACGGTCATGCGTGGGTTGAGGCTGCCGAAGGGGTCCTGGAACACCATCTGCATGCGCCGCCGCAGCGGCCGCAGAGCGGCGCGGTCCAGCGCGGTGATGTCGGCGCCGTCGAAGCGCACGCTGCCGCCGGTCGGGCGGAGCAGGCGCAGCAGAAGCCGGCCGATGGTGGATTTGCCGCTGCCGCTTTCCCCCACCAGGCCGAGCGCCTCGCCGCCTACGATGCGGAGGTCCACCCCCGCCACGGCGCGAACCGGCCGACGGCGCGGCGCCAGGAAGCTCGGCCCGCCGAACTCCATCGTCAGGCCGCTCGCTTCGACCAGCGCGTTCATGCGACCTCCGCCCAGCGCAGGCAGCGGCTGGTCCGGCCCGGTTCGACCACTGCTAGCGGCACAAGCCCCTCGCGGCAGGCGGCCGCGGCGAGGGTGCAGCGATCAGCGAAGCGGCAATGCGGCGGCGGGGCGAGCGGGCTTGGCATCCGGCCGGGAATGCCGCGCGGCGGCACCGCCTCTCCCTCGATCTCCGGCACGCAGTCAAGCAAGGCGCGGGTATAGGGGTGGCGCGGCGCGGCGAGCACCGCGGCCGCTGGCCCTTCCTCCACCACCTGCCCCGCGTAGAGGACGCAGATGCGGTGCGCGAGGCCGGCGACCAGGCCGAGGTCGTGGCTGACGAAGATCATCGCCATGCCCTCGCGTGCCTGCAGGTCCTGCAGCAGTTCCACGATCTGCGCCTGGATGGTGACGTCGAGCGCGGTGGTCGGCTCGTCCGCGACCAGCAGGCGCGGCTGGCCGGCCAATGCGAGGGCGATAACGGCGCGTTGTCGCATTCCGCCGGAAAGCTGGTGGGGGTATTCGCTGGCACGGCGCCTCGGGTCGGGGATGCCGACGCGATCCAGCAGGGCGATCGCGCCGTCCGCCGCCTCGCGCCGGCCGGCACCGCGCAGGTAGCGCAGCGTCTCCGCGATCTGGTCGCCGATACGGAAGACAGGGTCGAGCGCGCTGCCCGGATCCTGGAACACCACGGCAATGTCGCGCCCACGCAGGCGCCGCAGCGCCTCGCCGCCCAGCGTGGCGAGATCGAGAGTCGCGCCATCGCGTGTGGTCCAGCCGAGATGGCCGGTCACGCGGGCTTCCGGCCCGTGCAGTCGCGCCACTGCCATGGCGGTGGCCGACTTGCCGCTGCCGCTTTCGCCGACAAGGGCGAGGGTCTTGCCCGGCGCCAGCTTGAAGGACACATCCTCCACCGCGCGCAGCCATCCATTCCCCGCCGGGAACCCGACCGAGAGCCGGTCGGCCTGCAGCAGGGTGGGGGCGCCGCTCACCTTGGGCGGAACCGCGCGAGCGTGGCGCGGTCGGGTTCAACGCCCAGGCCCGGCGCATCCGGCACGGGGATGCGCCCCTGCACGGGGCGGAGCGGCGCCAGCAGGATCTCGTCGCGCAGCGGGTTGTCGGCGACATCGTACTCGACCCAGGGGGGATCCGCCTCATTGGTGGTGGCGGGATAGGCGGGGTGTGCGGCGACCAGATGCACCGCCGCCGCCAAGCCTAGTCCGCTGCCCCAGACATGGGGCGAAAGTCGCGCATGCCGCAGCGTACAGAGTTGGGAAATGAGCCGGCCCTGGCTCAGCCCGCCTACAAGGGCGAGATCGGGCTGGGCCACGTCCATCGCGCGCGGGGCCAGCAGGCGGTCGAAGGCGAAGGCGGTGTAGAGCGCCTCTCCGGTCGCGACGGGAACGCTCGCGCGGGCGTGCAGCAGGCGGTAGCCCTCCTCCTCGGCCGGTGCCAGCGGCTCCTCGAACCAGCCGACATCGAGCCCCTCGAGCGCACGCATGGAGGCAAGGACCTGGTCGAGCGTGTAGTTGCCGTTCGCGTCCACGAAGACGCGCATCGCCGGGCCATGCGCATCGCGCACCAGCCTGACGCGCGCCGCATCGTCCGCTGCGCCGCGGCCGATCTTGATCTTGCAGGCAGGGAAACCGGCGAAGCGCCCAAGCTGCGTGCCCAGCCCGCGCGCCGGATCGGCGGTGAAATAGCCGCCGGAGGCGTAGCAGAGAACTTCCTCGCGCGCGCGGCCGCCGATCAGCGCGTGCACGGGAAGGCCGAGTTCCTTGCCGAGCGCGTCGTGGATGGCGATGTCGATGCCGGAGAGCAGCGCCATCAGGCCATTCTGCACGCCGAAATGGTAGTTCTGCGCGATGAGTGTGTGGAACAGCGCGGAGTGGTCGGTCAGCCGCGCACCAAGCCAGCGCGCTTCCACCATCCCGAGATAGGCCGCGGGAAAGTCAGGCGGGCCCCAGGCCTCGCCCCAGCCGGTGACGCCGGTGTTGGTCTCGATCTCGACCAGGGTTGCGCCGCGGGCGGCGGTCAGCCCGCGGGCCATGCCATAGGCGTGACTGTCGGGCATCGTGTACAGCAACGGATGCAGGCGGATCCGCGCGATGCGCGCAGTCGTGTCGGCGGGCGGAGCCGAAGCCGATTGGGTCATGGGACGAGGCGCTCCCGGGAACCTTCGAGATGGGCGGTCATCGCCGCTTCGGCGGCTGCGGGGTCGCGGGCCTCCAGTGCAGCTAGCAGGCGCTGGTGCTCAGCCGCCGTCTTCTCCGCGCCGGTCTGAACGGCAAGGTAGAGTCGCGAGACATGAATCTGCGCGTTCAACGCCGCGAGCGCTTGCCGCGCCGGCGCGTTTCCGGACGCCTCTGCGACCATATCGTGGAAACATTCATCAGCGGCGGCATGGGCATTGTGGCGCTGCCAGGGGCCCTGCCGCGCCTCCGGCGCCATGCGGAGGAGCGCGTCGCGCAGCGCGGCGAGCTGCGCAGACGTGATACGCCGCGCCGCACAGGCCGCCAGCCAGGGCTCCAGGCGCAGGCGGGTATCGAACATTGCGTGCAGGAACTCGGCATCCGGCATCGGAGCGACGGAGAAGCCGAGGAATGCTTCGTTCCGAACCAGGCCGCGCGCCGCCAAGGCCGCAAGGGCTTCGCGCAGGGGTGAGGAGCTGACGCCCATGTCCCGCGCCAAGGCATCGATGTTCAGCCGGGCACCGGGGGGCAGGTCGCGGTCCATGATGCGTTCCAACAGGCGAGCGCGGACTTGCTGCGCCAATCCGACCCGCGTCAGTGTCCGTGCATCCTGCATCGTGCACGATCCTGCCGCCTGACAGAGCAGGACGCAAGTAGCAGTCCGTCGTCAATCATCGGGTCCTCGTTCGGTCAGGGGTGGGAGCTACGCAACTCCAGCACAGAGCAGCGCCTGATCGAGTTGACCCGCTCTGCGGGTCATCATCCACCAGCACGGGCACGTTGAAGCCGAACTCTGCGATCGACGCCGCCAGTTGCGCCACCTGCTCGCTTGGGTGCATCCGCGCATTGGCGGCATAGGCGGCGAGCGATGCCACCGGCATGATCTCCATCTGAAGGTCAGGCCGCATCGGCGGTGGCCTCCGTGCGCGCTGGTGTAGTCCCGCTGATTTCCATAGGTCGGGGAGGTAAACAGCAGCGCCGCGCGGTCGTCGCCCATGACGCGCGTCACCGACGCAGCGTCAGTACTGTCGCGGCAGAGGAGGTGGTGCTCGCCCAGCAGCCACAGATCGCCGGGGCGGGTCACGGCCTGGCGCGGCGGAACCGGATCGGCATCCGCGGGGTCCTCCGCCGTCTTCTCCGCATCCACCGCGCCAGTCGCGCCCCCCCCCTCAGCGGGATCCCCGGACAGAGCCTCGGGCGCGTCGCCGTTGGACACGGCATCTCCAGCCGCCGCGAGGATGTCCGCGAGCTCATCCGCCGAGAAGCCGAGCGCGCCGAGGTCGATGTCCTGCGCCGTCTGCACCGCGGCGAG
>CAMDWG010000016.1 GCA_945878375.1 Roseomonas mucosa | reverse complement strand
CAGCCGCGGATCAGGCCGTGCCGGCGATCGATCGCGACATGGTTTTTGTACCCAAAGGCCGGTACGGCGAGATCGACCTGCGGCGCACCATCCTCGCGCGGCTTGGCCTTGGAGAACTTCACCGTCCAGCGCGCATCGCGGTCCTTCTGCCGGAGCTTGGCAGGCTTCTCCGCCCAGCCTTCGGGGATCTGCCCGGCCTTGATCGCCGCCCGCTCGGCCTCGGTGTTGCGCTGCTTCGGGGCGGCGACGATGGTCGCATCCACGATCTGCCCGCCCATGGCCAGGTAGCCGGCGGCACGTAGCGTGGCGTCGAACTGCGCGAATAGCCGCTCCACCGCGCCGGCCCGCTTCAGCGCCTCGCGGAACGCCCAGATCGTGTTGGCGTCCGGCACCGCGTCGGCCAGCCCAAGGCCAAGGAAGCGCATGAAGGAAAGCCGATCCTTGATCAGGTACTCGCAGCGCTCGTCTGACAGCCCGTGCATCGCCTGCAGCAGCAGGATCTTGAACATCAGCACATGATCGAAGGCAGGCCGGCCGCCCTTCGTGCCGTCGGCGCGCGGCACGGCGCGTCCCAACTCCGGCCGGAACAGAGCGAAATCCACCAGCGCCGCGATCCGTTCGAGGTCGTCGCCCTTCGCCGACAATTCCCGCAGCCGTTCCTCCACATCGAAGAAACCCGCCTGCCGAACCATCGCCATCTCCCGCGCCGATCCGCGTCAGTGAATCAGCCCAAGCGCTTCAGGACCAGGGGTTTCTGGAGGTGTCCAACTGCACGGGTCAGTTCCTGAATTTGGAGTTTCACTACTCCCATATACAGCTTGTGGCTAAGCGCTGCTTGGAGGGCGGTCTTCTATTCTACAGCGAAGGATGGCAGCGCTGCGTTCCGGGGGCCTCCCAAGTTAAAACCTGATTTTCGAAGCGGCGGCGCGCATTTTCTTAAAAATTGCCTCCCAGTACAATAAATTCATGAATAAACCAAACAAAGAAGCGCAGAAAACGACCAAAAGAAAAATTTCCCACCTATCTGAAAATCGATAAAATTCAAATTGACTAGATATATTTTCAGAATCTATTTCTTTTGAGAGGGATAAAATAATTTTATCTCCAATAGAAAGGACGAAAAATAGAATCGCATATAAGAAAGTCGGCACTCCGAATTCTCGTCTGGCCGATATTATTTCAGGATTGTTGATGGCTTGTTTATCAGATAAAAATTTTAACGTCCGCTCTGTTTCATTTAGACCAACCCAAGGCCTGTAAAAATTTATAAAGGGAATAAGAATAGACACGGTAGTCCAGACTGAGGACCATTTAATGTTAGAAACGCCAATATCATATAACAATTTTGTAGAATTATAAATTAATGCCAGAAGTGCGGCGCCTGCCAGAATTAGGGTAGCAATACTGGCTGGGTAGACCCAGGTCGGCATGAGCGCGGCGTCTAGTCTATTTTGTGGTACGCTCCCCCAGCCATGTTGAGCGACTAATTCGCGCAGTTGGACGAGTTCCCAGTAGGACCAAAGTGCAGGGACCAAGGTCGACGCAGCCGACAGCAAGACCAAGGCCCACAATATTTTACGGCAGGCTGCGGCTTTATGTTGGAGCAGCGCCGCAGAGTTTGGGTTCAGCGTCGAGTACGCTCCCACGCTGCTGGCCGCCGCAGGAGCGCTCTGCTGGAATGACCCCGGCCCAAAGTCGCGCGGCGCCCGCGACAAAGGTGTAGGGCGCGTTGCTTCGTTCCCTCGCGAGCCACCAGCGACGCGAGATTGGAAATCGTGGCCACACGCCGGGCAAGCCAGGAAGCGACCGCCTTGCAGAGAACGCCTGCACGCTGGGCATAGAGACATGTCGGTCATGCCGTCCACTTTTGCAAATTGCGCTACACGCTAGGTTTCTGCTTTCTGGGACCGCTCTTGTCGGTTCGCCGAATGCAACCGTGACGCTATCCGTTTTTGCTGTCTGAGGAAACGCCCGGCGCCGCTGCTGGGATGAAGGATCGTGTCTCCCCACAGGCAGGGCAAGCTGTGAAGCGCCCCCCAGGCAAAGGCCGCTTGCACGAGACGCACGAGCGTGACGGCCCCGCATTCGTGACCAAAGGTCGAGCCAATTGAGCGCCGCCGGGAGACGTGCCTCTTCGAGGCGACATCTGAGGATTTGCTGTAGTGACATGGCTTGGCACCGCACCGCCCACGCCACCCCGACCATGGAACCATACAAATTTGTGCCGAAAAATAAAAAACAACCCCGATATAAATGCAAAAAAAATCGCTGTATAAATCCAATAATTTATTTGCCCAATAACCCGTATGTGAAGATTTTTTGCTTGTGTTGTATTTATGTAGTACATTTCACCTGGGCGATGAGTTACTAGTCCGCCTAAAATATCATTTGTTACGCCCAGATCTCCATAAATCCTGGCCACGTTAATTGTCGCGCCGTGCGCTTCTCCGCTGGCATTCGCCGCGCTATGGAATCCTATCCGCGTTCCCTTCGTCATCGAGCGTTCGGGAGAAGAAAGTAGAATAAATGGGCATGCGCTCTCGCAATAATCATAAGCCTGAACCGAAAGACGAAAATCTCGAACCAAATCCCCGATTATTAATGCCTCTCGTATCAGGCCGCCAGGAGAGCGAATTATTAAATGTCTAACATTGTTATTGTGGATGAATAATCGGAATCTATTTGCGTCCCCTTCAATAATTGGGCCATCCAAGAATGCAATTGCGCCCCGCCTATCGCCCTGCTCCTGGTTGCGGATGCTTATGACGGCAGCGTCCACGCTTTCGGAAAAAAGAAAGCAGGCTAGCAGCATGCAAGCCACGATACGGAGCTTCATTTTGATCTGCCCTTCACGCCGCTGCGCATAGTCTATGCGGCATAACCACGTCGTGAAGAGGCTGGCTCCGCATGTTGCCGGCATGAGGTTTTAATTGCGGGAGGCAACCGGGACGGGGCGCAAGTCGACCCGTTTGCGACGTAGCAGGCTGGCGGCGCGATGCAGTGTATGACCAGCCGACGAGAGTTCGTGGAAGCTGGGTCACCTCAACCTTCCATCTCTTGGACATGGGCCAACATACTGCGAGCTAACTCGGAATGTGGAGCGGCCAACTCTAACAGCCGCCTTGCCTCAGCCAGGTCCTGCTCGACGCCGTTGCCCCTCATGTGCAGGATCCCAAGGCGGGTAATCGCTCTGGTGTGTCCCTTCTCGGCAGCCATCCGGTACAGCCGCACCGCCTCGGCCATGTTGTGCTCGGCACCCTCGCCAGTCTCGTACTGGAACGCCCTCGCGAACGCCGACCAGTCGTCGCCTGCTGCGATGCCGCGCTCGTAGAGATCGACTGCCTTGGCTACGTCCTGGGTCCCGCCACGGCCCATCGCGTACATCCTGCCCAGCAAGCCGAACGCGGGCGCGTGATCCTGTGCCGCTGCCAATTCGTAGAGCCGCCTTGCCTCGCTGAAGTCCTGGGCCACGCCATGCCCAGCCTCGTACATTGCGCCCAGCATGACCTGCGCGCGGGGGCTGCCCCTGTCGGCAAGGGTCTGGAGGTCCGGGGCTGCTGCCTCATAATTGCCGGCTTGGAGTTGCGCGCGGACCTGCTCGATGCTGGGGCCAGCACTCTGTTGGGGCACGGCACACCCGGCCAGCACCAGCCCCCCGGCGAGCAGCGCCACACGTCGAAGCGACATCAGCCTGCGCATACCCCAGCCCCCGTTACGGCATCGTCACTCGAAACATGCCGGAGATCGGGCGCTGTTTCCAGCGCGCAGCAGTCTTGCGGCCTTTCTGCGGGATGAAAACTTTGCCCTATGTCGCCGCACCCGTTTGGGCTGATTGTGCGCGCCAGCTAGTCAGGTTCTTCCGCCCCGCCCCTTGCACGCACACTTTGCAGCAATAGCGCGCATCATTCGAGACATCATTTTTCTATTTTTTCGATTTCAGACCATATTTTTTTAAATAACTCCTCCCTAATAATTCGTTCTGAATTCGACACGCGATCTGAGTCTGGATGCAATTCTCGGGCAACAATCTTTTTTAGGGCAGAAAATCTTTCATCTTTTTGTTTTTTGCTATTTAGAATGTATATATTTGATTCGAGAATTCTAATCTTTGCAATAAGTTTATTGTTTTCCGATATGAGATCGAAATTTTCCTGTTCAATTCTACGCTTTTCATTCTGCAGATTCATAAATATTTCGTCGAATTGCGAATTCGGATGTTTTTTTCTGACATCTCATGATCTTTTTGGGAATTTTTTTCTTCGGATATGTTCAGTTTTGAGAGTATTACTTCTCGGGCTTTTGGGCGCTTGATGCCTTCCACAACGGCAAGCTCCGCGGCCAGGCGACCCAGCGCCTGTTCGTAGATCTGCCGCTCGGAGAAGGACTGGTCCGGCTGGCCCGCATTGCGGTGCAGGTCGCGCACGACCTCGGCAATCGCCAGCGGATCGCCGGAGTTGATCTTCTGTTCATATTCCTGCGCACGCCGCGACCAAATGGTGCGCTTGATCCGCGCCCGGCCGCGCAGCACCTCCAGCGCCTCGTTGATCACCTCCTGGGTCGCCAGCTTCCGCAGGCCCGAGGGGGAGGCCATTTTGACCGGGATACGCAGCGTCATCCGGTTCTCCTCAAAGGTGACGATGATCACCTTCAGCGACATGCCGGCGACAGGCTTGTCCTCGATCCCCTGGACCTGTCCAACGCCGTGCGTCGGATAAACAACAATATCTCCAACCTGGAAGGTTGCGGCCTGGATGTCGGGCCAAGGCCACCCATTCGGCCTTGCTGACCTAGACGCGGGCATGAGGCACTCCCTGAATCGAATGTTGCCACCCACAAAAAGGTACGGATTGCTGCTCGCTGTACCGAACCCATTACGATATATAAATTATGATCTCCGAATTCTTTTATAGACAAAGACGCCACATCCCAAAGCCAGAAAACCAGTAGATTTTACAATCAAATCTGTGTACGCTTTTTCTTTGATTGGATGCAAATTATTGACATCAAAAAATAGAGTACCGGCGTACAAAGATCCGATAAGTATAATAAAAAAAGATAAAATAACTGATAATACACAAAAAATTATCGCGGTGTATAATTTGATGTTTTTATAATTTTTTGTTGCATAATAAGAAATAAATCCGCACATAGCGGCAAAAATTGAAAGGCTTAGCGCGGCATAGTTGCGTCCCTCTAAATACGCGCTGGCTAATCTTGCAGCATCGTCCATAAGATTTACATCCCTTTTTATTCCTCAGTAGAATGATAGATGCACTGCGCCCACGCGCGCAACCGAGATGATCCGGCCGCGCTGGCGCAGGCAGGTGGCGTCGAGCCAGAGATACGGCCATTCGCCGGACAACGGCCGGTCGAGGAAGGCCGCGACGCGCTCATCGATGTCCTTGCAGGGCTTCGAGACCGAGGACTTCGAAATGCCGGACAGACCCATGGCCCGCACCAGGTCGTCAACGCGCCGCGTCGCGACCCCGCCGATCCAGGCTTCCTGGATTACCGCCACCAGGGCCTTCTCCGAGGTCTTCCGCGGCTCTAGGAAGAGCGGGAAGTAGCTGCCCTGGCGGAGCTTCGGGATGCGCAACTGCAGGGCGCCGAGGCGCGGATCCAGCGTCCGGTCGCGGAAGCCGTTGCGGTAGTTCAGCCGCTCACCGATACGCTCGTGCCGCCCGGCGCCGATCAGGCCCTCCACATCGGCCTCCATCAAATGCTGCAGCACCGCCTCAGCGACGCCGCGAAGGAAGTCATCGTCTCCTGCTTTTGTCAGCAGGTCCGCCAGTGGCAGTCTGTCCTCGGTCGGTCAGGCGTGGGAGCTTCGCAACTCCCCCCCCCCAGCCGCCAGGTCCGATGGCCACCCAAGCCCTCCCCCCGGCCGAACCCGGAACTTCCACCACCTCCCCGGACGAGTTCCAGCCGTTCCGCTGTTCCACTGTTGCGGAAGGGTGAGGGGCGGCGTTTTGCTCGGCTTGGTCGGCCCGCCATCCTGAGGCTAGCCCGCATCCAACTCGAAAAACCACGCCGATTCTGTCAGGCCCATTCCGACCCAATCAGCTACCGGGGGGTATTTTTCCAGCCCCCGGCACCCCTACCCCCTCGCTGCCGGGTCCCATCCGCCTGACGGCCCGCCTGTAAGCCGACCGGCCCTTCCTTCATTCCCAGAATTTGCCGCTACACCGCTACAATGCCGAGGCTCGGTCGGGGTGTGTGCTGGCCAGCGGCGCGCGGGTGAGGGGGCTGCGTCTCGGGGATGCCTGCCACCTATCCAAATTTTCGCCGCTACACCGCTACAGGGTCAGGCCAAGCCAGGAATCCGAGGCTGTGCGGAGCTGATCCCTGCCCCCGGATTTGCCACCCAAGATATAGCGAAACACGCTGTGTGAGCGGAATTCACGGTTTGGAAGGCCAGTTCGGGTCGAAAGCGCCCAGGGCATCTGGTCCCCTATTTGGTTACCCAGCAGACAAAGTCGTCGAGATGCGCTGAGGCGCGCCCCAAATAATCCAAACATATCAAGAAGCTAGATTGGTAGCGGCGAGCGGACTTGAACCGCTGACCCCGGCATTATGAGTGCCGTGCTCTAACCAGCTGAGCTACGCCGCCCCAAGGGCATCCGCCGGGCAGAACCGCATCCGGCGTGAGGGCGCCCGGTTACGCCGGGGCTTCGGCAGTGTCAACGGCCTGCGCATCCCGATCACGCTCAAGCGTGGGCCGGATGAAGCCGCCGGCCAGCACGCGCGGGCCGTCATACAGGACACAGGCCTGGCCGGGTGCCACCACATTGGGCTCGTCCAGAACCAGATGCAGCAGCCCCGCCGCTTCGTCCCAACGCGCCTCCGCGGCGCGCGGAGCCTCTCGGGCGCGGAGCTTCACCTCCGCGCGGATCGGGCCGGCGGGCGGGTGGATCAGCCAGTTCACCTCGCCCGCCACCACATCCTGGCGCGGCAGCGCGGCGCGCGGGGCGACCACGATCCGCCGGCGCGGCGCATCGAGCGCGGCGACGAACAGCCGCTCCTCCGCGCCCCCGACGCCAAGGCCCCTGCCCTGGCCGACCGTGTAGCGCCCGATGCCGCGATGCGTGCCGACCACGCGGCCGTCGAGATCGACGATCTCGCCCGGCTCCGCCGTCTCGGGGCGCAGCTTCGCGACGGTTTCGGCGTAATGCCCGGCGGGGACGAAGCAGATGTCCTGGCTGTCCGGCTTGTCCGCCACCGCAAGCCCCAGCCGCGCGGCGACCGCGCGCACCGCGGCCTTGTCCGGCATGTCGCCCAGCGGGAAGCGGGCGAAGGCCAGCTGGGCTTGGGTGGTCATCGCCAGGAAATAGGATTGGTCGCGTGCGGGATCGGCGGCGCGGTGCAATTCGGCGCCGGTCGCGCCTTCAAGGCGGCGGGCGTAGTGGCCGGTGGCCAGCGCCTCGCAGCCCAGGTCGCGGGCCAGCTCCACCAGGTCGTGGAACTTCACCGTCTGGTTGCAGCGGATGCAGGGGATCGGCGTCTCGCCGCGCGCATAGGAATCGGCGAAATCCTCGATCACGGCGCTGCGGAACCGTGCCTCCCGGTCCAGCACGTAATGGGCGATGTCGAGCGTGTCGGCCACGCGCCGCGCATCGTGGATGTCCTGGCCCGCGCAGCAGGCGCCCTTCTTCTGAACCGCCGCGCCATGGTCATAGAGCTGCAGCGTCGCGCCGATCACCTCGTGCCCGGCTTCCTTCATCAGCCCCGCGACGACAGAGCTGTCGACGCCGCCCGACATGGCGACCAGGACCCTCACCGCCCGGCATCCCCGGCGCGCAGCCCCATCTGCCAGAAATCGGCTTCCAGCCGCGCGGCCTTGGCGAAATCGGCGGCGAGGGAGGCGAAGCGCGCCGCGCCCCCATGGCTGTCCCCCAGCCGGTCCAGCCGCTCGGCGGAAGACCGCGCCAGCGCCTGGTATTCGGCGCCCGCATACATCGCGATCCAGCTTTCATACGGGTTGCCGGTGCGACGGCGGGTGGGGGAGGCCTCGATCGCCAGCGCGATCTCCCCATAGCCGACCGTGCAGGGCGCGAGTGCGACTTCGAGGTCGAGGATATCCCCCGCGATGCCGCGATCCAGCACCCAGCGCGTATAGGCCACCGTCTCGGCGGCTTCCGGCTCGGCCAGGATCTCGGCTTCCGGGATCCCCCAATCGGCGCAGTAGCCGATATGCAGCGTCATCTCATGCAGCAGCGCGCCGATGGCGGCGGCCTTCTCGCGAAAGGCGGCAAGGCTTTCGGCCTTGTAGGCGGCCAGCGCATAGGCGCGGGTGAACTGCACCAGGAACAGGTAGTCCTGCACCAGGTAGCGCCGGAAGGCAGTCAGCGGCAGGGACCCGTCGGCCAGACCCTGGACGAAGGGGTGCCAAGTATAGGCGTGCCATTCACCGGCACAGGCGGCCTTCAGGCGGCGGAACAGGCCGGCCTCGGCGCCGTAGGGGGCGGGGGTGTCCATGGTCTTATGCCTCCGCCCCGTCCCACCCCCTCCCGCCGGGAGGCGTGAGTCAGGATCAGCCGCCGGCGTTGCGCGTGCCAGCAGGCAGCTTCACCACCAGCCCGTCCAGCGCCTCGGTCATGATGATCTGGCAGCCGAGACGCGACGTCTCCTGCAGGTCGAAGGCGAGGTCGAGCATGTCTTCCTCATCCTCGGTCGCATCCGCCAGCTTGCCGTACCAGTCGGCATCGACCACCACATGGCAGGTGGAGCAGGCGAGGCTGCCTTCGCAGGCGCCTTCGATATCCACCCCGTGCTTGTGCGCGATCTCCAGCACCGACAGGCCGAGCGGCGCATCGACTTCCCTGGGCGTTCCGTTGCGCTCGATGAAGGTCATCTTCGGCATGAGGCTACTCCGAGGCGCTGGCCGGTGCGGCCGGTGCGCTGGTGCGTGAAGCGGTGGCGGCCCGCCAGGCGGCGGCCAGCGCCGCGGCAGCCAACTCCACCTCGGCGGGCGAAGTAAAGCGGCCGATCCCGATCCGCAAGGTGGCGCGTGCGCGGGGCTCGGCCAGACCCAGGGCCTTCAGCACATGGGAGGTCTCGATCTCGGCCGAGGAACAGGCCGATCCGGTGGAGACGCAGACCTCCGGCGAGGCGGCCATCAGGTCCTGGGCGGTGACGCCGCCGGGGAAGGCGAGGGACAGGTTGCCCGCCACGCGGCGTTCGCCTTCGGCATTCAAGGCGATCCCCGGCACCTCCGCCCGCAGCGCGGCCAGGAAGCGCTCGCGCTGCCCGGCGATCCGCCCGGCATCCAGCAGCACCTCCTGCGCCGCGATCCGGCAGGCCTCGCCCAGGCCGACCACCAGCGGCGCCGGCAGGGTGCCGGATCGCAGCCCCCTCTCCTGCCCCCCACCCGAGAACAACGGCGCGAGGCGCACCCGCGGCCGGCGGCGCAGATAAAGCGCGCCGATCCCCTTCGGCCCGTACAGCTTGTGGCCCGAGAGCGAGAGCAGGTCGGCGCGGATCGCCCCCACATCCAGGGGCACGCGGCCGGCGGCCTGGGCCGCGTCGGTGTGGAACAGCGCGCCATGCCGCTTGGCGATCTCCCCGATCGCGGCGAGGTCCTGGATGACGCCGATCTCGTTGTTCACCGCCATGACGGAGACCAGCAGCGTCGGCCGCTCGGCCAGCGTCGCCTCCAGCAGGTCCAGGTCGAGCAGGCCATCGGGGCGCACCGGCAGGACCAGCGGCTCGAAGCCTTCCGCCGCCAGGTCGCGCACGCTTTCCAGGACGCATTTATGCTCGGTCGCGACCGTCACGATGCGGCGGCGGTCCGTCTCCTGCCGCGCGGCGAAGCGGGCCGCGCCCTTGATCGCCAGGTTGTTCGATTCCGTGGCGCCGGAGGTGAACAGGATCTCCGACGCCTCGGCCCCGATCAGCTCGGCGACATGGCCGCGCGCGGTCTCCACCGCTTCCTCGGCGGCGCGGCCGAGGGCGTGTTCGACGGAGCCGGGATTGGCGAAGTTCTGCTCCCACCACGGGCGCATCGCGGCCAGCACGCGCGGATCGACCGGCGTGGTCGCGTGGTTGTCGAGGTAGATCGGGCGGTTCGGCCGGGTCATCGCGCGCACACATAGTCTCTCCACCACGCGGGTGGGAGGGCGTTCACGCTGCGCGCCGCGCCAGCTTCTCCCGCATCGCGGCCCAGGCCGCCACGAAGCGCGCGGGCGCATCGGGCGGCGCGTTCCAGGGGAGGGAGACGCGGATCGCCTGCCCCGCCCCCTCCCCAAGCCCCATCGCCGCCAGCACAGGGCTGCGCCCGACCTTGCCGGAGGAACAGGCCGCGCCGGCGGAAACCCGGACGCCTGCGATATCCAGCGCGATCACCTGCGTCTCGGCCGGCACCCCGGGCAGGACCAGGCTGGTGGTGTTGGGCAGGCGCGGCGCCCCCGCCCCCGCCACTTCCGCGCCGAGCGCGAGGCAGGCGGCCTCGATCGCGTCGCGCAGCGGGGCGAGGCGGGCGGCGTCCTCCGGGTGCGCGGCCTCGGCGGCGGCGGCCATGCCGGCGATGGCGGGCAGCGGTTCGGTTCCGCCGCGACGGCCCTTCTCCTGCCCGCCGCCGGCGATCAGCGCGGCCGGCGCCAGCCCCGGCCGCAGCAGCAGCGCGCCCGCGCCCTTCGGCCCGCCCAGCTTGTGGCCGGAGATGGCGAGTGAGTCGGCCCCCAGCGCCGCCAGCGAGACCGGCATCCGGCCCGCCGCCTGCACCGCATCCACATGCAGCCAGGCGCCATGGGCGCGGCAGAGCGCCGCGGCGGCCTCCAGCGGGTGGAGCACGCCGGTCTCGTTGTTGGCGGCCATCAGGCAGACCAGCGCCGGGGCACTGGCGTGCAGCGCAGCCTCCAGCGCATCGAGGTCGAGCGTCCCATCGGCCAGCACCGGCAGCATCGCGGCGCCCGGCGCGGCGGCGAGGATGGCGGGATGCTCGGTCGCGCCGATCAGGATGCGGCGGCCTTCGGCCAGCCCCCGCAGGGCCAACGCATTGGCCTCTGTCCCGCCCGAGGTCAGCACGATATCGGCGGGCGCCGCGCCGAAGCGGGCGCCGAGGCTCTCCCGCGCCGCTTCCAGCACCCGCCGCGCGGCGCGGCCCGTGGCGTGGACCGATGACGGGTTCCCGGCAAGGTCGAGCGCCGCCAGCGTCGCCGCACGGGCGGCGGGGCGCAGCGGCTCTGTCGCATTGGCGTCGAGGTAGAGGTCCATGGCACCGATATGGGGCGCGATGGGGGCTGCGCGCTACTGGGCCGCGCGCGCTTGGCTGGCCGCGGCGTCCTCGGGGCTGTGGGGGCCGGCGGCGCGGCCGGCCACATGGCCGCCAATCACATCGGCCAGGGTCAGGCCTTCGAGGAACAGCCGGATCTGGCTGCCCAGCTCGGCCCAGAGGTCATGCGTCAGGCAGCGATGCCCGGCGAGGCAGCCGGGCCCGCCTTCCTCGCAGCGTGTGGCCTGGATCGGCTCATCCACCGCCAGCACGATCTCGGAGATGGTGATGCGGGCGGGCGCGCGGGCCAGCCGATAGCCGCCGCCGGGGCCGCGGGCGGACGCGACCAGCCCGGCCCGGCGCAAGGGGCCGAAGAGCTGTTCGAGATAAGCCAGGGAGAGGTGCTGGGCCTGGGCGATCTCGGCCAGGCTCACCTGGCTGCGGGTGGGGCAGGTGGCGTCCGGCTCGCCCGGCTGCTCGCGGGCTGCCAGCTCGACCATGGCCATGACCGCATAGCGACCGCGGGTGGAAAGCCTCATGGGGCGCTATCGCCCAGGATGCAGTGGGTCATGACCGCGCCGCCGGCCCTGACCGGATCGTGCGCAGCACCGGGCTGTCCAGACTCAGGAACATAGGGTCCATGCCATGAATCCGATATGAAACCGGACCTCCTATCCCTATATTGCGCAGACCGCAGGGCACGGGAGCCCGCCCTGCGGTCGTTCAGGGGCGTGGACCACCTCGCTTCCGCCAGTGCCACAGACCGAAGCCTGGAGACATGCGGCAGCGTGTCGGCGGGCCGAGGCTATTGTTCCCGACCGCCCCCGTCAACGAAGGGGCGCGGGATTTGGCAGGCGGCAGCTTCGGGCGGGTGGACCCGCGAGAATTGGCGCGGCGGTCCGGGTCATGCCCCGGGGTGGCGCGTGCGGCTTCCCAAATTGCTGGCGGCGCGAAGCGGGCTATCCCGCCCCTTGCGCCGTTGGCCAGAACCGAGACTGGACCTGACGCGCGATGCCCGAAGTGATGTTCGCCGGCCCCGATGGTCGGCTCGAAGGCCGCTATCACCACGCGAAGCAGGCCAACGCCCCGGTGGCGCTCGTGCTGCATCCGCATCCGCTGCATGGCGGGACGATGAACAACCGCATCGCCCATGTGCTCTACACCCGCTTCCAGGCGATGGGCTTTTCCACCCTGCGGTTCAACTTCCGTGGCGTGGGCCGCAGCCAGGGCCGCTACGATGGCGGCATCGGGGAGATCTCGGACGCCGCGGCGGCGCTCGACTTCCTCCAGGCGGTGAACCCGAATGCGTCCTCGCTCTGGGTCGCGGGCTATTCCTTCGGGTCCTATGTCGGGATGCAGCTGCTGATGCGCCGGCCGGAGATGAGCGGCTTCATCTCCATCAGCCCGCCCGCCAGCCATTATGATTTCGGCTTCCTCGCCCCCTGCCCCTGCAACGGGCTGATGCTGCACGGCGCCGATGACGAACTTGTCCCGGAAAGCAGCGTGCGGAAGCTGGTCGAGAAGCTGAACACCCAGAAGGGCATCAAGATCGACTACCGCGTGATGCCGTCGGCCGGCCACATCTTCACCCCGCCGCAGGCCGAACAGGTGGCCGACGCGGCGGAAGACCATGTGAACACGGTGCTGAACCGCACCCGCATGGCACTCGCCGCCGACTGATGGGCTGACGGATCGCTGGTATGCGAACGGCGCGGCCCCTGGGTCGCGCCGTTTCGCGTTTTGGGGGCTGCGGGGGCGAGGGGCGCATCCAGCCCGAGGGGTGGTCGCGCCCCCTCCCCACCCAGCCTTCGGCGCAGCGGCAGTGCCGCTGCCCCCCGCACGCGGGGGAGGGAGAGCGCGCATCATCCCTCTTCCGCTTGCGGGGGAGGGAGAGGAGGCTGGTGAACTTGCGAACGGCGCCGCCCCTACAGCAGCGGCCCCACCAGCCGCCCGCCGCGCAGCGGTCCCGGCGCGCCGGTTGTACCCGGGAAGGTCAACGGCAGCCCGTGCCACACCCGGGCCGCGAGCACGCCGAAGGCCTGCGCTTCCAGCGCATCGCCATTCCAGCCCGCCACCTCCACCGGCCGCACCGGCTCCGTCAGCGCGGAGGCGAGCGCCCGCATCACCGCCGGGTTCCGCCGGCCGCCGCCGCAGACCAGCCATTGCACGGGGGGCGCCGGGAAATGCCGCGCCGCCGCCGCGACGCAGACGGCGCAGAAGGCCACCAGCGTCGCCGCGCCATCCGCCGGGGACAGCGCGGCCGCCCCGGCCTCCTTCAGCGCGCGGTCGAAATCCAGCCGGTCGAGCGATTTCGGCGGCGGCGCCGCCAGATAGGGATGCGCGATCAGCCGCGCCAGCACGCCCCCATCCGGCTGGCCGCTGAGCGCCAGCCTGCCATCGCGGTCATAGGCCTCCCCGGTCGCGCGGCGCGCCCAGTCATCCAGCGGCCCATTGGCCGGCCCGGTGTCGAAGGCGATCAGCTCCCCATCCGCGCCGATCCAGGTGACGTTGCCGACCCCGCCGAGGTTCAGCACCGCCAGCGGCTTCGGCAGGCCTTGGGCGAGGGCGGCATGGACCACCGGTACCAGCGGCGCCCCCTGCCCGCCGGCGGCGACATCGGCCGAGCGGAAATCATGGGCCACGGTCAGCCCCGTCTCCCGCGCCAGCCGCGCGGCATCGCCCACCTGCAGCGTGAAGGGCGCGTGGTTGGAGCCCGCGCGCCAGGGGCGGTGCAGGATGGTCTGGCCGTGGAAACCGACCAAATCGGCCTGCCAGCCCACGGCGCGCACCGCCTCGATATGCCGCGCGGTCAGGCGCGCGACGCAATCGGCCAGGAAGGGATCGCCAGGGGCGATCTCCGGCGCCTCGCGCCCCGAGGCGTGGGCGGCGATGTCCAGCAGCGCGCGCAGATCGCGCCGCAAGGCGGGGTCATAGGGCAGCGTGATGGCAGGGCCGAGCCGGCCGATGGTCTCGCCATCGGTCTCCACCCAGGCGGCGTCCACCCCGTCGAGCGAGGTGCCGCTCATCAACCCGATCGTTCTCAGCACGGGTCAGGGCCCGATGGTTCGCAGCATCCGCCCAGCGTGCTACGCCGCGCGCACTTCCGGAAGACCCCGCGTGCCCCGCCCGGAGCCCAAATGAGCCAGACCGACTTCCTGCAAGAAGCCCGCGCCCGCGGCTTCATCCACCAGGTCACCGAGGAACCCGCTTTCGCCGCGCGGCTGAAGCAGGGGCCGGTCGCGGGCTATATCGGCTTCGACGCGACGGCGGACAGCCTGCATGTCGGCAGCCTGGTGCAGATCATGCTGCTGCGGCTGATGCAGAAGACCGGCAACAAACCGGTGGTGCTGATGGGCGGCGGCACGACGAAGATCGGCGATCCGTCCGGCAAGGACGAGGCGCGGCAGCTGCTGGACGATGCGCGGATCGAGGCGAACAAGGCCGGCATCCGCCGCGTGTTCGAGCCCTTCCTGGCCTTCGGCGCAGGCCCCACCGATGCCGTGATGCTGGACAATGCCGAATGGCTCGACCGGCTGCTCTACATCCCCTTCCTGCGCGACATGGGGCGGCATTTCAGCGTCAACCGCATGCTGACCATGGACAGCGTGAAGCTGCGCCTCGATCGGGAGCAGAATCTCAGCTTCCTCGAATTCAACTACATGCTGCTGCAGGCCTACGATTTTCTCGAGTTGAACCGGCGCCACGGCATCTGCCTGCAGATGGGCGGGCGCGACCAGTGGGGCAACATCATCATGGGGGCGGATCTGATCCGCCGCGTCGATGGCAAGGACGCCTTCGGCCTGACGACGCCGCTGATCACCACCGCGTCCGGCGCCAAGATGGGCAAGACGGCGCAGGGCGCCGTGTGGCTCGATGCCGCGAAGGTCAGCCCGTATGACTACTGGCAGTTCTGGCGGAACACGGAAGATGCGGATGTCGCGCGCTTCCTCGGCCTGTTCACCGACCTGCCGATGGAGGAGGTCGCGCGGCTGGCGGCGCTGCAAGGCGCCGAGATCAACGACGCCAAGAAGATCCTCGCAACCGAGGCCTGCGCGCTGCTGCATGGCCGCGACGCGGCGGAGGCCGCCGCCGAGACCGCACGCCGCACCTTCGAGGAAGGGGTGACGGCGGCGACGCTGCCGACGCATGTCGCGGCGCTGCCCGCGGGCGTCGTGGATGTGCTGGCGGAAGCGAAGCTGGTCGCCAGCAAGGGCGAGGCGCGGCGGCTGATCCAGCAGAACGGCGTGCGGCTGAACGACGCGCCGGTCGCCGATGTGGCGGCGCAGGTGACGGACGCCGATCTGCGCGACGGCGCGGCGAAGCTCTCGCTCGGCAAGAAGAAGCACCTGCTGGTGCGCCCCGCGTGAAGCCGCCCGCGGGGTCGCTGATGGCGCGTCTGCTGGACGCGCCGATGCGCCCCGGCCGGCTGGTCTGGATCGGCCTGCGCCCGGAACGTAGCGCGCCGGTGGTCGAGGTGGAACAGGCGCTGCTGGAACCCGGCCGGGGCCTGGCCGGCGACCGCTGGCGCGGCGCCGCGACCGGCGCGCGGCAGGTGACGCTGGTCAGCGCCGAGCATCTCCGCGCCATCGCGGGTTTCCTCGGCCTTGATGCGGTGGCGCCGGCGCGCCTCCGGCGCAACCTGGTTGTGGATGGCGTGAACCTGCTGGCGCTGAAGGGCGCCCGCTTCCGCATCGGCGGCACGCTGCTGGACTACAGCGGCGAATGCCACCCCTGTTCGCGGATGGAGGAAGAATTCGGCCCCGGCGGCTACAACGCCGTCCGGGGCCATGGCGGGATCACCGCGCGGGTGGTGGAGGGCGCGATTGCGCGGGTCGGGGATGCGGTCCTGCGCGAGTGAGGTCGATTATCCGACGATCAGGCTTGCCCGCTGCACCGCCTCCTGAGCGTGCGCGGCTGTCATGGGCCGCCCGTCGTCGTAATCCGCCCAGGCCCGGAGATAGAGCAATCGGCCGAGATTGCCTTTCGCGGCGATAAGCCAAGGATCTCGGCCAGCGTGACTCAGGAGGTCGTCGCGAAGTCTTCCGTGGCCCGCCTCGTCGCGGTTCGACGGGTTCCGGCCGAGCCAAGCAGCGCAGCAGTGATACGCGGCGTAGTAGGCTTGGTGGACGGCCGCCCGATGGGCCGCCTCGTCCCGGTCGGCCGCAAGACGGCGGGCCAGTTCAAGGCGCGCTTGCGGGCGGAACATAGTCGATCGCGAAAAGCCCGACGAGACTTGGATCCTCGGCCGCGACTCGCGCATGCGCGTCCTGTTCCAGTGCGACCAACCGATCGGTAAGTAATTGCTCGCGGAGGCGGACCGTCAGAATCGGGATGAGTTCGCCTGCCAACTGGCTGATCCCGGGCGTGAAGGCCTCGATGGTGCCTTCCGGGAAAGCTGCCTTCAGCGCCGGCACGTAGGCGTCGAAGGCTTGGCTAAGCGGGGCGGCTTCGGCGGGCGGCGGCGCCACCGCCTGTTCCGTCTCCAAGGCACGCAGGACTGCGCGTGCCTCGTCATGCAGAGCACGAAGCTCGGCATCGACCAGCAGCACCGTCTCGAGCGTAGCCTCAGTCTGGTTTCCTGGCCGTTGGCGGGCCGCCGCACGGAAGCCGGCGACGGCCCGCGCCGAGGCCGCCATTGCTGCCGCAACGTCGGGCAATGCTGCTGACAATTCCTCGATCGGCTGGCCCAGTTCCGCGCTTACGCCCAGCTTCTTAAGCGACCGCGCATCCTCGATCGCCTTCCGGGCAGAGCAACTCAAGGATGCGCGGCGCCGGACGAGCGTCGCGCAAAGCGATTCAACTTCTCCGAGCAAGGCTTGTGCCTCGGCGGAGGTCCCACCACCCATCAGCGTGCCAGGGAAATGGGGCAGGCTGAGCGGCGGCAGTTGGATAGGGGCCTGCAAGGCGACCATGATCATATCATCTCCCTCAATGCCTTGTGCCATCATTCGGCAGGGAGGTCACCGCCCGAAACAGGTTCCTGCGACGTGGGGGGCCAAGCTTAACCCAACCCCTTCGCCGCCTCCATCACCTCAGCCGCATGCGCTTCCGGCTTCACCTTGCGCCAGACCTTCACGACCTTGCCCGAGCCATCCACCAGGAAGCTCGACCGTTCCATGCCCATATAGGTCTTGCCGTACATGCTCTTCTCGACCCAGGTGCCATAGGCCGCAGCCACCGTCTGGTCGGCGTCGGAGGCCAGCGGGAAGGTCAGCTTGTATTTGGCGGCGAATTTCTCGATGGGCGGCATCGGGTCGGGGGAGACGCCGATGACCTCAAGCCCCAGCTTGCCCAGCGCGGGCAGCGCTTCCTGCACGCCGCAGGCCTGCTTGGTGCAGCCGGGCGTGTCGGCCTTCGGGTAGAAATAGAGCAGGTAGGGCTTGCCCTTCAGCGCCGCGCTGCTGACCGTGCGGCCGCCCGATGCGGGCATGGAAAACGCGGGCGCCATCGCGCCTTCCGCCGGTCCCGCCACAGCCTTCGCCGTGGGCGTCTTCGTCGCAGCCATCCCGAACTCCTCTATCCGATATCCAGCCCGCCGATGCGGCGCAGGAAGACCGCCCGCACCACCTCCGCAGCCTCGCGCATCTGTGCGCGCAGCCCCGGCTGGTCAACCGGCGGATGCGGCAGCAGCGGGCCGACGGCGCCGAGCAGCGCGGCGGCCACGGGCTCCGGAAGCACTTCCTCGTTCCAGCGGCCGACGGTCAGGCGCAGATGCGCGACCACCGCGCGCCAAAGCCGCTCCGCCGCCACCAGCGAAGCGGCCTCCTCCGCCTCAAGCAGCCCGGCCTTGGCCAGCCCCGCCAGCGCAACCCGCGTGGTGGGGGAGAGCAACGCCGGCACGCGATGCGCATGCGCCACCTGTAGCGCCTGGGCGATGAACTCCACCTCCACCAGCCCGCCCGGCATCAGCTTCACATCCCACGGCCCCTCGGCGGCCAGGTCGCGCAGCATCCGCGCGCGCATCGCCGCCGCATCGGCCAGCACCTGGGCAGGGTCCGCCGCGCGGGTCTGCGCGGCGCGCAGCGCGGCCTCCACCTTGCGCTTCAACCCCGGCGGGCCGGCGACGAAGCGGGCCCGCGTCAGCGCCATCCTCTCCCAGGTCCAGGCACTTTCGGCGTGATAGCGCGCGAAACCCGCGAGCGAGACCGCGACCGGCCCCTTCGAGCCGGAGGGGCGCAGCCGCATATCCACCTCGAACAGCTTGCCCTCCGGCCCTGGGGAGGTCAGCGCCGCCACCAGCTGGTTGGCCAGCCGCCCGAAATACTGCGACGGCGGCAGGGGCCTCGGGCCGCCCTTGCTTTCGGGCGCATCCGGCGGATGGTCATAGACCAGGATCAAATCGAGGTCGGAGGCCGGCAGCATGTCCCGCCCGCCGAGCTTGCCCAGCGCCACCACCCCCATCGCCCCGCCCGTCACCTTGCCGTGGCGTTCCGCGAAATCGGCCGCGACGCGCGGCAGCAGCGCGGCGATGGCGGCATCCGCCAGGTCGCTGCGCGCCGTCCCCGCCGCATCGGCTTCCATCCGCCCTTCCAGCGCGGCGGCGTCGATCTCGAAGCGGCGTTCGGTCACCACGCGGCGCGTGGCATCCAGCGCTTCTTCCAGATAGCGGGAATCCTTCACCAGCGCGGGCAGCGCGGCGGCGGGATCGCTGGCCGACAGCGTGCCCGACAGCAGCGCATCCAGCGCCGCGGGGCTGCGCGCCACATGGTCCGCCAGCGCCGGCGCGGCGCCCAGCAGGAAGGCCAGCCGGTCCAGCAGCGCCAGGTTCCGATGCAGCAGCGACAGCGCCTGCACCCCCGCCTGCATCCGCGCGAAGGCGGCATCCAGCCGCATCAGCGCCTGGTCCGGCTGCTGCTGGCGCCCGAAGGCCGCGAGCAGCGCGGGCATCAGCGCGGTCAGCAATTCCCGCGCCCTTTCGCTGCGCGTCGCGCGCGTGCGGCCGTGATGCCAGCCGCGCACGATCCCCGCGATGGCCTGCGGGTTCTGGAAGCCGAGCCCGCGCAGCGTCGCGATCGTCGCGGGGTCGTCCTCCACCCCCGTGAAGACCAGGCTGCCCTGCACGCCATCCGCCGCCGCGCCAAGATCGGGCGCGGATTCGAACAGCCCCGCATAGCAGCGCTCGACGCGGGTCAGGTGGCCGACCAGCGCGGCGCGGAAGGCCTCGACCCCATCGAACCCCATGAAAGACGCGATGCGCGCCAGCCCCTTCTCATCTTCCGGCAGCCGGTGGGTCTGGCGGTCGGCGACCATCTGCAGGCGGTGCTCGACATTCCGCAGGAAGACATAGGCATCGGCGAGTTCCGCCGCCGCGCGCCGCTCGATCCGCCCGGCGGCGGCCAGCGCCACCAAGGCGCCGAGCGTGGTCGGGTCGCGCAGCGCGGGGTCGCGCCCGCCCCAGATCAGCTGCAGCACCTGGGTGGAGAACTCGATCTCCCGGATCCCGCCCCGGCCGAGCTTCACGTCATGGCCCGCCACCTGCACATCGGCATGGGCCCCGCGCGCGCCCTTATGGGCGTGGATCTGGCGCTTGATCGAATGGATGTCGGTGACGGCCGCGAAATCCAGGTGGCGGCGCCAGACGAAGGGCCGGATCTCGCGCAGGAAATGCTCGCCCAGCGCGCGGTCCCCGGCGACGGGCCGCGCCTTGATCATCGCCGCGCGTTCCCAGTTCTGCCCCATGCTTTCGTAGTAGGAGATGGCCGCGGGCAACGAGACGGCGAGCGGCGTCGCCGCCGGGTCGGGACGCAACCGGAGGTCAGTGCGGAAGACATAACCATCCTCCGTGCGGTCCTCCAGCAGCCTGACCATTTCGCGCGCGAGGCGAACATAGATGGCGCCCGCCCGATCCGCGTCGTAGGCTGCGGCCATCGGATCGTAGAGCACCATGAGGTCGATATCCGAGGAGTAGTTCAACTCCCGCCCGCCGAGCTTGCCCATGCCCAGCACGACCAGGCCGGATCCGCGCCCCGTCGCGCGCGGGTCGTGCTTCTGCGCGTTGGACAGCTTCAGATCGCCCCGCGCCTGCGCGTCTCGCAGCAGATGCGCGCAGGCATAGTCGGTGCAGGCATCCGCAAGGTCCGACAGCGCCCCGGTGACGCGGTCGAGAGGCCATATCCCCGCGAGGTCCGCGACCGCCGCGATCAGCGCCGCCTGCCGCTTGGCCTGGCGCAGCAGCGCCGCGACCTGCGGCCGTGTGGCCGCCGGATCGGCGCGGCCCAGCGGGTCGAGCGCGAGCGCCATCGTCGCATCCGCCCCGCGCTCGACCAGGCGCAGCAGGGTGGCGGATTCGCGCACCGCGAGGTCGGCCAGGTAGCCCGAATGCCCGCCCAGCGCCGCGAGCAGCGCGGCGCCCTCACCCGTCGCGGCGAAGGCGCGTTCGGCCGCGCCGCGCTCGGCGAAGCGTTCGGCAAGGCGCGCGGCCTCCTCCGCTTCGAAGGGGCGCGGCAGGCGCGCGGCGGGGAATGGGCCGGCGGCGAGGCCGGCGGGCGGGGCGGTGTCCCTGGTCTTCGGCATCGTCCCGGAGGCTTGCGGTGAGGCAGGCAGCGGGTCAAGTGGCCCGCCAGGCGCATCTGGCGGCGCGGGTGCTGGTCGGCCTGCCGCTGGCCATGCTGCTGCTGCTGGCCACCCTTGGCTGGCGGCTGTCGCAAGGGCCGATCGAGATCCCCATCCTTGCCCGCGCCATCGAGGCCGAGGCGGCCGCCCATGGCGGGGGGCATCGGCTCGAAGTGGGGCGGGCGAGCATCGCCTGGGACGGCTTTCGCAGCGCCGGCCTTACGCCCTTGCAGCTGCGCCTGTCGGGCCTGCGGCTGCTCGATGCGGATGGGGCGCCGCGCGCTGTGCTGCCGGAAGCCGCCGTCAGCCTCTCCCTGCCCTGGCTGCTGCGCGGCGAGTTGGCCCCGAGCCGGCTGGAACTGGACGCGCCGGAGCTGCGCCTGCGGCGCGACCCGGCCGGCGACATCTCGGTCGAGCTTGGCGTCGGCGGCGCGCCCACTGATGGCAAGCCGGGGATCGCCCGGCTCGAGGATGTGCTGGCCGAGATTATGCGTCCGCCCAGCGAGGACACGCCGCTCGGCGCGCTCACGCTGCTCGCCATCAGCGGGGCGCATCTGACGGTGGAGGATGCGGAGCCCGGCGCCTCCTGGTCGCTGGACCAGGCGGATATCGAGCTGCGGCGGCTGCCGGCCGGCGGCGTCACGGCCCGCTTCACCGCCGTGCTCCGCCTGGGGGAGGCGCGGATCCCGATCGCGGGGTCGGGGGAGGCGCAGGGCACGCCGGCCGCGCTGGCGCTCCGCCTGTCCCTGCCGGAACTGCACCCCGCATCGCTCGCGCCGCATGCGCCCATGCTCGGGATGCTGGAGGCGCCGCTGCGGCTCGATCTGTCGGCCGGGTTCGGCGCGAATGGGGTGCTGCACCAGGCGGCGGCAACGCTGAGGGCCGGGCCGGGCGCGCTCGACCTCGGCGCGGGGCGGCGCGTGCAGCTGGCGGGGGCGGAGGCGGCGGCGGAATGGCGGCCGGACGCGCTTCGCGTCACGCGCGCGGCGCTGCGGCTCGACGGGCCGGGCACGCCGCTGCTGACGGCGACGGGGGCGGCGACGCGCGCGGACGGGGTGTGGAGGGCGGAGGCGGCGCTCGCGCTCGATGCCCTGCCCATCGCCGAACTGCCGCGCTGGTGGCCGGAGGGGATCGGCGGCGGGGCCCGCGCCTGGATCCTTGAGAACCTCACCGCCGGGGTCGCCCGCAACGGCCAGTGGCGGATCGCGGCGGAGGCGGAGGATGCGGCGCCAGACGTATCATGGCCCGCCCAGCTGCGGCTGACCGCGCTGGCCGGCACGCTCGATGTCGCCGACGCCACCGTCCATTGGCTGCGCCCCGCGCCGCAGCTGGACGGCGCGGAGGGCGTGGTGCGCTTCGGCCTCGATGAGATCCTGGTCCAGCTCAAGGCGGCGCGCGTCGCGGGCACGCGGATCCAGCTTGGCGACGGGACGGCGCGCTTCATCGATCCCTTCGCCGACGACCCGAGCGCCGAGATCGAGGTCGACGTCGGCGGCTCGGTGCCGGAGGTGCTCGGCGTGCTCCAGAACCCGCGGCTGCGGCTGTTCGAGACCCGGCCGATGCCGCTGCGCGGGCCGCAGGGCACGCTGGAAGGCCGCGTGACGCTGGGCTTCCCGCTGTTGAATGAGCTGACCGTCGAACAGATGCGGATCGGCGCCCGCGCGCAGCTGCGCCAGCTTCGGCTGGCGGAGGTGGTGCTCGGCCAGGGGATCGAACGCGGGGCCTTCGACCTCCAGATCGACAATAACGGGCTGCGCGCCACGGGGACGGCGCGGCTGGCGGAGATCCAGGCCCGCATCGCGGTGGAGGCGGATTTCCGCGCCGGCCCGCCCGGCCAGGTGATGTCGCGGGAAAGGGTGACCGGGCGCGCCAATGGCCGCCAGCTCGCCGCGCTCGGCCTGGGGAGCGAGGAGGTGCTGCGCGGCCCCGTGGCCTTCGATGTCCGCCACGAAAGACGGCGCAACGGCCAGGGCCGCGTCACGCTGCGCGCCGATCTGCGCGAGGCGGAGCTGGCGCTGGAACCGCTGGCCTGGAGCAAGCCCGCCGCCCAGAACGCCGGCGCCGAGGCCGTGCTGCGCCTGAATGGCGAGACGCTGGAAGCCGTGGAGAGCTTCCGCGTGGAAGCGCCTTCCCTGCTGCTGCGCGGCAATGCCGGCTTCGGCCGCGGCATGCGGCTGGAACGCGTCACGGTGAATGAGGGCCGGATCGAGGATAGCCGCTTCGGCGCGGAGGCGCGCCCGCCCGCGCGCCCCGGCGGGCCCTGGATCATGATGCTGCGCGGCCAGGTGCTCGATCTGCGCCGGATCATGGCGGACCAGTCGCCCTCCGGCGCCCCATCGGCGGATGCGCCGGGCCCGGCGGTCTCCATCGATGGCCGCTTCGAACGGGTGCTGCTGGCGACGGGGCGCGATTTGGCGGGGCTGCAGGCACGGGTGCTGCTGGATGGGCGCGGCGTGCTGCGGGAAGGGCGGATCCAGGGCCGCACCGGCCCGCAGGCGCCCTTCGCGGTGACCGTCACGCCGCAGGAACGGGGCCGGGCGCTGAACGTGACGGCGGAGGATGCCGGCGCCCTGCTGCGCGCCTTCGGGATCCTCCGCAGCGTCCAGGGCGGGCGGCTGCGCGTCACCGCCGCCTACCCCCATGACGGGCGGGGCGCACCGCTGACGGGCCAGGCGGAGATCGACGATTTCGCGGTGCGGGACGCGCCGAGCTTCGCGAAGCTGCTGCAGGCAATGACGCTCTATGGGCTGCTCGATGCCTTCTCGGGGCCCGATGTCGGCTTCGCGCGGCTGGTCGCGCCCTTCACGCTGACCGAGGACACGCTGGTGCTGGACGAAGCGCGGGCCTTCTCGGCCTCGCTCGGCCTGACGGCGAAGGGCAGCATCGACCGCCGCCGGCAGCAGTTGCGGATGGAAGGCACGATCGTGCCGGCCTATCTGATCAACACCGTGCTCGGGAACCTGCCCGTCATCGGGAGGCTGTTCTCGCCGGAGACGAGCGGCGGCCTGTTCGCCGTCACCTGGAGGCTGCAAGGGCCGCTGGATGATCCGCAGGTCAGCGTGAACCCGCTGGCGGCGCTGACACCCGGCTTCCTGCGCGGCCTGTTCAACATCGGCCAGCCGCCGCCAGATCCGCCGCCCGCCAGACCATGATGGGCACCCATCGCAGCGCCGGCCTTGTTCCGGGCCGTGTGTGCGGTTGCGTGAGTCACGCGGCCGATCGGGCGCTGCCGTAGCGCAATCAGCTCCGCCCAAGCGGATTGCCGCCCTGCGCAGGCCCGCTGCCCATCCCCCCGGGACCGAGGCGCAGCCTCTCCCGCGCAGCCGGGTCATGGGCGGCCAGCAACAGGGTCGGCGACAGGGCCAATTGGCGGCGGAGCCGTGCCACCGTGTCGCGGGCGGCCGGGACATCCGCGACGATCCCCGCCACCTCCCCTCGTTCCGCCTGGCCGAGATCGAAGACGGCATCCCCGGCGAACAGCCATTGATGGTCGCCGTCGCGCAGCAGCACGGATTGGTGCGCCGGCGAATGCCCGGGCGTCGGGACCAGCAGGACAGCGCCATCGCGCGTGACGGCATGGCTGCCGGCAAAGGCCCCGACCGGCGGGCCATCATGGCTCACGGCCTCTCGCACCAACCCATCGGGAATGCGGCAGGACAGGGTGCCGAGATGCCCCTGCGCGTCGCCCTGGCTCAGCAGGAACCGGCTGCGCGCCAGGCTCGGCATGCCGCCGGTATGGTCGGAATGGAGATGGGTCATCGCCACCCAGCGCACCTCATGCGGGTCGATCCCGACCCGGCGCAGCTGCGCCCCGATCTCGTCCTCGGCGCGGACGGCGAAGCGCAGGTTGCGGGTGTAGAAGAAGGCATCGCCGCGGGAACAGGCGAAGTAGTCGGGGTCGATGGTCCGGGATGTCTCGCCGGTATCGACCAGGATCACGCCGTCCGGGTGTTCGATGGCGTAGCAGAGGATCGGCAGCCAGGATGTCCAGGCCGTGTCCAGGATGATCCCCGGCAAGCGCAGCGCCGATGGGCCCGACAGGGTGCGGTGGCTGGACTTCACCCGCACCCAGCCGGTCTGGAAGGCGTGAAGGCGCAGCCCGCCCGGTGTCGTCACCGTCAGGGGGGCGGGCGCAGGCGGCGGGGCCTCTCCTGGCGGGAGCGGCTCGGGCGCAGCGCAGGCCCCCAGCAGGGCCGGGGCGGCAAGCAGAATGGCGCGTCGTTTCATGCGTGCGGCACTCGGGCATGATTGAAGGTCACCGCTATATCGAGTGGCCTTCGGCCCCTTGGAAGGCGCCGTGGGCACCCATGCCTCCGATCCCCGCCTGGACAGCGGGGCGGTGGCCGACGACCAGCGCGTGCCCGCCTTTCGGAGAGACGTTTTCCCTGGACGGGCGGGAACTGTCCGATATAGGAATTATTGCCAGCCCTCAATGGGCGCGTCGCTCTTTGAACCCGTGCATCCGCCCCATCATCCCCCCAAGGGTCGGGGCTGCGATTTGTCCGAATCCGACACGCGCCCGGCCGGACCATGTGTCCGAATCCGACATTGGCCGCGCGCTTTTCAGCCGATCGCGGCTTCCACCGCCAGCGCCGCCGCCAAAGCCCGCCTTCCGGCGGCGGCATCCACCACCGGGGGCAGGCCATCCAGGCAGGCGGCGGCGAAGCCGGCCTGTTCGGCTTCCAGGCTGTCATGATCGGTCCAGCTGGTACGATCCACGCCGAAGCCCGGCATGGTCGCGACCGGCTCCGCCCCCCCGCGCCGCAGCACGCCAAGGCTGCGGCCGAGGAAATCCACCGCCATCTCCCCTTCCCGCCCCAGCACCCGCAGGCGGCGCTCCATCGCCAGCGACACCCTTGATGCCGTGATCACCGCCGCCCGGCCCGACGGGAAGCGGAAGCGCGCGACCGCGAAATCGGCATGGTCGGACATCACCCGCGCCCCCACCGCCTCCACCGCGGACGGTTCCTCCCCCGCCAGGGTCAGCACCAGGTCGATGTCATGGATCATCAGGTCCAGCACCACCGAGACATCGAGGCTCCGCGGCCGGAAGGGCGCGACGCGCGCGGCCTCCCAGGACAGGGCCTGGTCGCGGCCGGGGGCCTCCACCACCGCGCGGAAGGCCGCCGAGAAGCGCTCGATATGGCCGACTTGCAGCACAAGGCCGCGCGATGTGGCGAGCGCCGCCAGCGCATCGGCCTCCGCCAGCGTCGCGGCGATCGGCTTTTCCATGAATAGATGGCGCCCCGCCTCCAGCACCGCCGACCCCAGCGCGAAATGGAAGCGCGTGGGTGCTGCGACGATCACGGCGTCGGCGGCGGCGATCGCCTCGGCCAGTCCGAGCGCCGGTGCGCCGGCTTCCGCCGCCACGGCGGCGGCGCGGGCCGCATCCGCGTCATGGACCGCGACCAGCCTGGTGCGCGCGCCCTTCGCCGCCTTCAGCGCATGGAAGCGCCCGAAATGCCCCGCACCCAGCACCGCGACCCGCAGCGTCATGACCCGGCAACTCCCGCCCGAAGGCCGCAAGCCATAGCCTTGGAAGGCCGGGACGGAAATGACCTGCCGCAACGGACCAACCCAAAGGCCCTTGAGGGCCGGGCTTGCATCGGGGGGCACCCCCGCGCATCTTCCGGCCCTCAAGGGCCGCGCCGCCCAGGCAGGGCCCCAGCCAGGGCCGCGCCAGGGCCGGACAGCGGCCTCCACCCAGGGATGCAGGCTGAGCCGACCGCATGATGTACTTCGCCCGCTGGAAGGCACTCGCCATCTTCGGCGTCTGCCTCCTCGGCGTCCTGATCTCGGTGCCGAACCTCCTGCCGCGCGAAAGCCTGCCGGGCTGGGCGCGGCAGATCAGCCTCGGCCTCGACCTGCGCGGCGGATCGTATCTGCTGCTGGAAGTGGACACCTCCGCCATCGTGCGCGAGAGGCTGGAGGCGCTGGTGGACACCACGCGCCGCGGCACCGCGCAGGCCACGCCGCGCATCCTCTATACGGGGCTGTCCGCGAACCAGGCGGAGCGGCGCGTGTCCTTGCGCGTGTCCGACCCCGCCCGCGCCAATGATGTCGCGCGGATCCTGCGGGACGCCGCGATCCAGGTGAACCCCGGCGCCGGCGCGCAGCAGCCGGATATCGAGGTCACGACCAGCCCCGACGGCACCGTCACCGCGACGCTGACGGAAGTGGCGCTGCGGAACAAGGCGAGCAGCGCGGTCGAGCAATCGCTGGAAATCGTCCGCCGCCGCATCGACGAAAGCGGCCTGGTGGAAGCGCTGATCGCCCGCCAGGGCCAGAACCGCATCCTGGTGCAGCTGCCGGGCGTCGACGACCCGGCGCGGATCAAGGACCTGCTGGGCCGCACCGCGCGGATGACCTTCCACCTGGTCGATGAATCGGTCGACCCCCGCGCCACCACGCCGCCACCCAGCGGCACCATGATCCTCGCCGGCGAACGCGGCCAGGACCGCTATGCTGTGCGGCGGAGCATCGCGGTGGACGGCGCGAACCTGACGGATGCGCGCGCGGGCCAGGACTCGCGGACCGGCGAATGGGTGGTGAACTTCACCTTCGATTCCGTCGGCACGCGCCGCTTCGCCGAGACGACGCGCAACAATGTCAGCCGCCCCTTTGCCATCGTGCTGGATGACAAGGTGATCACCGCGCCTGTCATCCGGGAACCGATCACCGGCGGCCGCGGCCAGATCAGCGGCAGCTTCACCGTGCAGAGCGCCAACGACCTCGCGGTCCTGCTGCGCGCCGGCGCGCTGCCGGCGCCGCTGACGGTGGTGGAAGAACGGACCGTCGGGCCGGAACTCGGCGCCGATGCGATCCGCGCGGGCCTCATCTCGCTCGCCGTCGGGACGGCCTTCGTCTTCCTCTATATGGGCCTAGCCTACGGCTTCTTCGGCTGGATCGCGAATATCGCGCTGGTGGCCAACATCGTCATCATGGTCGGCGTGCTGAGCGTGATGGGCGCGACGCTGACCCTGCCCGGCATCGCGGGCATCCTGCTGACGCTCGGCACCGCGCTGGATGCCAACATCCTGATCAACGAACGGATCCGGGAGGAGATCAAGAACGGCCGAAGTCCGATCAACGCGCTGGAAGCGGGCTACACCAAGGCCTCCGGCACGATCCTGGACAGCAACCTGACCAACCTGATCGCCATGGCCTGCCTCTATGGCTTCGGCAGCGGGCCGGTGCGCGGCTTCGCGGTCACGGTCGCCGTCGGCACCATCGTGCAGATGTGGACCGCGACCGTCGTCACGCGACTCATTATCTCCATTTGGTACCGCGCGCGCCGGCCGAAGGAATTGCCGGTGCTGGAGAAGCCCGGGCTGTCGCTGGTCCAGCGCCTCGCCCGTCCGCTGTTCCGCCTGGTGCCGGACGACACCAAGATCCCCTTCATGCGCGGCGCCAAGCTGGGCCTGCTGTTCTCGGCGCTGATCTCCACCGCCTCGGTCGGGCTTGCGGTCTATCCGGGGCTCGAGAAGGGCATCGATTTCCGCGGCGGCATCGTGATGGAGGTCCGCACGCCGGGACCCGCCAACCTCGCGCAGCTGCGCGCCTCCGTCGGCGGGCTCGGCTTCGGCGATGTGGGGCTGCAGGAATTCGGCGCGCCGGACAGCGTGCTGGTCCGCCTTCCCGTGCAGGCCGATGAGGCCGGCACCCAGCGCGCGGTGGCGGGCGTGCGCGCCGCGCTGGAACAGGGCGCGCCGGGGCTGCGCGTGCTGCGGGTGGAGGCGGTCGGCAACCGCATCTCGGCGGAGCTGTTCCAGGGCGGGATGATCGCGCTCGGCATCAGCTTCCTGGCGATGCTGCTCTACATCTGGCTGCGCTTCGAATGGCAATTCGCGGTCGCGGGCATCGCCACGCTGCTGCTGGACACCACCAAGGTCGTCGGCCTGATGGTGGTGACGGGGATCGAGTTCAACCTGACCACCGTCGCCGCGATCCTGACCATCATCGGCTTCAACGCCAATGACAAGGTCGTGGTCTTCGACCGCATGCGGGAGAATCTGCGGAAGTACAAGCAGATGCCGCTCCGCGACCTGGTGGACCTCTCGATCAACGAGACGCTGAACCGTAGCATCGGCACCTCGATGACGCTGCTGCTCTCGGCGCTGCCGCTGGCGCTGTTCGGCGGCGATGCGCTGTCGGGCTTCGCCTGGCTGATGGTCGCGGGCATCGTCATCGGCACGGCGTCCTCCACCTTCATCGCCGCGCCCATCGTGCTGTTCACCGGCGCAAAGTCGCTCCGCAAGGCTGAGACCGCGCCGGTGGCCGAGCCCGCGCGATGACCACCCCGCGCCGCACCGCGCTGGCGATGCTGGCAGGCCTCGCCCTGCCCGGCATCGCGCTGGCGGGGCGGCGCGAGCCGGTGGAGATGCTGGTGCCCGCCGCCCCCGGCTCGGCGCCGGATCGCTGGGCGCGCGGCATGGCGCCCTTCCTGGAACGCGCCTGGCCGCGCCAGCCGGTGATCGTGCGGAACCAGCCGGGCCGCCACGGGCTCGACGCGCTGGCCGAACTCGGCCAGGCGGGGCGGCGCAAGGTGGTGGGCGTGCTGACGACGCCGCTGATCCTGGCCCGCGCAGTGGAAACGGCGGAGGCCTCTCCCCTCAGCCGCATCTCGCCGCTTGCGGCGCTGGTCGAGGAACCGGTGATCCTCGTCGCCGCGCCCGGCGGGGCGACGAGTGCCGAGGCGCTGCGCAACGCGGCGCCGGGGGTGGCCATCGGCACGCCGCCGGCCGGCACGGGGTCGCACCTGACCGGGCTGCGGCTGGCGGATAGCGCGGGACTGCCGCTGCTGGTCTTCCCCACCGCCGCCGCGGCGCGGCAGGCCGCCTCGGCGGGGCATGTGGCGGCTTCCGTGCTGACGCTGCCGGACGCCATCGGCTATCTGCGGGACGAGCGGCTTGTCGCGCTCGGCGTCGCTTCCTCCCGCCGCATCGCGCTGCTGCCGGACCTGCCCACGCTGCGGGAGGCGGGGCTGGAGGCGCTAGGCGCGACGCGGCGCGGCTTCGCCCTGTCGCCGGACGCGCCGGCCGAATGGCGCAGCCTGCTGCTGGCGGGGCTGGGGACGCTCGCGAATGACCCCGACCTCGCCACCCATTGCGCGGAGAATGGCCGGGTGCCGCGCTTCCTGGGCCATGGGGCCTGGGGCGCGCTGCTGGCGCGGCAGGATGAGGAATTGCGGCGCCGCTGGCGCGAGGATCCCTGGCTGCCGCGCCGGGCGTGATCCGGCGCGGCGCCCGCAGCGCGACCTACCGGTAGCCGGGGTCCGTCAGGTTGGTCAGCGGGAAGGCGCTGTGCACATGCGGCGCCACCACCGGCTGCGCCTGGTGCAGATAGCTGCCATCGAGCTGCCCGAAGGCCGTGACGCCGAGCAGGCCCAGCACCTGATGCAACTCGGTCTTCAGGATCTCCAGCATCCGGGCGACGCCTTCCTCCCCGGCGGAGGCGAGCGCGTAGCAATAGAGCCGGCCGAGCCCGACCAGCTCCGCCCCCATCGCCACCGCCTTCACGATGTCGGAACCGCGCGAGAAGCCGCCATCGATCCAGACCTTTGCCTTGCCATCCACGGCCTTCACGACTTCCGGCAGCACATCCAGCGCGCCGCGCCCGTGGTCGAGCTGCCGCCCGCCATGGTTCGAGACATAGACCACCTCCACCCCATGCTCGACCGCCATCGCCGCGTCCTCGGCGGTGGCGATGCCCTTGAGCGCGAGGGGGATCGCGTGCTTGTCCTTGAAGGCCTTCACATCGTCCCAGTTGAGCGCGGCCTGGAACTGCTGGCCCATCGCGCGTTCGCGCCAGGGCTTCACGAAGCGCTTGGCGATGTCGCGTTCGCGCCGGCTGTAGATCGCGGTGTCCACCGTCAGGCAGAAGGCGTCATAGCCGTGGTCGATGGCGCTGCGCGCGATCTCATCCACCCAAGCGCGGTCGCCGCGGACATAGAGCTGGAACACTTTCGGCCCCTGGGTCGCCGCCGCCATCCCCTCCAGCCCCGGCAGCGAGACGGAGGAGACCATGATCGGCACGCCCGCCGCGCCGCAGGCCCGCGCCGCCGGCGCGCCGCCCTCGGGGTGGAAATTCTCGAGCCCACCCACGGGCGCGAGCATCACCGGCAGCGCGATCGGGCGGCCAAGGAAGCGGCCCGACAGGTCGATGGAGGAGACGTCGCGCAGCACGCGCGGGCGGAAGGCGATGCTGTCGAGCGCCATGCGGTTCCGCATCATGGTCGTCTCGGTCTCGGTCGCGCCGACCAGGTAGTCCCAGTTGCCCGGGCTGAGGCGCGCCTTCGCCTCCTTCACGAATTCATGCAGCGTCAGGAAGCCGTCGGCGGGCGCGGTGGTCATGTCTTCGGTCCTCAGGCGCCGTAGGTTTCGCGATAGAGCGCCACGATCTCATCGGCATCGGGCACGCGGGGATTGTTGCCAGGGCTGCCGGAAGCGAGCGCCTGCGCGGCCATGGTCGGCAGCACCGAATCCCAGGCGGTACGCGCGATGCCATAGGCCGCCGGCGTCGGCACGGCGAGATCGCGGTTCAGCGCGCGCAATTCCTCGACCAGCTTGGCGCAGGCGGATTGGTCGCCTTCCTGGTCCGTCGCGATTCCCATCACGCGGGCGGCTTCGGCATAGCGCGCGCGGCCGGCTTCCAGGCCGAAGGCGGTGACGGCGGGCAGCAGCATCGCGTTGGACATGCCGTGCGGCACATGGAAATGCGCGCCGACCGGCCGGCTCATGCCATGCACCAGCGCGACGGAGGCGTTGGAGAAGGCGAGCCCCGCCAGCGTCGCGCCGCGCATCATCGCTTCCCGCGCCGCCGCATCCTGCGGGTCGGCCCAGACGCGGCGCAGATTGGGCGCGATCAGCCGCATCGCGCTGCGGGCGTAGTCATCGGCGACAGGGTTGGCGCGCTTGCTGACGAAGGCTTCCAGCGCATGGGTCAGGCTGTCGATGCCGGTATCGGCGGTGATCCGCTTCGGCAGGCCGAAGGTCAGTTCGTGATCCACCACGGCCGCCAGCGGCAGCGCGCCCAAGCCCGCGATCAGCATCTTCTCGTCGCGGGCGGTGTCGGTGATGACGGTGAAGCGCGTCGCCTCGCTGCCCGTGCCGGCGGTGGTGGGCACGCAGATGATGGGCAGCGCGCCGGCATTGGCGGCGGCCGGCACCTTGAATGCGCGGATATGCGTGCCCGGCGGTGCGGCGGCCAAGATCGCCATGGCCTTGGCCGTGTCCATCGGGCTGCCGCCGCCGAAGCCGACCAAGCAGTCATAGCTGCCCGCCCGCATCGCGGCGACGCCGGCCTCGATCACCGTGTCGGTCGGGTCGGGCACCGTGTCGGAGAAGACTGCCGGGCTCATGCCCGCCGCACGGAGCGGCGCCAGCGCATGCTCGACCAGGCCGGAGGAGACCATGAAGGGATCGGTGACGACCAGCGGGCGCGACAGGCCGAACTGGCCGAGCACCTCGCCCAGATTCCGGACTGCGCCGCCGCCCATCAGCAGCAGGCGCGGCGCGACGAGGGACACGGGCATGGGCGGAACCTCCCTTCTTGGTAGCACGGCATCGCCACGCCTGCGCCAGGACGTCAAGGGGCGCAGCCATCGCAGCGGCCATCTTTGTCATCGAACGGAGATTGCACCGCACCGCCCCCAAATGGTGTATCAATGTCGAGGCTGTGTCGACCAATGGGTGTTTTGTCGACCAATGTGGATAAGGATTCCAAACGTGAGAATTGCCGCCGTCGCCGTCCTGTCGCTCACCCTGGCCGCCGCCGCGCCGGCGCAGGCAGAACCTTCGCGCCTTTGGGCCGCGACGCTCCAGGCGGGCAGCGATGTTGTCGAGACGGTCGTACGGCCGCTGCGCGCGGCCTGGACCGCCACAACGGCGCGGATCCTCGGCGCCGAGCACAGCTTCGCTCAGCATGCCACGGCCTTCACCGGCACGCTGCGCGACGACTTCGCCCGGTTCGAGTCGCTGGTCGGCCGCGCGGGGTTCCGCATCACGGCGGTGAGCGTATCGCCCGACCTGATCCCGAAGATCGAGTTGACGCTGGAACCGGCGGGGGAGATCGCCCCCGCGGAGGAGGCGGCGCTCCGTGCCGAGTTGGCACAGCTCACCGGCGTCGGCGGCGCGATCGAACGGTACGTGATCCTGGCGCTGCTCGACATCGACGAACGGGTCGAGTCCGTCCGCCCGGCTGGCTTCCGCCTCTCGGAGGTCGTCCTTGCTCTGGTCGCCATCCTCCCGGAGGTGGAGCTCGGCTTCACCCGCGAAGAGCCGTAGCGTCACCGGCCACGCCAGCGGCGCGGCGCGCCTTCGCGGCGGCGTAGAGCGCCAGGCGCCGCGCCGCCACGGGCTGCAGCCCCTCCCCCGCCGCCGCGTCGAAGGGGGGTAGGTCGGCGGCGAAGTGGCAGGCGCTGGCATGGCCCGGTGCGACCTCCACCAGGGCGGGCGCCTGTTCGCGGCAGATAGACTGCGCGTGCGGGCAGCGGGTGTGGAAGCGGCAGCCGGCCGGCGGGTTCATTGGGCTCGGCACATCGCCGCCCAGCGGCGTGACGCGGCCCCGCAGCCGCGGGTCGGGATGCGGGATCGCGGAGAGCAGCGCGCGCGAATAGGGATGGCGCGGATTGGCGAACAGCGCCGCCTTCGGCGCCGTCTCCACGATCTGGCCGAGATACATCACCGCCACGCGATCGGCCATGTGGCGCACCACCGCCAGGTCATGCGCGATGAACAGGTAGGACAGGCCGAAGCGCGCCTGCAGATCCTTCAGCAGGTTCACCACCTGCGCCTGGATCGAGACATCGAGCGCGCTGACGGGTTCGTCGCAGACCACAAGCTCCGGCTGCACCGCCAGCGCGCGCGCGATGCCGATGCGCTGGCGCTGGCCGCCGCTGAATTCATGCGGGTAGCGATCCGCGTGGAAGGGCGCGAGGCCGACCAGGCCCAGCAATTCCTTCACCCGCGCCGTGCGCAACGCGGCATCGCCGATGCCATGCACCTCCATCGGCTCCGCGATCGCCTGGCCGACGCGAAGGCGCGGGTTGAGGGAGGCGTAGGGATCCTGGAACACCACCTGCACGCGGCGCCGCAGCGCCCGCAATTCGGCCGCGCCCGAAACCTCGGTGCCGTCGAAGCGGATGGTGCCCGCCGTCGGCTCGATCAGCCGCAGGACGAGCCGCGCAGTGGTGGATTTCCCGCAGCCCGATTCACCGACCAGCGCCAGCGTCTCCCCGCGCGCGATGGCGAAGGAGACACCATCCACCGCGCGCACCAGCCCCTGCGCGCGGCCCAGAAGGCCGCGCTGGACCGGGTAGTGTTTCGCGAGCCCCTCGACCTCCAGCAGCGTGGTCATACGGCCAGCTCCGCGATTTGTTCGACCGGCGCGCGGAGGCAGGCCGCGAGATGGCCGGGCGCGAAGCGCGCGAGGTCTGGCTGCGCTTGCGTGCAGGCTTCGACCGCAAAGGGGCAGCGCGGGTGGAAGCGGCAGCCCTTCGGCAGGGCGAAGGGCGGCGGCACCGCGCCCTCGATCGCCAGCAGCCTCGCGCGATCCTCATCCAGGCGCGGGATCGAGCCGAGCAGGCCGAGCGTGTAGGGGTGCTGGGGATCAGCGAAGATCTCGGCGGCCGAGGCACGTTCCGCGACGCGGCCGGCATACATCACCGCGACCTCATCGGCCATCTCCGCGACCACGCCAAGGTCATGGGTGATGAGGATGATCGCCATCCCCGTCTCCGCCTGCAATTCGCGCAGCAGGTCCAGGATCTGCGCCTGCACCGTGACATCGAGCGCCGTCGTCGGCTCATCCGCGATCAGCAGAGACGGCTTGCAGGCCAGCGCCATGGCGATCATCACCCGCTGGCGCATGCCGCCCGAGAGCTGGTGCGGATAATCATCGAATCGGCGTTCGGGGGATGGGATGCGGACGCGCTGCAGCGCCGCGATGGCGCGGTCGCGCAACTCGCGGGCCGATGCCTGCTTGTCATGCGCGCGCATCGCTTCCGTGATCTGCCAACCGATGCTGTGCACCGGGTTCAGGCTGGTCATCGGTTCCTGGAAGATCATCGCGACGCGACTACCGCGCACGTCACGCATCTCGGCCGCGGAGAGATCGAGCAGGTTGCGCCCCTCCAGCATCACCCGGCCCGCGGCGATCCGCCCGGGCGGGGGGACGAGGCGCATGACGGACAGGCTGAGCATGGATTTGCCGCAGCCGCTCTCGCCCACGATGCCGAGCGTGCGGCCGCGCGGCACATCCAGATCGACGCCATCCACCGCGGCGATGTCGCCCATGGAGCTGCGGAAGACGGTCCGCAGCCCCTCGATGCGGAGGAGAGGTTGTTCGCCCATCCGATTCAGACCTCCGGTGCTCGGCTGCGCCTGCGCCCTGCGGTCATCGGATGGGTCACGACCACCGGAACGTCGGGGGCGAGGAGACCTCGACCGGCCGATGCGCCCAATCCTGCGCGGGGGCGTTGTGGATCACGCGCTTCTGCGCCTCATGCAGATGGGCGGCGGCCTGGCGGTAGTCCATCGTCACCACCTCCCCATCCGCGACCACCTTGCGGCCATCGACGAAGACATCCTTCACCGCGCGGTCGCCGGCGGCATAGACCAGGCTGCGGACGGGGTCGCGCGCCGGGCGCATCATCGGATGCGTCACATCCACCAGCACGAAATCCGCGCGGCAACCGGCCGCGAGCCGCCCGATATCCTGCCGCCCCAGCGCGGTCGCGCCGCCGATGGTGGCGGCATCGAACAGCTCCGTCGTCGTCAGGCTGCGCGGATCATTGGCCTGGGTGCGCGCGAGATAGGCGGCGAGGCGGATCTCATCGAGCATGTTGTGCGGATAGGTGTCGGTGCCGAGGCCCATATTCACGCCGCTGCGCTTGTAGCGGCCGAAATGCTTCATGGTGATGCCGCGCCGGGCGAAGACGGTCGGGCAATGAGCGACGGTCGTGCCGGTTTCCGCCAGCCGCTTCAGGTCGGTCTCGGTCCACCATTTCGTGGAGGGATGGTCGTCCAGGAAGATGCCATGCCCGATGATCGAACGGTCCGACAGCAGCCCCATGCTGTCGAGCCAGCCGATCGGCGTCAGGCCGTGGCGGCGCGTGATCTCGTGGAACTCCACCACGGATTGCGCGGCGTGGATCTGCCAGGACAGGCCGCGCTTGCCGGCTTCCTCGAAGCTTTCCTTCAGCAGCGCATCGGTGCAGGTGTCGATCTGCGCCGGCACGACCATGCCGAACAGCCGCCCGCTTTCATGCTGCTCGGCGCGCTCGATCAGCGACAGCGCCTCCGCCATCGCCTTCTCGCCGGCGGCTTCGTCCCATTCATATTGCACGACATGGCCGTTCTTCGTGGACCACTTCGCCGATTTGAACATCGGCGCGATGCAGACGCGCATGCCGCTTTCCGCCAGCAGGTCGAGCCAGCCAGGATGCGCCATGGACAGATCGGCGACCGTCGTGACGCCCGACAGCAGCAGTTCCGATAGCGCCACGCGCACGCAATGCGGCACCGCTTCCGCATCGGCCCGAAAAATCGGCATGAATTCATAGAGCGAGGAGTTGTAGAGGCCGGGGCTGCCGATCTCGTCGATCAGCCCCTTGTTCAGCGGCTCACTCGATGGGTGGGAGTGGATGTTGACGAGGCCGGGCATGACCATCAGCCCCCGCCCGTCGATCTCCTCCTCCGCCGTGCCGGTGTAGCCCCGGCCGACGAAGGTCAGCGCGCCGCCCTCGAACGCCACATCGGCGTCCGGAAGATAGACATGCTGTTGGGCGCCCGGATCCCAGGCGACGACGAGATCGGCGTTGCGGATGACGGTGGTCATGCCCGTGTCCCCTTCGGTTCAGCGCACGATACGCATGTCGAGGCCCTTATAGACCCCGATGCCGTAGAGCCCGTGGGCGCGCACGCCCTGCACGCGGTTCGACGTCGCGACGAAAAGCTGTTCGCGCGCGATGGTCAGCCAGGGCGATTCCTCGGCCAGTTGGCGCTGCACATTCGCCAGCGCCCGCGCGCGCACCGCCGGATCGGTGGCGCTGCGCGCTTCCTCAAGCCACGCATCGGTCTGCGGGTTGTTCCAGTTCATCCGGTTCGGCGTCGGCCGCGCGCGGGACTGCCAGTAGAGGTTCAGCGCATCGCCCGCCGAGAAGTACGGATAGCTCAGGAAGAAGGCGTCGAATTCCTGCGTCGCGAGGCGGCCCCAGGCCACCGTCGCGTCGAACAGCTGGATCCGCATCTCGATCCCGACGCGGCGCAGCGCCTGCTGGATGATCTCGCCCTGGCGCTGGCCTTCGAGGGTCGCGATGCCATAGGTCAGGAAGGTGGCGCGCTGGCCGTCCTTCACCCGGATGCCATCCGGCCCGACGCGCCAGCCGGCCTCATCCAGCGTGCGCGCGGCAGCCGCCGGGTCGAAATCCGGCACCAGGCGCTCGCTTTCCGCATCGTAGTCCAGCGTGTTCGGGTTGACGATGTTGCGCGCCGGGACGGCGGAGCCGAACCAGACCGCGCGCGTCAGCGCGGTGCGGTCCACCGCCATGTGCACGGCGCGGCGCACGGCGCGGTCGCTGACGACGGGCTTGTTCACCTTGAAGCCCATGAAGAAGTCCCAGAAGTAGTTGGGCTGGGTGTGCAGGGTGATGCTGGGCACGCGGCGCAGGCTCTCCATCGCCACGGGCGGGATGTACTGCGTCACGTCGCCCTGCCCGGTCTGCATCGCGGCAAGGCGCGCGGTGGGTTCCGGGATCACGCGCCAGACCACGCGCTCCACCTGCGCCGGGCCGCGATTCTGGAAGATGGGCGGGCCCCAGCGGTAATTGGGGTGGCGCTGCAACACCAGCTCGTTCCGCGGCGTCCAGCTGACCCAGCAATAGGGGCCGGTGCCGTTGAAGCCCTGGCTGCCGAAATTGTCGCCGAGCCGTTCCACCGTCGCGCGGTCGATGATGCCGGCGAAGAACAGCGTCAGCTGCGACAGCAATTCGGAAAAGGGCGTGTTCAGCTCGTATTCGACGGTGAATTGATCGCGGGCGCGGATTTCCTTCACTGGCCCGGCGCGCCACGCCACGGGGCTGCGCGTGGCGGGATCGCGCCAGCGGTTCAGGGAATAGACGACATCGGCGGCCGTCATCGGCTTGCCGTCGCAGAAGGTCACGTCGCGGCGCAGATGGAAGGTGTAGGTCTTGCCATCCGACGAGACCTCCCACCGTTCCGCGAGGCCCGGGCGGATGGTGCGGCCATCCCAATCCATGCTGACCAGCGTGTCGGTCAGCATCGTCACGATCTCACCCGCCGCGCGCGCGGTGGAACGGTGCAGGTCGTAGCGATCCGCGTCGATCTCCCGCAGGAAGGTGGCGGTGTTGCGCGGCGTCTGCGCCTCCGCCGGCAGCAGGGATGCCGCGCCGGCCAGGGCCACCGCCCCCAGCAGACCGCGCTTCAGGATGTTCCAGCCCATCATGTCCTCTCCCTTCTTGTTCACACACGCAGACGGGGGTCGAGCGCGTCGCGCAGCGCATCCCCCAGCACGTTGAAGGCCAGCACGACGACAAAGATCACGAGGCACGGCAGCACCGAGATATGCGGCGCAAAGAACAGGAAGGTGCGCCCCTGGGACGCCATCGCGCCCAGTTCCGCCACCGGCGGCTGCGCCCCGAGGCCCAGGAAAGACAGCGCCGAGCCCAGCAGGATCACCTGCCCGAAGCGCAGCGTCGCGAAGACCAGGATCGGCGACAGGCAGTTCGGCGCCAGGTGCTTCCAGATCAGCCGCGCATCGCCCATCCCCTGCGCCCGCGCGGCCTCGATGTAATCGAGGCCGAGCACCACCAGCGCGGAAGACCGCGCGATGCGCGCCATCAGCGGCACGGTTGCGACCGACAACGCGATAACGACGGAAGCGAGGCCGGGCCCGACGATCGCGGCGATCGCGAGGCCAAACAGGATGGCGGGGAAGGACAGCAGGATGTCCATCAGCCGCATCAGCAGCCCGTCGATCCGGCGGTAATAGGCCGCGGCGAACCCGACCGCGACGCCCACCACGGTGCCGAAGATCAGCGACAAGGCGCCCATGCCGAGCGTCACGCGCAGCCCGAACAGGATGCGGGACAGCATGTCCCGCCCCTGCCCGTCCGTGCCGAGCAGATGCCCCTCCCCGCCCGGCGGCTGCATGATCGCCATCAGGTTGGTCTCGAACGGATCATGCGGCGCGAGCACCGGCGCCAGCAGCCCCGCCAGCGTCACCAACACCACCAGCACGAGGGAGATCGCCGCCGCCGGTTCCCGCAGCAGCAGGCGCAGCGCGGAAGGGCGGCGTGGCGCCAGGATCTCGGCGGCGGTCGCGCTCATGATGCGCGGACCCGCGGATCGAGCACGCCGTAGAGCAGATCGACCGTCAGGTTCACCAGGATGAAGCCAAGCGAGAGGACGATGATGGTCCCCTGCGCCATCGGCAGGTCACTCGAGGTGATCGCGCCCACCGCCAGCCGCCCGACGCCGGGCCAGGAGAAGACCGTCTCCGTCACCACCGCCCCGCCCAGCAGGAAGCCGATCTGCAGCCCGATCAGCGTGACCACCGGGATCAAGGCGTTGCGAAGCGCGTGGTGCAGGACCACAAGCCGTTCCGGCAGCCCCTTCGCGCGCGCGGTGCGGACATGCTCCGCGCCGAGCACGTCCAGCACCGCCGTGCGCGTCATCCGCGCGACGGGGCCGACGAAGACGCCGCCCAGGGTGATGGCGGGCAGCGCGATGGCCCTCAGCCCCTCGATGGTCCAGAGCGGACCGCCGCGGCCGGTGAAGGGCAGCAACTGCCATTGGAATCCGACCAGCCAGATCAGCACCAGCCCGAGGAAGAAGACCGGCACCGAGACGCCGGCGACGCTGATCGCCATCACCACGCGGTCCAGCAGCGACCCACGCCAATAGGCCGCGATGGTCCCCATGAAGATGCCGAGCGGGATGGACCAGAACAGGCTCGCCGCCATCAGTTCCAGCGTCGGGCCGATGGTCGCGGCCAGTTCCTGCGTGACGGGGACGTTGTTGATGATGGAAACGCCGAGATCCCCCTGCGCCAGCCGCCACAGATAGAGCCCGAACTGCACCCAGAGCGGCTGGTCGAGCCCGAGGTCGCGGCGGATCGCCTCGATCACGTCCTGCGTCGCGGTGGGGCCGGCGCGGACGATGGCGGGGTCGGTCGGCACCACCTGCATGAGCAGGAAGCCGACCAGCAGCACGCCGAACATCACCGGCACCGCCATCGCCAGGCGCTGGATGGCGTGGCGCAGCATCTCAGCCGAGCTCCCCGTGGCGGTCGAAGATCGGCGCCCCCCCGCGCAGCGTGAGGTCGCAGCGCGTGGCGCGCAGGATGTCCTCGGGCGTCGCCGCGAAAATGTCGCGCGACAGCACGGCGATATCGGCTAGCAGGCCGGGCTCCAGTGTGCCGCGCCGATCCTCGGCGAATTGGGTGTAGGCGCCGCACCATGTCTGGCAATGGACCGCCTGTTCGGCGGTCAGTGCTTCCTCTGGCCCCATCACCGTGCCGCGGTTGGTCTTGCGGGTCAGCATGGTGAACAGGTTGACGAAGGGATCGACGGTCGAGACCGGGCAATCCGAACTCGCCGACGGATGATGCCCTTCCTCCAGCCAGGTCCGCATCGGATAGGCGTCGTCGGACCGCGCGCGGCCCAGGTTGCGAATGTAGAGATCGCCGAATTCATACATGAAGACCGGCTGCGGCACGGGCAGGATGCCGCGCGCCAGCATCCGCCGCCGCTGGTCGCGCGTGACGAAGCCGCAATGCTCGATCCGGTGGCGGCGGCCCGTGAAGGGATGGGTGGCGCTGTCGGCGGCTTCCATGCCGGACAGGACCTGTTCGATCGCCGCATCGCCGATGGCGTGGATGTCCAGCTGCCAGCCCTGTTCGTGATAGTGCTTCAGCAGCGCGTGGATCTTGTCGTCGGGGAAGGTGAAGACGCCGGTGCCGCCGCCCGCGCTGGCCAAATAGGGTTCGAAGAAGGCCGCCGTCAGGCCGCCGGCCGAGCCATCGGCGAAGACCTTCACCGCGCCCCAGCGCAGCATGTCATCGCCCTCATTCGGGCGAAGCCCGGCCTCCCAGGCCTGTTGCGCGATGCCTTCCGGATTGCCGGCCAGCACCTGCCACATCCGCAGCGCCATGCGGCCGCTGCGATAGGCTTCCCGGTAGGCCTCGATCTCTGCCATGCCGGCGGTCATGCCGACATTCATGTCGGTCGCGCTGGCGAAGCCGAAGCTGGCCAGGTGATTGCAGGCGCGATCGATCGCATCGACCATGGCGGCCACCGAGGGTTCCGGCACCACATCCCGCACCAGGCGCATCGCGCGTTCCTGGAACAGGCCGGTCAGCGCGCCGCCCTTGCGTTCGATCACGCCGCCTTCGGGGTCGGGCGTGTTGTGGCCGACGCCGGCCAGCCGCATGGCCGCGCTGTTCGCGACGCCCATATGCCCGCAGGTGCGGACGATAAAGACCGGATTGTCTGGGGACGCCGCATCCAGCTCCGCCGCCGTCGGGTGGCGGCCGATATCCAGCTCGGCATGGTCATAGCCGCGCCCGAGCACCCAGGCGCCCTTCGGCGCGGCCCTCGCGGCATCGCGGATGCGGCGCAGCACCTCATCCAGGCTGCGAACCTCCTCCGCGCGCAGATTCACCTGCGCGAGCGCGAGGCCATAGGGCAGCAGATGCATATGCGCTTCGTTGAAGGCCGGGATCGCCACGCGGCCATCCAGCGCGACGCGCCGGGCATCCGGGACCAGCGCCTCGACCTCCGCGCGGGTGCCGACGGCCAGGACCTTGCCGTCCCGCACCGCCATCGCCTCGGCGAAGCCGCCAGCGAGGCCGCGGAAGATACGACCACCGACGAAGATCAGGTCCTGCTGCATGTCCCGCCCCCGCATACTCGGGACTGTCACAACCGCTGCCGGCGCCGTCAACCCGCCAGGCGCGACCGTTCCAGTCTGGCGGCGCGCACGGTCAGCCGTCTTCCGCCACTGGCACGCTGGCGGTGCCGCGCCAGCCCAGCCGCACGGCCAGCCCGGCCTCCGGCGCGATCGGCGCGTCCCAGGCGGGAAGCTGCACGCGCAGCAGGCCGAGATCCGCCGTCGCGACCGACAGCGCGAAACCCGCGCCCAGATAGGACCAGGCGATGATGCGGCCGTCCACCACATTCTCCGCGCCCTCGCCGTCCCGCAGCAGCGCGATCTTCTCGGGGCGGAGCGAGAGCAGAACCGCGCTGCCTTGCGCGGGCGGCGCCGCGCCCGGGGGCAGCGCCTGGATCACCCGCGTCGTCCCGGCCGAGATCGCGAAGCCGCCCGGCGCGGCGGCCTCCACCACCCCCGCCAGGAAATTCGACTTGCCGAGGAAATCCGCCACGAAGCGCGTGCGCGGGCGTTCATACAGCGCGGCCGGCGCGCCTTCCTGCACCAGCCGACCGTGGTTCAGGATCGCGATCCGGTCGGAGAGCGACAGCGCTTCCTCCTGGTCATGGGTCACGTTGATGAAGGTGCGGCCGACGCGGCGATGCAGGGCCTTCAGCTCCTCCTGCAACTCCGCGCGCAGCTTCTTGTCGAGTGCGGAGAGCGGTTCATCCAGCAGCAGAAGCGCGGGATCGAAAACCAGCGCGCGCGCCAGCGCCACGCGCTGCTGCTGCCCGCCCGAAAGCTGGGACGGCTTGCGATCCGCGAAGCGTTCGAGCTGCACGAGGTCGAGCGCCGCGCGCACCTTCGCCTCGCGCTCCGCCGCACCTAGCCTACGGACGCGAAGCGGGAAGGCGACATTCTCCGCGATGGTCATGTGCGGGAACAGCGCATAGCCCTGGAAGACCATCCCGAAATCGCGCTTCTCCGGCGGCAGCGAGGTCAGGTCGCGGTCGCCAAGCAGCACCGCGCCCGCGCAGGGCGCGACGAAGCCCGCGATGCACATCAGGATCGTGGTCTTGCCGCTGCCCGATGGCCCGAGCAGCGTCAGGAACTGCCCGCGCTCCACCGACAGCGAGACGTCGTCCACGGCGGTGAAGCCGCCATAGCGCTTGGTCAGCCCGCGCAGCGCCAGCGTTTGGCCCGAGATGTCCATCAGTCGCGATAATCCGGCTGTTCGCGGTCGAGTTTTCGTCGCAGCGCCTGCCAGGGCAGCCAGCCCTTGGTCGGCCCGGTCGAGAATTGCGCGCGCGTCCGCAGCACCACCTCATGCGAGGGGATCGCGAGCCTGGCGCCGGAGGCTTGCGCGGCCAGTTGGATGCGGCAGGCCTGTTCCAGATAGTACATCCAGTAGAAGGCCTCCGCGACCGAGGCGCCGACGGTCAGCAGCCCGTGGTGGCGCAGGATCATGCAGGGCCGGTCGCCCAGGTCCAGCACCAGCCTGTCGCGTTCGGACAGGTTGTCGTCCGCCGCGACGCCTTCATAGTCATGCAGCGCCACGCGGCCTTCGAATTCCATCATCATCTGGTTCAGCGGCAGAAGCAGACCGTCCTGCGCCGCCACCGCCATGCCGGCAAGGGTGTGCGTGTGCATCACGCAATGGGCATCCGCGCGGCCCATGTGGACGGCGGAATGGATGACGAAGCCCGCGGGGTTCACCGGCCAGGCCGTCTCCTGCCTCGGCGCGCCTTCGGCATCCACAACCACAAGGCTGCTCGCGGTGATCTCCTCGAACAGCATGCCATAGGGGTTCACCAGGAAGCGGTGGCCTTCACCGGGCAGGCGCGCCGAAAGATGGGTGAAGACCAGATCCGTCATGCCGAAATGCGCGATCAGCCGATACGCCGCGGCCAGATCCTCACGCAGCTCGCGCTCCGTCGGCACATGGGTGGGGTCGGGGCGGATGGGCGGCGGGGGAAGCGGCATCAATAGCCCCGATCGTGATCATAGGTGTTGGGCAGCGCCTCGCCGCGTTCCAGCGCGGCGATCAGGCGGGCGACATGGTCCACGCGTTCGCGGCGCGGCGGAAGGCTCGCGACATGGGGCGTGACGAGCAGCTTGGATTGCGTCCAGGCCGGATGATCGGGGGGCAGCGGTTCCTGTTCGAACACGTCGATCACGGCGCCCGAAAGCCTGCCGCGATCCAGCGCGGCCAGGATGTCCTCGATCTTCTGCTGGCTGCCGCGGCCGACATTCACGAGGCCCGTGCCGTCGCGCAGGCGGTCGAAGAGCGACCGGGCGAGGATGCCCTGGGTTTCCGGCGTTGTCGGCAGCAGGCAGACGAGGATATCGCTCCGCCGCAGGAAGGTCTCGAATTCCCCTTCGCCCACGAAGCTCTCCACACCGGGAAGGCTCTTGCGGGTGCGGGACCAGCCGATGACCGGAAACCCCATCGGCTGCAGCATGCGCGCCGCCGCGGCGCCCATATGGCCGAGCCCCATGATGCCCACCGTGGTGGTGGGCGCGGTGCGCTCCGGCTCGAACACCTCCCAGCGGCACTCGGCCTGGGCGAGGCCGATTCGTCGCGCCTCCTTCAGCAGGGACAGCACTGCCCAGGCGACGAATTCCCCCATGCGCTGCGCGGCGCCAGGCGTCGCCATCCGCACCAGCGGCACATGGCGCGGCAGGTCAGGGTCGGCGGCGATGAAATCCACCCCCGCCCCGCTGCCGAAGATCGCCGCGAGGTTCGGATAGGAAGCGAGCCGCCTCGGCTCCGGGTCCCAGACCAGCGCATAGCGCACCGCGGCCGGATCGACGGTCGCGTCGTCCCACCAGCGCACATCCAGGCCAGGCGCGAGGTCGGCGAAGTGGCGCCGCCATTCCGGCATCGCGGCCTCGCCACCGGACTTCACCAACAGGATGGGCTTCGACACGACTTCGCCGGCCTTTCTGTTCCCGCCGCGCTTTGTGCCGCCGGGCTGGCCGCCTGTCGATACGCGCGCCCCCCTTGATCCCCGGCGCCGCCGGCATGACGCTGGCCGGCAAGCCCGAACCCTGGACCCGATGCGCCGGCCATGACCCAATCCCATCCGACCTTCGCACCGGGCTTCCAGGTGAAGCCCTGGTGGTGGGAAGCCGCCGAGCCGCCGGATCGCGACACCCAACTGCCCGACCGCGCGCAGGTCGCGATCGTGGGCGGTGGCTATGCGGGGCTTTCGGCGGCGCTGACGCTGCGGCGGCTCGGCCACCAGGCGGTGGTGCTGGATGCGGAGAGGATCGGCTGGGGCGCGTCGTCGCGCAGCGGCGGGATGGTCTCGGGCGGGCTGAAGGTCGCGAAGGGCGACCTGCTGAACCGCTACGGGCCGGATGAGGCGCGGCGCATCGCGCTCGCCTGCGCCGCGAGCTTTCCTTTCATCGAGGAGACGATCGCGCGGGAGGGGATCGAGTGCGACTACCTCCGCTGCGGGCGCTTCGTCGGCGCCTGGACGCCGAAGCATTATGATTCGATGGCCCGCCGTGCCGACTGGATCGCGGAGGTCACGGGCCTTCCGACCGAGATGGTGCCGAAAAGCCGCCAGCGCGATGTCCTCGGCAGCGATCACTACCATGGCGGCATGGCCGCCGCCGCGACCGGCAGCCTGCATCCGGCGAAATACGCGCGCGGCCTGGCGGCGGCGGCGGAACGCGCGGGCGCGATCCTGGTGGATGGCGTGCGCGTGCAGGGCATCGCGCGCGAGGGCAGCGGCTTCCGCATCACCACCGACAAGGGGCAGATGGCGGCGGATGCCGTGCTGGTCGCGACCAATGGCTATTCGCTCGATCCGCGCGGCACGGCGAGCCCCTGGCTCGCGCGGCGGCTGGTGCCGCTGAATTCCTACATCATCGCGACGGAAGAGCTGCCCGAGGCGCTGATCGACCGCCTGTTCCCAGGCCGGCGCATGATCAGCGACAGCAAGCGCGTGCTGAACTATTTCCGCCCCTCGCCGGACGGCAAGCGGGTGCTGTGGGGCGGCCGCGCCAGCTTCCGCGCGGCCACGCCCGACCAATCCGCGCCGAGCTTGCGCGAGGCGATGATCGAGACCCTGCCCGATTTGCGCGACGTGAAGCTGACCCATGCCTGGACCGGCATGGTCGCCTTCACCTTCGACGGGCTGCCGCATATCGGCGTGCAGGACGGGGTGCATTACGCCGCCGGCTGCCAGGGCAGCGGGGTCGCGATGGCGACCTGGCTGGGCCACAACGCGGCGCTGAAGATCGCCGGCGCGGCGAATGAGCGCTTCGCGCTGGACGGCCTGCCCTTCCCCACGCGCCCGACCTATACCGGCACCCCGTGGTTCCTGCCGGTGGTCGGCACCTACTACAAGCTGCGCGACCGGCTGGACCGGATGGCGGCATGACGGCGCAAGGCGCGTGAACGGCGCGCTGCCGGCCTCCGCCGCCGCGCTGCTCATCCTGCTTTGCGCCAGCTGGGGCATCGCGCAGATCGCGGTGAAGCTTGGGCTCGAGGGGATCTCGCCGCTGGTGCAGGCGGGGCTACGGTCCGTCATCGCGGTGCCGCTGCTGCTGGCCTGGTGCTGGTGGCGCGGCGTCGCGGTGTGGGTGCGCGATGGCAGCCTCTGGCCCGGCCTGCTGGCAGGCACGTTCTTCGCCGCCGAGTTCTGGGCGCTGTACCAGGCGCTGGCGCTGACCACGGCGGCGCGCAGCACGGTGCTGCTCTACACCGCGCCCTTCTGGGCGGTGCTTGGCGCGCATTGGCTGGTGCAGGGAGACCGGCTGGACCGGCGCAAGCTGGCCGGGCTGCTGCTGGCCTTCGCGGGCCTCGTCATCGGCTTCGCGGATCGGCTGGGCGCGCCGCTGGATGCCGGCTTCCATGGCGACATCCTGGCATTGCTCGCGGGCATGCTGTGGGGCGCGACGATCATCGTCATCAAGGCGACGCGGCTGACGCGGATCGCGGCGGAACGCACGCTGCTGTACCAAATCGGGGCGGCGGCCCTGCTGCTGCCGATCGGCTACGCGATCGGGGAACCCGGCATCTTCGCGTCCACCCCGCAGGTCTGGGGCGCGCTGCTGTTCCAGGCCGTGGGCGTCGCCTTCATCTCCTACGTCGCGTGGTTCTGGCTGGTCGCGCATCACAAGGCCTCGGCCTTCGCGCCCTTCCTGTTCCTCACGCCGGTCTTCGCCGCAATCGCGGGCGCGCTGGTGCTGGGGGAGGCGATCACCTGGCCGCTGCTCAGCTCCCTCGCCTTGATCGGCGCGGGCATCTGGGTGGTGAACCGCGCCTGAACGGCCGATACGCCGCCGTCGGTCAGGGAACGCCGGACGGCGCCCGCTTCAGCGCGAGGCGCTTCGGCGCATCATGGGATTGCGCGGCGGCGAATTGCGCCAGCACATCCCCAGGCCACGCCGCGACGCGGCGCGTCACGAGATCGACGCAGAGGAACAGCACCTCATTCTCCGCCGAAAGCCAGCCTTCGGCGGCATGGTACAGCCGGTGGCCGACCAGCAGGCGCTTGGCGTCGAAGGCCAGCACCGCGCTCTCGGCCGCCAGCGGCGCATCCAGCAGCACTTCCCGGACATAGCCCTGCCAGGATTCGACCGCGAAGGTGCCGAGGCCCCGCGCCCGGAACCCCTCGCCGAGATTCAGCCCGGGCCACAGCGCATCTGTCGCCATGTCGAAGGCGACCAGATAGTAGGCGAGGTTCATGTGGCCGTAGTGGTCCACCCACTCCGGCTTCACATGACAGAGCGGAGTGCGCTGCCCGGTCATGGCGAAACCCCTGCGCTCGCCGCAGGCGGGCGAGCGGCCGGATGGCCGCCGCCGCCAGTGCGGCGATGCGTCTCGCCGTAGGCGAACATCTTCAGTGGATCTCGTCCGCCTTCTGCAGCGCCTCGCGCAGCTTCGCCACGGTGAAATCGGGCGCGCGGCACATATCCAGGATCACCTTTTCCTTCCGCACCAGAAGGTCGATCGCGGCGGGGATCTTCCGCACGGCATCATGCGGGATCACCACCGCGCCGTGGCGGTCGGCATGCACCACATCCTCATGCGCCACATGCATCCCATGCACCGTGACCTCCTGCCCGAAGGCAACGGTGTGGACATAGGCGTGGCTCGGGTTGATCGCGCCGGCGAGAAGCTGGAAGCCGCTCGCCAGCATGTCGATGTCGCGGATCGAGCCATTGGTCACGCCGCCCTGGCAGCCCAGCGCCTTGTGGACATTCGACTGCACCTCGCCCCAGAAGGCGCCAAGCCCCGGGGTGTCGTCCAGGTCCTGGATGACCACGATGGTGGGCAGGGTCGCCTTCGCGACATATTCGTACCAGGCGATTCGCATGGCGCGGGAGGCATCGGCCGTGCGCGCGGCGGGGGTGCCGGCGCGGATCGTTCCGGTGCGCGCCAGGCCGCAGATCGGCGGCAGCTTGGGATCGGCCGCGACCAGCGGCCGCACCGTGAAGCCATGCCCCCGCCGCTGGGGGACCACCACCTCGAGCGCGTTGCAGATGGTCGGCGTGTCCCACTGCCGAAGCGCCTCGAGGTCGTCGAGGGTGAACGGATGCTCGGCCATGCGACGCTGTCTCTTCCTTGGAGGGCGCCGGAGCATCACCCCCACGCGGGCCAGCGTCAAATCCCGCACGCCGTGCTGGACGAGGCCCCCCGGTGCGGCTACCACCCAGCCCCGATTGCCGGGCGGGCCGACTCGTCCCGGCCTGGGTGCATCACCGGAAGGACCTGCACGTGACCCTTCTCCGCCCGCTTTCGCGCCGTCTTGTCCTGGGCGCTGCCGGCCTGGGGCTTCTCGCCGCCTGCGAGGGGCCGCGCCCGCGCGTGATCGCCGAGGACGGCACCTTCGATCTGCTCACCATGCTCCGTGACAAGCCGGAGCATCGCCGCTTCCTGAGCGCCATCCTGCTCAGCGGCCAGGCCGGGCGGATCGGCGCGCAGAACGGCGCTGTGACGCTGTTCGTGCCGACCAATGAGGCGCTGAATTCCCTGCCGGCCGACATGCTGGCCCTGCTGGACAATGCGCCGTCCAACCCGACGCCGGAACAGCGCCAGCGCGCGGCGACGCTGGTGAACGCCAACGCCGCCTTCGGGCTGCTGCGGCTCGCCGACATCCAGCCGCGCCATGGCCGCGTGCAGACCTGGGACCGCGCGCGGCTGCAGGTGACGCAGACCGGCCCGCGCACCGCGACCATCGTCCGCGCCGGCGTCCCGCCGCAGCCGGGCCGCCCCGTCATCGCCATCACGCGCGGCGATGTGCTGGGCAGCGATGGCGTGTTCCACGTCACCTCCTCGCCGATCCTGCCGGCGATCTGAGGGACGGCAAGAACCGGGGGGCGCTCGCCCCCCCGGCCCATCAGCTTCAGCGCGCCAGGGCGCGCCAGACGCGTTCCGGCGTCAGCGGCATATCGATATGCGCCACACCGAGCGCATCGCAGGCCGCACTCACGATGGCCGGCGGCGCGCCGCAGGCCCCACCCTCACCCGCGCCCTTGACGCCCAGCTCGTTCACCGGCGTCGGCACGATGTTGAAATCGACCTCCATCGGCGGCAGGTCGGCGGCGCGCGGCATCGCGTAATCCATGAAGGTCGCGGTCAGGAACTGGCCGCTGTCGTCGTCATAGCGCACGGCTTCCAGCACCGCCTGCCCCAGCCCCTGCGCGATGCCGCCATGCGACTGGCCGTGCACGAGCATCGGATTGATCACGTTGCCGACATCATCGACGCAGGCATAGTTCACCACCTGCAGCAGGCCGGTATCGGGGTCGATCTCGACCTCCGCCACGTGGCAGCCATTCGGGAAGTTGCATTCGGACTCGCGCTTGTAGAGCACGCGTTCGTCGAGGCCGGGCGCCTCGCCCGCAGGCAGGCGTGCCGGATCGTTGGCTGCGGCGGCGACCTCGGCCCAGCCGATGCCGAGATCGGTGCCCGCCACGCGGAAGCGGGTACCGTCACGCTCGATATCCGCCTCTGCCGCTTCCAGCAGATGCGCCGCGATGCGCTTCGCCTTGACCAGCACGGCATCCGAGGCACGAGACGTCGCGACGCCACCCATCTGCGACGACCGCGACCCGCCGGTGCCGAAGCCCTGCTCCACCACATCGGTGTCGCCCTGGATCAGTTCCACATCGTCGAAGGGAATGCCGAGCCGGGCATGGATGATCTGCGCGAAGGCGGTCTCATGCCCCTGGCCGTGGCTGAAGGTGCCGACGACAAGGCGCGCCTTGCCTTCCGGCGTGATGGTGACGCGCGCCCATTCCTGCGGCTGGCCGCCCGAGGCCTCGATGAAATAGCCGATGCCGATGCCGCGCAGCTTGCCGCGCGCCTTCGCTTCCGCCCGGCGGGCGGGGAAGCCTTCCCAATCCGCCAGCTTCAGCGCCATCGCCTGCGTGCCCGCGAAATCGCCGCTGTCGAGCACATTGCCGACGCAGTTGGTGTAGGGGATCTGGTCGGGTCGGATGTAGTTGCGCCGCCGGATCTCGTCCTTCGCCAGACCGAGCTTCGCCGCGCCGAGGTCGAGCAGACGTTCGATGGTGTAGGCGATCTCGGGCCGCCCGGCGCCGCGATAGGCGTCGGTGGGCACGGTGTTGGTAAAGGCGCAGCGCACCTCCATGTTCACCGCCTGCAGGTCATAGACCGTGCCGGCGATGCGCGCGCCGGCCACGGTCGGGATGCGCGGGCCGAAATCCATCAGATAGGCGCCGACGGAGGCGATGGTCCGCACCCGCAGGCCGAGCGCCTTGCCTTGCGCGTCGAAGGCCATCTCCGCCGTCGTGACATGGTCGCGGCCATGGGGGTCGGAGACGAAGGTCTCGCTGCGATCCGCACGCCACTTCACCGGCCGGCCGAGCTTCTTCGCGGCCCACAACACCATCGCGGATTCAGGAAAGATCTTGCCGCGCAAGCCGAAGCCGCCGCCGACATCGGGCGAATGCACGCGCAGCTGTTCCTTCGGCACCTTGAAGACGAATTGCGCCAGCCCGTCGCGCACGCGCACCGCGCCCTGGGTCGGGCTGGTCAGCTCATACCGGTCGCGTTCCGCGTTCCAGGCGCCGATGGCAACCCGCGGCTCCATCGGGTTGCCGACCACGCGGTTCTGCACCAGTTCGATGGAGACGGTGTGCGCCGCCGCCGCGAAGGCCGCATCCGCCTCGGCCTTGCGGCCATTCGACCAATGGACGCAGAGGTTCGATCCGCGCTCCTCCCAGATCACCGGCGCATCGGCGTCCAGCGCGCGGGCCGTGTCGGTGATGGCGGGCAGCATGTCGTAGTCGATCTCGACCAGTTCCGCCGCGTCCTGCGCCTGGGCGCGGGTCTCGGCGACGATCGCGACGACGGCATCGCCCACGAAGCGCACGGCGCCCACCGCCAGGATCGGCTTCGGCGGGCAGAAGACCGGGGGCGTGCCTGCCAGGGGCGGGATTTCCGCCATCAGCGGGCAATGGCCGAGCCCATCGGCTTCCGCATCCGCGCCGGTCAGCACCAGCAGCACGCCGGGCGCGGCGCGCGCGGCGGTGAGATCCATCGACACGATCCGCGCATTGGCGTGCGGAGACCGCAGGATCGCCATATGCGCCTGGCCGGCCAGGTTCACATCATCCGTGTAGTGGCCGTGCCCGGTCAGGAAGCGCACGTCTTCCTTCCGCCGCACGGGTTGGCCGATGCCAAACTGCTCCGCCACGTGACCCATCAGACCTGCTCCCCTTGCGCGATACGCGCCGCGCCGATTCCAGCGATACGTCCCAGCGCCACCGCGCTCAGCAACCCATTGCCCGACAGATAACCGGATGCCTCCGGCCCGCTGACGCCGCAAGCCGCGCCGCCTGCCGCGAACAGGTTCGGCACGATCCCGCCATCCGCAAGCCTGACCCGCGCGGCGTCATCCACCGCCAACCCGCCCTGGCTATGAAACAGCGCGCCCGTGACCCGCACGGCGCAGAAGGGCGCCGCCAGCGGGGCGCCGCGCGACCAGTCGCGTCCGAAGGCATCCGTCGCGCCCTTGCCCTTTTCGGCCTCGACGGCGGCGAAGCTCGCGGCGAGTTGCGCCGGCGGCAGCTTCGCCTTCGCGGCCAGTTCCTCGATCGTGTCCGCGCGCAGAACGGCGCCCTGCGCCTCGGCCTGGCGGAAATCCTCGAACTGGCGGGCGATGCCGGCGATGCGGGCGTCGAAGATGTCCCACGCCACGCCATCCGGCTGCGACAGCACGGCGACGCCGGCTTCGGAATAGCCGCTGCTCTCGTTCCAGAACCGCGCGCCATCGCGGTTCACCTGGAAGCCGCCTTCCATGATCACCGCCCAGGACACGAGGATGCCCTGCGGATGCGCCACCGATCCGTGGCCCTGATGGCCTGTCATGTCCCGCAGCGCCGCGCCGAGTTGCTCGGCCCAGAGCACCGCCTCACCCTCATTGCCCGGATGGCCGAAATAGAGCGCATCCGCGAGCTCGGGGATGTATTTCCGCACCAGCGCCTTGTTGCCGGCATAGCCGCTGCAAGCCAGCACGATGGCGCGCGCGCCGATGCGCTCCGCGCTGCCATCGGGGCGTTCCGCGACCAGCCCGCTTAAGCGCCCCTGCGTGTCGCGGATCAGCGTCGTCACGCGCGCCTCCGTCAGCAGCGGGATGCCGGCCCGTTCGGCGGCGTCGCGCAGCCGGTCCACCAGTTCCGCCCCGCTCCGGCTCGGCAGGCCGTGCATGCGGCGGTTGCTGTGGCCGGGATAGTCGAAATCATGCACCACGCTGAAGTCGAGGCCATGCGCCTCCGCCAGCCAGTCGATGGTCGGCGCGGCGGCCCGCGCGACCAGGGCGACCAGCGCGGGGTCGGCCTGCCCATGCGCCTTCTTCTGGATGTCGGCGGCGAAGGTCTCCGCATCGTCCAGGATGTCGCGTTCGCGCTGGAAGCGCGTGCCCGCGGCCGGGATCAGCCCGGCCGAGAGGCTGGTGGAGCCGCGCGGCACCGGATCGCGTTCGATCACCAGCGGCTCCACCCCCGCGGCGTGGCAGGCCAGCGCGGCCACCAGCCCCGCCGCGCCGGCGCCGATGATCGCGACGGGAAGCTCCGTCTCGAAGGTGGGATCGGCCTCGGTGATGATGCGCGCGGTCATGCGAGCTTCGCCAATTCCTTCGCGACGGTGCTGATCTCCGCCACCGGGCGCAGCGCGGCGATGGCGGTGTCGTGCAATTCCTGCGTGAAGGCGGCGCAGCCATCCTCCAGCACCGTCACCTGGAATTCCCGCACATGCGCGCCGCGAACGGTGGAGGACACGCCCCCATTCGTGACGATGCCGCTGACGATCAGCCGGCGGATGCCGACCTTCCGCAGGATCCATTCCAGCCGCGTGGCGTAGAAGGCGTCATACCCCACCTTCTCCACCGGCAGGTCGGACGGCGCGAGTTCATCGACGACCTGGTGGCCCCAGCTGCCCATCACGAAGTCGCCCTTCTTCAGGAAGGGGCGCATTGTCTTCAGATGCGGGTCGATGAAGGGCTCGCCATTCCGGCCCGTGAACAGCGTGAAATGGGTGGAGGCGATCCAACCGCCCTTGGCGCGGATCGCCTGCGCCAGCGGCGCGACGCGCGCGGGGATGGCCGCGATGGCAGGCGCCCCCTGCCCCGCCTTCCCATAGGCCCCATCAGGATGGATGAAGTCATTCTGCAGGTCACACAGCAGCAGCGCGGTCTGCTGGATCGGGATGGCGTCGGCGGACATGGGCGTCACTCGCGCTCGATGATCAAATTGCCGAAGCGGTCGACGCGCGCCGTCAGGTCCGGGTCCACCACCACCGTCGCATCCGGCTGTTCCAGGATCGCGGGCCCGTGGACGATGGCGCCTTCCGGCAAATCAAGCCGCGACCAGATCGTGGCCGCGTGCCAGGCGCCGTCGAACCAGACCTGCCGCGCACCGCGCGCAGCGCCTTCCAGCGTCGCGTCCTTGGGCGGCGCGAGCGCCGCCAGGTCGAAATCGGGCCGCACGCCGATGGCGGCGGTCCGCAGCGTGACGATGCGGATCGGCAGGCCTGGCAGAAGGCGAGAGAAGGCCTGCTGGTAGGCGCCCTCGAAGGCGCTGCGGATGATCGCCTCCGAAACGCCGGTCGTGCCGCCGATCACATGCAGCGGCAGCGGCACGCCGACGGTGTGCGTCTGGCCGGCGTAATGCATGTCCAGCTCGAAGCGGATCTCGATGCGGGAGACGGGAAGGCCCGCGGCCTCCACCACCCCGCGCGCGGCGGTGGCTTCCTCCACCATCCGCGCATCCAGCGCGGCGGCGTCGATGCCGTCGAGCGAGAGGTTCAGCGTGCGGACCTGATCGTGCCGCACATCGGCGATCACGCAGCCGATGGCGCTGGTGACACCGGGGAAGCGCGGCACCAGCGCAGCCTTCAGCCCCACATCCTTGATCAGCGCGCCGACATGCAGCGCGCCGCCGCCGCCGAAGGGAAGGGCCACGAATTTCTGCGGATCATGCCCGCGCTCGATGGACACAAGCCGGATCGCGCCGGCCATCTTCGCATTGGCGACGCGCACGATGGCTTCCGCCGCCTCCATCGCGCCGAGGCCGAGCGGGTCGCCGACATGGGCCGCGATGGCCGCCTTCGCGCCATCCACATCCAGCCGCGACAGCGCGCCGCCGATGGGGCGTTCGGCATTGATGCGGCCAAGCACGACATTCGCATCCGTCAGCGTCGGGCGCGTATTGCCCTGCCCGTAGCAGACCGGCCCCGGCCGGCTGCCCGCGCTTTCCGGGCCCACCTGCAGCAGCCCGCCGCGATCCACATGCGCGATGGACCCGCCGCCGGCGCCGATGGTCGTGATCTCGATCATCGGGGACCGGATGACGACGCCGAAATCGATCGTCGCCTGCGCCGCCAGCGCCATCCGCCCATCGGTGACCAGCGAGACATCGAAGCTGGTGCCGCCGAGGTCGCAGGTGATCGCATTCTCGAACCCCGCCGCGCGCGCGATGGCCGCCGCCGCGATCACGCCCGCCGCCGGGCCCGACAGCGCCGTGCGAACGGGGATGGCGCGCGCGGTGGCGGTGGACATGATGCCGCCATTCGACTGCACGATGTGGAAGCGCCCGCCGAAGCCCGCTTCCCCCAGCGCGCCTTCCAGCTTGCCCAGGTAGTTCGCCACCCCCGGCTGGAGATAGGCGTTGAGCGCGGTGGTCGAGGCGCGTTCGAATTCTCGGATTTCCGGCAAGATCTCGGACGAGACGCTGACATGCGCATTCGGCCAGATCGCGCGCACCGCCGCCGCCGCCGCGCGTTCATTGGCCGGGTTGGCATAGGCGTTGATGAAGACGATGGCGCAAGCTTCCGCACCGCGCGCCAGCAGGTCACGCGCCGCGGCCTCGACCGCCGCCACATCGATCGGCGCGTGGATGGTGCCGTTCGCCAGGGTGCGTTCCGGCACCTCTGCGCGCATGTCACGTTCCGCGATCGGCAGGAATTCGCCCCAGAGGCCCCAGGTGTTGCGCCGGTCGCGCCGGCGCATCTCCAGCACGTCCCGGAAACCCTGGGTGGTGATCACGCCGAGCTTCGCGCCCTTGCGTTCCAGCAGCGCATTGGTGCCGACGGTCGTGCCATGCACGATGGCCTCGAACCCAGCCGGGCCGCCAAGCGCGCGGAGCCCCGCCATGAACCCCACCGCCTCGTCACCCCGGTTGGAGGGGACCTTCGCGGTGCGGAACGTGGCCTGCGCCGGGTCGAACAGGAACAGATCGGTGAAGGTGCCGCCGACATCGACGCCGACGATCTGTCCCATGGGTGGCTTGCTGGTCATGCCTTGTATCCGTAGTCGCGCGCCGCGCCCTCGGCGCTCACGAAGCCGAGGCGGATGTCGCGCGCCACCGCGTCGCGCGGCCGCTGCATCGGGTCGCCCCAGCCGCCGCCACCCGGCGATTCAAGCCGCAGGCGCTGGCCGGCTACGATCTTCACGCCGACCACCTTGCTCGCCATCGGCGGGCTTGCCCACCCATCCTTCGTCTGCCAGGCGAAGCGGTTCAGCGCGCCTTCATGCCCGCCGGAGACACCGAAGGGCGCGTAGCGACCACGTTCGCCCAACAGCGCGACTTCCGTGACGCCGGGGGACAGCGCCTCGATCTCATAGACCGCGCCGACGCCGCCGCGATGCAGGCCCGCGCCGCCCGAATCAGGCCGCAGCGCCCATTGCGTGAACATCACCGGATAGGCCGCTTCCAGAATTTCGGCCGGCGGGATGGTGGCGGTGGAGATCGGGTTGTTCGCGTGGTGCAGCCCGTCGCTTTCCGGATTGCCGCCCAGCCCGCCGCCGAAGAAGGAGAACATCACCCAGCGCGTGCCGTTCTTGCGCTGGCCGCTGAGCGACAGCGCGTTGATCGTGCCAAAGGGCGCGGCCGTCGCGCGGTCCGGCACCACCTTGCCCAGCGCGCCGAAGACGACGCCGATCAGCCGCAGGATCGTCTCGGTATAGCCCGCCACCGGCCGCGGCGGCCCGACGCCGAGCAGCGAGATGTCGGGGATCACGAATTCGATCGGCCGCAGCACGCCGGCATTGGCCGGCACATCCGGGAAGGCGTGCTTCAGCGCGACATAACAGGCCGCAACCGTCGTGGCGTAGCTGATGTTGATCGGCCCGAGGCAGGCCGGCGAGCTGCGCGAGAAATCCAGCAGCATCCGCCCGTCGCGGATTTCCATATCCAGCGCGATGGTCAGGCGTTCGTCGGTAACGCCGTCATTGTCGAGATAATCCTCGAAGACGATGCGGCCTTCCGGCAGGCCACGGATCTCGGCCTCCATCAGCGCGGCGGCGCGATCCGCGAGCGCGCCGAAGGCCGCGTCCAGCTTCGCTTCCCCATGCTCGTCCAGCAGCTGGCCCAGGCGGCGTTCCCCGAGGTCGAGCGCGTTGAGCTGCCCGTTCAGGTCGCCCCAGTTGGATTGCGGCACGCGCGAATTGGCGGCGAGGATGTCGAGGATATCCTGCTGCATAACGCCGGCGCGGATCAGCTTCACCGGTGGGATGCGGACGCCTTCCTGATGGCTTTCCGTCGCGCGCGGATTGTAGTTGCCCGGCACATTGCCACCGATATCGAGCCAATGCCCCACGCTCGCCAGCCAGCAGAACAGCTTCCCCTGGCGGAACACCGGCCGGACCAGGCGGAAATCGTTCAGATGCGTGCCGCCCTCATAGGGGTCGTTGAACAGGAAGGTGTCGCCCGGCTCCAGCCCCGCGCCATTCGCGACGCGGCGGATCACCGCCTGCACGGCGAAGGACATGGCGCCGACGAAGATCGGCAGGCCCTTCGTGCCCTGGACCAGCGTGGCACCCGTCTCGGCGTGATAGAGGCCGTGGCAGGCGTCGCGCGCTTCCGCGATGATGGGGTTGAACGCGCTGCGATACAGCGTCGCGTCCATCTCATCCGCGATCTGCTCCAGCCGGCCCTTCAGGACGGCGAGGGTCACCGGGTCGAGGCCGGTCATCGTGAGAGCAGCTCCGTCAGCGCCGATGCTTCCTGATGCGGGCCGAAGGCCAGCACCGCATCCTCAATCGCCTGGGCGCGCGCGGGGCCATAGACGGGGTCGGTCAGTTCGCGGAACTTCGCCCGCACCTCGGCCTCGGTGTAGGGATCCTCGGTGTCGCCGCGATTGGTCGTGACCTCCGCGCTGTGCACCGAGCCATCGGCCAGCGTCAGGCGAAGCCGCGCGGGGCGAAGCCCGGGGAGCTGCGCCGTCAGCGCCGGATCCTCATTCACCGTCACACGCTGCGCCAGCGCCTGCACCGCCGCATTCTCCCGCGCCGGGGCGCGGAAGGCGGGCACGGTCGCAGCGCCATGGGCGATGGTGGTGGCGAGCGCGAAGGGAATGCTGAACTTCGCCGCCAGCATGTTGGGCGCCAGCGGACTATCAAGCTGCGCGGCCCAGACATAGGTCTCGACCTCAATCGCGCGCACCTGGTCGGGCTGCAAGGGGCCGGTCTTCGCCAGGATCATCTGCAGCGCATCCAGCGCGCCATGCGTGTAGCGGCACGCGGCATGACGCTTGAAGTAGTTGCGAGCGATCTCCCAGCGCGTGCCGAGATCCGCCACCATCTCCGCCGGGCGGAAGTCGTTCGCTGCCACGCTCCCGAAGACGGTGCCGACGCCGTCGCGCTCGCCCTCGAAGCCGGCGCGGACCAGGTCCCATACCGTGAGCCCGAGCATGTTCGACACGCCGGCATAGGTGTTCCGCACCGTGCCGCCTTCCAGCATCGTCTTGCGCGACGTCGCGAGGCCGAGCGAGGCCGCCATATTGATGGTGCCGCGGAACTCCTCGGCCGTCGCGCCATGCAGCTTCGCGATGCCCATCGCCGCACCCAAAGTGCCCCAGGTGCCGTGCGGATGCATCGCGACATTCAGCTTGCTCGCGATGCCCACGCGGCTGCCGAATTCATAGCCGATGGCGAGCGCCGTCAGCAGCGCCGCGCCATCGCCGCGGGGTGCTGCGAGCAGCGCGGGGACGACATGGATCGCGGGATGGCCGCGCGCATACTGGTTCCCCTCATCAAGCTCCAGCATCGTGCCCGATGTGCCGTTCAGGAACGCCGCCGTGCCGGGCCGGGCGGCCAGCGGCAGGCCGATGACCGGCGCGTCGCCCGTGCCTTCCCGCGCCAGCATCCGCGCGGCCAGCGCCTGCACCTCCGCTTCCTGGGCGCCGGCCGCGATGGCGCCGATGCAGTCCAGCAGGGCAAGGCGCGCGCGTTGCGCGACCGCTGGTGGCAGGGATGCGAAGCGCGCCTGCGCGGCAAAGCGGCACCATTCGTCGAGCCAGGCCGGCGGTGCGGCCGCCATCAGCACGGAGGCAGGCTCGACGCCCTTGGTCACGATCGCCATCCGCGATCTCCTTCCCTGGAGCGGTTTGCGTCCACGCCTGAACGCAAAGCGCTCCAGCCTGTTGTTGACAGAGCAGATTCACGCGTCCGGGCGGTCACGCCCTTCCGCGATCTGCTCTAGAGTCCCAGATAGGCCCGCTTGAGTTCCGGGTCCTCGCGCACGCTGGCGGCCGCGCCGGAAATGGCGAAGCGGCCATTCTCCAGCACATAGGCGCGGTCCGCGACATCCAGCGACTGCGCCACATTCTGCTCGACCAGCATGATGGCAAGGCCCTGCCCGTGCAGGCGGCGGATCAGGGCGAACATCTCCTCCACCAGCAGCGGCGACAGGCCGAGCGAGGGTTCGTCCAGGATCAGCAGGCGCGGTTCCGCCATCATGCCGCGGCCGATGGCGAGCATCTGCTGTTCCCCGCCCGACAGCGTCCCGGCGGCCTGTACAGTGCGTTCCTTCAGGCGCGGGAAGGTCTGGAAGACGCGATCCAGGTTCTGCGCGCGACCCGCCTTGGCGCGGCGGTAGGACCCGAGTTCCAGATTCTCCCGCACGCTGAGGTTCGGGAAGATCTTGCGCCCTTCCGGCACCTGGATCAGCCCCGCACCCATGATCTCGGCCGGCGGACGACCGGTGATGTCACGCCCTTCGAAGGTCACGCTGCCGGCGCGCGGCTTCACCAGCCCGCTGATCGCCATGTTGAGCGTCGTCTTGCCCGCGCCGTTCGAACCGAGCACGGCGACGATCTCACCCGCATTCACATGCAGGGATACGCCTTCCAGCACGCGGGTCAGGCCATAGCCCGCGTGGAGATCCCGGACCTCAAGCATGGGAACCGCCCGCCAGCCTGGTCGCGGCGCCGTGGCCCAGATAGGCCTCGATCACCGCGGGGTTGCTGACGACCTCGGCCGGCGTGCCGCCCGCAATGATGCGGCCCTGCGCCAGCACATGCACCACGTCGCACAGGTTCATCACCGCCTGCATCACATGCTCGATCATCAGCACGGTGACGCCGCTGTCGCGGATCGCGCGCACGACGGGGACGATGTCGCGGACCTCGGACGGGTTGAGGCCGGCCAGCACCTCATCCAGCAGCAGCAGCTTCGGCTGCGTCGCCAACGCCTTGGCCAGTTCGACGCGCTTGCGCCCCGCGACGGTCAGCGCGGCGGCCGGCTTGTCGAGTTCGGCGGACAGCCCGACCCGGGCCGCCACTTCTTCGGCCACCGCGATGGCCTCCGCGCGGCGGTGGTGGCGGAGGAAGGCGCCAACCGCGATGTTCTCCCGCACGCTCAGCCCGGCGAAGGGCTGCACGATCTGGAAGGTGCGGGCGATGCCGTCGCGGGCCAGAAGATGCGGCAGGCGGCCGGTGATCTCCTCACCCCGCCACAGCACGCGGCCGCTGGTCGGCTTCTCGAAGCCGGAGACGATGGCGAACAGCGTGGTCTTGCCAGCGCCATTCGGCCCGATGAGGCCGGTGATGCTGCCCTCGGCGGCGGTGAAGCTGGCGTCCGAGACCGCCAGCAGCCCACCGAAGCGCTTCGAGACGGAATGGACGGACAGGAAAGCGGGATCGGGGTTCACCGCGCCTTCCTCCAGCCGCGGATCAGCCCCGGGATTTCCCGCGGCGGGAAACGCACGACCAGGATCAGCAGCACGCCGAAGATCACCAGGTCCACGCCCGGAATGCGGCCCACCAGCGACTTGGTAAACTCGCTCAGCGAATGGAGGATGATGCCGCCGAGAACCGGCCCGAAGACCGTGCCCGCCCCGCCGATGATCGGCGCCAGCAGTGCTTCCACGCTGATCCAGGTGCCATAGGCGATGTTGGCGTCGAGATAGAGGAAATACTGCGCATACAACGCGCCCGCCGCGCCGGTGATCGCGGCCGACAGCGCGATCGCCGCGAGCTTCACCCCAAACGCATCCACGCCGAGGGCGCGCGCCGCGCTCTCGTTCTCCCGCACCGCGACCAGCTGCGCGCCGAGGCGGGAGCGTTCCAGCGCGCGGGTGATCACCAGCGCGACCAGCACCAGCGCCAGCGCGACCCAGTAGAAGGTCGCGCGGTCGGCGAACTGGAAGTTGGAGGCCCGCACATCGAGCTTGATGAGAACGCCCGCCGCGCCGCCCGTCCATTCGGACGCGTTGGCGAGCACGCGGAACACCTCGGCAAATGCCAGCGTCACCAGCGCGAAATAGCTGCCGCGCAGGCCGGAACGGAAGGATAGCGCGCCGATCACCCAGCCCACCGCGCCCGCCGCCGCGATACCCACCGCGAAGCCGAGATAGGGATCGACGCCGTAGCGCACCTGCAGGATCGCGGTCGCATAGGCGGCCGTGCCGAAGAAGGCCGCATGGCCGAAGCTGTACTGCCCGCCATAGCCGCCCAGGATGTTCCACCCCTGCGCCGCCAGGCAGATGATCAGCGTGAAGACCGCGAAGTTCAGCCAGGTGCCGGCCGTGACGAAGAAGGGCAGCAGCGCCGCGACCAGGCCGAAGATCGCGATGGGCAGAAGGTCCTTCGCGGTCACGCCTTGGCTCCGAACAGGCCGGTCGGGCGGAACAGCAGCACCAGGATGAAGATCAGGAAGATGCCGATCTGGCCGAGGCTATCGCCGAAATAGAGTCCCGACAGACTTTCCACCACGCCGATGAACAGCCCGCCCAACAGGGCGCCAACCACGCTGCCCATGCCACCTAGCACGACGATGGTGAAGGCCACCAGCACGAAGGCGTTGCCGACCCGCGGCGTGACATAGAAGAAGGGCAGCAGCAGGCAGGCCGCGACGGCCAGGCAGGCGGCGCCGATGCCGAAGGTCACGGCATAGACGTGATTGACGTTGATGCCGACCAGCGCCGCGCCGGTGCGTTCCTTCGCCACCGCGCGGATCGCGCGCCCGGTATCGGTCATGGTCAGCACCACGAACAGCACGGCTGCCACCACGAAGGCGACGCCAAAGCCCGCGACGCGCGGGAAGCTCAGCAGCATCGGGCCGAGTTCCACCACCTCCATCGCGTAAGGCACCTGCACCGTCAGCGTGTCGGACCGGAAGATGGCCAGCATCATGTTCTCGATGACGATGGACAGGCCGAGCGTGACCAGCAGGATGTTGGAATCCTCGCCCCGGCTGGCCGGCCCGATGACGAAGCGCTGCACGCCGTAGCCGAGCAGGAAGAACATCGGCACCAGCGGCAGGATCGCGACATAGGGATCGAGGCCGAAGACCTTCCACGCCACGAAGGCCGCATACATCGCCAGCGTCAGCAGCGCGCCATGGGCGAAGTTGATGATGTGGAGCACGCCGTAGACCAGCGTCAGCCCCAGCGCCACCAGCCCATAGATGGACCCGGTGAGGAGGCCGTTCAGCACGGCCTCCCCCACGATCTCGATCGGATAGCTTCTCACGCGGCCAGCTGCCTCCGGCGGCCCAGGCTCACGCCGGCCAGGGGAAGACGGGGCGCGCGTCGGCGAAGTCGGTCGGAAAGATCACCTTGATGTCGTTGTCGATCACCTGGGTGTTCACCGCCTGCCCGGCCTGGTTCTGGCCGTTGACGAAATTCGTCGGGCCATAGGGCATGATGTGGCGGGTGAAGCCCGGCCCGGTCGCGGCCAGCGCCTCGATCACCGCCACGCGGTCGGCGCGGCCGGCGCGCTCCAGCGCGTCCGCCACCAGCATCACGGCCGAATAGTTCAGCGGCGTGTTGTACAGCCAGAAGCGGTTCTGCGCTTCCACGGCGCGGCGCAGCTCGGCCGTCTTCGGCTTGCGCGGATCGGCCCAGTGGTTGACATCCATCACCAGGTTCGCGGCCTGGGGGAATTCGCGCACGAAGCGGAAGTTGGACGCGGCGCCGTTCAGCACGCAGTAGATGCCCTTCGGGCGGATGCGGCGCTGCTGCAGGGTCTGCGACAGCAGCACGAATTCGGCGTAGTAGCTGGACGGGATGATCAGGTCCGGGTTCAGCGCGCGGATACGCAGCGCGATGTTGGACATGTCGCGCGCCGGTGTCGGGTGGCTGATGGTCTCCAGCACCTCGAAGCCGCGCTTCGGCAACTCGTTCTGCATCAGCCGCGCCATGCCGCTGCCGAACAGCCCGTCCTCATGCACCACCACCACGGTGCGCGCCGGACGGCCGGCCGCGTTGTTGAGCGCCGCGAGGTTGTCGAGCGCACCGGCGGTCACTTTCCCGAAGCCCGGCCCGAAGCGGAAGGTGTTCCGGAGCCCGCGCGTCACGATCGTGTCCGCCACGCCGACATCGACGATATAGGGCAGGTCGTAGCGGGACGCCGCCTGGGACGCCGCGAGGCAGATCGGGCTGGCGAAGCCGCCGACCACCGCGACCACGCCTTCGCCATGCATGCGCTCCACCTCGGCGGTGCCGCCTTCGGGGTTCGAGCGCGCATCGCCGAACACCATCTGGATCCGGGCGCCGCCCATGGACCGGATGCCGCCCGTGGCGTTGATCTCATTGATCGCGGCCTCGGCGCCGAGGCGGCCATATTCGCCATCCTGCGCCAGCGCGCCGGTGACGGGCTGGAGGATGCCGAGCCGGATCGGCGCCGGCTGGGCGCCGGCGATCCGCGGCGCGGCAAGCACGCCGGCGGCGCCGAGCAAAAGCACCCGGCGGGTGGGGGTCACGACGGTCGACATCCTTCGGCTTCTCCCTGTTCGCGGGCGCAACCCCGCATTGATCGCTATCTGCGCCGACCTGCGTCCGGAGGCAAGATATTGTCCGGACGAGTGCGGCTGCCCAATCCGCGCGGGCAGGCCCGCCGGCCCGGTCGCGCGACCCGCCGGGGGGGATCGGGACAAGGCGGGCGCGCCCCCGCGTTGACGCGGCGCCCCCGCCCCCCTAACCCGGCCCCGCAGCGTCACCAACGGGGAGGGCACAGGCTCATGCGCGCGTTCGACGGACAGTTCTCAGACAACCGTCCGATCCGCCGTTCGGCGCAGGAGAAGAAGCGGCTGCTGGCGGAGCTGAAGGAAACGCTGGCGAATCTGAAGCCGCAAGCCGCGCCATCCCTGCGCAGCACCATCGTCGCCCGGATCAAGGAGATCGAGGCGGAGATCGCCGCCGAGCCGCCGCCGCGCAGCGCCGCCCCGCGCGGTGAGGGCCAGCGCGCCGAGGGCCCGCGCGGCGACAACCCGCGCCGCCGCGAGCTGCCGCCCCGTCGTTGACGGCGGGGTTGGGCTGACGGGGTTGGGGTAGGCGCGAAACCGCGCCACACTGCCCCGTGATGACCATCCCCCCCGCCCCGACGCAGCCCCGCGACCCATCGGGCGCGCTGGCGGGGATGGGGCTGATGTTGCTCTGCTGCCTGTTCTTCGCGGGCATGGGCGCCTGCTTCCGGGCCGCGATGCTCGAAGGCCTGCCGGTGGCGCTGATGCCCTTCGCGCGCGGCGTGCTGACGGTTCTCATCATGCTGCCCTGGATGCTGCGCCATGGCGGCGGCGCCCTCCGCACCCGCCGCCCCGGCGCCCATGCGCTGCGGATCTGCGCCGGGCTGGTCGCCTTCTTCCTGCACATGCTGGCGATCCTGTGGCTGCCGCTGGCGGATGCGGTGGCGATCATGCATGCGCGGCCGCTCTGGGCGCTGCCGCTGGCCTTCCTGATCCTGGGCGAGCGGATCGGCTGGGATCGCGCCATCGCCGCCGCCATCGGCTTTTCCGGCGTGCTGCTGATCGCGGGGCCCCAGGGGGAGCTTTCCGCCGGCACGCTGGCGGCGATCGGCGGGGCCATCACCGGCGCGGTGGTGCTGATCTCCATCAAGATGCTGTCCACGACGGAGCCGCCCGCGCGCGTCGTCGCGCTCTATGCGCTGGCGACGGTTGTGGTCTACGGGCCGATCAGCGCGATGGTCTGGGTGACGCCGTCCTGGACGGCCATCGCGCTGCTGGCCCTGGGGTCGGTGCTGGCGATCCTTGGCGATTTCTGCGCGTCCTGGGCCGCGCGGCGGGCGCAGGTCGGGCTGCTGGCGCCGGTGGAATACGCGCAGATCCCGGCTTCCGCCGTGCTGGGCATGCTGTTCTTCGCGGAACAGCCCGGCTGGATGCTGCTGTGGGGCACGCTCATCATGGTGGGGGCGACGCTGTATCTCGCGCGCAGCGCCGGACGCTGAACGAAACCCCACCGCGTCCCGGCGCGGCGCCCAGGCGGGCGCCGCGCCGGGCTCGCGTCAGTTGGCGCTGATCCCGTTCTCGCGGATGACCGTGCGCCAGCGCGCGACCTCACGACCGACGAAGCCGGTCATGAAGGCCGCATCCATGTTCGTGCCCTCGAAGCCCATCTGGGCCAGGCGCTCGCGCATCTCGGCGGTCTCGAGCACGGCCTTGATCTCCGTCACCCAGCGCGCGCCGACCGGCGCGGAAAGGCCGGCGGGCGTCGCGAAGCCGAACCAGTTCACGCCCTGCGCGGCCGCCAGGCCCACCTCGCCGAAATGCGGCACGTCGGGCAGCGTGGGCGACCGCGCCGGGGCGCTGACCGCCAGCGGGCGAAGCCGCCCGGCGCGGATATGGCCGATCGCCGCCGGCAGCGTCTCGATGATGGACGGCAGCACGCCCCCCAGCACGTCGACCAGCGCGGGGCCGGCGCCGCGGTAGGGCACGAAGGTGAATTCGACGCCCGCCACCTTCTGGAACTGCACGCCGATCAGGTGCGACGCCGTGCCATTGCCGCCATAGGCCATGCCCACCGTGCCGGGGCGGGCACGAGCGGGCGCGAGGAATTCCTCCAGCGTGCGGGCGGGGTGGGAGGCGCTGACCGCGATCACCATCGGCAGCGCGCCGAACAGGCCGAGATGGGTGAAATCCGCCACCGGATCATAGGGGACGTTCGGGAACAGCGTGGGCGTCGTCCCATGCGGGGCGAAGTTCGACATCATGACCATGTGCGAATCGCCGCGCGCCTTCGCCACCAGGTCGCCTGCCAGCATGCCGCCCGCGCCGGCGCGGTTCTCCACCACGATGGGCTGGCCGATCCGCGGCGCGAGCCGCTCGGCCAGCAGGCGCGAGAGGATGTCGGCGGTCCCCGCCGGCGGGAAGGGCACGATCCAGCGCACCGGCCGCTCGGGCCAGGCGCCCTGGGCGCGCGCGGGCAAAGCGGCGGCGGCCAGTGCAACGCCGCCAAGGACGCGGCGGGTCAGAAGGGGTGGCTTGTTCATGTCTTGATTCTCCCGGCCCCGGCTCGGATCTGGCCGGGTGGGAGTAGGGTATGCGCGATCCTGGTCGCCGCCCAACCCACCGCACCGCGGCACGTGACGCCGCCGCAGGGGATGGGGCAGCGCTTGCACACCGAAGCGGCACAGCATGCCCGGATCACCGGCAATGACGCGGCCGTGACAGAGGGCCGTTCTGCGGTATGCTGTTTGCTTACTGCGGGCTGCTGGCTGCTGGCTGCTGTTTGCTAGGTGGCGGCCCGTCACGAACGAACATGTCGCCCACGACGCCGGGTGATGCCCCTTCCTTGCCATTTCGGGATGGAGCTCTGCCACTGTCAGCCTGGCCCCCCCCGCAAGCCTGCGCCACACCCGTCGACACGAAATGGCCGACACCGAATGAAGGAGCACCACATGACCATCAGCCGCCGCCACCTGCTGGCCGCAACCGGGGGGGCCGCGCTCGCGCTGCCCGCCATCCGCACCGCCCGCGCCCAGACCGCGCTGCGATTCTCGCTGGACTGGGCGCTGCAGGGCAACCACGCCATGTGGGCGCTGGCCGAGGATCGCGGCATCTACCGCCAGCAGCAGCTTGCGGTGCGGATGGATCGCGGCTTCGGATCCGGCGATGCGCTGGTGAAGGTCGGCTCCGGCGCCTACGACATCGGCTTCGCGGATTTCTCCGGCGCGGTGAAGTTCAACGCGGAGAACCCGCAGAACCGGCTGGTGATGCTCTACCCGGTCTTCGACCGCACGGCGGCCGCCATCGTCACGCTGCGCGGGCGCAACATCAACCGCCCGCAGGATGTCGCCGGCCGCAACCTCGGCGCGCCGGAAGGCGAAGGCTCGCGCCTGCTGTTCCCGGCCTTCGCGCGCGTCGCGGGCATCAATCCTGCCTCCGTCCGCTGGACCTCGATGGCGGCGAATCTCCGCGACACCATGCTGCGGACGGGCCAGGTGGATGCGGTGACGGGCTTCCTGTTCACCGTCCACTTCAACCTCGTCGGCCTCGGCATCCCTGAGGACCAGATCCTGAGCTGGCCCTATGCCGAGAACGGCCTCGACCTCTACGGCTCCGGCATCTTCGCCCGCGCCGAATGGATCGAGCGGAATCAGGAAACGGCGGCGCGCTTCGTGAAATCCTCGATCGAGGGGCTGAAGCTGCTGCTGAACGACGTCCCCGGCGGCATGGCCGCGCTGAAGCGCCGCGAGCCGCTGTTCGACGAAGCGCTGGAATCCCGCCGCTTCGCCATGACGCGCGACCGGTCCATGCTGACGCCGAACAGCCGCGCCAACGGCCTCGGCCATCTCGACATGGCGCGCGCGCGGCAGCTGGTGGCGGTGAATGCCGAAGCGCTCGGCGTTGCCAACCCGCCGGCGGCGGAGACCATGTTCACCGACCGCTTCCTGCCGCCGCGCAGCGAGCGGATGATCTGAGAACTCCCCGCAAAGCCGCGTCGCGCCTTCGGCACGACGCGTCTTTGCGGGGGCCCCGGCTTTGGTGCTGATCCTGCAAGGCCGCGCTGCGTTGCCGCGGCAAAGCCGCGGCGCCGCCCGGGGCTCGATACCGGTTTCGCAAGGCGCTCCAAGTCTGAAAGGCGATGGGGAGCCCCGGAGGGGTTCCCCTTTCCCGACACCGGGCTGATCCTGTCGTGGCGAGGCCGCGACAGGGCATCCTGGGCCGCCGCCCCGTGACCGCGGACCGGCGCCCCCCGCCGGGTCCCGATGCAAGGACCGATGGGCCATGTCGAAGCTGCTCCTGACCGGTGCGCGGGTCCTCGCCCCCGATGCCCTCTCCGCCCCCTTCGCCGACCTGCTGATCGAAGGCGGGCGCATCGCTGCCATCCTGCCGCCGGGCACGGTGGTGGAAGATGCGGCGCGGCACGACGCCTCCGGTCGCCTCGTCATCCCCGGCCTGGTCAACGGCCACACCCATGGGCATGGCGGCCTGGCGAAGGGCGCGGGCGACAAATGGGACCTCGCCTTGCTGCTCGCCCACGCGCCCTGGGTCGGCGGTGGGCGGAGCCTGGAGGATAAGCGGCTTTCGACCACGCTGACCGCGGTCGAGATGCTGAAGAAGGGCTGCACCGCGGCCTTCGACATGCCCGCCGAATTCCCCGGCCCGACACTCGAAGGGCTGGACGCGATGGCGGAGGCCTATGCCGCCGTCGGGCTGCGCGCCGTGCTCGCGCCGATGGTCGCCGACCTCACCTTCTTCCAGGCAACCCCCGGCCTGCTGGATGCGCTGCCGGAGCCGCATCGGGCGCGGGCCGCCGGCATGCGGATGGCGAGCGCGGCGGAGACGCTCGCCGCGATCGGCACCGCCGCGCAATCCTGGTCGCATGCGCGCCATGACATCCGGCTCGGCTGCGCGCCCACCATTCCGCTGCACGGCACGGACGAATTCCTGCGGGGCTGCCGCGTGCTCTCGGCCGAATACGGGCTGCCGATGCAGACCCATGTGGCGGAAGCGCGCTATCAGGCCGCGGGCGGAGAGATCCGCTATGGCGGCGCCACGCTGCTGGACCACATGGACCGCCTCGGCCTCGTCGGGCGCTGGTTCAGCGTGGCGCATGGGGTGTGGCTGACAGGCTCCGATCTTGAATTGCTGGCGAAGCGGGGGGCGGGGCTGTCGCACAATCCGGGCGCCAATATGCGCCTCGCCTCCGGCCTCGCCCCGGTGCGGGCCGCGATCCGCGCAGGCGTGACGGTCGGGCTCGGCACCGATGGCTCATCTTCCTCCGACAACCAGAACATGTTCGAGGCGATGCGGCTGGCCGCCTTCGCCTCCCGCCTGTGGGAGGATGCGGAAGATGCCGACTGGCTCGGCACGGCGGAGACGGTGCGGCTTGCGACGGTGGGTTCCTCTCGCCTTCTCGGGCATGAGCAGGGCGGCACGATCGAGGCCGGGCGCGCCGCGGATCTCGTGCTGCTCGACCTCGGGCATGTGAACTGGTCGCCGCTGAACGACGCGGCGAACCAGCTGGTCTGGACCGAGGATGGCAGCGCGGTGGTCGATGTGATGGTCGCCGGCGCCTGGAAGCTGCGCGACCGCCAGGTGCTCGGCGTGGACGAGGCGAAGCTGTCCCGCGACGCCCAGGCGGCGGCGGACCGGCTGCGTTCGGTCAATGCCGATGTCAGGGCTTGGTGCCACGAGGTCGCGCCGCATATCGCCTGCCATTGCCGGGGCCTCGCCAAGGGCTGGACCCGGTCGAAGCGCCTGCTGCGCGCGGAGTAGCCCGCCGCGTCGCCGCATCGCCGCCGCGCTTGCGCCGGGCCGGCGGATGGCCCAGGCATCGCGGCGAGGGGCGACGAGGAGCCTGCGTGGACGCCGCCATCCTGGACGAATTGCGCCGGCGCTATGCGGAGCCGCACCGGCACCTGCATGTGTGGTCGCATGTCGCCGGGCTGCTGGCGCAGGCCGAGGAGATCGCGGCCGCCATCGCCGACCGCCCGGCCTTCATCCTGGCCGTGCTGTTCCACCGCGCCGTCTTCGACCGCCGCCTGCCCGATTCAGGCCCGCGCAGCGTGGCGCTGATGCGCGACCTGGCCGGCCGTGCCACCCCGCCCACGCGCCTGTTGCGGGCCGAGGCGCTGGTGATGGCGATCGCGAAGCAGGAGGTGCCGAAGACGCCCGATGTCTCGCTGCGCGGCGATGCCGCGCTGCTGCTGGACATGGACCGCGCGAAGCTGGGCGCGGACCCCGCCGCCTTCGACGCGCATGAGGCCGCGCACCGTGCCGAATATCCGCATCTGAAGGACGATGCCTATGCCGCCGGCCGCGCGGCGGAATTGCGGATGCTGGCGTGGCGGGACCGCATCTACCACACCGACCGCCACTACCTGGCGCAGGAACGCCGCGCGCGACGCAACATCGACACGCTCATCGCGCGGCTGGGGGAATAGAGCATTTTCAAGCCAAGCGGACACGCTTGGCGACTCGGAAAATGCGACCAGACAAAGACCTAGACTGTCTTCGCCGCGCTGAGCGCGGTGAAAACAGTCTAGGTCTCCCAGCCGCGCGGCCGTGCTTCAGTCCACCGTGGCGCCGGCTTCGCGCACCACCTGCGCCCAGCGCGCCACGTCACGCTCCTGCACCGCGCGGAACTCGGCCGGCGTGGTGACGGTCGGCGGGTCGATGCCCTGGTCCTGGATCAGCCAGGTGCGGAAGGCGGGCTCCGAGATGATCTTCACGATCTCCTCGTTCAGCTTCCGCGTGATCTCGGCCGGCAGGCCGGCGGGGCCGAAGATGCCGTACCAGGTCGTGCTCTCGAAATCGGGCAGGCCGCAGGCCTCGGCGACCGTCGGCACGTCCGGCAAGGCGGGGATGCGGGCGCGGGTGGTGACCGCGAGGCCGCGGACCTGCCCCTGCTTGATCATCGGGATGGCCGGGCCGCTCTGGTTGAAGAAGAAGTCGATCTGCCCGCCGAGCAGCGCTGCCACCACATTCCCCTGGCCGACGAAGGGCACATGGACGACATCGAGCCGCGCCGCGGTGGCGAAGCGCGCACCCGCCAGATGGGTGGAGGCGCCATTGCCCGTGCTGCCGTAGTTCAGCGCGCCGGGCCGCGCGCGGGCGTCGCGGATCACGTCCTGGCAGGTCCGGTACTGGTCGCGCCGCTCGATGCTGGTGGTCAGCACATTCGGCACGTCGCCGAGATGCGCGATGGGCGTGAAGTCCCGCAGCACATCGAAATTGAGGCGGCGGTAGAGCGTCTGGTTGATGGCATGGGTGCCGGCCGTGCCGAACAGGATCACATGCCCGTCCGGCCGCGCCTTGGCGACGAAGTCTGAGGCGACATTGCCGCCCGCGCCGGTGCGGGGGTTGACCACCACCGGCTGGCCCAGGATTCGCGACAGCGGGTCGGCGATGCGCCGCGCATAGATGCCCACGCCGGAACTATTGGGGAAGCCGAGCACCATCTCGATCGGGCGGCTGGGCCAGGCGGGTGCCTGCTGCGCGGCGGCCGGGGCGGCGGCGAGCAAGGCAGGCAAAGCGAAGGCCAGCAGGCGGCGGGTCAGCGTCATCATCTCTCTCCGGTCAGGCTGCGGAGAGTTGACGGCGCAAGGGGCGTCACGCAAGCCCCTGCCCCGCCGGTCGGATGTCAGCCGCGCCGGGCGGGCGCTTGTCCGCCGCTCCGGCCAATGGTGCAGGGCCGCGAGGTCCTGTCGACCGGTTGGGGGACCCCCTGCAGCGCGGCTTCCACCGCCTCACGCAGCGTGTCGAAGGTGCCGTTCGAGCGCGCGCGCTGCGCCGCGATGCCGACGATGGAGGCGACCGCATCGGCCAAAGCCGGTTGCTGCCCTGCCATGGACAGGACTTCGACATTCGCATCGGCAAAGTAGGGCCAGGCGCTGGTGAGGCGCCTCGTCTCTCGGTTGGGCATCGGCTTCGGTCTCTTACCGTCGATAGCGCGATCATCGCGCCCCGGCAGTGAGACACGGCAACAGTTAACAATAAATTAATAAATCGACCTGTCAGTTCACGATAACGTGATCTTGTTCCCACGTTCCGATCACCATACCGCAGCGCATACCACTCCTTCGCCGCAAAAAACCCCGGCCGCCGAAGCGACCGGGGTCTGTCATCCTCGCCGGAGGGGCGTGGATTACTTGAGCGTGACGGCCTGGCGCCCGCGCTGACCGTCCTTGACGTCGAGCGCGACCTTCTCGCCCTGCTGCACATCCTGCTTGCCCGCGCGCTGCAGGACGGAGGAGTGCAGGAACACGTCCTGGCCACCATCATCCGGCGTCACGAAGCCGAAGCCGCGCACCTGGTCGAACCACTTGACCGTGCCATTGACGGCGTAGGTCGGCCCACCCTCGTCGCGGCCGAAGTCGCGGCGCGGGGGCGGACGGTCGCCGAAGCCGCCGCGGGGGGCACCGAAGCCGCCGCCGCCGCCCGGTGCGCCGAAGTCACGACGCGGGGGACGATCACCGAAGCCGCCGCCGCCGAAGCCACCGCCACCGCCACCGAAGTCACGGCGCGGGGGACGGTCGCCGAAGCCACCGCCGCCACCGCCGAAATCACGGCGCGGGGGACGGTCGCCGAAGCCACCGCCGCCGAAGTCACGACGCGGGGGGCGGTCGCCGCAGGCCGGACGCGGACGATCGCCGCCGCCGGGGCCCTTGGTCATGCTGTGGATGCGCGTCACCAGACGCCGCCCCTGGCGGTCGGTCCCGATCTCGCACATGAACTTGTCGCCGGTATCCGGCGGCTCGACGCCCGCTTCCGTCAGCGCGGAAGCGTGGAAGAAGACGTCCTGGCCATCCGGCCCGAGGACGAAGCCGAACCCCTTGCGGGCGTTGTACCACTTGACCTCGGCCTCAAGCGGGCCTTCGCCACCCTGTTCGCTGTCGGGAAACACGATCGGTATCTATCCACTATAGAAGGACACGACCCGACACGATGCAGGGTCGCCATTGCTGAGCATGACACCGGATAGGGCCGAATACCAGCGGAAAACGAAGTCAAGCGAATCGTGATGGCCGGAACGGCTCCAGTGGCACCCCCGGCGGGGTGCCGGCCAGCAGTGCCGCCACCGCCCGCGCCGTCCGCGGCGCCGCGACCATGCCGACATGGCCATGCCCGAAGGCACAGAGCACATCCGCGCTGCCCCCCGCCGGCCCGATGCAGGGCAGCCCATCCGGCATGGACGGCCGATGCCCCATCCAGACCTTCACGCGATCCGCCGGCAGGTCGCGCGGCAGGTTGGGGAAGCTGCGGAGCAGGTGGTCCCGCAGGATCTCCGCCCGCTTCCAGTTCGGCGCCGCCGCCAGCCCCGCGATCTCCACCTGCCCGGCGCAGCGCAGGCCGCGGTCGGTCAGCGTCACGGACATCTTGCCATCCACCGGCATCAGCGGCGTGCGCGGCCCGATCTCCGCGCCGAGGATCATGGCGTGGTAGCCGCGCTCCGTCTCGAGCGGCACGGCGGACCCGGCGGCGGCGGCCAGCGCCCGGGAATGGGCGCCCGCCGCGATCACCGCGCGATCCGCCGCGACCTCCCCCTGCTCGGTCAGCACGGCCCGGAGCCGCCCGCCCTCGATCCGGAAGCCGGTCGCGCGGGCCTGCAGCAGCACCGCGCCTTCGGCCTGGGCCTGGGCCACCAGCGCCGCCACATAGGCGCCGGGGTCGCGGCAATGCCCGCCTTCCTCCACCAGAACGCCGAAGCCGTAGCGCCGGTCCAGCTCCGGCTCCCGCTGCCGCATCTCATCGGCGTCGAGTTCGAGCCAGTCGATCCCCACCTTGCGCCGGATGCGCCAGGCCATCGCCTCGGCCTCGAACTGCGCGCGGGTCTCATACACATACATCAGCCCGCGCCGCTCGATCAGCCGCTCGACCCCCGCGCGCTCGGCCAGCGTCCGGTGGAGCGCGGGGGAGCCGTCCAGCAGCGGGCGGATGGCGCGGGCGGTGGCCTCCACCTTCGCTTCCGTCCAGCCGGCGCGCAGATACTTCACCAGCCAGGGCGCCACGCGCGGCAGGTAGGACCAGCGGATCGCCAGCGGCCCCAGCGGGTCCATCAGGAATTTCGGGATCTTCTTCCACAGCCCGGGCGTGGAGGGCGGGATCACCGACATCGGGCTGAGCCAGCAGCCATTGCCATAGGACGCCGCCTGCTCGCCCCCCGGCGGGCCGGGGTCGAGGATGGTCACGCGGAGGCCGGCCGAGATCGCCTCCAGCGCCGTCGCCGCGCCGACGATGCCGGCGCCGATGATGACGAGGTGGTGGCTCACCGCGCCGGCTCGGCCAACAGCGAGACATGCGCCGAGACGATGCGCCAGCCTTCCGGCAGGCGGGCCATGATCTTGGTCTCCCGCCCGATCGGCGCGTGACCGACACGCTGGAATTCCAGATGTGTCGCGGCGAAGTCGCGCCCGAAGGCGACGATATGCACCTTCTTCTGGACGCGCTGCACATAGCCCTTCACGGAAGCGCGGAAGGCGCGGATCGCGTCATGGCCGTACAGGATCTCGGTGACGCCGAACCGCACGGTGCGCGGATCGGCCCAGAAGATCTCATCGAGCACCGCCGTCTCATTCGCCATCAGCGCCGCCTCGTAGCGGTCGAAGACGGCGCGCACCTCCGCGAGAACATCCTGGTTGTCGAGTTCCACCGCCCACCCCCTGCCCTGCCGCGCCAGATCCGGCGCGGCGAGAGTGCCGCGGGCGACCGGCGCTGCAAAGCCGGCGCACCGGCCGGGCTTGACCTTCCCACAGGGGAAAGCCCCATGCCCCCACTCCCATGGGGAGAGCCGCATGATCCGGACGAGACGAGGCGCCGCCCTGCTGCTGGCGCTGGCGATAGCCGGCCCGCGCGGGGCCGCGGCCCATTCCCTGCTGCTCGGCAGCGACCCGGCCGAGGGCGCGGCGCTGCCGGCCCCGCCCGCCGCCATCACGCTGCGCTTCAATGAACCGGTGCGCCTGACCGCCATCCGCCTGTTCGCGGCGGATGGGGCGGAATGGCCGCTGCAGCGCCCGCGGGACATGGCGCCCAGCGCCGAGCACGGCGCCGGACTGGGACGTGCGCTGACGCCCGGCCCCTGGCGCGTGGTGTGGCGCGCCATTTCCGCCGATGGCCACGAGATCGGCGGCACGCTGCGCTTCCGCCTGGAGCCCCCGCGATGATCCTCGAATATCTCCAGCCCGATCCCTCAGCCCTCGATGCCGGCTTCGTGCTGCTGCGGGCGGCGACGCATGTGGCGATGCTGGGCGCAGCCGGGCTAGCGCGGTTCGGCATCGGCTTCGGCGCGATGCTGGCGGCG
>CAMDWG010000015.1 GCA_945878375.1 Roseomonas mucosa | reverse complement strand
CGGCCGTTCACGGCCGAGCGAAAGGCCGTGCTCTAGAAGCAGGATCAGCGCGAGTAGAACTCGACCACCAGGTTCGGTTCCATCTGCACCGGGTAGGGCACGTCCGACAGCTTCGGCGCGCGCAGCACGCGGCCGCGCATCGCGCGGTGATCCACCTCGAGGTACTCCGGCACGTCGCGCTCGCCGGACTGCGCCGCATCGAGCAGCGCCGTCATCTGCTTCGACTTCTCCTTCACCTCGATCACATCCGTGTCCTTGACGATGTAGGACGGGATGTTGAGGCGCTTGCCGTTGATCGTGACATGGCCATGGTTCACGAACTGGCGCGCCGCGAAGGGCGTGACGGCCATCTTCATGCGGTAGATGACCGTGTCCAGGCGACGCTCCAGCAGCTCGATCAGGTTCTCGGAGGTGTCGCCCTTGCGGCGCACGGCCTCCTCGTAATACTTGCGGAACTGCTTCTCACCGATGTTGCCGTAGTAGCCCTTGAGCTTCTGCTTGGCCATCAGCTGCACGCCGTAGTCGGTCGGCTTCTGCTTGCGGCGCTGGCCGTGCTGGCCGGGGCCGTATTCGCGCTTGGCGATCGGGGACTTGGCGCGGCCCCAGAGGTTCACGCCGAGGCGACGATTGATCTTGTACTTGGATTCAGCGCGCTTGGTCATGCGGCTTTCCCTGCCGGGCCTCTCGGCACCGGTCCTTCTTGAAGGCGGGTGCCCCGGTTCGAGCCGGATGCACCCTGGATTGTCCCGGTAGTCCCAAGCCCGGCAGGCACGCCTGTCGGCCAAGGGCGGGCGCGAGGGATCGCCCCTCGTCCACGTTCCCGGGAAGAGCGCGGCGTATAGGCGCCCCCCGCCGGGCTTGTCAAACCGCCGCCCCCTCCCCTACTCCCGCGGCATGGTGACGCGCGAAGAGATCCTGGTGCTCGGCCTGACCGCCGGCGTAACCGGCTGCCTGGTGGGCGGGCTGATGTTCGGCATCGGCATGGGGCTGGTTGCCGACGGCATCCATATCGGCTGGCTGCTCGCCCTGCCCGGCGCCCCGGTGGCCGGCCTGACCGGCTACCTGCTGGCGCGCAGGCTGGCGAAGAAGCTGGGCTGATCCCTACTCCGCCTGGATGCCCGCCGTCGCGATCAGGCGGCGCTTGTACTCCAGGTCCTGGCGCAGGAAGGCCGCCGTGGCCTCTGGCGTGCGGGCGTGCAGGGTGAAGCCGGCCGCATCCACGAAACGCCCGCGCACAGCGGGCTCCGCGATCGCGGCGGCGAGGTCGGCGTGCAGTCGCGCGAGCAGCGCCTGCGGCGTGCCGGCGGGGGCGAAGGCGCCGAACCAGGTACGCGGGTCGATCTCCGGATAGCCGGCCTCGGCGAAGGTCGGCACGTCGGGCAGCATGGAGGTGCGCCCGTTGCGCCCGATCGCGAGTGCGCGCAGCGTGCCGGCGCGGATATGCGTGGCCCCGGTCGGGATGCCGGTCAGCGTCATCTGCGTCTCGCCCTGGATCGTTGCCATCACCGCGGGCGGCAGGCCGCGATAGGGCACATGCACCAGCTCCAGCCGCTCCCGCGCCGCGAGCGCGCCGAAGGCGAGGTGCGGCTGGGATGCATTGCCGTAGGAGGCGAAGTTCAGCGCCCCCGGCCGCGCGCGCGCCGCCGCCACAAGCTCCGCCATGTTCGTCGCGCCGACTGCCGCATGCACCACGATCATCTGGTGCACATCCACCAGGTGGCTGATCGGCGCCAGATCGCGCATCGGGTCGAAGGGCATCGACCGGATCAGATGCGGGTTGGAGGTGATGGAGTTGTCCGCCGTGATCAGCAGCGTGTGCCCGTCCGGCGCGGCCTTCGCGACGATATCCGTCCCCGGCACGGTCGCCCCGCCGGGGCGGTTGTCCACCACCACCGGCTGGCGCCATTGCGCCTGCAGCCGTTCCGCCAGCGCGCGCGCCAGCGCATCTAGCCCGCCGCCCGCCGGGAAGGGCACCACGATGCGGACCTGACGGGACGGATAGTCGGACTGCGCCCGCGCGACGGCGGGTATGGCGAGCGCGGCGAGAAGCGTGCGGCGGGTAAAAGGCATGGTCAGCTCCCGAAGAAATGCGTCTGCAATAGGTCGAGCGTCCGGGCTGGCGCCTCCATCTCCGGCAGATGCCCTAGGCTGGGCGGGGAGACGAAGCGCGCGTCGGGGATCGCATCCGCGATCAGGCGCCCGACATCGGGCGGGTTCACCTGGTCGTCGGCGCCGGTGATGGCGAGCGTGGGGCAGGCGATGCGCGGGGCGAAATCGGCGACGACATCCACCGCATCGGTGCAGCGCGCGGCCTGCATCAGCCCGCGCGGATGGGTCGCCGCGACCACGCCCTGCACCATCGCGAGCACTTCAGGCGGCGCGGACGGCGAGATCAGCTTGTGCGAGCGCGTCATCGCCAGCGCGACGCCGCCATCGGCCACGGAGGCCGCCCGCATCGCCAGCATCTGGGCGCGCCCCTCCGGCCCCTTCCAGCGCTGGCCGCGGGACGTGCCGATCAGCGCGAGCTTCGCCACCCGCCCCGGATGCCGCGCCGCGAGGCACGCGCCGAGCATGGAACCGAAGGAGGACCCGGCGACGAAGACCGGCCCCGTCACGCCCAGCGCATCGAGCAGCGCGACCGCGACATCCGCATAGCGCTCCGGCCCTGGCGCCTCGGCGGCCAGATTGTCGGACAGCATGTAGCCCGGCGCGTTCCAGGCGATCACGCGCGCATGGCGCGACAGCGCGGCCAGCGAGAAGCGCCAGCCCATGGAATTGGCGCCGATGCCGTGCAGGCAGAGCACGGTGCGCCCCGTTCCCCCGCCCGCTTCCATATAGGACATGCGCGGCCCTTCAAGGCCGAGTGATGCCGCATCAAGTGCCACGAAGCGCAGATCGGGCAGCGCGGGCAAGGGCGTGCCATCAGGGTGATTCACGTCGTTTCCTCCCACGGCAGCGGCGGCACATCGCCGGCGAAGCGGCCATGCACCATGCGGCCGCGCGACAGCTCCGTCACCACCCCGTGCAGCGTCCGCAATTCCTGCTCTGTCACCTCGCCGCGTTCGAACCAATGGCGGAGATTGCGGATCATCCCCGGGCGCTTCGGCGGGTTGTGCAGGAAGCCCGCTGCGTCGAGTTCGGCGATCAGGCGGGTCAGGAAGGCTTCGAGATCGCCCTTGGTCGCCACGCGGGTGCCGTTGGTCTGCAATTCGCGCGCGGGCGTGGCTTCCGCCTGCATCCACCATTCATAGGCCAGGATCATCACCGCCTGGGCGAGGTTCAGCGAATTGTGCTGCGGGTTCAGCGGGTAGCGCACCAGCGTGTCGCAATAGGCGAGGTCATCGGAGTCCAGCCCCGCGCGTTCCGGCCCGAACAGCACCGCGACGCGCAGCGCGCGCGCATTGATGGCGCGCAATTCGGCGGCAGCGGCGCGGGCATCGAGGATCGGCACGATCACATGGCGCGGGCGCGGGCAGGTGCCCAGCACGCGGTGGCAATCGGCGATCGCGCTTGGGATGTCTTGGAAAACCTGCGCTTGATCCAGGATCGCATCCGCGCCTGAGGCCGCCGCATAGGCGTTGGGCTGCGGCCAGCCATCGCGCGGGGCCACGATCCGCAGATGGAACAGCCCGCCATTCGCCATGGCGCGCGCCGTGGTGCCGATATTCTGCGCCATCTGCGGGCGTACCAGCACGACGATGGGGGATTCGCCCGGCGGCGGCGTAAGCCGCGCGCCGCCTTCGCCACGGCCGCCGGTCATGGGGCTCGGCTCGCTGCGGATGAGGTTGGTCGCGCCCCCTCCCGCCCGCTGCGCGGGCACCAGCCTTCGGCGCAGCGGCAGTGCCGCTGCCCCCCGCTACGCGGGAGAGGGAGACGCAGCGCCCGGCCCGCCCGCCTCATCGTGACGGCGCCGGGCGCGCAAGGAAGGCGCGGAGCTGCGCGATCTCGGCTTCCTGGGTGCGGATGATCTCCTGCGCCAGGCGCCGCATCTCGGGGTCGGTGCCGTGGCGCAGCTGCACCTGCGCCATCTCGATGGCGCCCTGGTGGTGGGGGATCATGGCGGCGGCGAAGTCGCGGTCGGCATTGCCGCTGTAGCGGATGTTCATCTCGCGATGCATGCGGTCATTCGCCGCCCGCAATTCCCGCGTCGAGGCAGGTTCATTGGCGGCGGGGCGCTGGCCGTGGCCGGCATGCTGCGCGAGCGCAGGCGCGGCGGGTGACAGCGCCAGGACAAGGGCGGCGGCGAGGGCAAGTCGGGTCATGGCGTCATCTCCGAAGGCGGGAAGATCTGACGCTGCAACCTTCCCCCCGTGGGAATGCAAGCGCCTCACGCCCGCCGCCAGGTGGTGCCCCCCGGCCCGTCCTCCAGCAGGATCCCCTTCTCCGCCAGGTCCTTGCGGATCCGGTCGGCCTCCGGCCAGTCCTTGGCCTTGCGCGCCGCGAGGCGCGCGGCGATGGCGGCCTCGATCGCGGCGGCATCGACCTCCGCCCCCGCGCGGAACCACGCCTCCGGTGCCTGCTGCAGGATGCCGAGCAGCGCGCCCGCGGCCAGGATGCGCGCCTTGATGTAGGGCAGCGCGGCCTCATCGCCCGTCGCCATCGCCTCATTCGCCGCGGAGACCAGGTAGTGCAGGCTGGCCAGCGCGAGTGGCGTGTTGAGATCGTCGGCCAGCGCCTGCTCGAAGGGCGGCTGTTCGACGCTATGCGGCAGCTCGGCGCTCCCGGCTTCGACATGCGCCATCTTCGCCAGCGCGCGATAGACGCGATCCAGTTCCTTGCGCGCGTCCTGCAAGCCAGCCTCGGTGTAGTCCAGCGCCTGGCGGTAATGCGTCTTCAGCAGCAGCAGGCGAAACGCCTCGCCGGCCCAGGGGCCGAGCGCCAGGATGTCCTGCACGGTCCGAAAATTGCCGAGCGACTTCGACATCTTCTCGCCGTCCACGAGCAGCATGCCGTTGTGCATCCAGTAGCGCGCGAAATGCGAACCGGGGAAGGCACACAGGCTCTGCGCCACCTCGTTCTCATGGTGCGGGAACATCAGGTCGGCGCCGCCGCCATGGATGTCGAAATCCGGGCCGAGATGCTTCCACGACATGGCGGAGCATTCGATATGCCAGCCCGGCCGCCCGCGGCCCCAGGGGCTGTCCCAGCCCGGCTGGTCCGGCGTGCTCGGCTTCCACAGCACGAAGTCGCCGGCGTCGCGCTTGTAGGGCGCGACCTCGACCCGCGCGCCCGCCAGCAATTCGTCCGGGCTGCGGCCGGAAAGCTTGCCATAGGCCGCGAAGCTGCCGACCGCGAACAGCACATGGCCTTCCGCCGCATAGGCATGGCCATTGGCGATCAGGCGTTCGATCAGCGCGATCATCTCCGGGATCGTGCCGGTAGCGCGGGGTTCCACATCCGGCGGCAGCACACCGAGCGCGGTCATGTCGCGGTGGAAATCGGCGGTGGTGCGGGCGGTGAGTTGATCGATCCCCTCGCCGCTTTCGCGCGCGCGGTCGATAATCTTGTCCTCCACATCCGTGATGTTCCGCGCATAGGTCACGCGCGGGTAGAGCTTCCGCAGCAGCCGGACCAGCACGTCGAACACCACATTCGGCCGCGCATTGCCGAGATGCGCCAGGTCATAGACCGTAGGCCCGCAGACATAGATCCGCACACGGTCGGGATCGATCGGCTCGAAGCGTTCCTTGCAGCGCGCCGCGCTGTTGTGGAGGTGGAGTTCCATCGCGCTCATGCCACCACCGCCTGCGCCAGCCGCTCTGCCGCGCGCGCGCGGCCGATCAGCGGCAGGAAGACCTTGAGGTCGGGCCCGTGCTCCTCGCCGGTCAGGGCGCGGCGCAGCGGCATGAACAGCGCCTTGCCCTTGCGCCCGGTCGCCGCCCCGATGGCGGCCGTCCAGGCGGGCCAGGTCGTCTCGTCCCAGGGCTCGGCGGGCAGGGTCTGGGCGGCAGCGCGCAGCAGGTCAGCATCGGCTGGGTCGGCCAGCGGCACGATGGCGCCGGCGGCGACATCCCACCAGTCGCGCACTTCCCGGAACAGGTCGAGATTGCCGCGCACGGCCAGCCAGAAGGCCTCGGTGGCGCCCTCGGGCAGGCGGTCCTTCACGGCGTCGAAGGACAGGCCGTGCAGCCACTTCCGGTTCAGCGCGAGCAGCTGCTTCGTGTCGAAGCGCGCGGCGGATTTCGAGACGTTGGACAGGTCGTAGCTGGGCGCGAGATCCACCGGCATCCCCGGCACCGGATCCATGCTCGACCCGAGCGCGAGCAGGTAGCCAACCAGCGCCGCCGGCTCCACCCCGTCGCGGCGCAGTTGCCGCAGGCCGACGCTGCCGGTGCGCTTCGACAGCGGCCCGCCATCGGCATCCATCAGCAGCGGCAGGTGGGCGAAGCGCATGCCGCGCGGATGCCCGCCCAGCGCCGCCAGGATATCCAGCTGGATCGCCGTGTTGGTGACATGATCCTCGCCCCGGATCACATCGGTGATCCCGGTCTCGAGGTCATCGACGACGGAGGTGAAGGTGTAGAGGAAGCTGCCATCGGCGCGGATCAGGACCGGGTCCGACAGGCTCGACAGCTTCACCTTGCGCGGGCCCAGCACGCCATCGCGCCATTCCATCGAATCATGGGACAGCTTGAAGCGCCAATGCGGCTGCTTGCCATTGGCGATGGCGCGGTCCAGCTGGTCCTTGGTCATCTTCAGCGCTGCACGGTCATAGATCGGCGCCTTGCCCTGGCGGCGGCGCTGTTCGCGCTTGAATTCCAGCTCCTCCTCGGTCTCGAGGCAGGGGTAGAGGCGACCGGCGGTCTTCAGCTTCTCCGCCGCCGCCGCGTAGCGCTCCAGCCGCTCGGACTGGGCCAGCCGCTCGTCCCAATCCAGGCCGAGCCAGCGGAGGTCTTCCTCGATCGCGGTGGCGTATTCGGGCTTGGATCGCTCGGTGTCGGTATCGTCCAGCCGCAGCAGGAAGCGCCCGCCCCGGTGACGGGCGAGGCACCAATTGGCCAGCGCGATGCGCGCGTTGCCGACATGCAGGAGCCCCGTGGGCGAGGGCGCGAAACGGACCTTCATCGGGGCGACAGGAACGCCAGAAGAGCCCGGAAGGCAAGGCGCTGCCGCCACGGGTCGGTCATCATCAGGGCACAATCGGGCTGCATGATCCCAATTATGGCAAGGATCGGGGTGGGCGCCATGGGCATGGGAACGCGGACGAGCCTTCTCGGGGCCGTGCTGGTGGCAGGCGCCCTGCTGCTGCCCGCGACGGCGGAAGCCGATGGCTGGCGCGGCCGTGGCGGCGGCTGGCACGGGGCACCGTACCATCATCACTACCACCACAATCACCGCCGCGGCTGGCATGGCGGCGACGCTGCGCTGGGCGCGATCATCGGGCTGGGTGCGGGTGTGGTGATCGGCACGGTCCTGGCGCCGCCGCCGCCGCGCGTGATCTATTCCCCGCCGCCGCCGCCGGTCGTGGTCTATCACCCGCCGCCCGTGTTCCATGCGCCGCCCAAGGGCCATTGGGTGCAGCCGCCGCCCTATTGGGTCGCCAAGTAGGCGGATTGACGCCGAAGCGCGGCCCCAGCATCGCTGGCGGATGATCGATCCGGCCCAACTCGTCCTCTATGTCGCCGCAGCCTTCCTCCTCGCCGTGACGCCGGGGCCCGGCATCTTCTACGTCGCCGCCCGCACCCTGGCGGGTGGACGGGCGGAGGGCGTGGCGTCCAGCTTCGGCACGGGGCTGGGGGGCATGGTGCATGTGGCGGCGGGTAGCCTCGGCGTGTCCGCCATCGTGCTGGCCAGCGCGGAGCTGTTCACGGCGTTGAAGCTGATCGGCGCGGCCTATCTGGTCTGGATCGGCCTCCGCACGATCCAATCCGCCCGGCAGGGCGCGGGGCCGATGCTGTGGGATATGCCGGCCGCGCCACCGGTCGGCGCGCGCCGGGCCTTCCGCGAAGGCGCGCTGGTGGAGGCGCTGAACCCCAAGACCGCCGCCTTCTTCCTGGCCTTCGTGCCGCAATTCCTGGACCCGGCGGCGGGGCATGTGGCGCTGCAATTCATGCTGCTCGGCGTCATCTCGGTCGCGCTCAACACAATGGCGGACCTCGTGGTCGCCTGCGGGGCGGGCGCGATCCGGGACGGCGCGGCGGCCCGCCCGGCACTGATCGCGCGGCTGCGGGCGGCGTCGGGCGCGGGGATGGTCGCGCTGGGGGTGGGCCTCGCTTTCGCGCGGCGGCCGGCGGCGTAGAGAGTCCCCGCAAAACCGCTTCGCGGCTTCGCGGGGGCCCCAACCTCGGCGCTACGCCTGCGCGGTCGCACTACCTTGCCGCGGCAAAGCCGCGGCGCCGCCGAAAGCGGGCCGCTCAGTCCTCCTCCTCCGCCTCCTCATCCATCCGGCGGGGGTCGAGGACGCGCCAGTTGCGGTCCTCGGCATCGGTGGGGCGGGTGGCGGCGAAGGCCTTCAGTTCCTGCGCGCTGCGCCAGGCCTCGTTGCCGGCGCCCGTGACCTCGGCATCCTCGCCGAAGGCGAACCAGGCCTCCAGCACCGCCGCAGCCTCCATGCCGCGCGACCGGCAGCGTTCCAGGCTGTCGCGGACATAGCGGCGGGCGAAGGCGTTGGCGTGGGCAACGCTCAGGAAGCCGCGCACCACCTCCACCGGGTCGGGGCCGTTCGCCCCGGACAGGTCCAGGATCCGCACCGCCAGCCCCGGCGGGGCCGAGAGCGTCTGCGAGAAGATCGGGTCCTCGGCATCCTCGTCTTGCGTGTCGGTCATGAAGCGAGGTCCGTGCAAAAGGGGATCAGGGGATAACGCGGCTCCCGCCCGGCTTGGTGCCGGGCGACGAGCAGGCCGGGCGGGGCGCGGCGGCGCGTGGCCTCGGCGGCGGCCAGGCGGTGCGAGAGATCGGCGAGCACAGCAGGGTCGGTGCCCGCCGGGGTCTCGCCACGGTCGAACAGCGCCTCCAGCAACGCATCCAGCGCCGCATCGTCGGGCAGCCCCGCCAAGGCGGCGGGGCGGGCGGCGAACAGCGGCTCGGGCACCACGGGGCCGTCCGGGCCGAGCAGCCCCTCGGGCCGGTTCGCATTGCGCCACCGCGCCAGCGCCAGGACCTGTCCGCGCATCAGATGCCGGAAGGGCGCGAGATCGCCCCCTGCCCCGCCGAAGCCGAGCAGCGCCGCCGTCCGGTCCAGCGCCGAGAGGGTGAGGCCCGGCTCGCCATCCGCCGCCGCCACCCGCACCCGCGCCGGGCCGAGCGCATCCGCCGCCAGCGCCGCGAGCAGCGCCGGCCCGGCCTCGCCGCCCGGCGCGACGCGCAGGCCCGCGGCACCAAAGCCGCGCAGGAACAGGACCAGGGCGCGCCAGATCTCCTCCTCCGCGCCGCAATCGGGGGCGAGCGGCTGGGGGACGCAGGCGAAGCCATCCTCTCCGCGCCGCCACTCGGTCAGGACCAGGCCAGGCTCGAAGCGGGGCCGTTGCACGGCCAGCGACCGGTCGGGATTGAGCGCGAAGCTGCCGCCATCGCAGACCGTCTCATCCAGCCCGCCCACCATGTTCAGGTGCAGGAAGCCCAGCCCGGTCTCGACCACCCGCGCCACCGCTTCCTGCACCCGCCTTGCGGCGCGACCGATGGCGAAGGGGTCGGCATGCAGGCAGAGCAGCAATTCGGCGCCGGTCTCGGCGAGCGTCTCGGCGACGGTAGGATCCTCGCCATCCTCGCCGCACATAAGGCCAAGCCGCACACCACGGAAGGCGACGGGGCCCGGGGCGGGGCCGGGATCGAAGCACTCGCCGGGGCGGATCGCGTGGCGGGCGCGCCGGACGACGATCCGGCCGCCATCCAGCAGGACCAGCGCGTCATGCAGACGGCCCTCTGTCGCCCAGGGGCCGCCGAGGACCAGGCCCGGCCCCCCGCCCGCGGTCAGCGCGGCCAATTCCGCCAGCGCCGCGTCGCAGGCGGCGCGGAAATCCGCGCGGCGGGGCAGGTCGCCGCAGGGCCAGCCCGCCAGGGCGAAGCGCGGCGCGAGCAGCAGATCGGCCCCCATCCCCCGCGCCCGGTCCCAGGCGTCGCGGAGCCCAGCGAGATTCGCCCCCAGCGCGGCGGTGGGCGCCGTCTGGGCCAGGGCGATGCGAAGGCGGTCGGTCATCCCCGGCTTGTCCCGCCGCGCGGCGCGCGGATCAAGCCGCCCGGCGCGACGGGGTGAGCACGCCCAGCACCATCCCCGCCGAGACCAGCCCGACCCCGACCAGCCCGAGCGCGCCGAGCGGCTCGCCGAGCAGCGGCCATGCGGCCAGCGCGGCCATCGCCGGGACCAGGGAGGTGATGGTGGTCGTGCGCGGCGCGCCGATGGCCGTCACCGCCCGGGTGAACAGGAAGCCCGCGACCAGCACCGCGAAGACTCCCTGGTAGATGAATTGCCACGCCAACGGCCCGGCCGGCACGGCGGCGAGGTTGGACGGCAGCAGCAGCCACCAGACCGGCAGATAGACCGGCGCCGCCCAGAGCGCGGCCGACAGCGTCGCCGTGACAGCCGACACGCCCCACAGCCTGACCAGCACCGTATAGGTCGCCCAGCAGCAGGACCCCGCCAGGAACAGCAGGTCGCCCCGCCAGGCGCCGGGATGGTCGCCGAAGGTATCCGTCGCCAGCAGCAGGATGCCGCAGGCCACCACCGCGAGGGAGACGACGCGCCGCCGCGTCCAGGCCTCCGCCAGCACCACCGCGCCGAGCGCCGCGGTCAGGAAGGGCAGCGTGCCCGGCAGCATCACCCCGCCATGCGCGGCCGGCGCGAAGGCGAAGCCGTGATAGGCAAACAGCGGAAAGCCGAAGGCCGCCGTCGCGACGATGGCGACCAGGCGCAACGGCGGCAGGCGCGGCCAGCCAAGCCAGGCCGCCAGCGGCAGCGCCGCGAGGAAGGCGCCGCCATAGCGCAGCGCCGCCACATCCCAGGGCGTGAAGTCCTGCTGCTGCGACAGGCGGGAGGACAGCAGGAAGCCGGTCCAGACGAAGAGCACCGCGAAGGCGCAAGCATAGCCGATGCGGCGTTCGCGTGCGGGGTCGGGGGTCATCATGGATGGGAAGGGCGGTCGTGCCCCCTCCCCACCCAGCCTTCGGCGCAGCGGCAGTGCCGCTGCCCCCCGCTACGCGGGAGAGGGAGCGAGGTCGGGCCCGGCGCCCCTCTCCCGCTGGGCGGGGGAGGGTGCCCGCGCAGCGGGCGGGAGGGGGCGCGACTGACCTCAGGACGCAAGGGCAACCCCGTCCCCACCATCACAAGCCAAATAGGGCGGTCGCGCCCCCTCCCCATCCCTCCCCCGCATGCGGGGGAGGGTGCCCGCACAGCGGGCGGGAGGGGGCACGACCGGCCGCGGTCATCCGGCGCGAATGGCGAAGGACACTCAGCCCGCCCCGGCGCCCTTCCGGCGCGGCACGCTGCGGAGGAGGAATTCGCGGCCGACCTTCACCCGCTTCTGGCCGTCATATTCGACGATGTCGGCGGTGGCGTAGGTCTCGGACCAGGCATCGGGGATGAAGCTGCCGGTGCCGACCACATCGATCGGCGCCTTCGCTTCCGCCATCACCCGGCACTTGCCCACCCCGAAGCCGGAGGAGGCGACGATCCGCACCTTGGGGAAGCCGGCCTCGTCCAGCGCTTCCCGCACGCGCCAGATGGCGGCGGCGGACACGCCGGTGCCGACGAGGTGGCGCAATTCCGTCTCGCTGCGGTAGCGGCGGACGGCGTTGGGGGCGTGGCGTTCCAGCACGGCATAGGATTCCGCCGGGTCCAGCCCTTCCAGGAAGCGGCCGCCATGGGTGTCGAGCCGCACCGCCATCCGCCCCGCCCCGGCCAGTTCGGGGAAGCGGCGGCAGACCTCCAGCCCGTCAGTGACCTCGCGGCCGAAATAGTCGGTCAGCACGGTCAGGTCGGCGTCGGGGAAGGTGGCGTGGAACATCTCGGCCGCGCGGACGGTGGAGCCCGCATAGCCGATCAGGGCATGCGGCATGGTACCCCTGCCCCGCTCCGCGCCGAACCAATGCGCGGTCGCGTCATTGGCGTTGCCGATGAAGCCCTTGGCGCCCTCGCGCCGCGCCGCCGCGCCGCCGACGGCGGCGGCATAGGCCATCATCTCCTGCATCTCGGCGCCGGCGCAGTGGCGCGCTTCCATCGCGAGGAAGGGCACGCCCGGCAATTCGACGCACATCTGGTAGGCGTTGTGCGCGGCGACGCAGGCCGCGCCGAGCTTCTGCAGGATGATGGTCTCGAGATCGACCAACTGCACGAAGGAACCCGAGAGGTAGAACAGCGGGTCGCCGGCGCCGACCCAGGCGCCTTCCTCATGCATCAGCTCGATGTCGAAGGATGTGCCGCGCTGCGCCGCCACCGCCGCCAGCCAGTCCAGCGCGAGGCGCGGGGCGGAGATCACGGGGCGACGGAGGAAGACCGCATAGGTCACGCGGCAATCGCCGAAGCGGCTGACGATGGCCTTGGTGCGGTTGAAGTAGCTGTCCGTGCGCGCCGTGATGGATGGATCATCCACCGCGACGGCATGGCTCGCGGGGCCGGTGGTCGGGGCACCCGCCTCGCTGTCGTTCATTGCGCGGCCTGGGCCGGGGTCTGCGTGCCGACGCGGCGGGCCTTCAGCTCCTCCGCCAGCAGGAAGGCCAGTTCCAGCGACTGTTCCGCATTCAGGCGCGGATCGCAGGAGGTGGCGTAGTTGGCGCTGAGATCGGCTTCCGTCAGGCGATGCGCGCCGCCGAGGCATTCGGTGACGTTGAGGCCCGTCATCTCCACATGCACGCCGGCCGGCACGGTGCCTTCCGCGGCGTGGCAGTCGAAGAAGCGCTTCACCTCGGTCAGGATGGCGTCGAAGCTGCGGGTCTTGTAGGCGCCGGCCTTCACGCCGTTGCCATGCATCGGGTCGCTGATCCAGACCACGTTGCGCCCAGCCTTCTTCACCGCGCGCAGCAGCGGCGGCAGCTTCGCCTCCACCTGTTCCGCCCCCATGCGGGAGATCAGGGTAAGCCGCCCCTTCTCATTCGCCGGGTTCAGGATTTCGGTCAGGCGGACCAGTTCGTCGGGCTCCATGGTCGGGCCGACCTTCATGCCGATCGGGTTCTGCACGCCGCGCATGAATTCCACATGCGCGCCATCCGGCTGGCGCGTGCGGTCGCCGATCCAGAGGAAGTGGGCGCTGCAGGCCCAATGCCGCCCCGGATGGACCGAGGATTCGCGCGTCAGCGCTTCCTCGAAAGGCAGCAGCAGGGATTCGTGGGAGGTGTAGAAATCCGTCTCCCGCACCTGGGGCAGGTCGGACATGCCGCAGGCGGACATGAAGGACAGCGTCTCATCGATCCGGTGGGCCAGATCCTCATACCGCCCGGCCAGCGGGCTGCGGCGCGCGAAATCCAGGTTCCAGCGATGGACCTGGTGCAGGTCGGCATAGCCGCCGGTGGCGAAGGCGCGCAGCAGGTTCAGCGTGGAGGCCGATTGCAGATAGGCGAATTCCATCCGGTTCGGATCGGGCACCCGCGCTTCCGCCGTGAAGTCCGGGCCGTTGATGATGTCGCCGCGATAGGAGGGCAGCGTTTCGCCCCCGATCGTCTCGGTGTCCGACGAACGCGGCTTGGCGAACTGGCCCGCCATGCGGCCGAGCTTCACCACCGGCAGCCCGCCGCCGAAGGTCAGCACCACGGCCATCTGGAGCAGCACGCGGAAGGTGTCGCGGATGGTGTTGGTGTTGAATTCGGCGAAGCTTTCCGCGCAATCGCCGCCCTGGAGGACGAAGGCCGATCCATCGCCCGCGCGCGCGAGCTGTGCCTTCAGCCGCTCCGCCTCACCCGCGAAGACGAGGGGGGGGAAGCGGCGCAGCTTGTCTTCCATCGCCTGCAACCGGGCCTGGTCCGGATAATCCGGGACCTGGCGGATCGGCATGGCCCGCCAGGAAGCCGGGCTCCACGCGCGCGTCGACATATTTCGGGTGCTCCACAACCTAGTCGGGGTACCATAGCGAGGCCGTCAGGCTTGGCAAACCGAAGGGGGGCCTAGGCGCCGCCCGGCTTGACCCCGGCTTCACGGGCCCGGGTCCGGAGCGTCACGAATTCCTCGGCCGCCGTCGGATGGATGCCGATGGTGCGGTCGAAATCCTGCTTGGTCGCGCCCATCACCACCGCGATGCCGATGCCCTGCATGATCTCGGCCGCGTCCTCCCCCAGCATATGGGCGCCGAGGATGCGCTGGGTTGCCTGGTCCACCACCAGCTTCATCAAGGTCTTGCGCCCGTCCCGCTTGCTGATCGTCAGGCGCATCGGGGTGAAGCGGGTCAGGTAGATATCCACCGCCCCGCGCGACGCGGCCTGGTCTTCCGTCAGCCCGACGGTGGCGATGGGCGGGGAGGTGAAGACGGCGGAGGGGACGTTGTCGTAGCTCGCGCGGCGCGGGCGGTTGCCGAACAGCGTATCGGCCAGCGCATGGCCGGTGGCGGTGGCCATCGGCGTCAGGTTCACGCGGTCCACAACATCGCCGACGGCGAAGATATGGGGCTGGCTGGTGGCGTGGTCGTCATCCACCACGATGGCGCCGCCCGCGGTGGTGGCCACACTCGCCGCATCGAGCCCCAGCGACTTGGTGTAAGGAACGCGGCCGGTGCAGAAGAAGACCGCATCCACCTCCCGCACCGCATGGGTGGACAGGCCGAGCAGCAAGGCGTCGCCCGCGCGGGTGATGCGGGTCGGCGCGACATCGGGGTTCAGGCGGATGCCCTGAGCGGTCAGCGCCTCGGCCAGCGCGGCGCGGATATCCTCGTCGAAGCCGCGCAGCGGCAGGCTGGCGCGATAGACCAGCTCGACCTCCGCGCCCAGGCCGCGCAGCAGGGAGGCGAATTCAACCGCGATATAGCCCGAACCCAGCACCGCGACGCGCTTCGGCAGCGACTTCAGCGTGAAGAGATCATCCGAGATCAGCCCAAGCTCCGCGCCGGGGATATCGAGCCGCTGCGGCGCACCGCCGACCGCGATCACGATCCGCTCCGCCGTCACGCGCCGCCCGCCGACATCGAGCGTATGCGCGTCGAGGAAGGTGGCGCGGGCATCGAAGGTGGTCGCACCCGCGCCCTTCAGCAGCCTGTCGTAGATGGCCGAAAGGCGCGTGACTTCCGTATCGCGCGCGGCGGCGAGCTTCGCCCAGTCATGGCCGTGGGTGGTGATGTCCCAGCCGAAGGCGGCGGCGTCCTCGGCCCACATGCCGTATTCGGCAGCGTTGACCATGATCTTCTTGGGCACGCAGCCGACATTGACGCAGGTGCCGCCCCAGAAGCGTTCCTCCGCGACGCCCACGCGGGCGCCATGCCCCGCCGCGATGCGCGCGCAGCGCACGCCGCCAGAGCCGCCGCCGATGACGAAAAGGTCGAAGTCGTAGGTCACGTCCCGACCCTACCCAAGGCAAGGCACTCGATCTAGAGATAATCCTCCATCTCGGCCTTCGCGCCTTCTCAGCCGAGGCCGCTTTCCTTCACGTCGCCGAAGGGCTGCGACCTCCGTCGCGATCCGCCCTGGCGGCACAGATCCGGCTCCGTCAGCGGCAGCCCGGCGGTGGTCTCGGGCATCGCTGGCCTATCCTTCCTGTTTGGTCCGGCTGGCCCGTTCTGGCAGGTCGTTCGCGCCCCCACCCGGCCGCTTCGCGGCCACCCTCCCCCGCTCACGCGGGAGAGGGAAACAAGGCGCCTCCAACGCCCTCTCCCGCGTGAGCGGGGGGCAGCGGCATTGCCGCAGCGCCGCAGGCTGGTTGGGGAGGGGGCCGCGAAACCTTCGGCATGGCGCGGCCTGGGCGCCGAAGATAGGCACGCCCCCCGCCCCCGTCAGCCCTTCGGCGTCTTCCCCTTGAAACCGCGCCCGGCCTTGTTCGCCTGCCGCCCGCGCGCAATCGCCAGCGCGTCATCCGGCACATCCTCCGTGATCACGCTGCCCGCGCCCACCAGGGCGCGCGCGCCGACGCGCACCGGCGCGACCAGGGCGGTGTCGGAGCCGATGAAGGCCCCTGCCCCGATCACGGTGCGGTGCTTGTTCACACCATCGTAATTGCAGGTGATGGTGCCCGCGCCGATATTCGCACCCGCGCCGATCTCGGCATCGCCGAGATAGCTCAGGTGGTTCGCCTTGGCGCCGGCGCCGAGCACGGCGGCCTTCAGCTCCACGAAATTGCCGACATGCGCGCCGTGCTCGATCACGGTGCCCGGCCGCAGCCGCGCGAAGGGGCCGATCACCGCGCCGCGCTTCACCATGCAGCCTTCCAGATGGCTGAAGGCGCGGATCTCGACGCCATCCTCCACCACCACGCCCGGCGCGAAGACCACATTCGGGCCGATGGTCACATCCTGGCCCAGACGGGTGTCGTGGCTGAACACGACGCTGTCGGGCTGGATCAGCGTGGCGCCGCCATCCATCGCGGCGCGGCGCAGGCGACGCTGCATCTCGGCCTCGGCCATGGCGAGCTGGCTGCGGCTGTCGATGCCGAGCACCTCGGTCGCCGGCGCCTCCACGGCCATGACGCGGACGCCCTCGGCGGCGGCGACCGAGACCACGTCGGTCAGGTAGTATTCGCCCTTGGCATTGTCGTTGCGCACGCTGCGCAGCCAGCGGAACAGGTCCCGTGCCGGCGCCGAGACCACGCCCGCATTGCACAGCCGGATCGCGCGCTCCGCCTCTGACGCGTCCGCCCATTCGACGATGCGCGTCACCGCGCCAGAGGCGTCCGTGATCAGCCTTCCGTAGCGCAGGGGATCCTCCGGCCGCATTGCCAGCAGCACGAGCCCAGCCCCTTCCCGCGCCGCGCGCAAGCGACGCATCGTCTCCGCGGTGATCAGCGCATTGTCGCCGTAGAGAACCGTCGCGTCGCCCTCGTGATCCTCGAGCGCCGACGCGGCCTGCAGCGCCGCATGGCCGGTGCCAAGCCGGTCGGCCTGCAGCACCGTCGCGTGCGGCGCCGCCGCCCGCTCGACCGCCGGCATGTCCGGCCCAACGACGACCACGCAGCGGTCGAAGACCGCCTCCGCGGTGTCGATCAGGTGGCGCAGCGCGGGCTTGCCCGCGACCGGGTGCAGCACCTTGGGCAGGGCGGAGCGCATGCGCGTGCCGAGCCCGGCGGCGAGGATGATGGCGGCTGTGGTCATGCCCCCGCGTAGTCCGCGCCGGGCTCCCCCGCAAGCGCACCGTCTTGCCGCGCCGCGGCGGGGAGCCTATCGCTGGTTGCATGACCCGATTGGCCGTCTTCGACCTGGACGGGACGCTGGTGGATAGCGCGCCCGATCTGCACGCCGCCCTTGACCGGCTGATGACCGCGCGCGGCCTGCCGCCCTTCAGCCGCGCGGAGGTGGTGGCGATGATCGGTGACGGCGCGAAAGTGCTGGTGGAACGCGCCTTGGCCGCCAGGCAGCGCCCCTTCGACGCCGCGGCGCTGGATCACTTCCTGGCCGACTACACGGCCCATTCGGCGGTTGAGACCCGCCTGTTCCCCGGGATCGAGGCCGCGCTCGACACGCTGTTCCGCGACGGCTGGCGGCTGGCGGTCTGCACCAACAAGCCGGTCGGGCCGGCGCGGGACCTGCTGGGGGCGCTCGGCCTGCTGGACCGCTTCGCGGCGATCGGCGGGGGGGACAGCTTCCCGGTCCGCAAGCCCGACCCGGCGCATCTGCTGGCGACCATCGAACAGGCGGGGGGAATCGGCGCGGGGGCGGTGATGATCGGCGACCACCGCAACGACATCGCGGCCGCGCGCGGCGCCGGCCTTCCCTGCGTCTTCGTCGGCTGGGGCTATGGCCCGCTGGCGATGGCCGATGGCGCGCCGGTGGCGGCGAGCCCCGCCGACCTAGCGGGCGAGATCCGCGCGGCGCTCGGCCGGCCGCGCCTGTAGGCGGTCCACCGGTTCCGCCCGCAGCAGCACCGCCGTCGCGGTGCCGAACCAGCGGCTCGGCATGTCCACGCGGACGGGAAGCGGCGGCGCGCCCGGATAGGGCGGCGCGATCCAGGCGACGGCGCGGCGCGGCGTCGCATTCTCCCGCCACTGCCCATCGAAGCGGAAGCCCGCGACCTGCACGCCTTCGACATCGCAGCGCAGCGCTTCACCGCGCCAAGCGTCGCGCCAGGGCTGGATCACCTCTCGCCGTCCGTTCGCGGCGGTGAAGTCGCTGCGTTGGCGGCCATCGAAGACCGGAGCGGAGAGCGCGCAGCCCCGATCCGCCCCGACCTGCCGCGAAAGCCCCGCCAGCGCCGACAGCGCATCCACCGTGCCGCGGCGCAGTTCGTCGGAGACCGGCTCCCGCTCCTCCTCATTCGGGGGCACCAGGGCGACCACGCGCACGGCGCCGCCCTGCCAGTCGAGCGCGGTGCGCCGCGCGCGGCCCCGCCATACCCCTTCGGACACATAGCTGGCCGGCAGCGGCGTTGCCCCCGACCAGCCGCCGCTGACCCGCGTGGTCTGCTCACCCGAGGCGAAAACAGCAGCGATGCCGCGTGTCCGCACCCGTGTCTCGACCCGGTAATCCTCGGCCGAGAGGTCGAAACGCGCCTCGATCTCCATCACCACCATGCCGGCGGCGTGGACCTCATAGGTCGCGCGGACAGCCTGCGCGGCGGCAGGACCGGCCAGCGGCAACAGGCAGGCGACGAGGGCTGCGAGGCGCTTCATGGCACCGCCATATCGGCTGCCGGGGCGGGATCGCAAGCGCCTTGGCCCCGACTTGACCCTGTCTTGACACAAGAGGGCCCTCCCCCCTATCCAGCGCACCCCGACGGTACGGGCGCGTAGCTCAGCGGTAGAGCATTCGCTTCACACGCGAAGGGTCACAGGTTCAATCCCTGTCGCGCCCACCACCCTCGGTTTTCCCCTATCGGCGACGTGGCGGTCTAGCCTTTCGGGGCCGCCTGTGCCTAGAACGACGCCAGCAACGCGCGCAGGTCCTGCTCCACCATCGGCGGGGCGTCGAAGGCGACCTCCCGCCGCAGCCGGCCGATATCGGCGACCATCACCGGCACCTCGCCCGGCCGGTCGGGCAGCGCGCCGAGGCGCAACAGATCCTCCCGCCCCGCTTCCCGGCCCAGGACCCGCGCCACATCGGCAATCGCGCGCCCCTCGCCGGAGGCGACATTGACCGGACCCGTCACCCGGCTTGCCGCCAGCGCCGCCAAGCCCTGCCCCAGGAAGCGCGTCGAGGCGAAATCCCGCACCGGGCGGCCGGAGGCCAGCGGCGCTTCCCGCCCCTCCGCCAAGGCGCGGACGACGGAGGGGACCAGCCGGTCCGGGTGCTCGCCGGGGCCGAACAGCAGGAACAGCCGCGCCCAGGCCAGTTCGAACCCGCCCCGGCGGGCCAGCCGCGCGGCGAGGTCGGCCTTCGCCCGACCGTACGCCGTCGCAGGGTCGATCCGGCGCGTCTCGGGCCAGGGCGCGGCATCCGCGCCATCCGACAGCGCGTATTCCGCGCAGCTCCCGATGCCGATCATGCGGCGCCCGCCGGCGGCGGCGAAGGCGGCGGCCAGCGCGTCCGATGCCTCGACCCAGGCCGCGTTCTCGGGCGCGGTCCAGAAGGCGCCATGGGCAACATACCAGGCGGCATGGACCAGCAGGGTCGGGCGGATGTCGCGGATCAGCGCGCGCGCCGCGCCTTCATCCAGCAGATCCGCCGCATGCCAGGTGGCGCCCGCCACACCGGGCGGGATGCGGCGCGCGACCGCATGCACGGCGCCCTGCGCCGCGAGCGGCGCGACCAGCGCCCGGCCCAGGACGCCGCTGGCGCCGGTCAGCAGGATGCGCTCAGCCATCCCCGTCCTGGTAATCCGGCCAGGCGGCATCGCGATCCGAGATCACCGCCGGCACGGCGGGCCAGGGGATGGCGAAGCGCGGGTCGTTCCAGCGCAGCCCGCGCGCCTGGGGCGGGGCGTGGGGCGCGTCCATCATGTATTCCAGCACCGCGTCATCGGTGAGCGTCAGGAAGCCATGCGCGCAGCCGGGCGGGATCAGGATCGCGTTCCCCGCCGCCGCCGCCAGCACCACCGCGACATGCTGGCCCTGGGTGGGGGAGTTCGAGCGAAGGTCGAGCGCGACATCATGCACCGCGCCGCGCACGCAGCGGATCAGCTTTGTCTCGGCGGCGGGCGGGGCCTGCCAATGCATGCCCCGTAGCGTGTGGCGGCGGGCGTTCTCGGAAAAGCTGACCTGCACCGGCTGGAAGGGAAAACCCGCCGCCGCGAACTCCGCCATGCAGAAGGCGCGGAAGAAGGCGCCGCGCGGATCGCGCGCGGGCTGGGGCAGGATCTCGGTGACGCCGGGCAAAGCGGTCGCGCGGAAGATCATGCGCCAGACACCGGCGAAAGCTCTCGCATCTCCGGCACCGCGGTCAGGATGCGGCCCCGAAAACCGCTGGCGCGCAGCTGCGCCGCGACTTCCGCCCCGATATTCCAGGGCAGCACCAGGATGTCGTCGAGCGCCAGCGCGAGCAGCGCCTCGGGCGTCACCACGGGAATGCGACTGCCGGGCAGCAACCGGCCCTGCTTGGCGGGGCTGCGATCCGCGACGGCGAGGATATCCGCCGCCGTCACGCCGGCAGCATTGAGAAAGGTATTGCCCTTCGCCGCCGCGCCATAGGCGCCGATACGCCGCCCCTCGGCCCGCGCCTGCGACAGCCAGGCGCGGAAGCCGCCGAGCGTGGCGCGCACCCGCGCCTCGAAGCCTTGATAGAACCCATCCGTGGCGATGCCGCGCGCGGCTTCCTCGGCGCGGACCTCCTCCAGCATGGCGGACGCGCCGCGATCCGCCGCGCTGGAGAAGACGCGGATCGAGCCGCCATGCGTGGGCAGCCGTTCGACATCGAAGACGCGCAGGCCGTGCCGCGCCAGCATCGCCTCCATCGCGTGCAGCGACCAATAGGCGTAGTGCTCATGGTAGATCGTGTCGAACTGCACGCCATCGACCAGGCAGACCAGATGCGGCTGTTCGATGGACACCACGCCGCGCGGCCCCGCCAGCGTCGCAAGGCCGGCGGTGAAGTCATTGATCGCTGGGACATGCGCGAAGACGTTGTTCGCCACCACCAGATCGGCATGGCCGCGCCGGGCCACGATGTCGCGGGCGGAGGCCGCGCCGAGGAAGACGGTTTCGGTCGGCACACCAGCTTCACGCGCCACGGCCGCGACATTCGCCGCCGGCTCGATGCCCAGGCAGGGGATGCCGGCAGCGACGAAGTTCCGCAGCAGATAGCCATCATTGCTCGCGACCTCCACCACGAAGGATTGCCCGCCGAGGCCGAGCCGCGCCGTCATCGCCCGTGCGAAACGCGCCGCGTGATCGAGCCAGGAGGCGGAGGCGGAGGAGAAATAGGCGTAGTCGGAGAAGATCGCCTCCGCATCCACCACCGTGTCGAGCTGCACCAGCCGGCAGCCATCGCAGACCACGGCGCGAAGCGGGAAGCGCGGCTCCGGCGTGGCGGCGTCTTCGGGGGCGATGTAGGAGTTCGCGACCGGCTGCGTGCCGAGGTCGCAGAAGGTCGCGCCCAGCCTTCCGCCACAGGCGCGGCAGGCGGCGACGGGGGTGGCGGAAACAGTCATGCCGCCACCCGCGCGCCGAGCAGCGCCGCAATCTCCGCATCCGTCGCGCGCGCCATCTCCGCGCCGTCGCGCCAGGCCGCGTACCAGCCCGTCGTCGCGGCGATGGCGCGCGGCGTGTCCAGCAGCGGCTGCCAGCCGATGGCGCGGCCAGCCAGGGTGGAATCCAGCGCGAGGCGTGGCGCTTCTTCCATCACCGGCCCCTCATGCTGCCGCCAGGGGATCTCGCCCCACAGCGCCAGCAGGTCGCGCACACGGATCTCGCCGTCGCGCGGGCCGAAATTGAGCGCGGGCGGCGCGGTGCCGGCGGCCAGGTGTTCCAGCTGCATCAGGTAGCCGCGCAGCACATCCGCCACATGCTGGAAGGGCCGCGTCGCATCGGGACGACGGACGGAAAGGGGCTCACCGGCCATCTGCGCGCGCACCAGGTCGGGGATGATCCGCGCCTCGGCGAAATCGCCGCCGCCGATCACATTGCCCGCGCGCGCTGTGGCCAGCGGCGGCAGTTCCGCCGCGAAGCTCGCGCGCCAGGATGCCACCGCGATCTCGGCGGCCGCCTTGGACGCGCTGTAGGGATCGGCGCCGCCCAGCGCGTCATCCTCCACGAAAGCGCGGCCAAGCCCATCGTTGCGATAGACCTTGTCCGAGGTGACGATCAGCGCGGCCGCCACGCCGGGCAGTCCGCGCAGCGCGTCCAGCACATTGATCGTGCCTGTGCAGTTCGTCGCGAAGGTGCCCGCCGGGTCGCGATGGCCGCGCCCGACCAGCGCCTGCGCGGCCATGTGCAGCACCACCTGTGGCCTTGCGCCGCGCAGGATCGCGGAAAGCCGCGCGGCGTCGCGGATATCGGCGCGGTGGTCGGCGGCCAGCACATCGGCCACGCGCATCGCGGCGAAGGCGCAGGGTCCCGGCTCCGGGTCCAGCGCGATGCCCGTCACCTCCGCGCCCAGCAGCGCCAGCATCCGGCACGCCCAGGCGCCCTTGAAGCCTGTATGCCCGGTGACGACCACGCGCCGGCCGCGCCAGAACCCCGCATCGGGGCTGTTCACCAGACCCTCCAGGGCGCCTTGCCGCTGGCCCAGAGGCGTTCCAGCTGATCCCGGTCGCGCAGCGTGTCCATCGGCTGCCAGAAGCCGCGATGATCGAAGCCCATCAGCTCCCCCTCCGCCGCGAGGGAGGCAAGCGGCTCCTCCTCCCACACCGTCGCGTCGCCGGCGATGCGGTCCAGCACGCGCGGCGACAGCACGAAGAAGCCGCCATTGATCGTCCCGCCATCGCCGGGCGGCTTTTCGAGGAAGGCATCCACCCGCGCGCCATCCCGGCGCAGCGCGCCGAAGCGGCCGGGTGGCGTCACCGCCGTGACGGTCGCGAGCCTGCCATGGGCGCGGTGGAAGGCGATCAGCGCGCCGACATCGATATCCGCGACGCCGTCGCCATAGGTCATGCAGAAGGCATCCTCGCCGCGCAGATGCGGCGCGACGCGCTTCAGCCGGCCGCCGGTCATCGCATCCTCTCCGGTATCGACCAGCGTGACGCGCCAGGGCTCGGCGGCGGGGCGCAGCACATCGACCTTGCCGGTCGCGAGATCGACCGCGATGTCGGAGGAATGGGTCAGGTAATTGAGGAAATACTCCTTGATCTGCCAGCCCTTGTAGCCGAGGCAGACAACGAAGTCGGTGACGCCATGCGCCGCGTAGATCTGCATGATGTGCCACAGGATCGGCCGCCCGCCGATCTCCACCATCGGCTTCGGACGGATCGAGGTTTCCTCGGCCAGCCGCGTGCCGCGGCCGCCAGCCAGGATCACGGCCTTCATCGCGCGCACACCTCCGCCGCCTTGGCGTAGAAGCCATCGACCCAGCGCTGGATATCGCCCAGCGGATTGGCGCGGATCATCTTCCGCATGTCCCGCCGCCAGATGCGGCGCTTCGCATGATCCGCCGCCAGCGCCTCTGCCGTCCGCACATAGGCATCAAGGTCGAAGGCGCAGAGTTCGCCCAGTCCCGCATTGGACAGGTTCGAATAGGACAGGCGTTCGGCGAAGCCGGCGCCCACCAGCGTGATGGTGGGCACGCCCATCCACAGCGCCTCGCAGGTCGTCGTGCCGCCGACATGCGGCAGGCTGTCGAGTGCGATGTCGATGGCGTTGTAATGCGGCAGGTGCTTGCCGCGGATGCCGACGAAATCGAGCCGCGCGGGATCGACATCGCGCCGCGCGAAGACATCCCGCGCATTGCGCTGGAAGCTGTCGGACGACCCCTCGGGCCGGACGAACAGGAAGCGGCTGTCGGGCACGGCGCGCAGCACCGCGGCCCAGCCATCCATGCATTTCGGCGTGTATTTGTAGGGGTTGTTCATCGTGCCGAAGGTCAGCACGCCCTTGCGGTCCTGCGGCGTGCCGTCCTCGATCGGCATCTGGTCGTAGAAGCCGAGCCGGCTGAGCGTGACCCAGCTCTCCGGCATCTCGAAGGCCTTCTCCACCAGCAGGCGCGGATCGGGCGGCGTGATGTAGGGGTCGGTCAGGATGTAGTCGATCCGCTCGATCCCCGCCGAATGGGGATAGCCGAGCCAGCTCGCGCCCAGCCTTGCGGGACGATAGGCCATGACATCGAGCTTGTTCATGGCGGTGGAGCCGCCGAGCTCGAACAGGATGTCGAGCCCATCCTCCGCGATGCCGGAAGCGACATCGGGGCTTGCGCGGCGCGGCCACCAGCGGAAGGCATCCACCTGCCGCTCGATCATCGCCTGCACGCCGTCGCGTTCGCCTTCGTAGAAGGAATAGCAGAAGACCTGCACGCGATCGCGGTCGTATTGCTCCAGCAGCGGCAGCGCGAAATAGGTCACCGGGTGGTGGCGCAGATCGGACGACATGAAGCCGACGCGCAGCTTGCGTTCGCGGTGGAACGCCGGGCGCGGCAGGGACTCGAGCGGCTTGATCGCCGCTTCCGTCCGCTGGCCCCATTGGCGGTGCCATTCGACGATGCGGACGCGGTCCTCCATCGTCTCCACCACGCCCAGCTCGTAATGCAGGGCGGAGATGCGGCCCTGGGAGATCCAGAGCGGCCCGAGCGCGTCGAGCGTGCCCGTCGCCGCCAGGCGGTCGAGGTCGAGCACGCGCTGGAACACCGTCCGCAGCGACCGCGCCGCCTGCCGCACGCGGTCCGGATGCCGTTCGATCAGCCGGAGCGAGATGGCATAGGCGCGTTCGAGGTGCCCGACCTCGTCATCGTAGCGGCTGCGCGAGAGGCTTTCGACCAGCGCATCCATGACCTCGAAATCATCGGGCGCGGCCGCCAGCGCGCGTTCCAGCGCTTCGTTCGCGCGGCGCCGGTCGCCATCGCCATGGATGCGCGCCAGCAGCATGTTGGCGTCGCGATGGCCGGGATGGCGCGCCTCCACCGCTTCCAGCGTCGCGATGGCGTCCGCTGCGCGTTGCAGCCGAAGCTGGGTGCGGGCGTTCAGGATCTCCGCCGCCGGATCATCCGGCATCGCCTCCCGCAGCTTCGCGCCGATGCGGAGCGCGCCTTCGCGGTCGCCGGCCTCGATCAGCATCTGGCCGAGCATCCCCGCCAGCACGCGGTTGCGCGGGTCGAGGGCGAAGCTTTTCTCGAGCGCCGCGCGCGCCGCATCCAGTTGGCCAAGCGCCTGCAGCATACGGCCATACAGGCGCCACAGCTCCGCGCTGCGCGGGTCGAGCTTCGCGCCGGCGCCGAAGGCCTCGGCCGCGGCCTCATGCGCGCCGCGCAGTTCCAGCACATTGCCCAGGTTCTGGCAGATCGCGGCGTTGCGCGGATCGACCCGCCGCGCGGCCAGCAGGATCCGCTCCGCCTCCTCCAGCCGTCCGGCGCGCTTCAGCATCACGCCGCGCGCATTGGCGAGGTTCGCGTCCTTCGGCTTCTTCTCGCAGGCCGCCGCGAGCACCTCGGCCGCGTCCGCATGCCGGCCCACAGCGCTCAACACGGTGGCGCGGGGCAGGGCAAGGGCGACGGCGGAAGCGCCGGCCGCGACCGCCTTCCCATAGGCCTCGGCAGCCTCGGCATGGCGGCCCGATTGGCCCAGGATGGCGCCCAGCTGCTGCCAATCCTGCGCCGAACCGGGCCCGGCCGCGATCCGCGCGCGCAAGGCCGCTTCGGCCGAGGGCGCATTGGCCTGGCTGGGAGCGCGGGGCGCGGCGGGGCGGGCGGCAGGAGAGGTCATCTGGCTCCGTCTTGCTCGTCGGGCCCGGCAGGTTGCCACCCGGCGGCGCCAGGGGGGCGCTGCCGCGGCCAACCGCGCGGAAGCTGCCTGGAACCGTTTCCCAGTTGCGGTATCACGGGCGCGTGTGCAGCGACAAGCGGTGCTCGGGGTGGTTGCGCCCCCCCGGCTCGCACCCGCGACACCGTGATCCCGGAGTTATCGCCGATGCGCGCCGATCTTCCCCCCGCCCTTCTCGCCCGCATCCCGGTGGGGCTGACGCTATCGGTCGAGATCGGCTGCGGCGCGGGGGGGCTCGGTGCCTGGATGGCACGGCGGGACCCCGGCGCGCGGCGGATCGGCACCACCGCCGATCCCGCGGACGCCGCCCGTGCCGCACCGCACTATAACGCCGTGCATGTCGCCCCCCCGGAAGCCGGCGCGCCGGTGGCCCCGGGGATGGCGGATCTCGTGATCCTCCACGGCCCCGTCGCCGATCCGGCCGCCGCCATCGCCGCCGCCGCGAAGCTGCTGGCCCCGCAGGGGGTGCTGCTGGCCGATATCCCCAATGCCGGCCATTGGCGCCTGGCCGAGCAGGCGCTGGCCGAGGGCATCCCCAGCCCGGAGGCCGGACCAGGGATGGGCTACGACGCCCTGCTGGCCGCGGTGAAGGCGGCGGGTCTGCATCCGCTCGACCTCCATGCCCCGATGGCGGAGGAGGCCGCGGCGACGGCCTTCGCCGGGCGCATCGGCCCGCTGCTGGCGGCACTCGGCACGACGCCCTCCGCCTGGCTCCGCCGGGCTGGGGCGGCGCGGTTCCTGCTGCGTGCCGGCCGCGCGCCGGCCACCCGGCTGCATCTGGTGGCGCATGTGCTGAAGCCGGTCGGCGGCGTGAACGATGTGCGGATCGGCCTGCCGCTGGCCGCGCTGGCCAGCTGGCCCGGGGTGGCGGTGCGAATCGGCGAGGCGCCCGAGACGCCGGACCTGCCGCCCGAGACGCCGCGCGTGATGATCCTGCACCGGCGCCTTCTGAGCGCGCCGGAGGCACCTCGCTTCATCAACCATTTCCGCCGGCGTGGCTGGGTGGTGGTGCAGGAATTCGACGATGACCCCGCGCATTGGCCGGTGATCGCCGCATCGGACCATTTCGCCTTCCGCGGCGTGCATGCGGTCCAGACCACGACCCCGGCGCTGGAGGCGCTGTTCCATCGCTTCAACGACGAGGTCGCGGTCTTCCCCAACACGGTCGCCGAATTGCCGGATCCAGCGAATTTCACCGACCCGTCGCGGCTGCGCCTGTTCATGGGCGGGATGCGGCGCGGGCCGGATTACGCGCCCTTCCTGGTGGAACTGAACGCGGTCCTCGCGGAAGCCGGCGGCCGGCTGGCGGTGGAGGTGCTTTTCGAAGGCGAGACCTTCGACGCGCTCCGCACCCCCCATAAGCGCTTCCACAAGCTGCTGCCCTACCCCGCCTATCGCGCGCTGATGGCAAGCTGCGAGATCGCCTTCATGCCGCTGGCCGACACGCCCTTCAACGGCTTCAAATCCGACCTGAAATTCGTCGAGGCCGGCGCGCATGGCCTGGCCTGCCTCGCGAGCCCGGTGGTCTACGACGCGACGATCCGCGATGGTGAGACGGGGATGATCGTGCGGAACCCCGCCGCGTTCGGCGCGGCGTTGCGCGCCCTGCTGGCCGAGCCCGCCCGGGCGCGGGCGATGGGCGCAGCGGCGCGGCGCTGGGTGCGGGAGAACCGGATGCTCGCCAGCCAGACGCCCAGGCGGCTCGCCTGGTATCGCAGCCTGTGGGAGAGGCGGGCGGCGCTGGATGCCGCCCTGCTGGCGCGCGCGCCGGAACTCGGACGGGCGGACTGACCCCCGCCCCCGGAGAGATCAGGGGCGGGGTTCGCGGCTTGGCCTATTGCGCCGGGGGCGGGCCGCGGCGCTCGCCGCCCATCCCCGGGCCCATGCCCTGGCCGGGGCCCATGCGGTCGCCACGGCGCTCACCACCGCGCCCCGGCATTGCTTCCTCCCGCGTCAGGGCGCCGTCGGCGTTGGTGTCGCGGGCACGGAACATCGCCTCGGCAAAGGGGCGCAGTTCGTCCAGCGTCACGCGGCCGTCGGTGTTCGCGTCGAGGGCACGGAACATCCCCTGGCCGCGCTGTTCGGCGCGCTGCTGCATCTCGGCGCGGGGCTGGCGGTCGCCCATGCGGGTGCGGGCATAGGCGCGCATCTCCTCGAAGGTCACGCCGCCATCGCGGTTGCCATCCACCTCCGCGAAGCGGGCGGCGAGCCAGGTGCGGCCTTCTTCCAGCGTCACGCGGTTGTCATTGTTGGCGTCGGCGCGGGCGAAAGCCTCCCCGACCGCGAAGCCGCCGCGATGGTGGTGATGGCCGGGGCCAGTCTGGGCGAAGGCGGGGATGGCCAGCGCGCCGGCCGCGAGCAGCGCGCCGCCGGCCAGCAGGACAAGGCGAGAGGTCTTCATCGGGGTGGTCTCCTTCGGCCGGTCCACACCGGCAACACAGGCAGGATGAGCCCCTGATGCAACGCGCGGATTACGGCCAGGGTCTCGGCCGGTGAGGAAAGGTAACATGACAAGTTACCCATCCGCCCGGCCTGGACCCTGGCGGGGTGTCTCAGCGCGGCGGCGCGCCATCCTCGCCCAGGTCCCACCACAGGCCCGCGAAGGCGCCGATGCCCTCACGTGCGGCCGACTTCAGCAGATGCTCGTCCGGCCCGTGCTGCTTGCAGCCATTGTAGCTGTGCGGCACCCAGACCAGCGGCACGCCGAGATGGTCCACGAACACATCCCCCGGCAGCCCGCCCGAGGAATTCGGGATGACCTGCACCCGCTTGCCGAGGCTGCGTTCCATCGAGGCCTGCGCCCAGCGCACCCAAGGATGGTCGGGCGCGGTGCGGCTGGCGGGCATGCGGATGGCGGCGTTCTCGATGGCGACGAAGTCCATCCCCAGCGCGTCGAGATGCGCGCGCAGCGCCGGCGCGAAGCGGGCCGGATCGGCATCGACCGTGTAGCGGATCTGGCAATGCGCGCGGGCCTCCGGCGCCACCGCGTTCACCGGGTTCTCCGGCCGGCCGGCAACCATGGCGAGCACGATGAAGCTGCACCAGCCATAGATCTTCTCGGCCGCCGTCAGTCCGGGCTCGCCCCAGCTTGCATCGATCGTCGCGGCCCCTTCGCCGCCACCCACCGGGCAGCCTTCCAGCACCGCGCGCACGGCGGGCGCGACACCGCCCGGCGGCAGCCAGTCGCGCACCAGGATGCGGCCGTCGCGGTCGGCGATCCCGGCGATGGCATGGGCCAGCAGGATCGCCGGGTCGCGCGTCAGCCCGCCCCAATGGCCGGAATGCACGCCGCCATCCCGCAGCTTCACCACCAGGTCGAAATGGAAGGTGCCGCGCGTGCCGGTCGCGATGGTCGGCAGGTCCGGCGTCACGCGCGGCCCGTCAGACGCGATCAGCGCATCGGCCGCCAGATGGTCGCGCTGCGCGGCCACGAACTCCTTGAGGCCGCGGGACCCGCGTTCTTCCGCCATCTCCAGCACGAATTTCACATTGGCGTTCAGCTTGCCGCCGCGTTCGGCCAGCACCGCTTCCAGCGCCGCGAGGTTGATGGCGTGCTGGCCCTTGTTGTCCGCGGTGCCGCGCCCGTACCAGCGGTCCCCGGCATCGGTGAGCGCCCAGGGAAGCAGCCCGGCCTGCCATTGGTCCTCCAGGCCGCGCACCGTGTCGCCATGGCCGTAGAGCAACACGGTCGGCCGCGCCGGATCCTCGATGCGGGTCGCGGTCAGGATCGGGCCAAAGCCGGGCAGCGGGTTCGGGTGGATGGCGCTTTCGAAGCCGAGGCGGTCGAGCCAGGGGCGGATCGCGTGATCGAGATACTGGCGCAGCGCGGGCGCGCCGTCCGGCTCCTGCGATGTGGAGGGGATGGCGACCAGGCGCGCGAGCAGGTCCTGGAAACCGCCATCGTCGAAAAAGGCATGGGCGCGTGCGATGGCGCCGTCGCGATTGGGCATGGGCTGATCCTGGCTTGTGCGGCCAAGCATGGCCGGGCCGGGGGGCGCCCGTCCACCCGCGCCCCTTCAACCAGGATGATGGTTCGCCTTCAGCGCGTGACGGCTGGCGCGCCCGTGCCGCCCCCGCCACCGCCGGCCAGCGCACCGCCGAAGATCATGGCGGCGGCGAGCGGCAGCAGCGCCGCCGGCGCGGCGGCCAGGCCCGTCGGTGCGGTCCCGGCCAGCGCCGCCCCGGACGGCATCGCAGGCGCCGGGCCAAGGGCAGGCGCCCTGCCCTGGGCCGGTAGTCCTGCGGGGATGCCGATGCGGCTGGGCAGGGGCTGGCCGCGCGGCGGCACCGCCACCGGGGCATCCGCCGGCACGACGACGGATCGCAACACCTGTCCCTGCGCCGGCAGGGCGGCGAGCGGTGACAGGGCGCACAGCAGGGCAGGCAAGAGAAGGCGGCGCATGGGGCGGAGACTACCCCGGGCCCGGTCGGGGCGCCAGCGGAATGAACGGCCGTCTCAGCGCCCGAGCAGGCCCCGCGCGACGATCACGCGCATGATCTCGTTGGTGCCTTCCAGGATGCGATGGACCCGCAGGTCGCGCACGATCTTTTCGATCCCGTAATCCGCCAGGTAGCCATAGCCGCCGAGCAGCTGCAGCGCCTCATCCGCCACGCGGAAGCCGGTGTCGGTCGCGAAGCGCTTGGCCATGGCGCAGAAGGCGGTGGCGTCGGGCGCCTTCGTGTCGAGCTTCGCGCAGGCGCGCCAGAGCAGGGTGCGCGCCGCCTCCAGCTCCGTCGCCATGTCGGCCAGGCGGAACTGCGTGGCCTGGAACCTCTCCACCGCCTGCCCGAAGGCGCGGCGTTCCTTCACATAGGCCAGCGCGATCTCAAGCGCGCGTTGCGCGCCGCCCAGGCTGCACGCGCCGATGTTGAGCCTGCCGCCATCGAGCCCCGCCATGGCGAAGCGGAACCCCTGCCCTTCCTCGCCCAGCAGTGCATCGGCGGCGATGCGCGCATCCTCGAAGATCACCTGGCGCGTGGGCTGGGCGTTCCAGCCCATCTTCTTCTCATTGGCACCAAAGGACAGACCAGGCGCATCCTTCGGCACCAGCAGCGCGGAGATGCCATGGGCGCCCGGCCCGCCGGTGCGGACCATGGTCAGGTAGAGATCCGACACGCCCGCGCCGCTGATGAACTGCTTCACACCGTTCAGCACATAGCCCTGGTTGTCCCGCACGGCACGCGTGGACAGCGCCGCGGCGTCGCTGCCAGCGCCGGGCTCCGTCAGGCAGTAGCTGGCGATCTTCTCCATCGTCAGCAGGCTTGGCAGCCAGGCCGCGCGCTGCGCGTCGCTGCCGAAGCTGTCGATCATCCAGGCGACCATGTTGTGGATGGACAGGAAGGCGGAGATGGTCGGGCAGCCGGTCGCCAGCGCCTCGAACACCACAGCCGCATCCAACCGCGAGAGACCGGCGCCGCCCGAATCCTCCCGCACATAGAGACCGGCCATGCCGAGGCCGGCGGCTTCGCGCAGCACATCGACGGGCAGGTGCCGACGTTCATCCCACTCCTGGGCGTGGGGCGCGAGCCGGTCGCGGGCGAAGGCCAGCGCCACGTCGCGGAGTTCGCGCGTGGCCTCGGGCAGGTCGAAGGCGGCGGCCTCATCGGGTGGCATTCGGGCGTTCCTCTGCGTCTGGCAGGTGGGTCGGGCCCCCTCCCGCCCACGCGGTATGCCGCGAGGGCGGGTGGGGGCGCGACCAGCCTCCGACATCCAGCGGCGCCACCTACAGCCCCGCCGCGATCTCCTGCCAGCGCGCGCGGACCTTCACCACGTTGCGCGCCTTGATCGGGCCGAAGCCCTTGATGCCGGCGGCGGCCTCGGCCCAATCGCAGATCGCGGCGTGGTTCGCGCCAGCAAGCTTCGGCAGGAATCCCTCGATCGCCCTACGGTAGTCCTCGATCAGCGCGCGTTCCATCCGCCGCTCCTCGGTGTGGCCGAAGGGGTCTAGCGGCGTGAAGCGCAGCGCCTTGCCGTGCCGCAGCAGGCCCATGGCCGAGAGCATCCACGGCCCGAAGCGGCGCTTGGCCGGCAGGCCGCTGTTCGGGTCCGTCTTCGACAGCATCGGCGGGGCCAGGTTCAGCTCGATGCGCGGGGTGCCCGCAAAATCGCGGGCAAGCTGGGCGCGCCATGCGGGCAGGCTATGCAGCCGCGCGACCTCGTATTCATCCTTGAAGGCCATCAGGCGATGCAGCTGCACCGCCACCGCGTGCGACAGGCGCTCCGCGCCCAGCGGCGCTTCCGCCGCGCGCACCTTCGCGACGAAGTCCGCGTAGCGGGCGGCGTAGCGCGCATCCTGGTAGTCGGTGAGATCCGCGACGCAGCGCGCCACCAACGCATCCAGCGTCTCGGGCGGCGCCGGCGCAGCCTCCATCCCATCAAGCAGCGCGCGGCGACCGAGCGCGAAGGCGGCGAGGTTGCGCTCCACCTGCGCGCCATTCAGGCGGATCGCCTGCTCGATCGCGGCGGCCGAGATCGGCACCAGCCCGCGCTGGAAGGCGACGCCGAGCAGCCAGATATTCAGATGGATCGCATCGCCCAGCGCCCGAACCACCTCGGCCGAGGCGTGCAGCGCGTGGGTCTCGTGGCAGGCATCGCGCAGGCTGTCCAGCATCGCCTGCGTGTCGTAGCGGGTGGCGGTATCGCGCACGAAACTCGCGGTCGGCGCCATGTCGGCATTCACGATGGCGACGCTGCGGTCACGGCCGAGCAGCGGGCGCGCATTGCGCCCATGCGCGACCACCATGTCGGAGGCGATCAGCAGATCGGCCTGGCCCGCGCCGATGCGCGGCGCGGGGATCGTCTCCTCCCCCGCGCCGGGGCGGCCGATGCGCAGCTGCACATAGACCCCGCCGCCCTTCTGCGCGAAGCCGAGCGTGTCCACGCTGCGGGTCGCGCGGCCATCGACATGCGCCGCCATTGCGAGGATCGCACCGAGCGCCGTGACACCCTGCCCGCCGACGCCGGCGACCAGGATGTTCCAGGCGCGTCCATCCACCGGCTCCGGCAGCGTCGGATCGGGCAAGGCGCCATCCGGCGTCGCGATGGCCTGTGGCCTGGCGGGCTCCGCGCCGACCAGCGTGACGAAGGACGGGCAGAACCCCTGCACGCAGGACAGGTCCTGGTTGCAGGCGGATTGGTCGATCCGGCGCTTGCGGCCCCATGGCGTCGCCAGCGGTTCCACCGCGATGCAGTTGGAGACGCGGGAGCATTCGCCGCAATCCTCGCATACGCGCGGATTGATCACGGCGCGGCGCGTGGCGAGTGCGGCGGTGCCGCGCTTGCGCTTCCGGCGGCGTTCGGTGGCGCATTCCTGGTCATAGATCAGGGCGGAGACGCCAGGGCTCTCCCGCAGCGCCTTCTGCACCGCATCCAGTTCCGCGCGCGGGTGGAAGGTGACGCCGGCCGGGATCTCCGGATCGCCCCGGTGGCGGTCCGGATCGTCGGAGACGATGGCGATGCGCTGGACGCCTTCCGCCCGGATCTGGGCGGCGATGCGCGGCACGCCGGGATCGCCTTCGACATGCTGCCCGCCGGTCATCGCGACGGCGGAATTCACCAGCACCTTGTAGGTGATGTTCGCCCCGCCCGCGACGGCGGCGCGCAGCGCGAGCGAGCCGCTATGCGCCCAGGTCCCGTCGCCGATATTCACGAAGACGTGCTTCTCATCCGTGAAGGGCGCGATGCCGAGCCAGGGCGCGCCTTCCCCACCCATCTGGGTGAAGGCGCCGGTCTCCCGTTCCGGCATCTTGGTGACCAGCCAATGGCAGCCGATGCCGGCCAGGCCACGCGAGCCTTCGGGCACGCGCGTGCTGGTGTTGTGCGGGCAGCCCGGACAGAAGAAGGGATCGCGCGCGACCAGCGGGTCCGCCGCGCCGCGTTCCAGCGCCTCGATCTCCCGCAGCCGGGCGGCCAGCGCCTCGGTACGAAGCGCCGGCGGCAGGCGCTGCGCGAGCGCGCGCAGGATCTGCGCGGAATCGAGTTCGCCGAGTTCCGACAGCAGCGGCGCCCCGCGCTCATCGCGCTTGCCGACCACGCGCGGACGCGTGGCGAGCGGATAGAGCGCATCCTTCAGCTGCGGCTCCAGGAAGGCGCGGCGATCCTCGATCACCAGCACTTCCTCCAGCCCCTGCGCGAAGGCGCGCGCGCCTTCGGCATCCAGCGGCCAGGCCAGCCCGACCTTCCAGATGCGAAGCCCATTGGCGCGGGCGAAGTCCGGCGCGATGCCGGCATCGGCCAGCGCCTGGCGCAGCGTGGCGAAAGCCTTGCCGCGCACGGCGATGCCGAAGCGGGCATTGGGGCTGTCCACCACAAGGCGGTCGAAGCCATTGGCGCGCGCGAAGGCGCTGGCCGCCGGCAGCTTGAACAAGCGCAGCCGCCGTTCCTGCGCCACCGCGGGGTCGGGGATGCGAAGATGGACGCCATCTTCCGGCATGTCGAAGCGCGGCGCGGCGGTGGCATAGGCGGCCGGATCGACGCGGAGCGTCGCGCTGGCATCCATCGTCTCGGCGACGCATTTCAGCCCCACCCAGGTGCCGGCGAAGCGGCTGAGCGCGAGGCCCTTCACGCCGAATTCCAGCACCTCCGCCACCTCGGCCGGGTTGAGCAGCGGGATCTCCACATCCTGGAAGGTGACCTCGCAGCCGGAGGTGACGGTGGAGGATTTGGCGGCCGGATCGTCGCCCGACAGCGCCAGCACGCCGCCCTTCGGCGTGGTGCCGGCGGAATTGGCGTGGCGCAGCACATCGCCGCTGCGATCCGTACCGGGGCCCTTGCCGTACCAGATGCCGAAGACACCCTCATGCCGCGCGCCGGGGGACAGGTGGACCTGCTGCGTACCCCAGACCGCCGCCGCGGCCAGTTCCTCGTTCAGCCCGGGATTGAAGACGATATTCGCCGCCTTCAGCCGCGCTTCTTCCTTCAGCAGCAGCTGGTCGTAGCCGCCGATCGGCGATCCGCGATAGCCACTGATATAGCCCGCCGTGTTCCAGCCCAGCGCGGCATCCATCTGCCGGCGCAACAGCGGCAGGCGCACCAGCGCCTGGATGCCCGTCATCACGACGGGCTCGCCCGCCGCCTTCCACCTGTCCTCAAGCGAGGCTTCGGGGCGCTGCAGGCTGCCCATGGGACGTCTCCCGGATTCCTTGCCACGACTATGGGAAGGCCGGGCCGCCTTGGCCAGAGGACGCACCCGCTATGGGCGGCGGGGGGGTCAGCCGCCGGGGGGAAGGACGCGGACCGAGATGGATTCGACGAAGACCACATCCACCTCATCGCCCGGGTTCAGGGTTCGCATGAAACGGCGCATCTCCGGCGTCTGGACCCGCACCTCGCGGCGCGTTCCGGCAGGGTCGACATAGGCGACGGAGTTACGGCCGAGGTCGATACCCTCGATCCGCACCCGCATGCGCTGGGCATCGGTATAGGCGACCCCGGGGCGCGCGCCCTCCGGCGCGCGGACAATGGCTTCGGCCGCCCCGACCGGGCCGCGCCCATCGGGGCGGGCGAGGGAGACGGCGATGGCCTCCGTCACCGTGGTGACCACCCGGTCACCCGGGCGGATCTGCGCGAAGTTCCGGACCTGCGGGCCGAGGATGACGGTGGCGAGCGTGCCGTCCTGGCCGCGCAGCAGAACGGAGCGTTCCTGCGCGTTCACGCTTTCGACGACGGCGCTGCGTTCGGCACTCGCGCCGACCACGGCAGGCTGGGCGACGGCAAGCGCGGGCGCGAACAAGGCGGCAGCCAACAGGATGCGCGGAAGCTTCATCGGCCATCTCTCCATCCCGGCGATCCGCCGGTGCAACGAGCTTCGCCCATTCCACTCGGATCCGCAACATCCTGCCCCCGTGGCCCGAAAGCCGCGCGATCAGGGGCGTGCGGTGCCATCCTGGTGATCGAAATGCCGCTTCACCAGGAACAGCGCGAAGAACACGCCGAAGCCGAACAGCCCATAGCCAAACAGCATCAGGCCCACTTCCTCGGCAACTGAGATCGCCGCGAGGCCGATCACGGCCAGGATGGCGCCGAAGACGATGAAATAAGTCATGGCGTGTCGTCCTTCCTTGGTGTGTCGTCGAACAGGATGCGGCTGGCCGCGCCGTCGAGGTCGTCGTACTGGCGCGACTTCAGCGTCCAGAGGAACAGCGCAAGGCCGAGCAGGCCCAGCACAAGCGCGGCAGGAACTAGGAAGACAAGGGCGTTCACGACGCAGCCTCCTTCCCCGCGCGGAGCGCGTTGAGGATCACGATGATGGACGAACTGGCCATCACCAGCGCCGCGATCAGCGGCGTGACGAAGCCGAGCACCGCGAGCGGCACGGCCACCACATTATAGGCGATGCTGAAGGCGATGTTCTGCCGCGCCAGGCGCTGGGCCCGCTGCGCCACGCGCACCGCCAGCGGCAGCGCCGTGAGCCCTTCCCCCCGCAGCACGATGTCGGATGCCGCCTGCGCCAGATCGGTGCCCGAGCCAGGGCTGACCGAGACATGCGCGAGGCTAAGCGCGGCGGCGTCGTTGATGCCGTCGCCGACCATCAGCGGGCGATGCCCGGCGGCGCGCAGGGCCTCCACCCGTTCGGCCTTGTCGGACGGTGTCGCGCGCGCCTGCCAGGGGCCGATGCCGGTCGCGGCGGCCGCGGCCTCCACCGCGCCGGCGCCATCGCCCGACAGCAATTCGGTTGCGAAGCCAAGCTTCTGCAATTCCGCCACCGCCACGCCCGCATCTGCGCGCAGCCGGTCGGCGAAGCGGAAGACGACCGGCGCTTCGCCCGCGGCGCAATACACCATCAGCATCCCCGAGCCGGGATCCTCGGGCAGGCCGCAGAAGGCGGGGCTGCCGAGGCGGAGCGCGCCGCGCACCAGCCCCCGCCCCGTGATCTCCCGCACCCCGTCCAGCACCGGCGCATCGGGGCAGGCGCGGACCAGCGCCTGGGCCAGGGGGTGGCGGCTGGCACGGGCCATCGCCGCGGCTTCGCGCAGGATGCCCGGGTCGATTGTCTCATCCGAGATCAGCTCGGGCCGGCCTTCGGTCAGCGTGCCGGTCTTGTCGAGCAGCGCGTGATCCGCGCTCGCCAGCCGTTCCAGCGCGGTGGGGGACGCCACCAGCACGCCGTGGCGGAACAGCGCGCCCACGGCCGCGACCTGCACCGCCGGCACGGCGATGGCGAGCCCACAGGGGCAGGTCACGATCAGCGCCGCCACAGCCGGCACCAGCGCCGCCTGCCACGCGACCCCCATCCACAACCACCAGCCAAGGAAGGTCGCGGCGGAGATCGCCAGCACCACGGGCACATAGGCCCGCGCCGCCCTGTCGGCGATGGAGACGAAGCGCCCCCGCCCCTGCTCGGCGCGTTCCAGCAGCCGCGCGAGTTGCGCCAGCGACCCGTCGCGCGCAGCGGCCGTGACGGTCATCGGGAAGGGCTGGCCCATATTCACCGCGCCGGCCGGCAGCGCATCCCCCGGCGGGATCTCCCGCGGCAGGCTCTCGCCGGTGGTGGCGGAGGTGTCGAGCACAACAGGGTCCTGCGCGACCCCGTCTAGCCGCAGCCTCTCCCCGGCTGCGACCAGCACGACATCGCCGGCGCGCACATTCTCCGCCGGCACCTGCCGCGTCGTGCCATCCGCCAGCCGCAGCGAGACCGCGCCATCCTGCAGCGCCAGCAATTCCGCCACCGCCTGCCGCGCGCGGCGGCGCATCGCGCGGTCCAGCACGCGCCCAGCCAGCAGCAGCGCAAGCAGAGAGGTCGCGCCATCGAACCAGGTGTAGTCCCCGTTCCGCAGCGTCTCGGAGAAGGACATCAGCGTCGCCATCACCACGCCGATGGAAATGGCGAGGTCCATGTTGACGCGCCCGGCGCGGATCGCGCCCCAGGCGGATCGGTAGAAGGGCAGCCCCGCCACCAGCACCGTGGGCAGCGCGATCAGCGCCGCCAGCCAATGCATCATGTGCCGCGTCGCGGCTTCCATGTCGGTGCCGACCCAGACCGCGATCGAGACCAGCATCACATTCATCGACCCGAAGGCCGCGATGCCGAGCGCGCGGACCAGCGCGCGGCCTTCCGCATCCTCCGTCGCGCGCAGGCAGGCGGGGGACCAGGGCGCGGCCCGGAAGCCCAGTCGCGCGACCAGCGCCGCGAAGGCTCGCGCCCGCGCCGCATCGCCGCGCCAGGCGATGGTGAAGCGCCGCGCCGAGAGGCTCGCGCGCGCCTTGATCACATCGGGCTCGGCGGCCAGCGCCTGTTCCAGCAGCCACACACAGGCCCCGCACGTCAGGCCGGAGACGATCAGGTCGAGTTCCATCACGCCGCCGCCCTTGTCGCGCGCATGGGCGGCGAAATCAGTGGCGCCGGGATCGGCGGCGACAGTCTCGGGCGGGCGCAGCATGCCGGCCGCGGTCTCTCGCCGCCGGTAGAAGGCATCAAGGCCGAGGCCGCGCACCAGCGCATGGGCGCCGGCGCAGCCGGTGCAGCAGAACTCGCCCTGGCCGGGCATCAGCGGCGCCGCGCAATGCACGCAGGTCGCGCGCGAGAGGCCGGCCTGGCCGGGCGCAAGCCCTTCGCGGAAGCCGGCCGCGACGGTCATCGGATGACCAGCCGCTGGCGGATCTCCAGCCGCTCATCGCGCGCCCCGAACAGCGTCAGCCGCGCTTCCCATTGGCCGGTTGCGGGTGGCGCGGCTTCGGCGATGAAGCGGCCGGGGCCGGCGGCGGCGAAATCGAGCGGGATTTCGGCACCTTCCAGCGGCCGATGCAGCACGCCCTGCACGCGGCCGCCGACCGGCAGCCCTTCCCGGTCGGTTGCGACCACGCTCAGCAGGCCGCCATCCAGCGTGACGCGCGCCGACCAGCCCAGCGCATCCTGCCGCGCCGCTTCCTCCAGCACCCGGTTATAGGCGCGGCCGCGATCATAGGACCGGCCGGTGGTGACGCCGGTGAAGGTCGAGAGCGCGGCATAGACCAGCACCAGATTGACCAGCACGACGACCGTCATGCCGCCGACGAAGACCCAGGGGATCCAGCGGCTACGGTTCGGGTCGAAGTCGCGGGGGCGGGACAGGGTATTGTCGCTCATGTCATTTCGGCCCCAGGAAGACGCTGCTGGTGCGGGTCACGGTGCGGCCGCGCGCATCGAGCAGGCGGAAGGTAACGGGCGTCGAGGCGCGGCCGGGCTGGCCCGGCGGCAGCGTGGCCAGGGCACGCCATTCGGTGATGCCGTCGGCGCGCGTCGTGACGCGGAAGCGGTTGGGCCCGATCGCCTCGGCTTCCTGCACGGTCAGGCGCAGCGGCGCCGTGCTGTCCAGCACCAGCACCAGCTCCCCGGCCTCGCGCCGCTTGTTGGCGATCTTCAGCGTATAGGCGTTGCGGATGCCGCCATCGGACAGATGCACGAACAACGGCGCGCGGTCGCGCAGGACGGACAGCGTCACATCCTGCCGCATTAGCCAGGCGCCCAGCATCACCGCCATCACGGCGCCAAGCACGCCGGCATAGATGATGGTGCGCGGGCGGATGAAGCGCGGCATCTGCCGCGCCCCCATCCCCGCCGCGGTGCGCGCCGCGCAGGGCGGCATCGGCTTCGTCGCGGCTTCGGCGGCGGCGAGGTTGCCCAGCGTCTCGAAGGCGATGAGGCCCGTGGGCTTGTCCAGCCGCGTCATGATGTCGTCGCAGGCATCGATGCAGAGCCCGCAGCCGATGCATTCCATCTGCTGGCCGTCACGAATGTCGATGCCCGTCGGGCAGACATGCACGCAGGCGCCGCAATCCACGCAGTCGCCGTGGCCCTGTTCCTTCAGCTTGCCGCGCGGTTCCCCGCGCCAGGCGCGGTAGGAGACGACAAGCGAATTCTCATCGAGCATCGCGGCCTGGAAGCGCGGCCAGGGGCACATATAGGTGCAGACCTGTTCCCGCGCCCAGCCCGCCAGGAGATAGGTGGTGCCGGTGAACAGCGCGAAGAAGAAGAAGACCTCCTTGCTCGCGGTGAGGGTCAGCAATTCGAGGACCACGGTCGGCGCGTCGCGGAAATACATGATCCAGGCGCCGCCGGTTGCCGCCGCGATGGCGATCCAGGCGGCATGGGTCAGCGCCTTCTTGCGCCACTTGGCGGCCGTCCAGGGCCCCTTGTCCAGCTTCATGCGTTCGTTGCGGTCGCCCTGGATCAGGCGTTCGACCCACATGAACAGATCGGTCCAGACCGTCTGCGGGCAGGTGAAGCCGCACCAGACGCGGCCGAACAGCGATGTCGCGGCGAACAGCCCGATCGCGCCCAGCACCAGCAGGCCCGTGAGGAAATAGACCTCCTGCGGCCAGATTTCGAAGAAGAAGAAATACAGGCGGCCATGGCCCATATCGACCAGCACGGCCTGGTTCGGCGCATCCGGCCCGCGGTCCCAGCGGATCCAGGGGATGAGGTAATAAAGGCCGAGGCAGGCGATGAGCACCGCCCATTTCACGCGCCGCACCGTGCCGGTGACCGCCTTCGGATAGACCTTCTGGTGGCTGGCATAGAGAGGCTGGTCAGCCGCCGGGGTCGCGCCCCCCGGCGGCTGCACCTTCCCCTTCGCGCGGACGTCGTTCATGACGTCGGTCTCCCCAGACCGTTGCGACGGCGTCGGAGCGATCCGCCCGCCATTCAATCTTCCCCACCGCCAAGGGCGTGGACATAGACGGTCAGCATGTTGACGATGGCGGGATCGAGCCGACCGCCCCAGGACGGCATCACGCCCATCCGCGGATTGGCGATGCTGCGCGCGATCGAGGCCCTGTCGCCGCCGTAGAGCCACACGCGGTCCGACAGGCGCGGGGCGCCGACATCGCGATTCCCCTCCCCGCCATCGCCATGGCAGCTGGCGCAATTCTCGGCATAGATCGCCTGGCCGCGGGATGCGGCGCCGGCATCGCTCGCGCGGCCCGACAAGGACAGCACGAATTCCGCCGCGTCGGAGGCCTGGGCGTGGGTCAGCACCCCATCGGCCACGAAGCGCGGCATCATGCTCTGCCGTTCCTCCTCGCTCTCGCCCGCGCGGATGCCGTGCAGGATGGCGTGGCGGATGGCGTCATGCGTGCCGCCCCAGATCCAATCGTCATCCGCCAGCGACGGGAAGCCGCCCGGCGCACCCTGCCCGCCCGCGCCATGGCAGCCGGCGCAGTTATTGGCGAAGGCAATGCGCCCGCCCGCCATGGCGAAGGCGCGCAGCTGGCCATCCGCCGCGATCTGGTCGGGCGTCGTCGCGCGGATGCGGTCCATCATCGGCGCCATGCGCGCCTGCGCCGCCGCGACATCCTGCGTCACCGCCTCTCGCGCTACCCAGCCGGTCAGGCCGGTCCAGCCCTTCACCGGGAAAGCCGGATAGAGCACGACCCACACCGCCGAGAAGGCGATGGTGAGATACAGCAGATAGAGCCACCATTTCGGCAGCGGCGTGTTGAGTTCCTTCAGCCCGTCCCACTCATGGCCCGTGGTCTCGGTGCCGGTGACGGCGTCCTTCTCGATCTTGGTCGGCATGTCAGCGACCTCCGTTGGCGGCGGAGGACGGCCGCTCGTCGCGCCGCTGGCGCGCGGGCGGCTCGTCTCGCAGCGGGATGTCGCCCGCGCGTTCGTAGCCGCGCTTCCGCCAGGGGGACATCACGTAGAGGATGATCCCGGTGAACAGGACGAAGAACCACACGACCCACAGCGTGGAGAGCGTGGATTGCATGGAAGCGAGGGTGTCCAACATCCGATGCCTCCTTACTGCTGCCGCAGCTGTTCGGGGGTCACGTCGCGGAACTGCACGAGCGTGCCGAGCATCTGCAGATAGGCGACCAGCGCGTCCATCTCCGTGATCCGGTTCGGGTCGCCGTCGAAGGCGGCCTGGCGGGCGCGGGCGTAGCGACCCTGGAAGTCGGACGCATCGCGATCCGGCCGCGCCTGCGCTTCCAGGTCGGCGCGGGCATTCGCCACCATCTCCTCGGTATAGGGCACGCCGATCGCGCGCTTCGCGCGCAGATGTTGCTGGATATCCGTGTAGTTCAGCGGCCGGTCGAGGAAGGCGTAGGGCGGCATGATGCTCTCAGGCACCACCGCGCGCGGGTCGCGCAGATGCGCGGCCTGCCAGTCATCCGAATACCGCCCGCCGACGCGCGCGAGATCGGGGCCCGTGCGCTTCGATCCCCATTGGAAGGGGTGGTCGTACATGCTTTCCGCCGCCAGGGAGAAATGCCCGTAGCGTTCCAACTCATCGCGGAAGGGGCGGATCATCTGGCTGTGGCAGGTGTAGCAGCCTTCCCGGATGTAGATGTTGCGCCCCGCGAGTTCGAGCGGCGTGTAGGGGCGGATGCCCTCCACCCGTTCGATGGTGGACGCGACCGTGAACAGCGGCACGATCTGCGCGAGCCCGCCGATCGAGACCGTGATGAGCGTGAGCACGCCCATCAGGATCAGGTTCTTCTCGATCAGCCCGTGATTGAACCACTTCATCGCCGTGCCCCCTTCACGCGGCCGCGGCCGGCACGGCGGCGACAGGGGCAGGAGTGGCGACCGCCTCCGCCTGCTCGCCGCGGGTGACGGTCATCCACAAATTATAGACCATGATCAGCGCGCCGCTGAGATACAGCAGGCCGCCGAGGACGCGGATGGCGTAGTACGGGTACATCGCCGCCACCGTCTCGATGAAGCTGTATTGCAGGAAGCCGTTCTCGTCATAGGCGCGCCACATCAGGCCCTGCAGGATGCCCGACACCCACATCGCGGTGATGTAGAGAACGATGCCGAGCGTCGCGATCCAGAAGTGCCAGGACACCAGCCGGTCGGAGTAGAGCGCCTTCTTGTTCCAGAGCTTCGGGAACAGGTAGTAGAGTGCGCCGAAGGTGACGAAGCCCACCCAGCCCATCGCGCCCGAATGCACATGCCCGATGGTCCAGTCGGTGTAGTGCGACAGGCTGTTCACGGCCTTGATGGACATGACCGGCCCTTCGAAGGTGGACATGCCGTAGAAGCCGAGCGAGGTGACGGTGAAGCGCAAGCTGGGATTGGTTCGCAGCTTGTCCCACGCGCCGGACAGCGTCATCACGCCGTTGATCATGCCGCCCCAGGACGGCATCCACAGCATGATCGAGAACACCATGCCGAGCGTCTGCGCCCAATCCGGCAGCGCGGTGTAGTGCAGGTGGTGCGGACCCGCCCAGATATAGAGAAAGATCAGCGACCAGAAATGCACGATGGACAGCCGGTAGGAATAGACCGGCCGGTCAGCCTGCTTCGGGATGAAGTAGTACATCATCCCGAGGAAGCCCGCGGTCAGGAAGAAGCCCACCGCGTTGTGGCCGTACCACCATTGGATCATCGCATCCTGCACGCCTGATGCCAGGCCGTAGGATTTGGAATGGCCGAGCGTGATCGGCAGCGCCAGGTTGTTCCCGATATGCAGCATCGCGACGGTCACGATGAAGGCCAGGTAGAACCAGTTCGCGACGTAGATATGTGGTTCCTCGCGGCGAAGGATCGTGCCGCCGAAGGCGACCAAGTAGTGCAGCCACACCACCGTCAGCCACAGATCCACATACCATTCGGGCTCGGCGTATTCCTTGCCCTGCGTGACGCCGAGCACATAGCCCAGCGCCGCGGCGACGATCACGAATTGGTAGCCCCAGAACAGGAACCACCCCATCGGCTCCCCGCCGAACAGCCGCGCGCGGCAGGTGCGCTGCACGACATAGAGCGAGGTGCACAACAGCGCATTGCCGCCGAAGGCGAAGATCACAGCGCTGGTATGGACCGGCCGCAGCCGCCCGAAGGTCGTCCATTCGAGATCGAGGTTGAGCAGCGGCCAGGCGAGCTGGGAGGCGATCAGCACCCCCATCAGGAAGCCCACCACGCCCCAGAAGACGGTGGCGATCGCGAAGGCGCGGATCGGCGCCTCGATGTAAGCCTCGCTCCGCATGGCGGCGCGCGATCCCGTTACGGGTCCCGCCAGCGCAGCGGAAAAGCCTGTTGCAGACATGAGGTCGGATCTCCCCTCCGCGCGCCGAGGTCGCGAGCCGACCAGCACGTTCCGGCAGAAAACCCTCCCACGAAGGTCACGTCCTTGATCAGGATCAAGTCCGGCGACGACGCTTCGCTTCTACTCTCCGCACATGGCGCGCGGCCGTTGGGGGGGTGGCAGGCAGATGGATGAGACGACGGAACAGGCCACCGCATCGCAGGCGGTCCGCATCCAGCTGGTGCCGAATGATCGGCCCTGGACGTGGCTTGAGGCCGGCTGGCGCGACCTGATGGCGACGCCGCATATCGGCTTCTTCTATGGCGGCGCGGTGGTCGTCGCCGGATGGTCGCTGGTGATGCTGCTGCTCGCGGCGGGCGCGACCTGGGCCGTGCTGCCGGCGGTGGCGGGCTTCTTCCTGGTAGGCCCCGTCGTCGCCGCCGGATTGTATGAGACATCGCGCCGGCGCGAGGCGGGTGAGGCCACCTCGCTCGGCATCGCCTTCGGCGCCTTCCGTCGCAACGCCCCGCAGCTGGCGCTGATGGGCGCGGTGCTGCTGGTCATCAACCTGTTCTGGGTGCGGATGGCGGGGCTGATCTTCGCGATCTTCTTCGGCATGGGCTTCGCGCCGACGCTGGAACATCTGCCGGCGGCGATGCTGCGGTCGGACCAGTTGCTGCCCTTCCTGCTGATCGGCACGGGCGTCGGCTTCGTGCTGGCGACGGTTGCCTTTGCTGTTTCCGCCGTGTCGATCCCGATGATCGTGGACCGCGACATCTCCGCTTTCGAGGCGATCGTGATCTCGATCCGCGCGACGCTCGACAATTGGCGGGCGATGGCGTTCTGGGCGGGGCTGATCGTGGTGTTCACCGCGATGGCGCTGGTGCCGTTCTTCCTCGGCCTCGCGCTGGTGCTGCCGCTGATCGGGCATGCGACCTGGCATGCGTACCGGGACATCGTGAGGTAGGCGCGGACGCCGGACGCCTAGCCGATCAGGATATCGAAGGGCCTGATCGCGCCCGGCGTGGCGCCTTCGAACACCACGCCGCCGCCGGGAAAGACGAGTTCCAGCCCGCCGCCCGGCAGCGCGCGCAGCGCCGCATGGGCCTCGGCCGGCGTCGCGAAGCCGCTGACGCGGATCATGTCGAAGCCACTCTCGAAGTCGCGCACCACATCATGGCCCTGGCCGGGGCCGAAGACGAAGATGTCGTCGCCCGCCCCGCCATGCAGCGTGTCGTTGCCGCCCCGCCCCTCCAGCGTATCCGCGCCGTCACCGCCCAGCAGGATATTGGGCAGGTCATTGCCGACGATCCGGTTGGACAGGCCGTTGCCGACCACTTGCGTCGCCCCGCCGAGCAGCACCAGCACCTCGATATTCGACGGCATGAGGACCCGCCCGCTCGGCGCCAGGGTGAAGATCGTGTCGATGCCGCCGCCGGCTTCCTCGATCACCAGATCGGCCGCGCCGCGCACCAGATAGGTGTCGTTGCCGATCCCGCCGATCAGCACATGGCCCGGCATGGCAGCCGCCCAGGCATCGAGCGTGTCCGCGCCTTCCCCGCCGCGCAGTTCCGCCCCGCCATCCGGGCCGGCGCGCAGCAGGTCGTCGCCAGGGCCGCCATCCAGCCGGTCACGGCCCGGCCCGCCTTCCAGCGTGTCGTTGCCCGCGCCGCCGGACAGGGTGTCGTCGCCGGCGCCCCCGAGCAGCAGGTCCGCCCCGCCATCGCCGAACAGCAGGTCGTTGCCCTCGCCGCCGTCGAGCGCATCGTTATCGGCCCCGCCCGCGATCAGGTCGTCCCCGGCGCCGCCAAGCACCGCATCGGCCCCGGGGCCGCCGGCCAGCAGGTCGCGACCCTCCCCGCCTTCCAGGCGATCGGCGCCATCGCCACCTTCCAGCAGGTCGTCCCCCGCCTCGCCGCGCAGCTGGTCGTTGCCCGCGCCGCCGCGCAATCGGTCGGCGCCATCGCCGCCGAGCAGGAGGTCGTCGCCATCGCCGCCATCCAGCGTGTCGCGATCCGCGCCGCCGGCCAGGGTATCGGCCTCCGTGCCCCCTTCCAGAAGGTCGGCGCCGGGGCCGCCGGTCAGGCTGTCGGCGCCGGCCGCGCCGCGCAGCGTGTCAGCCTCCGCGCCGCCATCGAGCGTGTCGTCGCCGTTGCCGCCATCGAGCAGGTCCGTCCCCTCTCCGCCCAGCATCAAGTCGCCGCCATCCCCGCCCAGCAGCGTGTCGGCACCGGCGCCGCCGAGCAGCGTGTCGGCCTCCGTCCCGCCTTCGAGGATATCGGCACCATCCCCGCCGGCGAGGCTGTCGGCCCCGGCGGCGCCGCGCAGCGTGTCAGCGTCGTCGCCGCCATCGAGCGTATCGGCATCCTCGCCGCCATCGAGGCTGTCGGCGCCGGCCTCGCCGCGCAGATGGTCCGCGCCCGCCGCGCCGGCTAAACTGTCCCCGGCCGCGCCGCCTTCGAGCGTGTCGGCGCCCGCGCCACCATCCAGCCGGTCGGCGCCATCGCCGCCGCGCAGCAGGTCGTTGCCATCCCTGCCGAGCAGCGAATCCTCCCCCGCTTCGCCGTCCAGCGTGTCGTCGCCGGCAGCGCCATCGAGCGTGTCGGCGCCCTCTCCACCCGCCAGCAGGTTGGCGCCCTCATTGCCCACCAGCACATCGGGCCGCGCGCTGCCGCTGGCAGTCAGGTTGCCGGCGCCGGACCCGATCCGCAGCCGCTCGATCCCCGGCAGGATGGCGGCGACGAAGCGGGGCACCATCGTGTCGAAGCCCTCGCCCGGCTCCTCGACAATCACGGCGCCGGGCGCGGTGAGCAGATAGGTGTCGTCGCCCTCCCCGCCGACCAGCGTATCGGCGCCGCCGTCGCCATTGAGCGTATCGGCGCCCTCCCCACCCCAAAGCAGGTCATCGCCGCTGCCACCACGCAGTGAGTCCGCCCCCTCGCCGCCATCGAGCAGGTCGTTGCCCGAGGACCCGTCGAGATGGTCGCCTCCCGCCATCCCCTCCAGCGTGTCATCGCCCGCGCTGCCATGAAGCGTGTCGGCGCCGCCGCCGCCGCGCGCCAGGTCGTTGCCATCCCCGCCATGGAGGCTGTCCGCACCCTCCCCGCCATCGAGCGTGTCGTGGCCGGTGCCGCCATCCAACGTGTCATTGGCGGCCGCACCGTGCAGCCGGTCGGCCCCCGCACCGCCCAGCAGGCGGTCGGCGTCCTCGCCGCCTTCGAGCGTATCGTCGCCCGGGCCGCCATCCAGCGTGTCGGCGCCCGCCCAGCCTTCGAGGATATCGGCACCATCCCCGCCAGCCAGGGAATCCGCGCCACCCAGCCCCAGCAGCAGGTCCCGCCCGGCGGTGCCGGCCAGCGTATCGGCCCCCGCGCCGCCTTCCCGCACCGTCACGGGCGCGCCAGGGGCCAGCACCTCCACCGGCAGGCTGAAGGCGGCCAGGTGGAAGCCGTCGAAGACCGTGACCAGCACATGGCGGGTGGTGCCGCCCTGCCCCAGCAGGTCGATCCCATCCCGCAGGCGCAGCACATCGCCCGCGATGGTGAAGAAGGCGTCGTCGGGCCAGGCGACAGCGTAATGCAGCGGGCCGGCGGTATCGGGATCGGTCGCGGACAGGATGCCGATGACCGCGCCCGGCTCATTCGCCATCACGGCGCCGCCGGAGACGAAGCGAAGCGCCTCGGGCGGCGTGTCGTCATGGTCCAGCAGCGCGACCTGCCAGCTCTGCGACAGGCGCTGCCAGCCCGCAGCGGTCAGGACATCGAAGGCGAGGGTGAAGACCGCCGGGCCGATCGCCTCGGCGTCGAAGGACTGCGCCGGGGTGATGATCGCGGCCTGGCGCGCCCGGTCGAAGGCGAGGTCGAACAGCGCTGCATCCGGCCCGATGAGCACGAGATCCAGCGCGCCGCCTGAGAGGGTCAGCGTGGCCTGCCAGTCTCCGGAACCTGCATTCTCATGGATGGTGCCCGGCACGGTCCCGCTGGCCGTGACCGGGGGGGGCGAGGCCGACATCGCGATCCCGTCTTCTGGGGTCGCGAGGTGTTTATGCCACCATTGGTTGTGTAGTGATGAAGAATATCGCGCAAAAAACCATCAAGCGACAAGCCGCCACGCCATCCCGGCCAGCACCGCCGCATTCAGGGCGAACAGCGCCGCCCCCGCCAGCCTCAACCCCGCCCCGGCGCGGCGCAGGAACAGCCGCCCCATCAGGGCGACGCCGACCAGGGCGGGGATGGTGCCGGCGACGAAGGCCGCCATGGCGATGGCCCCCGCCAGCGCGGAGCCCGTCGCCGCCGCCCCCGCCAGCGCCGCATAGAGCAGGCCGCAGGGCAAGGCCGACAGGGCGAGGCCGAGCCCTACCCCCCGCCAGCCCCCCGGCGCGGCCAGCAGCCAGCCGACCAGGGCGGAAAGCCGCCCCCCGGGCCCGGATAGGGCAGGCAGGCGCGGCAGGCGGGCGGGGCGCCAGCGCTCCGGCAGCAGGCCCGCGGCCTGGGCGGCCATCAGCAGCGCCGCCCCCAGCAGCAGCGCGGCCAGCAGCCAGCGCAGGCCGCTGAGTTGCGTCACCAGCCCCGCCGTCCCGCCCGCCAGCGCACCGAGCGTGGCGTAGCCCAGCATCCGCCCAAGGTGATAGGGCAGCAGCGCCGCGCCCGACAGCCGCGCCACCATCCCCCCGCCTGCGCTGCGATCGGCCAGCGCGCCGGCCTGGGCCAGCACAAAGGGCGCGCACATGCCCGCGCAATGCGTCACCCCGCCCGCCAGCCCGGCGAGGAACAGCGCGGCCGCGACGGCCGCTACGCCGCCGGGGCCAATCGCGGTCAGGTCATGCAGGCAATTGCCGAGTGTCTGAAGCATCGCCGGCATTCCATCATGGCAAGCCGGGACGGTCCTTGCGGTGGATCAACCGCCGCCCCGCATGCGCCCGGGCAGGGGGGGTGGGGTTGCCAAGCCGACGCGCAGGCGTTTTGTTGCCGGCATGTTCAGGACTGGAACCTGGCGGGGTCTGTTGCCCGCTCTGCTGGCCTTGGCCGCCACACTTCCCACCCATGCCGAGGCCTTCGAACCCCAACGCGGCATCGCCGCCGTCTATGACGCGCAGCGCTTCACGGGCCGCCCGATGGCCAATGGCCGACGCTTCCGCCCCGACCATGCGGTGGCGGCGCATCCGCATTTGCCGCTCGGCACGCGGGCACAGGTGACCAATCTGCGGAATGGGCGCAGCACGACGGTCACCATCTCCGACCGAGGCCCCTTCATCGGCGGCCGAATCCTGGACCTGTCGCCGCGCAGCGCGCGGGAAATCGGCATGAATGGCGGCCTCGCACAGGTGGAGATCCGCCCGGCGGCTGCCCGGTAGCGGGGGCAGCCCCCCTCAGCCCGCCACCCCATCCCGCCACGCCGCCGGGACATGCCGGAAGGGCAGCGCGGCGAGGTCCAGCGCGGCGGGGCCGGGGCAGTCGCATTCCAGGATGGCGGCGCAGCGTTCGGCGAAGGCCGCGCGAAAGTGGTTCTTGGCCTTGTTGGCCAAAAGCCGCGTGGCCCCCAGGTCGATGCCGTGCAGGTCGAAGAAGCCAGGGTCCACCGCCGCTTCCTTGCGGCTGGTCACGATGATCCACAGCTTCCCCGCGCGCAGCACGCAGCTCGGCCCGAGATCCACCGCCATGCCGCGCTCCATCGGCCCGGCATTGACGAAACGCCCTGGCGTCAGCCGCTCCACCACCGCATCCAGCTCGACGGGCGGGCCGAAGGCCTCCGTGCTGCGCCCGCCGAGGCGGAAGCCGCGCGTCTCGCCCTCCCCCGCGGCCACGGCCTCGGCGACCGTCGCCTGGTCGTGCAGGAAGGCGAAGACGGTCGGCACCGGCGGCCCGGCCGCCAGCAAAGCGCGCAGCAAGGCGGGCGTATCCGCGACACCGCCCGACAGCGGATTATCCGCCGGGTCGAGCAGGGCAATGAGGCCGGGCGGCGCCGCCAGCGCCGATTGCAGCGCGGCCTCCGGTCCCGGCAGCGTGACCGCGAAGCGCGCGTGGCGCGCGGCGATGGCCGCGGCGATGCGGGATGCGGCGGCCTGTGCGGCGTCGGGATCGCTGGCCCAGGCCATGCCGCAAGGGCCGGCATGGGGCGTGTCGCCCCAGGCGAATCCGCCGAAGGGCGCGGCTTCCGGCACCGCATCGCTCTCCTGCGCCGCCGCCTCGGCCCAGACCTCCGCCATCGGGCCGGGCGGCAGGCCGGGGGCGGCGCTGCGCATATGGAAGCTGTGCAGCACGACCGGCAGCTTCACGATGGCGCCATGCAGCCGCGTGCCCGCCAAGCGCCGTTCGAGCAGCGCCAGCGCGCGCTGCGCCGTCTCGGCCATGTCGATATGGGGGTAGCTGCGATAGACGCTCGCGCCATCCAGCAGGGTCGCGATCTCGGGTGCCATATTGGCGTGGAAGTCGAAGCTCGCGACCAGCGGCGTGGCGCCGACCAGCGCGCGGATGCGGCGGAGGATGGCGAGGTCCGCCGCCGGCTCATCCTCCGCCACGGCGGCGCCGTGCAGGGACAGATACACGCCGTCCCAGGGCGCACCCTCGCGCAGCCCGGCCTCCACCTCCGCCAGCCAGGCCTCCAGCGCCGCGCGCGTCATCGGCCCGCCCGGCTGGGCGGAGGTGGCGCGGATCAGCCGCGCCTCCCAATCCGGCCGGGCGGCGAGGAAGCGCACCAGGCCGCCGAGTTCGGTCGCGGTGCCGGCGGCCGCCGCCAGGCCCTCCGGGCCGGCCAGCCATTCGCGGGCCCGGAACGCCTCCAGCGTCGTGGCGGCGGGGGTGAAGGAATTGCCCTCGAACCAGAGGCGGGCGACGGCGATGCGCTTCATACGGTCAGGTTAGGACCGAACGCACGGCTGGGGCGAGAGGGCCGGTTGCGGCCTCGCGGCACGACACGATCTCCGCCCCATGATGACCGAGACCTTCCCGGCCACCCGCGCCGAATCCCTTACGCGGCTTGCCGCCTTCGCGCCCCGTATGGGGGCGGCCTATGCCGCCGGGCGCAACAGCGATCCCGGGCCGGGGGCGCGGCGCGATGTCTCGCTGCTGTCGCCCGCCATGCGGCACCGGCTGGTGACGGAAGCCGAGCTGGCCGGCACCGCGCTGGCCCATCACCGCGCCGAGGCGGCGGAGAAATTCATCCAGGAGGTCTTCTGGCGCAGCTACTGGAAGGGGTTTCTCGAACTCCGCCCGGCGCTCTGGGCCAGCTATCGCGCCGAATTGGCGCGGGACCGCGCGATGCTGGCGACGAGTGGCGGGCTGCGGAAGGCCTACGAAACCGCGACGGGCGGCGCGACCGGCATCGCCTGCTTCGATGCCTGGATGGCGGAACTGCGCGAGACCGGGTGGCTTCACAACCATGTGCGGATGTGGGTGGCGAGCATCTGGATCTTCACGCTGCGCCTGCCCTGGACGCTGGGGGCGGATCTGTTCCTGCATCACCTGCTGGATGGCGATGCGGCGTCCAACACCCTGTCCTGGCGCTGGGTGGCGGGCATTCAGACGCCGGGCAAGCATTATGTCGCGCGCGCCGAGAATATCCGCCGCCACAGCTTCGGCCGCTTCGACCCGACCGGCGAACTGGACGAGGACCCCGCGCCGCTCGAAGCACCACCGATGCCGCAAGCCGGCGCGCTGAAGCCAGCCGATCGTCTGCCCGACGGCCCCTTCGCGCTGCTGCTGCATGAGGACGATTTGCACGCCGAAAGCCTGCTGCCGTGCGACGCACAGGTGGCGCGCATCGCCGGCATCGCTGTGCCGGAACGGCGCGGCCCGACCGGCTGCGCGCCTCTGGCCGCGGCCTACACGCGCGCCGCGCTGGATGACGGGCTGGCCCGCGCCGCCGCCCATTTCGGCAGCTCGGCGGAAGCGATGGCGCCGGACCAGGTCGCATCCTGGGCCGCATCGCATGGGCTGCCGGTGGTCACGCCCTGGGCGCCGGTCGGCTGGACGGCGGAGGCGCTGGACGGGATCGGCGTGAAGCTTTGCCGCATCCGCCGCGACTGGGACGAGGCCTGCTGGCCGCTCGCGACCAAGGGGTTCTTCCCCTTCCGCACGCGCATCCCCGCGCTGATCGACCGTTTGAAGCCGATGCAGCCTACGGATTAAGCGGACCGCCGAAGGCCTGCTCGATCTCCGCCAGCCAGCGCGCCTCCTGCCCCAGATGCCGCGCCGACAAATGGAAGGGGATCACGCGCCGCGCGCCGGCCGCGCGGGCGATGGCGCCGGCGGCGGAGGTCGTCAGATGCTGGCGCGCGGCGGCATGGGCCGCGTCCTCGGCCAGGAAGGGCGCCTCGATCAACAGCGTATCCGCCCGATGCGCCAGCGCGACCGCCGCCGCGCGGTTCTGGGGCGTGTCGGCGAAGTCGGTCAGATAGGCGACGCGCTGGCCTTCCGTGGCCACGACCACATCGCGCAGCCGCCCGAGCGGCTGGGTCGGCGCCCCGGCGGCCTCGGCGGCGCGCGCGAAGACGGGGACCGGGTGGTCATCCGGCAACCCGGCCGCCACCGCCGCCTTCAGCCCCGTGAGCCACGGCCCCGCCGGCAGGCCGAGCGCGCCGAGGCGGTCGGCGAGGATGTTGAGATGCGCCTCCTCCTCCACCGCCACGCCGAGAGAGGGCGTGCCATGGTCCAGCAGCGCCGCGCGCAGCCGCAGCGCGCCGAGGCGCAGCACCGTCCCGTCAGGCGCTGGCGCGGCATCCGGCAGGGTTTCGGGCGCGAAGCCTGCGCGCAGGTGATAGCGCCGGCGGACGAGATGGGCGGGGTGCACCTCCGTCGCCTCGATGACGAGTTCGGCGGCAATGCGGTCCACCAGGTTCCAGGTGTAGCTGGCCAGGCGGTGATGCAGATGCGTGGCGATGCCGGGTGGGCCCACGACTCGCAGCGTTTTCTCGCGGCCGATCAGCGGGCGCAGCAGGCGGTCGAAATCCGCCCAATGGTCCATATGCGTGTGGCTGACGCAGAGCAGGTCCACCCGCAGCAGGTGGCGCGTGGACAGCGCCGAGAGATCGCCGCAATCGAACAGGATCGCGCCCGGGGCGTGCAGCGCGTCCACGAACACAGCCGGGTCGCCGGCATGGCCGTTCAGCAGGCGGGGATGGAGCGTCGGCGTCATCCCGCTATTGCGGCTTGAAGCGACTGGCCTTCGCGGCATCCGCCGTGCGCCACAGATACCAGGCAGCGATGGACCGCCAGGGGCCCCAGTCCTGCCCGATCGCGGCAAGGTCCTTCGGCTTGGGCTGCGCATCGGCGCCGGTCGCGACGCGATAACCCTCCCGCACGCCGAAATCATCGACCGGCAGCACATCGCAGCGGCCGAGGGTGAAGATCAGCAGCATCTCCACCGTCCAGCGGCCGACGCCGCGGATCGCGACCAGCCTCTCGATCAGCGCCGCATCCTCCAGCCGCGCGGCGGCGCGGCGGGTGGGCACCAGGCCGCCCACGGATTTCTCCGCGATGTCGCGGATCGCCGCGACCTTGCTGCCCGACAGGCCGCAGGCGCGCATCGCGTCCACGGGCGTCGCCAGCACCTGGTCGGCGGGGGGGAAGTCATGGCCGGGATAGAGCGCGATGAAGCGGCCGAGGATCGCTTCCGCCGCGCGGCCATGCACCTGCTGGTGGGCGATGGCACGCACCAGCGCCTCATAGGGCTCGCGCTTCACGGGGCGCAGCGTGCAGGGGCCGACCTGACGGATGACGGCCTTCAGCACGGGGTCGCGGCGCAGATGCCGCAGGGATTCCGGCCCGCCCATCAGGGGGGCGGGCCGGGGTAGTTTCGGTGCCAGCGCGACCGGCCCCTGGTTCACCGGAAGACGAGCGTCGGCAGCGCCAGCGTGATCCAGGGGACGAAGGACAGCACCATCAGGCAGGCGAAGATCACGCCGATGAAAACCGGCAGGTAGCGCATCATCTTGTCGATGCTGGTCCCCGCCACCTGGGCGGCCGCAAAGAGGTTCACGCCGAAGGGCGGCGTGATCATGCCCATCGCCAGGTTCACCACCATGATCGTGCCGAAATGCACACTGTCGATGCCAAGCCGCTGCGCGGCTTCCGCCAGGATCGGCGCCAGCACGATGATGGAGGCCGAGGTCTCCACGAACATGCCGACGACGAACAGGAACAGGTTCACGCCCAGCAGGTACCAGGTCGGCTCGTCGAAGGTCTGCACCAGCCATTCGGCCGCCATGTCGGGCACGCCCTGGCGGTTCAGCAGCCAGGAGAACAGCGTCGCGGCGGCGATGATGAACATGATCACCGCGGAGCTGATCACGGATTTCTTGAAGATCGGGTACAGGTCGCGCAGCCGGATCTCGCGGTGGATGAAGACGCCGATGAGGATGGCGTAGACCACGGCGACGACAGATGCCTCGGTCGGCGTGGTGACGCCGCCATAGATGCCGCCCAGAACCACCACCGGCATGAACAGCGCCCAGCCGGCCTGCTTCGTCGCCTGGAGGAAGGGCAGACGCCCTTCCCTGTCGTTCTTGCCCCAGCCCTTGATGCGGCACCAGATCAGCACCGTCGCGACCAGCGAGGCGGCGATGAGGATGCCGGGGCCGAAGCCCGCGATGAACAGCTCCGGGATGCTGGTCTGGGTGCTGACGCCGTAGAGGATCATCGGGATGGAGGGCGGGATGACCACGCCGAGCTCGGCGGCGGTGGCCTGCAGCGCGGCGGCGAAGGCCACCGGATAGCCCGCGCGCACCAGCGCCGGGATCATGATCGCGCCGATCGCGAAGGTGGTCGCGACCGACGACCCGCTGATCGCGGCGAAGATCATGCAGGTCAGCACGCAGGTCGCGGGCAGACCGCCCTGGATGCCGCCCACGATGGATTTCGCGAAATCCACCAGCCGGCGGCTGATGCCGCCGACATCCATCAGGTTGCCGGCCAGGATGAAGAAGGGGATCGCCGCCAGCGGGAAGCGGTCCAGCCCGATGAACAGCTGCTGCGCGGCCACGATCAGCGGGAAATTCGTGAAGCCGGTCAGGCCGACCACCGCGGCCAGGCCGATGGCCACCGCAACCGGGATGCTGGCTGCGAACAGCACCAGCATCACGGTGAGCATCATGCCGCTCATTGATTTATGCCCTCAGACGGCGGGCGCGCGCATCCGCGCGCTTGCCTTTGCGCAGGCCGCTGGCGGTCCCGGCGATGCGGTTGGTTTGTGCGCGGGCCGCATTCGCGGCCTCGGATCGCGCGAGGCGCGATCCGCCCGCTCTGGTCGAGGAGACTGCTCATACGGCGTTCTCCAGCTCTTCGGCGCGGCGGTCGAGGAAATGGGCCATGGCGCCCACCATGGCGAACAGCGCGCCCAGCGGGATCGCCGCATACGCATACGCCATCGAGAATTCGAGGCCGGCGATGGTCTGGAATTGCACGCGTTCGGTCATCGCCCAGCCGAACCAGAACATGATGCCCATGAAGGACAGGACGCAGGCCAGCGTCATGGCCTCCACCGTCCGCCGGACGGCGCCGCGCGTGTAGCGATGCGCGACATCGATCGAGACCAGCGCCCCCGCGCGCAGCGCCACCGCCACGCCGAGATAGGCCATCCAGATCAGCGCAATGCGCACCAGCGCCTCGGACCAGGAAGACGGCGTCTCTGTCGCGAAGCGGGAGAAGACCTGCCACGCCCCCGCCGCGACGGCGAGCGTCAGCGCAAGGCAGGCGATGATCGCCGCGATCTCGGAGGTGAAGCGGTCGAGCGTCAGCACGGCCCGGCGCGCCATGGCGCGCGCCCCGCTGCGCTGGCCGTCGTCGCGGCCCGCCCAGAGCGCGAAGCCCACGGCGGCGACCGTCGCGACGACGGTGACCTGGAGCGGCATGACGTTCATCGCGTTCATGGGGTCCCCCGCGCGCGAAGTGAGAGAAGGGGCGCGGAGCAGAGCCCCGCGCCCCCGATCAGGCCCGTCGCGTCCGGCTTACGAGCCGGGGCGCCATTCGCGGATGCGGCGCAGCAGGGCGCTGTCCAGGCCCTGTTCGATCTGCGCGGCAGACGGCGCGAGCGCGGCCTGGAAGGCGGCGCTGTCGACCTGCGTCACCACCGTCATGCCACGGCGGCGCAGCTCGTCCACGCCGGTCTGCTCGTCAGACGTCACCCGCGCGCGGTTCGCGGCGGCCGCATCGCGGGCGGCCTGCTGCATGGCGGCGCGATCAGCCGCGTTCAGGCGGCCGACGAAGGCCGGGTTGCAGAGCATCACGGCCGGCGAATAGACGTGGCCGGTCAGCGTCAGGTGGCGCTGCACCTGGTTCAGGTTGTTGTTCAGGATCACCGGGATCGGGTTTTCCTGCCCGTCCACCGTGCCCTGCTGCAGCGCCGGGACGAGTTCCGAGAACGCCATCGGCGTCGGCAGCGCACCGAGCGACTGGAAGGCGCGCATATGCACCGGGTTTTCCATGGTGCGGACCTTCAGGCCGCGCACATCGGCGGGGGTGTTCACCTCGCGCCGGTTGTTGGTCATGTGGCGGAAGCCGTTCTCCATCCAGGCCAGCGCCACCAGGCCGCGCGGGGTGAAGCGCGCCAGCAGGTCCTGCCCGATCTGGCTGTCCAGCACGCCGCGGGCATGGGCCGTGTCACGGAACAGGAAGGGCACGTCGAGGTTGCGGGTCTCCGGCACGAAATTGCCGGTCGGGCCGGTGGAGGTGATGGTGCACTCGATAGTGCCGATCTGCGTCGCTTCGATCGTCTCGCGCTCATTGTCGTTGCGCTGGTAGACGACGCGGAAGCGGTTATTGGTCAGGCGCTCGAAGGTTTCCTTGAAGGCGGTCGTGCCGGCGCCGTAGTGGCTGTGGATGCCGATCGGGTGCTGGAAGGTGACCTGGGTCTGGGCCAGGGCCGGCGCGGCGCCGAGCGTCAGCGTGGCGGCGAGTGCCGAAAGGCCCAGGACCGGGCGACGGGACAGCTTCATGGACGGATGTTCCTCCTCGGCAGGGCGCCTTGCATGGGCCCGCTCTGCCATCCGGTATAGGTGAAGGCGCGGTCTTCCTTCAATCCCGTCGCTGCGAAGCGCCGGCCTCGCCCCCGCGGGGCGGTTCAGCCCGCCACCAGCACAAGGGCCCAGCCGATCAGGATCACCAGCAACATCGAAGGCAGCAGCAGCCGCCAGACCTGCGCCGGCCGCGTGCCATCCGCCAGCAGCCCGCAGATCATCGCGGTGACAGCGAAGGACATCCCCGCCCCCGCCGCGCCAGCGAAGTTCTGCAGCGCCGGGGCGAGTATCGGGGGCAGGCCGGCGGCGGCGCCGAGCGCCGCCTGCACCGGCATCAACGCCGCGTTCGACCCTACATTGCTGCCCGTCACCATCCCCGCCGCGAAGGCCAGCACCGGCACCGCGAAGGGGGTGAGCGGCCCGAAGGCGCCGGCGGCCGCCTCGGCCAGCGCGCCGGCCATGCCGGAGCCCGCCATCCACCGCGCCAGCACCACATACAGCAGCATCACCACCATCGGCCGCCGCGCCCGCGCCAGGGCGCCGCGCGCGCGCGCCAGCCCATCCGGGCGCATCGCCAGCAGCGCGGCCGCGACCAGCCACAGCACGATGGCCACATGGCTCAGTGGGAAGGGCGGAAGATCGGCGAAGGGCACCCAGGCCGGCGCGCCGGCCCAGCCGCGCGCCAGCAGCAGCGCCACGGTCAGACCGGCATAGGGTGCGAGCGCCGCCGCCGCGCGACGCCAGCCCGCCGCCCCGCGCGGCGGGTCCAGCCGCCACAGCATCGCCAGCAGCGGGATGCCGGTGGCGACGATGCCCGCGACCTCGAAGGGGAACAGGGCGTGGGACGCCAGCAGCAGCGCCGCCACCGCGCACAGCACGAAGGTCTGCACCAGCTTCTCGGCCGGCGGCACGGGGATGCCCGCCGCCGCGCAAAGCCGCCACAGCACCGGCCCCAGCAGCGGCAGCCAGGCGGCAGTCGGCCAGGCGGTGGCGGCAGCGACCTCCTGCGCCGGCAGGCCGATCAGCGCCGCGCCGAGCGCGGTACCCGGGCCGAGCCCGCCCCAGGGGACCAGCACCAGCGCCAGCAGCGCCATCGCGGCTGCCGGCGCGCCGAGGATGCCCATGCCGCGCAGCGCCGCCAGCGCGAAGACCGCGCCGACAGCGAAGCCGGTGACGCTTTCCAGGAAGGCGCCGGCCAGCATCGTGACGACGAAGACCCGCCGCGCGGAGGGTGGCGCGGTGGCGGCCGAGGCGTCGGCCCGCGTCACCGCCGCATGGAACAGCAGGCCGCCCGCGACGATGGCGATGGGCTTCAGGGCCAGGAAGGCGCCGCGCGCCGTCTCCTCCGCCAGGAAGGCCAGCGGTGCATCGCCTGCGGGCCCGGACAGCAGCGCGCCGGGCAGCGCCACGGCCAGCGCGGCCAGCACCGCCGGCACCGGCCCCGCCCGGCCCGACAGCAGCAGCGCGACCAGCAGCAGCAGCGGCGCGGCCTGGAGGAGAAGCATCATCGCCCATAGCGTGAGGCCGCAAGCTGGATCACGCTATAGGACCATGACCGAAAACCTTCCCTACGCCGCCTATGGCAGCAATCTCTGGCACGCGCAGATGCGGGCGCGCTGCCCGGGCGCGCAGGTGGCCGGCGCGCTGATGCTGCCCGGATGGCGGCTGGCGCTCGGCCGCTTCGCGCTGGTCGAGCCCGATGCGGATGCCGCCGTGCCCATCGGCCTGTGGCATGTGACCGCAGCGCATCTCGACGCGCTGGATGGGTTCGAGGGGCCGCACACCTATGCCCGGTCGCGCATCGCGCTGCCCGGCGGCGGCGCGGCCTGGATCTACCACGAGATCAAGCGCCGCCCCGGCCCGCCGGCGGCGGAATATGTCGCCCGGCTGCGCGCCGGCTACGCCGATTTCGGCTTCGAGGCAGCGCCGCTCGACCGCGCCATCGCGGCCTCCGGCTTCGTGGGCGGGTAGGGCTCCGCGCCGCCGCAATCCGGCGAAAGCCCCGCCGCGGCGCACCAGGCGATGGCGTCGCGCTCGGCCTCGGCATCGGCATCCCGAAGCAGGTCGAGGAAGCCCTGCTCCGCCTCTCCCAGCGGGCGGCCGCGCAGGCGCACCACGCCCGGATGCACCGACACCCAGGGGGCGCGCCAGGGCAGGGCCACGACCTCCCCCAGCCGGAGCGCATCGGCCGCGACCGCGACCGTGACACCCGCCACCGCATCACAATGGCGCAGCATGGCGAGGCTCGCCCGCGGGCTTTCCTGCACCAGGGCCGGGAAGGCCGGGTGCATCGCGCCCGCCGCCCGCGCCGCTTCCCGCGCCGCCGCGATGGGCGCCTGGACCTGGCGCGGCACGCGGCCGAGGAAGACGAAGGGAAAGGCCATGATGTCCGCCAGATCGAGGCGCCCCCGTCGCGTCAGCGGATGGCCCGGGCGGGTGACGAAGATGGCGGGCTGCGGCCGGAGCCGTTCCACCTCCAGCCCCGGATCGTCCTGGAATCCGCGCAGGTCGAGCAGGCCGATCGGCGCCTCCCGCTCATGCACCGCGCGCGGGACCTCCGCCCAGTTGGTGGAGACCAAGCGCAGCCTGATACGGGGGTAGAGGGCGAGCATCCGCGCCGCCGCGACCATTGCGACCGTCTCCGCCGCATAGGCGCCGGCAACGATGGTCAGGTCGCGCACCTGGCCGCCGCGCACTTCCAGAAGGTGGCGGTCCAGCCGTTCCAGCCGGGCCAGGATCTCGGCCGCATCCGCCAGCACCGCCCGGCCGAGATCGGTCGCGATGGCGCCGCGCGGGCCGCGTTCGAACAGCTTCCCGCGCAGCCGCGCTTCCAGCGCCGCGAGGCTGCGGGTCAAGGCGGGCTGCGAGGTGGCAAGGACCCGCGCGGCGCGGGCGAGGCTCCCATGCTCCTCGATGGCCTGCACCAGGCGCAGGTCCCGTACCTCCAGCATATGTCATCCCAGGCAAGACAGGATTGTCGGAAGGATATTGGCACCCCTTCGATACCTTATGGCAACCTTTCGGCAAGCTTGGGAGGCGTCGCAGATGGCAGGGCAGGATGCGGAACTGCTGTGCGCGGCGCCCGATGGGGCGCCCGCGGGCATGGTCCGCATCCCCGGCGGCATCTTCCTGATGGGATCGGACCGCCACTACCCGGAAGAACGGCCCCAGCACCGCGCCCGCGTGGACGGCTTCTGGATGGATGAGACGGCCGTGACCAATGCGGCCTTCGCCGCCTTCGTCGCCGCCACCGGCCATGTGACGCTCGCCGAACGCCCGCTCGACCCCACGCTCTATCCGGGCGCGAGGCCCGAGATGCTGGCGCCGGGCGCGCTGGTCTTCCGCATGACCGATGGGCCGGTGGACACCTCCGTCATCGCCAATTGGTGGCATTGGACGCCGGGCGCCCAATGGCGCCACCCCGAAGGCCCCGGCAGCACCATCGCGGGGCGGGAGGACCACCCCGTCATCCATGTCGCCTTCGAGGATGCGGAGGCCTATGCGCGCTGGGCGGGCAAGGACCTGCCCACCGAGGCGGAGTGGGAATACGCCGCCCGCGGCGGGCTTGAGGCGGCGGAATTCGCCTGGGGGCAGGAATTGGCCCCCGGCGGTGTGCATCTAGCAAACACGTGGCAGGGCCCCTTCCCCTGGCGGAATTTCGAGGCCGATGGCTACGCGCGGACCTGCCCGGTGCGGTCCTTCCCGCCGAACGGCTACGGGCTGTTCGAGGCTTGCGGGAATGTCTGGGAATGGACCACCGATTGGTGGGGCGCGCGGCACGCGGCGCCGGACACCAAGGGCGCCGATCCCGGCCCGTCCGAAAGCTGCTGCACGCCACGGAACCCGCGCTGCCCCGCAATCCAGGGGTCCTTCGATCCGGCCCAGCCCGCCATCCGCATCCCGCGGAAGGTTGTGAAGGGCGGGTCCTTCCTGTGCGCGCCATCCTACTGCCGGCGCTACCGGCCGGCGGCGCGCCACGCGCAAATGGTGGACACCGGCATGAGCCATATTGGCTTCCGCTGCATCCGCCGCGACACCCCAAGAACCTGAGGAGACAAGGCGAGATGAGCAACCAAGGACAGGGCCGTTCGCGGCGCGGCATGCTGCTGGGCGGCGCGGCGGGGCTGGCCGCCGGCGCGCTGCCGGGGGGCGCAAGCCTCGCCCAGGCGCAGCCGCGCCCGGCGGCGCCGGCGCAAGCGCCCGCCACCGCACCCGCCGCCGCGCAGGGGCGGCCGAACATCCTGGTGATCTTCGGCGACGATGTCGGCTGGGCGAATATCTCGGCCTACAACATGGGGATGATGGGCTACCGCACGCCCAATATCGACCGCATCGCCCGCGAAGGCGCGATGTTCACCGACCACTACGCCGAGAATTCCTGCACCGCCGGCCGATCGGCCTTCATCACGGGGCAGAGCCCGATCCGCACCGGCCTGTCGAAGGTCGGCCTGCCCGGCGCAGCGGAAGGCATGCGGCCCGAGGACCCGACCATCGCAGTCCTGCTCAAGGCCATGGGCTACGCGACGGGGCAGTTCGGCAAGAACCACCTCGGCGACCGTGACGAGCACCTGCCGACGATGCACGGCTTCGACGAGTTCTTCGGCAGCCTCTACCACCTGAACGCCGAAGATGAGCCGGAGAACCCCGACTACCCGCGCAACCCGGAATTCCGCCGCCAGTTCGGCCCGCGCGGCGTGCTGAAGACCTGGGCGAACCCGGACGGCACCCAGCGCATCGAGAACACCGGCCCGCTGACCATGAAGCGTATGGAGACGGTGGATGAGGAATTCCTCGGCGGCGCGCTCGACTTCATCGACCGCGCGCATCGCGCGAACCGGCCCTTCTTCACCTGGTTCAACTCGACGCGGATGCACATCTGGACCCGTCTCAAGCCGGAAAGCCGCGGCGTGACCGGTCTCGGCGTCTATGCCGACGGGATGGTGGAGCATGACGGGCATGTCGGCCAGTTGCTGAAGAAGCTGGACGACCTCGGCATCACGCAGAACACCATCGTCATCTACACGACCGACAACGGCGCCGAGGTGATGTCCTGGCCCGATGGCGGCAACACCCCCTTCCGGGGCGAGAAGGCGACCGCCTGGGAAGGCGGCTTCCGCGCGCCGGCAGCGATCCGCTGGCCGGGGCGCATCCAGCCGGGGCAGGTGATCAACGACATCGTCTCCCTGCAGGATTGGATGCCGACGCTGCTGGCGGCGGCCGGGGAGCCAGAGATCAAGCAGAAGCTGCTGACCGGTCACCAGATCGGCGCCCGCACCTACAAGGTCCATCTGGACGGCTACAACCAGTTGCCGCTGCTGACCGGCGCCGGGCCAGGCGCGCGGCAGGAGATCTTCTACTTCACCGATGACGGGGACCTCGCCGCGCTGCGCTACGGCAATTGGAAGGTCCATTTCATGATCCAGGAGAATCACGGCTTCGGCGTGTGGGAACGCGGCTTCACGCCGCTGCGCCTGCCGATGCTCTTCAACCTGCGATCCGACCCCTATGAGCGGGCCACCGAATCCTTCGAGCATAATCGCTGGCGGGTGGAACGCGCCTTCGCGCTGGTGCCGGCGCAGGCCTTCGTCGGCCGCTTCCTGGCGACCTTCCGCGACTTCCCGCCGCGCCAGGCGCCGGGCAGCTTCAGCCTGGGCGATGCCATGGCACGGCTGCGCGCAGGCGCCGGGGCGCGCTGAGCACGCGCCCCGTTCACCAGGAAGAGACCCCGATCATGCAGTCGAACATGAAAGCGAAGCTGACGGCCGAGTTCATCGGCACCTTCTGGCTGGTGCTGGGCGGGTGCGGCAGCGCGGTGCTCGCCGCCAAGTTCCCCGAGGTCGGGATCGGGCTGGTTGGCGTCTCGCTCGCCTTCGGGCTGACGGTCCTGACCATGGCCTACGCGATCGGCCATATCTCGGGCTGTCACCTCAACCCTGCGGTCACGATCGGCCTGGTGACGGCCGGGCGGTTCCCGGCCAGCGAGGCGCCGGGCTACATCGCGGCGCAGGTGGCGGGCGCCTGCGCGAGCGCGTTCCTGCTGTATGTGATCGCGACCGGGTCGGCGACCGGCTTCTTCAACCCGGCGGGCGGCCTGGCGCCGAACGGCTTCGGCGACCTCTCGCCGGGCAAATACGGCCTGTCGGTGGCCTTGCTCACCGAGGTGGTGATGACCTTCTTCTTCCTGTTCATCATCCTCGGCGCCACGCATGGAAAGGCGCCGGCCGGCTTCGCGCCGATCGCGATCGGGTTCGGGCTGACGCTCATTCACCTGATCTCGATCCCCGTGACCAACACCAGCGTGAACCCGGCGCGCAGCACCGGCCCGGCGCTCTTCTCGGGCTGGGCGGCGGTCGCGCAGCTCTGGGTGTTCTGGATCGCGCCGATGGCGGGCGCGGTGCTGGCAGGGCTGGTCTATCGCAACCTGTCGCCGAACGAGCCCGCGGGGCCGGGCAACCCGACCGCCCGCTGACGCCTCGCCGCCGCCGCGCTCCCCTGCGCGGTGGCGGCCCGATAGCCGGCGGGTGTTCCCCCATGCCCGCCGGCCCACCCCCTTCCGCCAGCCATGCCACGACGATCCAACCCCAAGGACCGACGGGAAGCCCGCATATGAACCCGCACCTGCCGCGCCGTGCGGCGCTCGGCCTGGCCGCCGCGACCCTCTCCGTCTCCGGCCTCGGCGCGCAGCCGGCGGCGGACCCGCTTGCCTCCTGGCGCGATGGGCCGCGCAAGCGCGCCCTGATCGACTTCGTCGCCGCCGTCACCACGCCGGGCAGCCCCGACTTCGTGCCGCCCGCCGCGCGGATCGCGACCTTCGACAATGATGGCTGCCTCTGGGTCGAACAGCCGGCCTACACGCAGCTGATCTTCATCCTGGACCGCATCCGGGCGCTCGCGCCGCAGAACCCGGCCTGGCAGCAGGACGCGCTGTTCCGCGCCGCCATCGCAGGCGATATGCGGGCCGCTGCAGCAGGCGGGACAGAGGGATTGCTGCGGCTGGCCGGCGCCGCACAGGCCGGCAACACGCCGGAGGATTTCCAGCGCATCGCCGCCGAATGGCTGGCGACCGCGCGCGATCCGCGCTGGCGCCGGCCCTATACGGAACTGGTCTATCAGCCGATGATCGAGGTGCTGCGATTCCTGCGCGCCCAGGGCTTCACGACCTTCATCGTCTCCGGCGGTGGCGTGGAATTCGTCCGCGCCTTCTCGGAACAGGCCTATGGCATTCCGCCGCACCAGGTGATCGGGTCGAGCTTCGCGCTGGCGCCGGGTGAGGCGGAAGGACGCATCGTGCTGACGCGCGAGCCGCGCGTGGATTTCATCGATGACGGGCCCGGCAAGCCGGTGGGCATCGCGCGGCATATCGGCCGCCGGCCGATCGCGGCCTTCGGCAATTCCGACGGCGACTGGCACATGCTGCGCTACGCCACCGAAGGGCCGGGGCGCCGCTTCGGGATGATCCTTCGCCATGACGATGCGGATCGCGAATACGCCTATGACCGCGAGAGCCATATCGGCCGCCTGTCGCGCGCGCTGGACGAGGCGCCGCAGCGCGGCTGGCAGGTGATCTCGATGCGAGAGGACTGGGCGCGGGTCTTCGCCTGAGGGCGCGACGGCCTCAGGCCGGAAGTGTCATGATGGCGGCCAGCCCGCCCTGCGGACGGTTCCGCAGCACCACATCGCCGCCATGCGCGCGCAGGATGTTGCGCGCGATGGGCAGGCCGAGCCCGCTGCCGCCCGTCTCCCGGTTCCGGCTGGTCTCCAGGCGCCGGAAGGGCTGGAACACGCCTTCCAATTCCTGCTCCGGCACGCCGGGGCCGTCATCCTCGATGACGATGCGCAACTGGCCCGGTGCGGCTTCAGCCAGCGTCAGCCGGGCCGCGCCGCCATAGGCCAGCGCATTGCCCACCAGATTGGCCAGCGCCCGCTTCAGCGCCACCGGGCGCGCGCGAACGGTCAAGTGTTCCGGCCCGTCATAGGTGATGGCCTCGGCCATCTCGGGCGCGGCATCCGTCGCCTCGTCCAGCACCGTGCGGCACAGCGCCGCGAGGTCCACCATCACCGAAGGCTCGGCCGCCGCATCGTCGCGCGCGAAGGCGAGGGTGGCGCCGATCATCGCCTCCATCTCCTCGAGATCGGCCAGGATCTTCCGCCGCTGCTCGTCATCGTCGAGCAGTTCGGCGCGCAGCTTGAGGCGCGTGATCGGCGTCTTCAGGTCGTGGCCGATGGCCGCCACCATCTGCGTGCGGTCACCGACGAAGCGGCGGATGCGCTCGGCCATGGTGTTGAAGGCGCGCGCGGCGGTCGCGACCTCCCGCGGGCCATCCTCGGGCAAGGGGGGCGCGTTCACGTCGCGCCCGAGCCGTTCGGCGGCGGCGGCAAGGTCGCTCACCGGTCGCGTCAGCCGCCGCACCGCCCAGAGCGTCAGACCGGCGGCGGTCAGCGTCATCAGCGCGAAGGCGAACAGGAAGGTCTCGGAGTGCCAGGGACGGGGCGGCAGCATTTCGACCCGCAGATTCAGCCAGCCATAGTCGGGGAAGCGGAAGCTCAGCAGCATCACGCCCGGCCGGCTGGCGCCGGAGACGATCACCTCGCGCGGGCGGAGCCGGGGCGGGGCGGACATCACGGCCTCCACGCGCATCATGCGGATCAGCGCCGGCGGCGGGGGGTGGCCGTGTCGCGCGGCGGGCGTATCGTCATAGGACGCGCGCAGCCCCGAAGGCAGATCGAGATCGGCCAGCACCGTTGCACGGCGATCCGGCGCGGTGATCAGCAGGCTGCGCCAGATGACGAAGCTGCGCTGCGACAATTCCCGCGCCTGCTGGAAACGCTGGAGGTCCACGCGGTCGAGCGCGTGGATCGTCAGCCCCGCCACCTGCACGACGACGAGGCCGACGATCAGCAGCAGCGCCGTGCGTCCTGCCAGCGATCGCGGCAGCGGCAGGCGCGGCAGGATGCGGCGGCGGGGCGGCGATGGCGCGGGCGCGGGCGCGTTGGCGCTCATCCCCGCTCCACGGAGGTGGCCAGCACATAGCCGCCGCCGCGCACGGTCTTGATCAGCTGCGGGTTACGCCCGTCATCCTCCAGCTTGCGGCGCAGGCGGCTGACGGCGACGTCGATGGCGCGGTCGAAGGGGCCGGCCTGGCGGCCGCGCAGCAGGTCCATCAGCATGTCGCGCGTCAGCACGCGGTTCGGGCGCTCGATCAGCGCCAGCAGCAATTCATACTCGCCGCCGGTCAGCGGCACCTCGACCTCCTGCGGGTTCACCAGCCGCCGCCGCGCCGGTTCCAGCACCCAGCCGGAAAAGCGGATCACCTTCGCCGGCGGCTCGCCGGGCGCGGCGCCGGTGGAACTGTCGGCGGTCGCGCGGCGCAGCACGGCGCGGATGCGCGCCAGCAACTCGCGCGGGTTGAAGGGCTTGGCGACATAGTCGTCGGCGCCGAGCTCGAGGCCCACGATCCGGTCCGTCTCCTCCCCCATCGCCGTCAGCATCACGATGGGGACATCGGACTGGCCGCGCAGCCAGCGCGCGAAATCCAGCCCGGATTCGCCTGGCATCATCAGGTCCAGCACGACCAGATGATAGCGACCAAGCGGCCAGAGCCTGCGCGCATCCCGCGCATCGCGCGCGGCGGTGACGCGGAAGGACTGCTTCTCGAGGAACTTGCCGAGAAGGTCCCGGATCTCGCGGTCGTCATCGACGACCAGGATATGCGGCTGGGCGGTGTCCATGACCGTTACATAGCGCGAAGCGGGCGCCGCCACAGAGGAAAGACAGGGGTGGATGTTGCGGCATGTCACCGCCGCCCCGCCTGCAACATGCCGTTGCAATTGCTCACCCGGATGGCCTTCGCCCGGTTACATGAGGGCCCCATCCTAACGGGCAGCGAAGGACGCCCCGGTCGCGACATACTCCCCGTCGCAGGGCCACTCCCCCCTCCTGGACCGGGGCGGCCTCGTGTAGTGGCGGCGGGGATGGCTCCCACACCCACATTCCCGCCGCCACCCTTCCCCCATCCGCCCGCCGAGGCGCGGGCGGCCATCAGCCGTCTGGTCGCGCGCCATGCGATCTTCGCGGGGATCGAGGACCGCGCGGGGCCCCTGCCCTGGATCATCCGGCCGAAGGGATTTCCCGGCCTGTTGCGGGCGATCTGCGCGCAGCTGGTGTCCAACGAGGCGGCCTTCGCGATCTGGCGGCGCGTCAGCGCCCTGCCGGGGGCAACCACGCCAGCGGGCTTCCTGGCGCTGGACGCCGAACGGGTCGGGATCGAGGGCGGGCTGACGCGGCAGAAAGTCCGGCATGGACGGGCGCTGGCGGAGGCGATCCTGACGGGTGCGCTGCGGCTCGATGCGTTGGAGGCCATGGGGGATGAGGAGGCGATCATTCATCTCTGCACCGTGAAGGGCATCGGGCGCTGGACGGCGGAGGTGCACCTGCTGTTCTCCCACCAGCGACCAGATGTGTTCCCGGTGGGGGACCTGGCGTTGCAGGCGGCAGCGGCGCATCTGCTGGGCCTGCCGGCGCGGCCGGATGCGAAGGCGATGGCGGCGATCGCGGGCGATTGGGCGCCAGAGAGGGCAGTTGCGGCGCGGCTGCTGTGGCACCATTGGCTGCACCACACGAAACGGGCCACGCTGGATCCCGCATGAAGCTCTCAAGCCGAATCCGGGCCACCGACGCCCCGCCGATCCCCGCCGCCCGCGCCTGGGCCGCGCGCTATGATGGCCGCGCCGGGCCGGCGCTCGACCTGACCCAGGCCGTCCCCGGCTATCCGCCGCCACCAGCCTTGCTGGCGCAACTGGCCGGCGCGGCCGGCGACGCGGCGACGGCGGGCTATGGCCCCATCGCCGGCGACACGGCGCTGCGGGACGCGCTGGCCGCCGAGATGTCGGCCTTCTACGGCGCGCCCATCGGCGCCGCCGCCGTCGCGATCACCGCCGGCTGCAACCTGGCCTTCGCCATGGCGATGCAGGTGCTGGCCGCGGAGGGCGATGCCGTGCTGCTGCCCACCCCCTGGTACTTCAACCACCGGATGGCGCTGACGATGCAGGGCGTGCGCGCCATTCCCATCCCGACGCGGGCCGAGGACGGCTTCATCCCCGACCCTGACCGCATCGCCGCGCTACTGGCCGAACACCGGCCGCGCGCCGTGGTGCTGGTGACGCCGAACAACCCGACCGGCGCGATCTACCCGGCCGAGACGATCCACGCGGTCGCGGCGCTGTGCCGGCGGCACGGGGCGGCGCTGGTGCTGGACGAGACCTATCGCGATTTCCTCCCCGCCGCCGCGCCGCCGCACGCGCTGTTCGCGGAGCCGGATTGGGGGGATGTGCTGGTGCAGCTCTATTCCTTCTCCAAGGCCTATTGCATCCCCGGGCATCGCGTCGGCGCCATCGCGGCGGGGTCAGGATTCATGGCCGAATTGGCCAAGGCGCTCGACACCTACCAGATCTGCCCCGCGCGCCCGGCGCAGGCGGCGCTGGCCTGGGCGATCCCGGCCTTGCGGGATTGGCGCGCCGGCAACCGGGCGCTGATGCAGGCGCGCGGGGCCTTCTTCCGTGGCCTCGTCAGCCAGCTTCCCGGCTGGCGGCTGGATGCCATCGGCACCTACTTCGCCTATCTCCGCCTGCCGGAGGGCGCGCCCGATGCGCTCAGCGCGGCGGAGATCCTGGCGGCCGAGCGCGGCCTGATGACCCTGCCCGGCCCCTTCTTCGGCCCCGGCCAGGACCGCCACCTGCGCCTGGCCTTCGCGAATGCCGCAGAGGCGGTGCTGGCCGAGCTGCCCGGGCGACTAGAGCAGCGCCCGATCGAGTGGAACCGCTGCGCGGTTCCGCCGATCGGGCCTAAGCTGCTCTAGAATCATAAGTTCCTAGAGCAAGAAATCCGATCTGACTGATTCAGTCAGATCGGATATTGCTCTAGCAGGCTGCGGAAATTCATCTGTTCAGAACGGCTGTGGGCTGATTCCCTGTTGGGCGGTTGCGGCAGCGGGTTGTGGCGATGCGCGGGTTGGATCGGCAGACGTGTTCGATGTTCAGTTATGTGAGCCCGGAGGCGTTGGTGCCGGCGGATCACCCGCTGCGGCCGATCCGGGTTCTGGTGAACCGCGCGCTGGAGCGGCTGTCGGGGGAGTTCGACAAGCTCTACGCGGCCGGCGGGCGGGACTCGATCGCGCCGGAGAAGCTGCTGCGGGCGCTGCTGCTGCAGGCCTTCTACTCGGTGCGGTCCGAGCGGCGGCTGATGGAGCAGGTGACCTACAACATGCTGTTCCGCTGGTTCATCGGGCTGTCGATGGACGCGCCGGTGTGGAACGTGACGGTGTTCACGAAGAACCGAGACCGGCTGCTGCGGGGCGAGGTGGCGGGGAAGTTCTTTGCCGCCTTGCTGGCGGACGCGCAGGTCAAGCCGCTGCTCTCCTCGGAGCACTTCTCGGTTGACGGCACGCTGATCGAGGCCTGGGCCTCGATGAAGAGCTTCAGGCCGAAGGATGGCAGCGGCGCGCCGCCCGGCCCCGGCCGCAACGGCGAGCGCGACTTCCACGGCGAGAAGCGCAGCAACGAGACGCATGCCTCGACCACGGACCCGGATGCGCGGCTGGCGCGGAAGTCGAACGGGCAGGCATCGAAGCTCTGCTATGCCGGCCATGTGGTGATGGAGAACCGCCACGGCCTGGCGGTGGCAGCGACGACGACGCAGGCCACCGGCACCGCCGAGCGGGCCGCAGGCGAGGCGATGATGGCTGGGCTCGATCGTGCATCGCGAAGCACGCTGGGCGGGGACAAGAACTACGACACGCGCGGCTTCGTGGCGGCGATGCGGGCGCTCGGCGTGACGCCGCATGTGGCGCAGCACACCAATGGCCGGCGTTCTGCGATCGATGGGCGGACCACCCGGCACCCGGGCTACGCGGTCAGCCAGCGCATCCGCAAGCGGATCGAGGAGGTGTTCGGCTGGGGCAAGGAGATCGGCGGCATGCGCCGCACCCTGCTGCGCGGGCTGGAGCGGGTCGGATGGAGCTTCACGCTGCGCGTCGCGGCCTACAACCTGATCCGATTGCCGAAGCTGCTGGCGGCCCCTCCCTGATCGGCCCCGCCAGCGGCCCCCGCGCGGTAATCCGCGGCCGCTGGCCGCCGAAAACCGGGCCAATCAGCCCGCCGATCCCCACCCGCCCGAAACACCGGCCAGCAAAACCAAGCCCCTGGCAGCGATTTTCCGCAGCCTGCTAGGCGCCTTTTCGTGACGGAGCACGCCATGCGGACCCTCGATGTGATCTCGGACGCGATCTGCCCCTGGTGCTGGATCGGCAAGGCGCATCTCGACGCCGCGCTGGAGCAGCTGCGGCAGGACGGGCTGGAGTTCCGCATCCGCTGGCGCCCCTTCCAGCTGAACCCCGACATGCCGGCCGAAGGCGTCGCGCGGGATGCGTATCGGACGCAAAAATTCGGATCCCTCGAACGATCGCGCGAGCTGGACGCGCAGGTGGCGGATGCCGGGCGCTCGGCGGGGCTCGCCTTCCGCCACGACCTGATGACGCGCACGCCGAACACCATCGCCGCCCATCGCGTGATCCGCGCGGCGGAGGAAGCGGGCGTGCAGCAGGCGGTGGTCGATGCGCTGTTCCGCGCCTATTTCCAGGCGGGGCGCGACATCGGCGATGCCGCGACGCTCGAGGAGATCGCGGACGCGGCCGGCCTGCCGGGGATGGCGGCGATGCTGGCGGGCGAGGATCATCATGACGCCGTTCTGGCCGAGGATATGGCGGCGCGGCGCGGCGGGATCTCCGGCGTGCCGTCCTTCCTGATGGACCGACACCTGCTGTTCAGCGGCGCCATGCCCGCGCATCGCATGGAAGAAGCGTTCCGCCAGGCGAACGCAATCCTTTCCGCCCGCGAGACACAAGGGTAGCCTTGGCGCGAGCAAGGGAGACCGCGCATGGAATGGGTGATCCTCGGCCTGATCGTCGCCGTGCTGCTGTGGGGGGTCGCGATCTACAACCGCCTGGTCGCGCTGCGGCAGACGGTTGGCCAGTCCTGGGCGGATATCGAGGTGCAGCTGAAGCAGCGCCACGACCTGATCCCCAATCTGGTGGAGACGGTGAAGGGCTATGCGGCGCATGAAGGCGCGACGCTGGAAGCCGTGATCCGGGCGCGCAACACGGCCATCGGCGCGCATACGCCGGACGCGGCCTCCGCCGCCGAAGGCCAGCTGACCGGCGCGCTGTCACGGCTCTTCGCGCTGTCGGAGGCCTATCCGGACCTCAAGGCCAACGCGAATTTCCAGCAATTGCAGGGCGAGCTGTCGGCGCTGGAGACCAAGATCGCCGCCGCGCGGCGCTTCTTCAACAACGCGGTCGCCGAGTTCAACGCCGCGATCCAGTCGATCCCCGCGGTGTTCTTCGCGGCCTCGCTCGGCTTCCGCCAGGCGGTGTTCTTCGAATTGGACGAGGCGGAGCGGACCGCGACGCGCAACGCGCCGCAGGTGAAGTTCTGATCCGTGCTCCCGGCCACGGGGCTCCGGACTCACGGCTGGAACACGGCGCTCCGGGCTGGGCTGCTGCTGGCGGGCTTCCCGGTGCTGCTGGCGATGATGGGATACGCGCTGGCGCTGCTGCTGGTCGCGGCCGATGCGCCGAGCGTGGCAGAGGGCATGCGCCGCGCGGCGGGGCTGCTGCCCGTCATCCTCCCCGCCGCGCTGCTGCTGGCGGCCGCCTGGTTCGCCATCGCCTGGGCCGCGCATAACCGGATCCTGGATGCCGTGACCGGCGCGCGCCGCATCGCCGACCCGCGCGAGGCACCCCGGCTGTGGCAGCTGACGGAGACGCTCTGCATCTCGCGCGGGATGCGGATGCCGCGTCTGGCCGTGATCCCCAGCCGCGCCCGCAACGCCTTCGCCACCGGCCTGACGCCCGACAAGGCGGGGGTGACCGTGACGCAGGGGCTGCTCGACGCGCTGGACGACCGCGAAGTCTCGGCGGTCCTCGCGCATGAGCTGGCACATATCCGCAACGGCGATGCGCGGCTGGGCGTGGTGGCGGCGGTGTTCGTCGGCGTCATCACGCTGATCACCGACACGGTCTGGCAGGGCTTGCGGATGTGGTGGCATCTGGGCCGCGCGGACCGGCGCATGCGGCGCGGATCCTCGGGCGGGGGGATCGGCGGCTCTGGCTCCTCCTCCCGCGACAAGGGGGGCGGGGCGGCGGTGGTGCTCGTGCTGGTCGGGATCGCCATCCTGATTGCGATCCTGGCCCATCTGCTGGCGGTGGTGCTGCGGCTGGCGCTGTCGCGCAACCGCGAAGTGCTGGCCGATGCCGGCGCGGTGGAGATGACGCAGGACGCCGATGCGATGATCTCGGCGCTGCGGAAGGTGGAGCAGCGCCCGGACCTGCCCAGTGTGCCGGAACAGGTGCGCGCGCTGTTCCTGCACGACCTGGCGCTGGCACGCGGGGCGCGCTGGTTCGCCACCCATCCGCCAATCGAGGACCGGATCGCGCTGCTGGTGCGCTATGGCGGCGGCCACGATCCCGGCAAGCTGCCCGACCTGCCCGAGGACGCCGAGGATGCGGAGCAAGGCGCCGATACGGTCCTGGCCGCCCCCCGCACGCCGCCGCAGGAAAGGCGGCACGCCGTGGAAGCCTTCCTGCGAAGCCGGAACCTGACCTACATGGACAATCAGGCCCGGCGCGACGCCGCCCGCCGCGCCGGCCAGGACCCCGACGCCGCCGCCCCGCCCCCGCCGCGCGGCTGAGGCGCCGTCGCGGCGCCGGGACGTGTTACGCCCCCAGCAGCCGCTTCAGCTTGGCCACCGCGCTGCCCGGCGTGGTGACGACGGGACGCCCCGTGGCCTGCGCCACCGCCCCGGCCGCGCGGGCCAGGCTGAACTGGCCGAGCAGCACCACATCGCACCCCTTGAGCGCGACCGAGGCCTCGGCCGCCAGCCGGTCATGCGTCACCGTGTCGCCGGCATCGAGCGCAGCCAGCGCGCCTTCGGCCAGGCAGGTCACCACCTCCACACCCGGGGGGAATTCGGGCGGCATGGAGGTCAGCGTGCCGGGGAAGGTCGCCAGCAGCCCGATCTTGCGGCCCAGGCCGAGCGCTTCCTCGATCGCCGCCTCATTCGGCTTCAGCACCGGCAGCGGCGCGAGGTCCCGCGCGCAGGCCTCGATGCAGGGGGCGAAGGCGGAACAGGAGAACAGGATGCCATCGGCACCCGTCCCGGCGGCATAGCGGGCCAGCGTCAGGAAGCGCTGCGTCATCGCCTCCGTCAGCCGCCCTTCCCGCGCGAGATCGGCCGACAGGCTGTCATCCAGCAGGTTCATCAGCCGCGCCTGCGGCCAGGTGGCGGCGAAGGCGGCCTCGATCGGCGGCGGGGAATGCCGCAGCGCGTGGATCAGCGCGATCCGCATGGCTAGTTGCCTCCGCAACGGCGCAGGGGAGAGGGGAAGTCGGCGCAGTTCGGGAAGACGATCTCGTTCGGGCCGCGCCGCTCGACACGGAGCGCGTTGGGACCGCCCGGGCAGCCGAAGCCGGAATCGGGCGGCAGGCGCATGCCGAAGGGCGTGTTCTGCGGCTGCACCGGGGTGAAGCGGAATTCCAGCGCCTCCGGCTCCGCCGTCACCGTCTCCACCAGACGCTGGCGATAGACGACATCGAGGGCGGAGGCGCGCAGCACCACGTCGCGGGTGAAGATCACCACCGGCTGGGCGGTGCAGCGCGGGCCCTCGGTCTCGCCGGGCGGGAAGATGCCGCCGGTCCAGGACCCGAACACCCAGGCATGCGGCGGCCCGGCCGGCTGGGCCATGCCGCTGCCGCCGAGCGCCAGCATCGTCGCTGCCAACAGCATCGCGCGTCGCATCCGCATCCCCCCTTGCCCGGCCCCCGATCCTAACCGGCTAGGCCCGGATCGGCTATGCGGCCGCAACATATCACGCCGCGGCCGGCTTCGGGGCCGGGGCGGGGTCCTTCACCGGCATGTGGATCAGCGCGGCGAAGGCGGCGCCGAGGATGCCGATGGTCCACATCAGGTCGTAGCTGCCGGTCCGGTCGAAGATCAGCCCGCCGAGCCAGGCGCCGGTGAAGCCGCCGATCTGGTGGCCGAGGAAGACCAGCCCGAACAGCGTGGCCAGCCAGCGCGTGCCGAAATTCCGCGCCACCAGCGCGACCGTCGGCGGCACGGTGGACAGCCAGAGGATCCCCATCAGGGCGGAGAAGACCAGCACCGTCTCCGTCGTCTTGGGCAGGGCCATGAAGCCGGCCATCAACACGCCGCGCGCCGCGTAGATCGCCACCAGCAGTTCCCGCCGCTTCCAGCGCTGGCTGAGTTCGCCCGCCGCCAGCGATCCCGCGATGTTGAACAGCCCGATCAACCCGATCGCCCCCGCCCCCACCGCCACCGGCAGCCCGCAGGAATGGACGAAGCCCGGCAGATGGACGCTGAGGAAGGAGACATGCAGGCCGCAGACGAAGAAGCCGAAGAACAGGAACCAGAAGGTCGGCGTGCGGAAGGCCCGCCGCAGCGCCTGGCCGGCGGTTTCCTCCGTCGCGCCAGCGGCCTTGGGCGCGGGCTTGTCGGCCAGCGGGGTGGACAGCGGGATCATCAGCAGCGCCACAGCCGCCATGACCCAGAGCGTCCATTCCCAGCCGAGGCCGGCGATCCCGAACCCGGCCACCGGCACCACCAGGAACTGCCCGAAGGACGACCCCGCCGTCCCGAGGCCGACCGCGCGCCCGCGCTGGTCCTCCGGCAGCAGCCGGGTGAGGGAGGCCATGATCACCGGCATCCCAGCCGCCGAGACGGCGATGCCGAGGACGACGCCGCCGAAGAAGGTGAAGGCCGCCATGCTCTCGGACATCGCCATGCCGGCGATGGCGATGGCGTAGAGCAGCGTGCCCCCGGTCACCACCCAGCGCCCGCCGATGCGGTCCGCGACTTGGCCGCAGATGGGCTGGAAGATGCCGTTCAGCAGCACCGACAGCGCGATGGCGAAGGCGAAGCCCGAGGCCGACCAGCCATGCGCTTCCGTCATCGGGGCCAGGAACAGCCCAAAGGACTGCCGCAGCCCCATGGCCAGCGCCGCGCAGCCGACGGCGCAGAGGATGAGAAGGCCGGCGGCGACCTTGGCGGATTTGTTGGTCATGGGGACTGCCGGCATGGTTGCAGAGATGTTGTCCCACACGGACTGCGGCGGCTCAATCTGCATGCGGTGTCTGGTCGCGCATGGCCCCCTAGGCGCCGCCTCATGGCGGCGCCTAGCGCAGCCGGCCATCGGTGCGCTAGGTGCAACTGATCTTTCGTCAGGGGGCCAGCGGGTCGCCCCGGCTGGCCAGCATGTTCACAATGCCATCGGTCTTGGCGGCAAGCATCTCCGCTGGCGCCGCCGTCACTGAACTGTCGTCCCCGATGCTCCAGAATTGGAAGCCGAGGTCTTTGAACAACGCGATCAGTTCCGCCCCGCTGCTGCCATGGGCGGCGAGCATCCCGGGGGAGAACTCGAACATGATGCGCACACGGGGGGACCGGGACAGAAGGCGGGTCATGCCGCGAACCGCGAAGGTCTCGGTCCCCTCGACATCCATCTTCATCACATCGACCGTGAAGGACGGGTCGGAAAACATCTCGTCGAGCGTCACGATCCGGCACGGCTCGCCGACCAGCGATGCGTCCCGAGGCCCGACGGCCAAATGGCCGCCGCCAGCCCACTCCCAGGAGTAACGCAGTTCCGTCTCACCCGGCTCGGCGCCAACCGCGACGGAGTGGATTTGCGCGTATGGGGAAAAACCATTCGTCGCCAGCGACTTGCCGAGCAACTGTGCGAAACGCGTATTCGGCTCGAAGGCATGCACGCGGCCCGTGGGACCGGTCGCTGCAGCTCCAAGCAACGTATAGACGCCGAGATGCGCACCGATGTCGAGCACCGTATCACCCCGCCGAATCAGCCGCGTGAATAGTGTTGTGTAATGCTGTTCCCAGATACCGAACAGCATGACGAAAGGTGCGAGATCTATACCGCGCGTATCAAGATACATGGGATAGCGTCCATGCAGCAGCGCGAGAACAGTGTGATCGCCGAGATAGACAGGGTTGGTGTGATGATACGGGTTGGAGCGAATGGCGAAGTAGGCGATCGCCTCCTCTAGCCGTCGAGGCAGGCGGCCCACCCCGTTGCCCGGCGCGCTGTGTCCGAGTGCCTTACCAATGAGGCGCTTGATCATGCCGGATGGGTCTTTCACACGAGGCCGGAAACGTGGGGAACCATGTCAGGAGGCCTTGCGGATCGCGAGCCCGAAGGACGTCACCACCGCGAAGCCATGCCGCTGACGGTGCCCGATCGGGCCATGCGGTTCGGTCTTCACCGTTTCATCGGCGGTGTCGTGGCCGGGATGGGTGTTGAAGGTCATGATTTGGTGCCCCGCCGGGGCCAGGCGGGCGGCCAACGCCTCGATATCGCGGCGGCGCAGCACGACGAGGTCGGGCAACTCCCAGGTGGCGGCGTCGGAGGTCAGGTTGAAGGAAAACGTGTGCAGCGCGAGCCCGCCTGGCCGCAGCGCCGCCAGGCTCGCCTCGAAGAAGTCGAGAGCCGCCTCGATGGAGCCGAGCCGGGCCGGGATGCCGAGTGACCAGCAGAAATCATGGTTGCCGGGAGGCATCCGGCGCGCCTCGCGCGGGTTTAGCTCAACATAGCTGACCAGGCTGTCAAAATCGTCAATGTGCACAATTTCAGGGTAGAAGAGCCGCAGTCGGCGCGCCTCAGCGTCGCGGTCGTCCGCGATTTCGCCCCCGGTACCGAGCACGGCCACCCCCCGCGATGCCAGCAAGGCGCCGATCCGCTCCCGTCCGGACTCCAACGCCAAGCCTGATTTCCCGCGTGCCACGAGCCCTTCCGTCGCGAGCATGGATACAACCCAGGCCTGTTCCCAAAGCTGCCGGTTGCGGGCCGGACGGAGCGCCATGGCCTGGATGATTTCGAGGAAGGCCGACTCCTCGAATTGCGCCGCGGTGCAAAGCTGGGAGACCGGCCGATCAAGCGTCGGCGCCTGGAAGACCCAAGGCAGCTCAGGCGTGGCCGGCGGTCGAAGCAGGAACAACGGCATTGCATAGGCCGGATAGCCTGTCAGCACCGCGCTGAAGAACCCGTGAAACTCCGGCAGATTCGTGAAAGCCCGACGCATCGCGTCGAGGTCAGGCAGGGACTGGAAGTTGGCAAATTCCCCGCCGTCGACCGGGGCGCGGCCAGCCAGAAGGCGGAATCCCCACTCGACCGCTTCGGCCGGGAGGCCGCGGGTCGAGAAGATGGGGGGGCGGGGGGCGTCCTCGGGTGTCATCATCCGGTTTCCGTGGCGCCAACAAGGCGTGGTACCGCGCGTCTTGCAACACAGGCCGTCCCCGGCAGCAAGCCCAGCGCCCCAACGCCACCGAAGAGCATCAGCTTGGCGGCACGAAACAAGCAGCCCATCACCCCTCGGTCAGCCCCCACTTCCGGCCCAGCTCGTCGAAGAAGCCGCTGGACTGGCGGATGGTGATCCAGGCGTTCAGGAAATTGGTGAAGGGCATGTCGTTCAGCGGCGCGAGGAAGGCCATCGGCAGCGGGTTCCGCGGCGCATCGCGGAAGATCGCGACCAGGTCGGGGTATTCGCGGGTCAGGAACGCCGCCTCGATCACCGAGGTCATGGCCGCGTCCACCCGTCCGCCCAGCAATTCCTGCCAATCCCGCGCGGGGCTTTCCACGCGACGCAGCGTGGCATTGGGCAGCGCGCCCTGAATAAAGGTCTCCATCGTGGTGCCGAGGGTGGTGGCGATGGTGACGCTGCGCTGGTTCAGCGCATCCCAATTCGCGAAGCGGGTCGCATCACGGCGGCGGACCAGCGGGATGAAGCCCGTCCGACCCCAGGGCTGGGTGAAGCTCGCCGCCATCGCGCGGCCGACCGACATCGAGGTGCCGGTGAACACCACATCGAACTGGTCGGCGGCCAGGCCGTTGATCAGCGTGCGCCAGTCGGTGGCGATGAACTCCACCCGCAGGTTCATGTCCCGGCCGAGCTGCTGCGCCGCCTCGATCTGGTGGCCGCGATATTCGCGGCTGGCGGGGTCACGGAAGCTCATCGGGTTGAAGTCGCCCGTCGTGCCCACACGGATGCGGCCCGCGGCCTGGATCGCCGCAAGCTTGCCGCCTTGCGCGGCCTGGGCCTGGGCCTGGACAGGCAAGGCGAGCGCCGCGGCAACGGCGGCCGCGGCCGGGATCTGGCGACGGTTCATCACGGGAAACTCCTGGATCGATGGTCGCGGCTTGCGCGCCGGGCCAAGCTGCTACATTCGCCTCAGCGGCGTCACGCGAATGAGGTAGGCCCGGCATGGCTGGAATGAAAGGGCGGGCCGTCGCGGCGCTGCTCCTGGCCACCCCGCTTCTGGCGGGATGCGGAGGGAATTGGGGGTGGCACGTCGTCAACCCGGCCGATCCGCGCGGCCAAGCCAATCTCGGTTTCCTGCTGTCGGGCTTCTGGGCAACCGTTTCGCTTTCCCTGGCGGCGATGGCCATGTCGGTGGCGCTGGGGATGGCGGTGGCGCTGATGGGCATGGCCCGCTGGCGGGTGCTGCGCTTCGCCAACCGCGCCTATGTCGAGCTGTTCCGCGCCATCCCGATCCTGGTGATGATGCTCTGGGTCTTCTACGGGCTGCCGGTGGTGCTCGATATCCGGCTCGGCATCTTTGCGGCGGCGGTGCTGGCCATCGCCGTCTGCGACAGCGCCTTCGAGGCGGAGATCTTCCGGGCCGGCATCCAATCCGTCGAGCAGGGCCAGCGCGAAGCCGCCCAGGCTCTGGGCCTTTCGGCCTGGCAGCGGATGCGCTTCGTCATCCTGCCGCAGGCGATCCGCCGGGTGCTGCCGCCGATGGCCAACCAGTTCATCTACGTCGTGAAGATGAGCAGCCTCGCCAGCGTGATCGGCTACCAGGAGCTGACGCGCAAGGCGAATGAGCTGGTGGTGACGGTGTTCCGCCCGCTCGAGATCTACACGATCCTGATCCTGGAATACCTGGTGCTGATCCTGCTGATCTCCGCCGCCGTCCGGCGGCTGGAGCGCAAGATGGGCGCCGACCAGGGGCGGCGCCGCGAGGCGTGAGCGCCACGCCCCCTCCCGCCAAGGGCGGAAGGGGGCGCTGGACCCAGCCTACTCGGCCAGGGACATGCCGAGCGCGGGCTTCGCATCCGCCGGCAGCGGGCTCTGATAGGGCTTGCCGCCGGTGCGGGCGTGATGGTCGGCCTTGGCCTTCTCGATCAGCGCCGGGTTGACGATGGCATCCACCGCCGTGCCGGCCATCGCCTTGGCCACATGCACCATGCCGGTATGGGCCAGCGGGCTCTTGCCCACCGCCACCACCTGCCAGGAATGCGCGGGCACGCCGATGGGCCAGGTCGCGCCGCGCGCCTGCACCGTCGGCACCTTCCAGGACACGTCGCCGACATCCGTGCTGCCGATCATGCCGGACCCTTGGGCCTCCACCGGCACGATCTCATCCGTCAGCGACTTGTTCAGATCCACCGGCAGGCCCTGGCGACGATAGGCGGCGACGATGTCTTCCTCCCGCAGGGTCTTCTGGATCTCGGCGGCGAAGGCGCGATCATCGGCGGTGAAGGGCGGCGGGCCGATGCGTTCGAGGTTGGCGTGCAGCACATCCTCAAGCGGCGTGTTGCCCAGCAGGTCGGAGACGGCGGAGATCACCTGCGTCTCCACCGTCGTCTCCGTCATCAGCGCGGCGCCGTCGGCGATTCTGCGGACGCGTTCGGCCAGCGGGCGCAACTCCTCCACGTTCCGGGCGCGGATCAGGTAGCGGATCTTGGCGCGGCCCTGGACGACATTCGGCGCGATCCCGCCGGCATCGAGATAGGCGTAGTGGATGCGCGCATCGGACGGCATGTGTTCGCGCATGTAGTTCACGCCGACATTCATCAGCTCGCAGGCATCGAGCGCGCTGCGCCCGAGATGCGGCTGCGCCGCGGCATGGGCGGAGCGGCCGTGGAAGGTGAAGTCGATGCGGGTATTGGCCAGGCTCTTCGGCTCATTCACCCCGGCGAAGCAGGCCGGGTGCCAGGAAATCGCGATGTCCACGTCATCGAAGGCGCCCGCGCGCACCATGAACCCCTTGGCGGCGCCGCCTTCCTCGGCTGGGCAGCCGTAATAGCGCACGCGGCCCTGGATGCCGTTCGCGGCCAGCCAGTCCTTCACCGCCGCGGCGGCCAGCATCGCGCCAGCGCCGAGCAGGTTGTGCCCGCAGCCATGGCCGCTGGTCTCGCCGGGCACGGGGCGCGGTTCGGCAACGCCGGCCTGCTGCGACAGGCCGGGCAGCGCATCATATTCGCCGAGGATCGCAATGACGGGCCCGCCCTCGCCGGCCTCGCCCATCACCGCCGTCGGGATGCCGGCGACGTTGGTGGTCACGCGGAAGCCCTCGCGTTCCAGCATCTGCCGGTGCTCCTCGGCGGAGCGGGTCTCGGCGTAGCAGAGCTCCGGCATCCCCCAGACGCGGTCGGCCAGCGCCACATACTCGTCGCGCTTGGTCTCGACCAGGCGCCAGATCTCGTCCTCGTTCCGCATCGCGGCCCCTCCCAGTGACTCCGTCCGCCGCATCCTGCCCCCGCCGGGGCGGCGCGTCACGCCCATGGCTTGCCTCCGCCGGACCGAGGCGCGAGACAGGCCCCCATGCACATCCTGCTGATCAACGCCAACACGACCGCCGCCATCACCGACCGGCTGGTCGCCATCGGCAACGCCATGGCGCCGCCGGGCGTGACCTTCACCGGCGCCACCGGGCGGTTCGGGGCGCGCTACATCGCCTCCCGCGCCGCATCGGCCATCGCGGCGCATGCCTCGCTCGATGCCTGGGCGGAGCATGGGGCAGGGGCGGATGCGGTGCTGCTCGGCTGCTTCGGCGATCCGGGGCTGGATGCGCTGCGGGAACTGGCGCCGGTGCCGGTGCTGGGGCTCGCGGATGCCTCGGCGCAGGCGGCGCTGGCGCTGGGACGGCGCTTCGGCGTCGTGACGGGTGGCGTGGCCTGGAAGCCGATGCTGGAGGAATTCTTCGCCGCCCGCGGCCATGGCGCGGCCCTGGCCGGGGTGCGGACCGTGGCACCCTCGGGCGGGGAGATCGCACGCGACCCGGCCGGCGCGCTGGCCCTGCTGGCGGCGGCCTGCCGCGCCAGCGTGGCGGAGGATGGCGCGGAGGTGGTGATCCTGGGCGGGGCGGGCCTGGCGGGGCTGGCCGACAAGCTGGCGGGCCAGGTGGATGTGCCGGTGGTCTGCTCGGTCGAGGCCGGGGTGCGCGCGGCCATCGCGGCGCTGGGCACGGGGCCTGCGGGGCTGCTGCCCCACCAGCCGGTGGAGACGATCGGGCTGTCAGCCGCTCTCGCCGCGCGTCTCGGCTGAAACCCGGTAGCGGGCCATGAAGCGCCGGTCGATCCGGTCCTTCCACCACCAGACCCAGCGCCCGCCAAAGACGAGCCCGTTGCGCGTACCCAGCGCGCGGCCATCGCCGGTCGCGAGCAGGATCAGCCAGTTCCGCTGCGGCCGATAGGCCTCCAGCGCCCTGCCCTCGGCCGCAGCACGCAGGTTGCGGGCCAATACGAGCCCCTGGCGCACGGCGACGACACCCGATTTCGGCAGCGGGGCGGAGCGGAAGCTGGCGACATCGCCGGCCGCGAAGATCGCGGGCTGCCCCACGGCCTGCAGCGTCGGCTCGACCAGCAGGAAGCCGCGCGCGTCGCGGGCCAGGCCGCTTTCCGCCAGCCAAGCGGCCGGCGCCGCGCCGGTGGCCCAGAGCACGGTGTCGGCGGCCAAGGCCGCCCGGCGGCGGAAGCCAAGGCCGGCTTCCGTCACCTCCGCCACCCCCTCCCCTTCCAGCAAGGTGATGCCGGACGCGGCGAGCGCCGCGCGGGCGTGGCGGCGGAACCGTTCGGGCAGGCCGGGCAACAGCCCCGCCGGCCCGGCGACCAGAGTCAAGCGGACGCCTCGTGGCCCGAGGCGGGCGGCCAGCGCCAGCGCCATCTCCGTCCCCGCCGCGCCGGCGCCCACCACCGCGATGGCCTGGCCCGGGCGCGCCCCCGCCTCGAGCGCGGCAAGGCGGGGCAGCAGCGCGTCGATCGGCTTCAGCGGCACCGCATGCGCCGCCGCCCCCGGCACCTGCCCGAGATCGGGCGTCGCGCCCGTGTTGATCGAGAGCAGGTCGTAATGGATTGGCGCGCCTCCCTCCCGCCGCAGCAGCCGCGCGGCGGGGTCGAGGCCCTGGACGCTGTCCACCAGCAGGGCGGCCCCGGCGCGGGCGGCCAGGGCGCGGATATCGATCAGCGCGTCCCCCGGCCGGTAGAGCCCGGCCGCGACGCCGGGCAGCATGCCGGAATAGGGGGAGTGCGCCTCCCGCGTCAGCAGGGTCACGCGCCAGCCGGCCAGGGGGCGTTCGGCCCATTGGCGCAGCACCTCCACCTGGGCGTGGCCGCCGCCTGCCAGCAGCAGGTGCTTGTCCGTCATCTGGCCTCTCATCGGGTCCGCGGGGCTTGGCGCAATCGGCGCCAATGCGCGAGACTGGGGATATGGAACCCTATCGCTTCGACCACATCCACCTCCGAGCCACGGACCCCGAGGCGGCCGCCGCGCTCTGGGCCTCTGCCTTCGGCGCCACCATCAAGGGGCGCGTGCAGGCCGGCCCCTGGCTGCGGATCGTCCTGGACCTCGCCGGGGTTACGCTGTTTCTCGAACAGGTCGCGCCGGGCACGCATGCGCCGCCAGCGCCGCCCTTCCTGGGCCTCGAGCATGTAGGGCTGGGGGTCGCGGACCTCGATGCCGCCATGGCCGATCTGGCGGCGAAGGGCGTGCCGCTTCTCTCCGGCCCGGCGGAGCCGCGGCCGGGGGTGCGGATCGCCTTCTTCGCCATGCCCGACCATGCGGTGGTGGAACTGATCGAGCGCCGCTGACCCCGTCCCCCGCCCCCCCGAGACAGGCTGACGCCGGTCTGCGGGGGGCAGGCGATGACGCGAGCGAGGTTCGCACGGGACGCGGCCGGCAGCCCGGACCGGGCACCACCCTGTTGACTAGCTTATGCCCGCTGCGCCGCGATCGTCACGGTGAAGCGGGTCTCGTGGCTTGGTCTGCCGCATGTTCCAAGCCGCCATGGGATTCTGCCTGGGCTTGCGACGACCCTGGGCCCATGGCTGATCGCGGGGAGCGGCCGGCCCCAAGTGGACTGCGCCACCGCAGGACCGTGACCGACTATGCGAGGGCGGTCAGAGAGGCTGCAAACCCTACCGCACCGCCTTGGCCAGGACCGCGTCGAGCAAGGTGGCCAGATCCTTCGTCTCCAGGATTTCGGCCGGCAGTTCGGCGCCGCGATCCGCGGCCCAATCCTGGCGCAAGGCCGTGGCGGGGCTCTGCATCGGCTCGAGCCCGGCTTCCGCCACGGTCTGCGCCACTTCCCGCACTTCCTCCGCACGGCGCCGCCCATGCACCAGCGCGCGGCTCATCATGTAGCGCGCCAGGTCGGGCCAGTTCTCATGCGGCAGCGTGTCGGCCAGGCTGGCCAGGACCTGCTGCTCCACGCCGTAGCGCCGCGCGGTCAGCAGGCATTCGGTGATGGTCGCCTCCATCCCCTTGATCATGATGCTGCGGCACATCTTCACGGATGACGCGCCACCAACCTCCTCCGAGAACAGCTGCACCTGCATCCCCAGCGCAGTCGCGACCGGTAGGAAGGCGGCGGCATGCGGGCCGCCGATCAGGGTCGGGGACCGGATGCCCTTCGGCGGCACGCTGGTCATCACCGCCGCTTCCACATAGCGGCCGCCGGCCAGCGTCACCGCATCGGACGCCGCGCGCTTCGTGCCGGGGGAGACGGAGTTCACATCCACGACAAAGGGCGCATGCGCGACACCGCCCGCGACGGACCGCGCCGCCGCCAGGGCGGAGCCGGCCGTGACGCAGCAGAACACCACATCCGCGCCCGATGCGGCCTCCGCGGCGGAAGCGGCGCGGGCCACACCCTGCGCCTGAAGGTTGCGCGCAGCGCGGGAGGCCGGGTCCGCGAAGGCGATGTCGAAGGCCGCGACCACATCCTGCCCCGCCGTGCGCAGATCGCGCGCGAGGATGCTGCCGACTTCGCCAAAACCGATGAAGGCGATACGCATGGGTTCCGTCCTGGATCAGGGGCGAGCGCGGCCGCGGGCTCAGTCGTTCCAGTAGAGCCGTGTCGGGTTGTCCATCAGCACCTTGTGACGCAGCGCCTCGTCCTCGATCGCCTCGGCCAGCAGGTCCACCAGGTCGCCGTCATTCGGCATGTCGCCCGCGATGTTCGGATGCGGCCAGTCGGTGCCCCACAGCAGCCGGTCCGGCGCCTGCGCGGCCAGCGCGCGGATGAAGGGCAGCGCATCGCGGAAGGGCGCGCCGGTGGAGCTGATGCGTTCCGCCCCGCAGACCTTCACCCAGGCCAGCGGGTTGTCCATCAGTCGCTGCAACTGGCGGAAGGCCGGCTGTTCCACGCCGTCCTTGGCGCGGACGCGGCCCATATGGTCGATGACGAAGGGAATGCGGATGGCGGAGATCACCGGCGCCAGCGGCACGACATCCTGCGCGTCCAGATGCAGCACGACATGCCAGCCCAGCGGCTCCACCTGCGCCAGCACGCGCTGGAAGAAGGCCATGTCCGGCATGCCGCCCAGATGCTTCACGAAGTTGAAGCGCACGCCGCGGATCCCGCCTGCATGCAGCCGTGCGAGTTCCGCATCCGTCACACCGGGATCGACCACGCAGACCCCGCGCATCGTGCCGCCCGACCGCGCGATGCCATCCAGCGTGACCGCCATGTCGCTGCCATGGCAGGACGCATGCACGATCACGGCGCGCGAGATGCCGAGGATGCGGTGCAGCTTCACCAGCCCCTCAAAGGGCGCATCCGGCGGCGTGTAGGCGCGATCTGGCGCGTAAGGGAAGACGGCGCCCGGCCCGAAGATGTGGCAATGCGTGTCGCAGGCGCCGGGCGGCGGCGTGTAGCGCGGCGTCCTTGTGTCCGGGTCCGGTCCCTTGCAGGTGGGGATGCCGCGCGTCTGGTTCATCGTCCTCAGCCCTGGCGTTGGATGCCGGCCTTCTCGATCACCTCAGCCCAGCGCGCGGTGTCGGCGGCCATCAGCTGGCCCATCGCCTCTGGGCTGCCACCGCGCGGCTCGACGCCGACCTGGGTCAGCGCCGTGCGAAGCTCCTCGGTCGCAAGTGCCTCGTTCACCGCGCGGTTGATCGCTGCGATGGTCTCGGGCGGCGCGCCGGCGCGCGTGACGAGCGCGTTCCAGGACGCGACATCGTAGTCGCGCACGCCCTGTTCCTGCAGGGTCGGCACATTCGGCAGGTTCTGCGCGCGGGTGGCGGAGGTGACGGCCAGGACGCGGATCGCGCCGGATTGGATCTGGCCGAAGATCGGCCCGGTGATCTCGAAGGCTGCATCCACATCGCCGCGCAGCATCGCGGTGGTCAGCTGGGGGGTCGCGGGGAAGACCACCGTCTCCGCCCGGATGTCCGCGCGGATCTTGAGCAGTTCCGCCGAGAGGTTCTGCGTGCTGCCGATGCTGATGGAGCCGATGTTGAGCCGCCCCGGCTGCGCCTTCGCCCGCGCGATCAGGTCCTGCACGTCGCGGATCGGCGAATTCGGCGCGACCACCACCGCGATGGGGAAGGCGCCCATGGTCACCACGGGCGCGAAGTCCCGCAGCGGATCGAAGGGCAGGTTGCGGAACAGGCTGCGGCTGATCGCCGTGCCGTTGCTGGCCACCAGCAGCGTGTGCCCATCCGCGGGCGCCGTCATCAGCTGCTGGCCGGCGACGATGCCGCCCGCGCCGGGGCGGTTGTCGATGACCACCGGCTGGCCCAGCAGCGGCGCGATGCGGCTTCCCACGGCGCGCACCGTCAGATCCGCGACGCCGCCCGCGGCGAAGGGCACGATGATGCGAAGGGGGCGCGAGATGGCCTGTGCGCGCGGCCCGCGCGGCGCGGCCAGCACGGCCGCAGCGGCAAGAAGCGTCGTGCGGCGTGTCAGACCCGCATCAGCCTGTCGAATGACCATGTCTCTCTCCCTATCCATTCTGTTCTTGACCCGGATGGTGGCGCGGTCAGCCGATGCCAGGGGGCGTGCCGTTCCAGATCTCGTCGAGCGTGAGGGCGCGCGCCGTCAGGCCCTGCGCGGCGCAATGGCGCGCGGCGAGCGTCAGGGCCGGCCCGAGCGCCGCGCGGTCCGAGACCGCCGCGCCCGCTTGCGCCAGCAGCCCGAGCAGCGCCGCAAGCGCCAGCGCGCGGTTGCGCGCCACATCGGCGCGCGCGACCAGCAGGTGGTTCACCGGCACGAAGCCATGCGCGGCGCGGAACTCCGCGCCCGCCGCCTCCGGATCGGCGAAGACCGGCCGGAAGGCCGGGTTCCGCGGCATGTCGTTCCCGAAGATCGCGGCGTCGATCGCGCCGGATTCCAGCATCGCCTCCAGCGTCGCGCCTTCCGGCGCATGGTCCGACCAGGGCGGATCGCGATAGGTGGGCAGATGCGCGTCTTCGAAGGTGATCCAGCGCATCGCATCCGCCGCCAGGCCGAAGCGATCCTGCAGGATGCCGCGCAGCCACATGCCGGTGGTCTGGCTATAGGCGCGCACGCCGATACGCTTGCCGCCCAGATCGCCGGGGCCGCCGACCGGGCCATCGGCGCGGCAGAGCAGGGCGGATTCCTGGAAGCGCGCAGCCAGCACGCAGGGCAGCAGCACCAGCGGCGCGCCGGCTTCCTTCGCCATCAGGAAGGTCGCGATCGCCATCTCGCTGACCTCGTAGCGGCCTTCGCGCAACATGGGCGCGAAGGCGCGGCTGATCACCGGGATCGCCGGCAGGTCGAGCGGCAGCGCGGGATCGGCCACGCTGCCATCGAACAGCGCTTCCGTCCGCTTCGTGCGGCCGAGCGCGACTTGCAGCGGCGCTTCAGCCATCGACATAGCGCAGGCCCTTCTTCGCCAGGGCGTCCCGCATATTGTAGATGTCGAGCCCCAATTCGCCTGCCTTCAGGCGCTGGCGCGTCGCCGCTTCCTTCGCCTCCCGCGCCGCGGATGCGGTCAGCACCGCCTCCGCCTCCTCGCGCTTGACGACGACCACGCCGTCATCGTCGCCGACCAGCAGGTCGCCGGGCTGGACGAGTTGGCCCGCGATCACGATCGGCACATTCACGCTGCCCAGCGTCTCCTTCACCGTGCCCTGGGCGGAGATGGCGCGGGACCAGACGGGAAAGTTCATCTGGTGCAAGGCGGCCACATCGCGGCAGCCGGCCTCGATCACCAGCCCGACGACGCCGCGCGCGGCCAGCGAACAGGCCAGGAGTTCGCCGAAATAGCCGGCATCCGATGGCGAGGTCGGCGCGACGACCAGGATGTCGCCCGCTTTGCATTGCTCCACCGCGACATGGATCATCCAATTGTCGGCCGGCGGGATCGAGACGGTGACGGCCGTGCCGATGGCCCGCGCACCGGGGAAGACCGGTCGCATATGGGATTGCAGCAGGCCCTTGCGGCCCTGCGCTTCATGGATGGTCGCGACACCGAAGGGCGCGAAGCGGGCCGCGAGATCCGGCGCGACGCGCGGCGGATTGCGACGGACCAGGCTCATGCCAGCGTTTCCATCACATGCGGGAAGACCGACTGGTAACCCTCACCGTACTTGATCGCCTTTTCGGAATTCCGCGCGGCCTGCGCGCCGCGCTGCAGGGCGACGCGGGTGTAGTACTCCCACAGGTGTTCCTGGCCCGCCATGCATTCGATCGCGGCGCGCTTCTTGTCCCACACGCTGTCGATGCCCAGCAGCACATCCGGCTTCCAGTTGCACTGTTCGGGCTGGTGCGGTTCGAACAGGAAGAAGGGCGGCGCGCCCAGCACCTTCTGGTGCGGGTTGTGGCCATGCGCCTGCGCCGTGATCCGCGCATTCTGCGCCCAGGCCGTCACGGTCGGGTGGTCGTGGTTGTAGATGTCCTCCTTCGAATGGCTGAGGACGAATTTCGGGTGGATGTCACGATAGACATCGACCAGCCGGAAGAAGGCCTGCTCCGTCAGGCCGATCGGGTAGTCGCCCAGGTCCCAGAACTGGATGTCGTGCACGCCGAGCGCGGTCGCGGCCTTCTTCGCCTCCGCTTCGCGCTCCGCCTTCACGCGGTCCAGCGTCATCCCCGGCAGCTTCCAGAGCTTCGCGCTTTCGCCGCGCTCCCCGTAGCTGAGGCACACCACCGTCACCTGCCAGCCGCGCGCCGCATGCAGCGCGATGGCGCCGCCCGCGCGCCAGACGAAATCCGCGGAATGGGCGCTGACGACAAGGGCGGTGTTCACGCTCATCTCACTCTGTCTCCTGTTCCCGCGAAGGGGCGTGCCGAGGATGCGGACGCTCAGATACGGACCACGGCGCGCTGGACCCTAGGTCTTGCGGCGGCGGCGTGTCGTATCGGTTGTTGCCAGCGGGCTATCACCGCTCGGCATAGGTGCCAGGCCCTTCGCCGCGATCTCCGCCAGGTGTTCGCGCAACGCGGCCAGGAAGGCCGCTGCGGCGGGCGATGGCGCGGTATCGGCTGGCAGGATCAGCCCGGCCGGCCGTGGCGGCGCCGGGATGGGCAGTGGCACCACCCGCAAGGCGCCGCGCAGCAGGTCGCCCGCCATCATCAGGCGCGGCATGACGGAGATGCAGTCCGTGGCCAGCAGCATTTCCCGGATGAAGCCGTAGGAGGATGACCGCGTCGGCGCCGCCGGCGCCAAGCCGAGCAGCGACAGAAGCTGCTCGATCTCCTGCCCCACGCGCTGGCTGACGGTGGGCAGTACGAGGTCGTGCCGCGCCAGCGCCTCGCGCGTCACAGGGCTGTCCGAGGCCAGGATCGGATGTTCGGCGCGGACCAGGACGGAGATCGGCTCCTCCCACAGCGCTTCGCGCAGGAAGCCGTCCTGGATGGCGGGGGGATAGAGGCGGCCGACCACCATCTCCACCTCCCGCGCCGCGAGCAGGGGCAGCAATTCCTCCGTCCGGCCCTGCTGCAGGCGCACCTGGATGCCGGGGTGGCGCTGCTTCAGCCGGATCAGCGCGCCGGGCAGCACGCCCACCGCGGCCACCGGCAACACGCCGATGGCGACCGTGCCGCCTTCCGGGCTGCCGACGCGGTCCAGCTCCTCATCGGCGCGGCGCAATTCCGCCAGCACGCGGCGCGCGAGGCGAATGACGACGACGCCCGCTTCCGTCGGGCGCACGCCACGGGCATGGCGCTCGAACAGCCGCGCGCCCACGATCTCCTCGAGTTCCTGCAGGCTGCGAGTCAACGCCGGCTGGCCGACGCCGAGCGCGGAGGAGGCCTTCAGCAGGCTGCCATGCGCGTCCAGCGCGTCGGCGACGCGCAGCAGTGGCAGCTTCAGCCGCTGGTCGAGGTAGCGGCGAGGCAAGGTGCGGGCCCTCCCTGCCGGATCAGGGGGCCGTCTCCGCCAGATAGGCCATCGCCGCCTGCACGCCGCCCGGCGTGTGCGGGATGCCTTCCAGCCGCAGCCCGACCTCCGTCGCGGCCAGGGTGCCGAGCAGCATCGGCTCGTTCAGGTCGCCCAGATGCCCGATCCGGAACACCTTGCCCGCCAACCGCCCGAGCCCGCCGCCGAGTGCGACATTCATCGTCGCCACGCGCCGGCGCAGCTTCTCGGCGTCCACGCCCTCCGGCACCAGGATGGAGGTGACGGAATCGGAGACGCGCTCAGGCGACAGGCAGAACATCTGCGGGCCATCATTCCCCGCCCAGTGCCGCACGCAGCGCCGCGTGGCTTCCGCCAGGCGATGATGGCGGACCAGCACATTCTCCAGCCCCTCCTCCTCGATCAGGCGGAGGGATTCCTGCAGGCCGTAGAACAGCGCGATCGGCACGGTGCCGATGAAGGACCGGTGGCGCCGCTGCAGCATGGTGGTCCAGGAGAAGTAGTGCTTCGGCAGCTTCGACGCCGCATGCGCGGCCAGCGCCTTCTCCGACACGCCGGTGAAGGAGAAGCCGACCGGCAGCATCAGGCCCTTCTGGCTGCCGCCCACCGCCGCATCCACGCCCCAGGCATCCATCCGGAAATCGAGCGAGCCGAGGGAGGAGATGGTGTCCACCATCAGCAGCGCCGGATGCCGCGTCTCGTCCAGGATCGCCCGGATGCGCGGCAGGTCGAGCGTCATGCCGGTGGAGGTCTCGTTGTGCACGATGCCGAGCGCCTTGATGGCATGTGCGGTGTCATCCGCCAGCGTGGCGCGGAGTGCGCCGTAATCCGCGCCGCGGCGCCAATCGGCCGCCAGTGTCTGCACCTCGATCCCGAGATCGGCGGCCATCTTCCCCCAATTCTCGGAGAAGTGCCCGGTTTCCGGGATCAGGATCCGGTCGCCGGGCGAGAGCAGGTTGGCGAGCGTCGCTTCCCAGGCGGCGTGGCCCGACCCCGTGTACATGAAAAGGTGCTGTTCGGTGCGCAGCACGCGCTTCAGCCCGGCGATGCAGCGGTCGTAGAGGGCCAGGAAATCGGGGCCGTTGAAGTCCACCGTATGGTGGCTGACGGCGTGCTGGATGCTGTCCGGGATGTTGGTCGGGCCCGGATTGGCGAAGAAGTGGCGGCCGCGCGGCGTCATGTCGGAACCTCTGCAGGGTCTGCGCCGCCTTCCCTGGTCCGGCCGAAGATGGCTGGCGCGCATCGGGCGACCGCCGACAGCGGACCATGTCCGGCGCGCTTCGCCAAGCCACAGCAGTCCGGCCCGGACAGCGCCTCCTGCCCCAAACGGCCTCGTCATCCCCCAGACGGCGATCCGGTTCGTGCTTGAAGCGCCAAGGCGGGTGTCGCCACCATCATGAGAAGAAGAACCGGCATGCGATAGATCACGACGCTGGCCGCAGCGCATGGCATCTGCGTCCAACCGCATGAGTGCGGCTGCGGGGTTCCGCCGCGACCAGTCAGGGTAGTCGGCGCGATAGCGAGACGGCATAGGCGCCGGCCCGCGCCTGTAGCGTCGGGTCGTCACTCAGCTCCACGCCCGGTGCCTGGTCGAGGATCATGAAGCTCACCTGATCGCAGGCGCCGCCTGGGCCGGGCGCGACCTCGGTGACGGTCAAGCGGCCCACCACCGCGCGCGGGCGGCTGTCGGGCCAGGCGATGGTCGGGTTGTTCAGGTCGTCCCCCGCTTCCGGGAATTGCAGCACCATGTCGAACTCGACGGGCCCAGCGGCAACGCGGCCGCGAAGTTCATCGGCCAGAAAGCTGCCTGGCAGGCTGCGCATCTGCTCTTCCGTCAAGCGCTGCGTGCCGGCGCGCGGCTCGAACACCCAGCGCGCGGGGCGCACCTGGCCGTCGCGGCCGGCGAAGCGGAAGGTGTTCACGCCCCAATAGGGCGTCGTCGCCCAGCTTGCTGGCGGGTTGTTCGCGGCGAGCCAGCGGCCTTGGTGCGTCACCGCCGGATTGGCGGCAACGAAAGCGGCGATGCGATCGGCGTCGGGCCGGCCGGTTGCCGGATCGGGGCGGCGGACCAGCAAATTCTGCACCAGAAGCTCGGGCGTCGGCACGCCGAAGACGGGGGTGGAGATATTGGCCTGCTCCCAGACATCGCCCGTTGCCGTCTCGAAGCGGACTGCAAGCCCCCGCGTCGTGCGGGACGTGTCGGAGCCGCCAGGATTGCCGACACCGACACCGAAACGGATCAGGGCGGCGACCCGCTCCCCGGAGAAGGTGGCCGCGGTGGATAGCCGCGTGCCCTCCGGCGTCGCGACGAAATGGCCGGCGGCGCAGGTGCCCTTCGCGTGGCTCGGGCGATGGCTGCGGATTGGACCGAGCAGCGCCTCGAAGGCGTTCACCAAATCCTCCGCGGAGGGCTGGGCGCGGGCGGGCGCGGGGGCAAGGGCGGCAAGGCTCCCGGCGACGGCAAGGACAGCAAGGATACGGCGCGTGGGCACGGAGGGCTCTCCCAGATGAGCCGCCGAGCTTGCTGGACGGCGACGGGAGCCTAGGCGCAACTGGCCGACCTCGCCAGCCCAGGCCCGAACACGAAAGCCGCGCCGGGAGGCCCCGGCGCGGCGCACAAACCCGATCAGCCCGCGGCCAGCGCCGAGGGGCTGCGTCTCAGAGACCGTTTGAGAATGCCGGCGGCTGAGGGTCCGCAGGGGATTTTTCGTCCCTGCCAGGAAGCGGATGCGGCCGATGCTGGTTGCATCGGCAAGTCCGCTGACGCCGCAGGGGCGGAAAAAACCCGCGGAACCGACCCGTCCGG
>CAMDWG010000014.1 GCA_945878375.1 Roseomonas mucosa | reverse complement strand
GGGCCCCTCCCTCCCCCGCTGCGCGGGAGAGGGCCATCAGCGCAGCCTGCTCCCTCTCCCGCGCAGCGGGGGAGGGGTGGGGAGGGAGCGCGACCGACCTGCGCGCAACGCGGTCTCTCAGCTGTTCGGCCCGCGTTCCATCGCATAGGGCTGCCAGCGGGTAAGACCCGACCCCGGCAGGACGGTGGGGTTCACGCAGCTCATCGGCCAGCGGCCGGACAGCACCAGCGCCATCTCCTGCCCCGCCCGCCGGCGCCGCGCCGGATCGAAGCGCGCGGAGGCCGAGGCGTTGTGCGGCGAGAGGATCACATGCGGCATCGCCAGCAGAGGGTTCCCTGGCTTCGCGGGCTCAACCTCGAACACATCAAGCCCGGCGCCGGCGATCTGTCCCGATTGCAGCGCGGCGATCAGCGCGGCCTCGTCCACCGTCGGGCCGCGACCGGTGTTGATGAAGATGGCGGTTGTTTTCATCAGCGCGAAATGCCGCGTGGTGAGCATCGCCTTCGTCTCTGCCCGGTCGGGCGCGTGCATGGACACGAAGTCGGATTGGGCCAGCACCTCATCCAGGCTGGCGGGGATCACGCCATGCGCGGACATGGTCAGTTCGTCCACATAGGGGTCATAGGCCATCATCCGCAGCCCGAAGGGCGCGGCGCGCTTCGCAACCTGGCGGGCGACGCGCCCGAAGGCCACGAAGCCGAGCGTCATCCCCATCAGCCGTGGCACCGCGTTCAGCTGCGGCCGGCCTTCCGCCCAGCGGCCTTCACGCACCATCCGGTCCTGTTCGATGCAGCGGCGATGGGCCGCGAGCAGCAGCATCATCGCGTGATCTGCGACTTCCTCGATGAAGGTGTCGGGGCAGTTCGTCACTGGGATGCCGCGCTCGGTCGCGGTCCTGACATCCACGTAATCCACGCCGACGGTCGGGCAGGTGATGACCTTCGCCTTCGCCGCCGCGCCGATCATGCGCGCGGTGAGCTTCATGCCCTTGACGTAGATCGCATCGGCCTCGGGCGCCGTGGCACAGAAGGCGTCCTCGGTCGCGGTGCATTCCACGATCTCGGCGCCGAGCCTCTCCAGCGCCTCCATCTCGTAGCCATAGCCGGCGCCCCGGGTGAAGGCCGGCATCGCCGGGGTCAGGATGATCGGACGCGCCATGGTTGTTCCCGCTCGCTTGCAGCGTCCTGACGTTGCTCTAGGCTGCTGTCGTGGACAAGGGGAGGAAGCCGGCGATGAAGCGGCTTGACGGCAAGGTGGCCTGGGTGACGGGCGCGGGCAGCGGGATCGGCGAAGCCGCCGCGCTGAAGCTGGCCGAGGAAGGCGCCACGCTGATCCTCACCGGTCGTCGGCGCGCCCCGCTGGACTCGGTCGCGTCCCGCATCGCCGGGATGGGCGGCACGGCAGTGATCCAGCCCGCCGACCTGATGGATGCCGCCGCCGTGAAGGCCATCGGCGCCTTCATCGCCAGCCGCTTCGGGCGGCTCGATATCCTGGTGAACAATGCCGGGCTCAACATCACCCCGCGCCGCTGGTCGGTGCTGACGACGGAGGGCGTGGATGAGCTGGTGCGCGGCAATCTCAGCAGCGCGATGTATTGCGTCACGGTGGCGCTGCCCTTCATGCGGGCGCAGGGCGATGGCGTGCTGATCCACACCGCCTCCATGGCCGGCCGGCTGGTCTCGCCGATGAGCGGCCCTGGCTACACCGCGGCCAAGCACGGCGTGGTCGCGATGAGCCATTCGATCAATGTCGAGGAATGCGTCAACGGCATCCGCAGCTGCGTGATCTGCCCGGGCGAGGTCGCGACCCCCATCCTCGACAAGCGCCCGAATCCCGTCAGCGCCGAGATGCGGGCGGAGATGGTGCAGAGCGAGGATGTCGGCGACCTGATCCGCTATGTCGCCTGCATGCCGCGGCATGTGGTGCTGAACGAGATCTGGATCACGCCGACGCGCAACCGCAGCCACCTGGCGACGCTCGCCGCGAAGCTGTGACCTCGGCGGGGGATGGGCGCTCTCGCGCTCATCCCTGCCGCATCAGCCGCTCCGCCGCAGCGACCACCTTGTCGGCATCCGGCTTCAGCGCATCCTCGAGCGGCGGCGCGAAGGGCACCGGCACGCGCGGCTGGCCGAGCCGCCCGGCAGCCCGGATTGCGCCGGGACCGAGCCTTTCCACCATCCGCGCCAGGATTTCCGCGCCGAAGCCGCTGGTCGTCACCGCCTCATGCACCACCAGCAGGCGCCCGGTCCGAGACAGGGAGGATGCCACCGCATCCTCGTCCCAGGGCCAGAGCGTGCGGAGGTCGAGCACATCGGCGGAAATGCCCCGCCCCGCCAGGATCTCCGCCGCCTCCGCCACCGCCGGGGTAATGGCGGACCAGGTGACGATCGTCAGGTCTGGCCCCTCTCGCATGCGGCGCGCCTGGCCGAAGGGGATCGGCGCGATGTCGTCGGGCACCTCGCCTTTCAGCGGGAACAGGTTCTTGGGGTCGAAGAACAGCACCGGATCGTCGCTGCGGATCGCCGAGACCAATAACCCGGCCGTGTCGGCGGGGGTGGAGGGCGTGACGACGACAAGGCCGGGGATATGGGTGAACCAGCCTTCCAGCATCTGCGAATGCTGCGCGGCGGAATTGCGCCAGATGCCATGCGGCATGCGTATCACCACCGCCGGGCGCGCCTGGCCGCCGAACATGTAGCGGATCTTCGCGATCTGGTTCACCAGCTCGTCCATCGCGCACATGACGAAATCGAAGATCCGCATCTCGATGATCGGCCGCGTGCCGACCAGCGCGGCACCCAGCCCCGCGCCCATGATGGTGCTTTCGGAGATCGGCGTGGAGACCACGCGCGACGGGCCGAATTCATCGAGGAAGCCGCGATACTGGCCGAACAGGCCGCCGCGCGCGACATCCTCCCCCAGCACCCAGACCCGCGGATCGCGCCGCATTTCCTGCAGCGCCGCGCGCCGCGCGGCTTCCGCCAGCGTCACCTCCGTCATCGTGCCGGCTCCTCCACCGCGCCGATATCCTGCACATCCTCCCAGGCGATCGCGGGATCGGGCCAGGGCGCGGCCAGGGCGGCGGTGCGGGCCTGCGACATCTCGGCCCGCGCATCGCCCTCGATCGCGTCGAGCGCCTTGGGCGTCAGGCCTTCGGCCAGCAGCCGCGCGCGCATCCGCGTGATCGGTTCATGCGTCCGGGCGGCCGCCACTTCCCCCTCATCGCGCCAGGCGGCGGGGTCGGTGCTGGTGTGGCCCATCAGGCGGAAGGTGGTGGCATGCAGCAGGCGCGGTCCGGCGCCGCCGCGCACCTCCGCGACCAGCCGCGCGGCCAGCGCATCCACCGCCCCCGCGTCATTGCCATCGACGCTGAAGGCCGGCACGCCCAGCGCTTCGGCCCGCGCCGCGGCGCCGGGGCCGGCGGTCACGGCCTCGGCGCGGGTGAAGGCGGCGACGCCATTATCCTCGCAGACGAACAGCACGGGCAGGCGGTACAGCGCGGCCCAGTTCAGCCCTTCCAGGAAGGGACCGCGATTGATCGCACCATCGCCGAAGAAGCAGCAGACGATGGCGGAAGATCCCATCAGCCGAAGCCCCTGCGCCGCGCCGACCGCGATCGGGATGCCGCCCGCCACCACGCCATTCGCGCCCAGCATGCCGACCGAGAAATCGGCGATATGCATCGACCCGCCCTTGCCCCGGCAATGCCCCCCGGCGCGGCCGAGCAATTCATCCATCATGCCCTGCACGCCCGCGCCCTTGGCCAGCGCATGGCCATGGCCGCGGTGGTTGGATGTGATCCGGTCATCGCTGCGGAGATTGAGGCAGATTCCCGCCGCCACCGCTTCCTGCCCGATGGAGACATGCAGCGGCCCCGGGATTTCGCCCGCGCGATGCGCGGCGAGCGCCGTTTCCTCGAAGGCGCGGATGCGCCACATCGTGGCGTAGAGCGCGAGAAGCCGCGCGCGGTTGTCACCGCCGGACGTCATGGCGAAATCGCTCCCCAACATCGCCCCTCTTGCGCCGGGGGCTTGCGGAGCATGCGGGAGCGGGCGAAGGAATCAACCCCTGGAGGGATCGCCATGGCCAAAGCGCCGCCGCTGGTGCTGGACAGCGTGACGCATCTGCCGGCCGAGGCCGGCGGCGCGGTTGCGCTCTGCGCCAGCCATGGCGGCGTCTATGCCGCCTGGTATGCCGCGCGGCGCGGTGTAGGCGGGATGATCCTGCATGATGCGGGCGGGGGCAGGGACCGTGCTGGTGTCGGCGGACTCGACTGGCTCGCGGCGCGCGGCCTGCCCGGCGCCTGCGTGGGGCATAGGACGGCGCGGATTGGCGATGGCTCGGACATGCGGGCGCGCGGCCGGCTTTCGGCGGTGAATGGGCCGGCGGCCGCGCTCGGCCTCGGGCCCGGCATGGCGGCGGCGGAGGCGTTGGCGCTGCTCGCGGCCGCCGGCCTGCCGCCCGCCCGCGTGGCCGATGAGATGGATGAGGCGCGGCGCGAGATCGCGGAGGCCGGCCGCAAGGGCGTGCGCGTCATCGCGCTGGATTCGAACGGGTTGGTCAGGGCCGATGACGCCGGCCATATCGTGGTCACCGGCTCGCATGGCGGGTTGCTCGGCGGGCGGCCGGAGACGGCGGTGAAAGCCCAGGTCCTGGCCGCGCTCTACAACGATGCCGGCATCGGGATCGATGCCGCCGGCCTCTCCCGCCTTCCGGCGCTGGAGGCGCGCGGCATCGCCGGCGCCTGCGTGGCTTGTGACAGTGCGCGCATCGGGGATGCGATGAGCAGCTGGAACGATGGCGTGATCTCCGCCCTCAACCCGCTTGCCGCGTCGCGCGGCGGGCGCATCGGCCAATCGGCGCGCGGCTTCGTCGCCGCCCTTCTGGAGCATGTGTAGAATGTCGTCCAACGCCACGCGCCGCATGACCGGCGGCCAGGCCCTCGCCGAGATGGTGAAGTTCCTCGAAGCCCCGATGTTCGGGATGGGCGGGTTCCAGCTGCTGCCCTTCTACGAAGCGTGCCGGGCGCTGCAGGTGCAGCATTACCTGATCAACGACGAACGCTGCGGCGCCTTTGCCGCCGATGCCTATGCGCGCGTGACCAACAAGCCTGGGCTGGTGGACGGCACCTTTGGCCCGGGCGCGACCAACCTCGCCACGGGCCTGGCGGAGGCGTTCAACGCCGGCATGCCGATGATCGCGATCATCGGCGATGCCAACCGCCAGCATGCCTGGAAGAACATGACGCAGGAGGCCAAGCAGATCGAAGTGCTGCGGCCCCTGGTGAAGGAAGCGATCCGGGTGGAGGTGATCTCCCGCATCCCCGAACATCTGCGCCGCGCCTTTGCGGTCGCGACCTCGGGCCGCCCCGGCCCCGTGCTGGTCGCGGTGCCGGAGGATATCGCGCATGCGGAGCATGATTTCGACGCGGCGGATTTCTGGGTGGATCCCGGCACGCTGCGCGCCCAGTCCCGCCGCATGCGGCCCGATTCCGCCGATCTGGCGCGGGCCGCCTCGCTGCTGGCCAAGGCCGAGCGACCGCTGATCCTGGCCGGCGGCGGCATCCATATCAGTGAGGCGCAGGACGCCCTGACCCGCTTCGCCGAGGACCAGGGCATCCCCGTGGCGCACACCATGTCCGGCAAGGGCGCGATCGCCTGCACCCATGCGCTGTCGGCTGGCGTCTTCGGCCGCTATTCGCGAATCGCCAACGACCTGGTCGGGATGGCGGATTGCCTGCTGGTGGTCGGCTGCAAGCTGGGCGAGATCGCGACCAAGCGCTTCACGCTGATGCCATCCGGCGTGCCGGTGATCCATGTGGATGTGCTGCCCGAGGAGATCGGCCGGACCACGCGCACGGATGTCGCCCTGGCGGGCGATGCGCGGGCGACGCTGCAGGATCTCGGTGCGGCGCTGGCCGATGGTGGAAGGCGTGCCGCTACCCGGGCCGGGTGGTGCGCGGAGGTGCCGAAGCGCATGGCGGAATGGCGCGCGGGTGCCCGCGAGCGGCTGGAGGCGACCGAAAGCCCGATCAATGTCGGCCGGCTGCTGGGTGAGTTGAACAAGGTGATGCCGGAGGATGCGGTGCTGGTCGCCGATGGCGGCTTCGCGGCGCATTGGGGCGCGCTGTTCTACGACACGAAGCGGGCCGGGCGCGGTTTCGTCGCGGATCGCGGCTTCGCCTCCATCGGCTATGGCGTGCCGGGCGGCATCGGCGCGCAGCTGGGCGTGGGGAAGGGGCGTCGCGTGGTCTCGCTGACCGGCGATGGCGGCTTCAACATGTCGATGGGAGAGCTGGAGACCGCCAAGCGCGCCGGCGCCGCCTTCGTCTGCTGCATCTTCAACAACGCGGCCAGCGGCTATGTGAAGGCGCTGCAGCATGCGGTCTATGGGCCGGGGAACTACCAATCCTCAGATCTGCAGGAGATGGACTACGCCGCCATCAGCCGCGCCATGGGCTGCCACGGCATCCGCGTGACCGACCCCGAGAAGCTGGACGCCGCGCTGCGCGAGGGGCTTGAGAACACCGACACGCCGACGGTGCTGGATATCGTCGTCACGCGCGATCCGGCGCGGATGCTGCCGGCGGCGGATAACCGCACGCTGAAGGTCCAGAAGGGCGACAGGCCCGTCTGATGTCTGGCCCCGCCACCGCCGCCAATCTCGGCCGCCTGCTGACGCAGACGGCGCGCCGCATTCCGGATGCGCCGGCGCTGGTCTGGCGCGGCCGCAGCTGGAGCTTCGCCGAACTCGATGCGCGGGTGGACCGGCTGGTGGCCGGGCTGCGCGCGCTTGGCGTCGGCAAGGGCGATCGCGTGCTGGTGCATTCCCGCAATTCGAACGCGATGTTTGAGAGCATGTGGGCCTGCTTCAAGGCCGGGGCCGTGTGGGTGCCGACGAATTTTCGGCTGACGCCGGCGGAGGTTGCCTATCTCGGCAGTTCCTCCCGCGCCGTGGTCATGCTGCGCGATGCCGGGTTTCGCGACCACGCGCAGGCGGTGCGTGCGGCTTCGCCCCATCTGCGCCACGTCATCGCGGTGGGCGATGCGGCGGGGGATGAGGTTGATTACGAAACCTTGCTCGCCGCCAACACGCAGCCCGCGACGGATGCCGAGGCGGATGTGGCCTATGGCGATCCGGCCTGGTTCTTCTACACCTCCGGCACCACGGGCCGGCCCAAGGCGGCGATCCTGACGCATGGGCAGATGGCCTTCGTCGTGACCAACCACCTGGCGGATCTGATGCCGGGCACGACGGAGCGTGATGCGTCCCTGGTCGTCGCGCCGCTGTCGCATGGCGCGGGCATCCACCAGCTGGCGCAGGTCGCGCGCGGCGCGGCGACCATCCTGACGCCAGCCGAGAAGCTCGACCCCGCAGAGGCCTGGGCGCTGGTGGAGGCGCATCGCGTCTCCAACATGTTTTGCGTGCCGACCATCCTGACCGCGCTGGTCCGGCACCCCGCGGTCGATGCCTGTGACCATTCCTCGCTGCGGCATGTGATCTATGCCGGCGCGCCGATGTATGAGGCCGACCAGGTGGAAGCGCTGGCGAAGCTTGGGCCGTGCCTCGTTCAGTATTTCGGGCTGGGGGAGGTGACGGGGAACATCACCGTGCTGCGCCCCGACATGCACCGCGCCGAGAATGCGGGAAGCTGCGGCGTGCCGCGCACGGGGATGGAGGTCGCGATCCTGGCCGAGGATGGCGCAAGGCTGCCACCGGGCGAGGTCGGCGAGATCTGTGTGCGCGGCCCCGCCGTCTTCGCCGGCTACTTCGAGAATGAGGAGGCAAACCGCAAGGCCTTCGCGGGCGGCTGGTTCCACACCGGCGATCTCGGTCGGCTCGATGCGCGCGGCTTCCTCTGGATCACCGGGCGGGCGTCGGACATGTATATCTCCGGCGGCTCCAACGTGTATCCGCGAGAGGCGGAGGAAGCGATCCTGACGCATCCCGCCGTGGCCGAGGTCGCGGTGGTCGGCCTGCCTCATCCGAAATGGGGCGAGGCGGGCGTGGCCTGCATCGTCCCCCGGCCCGGGATGACGGTGGGGGAGGCGGAGGTGCTGGCCCATCTGAAGGACCGGATCGCGCGCTACAAGCAGCCGCTGCGCGTCGTCGTCTGGGATGCGCTGCCGAAATCAGGCTATGGCAAGGTGCCGAAGATGCTGGTGAAGGACCGTCTGGCGGAGCAGGGTGTGGCGTTCTAGCGTCCGTCCCGGATGGCCGCGCGGACCGCGGAAGGCATGACGGACACCGGAGCACCACCCATGACCGCCACCATCTTCGAGAACGCCCGCATCCTGGACGGCACCGCCGACCACGCCGTGGAAGGCCATGTGCTGGTGGATGGCGGCCTGGTCGCGGAGGTCTCCGACAAGCCCATCGCGGCAGCCTCCGCACGGCGCATCGATCTGCGCGGTCGCACGCTCATGCCCGGCCTGATCGACGCGCATGTGCATGTCATCGCGTCGGAGGTGAATCTGGCGCGCCACGCTTTGCTCCCGGATGCGCTGGTCGCCTTCCGCGCGGCGAAGATCATGCATGGCATGCTGATGCGCGGCTTCACCACCATCCGCGACCTGGGCGGCGCGACGCAGGGGCTGCGCGCGGCCCGCGACGAAGGGCATTTCGACGCGCCGCGCATGGTGCTGTGCGGCAAGGCCATCTCCTCCACCGGCGGGCATTCCGACGGTCGCGGGCGCTGGGACAATCGCGACAACCATTGGGCGGAACAGCGGCTCGGCGCGCTCGGGCGGATCGCGGATGGCGTCGATGCCGTGCGCCGCGCATGCCGGGAGGAGATCAAGGGCGGCGCCGACTACATCAAGATCATGGCCAATGGCGGCGTCGCCTCCCCCACCGACCCCATCGCCTTCCTCGGCTATTCCAAGGACGAGATCCGCGCGGCGGTCGAGGAAGCGCAGATGGCGCAGACCTATGTCGCCGCCCATCTCTACACCGATGAGGCGATTGGCCGGGCGGTGGAATGCGGCGTCCGCAGCCTGGAGCATTGCAACCTGATCGAGGAGGCAACCGCCCGCAGGGCCGCGGAAGCCGGCGCCATCGCCTGCCCGACGCTGGTTACCTACCAGGCGCTGAAGGATGAGGGCGCGTCGCTCGGCCTGCCCGCGGAAAGCGTGGGGAAGATCGACACTGTCCGGCTGGCGGGGCTGGAGAGCCTTGAGAAGATGCGGCGGGCGGGGCTGATGATGGCCTTCGGCACCGACCTGCTGGGCGAAATGCACCGCCACCAGTCGGAGGAATTCGTCATCCGCGGCCGCGTGCTGCCGGCCATCGAGGTGATCCGCACCGCGACCATCAACGCCGCGACGCTGCTGCGGATGGAAGGCCAGGTCGGCGTGGTCGCGCCCGGCGCCTTCGCCGACCTGATCGTGGTGGAGGGCGACCCGCTGCAGGACCTGGCCCTGCTGACGGGCCAGGGGCGGCACATGCCCGCCATCATGCAGGGCGGGCGCTTCGTGAAGGATCAGCTCCGCTGATCGCCCGCATGGCGTGACACGGTGGCGCGTTCGCCCAGCAGGCGGCGGGGCCGCAGGCCCCGAGCACCAGAGGTCTGAACCCATGCCCGAAATACGCCCCGAAGACCGGCTGTTGCACGCGCCGCTACCCTTCCGGCCCCGGCTCACCTGGCCGGGCGGAGCGCGCATCGCGGTCTGGGTCTGCCCCAATATCGAGCATTACGAGTGGCTCCCTGCCGCCATCCGCCAGCGCGATCCCTGGCCGCGCACGCCGCATCCCGACATCCTGTCCTATTCCCTGAAGGACTATGGCAACCGTACCGGCGTCTGGCGGATGATGGAGGTGATGGACGCGCATGGCATCCGCGGCTCCGTCTCCTTCAGCATGGCGGTGGGGGAGATGTTCCCCGAGGTGCTGGACGCCATCCTGTCCCGGGATTGGGACGTATTCAGCCATGGGCTGTTCAACACCCGCTATCACTGGGGCCTCGACGAGGCTGCGGAACGCGCGGAGATCGCGGCCAGCGTCGAAGCCTGGCGGCGCATGACGGGCCGGCAGCTGCGCGGCTGGTTCTCGCCGGCCGGGTCGAACACGCTGGCGACGCCCGACCTGGTGGCGGAAGCCGGCATCTCCTATTTCTGCGATCTCTACCACGACGACCAGCCGACCCCGGTGCGCGTGCGGCAGGCCCGCCTGGTCGCGCTCCCCTATCAGATGGACCTCAACGACGCCGTCATGATCGCGGCCGGGGCAGGGGAGGGGGAGGATTTCCTCCAGGCCGCGCGCGACATGTTCGACACGCTTTATGCCGAAGGGGAGGTCCAGCCGCGCGTGATGTGCGTGGCGCTGCACCCCTACATCATCGCCCGCCCGCATCGCATTCGCTACCTGGACGCGATCCTGGCTTACATGCGGCGGCATGAGGGCGTCTGGTTCGCGACCGGCGCCGAGATGGCGGATTGGTACCTGGCCCAGCATTACGATGCGGCGGTCGCCGCTGCCGCCCGATGATCCCGCCGCGCGGCCCGGATCACGGGCTCCACCCCTATTCCCCCCAGCCGGACAGGCCGGATGTCCGCTGGCCGGGGGATAGGCGCGTCGCCGCCTATATCCTGCTGCATATCGAGCATACCGAGATCGCCCCGCCCGCCGAGGCGCATCGCGACCCGCGTTTTCGGGGCGCCTTCTTCACCGGCACGCCGGATTGGCATGGCTATTCCTATCGCGACTACGGCAACCGAATCGGCGCCTGGCGCATTCTGGGGCTGCTGGATGCGCTGAAGCTGCCGGTCTCGGTCGCGGTGAACACGCTTGCCGCGCGGCGCCATCCCGAACTGGTCGCCGCCTGCCGCCAGCGGGGCTTCGAGCCCGTGGGGCATGGGCTGTCCGCCAGCCGCATGATCACCGCCCGGATGACGGAGACGGAGGAACGCGCCCATATCCTTGCGGCGCGTGACGAGCTGCGGCGTATCTGGCCCGGCGCCACCGGCTGGCTCGGCCAGGACCACGGCGCCACCGCCCGCACCACCGCCCTGCTGGCCGAGGCCGGCTTCGACTGGTCGCTCGACTGGGCGAATGACGACGAGCCCTATCGCCACGCCTCGGGCCTCATCGCCCTGCCGCCGCCGGCGGACCACGATGATGTGCAGACGCTCTGGCTGCGCCGGGTGCCGGTGGTGCGTTGGCCGGGGATGCTGCGGGATGCGCTGGACCGGCTGCTGGCCGAACCCCGCGGCGGGCGCGTGATCGGCATCGGCATCCATCCCTGGATGCTCGGGGCGCCCCACCGCATCCGCTACCTGCGGGAGAGCCTGCAGCACCTGGCGTCGCGCGAGGGCGTGTATCTGACGACCGCCGGGGAGATCGCCGCCGAGGCCCGCCGGCGCCTCGGCTGACCCTGGTGCGCCGCCGCAAGACCCGGCCGCGGGCTTCTCTCTACGGATCATGTGCCCCATTTGTCGGGGAGTGCGTCATCGAAGCTTCATTTAAATGCAATCGCCGGGTCGCTTACCCCCTCTAGAAACCGGCTGGCGAGCCGAACCGCGGCGCATCCGCGTCAGGTTTGGTGACATGCCACGGCCATGGAGATGAAAGTGAACAGGCGCACCCTTCTGCTCGGCACCGGCGCGGCCCTTGCCGCCCCCCTGGCGGTCCCCACCCGCGCGGCGCTGGCCCAGCAGGTCACGATCACCGGCGCCGGCGCCACCTTCCCCCGCCCGCTTTATGAGCGTTGGTCGCAGGAAGCGCGTGCGGCGATCAGCGTGCAGCTGAACTACCAGTCCATCGGCTCTGGCGGCGGCATCAACCAGATCACCGCACGCACGGTCGATTTCGGCGCAACCGACGCGCCGCTCACGGTTCAGCAGCTGACCGAGCGCAACCTGATGCAGTTCCCGACGGTCATGGGCTCTGTCGTGCTGAGCCCGAACCTGCCGGGTGTGCCCGACAACTCGGTTCGGCTGACGCCGGAAGTCATCACCGACATGTTCTTCGGCCGAATCACCCGCTGGAACGACGCGCGGATCGTTGAGCTGAATCGCGATGTCCGCATTCCGAACCTCCCCGTCTCTATCGCTTACCGTGCCGATGCGTCGGGGACGACCTGGGCGTGGACGACCTATCTTTCGCGCATCTCCTCGGAGTGGCGCGATGGTCCGGGCGCCGGCACCTCGGTGCGCTGGCCGGTGGGCAATGGCGCGCGCGGCAATGAAGGCGTGTCGAACATCATCCGCAACACCCCGGGCGCCATCGGCTACATCGAGAACGCCTATGCGGTGGTGAACCGCATGTCCACCACGCAGATCCGTAACAAGGCTGGTAACTTCGTGCGTCCGGAGCCGGCCGCGTTCCTCGCCACCGCCTCGGCCGCCGACTGGTCGGCGCCGAATCTCGCGCCTGACACGATCGACCTTGGGGGTGCGACGGCGTGGCCGGTCACGGTCGGCACGTATATCCTCCTGCCGACCAACCCGCCGGCCGACAAGGTGGCGGGCAGCCGGAACAGCATGCGCTTCTTCGATTGGGCGTTCCGTAACGGCTCCCAGACCGCCTCGACGCTTGAGTACATTCCGCTGCCGGCGGCGGTGCATGATGTCGTTCGCGCGGCCTGGGCCCGCCATGTGCGGGGCCCGGCTGGCGAGGCGCTCTGGCCCGTCGGCTGACCCTGACCAACCGGCCGGAGCGCGCCATGCTGGCGCGCTCCGGCCGATATCCATTCAGCGAGGAAGATCGCCTTGCAGCAATCGGTTGCCGCCAATGCGGGCGTTGCGCCCCCGACCGGGACGCGTATCAAGGCGGGCAGCTTCGGCGACCGGCTCTTCGAAGGGCTGTGCCGTGGTGCCGGCCTTCTCGTGCTGGTCACGCTCGGCGGCATCATCCTGACGCTGTTCCTGGGCGCCCTGCCGGCCTTCGAGCGCTATGGCGTGGCCTTCATCTGGTCCGACGCCTGGAACCCGGTTGAGGATCACCGCGAGGAATATGGCGCGCTGATCGCCATGTTCGGCACGGTGGTGAGCGCGGTATTGGCAATCATCTTCGCCGTGCCGGTCGCCTTCGGCATCGCCTTCTTCCTCACCGAACTCGCGCCGTCCTGGCTCAAGCGGCCGGTCGGCATCGCGATCGAACTGCTGGCGGCGGTACCCTCGATCATCTACGGCATGTGGGGCCTGTTCGTCCTGGTGCCCTTCGTGCAGATGAACATCCAGCTGGCCTTCGGCGAGGCGCTCGCGGCGCTGCCGCTGATCGGCTTCATCTTCGAGACGACGAATTTCGCGGGTACGAGCCTGTTCACCGCCTCGCTGGTGCTGGCCATCATGATCCTGCCCTTCATCGCCGCGACGATGCGCGACGTCTTCGACCAGGTTCCCCCCGTCTACAAGGAAAGCGCCTATGGCGTGGGCGCGACGCGGTGGGAAGTCGTATCGGGCGTTGTCATTCCCTACACCCGCATCTCGGTCGCCGGCGGCGTCATGCTCGGCCTCGGCCGCGCGCTGGGCGAGACGATGGCGGTGACTTTCGTGATCGGCAACGCCAACCGGATGCCGGCTTCGATCTTCGACGCCTCTACCACCATCGCCTCCGTCATCGCGATGGAGTTCCCCGAAAGCCTGGCGGGCAGTCTGAAGCAATCCTCGCTCTTCGCCCTAGGCTTTCTGCTGTTCGTGATCTCCTTCGTGGTGCTGGCGGCGTCCCGTTGGCTGCTGCGGTCCCGGTTGAAGTAGGAGCCGCTCCGATGAGCACGACGATCACCGGCGGCCCAATTCACAGCGCGCCCGCGAAGGATCTGGCGGTGGCGCGCGCCCTCGGCCGCCGTCGCAAGGTCACGGACAATCTGGTGCGCTGGTTCTGCATCGGCGCCACCGTGGTCGGCCTGTTCTTCCTCGCCTCCATCATGCTCACGCTGGTGTGGCGCGGCTTGGCCTCGATGGACCTGACCATCTTCACCACCGAATTCCGCCCGACCCGCTTCGGCGACGACAGCCTGCCCAAGGGCGGCCTGATCCACGCCATATTGGGCAGCCTGGTGCAGGTGGGCATCGCCACCGCGATCGGGACGCCGGTTGGGCTGCTGGTCGGCACCTATCTGGCGGAATACGCGCGCAGTTCGCCGATGGGGAATGCGGTCCGCTTCGTGTCGGATGTGCTGCTCTCGGCGCCGTCGATCCTGATCGGGCTTTTCATCTACCAGCTTGTCGTGCTGCCAATGGGCGCCTTCTCGGGCGTGGCAGGCTCGCTCGCGCTCGCGATCATCGTGATCCCCGTCGTCGTCCGCACGACCGAAGATATGCTGCAGCTGATCCCGAATACGCTGCGGGAAGCGGTGATCGGTCTCGGGGCGCCGAAATGGAAGATGATCACGCTGGTCTGCTACAAGGCCGCCATGTCCGGCATCGTCACCGGCATCCTTCTGGCCGTGGCCCGTATCGCGGGCGAGACGGCGCCGCTGCTGCTGACCTCCTTTGGCAACAATGTGACAAACTTCGACCTGTCGAAGGCGATGGCGAGCCTGCCCATCGCCATCTACCAGCAGGCCAATTCCGGCTTCCCCGACCTGATCGCGATCGCCTGGGCAGGTGCGCTGCTGATCACGGTCGGTGTGCTGGCTATCAACATCATCGCGCGCGTCCTGCTGCGCTCCAAGATCTGACCGACGGGGACCAAGACACATGTCCACCACAGAGCAGGCTGCCGCCGCCGTCGCCGAGGGCGCATCCTTCGGGGGCGTCCAGGCACGCTCCGCCGCTGCGATCAACCCGACCTCCCGCATTTCGGTCCGGAAGCTCGACTTCTTCTATGGGTCTGCTGATACCAAGGCCCTGAAGGACATCAACCTGGAGCTCCCCGACCGGCAGGTGACAGGCATGATCGGCCCCTCGGGCTGCGGCAAGTCCACGCTGCTGCGGGTGCTGAACCGCATGTATAGCCTCTATCCCGGCCAGCGCGCGGTCGGCGAAGTGCTCATGGACGGGCGCAACATGCTCGACGCCGATGTGGACCTCAACGAGCTTCGCGCGAAGGTCGGCATGGTGTTCCAGAAGCCGACCCCCTTCCCGATGACGATCTATGAGAACGTCGCCTTCGGCGTCCGCCTGCATGAGAAGATGAGCAAGTCGCAGCTGGATGACCGGGTGGAATGGGCGCTGTCCCGCGCCGCCATCTGGGGCGAGGTGAAGGACCGGCTGCATACTTCCGCGCTCGGCCTGTCGGGCGGCCAGCAGCAGCGCCTGTGTATCGCGCGCACCATCGCGGTGCGGCCGGAGGTCATCCTGTTCGATGAGCCGACCAGCGCGCTCGACCCGATCAGCACGCTGAAGATCGAGGAGCTGATCGACGAGCTGAAGCGCGACTTCACCATCTGCATCGTCACCCACAACATGCAGCAGGCGGCGCGCTGCGCCGACCAGGTGGCGTTCTTCTACCTCGGAGAGCTGGTGGAGGTCGCGCCGGCAGCCCAGATGTTCACCGCGCCGCGCGAGAAGCGCACCCAGGAATACATCACCGGCCGCTTTGGCTGAGGCGGGCCGCAGGCCCGTGGGTCTGATCGGGTCCGCAAGCAAGGGAGTTTATGGCGCGATGCCGCAGGACCAGCCGGACCACATCGTCCGTTCCTACGACGAACAGCTTCGTCGCCTGCGCGACATGGTCGCCCGCATGGGAGGTCTGGCGGAGCGCCAGGTGCATGACGCGACCATCGCTCTCGTCCGGCGCGATGTCGCGCTGGCGGGCGAGGTCGTGGCGCGCGACGCCGCCCTTGATTCGCTGGAACGGGAGGTGGAGGCCTTCTGCATCCGCATCCTCGCCACCCGCCAGCCCATGGCCAGCGACCTGCGCTTCATCGTCGCCGCGATGAAGGTGTCGCACAACCTGGAACGGATCGGCGACTACGCCCGCAACGGGGCCAAGCGCAGCATCGTGGTCGCGCAGCAGCCGCAGATCGGCAGCCTCAACGGCTTCCTGCGGATGTCTCAACTGGTGCAGGAAAACCTGAAGCTCGCCATCGACGCCCTGGTCGGCGACGACGCCGAGGCGGCGGCCCGCGTCTGGGCGGCGGATGAGCCGGTCGATGACATCTACAACGGCATCTTCCGCGAGATGCTGACCCACATGATGGAAGACCCGCGCAACATCACGGCCGCGACCCATCTGCTGTTCATCGCCAAGAATATGGAACGCATCGGCGACCACGCCACGAATATCGCGGAGACGGTGCATTACGCGGTGCGCGGCGATGCGCTGCCGGAAGACCGGCCGAAGGCCGATGCATCGGCCTATGCGGTCGTGAAGCCGCCGGAGTGAGGGGGGCAGGACTATGCCGGACAGCACAGGCAACCTCGCGAAGCCGGTCATCCTCGTCGTCGAGGATGAGGCGCCGCTTTTGACGCTGCTGCGCTACAACCTGGAGAAGCAAGGCTTCCGCGTCGAGGAAGCGGCCGACGGCCAGGAAGCTCTGTTGCGGGTGGCGGAGACCAAGCCGGATCTCATCCTGCTCGACTGGATGCTGCCCGCGCTTTCGGGGCTTGAGGTTTGCCGCCAGATCCGGCGGCGCCCCGCCACGCGGGACCTGCCGATCATCATGGTCACCGCCCGCACCGAGGACCAGGATGCGGTGCGCGCCTTGGATACGGGCGCCGATGACTACATCGCGAAGCCCTATGCGATGGAAGCATTGCTCGCGCGGATCCGTGCGCTGCTGCGGCGTTCGGGCGCGGTTCCGGTCAAGGGGCGGCTATCCTGGCAGGACATCGTGATGGACCAGGACGCGCATCGCGTGACACGCGGCGGGCGTGCCCTGCATCTCGGCCCGACCGAATACCGGCTGCTGGAGTTCTTCATGCAGCATCCTGGCCGCGTCTTCTCCCGCGAGCAGTTGCTCGATGCCGTGTGGGGGCGCGACATCCATGTCGAGCCGCGGACGGTGGATGTCCATATCCGCCGCTTGCGGAAGGCGGTGAACGGGGATGGCGACATTGACGTGATCCGCACCGTGCGGTCGGCCGGCTACGCGCTGGACGTCGAATAGCCGTATCGGCGGCCTGCCTCCCCCTCCGCCGGTCCGAGCCTGTAGAGCGGGGCGATGGCGAGACGGCGCAGCCCGTTGCGGGCCAGCGCCTCAATCTCGCGCCGGTCCGTGGTCGCCGGGTCCACGGCAAGCCACGCCGTCGCCAGGCGCCGCCAGAACACCGCGAGGTCGAGCAACCGGTCGCGGATATAGGTCTGCTCGGCGATGATGCGCATCGGCGCGTCCAGCGGACGGGGCCGACGCATGGCGGCCTCGGCCTGCGCAAGGAGCGCTTCCGCGGTCTGGCGCGGCCGCGCGATCTGCGGGAGCAGGGCGTCGAGCGCGCGCGTCAGCAGGTCACCCGCCCAGCGGCGGTCGGTGCTCAGGGCGTCCCTCGTGCGCCGCAGCATCCGTTCCATCGCGGCGTAGTCCGGCTGCTGCGCGGCGACGGACAGCACCCGCGCATGAGCGTTCGCAAGTCTTTGGATCCTGCGAGCCAAGGGTGCCAGGGTGGCCAGCGGGAACCCGTATTCCGTGATGCAATGTGCCACCGCCCGCTCGACCATCGCGGGGCCGGGCGGGATACGGCGCATGGCCTGGACGAAGGCGAGCCCCTCCTCCCCCGCGCTCCTGGCCAGGCCTTCCAGCAGCGCGCCGCTGGCCTTGGACAGGTGCAGGTCCTCCGGGATCTCGCGGTCGTCCTCGGCCAGCGCGGCCGGCACCGGGTCGCCCCATTCGATGCGCTCGACGCAGCGGAGCGCGGCTGGCACGAGGCGCAGCAGGCGGAAGTCACGCGTTCCCGGCGCGATGTCGAACTGGCGATGCGCGGTCTCCAGATCGACGATCATGCGCAAATGGGACAAGCTGCGAATCACCCCGATGGTGCCGCCCGCATCCCGTTCGAAGACGAGACCGGGTTCGCGGAGCCAGGCGGCTTCAAAGTCGAAGCGTGCCGGCGGCCAAGCCTCATCGGCCGCGGCTCCCGGGAAGCGCACCGGATCGAAGCCGAACGGGTCGGGCAGCCCTTCTGTGGGTGGCGGGGCCATCAGCCTGGCGGCGGGCGGATGCGCGGTGCTCTGGAACACATCAATATATTAGACGTGTAACGGTTAATGAGACATTTGTCCCGTGTTCCTTGGGCGGATTGACGGGGCCACCCTTGCCGGGCGACCTAGGACCAGCGACCTCGTGTCGCGCGACCCATTCCGGAGCCAGTCCGATGCCCGACGCTGCCGCCGCGCCCCGTGGGGGACGCCGTGCTGCCCTTGCCACGCTTGCCGGTTTGCCGATGGCTGTCCTGGCCGCCTGTGCTGGCGGAACCTCGGCGCCGGGCGGCGTGCCGCCGCAACCCGTGCGCGTGATCTTCTTCGAGGATGACAGCCTCGCCCTCGGCTCGGCCGCAATGGATGTCGTCCAGGACGCGGCGCAGACCGCGCGCCGCTTCCCGCAGGCGACGATTCGCGTCCTTGGCTTCATCGCGCCGGATCCGCAGGACGCGCCGACCACGCTGCAGGCGCGCCGCCTGTCGCGGATGCGCGCCGACCGGGTGTTGGCGGAGTTGGTGAATCTCGGCGTGCCGCAGGACCGCATTCAGGTGCTCGGCCGCGGCCAGGCGCCCTTCGTGGATGTGCCGCTGGAGGCGCGCCGGGTGGAGATCCATATCGGGCCCAATTGATGGGGCAGGGTGCCCGGGCGCGTGGCGCGTTGCGCCCGCGCAAGCCGGGCTGACGCGGGGTGCCGGACGTGGCATCGGGGACCATGCCCTATGATGGCCGATTCGCCGGCGATCCCCTGCAGGTCCTCGAACGCGTCTTCGGCCATCCCGGCTTCCGTGGCCGCCAGGAGGAGGTCGTCCGCCATGTGGCGGATGGCGGATCCGGCCTCGTTCTCATGCCGACGGGCGGCGGCAAGTCGCTCTGCTACCAGGTCCCGGCCTTGTGCCGTGAGGGTGTGGGCGTCGTCGTCTCGCCGCTGATCGCGCTGATGGAAGACCAAGTGGCGGCGCTCCGCCAGCAGGGTGTCGCCGCCGCGGCGCTCCATTCCGACCTCCCGGAAGGGGAGGCGCGCGCCATCTTCCGCGACCTGCATGACGGCACGCTGAAGCTTCTTTACGTCTCGCCGGAACGGCTGGTGCTGGAAGGCATGCTGAACCGGCTGGAACAGCTGCCCATCGCGCTGTTCGCGATCGATGAGGCGCATTGCGTCAGCCAATGGGGCCATCACTTCCGCCCCGAGTATCGCGGCCTCGGCGTGCTGTCCGAGCGCTTTCCGCGCACGCCGCGGCTGGCGCTGACCGCCACGGCCGACCAGCGGACGGTCGAGGATATCCGCGCGCAGCTCGGCCTGCAGGATGCGCCGGTCTTCCGGGGCGGCTTCGACCGTCCCAATATCCGCATCGAGGCCGCGCCGCGCGATGCGGAACGCGGGCAGATCCGCGCGCTGCTGAAGGAACAGGCCGGCCAGCCCGGCGCCGGCATCGTCTATTGCGGCAGCCGCGCTCGGACCGAGGCGACGGCCGAATGGCTGCGCGCCGACGGGCATGACGCGCTGGCCTTCCATGCCGGCATGGATGCGGAGGCGAAGAAGCAGGCGCATCGGCGCTTCTCGCGCGGCGATGCGGTGGTGATGTGCGCGACCATCGCCTTCGGCATGGGCATCGACCGCCCCGATGTGCGCTGGGTGGCGCATCTCGACCTGCCGCGCAGTCCGGAGAGCTGGTACCAGGAGATCGGCCGAGCCGGCCGCGACGGCCTGCCCGCGCGGGCGCTGCTGCTCTACGGCGCCGGCGACATCGCGCTCGCCCGTCACCGGATCGAGGAAAGCCCCGCCGGCCCCGAGCAGAAGCGCATCGAGCGCCAGCGGCTGGATGCGATGGTCGCGATCGCGGAAGCCGCGACCTGCCGCCGCAAGCTGTTGCTGCGCTGCTTCGGGGAAGACACGCCAGCCGAGCATTGCGGCAATTGCGATATCTGCCTGTCCCCGCCGCGCCTGTTCGACGGCACGGTCGCGGCGCAGAAGCTGCTCTCGGCGGTCTATCGCACCGGCCAGCGCTTCGGCGTCGCGCATCTGGTGGATGTGCTGCGCGGGCGGATGACGGACAAGGTCGCACAATTCGCCCATGACCGGCTGCCCACCTTCGGCGTCGGCAAGGATGTCGCGGATGCGACCTGGCGTAGCGTGGCGCGGCAATTGGTGGCGCGCGGCGCGCTGGATGTCGCGGTGGAGAACCATGGCGAATTGGTGCTGACCGACACCGCCCGCCCGGTGCTGAAGGGCGAGGAGAAGGTGATGCTGCGGGAGGAGGCAGCGCGCCCTGCCGCATCCGCGCGCGCCAGCCGTGCCGCGCCCGGCGCGGCGTCCGGCACCCCGTCCTCCGGCGATCCGCTGTTCGAGGCGCTGCGCGATTGGCGCCGCGCGGAAGCGCAGGGGCAGGCGGTGCCGGCCTATGTCATCTTCCAGGACCGCACCCTGGCGGAGATCGCGGCGGCGCGCCCGCGCACGCTGGACCAGCTGGCCGCCATCCCCGGCGTCGGCCGCACCAAGCTGGAACGCTATGGCACAGCCGTGCTGCGCCTGATCGGGGAGGCTGGCTGAACCGCGGTCCCGGGCGCCGCGCGCGGTTACGCGGGCTCGAGCACGAGCCAAGGCGTGGGCTCCGCGCGCCACTCCCACGCCGCCAGCAGCTGGTCCAGATGCGACAGCCCGCCCATCCAGGCGGGGAGCGCGACGGCGTCGAGCGCGGCCGCGACCTGGACAACGCGATGCGTCGGCGCGAAGCGGGCGGTCAGACGCTGTGTGATGCCCGGCCGCGGGCCTTCGTGGCACTCGACCAGGATTGTACTGTGCGCAAGCGCGGGCACGATGGCCGGATCGAGCAGCGAGTCCTCGGCCCCCTCGATGTCCACCACCAGCCAGGTGTCGGGCCCGGCGAGTGCCGCCAGTTCGGCATGGCCGACCTCGTCGCCGATGGCGATGCGCGCGGCGACGCCATTGGCCGCGGCCGTCGCGGCGCAGGCGGCCCGCGCCGCGGGGCTGGTGTCGCGCGCGACCACCTGCGCCTGCGGCATGCGCCGCGCGAGGCCGACCGCATAGTAGCCGTCGGCGCAGCCGATGTTCACCACGCGCCGGAAGCCGCGCGCGATGAGCCGTTCCAGATGCGGGTGCAGTTGCTGCTCATAGCAGCCCAGCAGGCGCGGCGCGTGCCCGCCCTCGGTCCCGTGCGCGCCGAGAACGAGGCCGGCGAAGGGCCCGGACTGCACCGTGCTGCCCTGCCGCGCGACGATGGTGTTGGCGATCTTCTGGCTGCGCCACTTTGCCAGCAGCCGCAGCATCGCTGCGAGCTCCGCATCGCCGGGCCGCGGCGCGGCATCGAGCCGGGCGCGCAGCAGCCGCCCGGCCGTCTCGTCCAGGGTCATGCCGCGGCGCGCTCAGCCGCGGCCGGGATCGATCCAGCCGACATGGCCGTCTGCGCGCTTGTGCACGACATTCAGCGCGCCGGTCGCGCGGTTGCGGAACATCAGCACCTGCTGCTGCAGCAGGTCGAGCCGCATCACCGCCTCGCCCACCGTCAGGGTCTCGATCATCCCCTGCGCTTCCGCGACCACGGTCGGGTGGTCGTCGCCATTGGCGACGGCGGCCTCGGCCGCGTCGGCTTCCTCCTCCTCCTCCGGACGGGCCAGCACCACCTGGCGCGCTGGCTCGCCGCGCGGCATGTCGCGTTGCGCCGCGAGGCTCCGCGCATGATCGTTCACCCGCCGCCGGTAGCGGCGCAGGCGCTTGGCCACGTGTTCCGCCGCTTCCTCGAAGGCGCGATGCGCGTCGGGGCCTTCGCCCTCCCCACGCATGAACAGGTCACGGCCGGCCTTGAGGTTGATGTCGCAGACGAAGGCATGCCCCTTGCCGTCGCGGCGGAAGGTGACGTTCGCTTCGAGCGCGTGGTCGAAATACTTGCGGGCGATCGTGCCCAGCCCTTCCCGGACACGGGTCTGCAGCGCTTCTCCGGTTTCGACCTGCTTGCCTGCGACGGTGATGTGCATGCGGCGTTGGCTCCTTCCTTGGTGGGAAGGCCAGCCCGGGAAGGCGGCAATCCATCCGGGCGCGATGCCGGATGCCGGACTGCCGCGGATCAGGCCGGGACGGCCTTCTCCCGCTTGCGCTGCACGGATGATGGGATACGCAGCGCTTCCCGGTATTTGGCCACCGTTCGCCGGGCGATGTCCACACCTTCCTTCCGCAGCCGTTCGACGATCGCATCGTCGGACAGGATGTCGTCCGGCGGCTCCGCCGCGATCATGCCCTTGATGCGGAAGCGGATCGCCTCGGCCGAATGGGTCGCGCCGCCGGCGGTGCCGGCGATGGCGGTGGTGAAGAAGTACTTCAGTTCGAAGATCCCGCGCGGCGTCGCGATGTGCTTGTTCGCGGTGACGCGGCTGACCGTGCTTTCGTGCATCGCGACTTCCTCGGCGATGTCGCGCAGGATCAGGGGGCGCAGATGCGCCACGCCATGGCGGAAGAAGCCATCCTGGCGCCGCACGATCTCTGCCGCCACCTTCAGGATTGTCGTCGCCCGCTGTTCGAGGGACTTCACGAGCCAGGTCGCGGTCTGCAGGCGGTCCGCCAGGAAGGCGCGGTCGTCGCGGGACCGGCTGCCGACCACGGCCTTGGCGTGGAAGCCGCGATTGACCAGCACGCGCGGCAGCGTCTCCGGGTTCAGTTCCACCGTCCAGGTGCCGTCTTGGGCCCGGCGCATCAGAACATCGGGTACCACGGCAGCGGGCGGCGCGGCGTCCCAATTGGCGCCCGGCTTGGGGTCGAGCCGCTTCAGCTCCGCCACCATCTCCGCCAGGTCTTCCGCATCCACGGCGCAGGCCGACATCAGCCCGCGCATGTCGCGCCGTGCCAGCAGGTCGAGGTTGTCGAGCAGCGCTTCCATGCAGGGATCCAGCCGGTTGCGATCCGCCAGCTGCGCCGCGAGGCAGTCGCGCAGATTTTCTGCGAACATGCCCACCGGATCCAGCCGCTGCATCCTGGCGCGCACGCTTGCGACCAGCGCTTCCTCGCAGCCCATGGCGGCGGCGATGGCCGCATCCGTCACCGGCAGCCGACCGGCAGCATCGACCATCGCCAGCATCTGCGCCGCGACCAGCCTCTCGCGCGGGTCGTAAAAGCTGAGCCTGATCTGCTCGCCGAGATACTCGCGCAGGGAGACGCGCGCGCTGGCTAGGTCGTCGATGCCGGACAGGTCGTCGTCGAAATCCGTCCCGCCGCCGCGTCCGATCCCGCTGCCGAGGCTGCCGCCGCCACCGCTGCCATCGGGGTCATAGACATTGTCCCATTCGGTATCGAGCGGCGCCGCGCCCTCGGCCGGCATCTCGCCGGATGTGGCGGCGGCATGGGCATCGGAATGCTCGGGCGCGGCGTCCGGCCCGCGCTCATCGGCGGCGGTGCGGGGCTCGGGGCGTTCGTCGCGTTCCAGCAGCGGGTTGCGCTCCAGCTCCTCCTCGACGAAGGCGATGACCTCCATGTTGGAGGACTGCAGGAGCTTGATGGCCTGCCGCAACTGCGGCGTCATCACCAGCGACTGTGATTGGCGCAGGTCGAGCCGTGGGGCGAGGCTCATCGCCGCGGCCCTTCGCGCTGGTCAAGGGTAGGGAGCGAGACGGCGGCCTGCATCGCGCGGCTAGAGGCTGAAGCGCTCGCCGAGATAAACGCGGCGCACGCCCTCGTCCTCGACGATGTCGCGCGGGGTGCCTTCCATCAGCACCTTGCCGTCATGCAGGATATAGGCGCGGTCGATGATCTCCAGCGTCTCGCGCACATTGTGGTCGGTGATCAGCACGCCGATGCCGCGATCCTTCAGGTGCTTCACCAGGTCGCGGATCTCGCCGACCGCGATCGGGTCGATGCCGGCCAGCGGTTCGTCGAGCAGGATGTAGGCGGGCTGGGTGGCGAGTGCGCGCGCGATCTCGCAGCGCCGCCGTTCCCCGCCCGAAAGCGCCAGCGCCGGCGCGCGGCGCAGATGCGCGATACCGAATTCCGCCAGCAGCGCATCCAGCATCTGTTCGCGCCGTTCGCGCACGGGTTCGATTACCTCGAGCGCCGCGCGGATGTTGTCTTCCACCGACAGGCCCCGGAAGATCGAGGCTTCCTGGGGCAGGTAGCCGAGGCCGAGCCGCGCGCGGCGGTACATCGGCAGCAGGGTGATGTCGTGGCCGTCCATCAGCACCTGCCCCTCATCGGGCTGCACGAGGCCGGTGATCATGTAGAAGGTCGTCGTCTTGCCGGCGCCATTCGGGCCGAGCAGCCCGACAGCTTCCCCCCGCCGGACCGAGAGCGAGACGCCCCGCACCACGGGCCGCTTCTTGTAGCGCTTGCCCAGGCCGGTCGCGACCAGCGTGCCGCCTTCCAGGATCTGCAATGGCGGCGCCCCCGCGCGGCCAGCGTCGCGCGGCATGTCGCGCGGCATGTCGGCCGACGTCATCGCGGGCCCTCCTGCCGGGTGGGCGGCAGAGGCTGGCGAGGCTGGGGCTGCGGGCGGCCGGCGGGCGGCACCTGGGCCTGGCTCGGCTCCGCCTGCTGCTGCACGATCAGCCCCTGCACGCGCTGGCCGGGCGCGGAGACGAGGCGCGAGAGACCGCTGCGGAGGTCCACGATCGCTTCCTGCCCGTTCAGCTGGTTGTCGCCGCGCGTGATGCGGACACCGCCCGAAAGGGTCGCAAGGCCCGTGGGCGGGGCATAGGCACCGCGCTCGCCCCGCACGACTTCCTCGGGCGTCCGGATCTCGACGGAGCCGAAGGCCTCGACGCGCTCGATGCGGCTGCCCTCGCCGCCGGGCAGGCCGCCGGGGCGCGTGGCCGGTGCGGCTTGCGCCGGGCTCTGCGGGCCCGGGGCAGGGCCCTCGGCGAAATAGGCCACCAGCGTGTCGGCCGCGATGCGGCGGTTGTCGGTGGTGGTCACCACGGCGCCGCCCCGTGCCACGGCCATGCGGCGCTGCGGCCAGTATTCCAGGCTTTCCCGCGCGGCGATGCGCTGGTCCGGGGTTTCTAGCGCCAGGCCCTGGCCCGACAGCACCATCACCGCCTGGTCCAGATCGTAGACCGCCCGTTCGCCGGTGGCGCGTTCGGTCTGGGAGGTGATGCGGACGCGCCCTTCGGCTTCGATCCGCCAGATCTCGCTGGCGCCGACGGGGTTGGAGGCAGCGCCCTGCGCCGCAGGCGCCGGGGCGGGCTGGGCCGCGCCGCCACGGGGGCGGTAGCGCGCGATCAGCCGGTCCGCATCCACGGCGACGACGCCGCGCGTGGCGCGGGCATCGCCGCGCGCGATCACTGCCTGGTCCTGCTGGCGCCACTCGATCCCGTCGCTGGCGGTGATCTCGATGGGCCCACCCTGGCTGAGGTCGAGACTCTGGGCCTGCGCCGGGCCGGCCAGCACCGCCAGCAGGGCCGCCCCCGCGAAGCCACGCCGCCACGCCATCACTGCCCGCCTTCCAGTACGACCCGCGCCTTGCCGGTGAACAGCACCACTTGGCCGCGATCCGTCACCCGGAAGCCGTCCGCGGTGAGGGTGCCGAAGGGGCCCTGGGCAGCGACCGGTTGGTTGCCCTGCGCGGCGCCCGCGACCAGGTCGATCTCGGCCCGTTCGGTGGCGAACTGCGTCCCGTCATCATGGTGGACGGTCACCGCGCCTTCGAGGTCCAGCCGGTTCTGCGGCTTGTCGTACAGCCCGTCCCGCGCTTCCAGGTAGATCCAGCCGCCATCGGACAGCAGCAGATCGGCGCGGGGAACGCGCAGCAGCACCACATCCTCCTGGCCGGTCTGCACGGCGCTGGAAGCGGTGACGTTGAAGGGCCGATTCTGCTCATCCACGCCCTGGTAGCGCGGATTGACCACATGCAGCGCATCCGGCCGCACATCCGCGACACGGCGGAAGGCGACGCGGCCGCGATCCTCCGCGCTTTCGAATTCGGGCCAGAGGGCGATGGAGGACAGCAAGGCAAGGGCGGCGAGCGGCAGGGCGCGCTTGGCGACCGCAACGGCCATGCGCCGCCGCGCCAATTGCCGCGCGGTCGGCGGGCGTCGCTGGCGGGAAGGCGGCGGCAGGCGGCTCGGCGTCGCCCGCAGGGCCACGGCCACAGGGGCGCTGCCATGGGGGAATGCGGAGGGTGGCGCTCTCACGGTGCTTGTATGGCCCTGCGCCCGGCGGGGGTCAACGCGTTCCCGCGATCCGACAAAATGTGTGCCACAGCATGCACGGCAGGGCTTAACGGCCGGTCAACACAAGGTGGTCAGGCGCGGGCCATCAGTGGGTGAAGATATCCGGGTCCTCATAGCCCATCAGGTCCAGTTGGGCCCGAGTAGGCAGAAAGCGGAAGCAGTCCTCGGCCAAGGCGAGCCGCCCTTCGCGCTCCAGCAACCCCTTCAGCCGCGCCCAGAGCGCATGGAGGTGCAGCACATCGGACGCCGCATAGGCCAGCTGGTCCTGGCTCAGCTCCGGCGCGCCCCAATCGCTGGTCTGCTGCTGCTTCGAGATCTCGACGCCGACGAGGTCGCGGCAGAGATCCTTCAGCCCGTGGCGGTCGGTATAGGTCCGCACCAGCTTCGAGGCGATCTTGGTGCAGACCACGGGGGCGACCGTGACGCCGAGCGCCCGGCGCAGCGCCGCCAGATCGAAGCGGGCGAAGTGGAAGATCTTGAGGGTCCCGGAATCTTCCAGCAGGCGCCGCAGGTTCGGACTATCCTGGTACCGCCCATCGGGGCCGGGGCGACCGATCTGCACGCAATGCGCGTTGCCGTCGCCGGCCGACAGCTGGACCAGGCACAGCCGATCGCGGCGGTGATCCAGGCCCATCGTCTCGGTATCGATCGCGACCACGGGGCCGAGGTGCAACCCATCGGGCAGGTCGTGCCGATGCAGCCGGATCATGCCACCCTTGGTGAACAGGGTCTCGCCCAAATGTGTCACCCCAACGCTGATATCCGCCGCAATCCGGCGGATGGTGCCCAGGAAAGGACTCGAACCTTCACAGCCTTGCGGCCACAGGTACCTGAAACCTGCGCGTCTACCAATTCCGCCACCTGGGCAGGTGTCGTCCGGCGAGGTCGCGGTGTCTAAGGGGCTCGGCGCGAGGCGTCAAGCGGGGGGAGGCAAACGGCGACATCGGCGCCGCACGCCTTGGCGGCTCGCCGACCGCCCCATATGGATGGGGCCAATTCGGCACAGGAGAGAAGCGATGCGCGGTGCGCTTGGGCGCAAGGTGGCGACGGTGTTCGGCGGGTCGGGCTTCATCGGCCGCTATGTCGTGCAGCTTCTCGCGCAGCAGGATTATGTCGTGCGCGTCGCCGTGCGCGACCCGGCTGGCGCCCGATTCCTCCAGACCCAGGGGCGGGTCGGGCAGATCGTGCCGCTTGCGGCCTCGGTCACGGATCCGGCCGCCATCGCCCGCGCCGTCGAGGGCGCCGAGGTGGTGGTGAACCTGGTCGGCATCCTGTTCGAGCGCCGCGCGGGCGATTTCCACCGCCTGCAGGGCGAGGCGCCCGGCGCCGTCGCCGCCGCCGCCAAGGCGGCCGGGGTCCAGCACTTCATCCATCTCTCGGCGATCGGGGCCGATGCCTCCTCCCCCAGCCTCTACGCGCGGTCCAAGGCGGCGGGGGAGGCCGGCGTGCGCGCCGCCTTCCCGGAGGCGACGATCCTGCGCCCTTCCGTGGTCTTCGGGCCGGAGGACCAGTTCTTCAACCGCTTCGCTGGCATGGCGATGCTGCCGGTGATGCCGGTGGTCGCGGGGGATACGCGGTTCCAGCCCGTCTATGTCGGCGATGTGGCCGATGCGGTGGCCGCCGCCATCGCGGACTTCGCCGCATGGGGGAAGACCTTCGAACTGGGCGGCCCGCGCGTGATGACGATGCGGGAGGTGCTGCGCTTCATCCTGGATACCACCGGCCGGCGGCGGCCGATGGTGGACATGCCGATGGGGCTGATGCGGTTCCAGGCCGGGCTGCTCCAGCGCCTGCCGAAGCCGCCCCTGACCCAGGACCAGCTGCTGCTGCTGGGGCGGGACAATGTGGTGGGGCAGGGGGTGCCGAGCTTTGCCGAGCTCGGCATCGCGCCGAAATCGGTGGAGGCGGTCGTGCCCGGCTATCTCAAGCGGTTCCGGCCGGGCGGCGGACGGCGCGACGCAAGCTGAAATGTCCGAGTCGGACTTTTCTTCCTGGCAATCCCGGCGCGGCGAAGTGGCGCCAAGCCGGATCATCGGAAAAAATGACAGCTATCCTGTCCTGACTGCGCGAAACGGACTCGCATCGGCCGAAACCTTGCTGTAGAGGCGCACTCCCGATCGCGAGGCGGCACTCCCCGCCCGTCTCGCCACGCCCAGGGAGTCTGCTGCCGCCATGGCCGACCGGATGCTGCAATTCGTGCGCCTCGATCAGCGCACGCCCGAGAAGCGCGAGGCCTCCGCCCGCCGCGAGGATTTCGCCGAGATCTACCGGGAGTTCGAGCCGGACGCCGCGAAGTCCCAGGCCAGCCGGTGCAGCCAGTGCGGCGTGCCCTTCTGCCAGGTGCATTGCCCGCTGAACAACAACATCCCCGACTGGCTGAAGCTGACCGCCGAAGGCCGGCTGGAGGAAGCCTATGAGGTGGCCTCCGCCACCAACACCTTCCCCGAGATCTGTGGCCGCATCTGCCCCCAGGATCGCCTGTGCGAGGGCAATTGCGTCATCGAAAAGGATTTCGGCAGCGTCACCATCGGAAGCGTCGAGAAGTACATCACCGATACTGCCTGGGAGAATGGCTGGGTGAAGGCACCCAAGCCGACGCGTGAACTGGCGCAATCCGTCGGCATCATCGGCGCCGGCCCCGCCGGGCTTGCGGCGGCGGAACGGCTGCGGATGCGCGGCTACCAGGTGCATGTCTATGACCGCTACGACCGCGTCGGCGGGCTGATGATCTACGGCATCCCCAACTTCAAGCTGGAGAAGGATGTCGTGCTGCGCCGCTGGAAGCAGTTCGAGGAAGGCGGCATCCACTTCCACCTCAATGTCCAGATCGGCAAGGACATCACCCTGGCCGAGCTGCGCGCGAAGCATGATGCGGTGCTGATCGGCACCGGCGTGTACAAGGCGCGGGACATGCAGGCGCCGGGCATCGGGCTCGGCGGCATCGTGCCGGCGCTGGACTACCTGACCGCGTCGAACCGCAAGGGCCTGGGCGAGGCGGTGGCCGAGTTCGATTCGGGCGCGCTGGACGCGAAGGGCAAGCATGTCGTCGTCATCGGCGGCGGCGACACCGCGATGGATTGCGTCCGCACCGCCGTGCGCCAGGATGCGGCGTCCGTCACCTGCCTCTATCGCCGCGACAAAGCGAACATGCCGGGCTCGATGCGCGAGGTGTACAACGCCGAGGAAGAAGGCGTGCGCTTCGAATGGCTCGGCGCGCCCGAGGCGTTCCGGGGCGAGGGCAATGTGCGCGCTGTCGTCGCGCAGCGGATGCATCTCGGCCTGCCCGACGCCACCGGCCGCCAGCAGGTGACGCCGATGCCCGATGGCCGCTTCGAGTTGCAGGCGGATCTCGTCGTCATGGCGCTCGGCTTCGACCCAGAGGACCTGCCCACCGCCTTCCAGGAGCCGGCGCTGCCGGTGACGAAGTGGGGCACGCTGAAGGTGGACCACCGCACCATGATGACCGCGCTGCCCGGCGTCTTCGCCGCCGGCGATATCGTGCGCGGCGCGTCCCTCGTCGTCTGGGCGATCCGCGACGGCCGCGACGCAGCCGAGCAGATGCACAGCTATATCCAGCAGAAGGCGAGCACCCTCGCCGTGGCCGCGGAGTGACCGCCATGACCCATGGGACCGAGAACGGCGCCGAATTCGCCGCCCGCTACGTCGCCAACCGCGCCCTGCTGGAAGACGCCGGCATCGATGTGACGGAGCATGACGCCTGCGGCGTCGGCCTCGTCGCCTCGCTGAATGGCAAGGCATCCCGCAAGGTGGTGCAGGCCGGCATCGATGCGCTGAAAGCCGTGTGGCACCGCGGCGCGGTGGATGCCGATGGGAAGACCGGCGACGGCGCCGGCATCCATATCGAGATCCCGCAGGATTTCTTCGCGGAAGTCGTGCAGCGCGGCGGCGACAAGATGAAGCCGGGCCGCATCGCGGTGGGCATGGTGTTCCTGCCGAAGACCGATCTCGGCGCGCAGGAACGCTGCCGCCAGATCGTCGAGACCGAGGTGCTGAACGCCGGCTACGCCATCTATTCCTGGCGCCAGGTGCCGATCGATGTCGCCTGCATCGGTGAGAAGGCCAACGCCACCCGCCCCGAGATCGAACAGATCCTCATCTGGGACCCCGAGCAGCGCGACGAGGCGAGCTATGAGCGCGACCTCTATGTCATCCGCCGCCGGATCGAGAAGCAGGCGATCACGGCGCAGATCCCGGAACTCTACCTCTGCTCGCTCTCCTGCCGGTCGGTCATCTACAAGGGCATGTTCCTGGCCGAGAGCCTGACGGAATTCTACCCCGACCTGCTCGACGAACGCTTCGTGTCGCGCTTCGCGATCTACCACCAGCGCTACTCGACCAACACCTTCCCCACCTGGCGCCTGGCCCAGCCCTTCCGCACGCTGGCCCATAACGGCGAGATCAACACGCTGCACGGCAACGCCAACTGGATGAAGAGCCACGAGACCCGGCTCTCCCATCCCCTGCTCGATGCCTGCATGGACGACATCAAGCCGGTGGTGCAGGCGGGCGGCAGCGATACCGCCACCCTCGACAACGTGTTCGAGCTGCTGGTGCGCGGCGGCCGCGACGCGCCGATGGCCAAGGCGATGCTGATCCCGGAAAGCCTCGGCAACAACGCCACGATGCCGGAAGCGCATCGGGACCTGTTCCTGTACTGCAATGCGGTGATGGAGCCCTGGGACGGCCCGGCCGCGATCTGCGCGACGGACGGGCAATGGGTGATCGGCGGGCTCGACCGCAACGGGCTGCGCCCGATGCGCTACAGCGTCACCGATGACGGGCTGCTGATCGTCGGCTCCGAGACCGGCATGGTGAAGCTGGCGGAGGGCCAGATCCTCATGAAGGGCCGCGTCGGCCCCGGCCAGTGCATCGGCGTCGATCTCGCGACCGGCCGCTTCTATGGCGACACGGAACTGAAGGACGCGCTGGCCGCGCGGAAGCCCTTCGGCCAATGGGTGAACCGGACGACGCGCATCGACAGCATCGTCAAGGCCGCGGCCGATGAGCAGGCGAGCTTCGCCAGCGAGGCGCTGCGCCGTCGCCAGCTTTCGGTCGGCTACACGCTGGAGGAGCTGGAGACGATCCTGCATCCGATGGTGGAGGATGCGAACGAAGCCGTGGGCAGCATGGGCGACGACACGCCTGTCGCCGTGCTCTCGGGCCAGTATCGCGGCCTGCACCATTATTTCCGCCAGTCCTTCAGCCAGGTGACCAACCCGCCGATCGACAGCCTGCGCGAGACGCGGGTGATGTCGCTCAAGACCCGGCTCGGCAATCTCGGGAACATCCTCGATGAGGACCCGACGCAGTGCGACATGCTGATGCTGGACAGCCCCGTGCTGTCCAACGCTGAATTCGCGGCGATGCGGGAATACATGGGCGACACCGCCTGCGTGGTGGATGCGACCTTCCCGGTCGCGGAAGGCGAACAGGGCCTGCGCCGCCACATCGAGCGCATCCGCCGCGAGGCGGAGGACGGCGTGCGGTCCGGCTGCACCCATGTGATCCTGAGCGATGAGAACCAGGGCCCGGACCGTGCCGCGATCCCGATGATCCTTGCGGTCGGCGGCGTGCACACGCATCTGGTCCGCAGCTCGCTGCGCACCTTCACCTCGTTGAATGTGCGCTGCGCGGAAGCGATCGATGTGCACTACATCGCGGTGCTGATCGGCGCGGGTGCGACCACGGTCAACGCCTATCTGGCGCAGGAAAGCATCGCGGACCGCCATCGTCGCGGCCTGTTCGCCAACCTGTCGATGAAGGATTGCGTCGCCCGCTACAAGAAGGCGGTGGACAAGGGTCTGCTCAAGATCATGTCCAAGATGGGCATCTCGGTGCTCAGCTCCTATCGCGGCGGCATGAACTTCGAGGCCATTGGCCTGTCGCGCGCGCTGGTGGCGGAATTCTTCCCCGGCGTGGCGTCCCGCATCTCCGGCATCGGCCTGTCGGGCATCGCGCGGCGCGTGCTGGCGATGCACGCCAAGGCATGGGACGCGGATGCGGTGGCACTTCCCATCGGCGGTCTCTACAAGCTGCGCCGCCGGGGCGAGAACCATGCCTTCGACGGCAGCTTGATCCACACGCTGCAGAAGGCGGTGGAGACGGACAGCTACCAGACCTTCAAGCGCTACACCGACGGTGTCCGCAAGCTGCCGCCCGTGGCGCTGCGCGACCTGCTTGATTTCCGCACCGATGGCGCGAAGCCCGTGGCGATCGAGGAGGTCGAGAGCATCACCGAGATCCGCAAGCGCCTCGTCGCGCCCGGCATCTCGCTCGGCGCGCTGAGCCCGGAGGCGCATGAGACGCTCTCCATCGCGATGAACCGCATCGGCGCGCGGTCGGACTCCGGTGAGGGTGGCGAGGATCCGGCCCGCGCCCGTCCGCGCGCGAATGGCGACAACGCCAACAGCGCCATCAAGCAGATCGCCTCTGGCCGTTTCGGCGTGACGGCGGAGTATCTGAACAACTGCCGCGAGATCGAGATCAAGGTCGCGCAGGGCGCCAAGCCCGGCGAAGGCGGGCAGCTGCCCGGCTTCAAGGTGACGGAGCTGATCGCGAAGCTGCGCCATTCGACGCCGGGCGTGATGCTCATCTCGCCCCCGCCGCACCACGATATCTACTCGATCGAGGATCTGGCCCAACTCATCTACGACCTGAAGCAGATCAACCCGGATGCGACGGTCTGCGTGAAGCTCGTCGCGCGGTCCGGCATCGGCACCATCGCGGCCGGCGTCGCGAAAGCCAAGGCCGATGCGATCCTGATCAGCGGCCATTCGGGCGGCACCGGCGCGTCCCCGGTCTCCTCCATCAAATATGCGGGCCTGCCGTGGGAGATGGGGCTATCCGAGACGCATCAGGTGCTGCAGCTGAACCGGCTGCGTCACCGCGTGCGCCTGCGGACCGATGGGGGCATCAAGACCGGCCGCGACGTGGTCATCGCCGCGATGCTCGGCGCCGAGGAATTCGGCATCGGCACCGCGAGCCTGGTCGCGATGGGCTGCATCATGGTGCGCCAGTGCCATTCCAACACCTGCCCCGTCGGCGTCTGCACGCAGGATGAGGCGCTGCGCGCCAAGTTCGCGGGCAGCCCGGAGAAGGTGATCAACCTGTTCAGCTTCGTGGCCGAGGAGGTGCGTGAGATCCTTGCCAGCCTCGGCTTCCGCAAGCTGACGGATGTGATCGGCCGCACCGACCTGCTGCGCCAGGTCAGCCGCGGGTCCGACGACCTCGACGACCTCGACCTGAACCCGCTGCTGGTGAAGGCCGATGCCGGCCCGCATCCGGCGTGGTGCGACATGGAAGGCCGGAACGAGGTGCCGGAGACGCTGGACGCCGACATGATCCGCGACGCCGCGGCGCTGTTCCAGCGCGGCGAGAAGATGCAACTCGCCTACAACATCCGGAACACGCACCGCGCCATCGGCACCAAGATCTCGTCGCGGATCGTGCGGAAGTTCGGGATGGCCGGGCTGCAGGACGGGCATCTGACCGTCCGCCTGCGCGGCTCCGCCGGCCAGTCGCTCGGCGCCTTCGCGGTGAAGGGCCTGAAGCTCGAAGTCTTCGGCGATGCCAATGACTATGTCGGCAAGGGCCTGTCGGGCGGGACCATCGTGGTGCGGCCCGCGCCGTCCTCGAAGCTGCTCTGGAACGAGAACACCATCATCGGCAACACGGTGCTGTATGGCGCGACCGGCGGCGCGCTGTTCGCCGCCGGCCAGGCCGGGGAACGCTTCGCCGTCCGGAATTCCGGCGCGCTGGCGGTGGTGGAAGGGTGCGGCGCCAATGGTCTGGAATACATGACCGGCGGCTGCGTGGTGATCCTCGGCGCCGTCGGCGACAATTTCGGCGCCGGCTTCACCGGGGGCATGGCCTTCGTCTACGACGCCGACGATGCCTTCGAGCGGCGCGTGAACCCCGAGGCCCTGCTCTGGAGGCGGCTCGGCGGCAGCACCCATTGGGAAGACGTGCTGAAGGGTCACATTGCCCAGCATGTGCAGGAAACCGGCAGCCCCTTCGCCGCCCGCCTGCTCAACAACTGGGCGCTGGAGCGGGGCCGCTTCTGGCACATCGTCCCGAAGGACTATGCGCGCTACCTGCCGACGCCGATGGAGGATCTCCCGGCCATCGCGGCGGAATAGCCGCGCGCGGGCGCGCGAATAACTCGCGCGCCCGCGCAACGAAATGGTGCTGCGGCGGGCGCCCTGTTGGCCGCGCCGGTCGCGCGTGCCATAGGGTGGGCACACCCTTCGTGCGATACGGATGCGGATCCTCTATCACCTTCCCCTTTCGCCCTTCTGCCGGAAGATCAGGCTGGCACTGGCTGAAAAGCGCATTCCCTTCGACCTGCGCGTCGAGCGGGTATGGGACAGGCGCGAGGAGTTCCTCGCCATGAACCCGGCTTGCACCGTGCCGGTGATGCAGGATTCGAACGGGCTGGTGCTGGCCGATTCCTGGGCAATCGGGGAGTATCTGGACGAAGCCTATCCGGACATCCCCCTGCTGGGCCGGACGCTCGCGGAACGGGCGGAGGTGCGACGGCTCGTCGGCTGGTTCGACCAGAAGTTCTTCCACGAGGTCACGCGCAACCTGCTGCATGAGAGGCAGATGAAGCGCGACCTTGGCCGGGGAAATCCCGATGCCGCGGCGATCCGCGCCGGCTATGCGAACCTCAAGCCGCATATGGATTACCTGGGCTGGCTGGCGGAAACGCGGGCCTGGCTGGCGGGGTCGTCCTTCAGCATGGCCGACCTGGCCGCCGCGGCGCAGCTTTCGGCGCTGGACTATATCGGGGATGTGGACTGGGCGCTGAACGACGCCGCCAAGGAGTGGTATGCGCGCATCAAGTCGCGCCCATCCTTCCGCCCGCTGCTGGCGGACCGCATCAGCAGCCTCGCCCCGCCGGTACATTACGACGACCTGGACTTCTAGGCGGGTTACCCCTCCCCGAGACCTTTACCGGCACGACGCTTAACGCGCCGCCGGGCCCGCCTCGTTCAGCGCCAGGTTCTGGAACGCCAAGTCGGCGGTCGCGGAATGGGGCGCGATCTCGATCGCGCGTTCCCAATCCATCCGGGCGCCTTCCGTGTCGCCGGCCAACTGGCGAAGGATCCCGCGTTCCAGCAGTGCTTCCGCATTGGCCGGGTCCAGCGCCAGCGCGCGTTCAACGTCCCGCCGCGCCGGCTCCGCGCGGTCGAGGTTCCGCCACGCGGCAGCTCGGAACACCAGCGCATCCGGCCGCCCGGGGTCGGAGGCGAGCGCGCGGTCCAGATCCACGACCGCTTCCCTGAAGCGTCCCATATTGCCCAACGCCGCCGCGCGGTCGATCAGCAATTCCACATCATCCGGGGTCAGGGTCAGCGCAAGTGTGGTCGCGGCGAAGGCGCGCGCGGGCTCGCCGGCCATCAGCCAGGCCTGGGCGGCCTGCGCGAACACCGCCGCGCGCGCGGCCTTGCCCGCGGTGGATCGCCGGGCCAGCGCTTCAAGGTGCTCGGCCGCACGCTCGCCCCCGCCCTGCGCCAGTAGCGCGAGTGCGGCGCAATGCTGCGCGCCCTCCGCGCCGCCTTGGGTTTCCCAGATGCGGGCGAAGGCCAGGGCGCCCTCCGGATCGCTCCGCAGCAGGCCAAGGCAGCGATCGGCTTCGGGGCCTTCCGCGAAGCGCGGCGGCTCGGGCGGCAGAGGCAGGGAACCCTGGGCAATCTCGATCCGAGGCGGCGTGGCGATCAGCCAGACGGCTCCGGCCAGTGCCGCAAGGGCCAGGCCAGCGAAGGCGCCAAGGATCGGAAATCGGACGGGCCAAGCCATCGCCCCGATTCATAGCGGCCGAGGTGGAGAACCGCCAGTTCGGCGTTGCGGGCGCACATCACGTGTTGCCGAATTGCATCGCACCCCGCGCCTGCTGGTCTTGGGCGCCCGGGCCGGCAGCCCTTTCCGTCCGGCTTTCGCCGGTCCATGTGTCAAGGATGACGGAACGACGGATGGTTATGGCGGGACTCGGCTATGCCGGGGCGGCAATCGCGGCGGAGGCGGTGGCGGCGGGCTTCCGGGTCATCGGCACGGCCCGCGACCCCAGCACCGCCCGCGCACCGGCCGGCGTCGCTGTGGTCGCCTTCGCCGAGGCTGCCGCGTCCATCGGTGCGGCCACCCATCTGGTCGTCACGGCAGCGCCCGAGGAAGCCGGCGATCCGGTGCTGGCCGCGCATGCCGCCGCGATCGCGGCGGCGCCGGGGCTGGGCTGGATCGGCTATCTCTCCACCACCGGCGTCTATGGCGATCGCGGCGGGGCCGAGGTGGATGAGGCGACGCCCCCCGCGCCGGGCCAGCCACGTTCTGTCCGGCGGCTGGCGGCGGAAGAAGCCTGGCGCGCGGCGGCGGCGGCGCGGGGCGCGGCGCTCGACATCTTCCGGGTCGGCGGCATCTACGGGCCCGGCCGCAGCAGCTTCGACGAATTGCGCGCCGGCGTCGCGCGGCGGGTGGTGAAGCCGGGCCATTCCTTCAGCCGCATCCACCGCGACGATATCGCCCTGGCCGTCGTCGCGGGCGCGCTGCGCCCGGATGCGGTGCGCGTGCTGCATCTGGTCGATGACGAACCCGCGCCGAGCGCCGATGTGGTGGCGGAAGCCGCGCGGCTGCTCGGTCTTGAACCGCCGCTGGCCATCCCCTTCGAGGAGGCGCGCGCCCGCATGTCCCCGATGGCGCTGTCCTTCTGGTCTGAGAATCGCCGCGTCGTCAATGCGGCGACCAAGGCCGCGCTCAGCATTGCCTGGCGCTGCCCGACCTATCGGGAGGGCCTGCGTCGGATCCTCACCGCCGAAGGTCAGCCCTCCAGCAGTTGATCCAGCGTCTGGGTCAGCAGGGCGAGGTCCTCTGGCCGGCTCAGCCGGTGGTCGCCATCCTTGATCAGGTGCAGGCGCACATCATCGCCCTCCAGCGCGTCCACCAGGCGCAGCGCGTGGCGCCAGGGCACGTCGGGGTCGCGCATGCCGTGCAGGATGCGGACCGGGCAGCGCAGCGGGATCGGCGCACCGAGCAGGTTGTGACGCGGGCCATCCTCGATCAGCGCACGGGTGATCGGCGTGGGCTCTCCGTATTGGGAGGGCAGGTGGAGCACGCCGCGTTCCATGATCTCGGCGCGCTGCGATGGGTTGAAGGCGGGCCACATCAGTTCGGTGGTGAAATCGGGGGCGGGGGCGAGGCCGATCAGCCCCGCCACGCGCGCGGGCCGCGCACGGGCCACCAGCAGCGCGATCCAGCCCCCCATGGAGGAGCCGACCAGAAGCTGCGGCCCCTCCGTCAGCGCATCCAGCACGGCGATGGCATCCGCCGCCCATTGCCCGATCGTGCCATCCTCGAACCGCCCGGCGCTCGTGCCATGGCCGCCATAGTCGAAGCGCAGCAGGGCGCGCCCCGTCGCGGCGCAATGGGCGCGCAGCGCGACGGCCTTGGAGCCTTCCATGTCGGATCGGAAGCCCGGCAGGAAGACCACGCCCGGCTGGGTGCCCGGCAGCCGGGCCCAGGCCAGGCGGCCGTCCAGCCGGCCGCGTTCCTCCTTCATCGTGGGAGGCCGCGTGGTGGTCATCGTGGGAGGCCGCGTTTCGCGAGATTCGTCATCAGCGCGCCGATGCCGAAGGTCCAGGGCGGGCATTCATCGGTGCGATCCACCTCATTCTCCAGCGCGCCGAGCCGGGCGGAGGCGATCCGCACCACATCGCCATCGCGATGGGTGAAGCCCATCCCCGGCGCGCCGCGATCCTTGGCCGGCGAGAAGGGGGTGCCGAGGAACAGCACCGCGCCATCCGGATACTGGTGATGCGCGCCGATCATCTGCCCGACCACATCCGCCGGGTCGCGCGCGATGGCGCCGACCATGCCGCGTTCGTCCAGCGTGAAGCCGTCGCGCCCGGTGATGGTCACGCGGAGCTCCGCCTGCCGCACATCCTCCAGCGTGAAGCCCGCATCGAACAGCCGGATCAGCGGCCCGAGGGCGCAGCTGGCGTTGTTGTCCTTGGCGCGGCCCAGCAGCAGCGCGCTGCGGCCTTCCACGTCGCGCAGGTTCACATCGTTGCCGAGCGTGGCGCCGACGATCCGGCCGCGCCCATTCACCACCATCACCGCTTCCGGTTCCGGATTCGACCAGGAGCTCATTGGATGCACGCCGACCTTGGCGCCGGTGCCGACCGCCGACAGGACCGGCGCCTTAGTGAAGATCTCCGCATCCGGGCCGATGCCGACTTCGAGATACTGGCTCCACCACCCCTTCGCCACCAGCGCGTCCTTCACGCGCCGCGCTTCCGGACTTCCGGGGACGAGGTTCGACAGGTCGTCGCCGATGATCGCGCGGACCTCGGCCCGCACCGCCTCGGCCTGGCTGGCATCGCCGCGGCAGCGTTCCTCGATCACGCGTTCGAGCATGGAGCGCACATAGGTCACCCCGGCCGCCTTGATCGCCTGCAGGTCGATCGGGGCCAGCAGGAAGGGCTTCGCCGGATCGCGCGCCGCGTGATGCGCGTTCGCCAGCGCCGCCGGCAGGTCGAGCGTGGCCGGCACGCCATGGCTGCGGATCGCGGCCAGCGGATCCTCGCTGTTCAGCCAGGCGCTGCAGGTGCCAAACGCCGGGGTCATGTCGAAGGACGCGCCGTTCAGCAGCGCGAAGACCGATGGCCCGTCTGGCGTCATCACCCGCAGGGCGAAGCTGCCCAACGCGATATCCGCGGGCAGTGCTGTGTTGTCCGGCATCGGTACGATCCCCCTTGGCGGCCCCAGCCTAGCGCGGCGGGCGCGGCGGGGAAGGGGGGAGGCGGCGTTGCCCACGCCGCCGCAGGGCTGCGCGCCCTGCCGAGCAGGGGAGGGCGATGCCAGGCCTGGCGACGAGACGCGCTGTCCGCGGGTGCCTTGTTCCGGCCTGACCTAGCGATGCGCGACCGCTTCGGACATCGGCCGGCGATAGCGCCTGGCGAGGTAGACCACGGTGCGGCGCCGGAGCGCCCCCTGCAAGAGTGAGCCCTGCATGCCGCCGAATTCGCGCAGCAGGGGGGCGACGAGACGGAACCGTGCCACCGTGCCCTGCTTGCGCGCCTCCGTCGCCTCCAGCGCGCGCACCACGCCCGCGGTCAGGTCATGTTCTGCCTCTTGCAGCAGGCCGGCCTCCGCGAAGGCGCGGTCGAGATCGGGCAGCATGGCGGGGCTTCGCATGTCGGCCCAGCCGAACCAGCCGCCGGGCTTCAGCACGCGCGCCACCTCGGCCGCGAAGCGCGGCATGCTGCCGTAGCAATGCGAGGATTCGATGTTCACCACGCCGTCGAAGCTGGCATCGGGGAAGGGCAGTGCCTCCGCATCGCCGACCCGAAAAGATAGATGGGGCACATTCCCGTGCAGCTGGGCGGCGCGCGCGACCGTGCGGGGCGACAGATCAACGCCGATCACGCCCGCCACGCCGGACCGCCGCGCCATCCAGGCCGCGCCCCCGCCGCGCCCGCTGCCAACTTCGAGTATCCGGGCGCCGTGCAGCGCGAGCCCATCGATCGCCTGGTGGTAGAGCCCGATGAAGGCGCGGTCCGCTTCCTCCGACGCGGGCAGGACAAAGCCCGGCTCGGGTGGCAGCCAGCCATAGTTCATGAACCGCCACCCCGGATCGGTCCAGGTGGAGGACAGCACACTGTAGACCCGTTTCCAGATAAAGCGCCGGGTGCGCGGGAAGGCGCCGCGTTCCGTCGCTCGGAGCAGGCGGGCGAAAAGGGGGGCAGCCATCAGGCCGCAGCGCGTGCCGGCATGCGGGCGGCGCCTGAGGCGAATTCGGTGCCGAGTTCCGCCGCCAGCGCCGCGCGGCCCTGCTGAACGAGCGCGACATCCGCGGCCCGCTGCCCGGTGTAGCCCGGCCGGTAATAGGCCAGCAGCGGCGGCAGCGCGGCGCGCAGGAAGCCGGGCTGCCCGAGCAGCAGCCAGAGCACGCGCAGCCAACTCCGCACGCCCATTTGCACGCCGGAAGCCCGCGCCATGGCGGTGATGTTGCGCGAGGCCATGGGCAGGAAGCGGGCGAGCACCACGTTCATCACGGCCACCCGCGCGAAGTAGCGCTTCCAGCCGGGCAGGTCCGGCGTGGCCGCGCGCAGCACGCGCAGCGACACTGCGGAATGCTCGAGTTCCTCCAGCGCATGCCAGATCCAGAGCCGGCGATAGGCCGGTCGCGAATCCTGCATCAGCGCGGGACGGGACAGGTTGAAGCGGGCGAAGGCGTAGGTCATCTGCTCGATCGCGCAGGTGACCAGCAGGCGGGGGAACGGACCCTTGACGTCGGCGAGCTTCGCCCGCACCGCCGCTTCCATCGAATCGACGTCTTGGCCAAGCTTCCGCAGCGCCTGATTGTAGGCTTCGTGCTCCCGGGTGTGGAACGCTTCTTGCACGGCGTAGCCCTGGATGTCCTGCCGCACCACGGGATCGCCAACCCGATCCACATAATGTCGCAACGAGCGGATGAAGAACCGCTCGCCCTCCGGCAGCAGCACGGCGAAGCCGTCCATGATGGCGGATTTCAGCGGATCGCCGTCGAACCACGCCGCATCCGCGTTCTCAACCAGGTCGAAGCGCAGGTCGCGCGGGATGATGTCGAGGGCGGCGTCGGGCATCTGGGCGGGGTGTCCGAATGGGCTCGGCCGGTAGATAGGCGACGAGGGGTGGTCGGGAAAGGCGTTTGTTGGCCCCGTTGGAAAGCCAGCCCACCGCGCCCAGCCAGCCCGGGGGGTAGGCGGCGCGGCGCCTTGGCGTTAACGGGAGCGCGCATGCCGCGCCCGCCCGCCATCCTCCAGATCCTGCCGGCCCTCGTCTCGGGCGGGGTGGAGCGCGGCACGGTGGAGATCGCGGAAGCCATCGCGGCCGCGGGCTACCGTGCGCTGGTCGCCTCCGCTGGCGGGCCGCTGGTGGCCGAGGTCGCCCGCGTCGGTGGCGAGCATGTGGCGCTGCCGCTCGATACCAAGTCGCCTGCGGGCCTCTGGCGCAACGCCGCCGCGCTGACGGCGCTGATCCGGCGGGAGGATGTGGCGATCATCCACGCCCGCTCCCGCGCGCCCGCCTGGTCGGCCCTGCTCGCATCCCGGCGCAGCGGGGCACGCTTCGTGACCACCTACCACGGCGCTTACAACGAGGGCTTCCCTGGCAAGCGTTTCTACAATTCCGTCATGGCGCGCGGTGAGCGGGTGATCGCGATCAGCCGCTTCATCGCGGATCTGGTGGCAGAGCGTCATGGCACGCCGCCATCCCGGATCCGGCTGATCCCGCGCGGCGTCGATCCGCGCCGCTTCGACCCCGCTGCGGTGCCGGCCGCGCGGGTGCTGGCGCTGCGGGAGGCCTGGGGCGCGGCGCCGGGTCAGAAGATCGTGCTGCTGCCCGGGCGGCTGACACGCTGGAAGGGGCAGATGGTGCTGGTGGAGGCGCTGGCGCGCCTGCCGGGGGTGATCGGCGTCCTGGCCGGCGGCGGCGGCGAGGCCTTCACGCGGGAATTGCAGGACCGCGCTTCGGCACTCGGGCTGGGCCAGCGGCTGGTGCTCGCGGGGCATGTCGATGCGCTGGATGTCGCGCTGCGCGCGGCCGATGTCGTGGTCCATGCCAGCACCGATGCCGAGGCCTTCGGGCGCACGGTGATCGAGGCGCAGGCCATGGCGCGGCCCGTCATCGCCTCCGACCTCGGTGGCCCGCGGGAGACGGTGGCGGACGGCGTCACCGGCTGGCGCGTGCCCCCCGGCGACCCGGCCGCGCTGGCGGATGCGCTGGCCCGCATCCTCGCGATGCCGGAGGCCGAGCGGGATGCCGCCGGCGCGCGGGCGCGGGACGCGGTGCTGCGGGACTACACCACCGCGGCGATGCAGGCCGCGACCATCGGCGTTTACCGGGACTTGCTGCCGTGACCGCCCGGCGCATCCTCGTCATCCGCCTCGGCGCCTTCGGCGACATGATGCAGAGCTTCCCCGCCTTCGCCGCGATCCGGGCGCATCATACGGGCGCGCATGTAACGCTGCTGACCACGGCGCCCTTCGTGCAACTGACCGAGGCGTCGCCCTGGTTCGACGAGGTCTGGTCCGGCGGGCGCCCCGCCTGGCGGGATATCGGCGCGGTGTGGCGGCTGGCGCGCCGGCTGCGCGGCGGGCGCTTCGACCGGGTCTATGATCTGCAAACCTCGCGCCGGTCCTCGCTGTACCGGCTGGGCGTCGGGCGGGGCGTGGAATGGTCGGGCATCGCGCGCGGGGCGTCGCACCGGCACGACACGCCGCAGCGCACCCGCCTGCTGACCCTGCCGCGCCAGCGGGAACAGCTTCGTATCGCGGGCATCACCCATTTCCCGGAGCCGGAGCGGGACTGGCTGGCAGCGGATGTCTCGGGGCTCGGCCTGCCGGAGCATTTCTGGCTGATGGTGCCCGGCGCCTCGGCACGGGCGCCGGAGAAGCGCTGGCCGGCCGCGCATTACGCGGAGCTCGCCCGCATCATCGCCCTGCCGGCGGTGGTGGTGGGCGGGCCAGCGGAGCGGGAGCTCGCCGCATCAATCTGCGCCGCCGCCCCCGGCACCATCGACCTGACCGGCGATCGCAGCCCGCCGCCGGTGCTGGCCGGGCTTGCGCGGCGGGCGGAATTCGCGGTGGGCAACGACACCGGCCCGCTGCACCTGATCGCCGCCATGGGCTGCCCGACGCTGGCGCTGTTCGGCCCGCGCAGCGACGCCGCGATCCACCGCCCGCAGGGCCCGAGCACCACCGTGCTGGCCGCGCGCGACCTGGCGGAGCTTCCGCCGGCCGAGGTTCGCGCGGCGTTGTCGGCCCTCCTGCCCTTGACCGGGTCGGAGCCGGGGCGCACCGATCCTTCGTCTTCCCCTGGATGATCCCGCCATGAACTTGACCATCCCCGCTTCCGCCGGCGAAGTGATCGACAAGCTCACCATCCTCGAGATCAAGCTCGCCCGCATCGCGGATGAGGCGAAGCGCGCCAATGTTGCGACCGAGCATGCGGCGCTGCTGGCCGCCTGGCGGCAGGCGGTGCCGGATGAGACCGCCATCGCCGAGGCCATCGCTGGCCTTCGCAAGGTGAACGAAGAGCTGTGGGACATCGAGGACGAGATCCGCGAGCAGGAGCGGCGCAGCGATTTCGGCGCCGATTTCGTCCGGCTGGCGCGCGCGGTCTACTTCACCAACGACCGCCGCGCGGCGCTGAAGAAGGAAATCAACCTGAAGCTCGGCAGCGCGCTGGTCGAGGAGAAGTCCTACGCGGCTTACTGATCCGGCCGGCCCCTGCCGCTTGACGCCGGGCGCGGCCCCACCCTAGAGCGAACGCCCGCCAAGCCCGCGGCGCCGCGCGTCCTGCCGGCGGCCGGCTTCGCGCGGCCGGAGAGGTCCCGATCCCGATGCCCGCCATCACCTTGCCCGACGGTTCCGTCCGCAGCTTCGACGGCCCGGTGACAGGTGCGACGGTGGCCGCCTCCATCGGCCCCGGCCTGGCCAAGGCCGCCCTCGCCATGGAAGTGGATGGCAAGCTCCGCGATCTCTCGGATGAGATCGCGGCCGATGCCAGCCTGCGCTTCGTCACCCGCAAGGACGACCAGGCGCTGGAGATGATCCGCCACGACGCCGCCCATGTGCTGGCGGAAGCCGTGCAGGCGCTGTTCCCCGGCACCCAGGTGACCATTGGCCCGTCCATCGAGAACGGCTTCTATTACGACTTCCACCGCAACGAGCCCTTCACGCCCGAGGATTTCCCGGCGATCGAGGCGAAGATGCGTGAGATCGTCGCGGCGAATGCGGGCTTCGAGCGGATCGTCACCACCCGCCACGACGCCATGGCGCTGTTCGAGGCGAAGGGCGAGAAATACAAGGTCCAGCTGATCCAGGACCTGCCGCAGGGCGAGACCATCACCCTCTACAAGCAGGGCGACTGGGTCGATCTGTGCCGCGGGCCGCATATGCGCGGCACCGGCGATGTCGGCACCGCCTTCAAGCTGATGAAGGTGGCCGGCGCCTATTGGCGCGGCGATCACCGCAACGCGATGCTGAGCCGGATCTACGGCACCGCCTGGCGCGACCAGAAGGAGCTCGACTCCTATCTGCTCCAGCTGGAGGAGGCGGAGAAGCGCGACCACCGCAAGATCGGCAAGGAGATGGACCTGTTCCATCTGCAGGAAGAAGCGGTCGGCAGCGTCTTCTGGCACCCGAAGGGCTGGCGCCTGTACCGGACGGTCGAAGCCTATATGCGCCGCCGCCTCGACCTGGCCGAGTACCAGGAGGTGAAGACGCCGCAGCTGGTGGACCGCAAGCTGTGGGAAGCCTCCGGCCATTGGGAGAAGTTCCGCGAGAGCATGTTCATCGCGACGGTGGAGGACGAGTCGGAGAAGGACCGCGTCCTGGCGCTGAAGCCGATGAACTGCCCCTGCCATGTGCAGATCTTCAACCAGGGCATCCGCAGCTATCGCGAATTGCCGCTTCGCATGGCGGAATTCGGCGCCTGCCACCGCTATGAGCCGTCCGGCGCCCTGCACGGCATCATGCGCGTCCGCGCCTTCACCCAGGACGACGCGCATATCTTCTGCGAGGAACACCAGATCGCGGCGGAGACGGTGCGCTTCGTGTCGCTGCTCTCCTCGATCTATCGCGACCTCGGCTTCGAGAGCTTCCGGGTGAAGTTCTCCGACCGCCCCGCGCGCCGCGCCGGTGACGACGCGACCTGGGACCGGGCTGAGGGCGCGCTGAAGCAGGCCTGCGAGACCGCCGGCGTCGAATATGTGCTGAACCCGGGGGAGGGCGCCTTCTACGGCCCGAAGCTGGAATTCGTGCTGCGCGACGCGATCGGCCGTGACTGGCAATGCGGTACGCTGCAGGTCGATTTCGTCCTGCCCGAGCGGCTGGACGCCGAATACGTGGCCGAAGACGGCACCCGCAAGCGCCCGGTCATGCTGCATCGCGCGATTCTGGGGTCGTTCGAACGCTTCCTCGGCATCCTGATCGAGCAGCATGCGGGGCGCTTCCCGCTGTGGCTTGCGCCGGTGCAGGTGGTGGTCGCCTCCATCGTCGATGATGCCGCGCCCTTCGCGCGGGAAGCGGCGGCGGCGTTGCAGAAGGCGGGGCTTTCGGTCTCGCTCGACCTGCGGAACGAGAAGATCAACCGCAAGATCGTGGACCATATCGACCAGCGCGTGCCCGTTCTGGCCGTGGTCGGCCGGCGCGAGGCGGAGGAACGCAGCCTGGTGCTGCGCCGCCTGCCGGGCCGGGACCAGGAAACGGTCCCGCTGGCCGAAGCCGTGGCCCGCCTTTCGGCCGAAGCCGCCGCGCCCGATCTGCGTCCCTGAAGCCGTCCTCGCCGGCATCGGGCGATGGCCCGGTTGCGCCGGCGGGTGCGGAACGCCATAAAGAAAGGCTGGATACCAGCCTGATTGCCCGAAACAGAGACAGGAGAGCGCCATACCTCGAGGACCGATGCCCGCCCAGCTGCCGACACGTGACGGCCCGCGGGTGAATGAGGAGATCCGGGTTCCGCAGGTGCGCCTGATCGACCAGGACGGTGAGATGCTGGGCGTGATGTCCGCGCGTGAGGCGCTGATCCGCGCCTATGATGTCGGGCTCGACCTGCTCGAGATCAGCCCGAACGCGGTGCCGCCGGTCGTGAAGATCCTCGACTATGGCAAGTACAAATACGAACAGCAGAAGAAGGCGAACGAAGCGCGCAAGCGCCAGAAGGTCGTCGAGATCAAGGAAATCAAGGTCCGTCCGAATATCGACGACCATGATTACGATGTGAAGATGCGCCAGATGAAGGAATTCATCGGCGAGGGCGACAAGGTGAAGGTCACGCTCCGCTTCCGCGGCCGCGAGATGGCGCACCAGGACCTTGGCCTGAAGGTGCTGGACCGGATCCGGACGGAGCTGGCGGAGACGACCAAGGTCGAATCCATGCCCCGCCTCGAGAACCGCCAGATGATCATGGTCTTGGCGCCCAAATAGCCGGCCTGTGGTCGGCTATTTGGGGTTTTTGTTTACCCTCAGACGCCGGGCGCGCGCTCCGCGCGCTTGGCTTCCGCGCAGGCTACTGGCGCACCAGGCCGCTAGGTCGGTTGGTGCGCGGGCCGCTTCGCGGCCTCGGCCGGCGGTGCCGGCCGTCAGCACTCATGCGATCGGCTTGACCCTAGGCCCGCGACGGGCCTAGACACCCTCCTTCATGGTCCGCCCTGGACCTTTCGCCGGCCCCGACGGGGGGCGGGCTCCGTCGCTCCGCGAAGACTCGCGCAGCGGCGCGATACCGTTTGGGGCGACCGCAACGGAAGGAACCACCGGCCCTCATGTTCGAGGCCCTGGGTAACAGGCTGACAGGCGTCTTCGACAAGCTGCGCCGCCGTGGCGCGCTGACGGAGGCCGATGTCCAGGAAGCGCTGCGCGAAGTGCGCGTGGCGCTGCTGGAGGCCGATGTCGCCCTGCCGGTTGTGAAGGACCTGACGGCCAAGGTGCGGGAACGCGCCGTGGGGGCGGAGGTCATCCGCTCCGTCTCGCCGGCCCAGCAGGTGGTCAAGATCGTCAACGACGCGCTGGTGGAAGCGCTCGGCGGCGGTGGGACGGATGACGGCAAGCGGGGCATCGACCTCAACGCCCCGGCACCGGTGCCGATCCTGATGGTCGGCCTGCAGGGCTCGGGCAAGACCACCACCTCCGGCAAGATCGCGCTGCGCCTTCGTGCGCGCGAGCGGAAGAAGGTCCTGCTCGCCTCCCTCGACGTGCACCGCCCGGCCGCGCAGCTGCAGTTGCAGACGCTGGCGCAGCAGGCCGAGGTCACGGCGTTGCCCATCATCGCCGGCCAGACGCCGATCCAGATCGCGGAACGCGCCATGGATGTGGCGAAGCGCGAGCTCTACGACGTCGTCATCCTCGACACTGCCGGCCGCCTTGCCATCGACGATGCGCTGATGGCCGAAGTGAGCGCGGTGAAGGCGCTCGTGAAACCGCATGAGACGCTGCTGGTCGTGGACGCCATGACCGGCCAGGACGCGGTGAACACCGCCCGCGCCTTCCAGGACAAGGTGGGCGTGACGGGCGTTGTCATGACGCGCGTCGATGGCGATGCGCGCGGTGGTGCTGCGCTGTCCATGCGGGCCGTCACCGGCGCGCCGATCAAGCTGCTCGGCGCGGGCGAGAAGCTGGATGCGCTGGAGGATTTCCACCCCGATCGCATCGCCAACCGCATCCTCGGCATGGGCGACATCGTCTCCCTCGTCGAGCGGGCGGCGGATACGATGGATCAGGCGGAAGCCGAAAAGCTCGCCAAGAAGATGCAGAAGGGGTCGTTCGACCTCGAGGATTACGCGCAGCAGCTGAAGCAGATCAACAAGATGGGCTCGCTGTCGGGCATGCTCGGCATGCTGCCCGGCGTGGGCAAGATCAAGAAGCAGATCGAGGATGCGAACCTCGATCAGTCCATGCTGAAGCGCCAGGCCGCCATCATCGGCAGCATGACGCCGAAGGAACGCCGCCACCCCGACCTGCTCAAGGCCAGCCGCAAGAAGCGGATCGCCGCCGGCTCCGGCACCTCCGTGCAGGAGGTGAACAAGCTGCTGAAGCAGTTCGACGAGATGTCCGCGATGATGAAGCGGATGAACAAGCTGGGCCAGAAGGGATTGATGCGCGGGGGGCTCTCCGCGCTGATGCCGGGCCTTGGAAACCGCAGACCTTTCTAGACAGGAGAGTCAGGACTTATGGGCCTCAAGATCCGCCTCGCGCGCGCTGGCGCCAAGAAGCGTCCCTACTACCACATCGTGGTGGCCGACAGCCGCAGCCCGCGCGATGGCCGCTTCATCGAGAAGCTCGGCTCCTACAACCCGATGCTGCCGTCCGATCATCCGGATCGCGTGCGTCTGTTCGCCGAGCGCATCAACCACTGGAAGTCGGTCGGCGCGCTGCCGACGGACCGCGTGGCGAAGTTCCTCGGCCATGCTGGCCTCGCGCCGATGCCCGTCTTCCCGGAGCAGCCCATCAAGGGCGCGCCGAAGAAGAAGGCGCAGGAACGCGCCGCCGCCGCCGCCGCGGCCGCGGGCTGAGCATAAGCCAGGCGGGCTGACGGGCCGTGTCCGTGAAGCAGGTGGTCGCGAGCGGTGAGGGGGGGGCGCAGCCGTCGCGTGCGGCTGGTGCCCTGCGTCCCGTCGCGCGCCGCGTGCTGCTGGGCGAGATCGGGCGGCCGCACGGCGTGCGGGGCCTGGTGCGCCTGCACGCCTTCACGGAAGACCCGCTGACGCTTGGCCGCTACGGGCCGCTGTCCGACGCGACGGGGGCGCGGCGCTTCGCCGTGACGCCGATGCCGGGCGGGATCGGCCGTATCGAGGGCATCGCGGATCGCGACGCCGCGGCGCGGCTGACGGGCACCAAGCTCTATGTCGAGCGCGACCTTCTGCCCCCGCCCGCCGACCCGGACGAGTTCCTGCTGTGCGACCTGGAAGGCCTGCTGGCCTTCGCGGAAGACGGCACGGCGCTCGGCACGGTGCGGAGCGTGGAGGAGTATGGCGCCGGCCCCTTCCTTGTCATCGAGGATGCGGGCGCGGAGAGGCTGCTGCCCTTCACCAAGGCCGTGGTGCCGGTGGTGGATGTCGCGGGTGGCCGCGTCGTCATCGTGCCGCCGGCGGAGGTGACCGTCGCGCCCCAGGATGGGGCCCAGGATGGGGAGGACGCGGCATGACCACGTCTGATCGCCAGCCCTGGCGCGCTTCGGTGCTGACGCTGTTCCCGGAGATGTTCCCCGGCCCCCTCGGCCTTTCGCTCGCCGGCAAGGCGCTGCGGGAGGAACGCTGGGCGATCGAGGCGACCGATATTCGTGGCTTCGCCCATGACCGGCACCGCACCGTGGACGACACGCCCTTCGGGGGCGGGGCGGGCATGGTGATGCGGCCGGATGTGGTCGATGCCGCCATCGGCGCCGCGGTCGCAGCCAATCCGGGCGCGCCGGTCATCTACCTCACGCCCCGTGGTCAGGTTTTGGACCAGGCGCTGGTGCGCGACCTCGCCGCCGGGCCCGGCCTCGTGTTGCTCTGCGGGCGGTATGAGGGTGTGGACCAGCGCGTGATCGAGGAGCGCGGGATGCTCGAACTTTCGGTCGGCGATGTCGTGCTGTCGGGCGGCGAGGTGGCGGCGCTGCTGCTGCTCGATGCCTGCGTGCGGCTGCTGCCGGGGGTGATGGGCGCCGCCGCGAGCGCGGTCGAGGAAAGCCACGGCCCGGAAGGCCTGCTCGAATACCCGCACTACACGCGGCCGGCCGAATGGCAGGGCCGGACCGTGCCGGAGGTTCTCCTCTCCGGCCATCATGCGGAGGTCGCCCGGTGGCGCCGGGCGCGGGCGGAAGACACCACCCGTGCGCGGCGCCCAGACCTCTGGGCCAAGCATCTCGCGCGGCACGCCGAACCAGACGCGGGCAGGGCGGGGCGCGACGACGCCCCCGCCCCGGCCGCACCCCATTGGATAGCAGATTCACGCCTCCGGGCGATACCGCCTTCGGGCGATCTGCTCTAAACGCACTCAAGAAGGGAACCACTCAGATGAACCTGCTCCAGCAGTTCGAGGCGGACCAGCAGGCCCGCCTTTCCGCCGCCCGGCCGACGCCGGTCTTCAACGCGGGCGACACCGTGCGCGTCATGGTGAAGGTGGTCGAGGGCGAGCGCATCCGCACCCAGGCCTATGAAGGCGTGTGCATCGCGCGGTCCAACCGCGGCGTGAACAGCAACTTCACCGTCCGCAAGCTGTCCTACGGCGAGGGCGTGGAGCGTATCTTCCCGCTCTATTCGCCGAATGTGGCGGAGATCCAGGTGGTGCGTCGCGGCCGGGTGCGGCGCGCGAAGCTCTATTACCTGCGCGGCCGGACCGGCAAGTCCGCCCGCATCCAGGAAAAGGCCCGCGAGACTACGCAGGCCGAAGGCTGAAGCGACGAACCCGCGCGCCCCGACCGGGCGCGCGGGTTTTGCTTTGCCGGGGATCGCGGCCGCAGCCCATGCGCCGCTGGCAACGAGCGCCGGCACCAGGACAGATGGGGTAGGGGAAACGCATGTCCGCCGCAAAACCGCGCACGTTGTTCGACAAGATCTGGGACGCCCATGTCGTCGAGACGCTCCCGGATGGCACGGCGATCCTCTACATCGACAAGCACCTGACGCATGAGGTCACCAGCCCGCAGGCCTTCGAAGGGCTGCGGATGGCCGGACGCAAGGTGCGTAGGCCGGATGCGACCATCGCGGTGGTGGACCACAACATCGCCACCGACGCGTCCCGCTACGGCACCATCGAGGACCCCGAGAGCCGCCAGCAGGTCGAGACGCTCGAGAAGAACGTCAAGGAATTCGGCGTCCCCTACATCCCGCTGACCGATGCGCGGCAGGGCATCGTGCATGTGATCGGGCCGGAGCTTGGCCTGTCGCTGCCGGGGATGACCATCGTCTGCGGCGACAGCCACACCTCGACCCATGGCGCGCTCGGCGCGCTGGCCTTCGGTATCGGCACGTCCGAGGTCGAGCATGTGCTCGCCACCCAGACGCTGCTGCAGAAGCCGGCGAAGAACATGCGCGTGACGGTGGACGGCGTGCTGCCGGTGGGCTGCACGGCGAAGGACATCGTGCTGGCGATCATCGGCAAGATCGGCACGGCCGGCGGCACCGGCCATGTGATCGAATTCGCCGGCGAGGCGATCCGCGCGCTCGACATGGCCGGCCGCATGACGGTCTGCAACATGTCGATCGAGGCCGGCGCGCGCGCCGGCATGGTCGCCCCGGATCAGACCACCTTCGACTACGTGAAGGGCCGCCCCTTCGCGCCGAAGGGCGAGGCCTATGACCGCGCCGTGGCGTGGTGGAAGACGCTGCCTTCGGATGCTGATGCGGTGTTCGACAAGGAAGTGCGCCTCGATGCCGCGGAGATCATCCCGCAGGTGACCTGGGGCACCTCACCGGAAGATGTGCTGCCGATCGACGGCGTCATCCCGAACCCGGCCGACTACGCCGATGAGGGCCGCCGCGTGCAGGTGCAGCGGATGGTGGAATATATGGGCGTCACGCCCGGCCAGCGGCTGCAGGACCTGAAGGTGGATGTCGTCTTCATCGGCTCCTGCACCAACAGCCGCATCGAGGACATTCGCATCGCCGCCGCCATCGCCAAGGGCCGCAAGGTGGCCGATGGCGTGCGCGCCATGGTGGTTCCCGGCTCCGGCCTCGTGAAGGCGCAGGCCGAGGAAGAAGGGCTCGACCGCATCCTGAAAGAAGCGGGCTTCGAATGGCGCGAGGCCGGCTGTTCCATGTGCCTCGGCATGAACCCGGATAAGCTGAAGCCCGGCCAGCGCAGCGCCAGCACATCCAACCGCAACTTCGAAGGCCGCCAGGGCCCGGGCGGGCGGACGCATCTGCTGAGCCCCGCCATGGCCGCCGCCGCGGCGCTCGCCGGGCGCCTGGCCGATGTGCGCGATTTCCAGCCCCAAACGACCATGGCGGGGAGCAACTGAGATGCGCGCTTTCACGACCCTGACCGGCATCGCGGCACCCCTGCCGCAGGCGAATGTCGACACCGACAAGATCATCCCGGGCCGCTTCCTGAAGACCATCGCGCGCACCGGCCTCGGCAAGCACCTGTTCGCCAATATCCGCTACCGCGACGATGGCAGCGAGAACCCGGATTTCGTGCTGAACCAGGACCCCTGGCGGCAGGCCGAGGTGCTGGTGGCGCATGACAATTTCGGCTGCGGGTCGTCGCGTGAGCACGCGCCCTGGGCGCTGCTGGATTTCGGCATCCGCTGCGTCATCGCGCCGTCCTTCGGCGACATCTTCCACAACAACAGCTTCAAGAACGGCATCCTGCCGATCCGCCTGCCGCGGGAGATCTGCGACAAGCTGATGGACGATGCGAAGCTCGGCGCCAATGCCCGCGTCACCGTGGACCTGGCACGCCAGGTGGTGGTGCGCCCGAACGGAGAGGAAATCCCCTTCGAGGTGGATGCCTTCCGCAAGCACCTGCTGCTGAATGGCCTGGACGATATCGGCCAGACCATGCAGCACGCACCGACGATCGACGATTACGAGGCGCGGCAGAAGGCCGCGCAGCCCTGGCTTTATGCCTGACCGCGCGCCGGGCTTCGGCCCGGCCCGCGCCTTCGGGTGACAGGCCCGCCGCGCAGGCGGTGGGTCGCATTCCCGCCCGTCCCGCAGAGCGGGGAAGGGCGCTGACGACGAACGGGGGAAGAACCGCCCATGCCCGCGAACAAGAAGCTGCTCGTCCTGCCCGGTGACGGCATCGGCCCCGAGGTGATGCGCGAGACGCGCCGCATCATCGACTGGATGGAGCGTCGCCGGATGGTGAGCTTCGAGATCTCCGAAGGCCTTGTCGGCGGCGCCGCCATCGACGCCACCGGATCGCCCTGCCCGGATGAGACGGTGGAAGCCGCGATGGCGGCCGATGCCGTGCTGTTCGGCTCCGTCGGCGGGCCGAAGTGGGACAGCCTGCCCTTCGACCAGCGGCCGGAACTCGGCATCCTGCGGCTGCGGAAGGATCTCGGCCTCTTCGCCAATCTTCGCCCGGCGGTGGTGCTCGACCCGCTGGCCGATGCCTCGGCCCTTCGCCCCGATCTCGTGCGCGGCCTCGACATCATGATCGTGCGGGAGACGACGGGCGGCGTCTATTTCGGCGAGCCGCGCGGGGTCACCACCGGCGCCGACGGCAAGCGCACCGGCCTCGACACCCAGATCTACCACGAGGACGAGATCGCGCGCGTCGCCCGCGTGGCCTTTGAACTGGCACGCAAGCGCCGCAACAAGCTGACCAGCGTCGAGAAGGCGAATGTCATGCAATCCGGCCGCCTGTGGCGCGCCGTGGTCGGCGAAGTGCACAAGGCCGAATTCCCCGATGTGCAGCTTGAGAACATGTACGCCGACAATTGCGCGATGCAGCTGGCGTCCCGCCCGAAGCAGTTCGACGTCATCCTGGGCGACAACCTGTTCGGCGATGTGCTGTCGGATCTCGCCGCCGCGCTGACCGGCTCGCTCGGCATGCTGCCGTCCGCGACGCTGGGTGCGATGCAGCCTTCGGGCAAGCGTCATGCGCTGTATGAGCCGATCCACGGCTCGGCGCCGGATATCGCGGGGAAGGGGGTCGCGAATCCCTCCGCGCAATTCCTCTCCTACGCCATGCTGCTGCGCCTGTCCTTCGGGATGGAAGAGGAAGCGAAGCTGCTGGAGACGGCGGTGGAGAAGGTGCTGGCCGGCGGCCTTCGCACGGCCGATATCATGGCGCCCGGCATGGCGCGCGTGGGCACCAGCGTGATGGGCGAAGCGGTGCTGCGCGAGCTCGACAAGCTCGCATCCTGAAACCTCCGCCGGAGGGGTTGCGCACCCCCTTCGGCTCCGCTACATGCGCGCTCCCGGCGGGACCCGTAGCTCAATTGGATAGAGCACCAGACTACGGATCTGGGGGTTAGGAGTTCGAATCTCTTCGGGTCCGCCAGGGTTCTTCGCGCAAGTGGCGCGAACACATTGTCCCGACATCACCTAATCTGTTGGCCAGGGCACGGTTGCTGTCTGTGACCGCCGGCCTTCTCGCCTTCGGGCGGGCCGTCGTCTATGCGGGGACGCCCGTGTCCGAGCCCCTTCGTTCCGATCGACGTTCGCACCCGCCGCGCCGCCTGACCGAGCGGCGGCGGTTTGCCGCGCGGCGCGACCCCCCGCCCTTGTCGCCCAACCCTGTCCTCGACCATCTGGCGCCCGCGCGCCCCTCCGTGCCGGCGCGTGGCGGCCAGCGCGGATGGCTGCTGGCCTCGCTGCTGGCGCATCTTGCCCTGGTGGCGGCGATGGTCGTGCTGTCCTGGCGGTCGCTGGACCCCTCGCGCGCCTTGCCGCCCCCGGCCTTCGACATCGTCTTCGAGGGCGGCCGGCCCGAACGCCCGGACATCGAGCCGCCGCCCGGCCTGCCGGCCCCGCCTTCGCCCCCGCCGCCGCTGAGCGCGCCCCCTGCGCCACCACCGGCCGAAGCGTCGCCCACGCCCCCTGTGCCGCCCCCACCGGTTCCGACGCGGCCCTTGCTCACGCCGCCGGTGCCCGCACCCCCTGTCCCGGCGCCGCCGCCTGTCCCCTCGGCCGAGGCCGCGCGCCCGCCGCCCCCGCCCGTGGCCCCGGCCCCACCGGTGCCGCCGCCGCCGGCCCCCGCCGCGCCGCGCCCCGCGCCGCCCGCCCCCGTCCAGCCGGCCCCTTCACAGGCCGCGCCGGCGCAACCTGCGCCGCGCTTTCCGCCTGGGGCCTTCTTCATGCCCGATGGGTTCCAGCTTGGCCGTCCGGCGGAGCCCACGCCGCCGCAGGGGCGCCCGCAGGCGCAAGGGCTCGACCTGCGCGTGGATCCGCGCTTCTTCGAAGGCCGCGCCACTTCTGACCCGCAGGTCCGCGTCAGCGGCGCGGAGGTGGGCGCGGATTGGCGCGCGGCCTTCCGCCGCTGGCTGGATGAGAATATGCGCTACCCGGCCCGGGCCATCGAGCTGCGGGAATCGGGCAATGTGCGGGTGCAGGTGATCGCGGAGCCGGATGGTACGGTCCGCAGCGTGCGGCTGGTGATGCCCTCCGGCTCGCCCTCGCTCAACCTGGCGACAACGCTGCCCTTCGGCGGTGCTCGCCTGCCGGCCTTCCCGCCGCCCGCCGATCCGAAGGGCGTGACCATCGACCTGCAGGTGAACTATGTGCTGATCCGCCGCTGAGGGCGCGCGGCGCGCTTCAGAGGAATCGGGCGCGCAGATCCACGCTGCTCTCGCGGCCGAGCTTGTCGAAATTCTCGGCCAGCCACCTGTCGGCGGCCTCCCGGCCATAGCCCTTCAGGGTCTGCAGGAACTGCCAATCGCCGTTCAGCTTGGTCGAGAGCTTGAACTGCCGCATCCGTTCCTCGTCCTCGATCACATGCAGGAACAGGCGGCGGTAGCGCGGCTGTTCCAGGCGCCCCGCATCCAGCAGGCGCTGCACGAAGTCGATCGCGCGCATCTCCGCCATCAGGGAGGCGTTGAAGCTGATCTCGTTCAGGCGGTTCATGATCTCCGTCGGGTGCGTCGGCAGTTCCTCCCGCACCGTCGGGTTCAGCTGCACCAGCATCAGGTCTGGCGCGCCGCCCTGCTCATAGAGCGGCCAGAGCGCCGGATTGCCGAGATAGCCGCCATCCCAATAGGGCTCGCCGTCGATCTCCACCGCCTTGAAGAATTGCGGCAGGCAGGCGGAGGCGAGGATGACGTCCACCGTCACCTCCTCCCGCGTGAAGACGCGTGGCTTGCCGGTGCGGACCGAGGTGGCGGAGATGAACAGCTTCGGCCCCTTGCCGGTCCGCAGGATCTCCGGGTCGATCCGTTCCTCAAGCACCGGGCGCAGCGGGTTCCAGTCATAGGGGGTGGGGTTGAGCTGGTAGGGGGACATCACGCGGGTGATCGTCTCGAAGGCCTGGTAGGCGACCGACCAGGTCAGGTCATAGCCCCAGACCGCTTTCTCGAAGGGGGTGTTCTGCAAGGGCGAGACCGCAAGCCGCCCCGCGGCATCGCGCCACAGCCGATCGAGCGCGGCACTCGCCCCCGTCCGGCCGCCCTCGCACAGGCCCTGGACCAGGACCGCCGCATTCACCGCGCCGGCGGAGGTGCCGGACACCGCCTCGAATTCCAGGCGGTCATCCTCCAGCAGCCTCTCCAGCGCGCCCCAGGTGAAGGCGCCATGCGTGCCGCCGCCTTGCAGCGCCAGGTTGATCCGCTTCAGCGCCGGGGGCCTTGCGACCGCGGGGCGGGAGAGCGGCGTGGGCCCGCTGGCCAGCGTCTCGGCCGCTTCCTGGCGAAACTCGTCTTCGATCATCGTGTGCGCTCAGGCGCCGGGTGTGCGCGGGAGCCCGCTGGCGGCCAGCGGAGCTGGCCGAGGCCGCGAATGCGGCCCGCGCCCAGCCCGACATCCCCGCCCAGCGGGACAGTGGCCGGCGCGAAGCCAAGCCGGCGGAGCCGGCGCCCGGCGTCTGAGGGCACGAAAATCACTGCGCAACCCAGCCGCCATCGATCGAGAGGCTCGTGCCGTTGATCGAGCCGCTATTGGCCCCGACCAGGAACATCGCGGCTTCCGCGATCTCCTCGACCTCCACCCACTTCTTGGTCGGCTGGCGTTCCAGCAGGAAGTCGGTCAGCGCCTTTTCCTCGCTGACGCCGTGCTTCGCCGCGAGCGGCTGCACCTGCGCCTCGGCCAGCGGGGTACGGACGAAGCCGGGGCAGATCGCGTTGCAGGTCACGCCGGTGCGCGCGACTTCCAGTGCCACCGACTTGGTCAGCCCGACCACGCCATGCTTCGCCGCGACATAGGCCGTCTTGAAGGGGCTCGCGACCAGCCCGTGGGCGGAGGCGACGTTGATGATCCGGCCCCAGCCCTTCGCCTTCATCGCCGGCAGCGCAGCCTTGATGGCGTGGAAGTTGGAGACGAGGTTGATGGCGATGATCCGGTCGAACTGCTCATCCGGGAAATCCTCGACCGGCGAGACATGCTGGATGCCGGCATTGTCCACCAGGATGTCGCAGCCGCCGAGCTCCGCTTGCGCGGCCGCGACCATGGCGCGGATCTCGGCCGGCTTCGACATGTCGGCGGGAGAATAGGGCGCGAGGGCGACGCCCATCGCGTCCCCCACAGCCTTGCGGGCGGCGGTGATGTCCTCCGGCTTGCCGAAGCCGTTCAGCATCACCTTCGCCCCTTCGCGCGCGTAGCGCAGCGCGATGGCGAGCCCGATGCCGGAGGTAGAGCCGGTGATCAGGGCCGTGCGGCCTTCCAGCGTCCTGGCCATGTGCATCCTTCCTCCATCGAGCCGTCGCGCGAGAGGGAGGCGACGGGCGGCCGAAAGGTTGCTCAGGGCAGGCGCCAGAGCAAGCCGACAAGGCGCTTCGATGCGGCCGAGAGCAACTTTGGCGCGTAGAAATCCCCCGCCGCCCGCTTCGCCGCCTCGGCCAGCGTTGGATAGGGCAGCACCAGCCCCGCCAGCGCCGACAGGGGAAGACGCTGCCCGATCATCAGCCCGAAGATCCCCGCCATCTCCCCCGCATGGGGCCCGAGCACGCCGGCGCCGAGAAGCCTTCCCTTCGGGCTGACCACCAGCTTCACCAGCCCGTCCTCGATCCCTTCCGCGATCGCGCGGTCGGTCTCTGGCAGGGGGAAGCGGTAGGGGCGGGGGTCGAGCCCCGCTTCCAGCGCCTCGGCCTCCGTCATGCCGACCTGGGCGAGTTCCGGGCCGGTGTAGGTCACGCGGGGCAGGGCGGCGTAGTCCACCTTGGCCGGCAGGCGGAACAGCATCCGCCGCGCCAGCACCCCGGCATGCTGGGACGCGACATGGGTGAAGCTGCGCGGCCCGATGCCCGCCGGATCGGCGATATCCCCCACCGCCCAGACCCGCCGGTTCGAGACCGATCGCAGCCCGGCATCGGTAGCGATGCCGCGCGCCGTCTCCGTCACATTGCCGGCGCGGAGGTCGAGGCCCCGTAGGCGCGGCGCCCGCCCCACCGCCAGCAGCAGATGGCTGCCGGCGATTCGCGTGCCGTCCTCCAGGATGGCGGTCAGGCCGGGTCGGTTGGCCTGCACCCGGTCGAGCCGCGCGCCTTCATGCAGCACGACGCCGTCCCGCAGCAGCACGCGCCGCAGCCCGTCGGCCAGTTCGGGATCATCGCGCCCCGCGATCCGCCCGGCCTCGATCACCGTGACCCGGCAGCCGAGCCTTGCATGGGCCTGCGCCATCTCGAGCCCGATGGGCCCGCCGCCCAGGATGACGAGGTGGTCCGGCTTCTCCTCCAGATCGAAGATCGTGTCGCTGGTCAGCCAGGGTACCGGCCCCAATCCCTCGATATCCGGAACCAGCGGCGCGCTGCCGGCGGCGATCACGCAGCGGCGGAAGGTGAAGCGGTGCGCCCCGGCCTCGATCTCGTCGGGGGCGGTGAAATGGGCCGAGGCGCGGATCACCTCGACCCCCATGCCGCGGAAGCGGGCTTCCGAATCCGTGGGGGCGATGCGGGCGATGGCGCCGCGGATATGGGTGCGCACCGCGGGCCAGTCGATCTCGGGCTCCGGGACCCGCACGCCGAAGCGCCCGGCATGGCGGGCTGCGGCGGCGGCATGGGCGGCGGCGAGCAGCGCCTTCGATGGCACGCAGCCCCGGTTGAGGCAATCGCCCCCCATCTCCGCGCGCTCCACCAGCGCGACCCGCAGGCCGAGCGCCGCGGACAGCGCCGCTGTCGAGAGGCCGGCCGCGCCGGCCCCGATCACCACCAGGTCGAAATCGGGCATGCTGATACCTCTGGGCCCCTGCGTAACGCGTGGCGGCGGAAAGATCGACCGTCGCGAAGCGGAAGGAGGGGTTGGGACAGGACAAGGTCGGTTGACGGCGGGCGTGCACGCTCCCTATACGGTCGCAGCTTCGCCGGGGATGCCCGGGGTGTCCGCATGGGCGCCTCGTGGGCCTGCCCCGGCGGCCTTGTTTGCAGACAGGCCGGATTTCCGGCCGCCCGGCGCCCCACCGACCACAGGGGCATGCGGGCGGCAGGCGCCGGAACCCCGCGGGAGTGTGTCGTGAAGCGTACCTACCAGCCTTCGAAGCTCGTCCGGAAGCGTCGCCACGGGTTCCGTAGCCGCACCGCGACGGTTGGCGGCCGCAAGGTCCTGGCCAACCGCCGCTCCAAGGGCCGGGCCCGCCTGTCCGCCTGAACCGCAGCAGGCGAGGCGCGTGCCATGCCGGCGCGTCCGCCGCGCCTCAAGCAGCGCCGCGAGTTCCAGCGCGTGGCCGGCAAGGGCCTGCGCGCGGCGCGGCCGGGCCTGGTGCTGCAGGCATTGCCGGCACCGGGGCAGCCGCTTCGTGTCGGATTCACCGCCACCAAGAAGCTCGGCAACGCCGTGGCGCGCAACCGCGCCAAGCGCCGCTTGCGTGAAGCGGCCCGGCTGATGCTGGGCGCGGAGCAGGCGGAGGGCTTCGACCTGGTCCTGATCTGCCGCGAGGCGACCGGGGACCGCGCTTGGCCCACCCTGCTCGGTGACCTGCGTGGCGCCTTGAAACAGGCCGGCGTGATCGATCTGCCGAAGCTGGCCCAAGTCGCACAGCTGCCCGCCAGCCAAGCCGGGGCGATCCCGGGATGACGCCGCAGCAGGTCCTGTTGCGGGGCGTCTTCCGGACCTACCAGCTTACCCTGCGGCCGATCATCGGCTGCAATTGCCGCTTCTACCCGCATTGCAGCGAATACGGGATGGAGGCGGTCGCGACGCATGGCGCGCTCAAGGGCGCGTGGCTCACCGGCCGGCGCATCCTGCGCTGCAACCCCTGGCATCCGGGCGGCTACGACCCGGTGCCGCTTCCCCCCGCCCCGGCCCCCCAGACAGGGGCCGCATTCGGGACGAAAGGCTCGCCCCTTCCGTGATGGACCAGAAGCGCCTCTTTGCCGCGATCGCCCTCTCGATCGGCATCCTCCTGATGTTCGACCTGTGGAACCGCCCGACGCGGGAGGCTGAGCAGCGCGCGCAGCAGCAGCGCACGGCCGAGCAGGCCGCGACCCCTGCCGCCGATGTCCCGCTGCCCGCAGCCCCGGCCGGCGCCCCCGCCCCGGCCCAGGCAGCCCCCGGCACGCCGGCCACCACCGCCCAGGCCGCGACCCCGCTCCGCGCTGCCGAGCAGCGGATCACGGTTGAGAATCCCAACCGCGTGCAGGGCTCGATCAGCCTGCGCGGCGCGCGTTTCGACGATGTGGTGCTGAAGGGCTACCACGAGACGGTCGATCGCAACTCCCCGCTGGTTCGCCTGTTCGCCGCGCGGGGCAGCGACCATCCCTATTTCGCGCAATGGGGGTGGAGCGCCGCCGATGGCCGCACCCGCGTCCCCGACGCCGAGACCGATTGGACCGCCGACGGCACTTCCCTCGCGCCCGGCCGGCCGGTGATGCTGCGCTGGGACAACGGTCAGGGCGTCGAGTTCCGCATCCAGCTGGAACTCGACCAGGACTACATGATGACCGCACGGCAATCCGTGCTGAACCGCGGCGCGGAGCCGGTGCAACTGCTGCCCTGGGCCCGCATCCGCCGCGAGCGGACGCCGCAGATCGCGGGCTTCTTCATCCTGCATGAAGGCTTCACCGGCGTGCTGGATGGCCGGCTGCACGAATGGACCTATTCGGACGCCAAGGAAGAAGCCCAGAAGCGTCGCGGCGGCCCGGCCTTCGAACAGGAAAGCACCGGCGGCTGGGTCGGCATCACCGACAAGTACTGGCTGACGGCCCTGACTCCCGTGGACCAGGCGACCCCGATCCGCTCCGCCTACCGGCATGTGAACGATGGCGGGCAGGATCGCTGGCAGGTGGATGTCGCGACCCCCGCCGCGCAGACCATCGCGCCGGGCGCCCAGGCCGGGCTGGCGACGCGGCTGTTCGCCGGTGCCAAGGAAGTGGCGCAGCTCGACGCCTATATGGACCGCTACGGCATCGTCGATTTCGACAAGGCGATCGATTTCGGCTGGTTCTACTTCATGACCAAGCCGTTCTTCCATGTGCTGCACTTCCTGGGCGTGCTGTTCGGCAATTTCGGCGTGGCCATCCTGCTCTTCACGCTGGGGCTGAAGATCCTGTTCTTCCCGCTGGCCAACAAGGCCTACAAGTCGATGGCCCGCATGAAGGTCCTCGGCCCGAAGATGCAGGAAATCCGGGAACGCCATAAGGAAGACCCGTCCAAGGCGCAGTCCGAGATGATGGCGCTCTATCGGTCGGAGAAGATCAACCCCGCCTCCGGCTGCTTGCCGATCCTGATCCAGATCCCGGTCTTCTTCGCGCTCTACAAGGTGCTGTTCGTCACCATCGAGTTGCGCCACGCGCCCTTCTTCGGCTGGATCCGCGACCTCGCGGCGATGGATCCGACGAACCTGTTCAACCTGTTCGGCCTGCTGCCCTACGATCCGATGCAGATCTCGGCGCTGCTGCACATGCCTGTCTGGGCGATCCTGATGGGCATCACGATGTTCCTGCAGTTCAAGCTGAACCCGACGCCGCCGGACCCGATCCAGGCCAAGATCTTCGCCTGGATGCCGCTGATCTTCACCTTCATGCTGGCCTCCTTCCCCGCGGGCCTGGTGATCTACTGGACCTGGAACAACCTGCTTTCGATCTGCCAGCAGTGGTACATCATGCAGCTGGACAAGAAGCGGCAGACCAAGGCCGGCACCTGGGCAGGGCCCGAGAAGCCGGCGAAGGCGGCGAAGAAGGGGTGAGCGCGGGCGGGCTGATCGAGGCGCAAGACGAGGCCGCGCGCGCCGCGCTGATCGAAGCGGGGCGCCTGCTGTTCGCGCGCCCCTGCACCTTCTTCTATGCCGCCCAGCGGATCGACCAGCTGCCCCCCGTGACGGATGTGCCGGAGGTCGCGCTGTGCGGCCGGTCGAATGTCGGCAAGTCGTCGCTGATGAATGCGATGACCGGGCAGAAGGCGCTGGCCCGTGTCAGCCACACGCCGGGCCGCACGCGCCAGCTGAACTTCTTCGACCTCGGGGAAGGGCGGCTGACGCTGGTGGACATGCCCGGCTACGGCTTTGCCCAGGCGTCGAAGCTGGTGAAGGCCGATTGGCAGGGGCTGATGTTCGACTTCCTGCGTGGCCGGCCGACGCTCCGCCGCGTGCTGCTGCTGATGGATGCGCGGGTCGAGACCAAGCCCGCCGACCGTGCCGCGATGGACCTGCTGGGTGAGGCCGCGGTGTCCTTCCAGCTGGTGGTGACCAAGGCCGATGGCGTGAAGCCCGCCCAGCTGGAGAAGCGCGTGGCGGAGGTCGAGGCCATCGCCAAGAAGCGCACCGCCGCCCATCCGCTGGTGCTCGTCACCAGCAGCGAGACCGGCCAGGGCATGGCGGAGCTGCGGGCGGAGCTTGCCGCGCTCGCGGCCCCTTGACCGGCGGCGCGGCACGCCGCAAAGCGCCTCCGCCCAAGCATTCGGGGACGCCTGACCGATGACCGATACCGCGCTCGACCAGATGACGACCCTTGCCGGGGCGCTGCCCTTCCTGAAGCGCTACGACGACCAGACCATCGTGGTGAAGTATGGCGGCCACGCGATGGGGGAGGAGGAGACGGCGCTCCGCTTCGGCCGCGACATCGCGCTGCTGGAACAGGTGGGTGTGAACCCCGTGGTCGTGCATGGCGGCGGGCCACAGATCAACGCGATGCTGAAGCGGCTGGATGTGAAATCCAGCTTCGTCCAGGGCCTGCGCATCACCGATGCCGCCATGCTCGACGTGGTGGAAATGGTCCTGGCCGGACCGGTGAACAAGCAGGTCGCCGAGGCGATCACCCGCGCCGGCGCGATGGCGGTTGGCATCTCGGGCAAGGATGGTGGGTTGGTGCGGGCTCGTAAGGTCACGCGCCAGGTGAAGGACGAGGCGACCGGCGACACGAGGGAGATCGATCTGGGCTTCGTCGGTGAGCCTGAATCGATCAACCCGAAGATCCTGAAGCTGCTGATCGGCGCCGACATCGTGCCCGTCGTCGCCCCGGTGGGCGCCAGCCCGGACGGGCAGACCTACAACATCAATGCCGACACGGTGGCCGGCGCCATTGCGGGCGCGCTGGAGGCCGAGCGGCTGCTGATGCTGACCGATGTCCGCGGCGTGCTCGGCCCCGACGGCAAGCTGATCCCGGAGATGACGGTCGCGCAGGTGAAGCAGGGCATTGCCGATGGCTGGATCTCGGGCGGCATGATCCCGAAGGTCGAGACCTGCATCTATGCCGTGGAGCGCGGCGTGAAGGGCGCGGTGATCCTTGATGGCCGCGTGCCGCATGCGGTGCTGCTGGAGCTGTTCACCGATGGCGGCGCGGGCACGCTGATCAGGCCGTGAACTGTGTGGGGCGCGTCAGGGTGTAGGCCGCCACGAGCAGTGTGAAGCGCCATCCGAGCCGCCCGAGACTGCGCGGAAGCGTCCGGCAGCCCATGCCGCCGATCTCCCTGCCCCAAGCCGAACACGTGCTGGAAGCGATCCCACACGGTCGGGCGCTGCTGTAGGGGCCGCTGCACCGCACCGTGATGCTGGAAGCTTCAGAAATAGCATACCAAAATACGCCTGCGCTGCTTATCCCGCGAAACCGAGCCGCCGCCGTGCCAGCGCGATCACCCGCAGCGCCTCGGGCCAAAGCCCGAAGGGCGCCGGATCGGCGGAGGCGCACCAGGCGACCTCCGTCACATCGCCGCCTGGGCGGGGCGTGCCGGCTTCCCAGTGGGCGAGGTAGTCGATGATCGTGTAGTGGAAGCGCGGCCCGGCCCCGGCCTCACCCGGCGTGATGGCGTCCACCACGGCCAGCAAGTCCAGCGCGCCGACCTCGATGCCGGTTTCCTCCCGCAATTCGCGCCGCGCGCAATCCTCGGCCCTTTCGCCGATGCGCTGGGCGCCGCCGGGCAGGGACCATTCGCCCATCCGCGGCGGGCGGCCGCGGCGGATCAGCAGCACATCCTCGCCCCGGAAGGCGAGCACGCCGATCCCGACCCAGGGCCGCGTCGGGTGTTCGCGCGGGTTGGTCATGCGGCACGCGTCTGGGAGGGGGCGCGACCACCAGCGCAGGACGCACGAGCCACAATGCGCATCAGTTGCGCGCCTGCTTCGCAAGATCCTCGATGCGCGGCAGGAAGGCTTTTTCCTTCCATTGGCCCACCTGATAGGCCCAGCCGCGCCAGCGGGCATTCAGCCGCCCGGCTTCCTCATCGCCGGTGGCGGCCAGCCGCACCCAGAGGTCCTCGCCCTCCTTCCGCGCCGCGATGGCGATGCGGAGATTGTCGGTCAATTCGAATGCTGCCTCGCCCAGCCATTCGCCGGGCATGTCGGTGGCGGCGCGGACTTCGAGGAAGGTGAGGAATTCGAAGCCCCGCGCCACCTCATCCAGGCTGAGCTCATCGAGTTCCGGCGTCTCGGCCGGCTCGACCACTGCAAGCGGTCCTTCCAGCTCCCGGCCGCGGCGCAGCACCAGCAGGCCTTCGCCGGCGCGGCGGATCTCGGCGGCGCGCACGCGGTCGCGCGGGATGTTGGCGATGTCGCGGTCGATCCAGAGGCTCGGATCGGCATCCAGCGGCAGCCGGCCTTCGGCCAGCCAGGCCTGGGCCTCGTTCGGGCGGCGCACATGGACGCTTTCGGGCACATTGCCCTGCACGCGCATCCGCCGCCGGCCGACGATGAGTTCCGCGATCGGGGCGCCATTCGCATCCAGCACGCGCAGCAGCGCGGATGTCGCGCCGGGCCGCGTCGGGTCCTCGACGCCCAGGCGTTCCAGCATCTCGGGGTTGGCGGTGCGGGGTTCGATCAGCCGCAGCTCGGTCAGCCCCACCAGCACTTCCCGCACGCGTTCAGGGCGGGCGGGGTGGTCGGCGCGGTCCGGCAGGACCCAGGCGCCGCTGGCGGCACGGCGGATCACCAGCGTCCCGTCATGGCGCACCACCTCGATCCGCGCGGCATTCGCCAGCCGCGGCGCGAGGCCGGGGAAGGCGAGGGGCGAGGCCGAATTGGGCGGGGGCTCGGTGCTGTCCGGCGTCAGCAGGATGACGGCGCCGATGGTGGCCGCCGCCGCGCCGCCGAGCAGCAGAAGGTCACGCCGCTTCATGCCCGTGCCTCCGCGCGCCTGCGGGCCCTGACGAAGCCCAGGCCGATCGCGAAGATCGTCAGCAGCGCCGGCACCAGGGTGACGTTGATAACGCGCAGCAGCGTCTCCAGCCCTTCGATGTCGCGACGGAGTTCCAGCTGCACCTGGCGCAGCTCGCCGCGCGTGCGCCGGATTTCGTCCCGCGCGCGGTCGATCTCGGCGCGCTGCTCGGCGGTGATGACGGGGCTTGCCGAGGCCGCGCCTGGCGCATTGGCGCTGGACCCTTGGCGCAATTCGCGCAGGCGCCGCTCCGTCGCCTCCAGCCTCTCCTGCAAGCCGCGTTCGGTCTGGCGGAACTGCGCTTCCGCACTGCGGCGGATGTCGTCCACCATGCCGAAGGGGCGCAGTGATTCACCGCGGGAGCGGAGGCCCACCAGCGCCTCGCCGCCGGCCATGCTGTCGGCGAGGTTCAGGACGAAGGCGCCGTTATCGCTGAAGGGCGTGGGCACCTGCTGGCCGAAGAACTCCTGCACCCGGACCCAGAAGCGGTCCTCCAGGATGTCGGCGTCATTGGCCACGATCAGATTGGCCGGGCCTTCGGTGCGGGCGCGATGGGGCGGCATGTCCGCTTCGCGTTCGGCGCCCTCGGGCGGCGGCGGCGCGGCTTCGAAGGCGGAAGACAGCACGCCGCGCACCCGCGCGACGACCACGCGCGCCTGCCCCTCGGGCGCGAAATCGGCCAGCAGCCGCGATGGGTTGGGCTGGTCGCGCACGCGCGCGGCATCCACCATCTGGCTGCGCTCGCTGCTGGTCACCAGCGGGATGAACTCGATGGCCGCACCCGCGCGCGGGCGCAATTCGCCGGCGGATGCGATGGTGACCTGGGCGAGATCGGCGGTCGCGACCTCCTGCCGGTTCAGCCCGGCGGGGGGCACATTGGTCCAGGCGAGGTAGTCCACCGCCTGGATCCGGTCGCGCGGATCGGCGCGCACGCGCCAGGCGCCGCGCTGGTCGAGGATCACCTTGTCCGACGGCGCCTCGATCCCCCAGGCGTTCAGCAGCCGGTCGAGGTTGCTGGAGGTCTCACGCGCCGGTGGCTGGCCCGGGGAAGGGCGGGTCGCCTGGCTTTCGCTGTGCGGATCGACCATCGCGATCAGCCGCCCGCCGCGCATCACGAACTGGTCGATGGCGTAGAGCGTGGCGTCCGGCAGGTCCTGGGCATGCGCGACCAGCAGCACCTGCACATCCGGCGCGATCACCTGGGCGTCCAGCGGCACGTCCCGCACCGTGTAGAACTGGCGCAGCTGGGTCGAGAGGACATAGGGCTGCCCCAGATCGGGCCGCCGCATCATCATCGCCCTGGGATCGCCGTTGAAGGGCAGGGACGACATCACGCCCAGCACCGGGCGCGTCGGGTTCGACAGCTCCCAGATCATCCGCGTCAGGTCGTATTCCAGGAAGCGTTCGCGGTCGGGCTGGAGGAAGGGGATCGTCCGCTCGTCATCCAGCAGGTTGCTGCCCGCCAGGCCGAACCAGACCTGCTCGCCCGACTGATCCACCGGCACGCCTTGCAGGCCGAGCGCCTGGGCGCGGTCCTCGGTCTCGCTGAACGGCTCGGGGTCGAGGATCTCCAGCCGCACGCGGCCACGGCTGGCGGCGACATATTCGTCGAGCATGGCGCGCACGCGGTCCGCATAGGCGCCATAGGCGGGGATGGAGGCACCCAGGCGGCGCGAATAGAACAGCCGCAGCGTGACCGGGTCCTGCAAGCCTTGCAGCACCTGCTTCGTCCCGTCCGACAGCGTGTAGAGGCTGTTCTGCGTCAGGTCGATCCGCGCGCTGCGGAGCACCCTGTCGGCCAGCAGATTGGCGCCGATGGCAAGGATGGCGGCCAGCAGCAGCGCGATCCCGGCGGACAGGCCGCGCTTGCCGCGCTGGATGGGGGCGGGGGTGGTGGTCATGCCAATTGCATGAAGGCTTCACCTTCATGCCCCTCAAACGCCGGGCGGGCCGCATCCGCGGCCCTTGGCTTCGCGGCATAAGCCGCGGCGGCCATTCGGCCGCTCGCCCCTTCGGGGCGCAGGTCGGAATTTTGTGTTGCGGGTATCATGAGATCAATCCGCCTTCCGCTGGTCCACCGCGATGGTGTTCGCGAACAGGAAGAAGGCGATGAAGGACGCGAAGAACACCATGTCGCGCGCCGCGATCACCCCGCGCGAGAAGCCCGCCAGCCGATCCGTCACGCTGATGCCGCGCGCGATATCGGCGAGCACCGGGACGTTCTTGGAGAGGAACTCCGTCACCACCGGGCTGCCCGCCGCCGTCAGGAAGAAGCAGGCCGCGACCGCGAGCACGAAGGCGATGACCTGGTTCTTCGTCAGCGCCGAGATCGCCGACCCGACCGCGAGGAAAGCCGCCGCGACCATCGCGCAGCCCAGATAGCCGGTCGCGATCACCCCATTGTCGGGATCGCCCAGCACATTGACCGTTATGATCAGCGGAAAGGTCAGCGCCAGCGCAATGACGCAGAAGGCCCAGGCGGCGAGGAACTTGCCCACCACCGCCTGCCCTTGCGCGATCGGCAGCGTCAGCAGCAATTCGATGGTGCCGAGCCGCCGTTCCTCGGCCCAGAGCCGCATGGTCAGCGCGGGCACCAGGAACAGGAACAGCCAGGGCACGAAGCTGAAGAAGGGCTGCAGATCCGCCTGCCCGCGAGCGAAGAAATTGCCCAGGCTGAAGGTCAGCGCCCCGGCCAGCACCAGGAAGATCACGATGAACACATAGGCGACGGGGGTCGCGAAATACGCCGCCAATTCGCGTCGGAAGACGGTGAGCACGCCACCCATCACGCAGCCTCCCGCAGGGTGAGCGCGCGGAAGACGGCATCCATGGTCGGGCCGCGCGCGGCAAGTTCGGCCGGCGTCGCATCGGCCACCACGCGGCCCCGCGCGATCACTACGGCGCGGGTGCAGACCGCCGAGACTTCCTCAAGGATATGGGTCGAGATGACGATGGCCTTCTCCGGCGCCATGGCACGGATCAGGTTCCGCACCTCATGCTTCTGGTTGGGGTCGAGCCCGTCCGTCGGCTCGTCCAGCACCAGCACCGGCGGATCGTGCAGCAGCGCGGCGGCGAGGCCCACGCGGCGCTTGAAGCCCTTCGACAGCGTCTCGACCGGCTGCAGCCGCACGCCTTCCAGCTGCGTCAGCCCCATCGCATGCGCCACGCGGTCGGCCAGCGCCGAGCCCCGGAAGCCGCGCGCCCGGCCGCAGAACCCCAGGAAGCCGGCGACCGTCATCTCGGGGTAGGTGGGCGCGCCTTCGGGCAGGAAGCCCAGATGGCGCTTCGCGGCCACGGGCTTGTCCACCACATCCTCGCCGCAGATGCGCGCGGTGCCCGCGGTGGGCGTCATGAAGCCGGCCAGCATCCGCATGGTGGTGGATTTGCCGGCGCCATTCGGGCCGAGGAAGCCCAGCACCTCACCCCGCGACACGGTGAAGGACACGTCGTCTACGGCCGTGAAGGCCCCGAAGCGCTTGGTCAAGCGCTCGATCTCGATCAGCGCGGTCAAGGCGTGTCCCCAGTCTTCCCCTGGGGGCGTGGATTAAGGAGGCGGGGGGACGGGTGCAAGGGGGCTGGAAGATGTCGTGGTCGCCAGATCCTGCACGGTCGGTCGTGCCCCCTCCCCAGCCAGCCTTCGGCGCAGCGGCAGCGCCGCTGCCCCCCTCTCCCGCGTGAGCGGGGGAGGGTGCCCGAGCGCAGCGAGGGCGGGTGGGGGCGCGACTGCCTCTCGCCGCCCCGTGCGACCCTACCCCGCATCCAGCTTCGCCAGCGTCGGGTCGTGGCCGAACAGGGTGAGCAGCGCCAGCGCCGCCTGCCCGCGCGGAGAAGCCAGCGCCGGGTCGCGTTCCAGCAGTGCCTGGGCGTCGCGATGGGCGATATGGGTCAGGCGCTCGAACTCCTCCGGCTCCTCCCGCGCATCCAGCAGGCGGCCGCCTTGCAGGCCCGATTGCCGTTCTCGCAGCACATCGCCGCCGCCGCGGGCGCGGAGGTCTTCCTCCGCGATCAGGAACCCGTCCTCGGTGTCGCGCAGCACCAGCAGGCGGCGCTTCTCGCCATCCGACAGGCCCTCGGAATGGACCAGCAGGCAGGATGACGGCTTCGATCCGCGCCCAACGCGGCCGCGCAGCTGGTGCAGCGCGGCCAGGCCGAAGCGCTCGGCCTGCTCGATCAGCATGATCGTCGCCTCCGGCACATCCACGCCGACCTCGACCACGGTGGTCGCGACCAGAAGGCGCGTTGTGCCAGCGGCGAAATCGGCCAGCGCGGCTTCCCGCACCGCCAGATCCTGAACGCCATGGGCCATGCCGACCAGCCCCGGGAAGCGGGCCGACAATTCGGCGAAGCGATCCTCGGCGGCCACCGAATCGTCGGTCTCGCCGCCTGAGATGGCACGTACCACCCAATAGGCACGTTCGCCGCGCGCCAGCGCTTCCCCCAGCCGGTCGATGATGTCGGGCAGGCGGTCCTGGCCGACGATGCGGGTGGTGATGGGCTGGCGGCCGGCAGGCTTACCCTCCAGCCGGCTCACGGCCATCTCGCCCCATTGGGTCAGCAGCAGCGTGCGCGGGATGGGGGTGGCGGTCATCACCAGCATATCCGCGTCCCGGCCCTTATTCGCCAGCATCAGCCGCTGCCCGACGCCGAAGCGGTGCTGTTCATCGACGATGGCGAGGCCGAGGTCGTGGAACTCCACCGCATCCTGAAACAGCGCATGGGTGCCGACGACGATGCCGACCCGCCCGGAGGCGAGGCCGCGCAGAACCTCCTTCCGCTCCGCCCCCTTCACCGAACCGGTCAGCAGCCGCACCTCGACCCCGGCGGGCAGGCAGAGCTTGGTCAGCGTTCGCAGATGCTGCCGTGCCAGCAATTCGGTGGGCGCCATCAGCGCGCCCTGCGCGCCGGATTCGACTGCGCGGAGCATCGCGAGCACCGCGACCAGCGTCTTGCCCGAGCCGACATCGCCTTGCAGCAGGCGGAGCATCCGGCGGGGCGTGGCCATGTCGGCGCCGATCTCGGCCAGCGCCTGAGACTGGCCCAGCGTCGGCGGATGGCCGAAGGCCGCGAGCGCCTTGGCCTGCAACTCTCCCGTGCCGGGCAGGGCGCGGCCGGGCCGGCTGCGCTGGCGGCGGCGCACCAGGCCGATCGCCACCTGGCTGGCCAGCAATTCGTCATAGGCCAGCCGCTTGCGGGGGATGGCGGGCAGGGGGCCGGCGGGGCGTTGCAGGCTGCTTATCGCGGCGTCGAAGGCGGGCCAGCCCTCGCGCCGCACCAGCGCCGGGTCGGCCCATTCGGGCAGCGGGCGGAGCCGTTCCAGCGCCGCCTCCATCGCGCCGCGGAGGCGCTTCGGCGTCAGGTCGCGCACCAGGGGCCAGACGGGCTCGACCAGCGGCAGCGCTTCGGGCCGTTCGGCACTCAGCGGGTTCAGCATCGCCCAGCCGCGACTGCCTTCCACCATCACCCGCCCCGCGAGGAACCGGACCGAGCCCGCCGGCAGCAGCTTCTGGATCCAGGGCAGGCGGCCATTCATGTAGCGGATGGTCAGCGGCCAGCCGCCGGCCTGCGCCTTCACCTCCACATACGGACGGCCAGTGGATTTCGCCCGCGCGGCGCGGAGCGAGGTCACCTCCACCTCCAGCACGCAATCCTGGTCGGGGGGGGCTTCCTCCGGGCTGGCAACGCGGCGGCGGATGATGACGCGTTCGGGCAGGTGCAGCAGCAGGTCGAGCACGCGCTCGCCCCCCGTCGCCTCCGCCAGCAGCTTGGCCAAAGTGGGGCCGACGCCGTGCAGATCCGCCACAGGCGCCAGCACCCCGGCCGCCGCCAGCGCGTCCTCTGCCGCGGGTTCCATCGGGGCCGAGGCCGCCGCGCGCAATTCCATATCCTTCATCGGGCTGACAGGATTCCCATGCGCCCTAGAGCGGTTTGCGTTCAAGAATGAATGCCAAACCGCTCTAGCCTGTTGTTGGCAGAGCAGATTCACGCGTCCGGGCGTTCCCGCCCTTCCGCGATCTGCTCTATATGGCAGCCCCGAGCCCGTAAGCCGACATGTCAGACGAAACCGAAATCGAAGACCTCTCCCCCCGCCGTCGCCGCCTTCTGTTCCGCGCCTGGCACCGGGGCACCAAGGAAGCCGATCTGATGATCGGCGGCTTCGTGAAGCGCCATGTCGCAACCTTCACCGAAGCCGAGCTCGATGAGCTGGAAGAAGTGCTGGAACTGCCCGATGTGGACCTGTCCGATTGGCTGTCCGGCCGTCGGCCTATCCCGGAGGAGGTCGCTTCCCCCATGCTTGCCCGCATGGCGGTGGAATGCGCCGGCGCGGGGGCGGGGCTGCATCCGGACCTCAAGGGTGCATTGAAGGGCTGATGGACAGCATCCTCGTCCACGGCGCGCCCGAGGGCTACGACGCGCTGCTGCTGGCGCGCCGCCGGGCGGAAAGCCGGAAGCCGATCCTGCATGTCTGCCGCGACGACGCCCGCATGGCCCGACTGGCGGAAGCGCTGGCCTTCTTCGCCCCGCATGCGGAGGTCCTGCGCTTCCCCGCCTGGGATTGCCTGCCCTATGACCGCGTCTCCCCCAATCCGGAGATCGTGGCCGAACGCGTGGCCACGCTGACGCGGCTGGCTGAACGCTCGCCCACGCCGCGCATCCTGCTGACCACGGTCAACGCCTTGGTGCAGAAGGTGCCGCCGCGCGCGGCCTTCCGGGGGGCCACGCTGTCGCTGACGCGTGGCGGGCGGCAGGACCCGCTGAAGCTGGCGGAATTCCTGGAAGCCAATGGCTACCACCGCACCGGCACGGTCATGGAACATGGCGAATACGCCGTGCGCGGCGGCATCGTGGACCTGTTCCCGGCCGGAGAGCCGGAACCCGTCCGGCTCGACCTGTTCGGCGACGAGATCGAGGATATCCGCCGCTTCGAAACCGGCACCCAACGCAGCGGCGCGCGGATTGACGGGCTGACGCTGCGCCCGGTGGGCGAGGTGTTGCTGGACGCGCCCTCCATCAGCCGCTTCCGCACCGCCTATCGCGAGTTGTTCGGCGCGGCGGCGGGGGATGACCCGCTTTATGTCTCGATCAGCGCCGGCCGGAAGCATCCGGGGATGGAGCATTGGGCCGGGCTGTTCCACGACACGATGGAAACCCTGCTGGACCATCTGGGCGAGGATGCGCCTGCGGAGGTCAGCGTGTCCTTCGACCACCAGGCCGAGGATGCGCTGGCGGTCCGGATGGAGATGGTCGCCGACCATTACGAGGCCCGCCGCGGCCCGACGCGGGAAGGGGAGGTGCCCTACCGCCCCGCGCCGCCCGACCGGCTCTACCTGGACCTCGATGCGTGGGAGGCGATGCTGGCCGAGCCCACGGTGATGCGCTTCGTTCCCTTCGCACCTTCCTCCGACCTGCCGGGCGTGATCGATGCGGGCGGGCGGCCGGGGCGGCTGTTCGCCGATGTGCGGGCGGAGGGGAAGAACGTCTTCGCCGCCTATGGGGAACACGCCAAGGCGCTGGCCGCGCGCGGCCACCGCCCGGTGCTGGCCGCCTGGACGCGGGGCAGCCGCGAGCGGCTGGGGAACCTGCTGCGGGAGAACGGCATCGCCGCCGAGGCGGTGGACGATGTGCTGCAATTGCAGAAGCTCGCGCCGGCCGTGGTCGGGCTCGCGATCCTCGGCGTGGAGCGCGGCTTCGTCTCGCCCCCCGGCGCGCGGCCCACGGACCCGCCGGGCTTCGTCGTCACCGGTGAACAGGATTTGCTGGGCGAACGCATCGCCCGCCCGCCCCGCAAGCGCCGCCGCGCCGACCAGTTCATCGCGGATGCCACCGAGATCGCGGAAGGCGACCTGGTGGTCCACCAGGAACACGGCATCGGCCGCTATGACGGCCTCGCGACCATCGAGGTCAGCGGCGCCGCGCATGAATGCCTGCGGCTGATCTATGATGGCGGCGACAAGCTGTTCCTGCCGGTCGAGAATATCGAGATCCTTTCGCGCTTCGGCAGCGAAAGCGCGGGCGTTCCGCTCGACAAGCTGGGCGGCGGGGCGTGGCAGGCGCGCAAGGCCAAGGCGAAGCAGCGCATCGCCGACATGGCCGGCGCGCTGATCCGCATCGCCGCCGAGCGCGCGACGCGGGAAGCGGTCGCCGCCATCCCGCCCGAAGGCGCCTGGGACGAATTCTGCGCCCGCTTCCCCTTCGCCGAGACCGAGGACCAGCAGCGCGCCATCGCCGATGTGCTGGAGGACCTGTCCTCCGGCAAGCCGATGGACCGGCTGATCTGCGGCGATGTCGGCTTCGGCAAGACCGAGGTCGCGCTCCGCGCCGCCTTCTGTGTCGCGATGTCGGGCGCACAGGTGGCGGTGGTGGTCCCGACCACGCTGCTGGCACGCCAGCACAGCCGCACCTTCACCACGCGCTTCGAAGGGCTGCCGATCCGCATCGCGCAACTGTCGCGCATGGTGACGGCGAAGGACGCGCAGGCGGTGCGCGACGGCGTCCGCGACGGCCATATCAACATCGTCGTCGGCACCCATGCGCTGCTGGCCAAGGGCGTGGAGTTCGCCGATCTCGGCCTCGTCATCATCGATGAGGAGCAGCATTTCGGCGTGGCGCACAAGGAACGCCTCAAGCAGCTCAAGGCCGATGTGCATGTGCTGACGCTGACCGCGACGCCGATCCCGCGCACGCTGCAACTGGCCCTGACCGGCGTGCGGGAAATGAGCGTGATCGCGACCCCGCCCGTGGATCGCCTGGCGGTGCGGACCTTCATCATGCCCTGGGATGGCGTGGTGATCCGCGAAGCGATCCAGCGCGAGCGGTTCCGGGGCGGGCAGGTCTTCTGCGTGGCCCCGCGCCTGGAGGATCTGCCGCGCCTGCGCGAACGCCTGGCGGAGATCGTGCCGGAAGCCCGCATCGCCGAAGCCCATGGTCGGCTTTCGCCGACCGAGCTGGAACGCGTGATGACGGAATTCGGCGACCAGAAGGCGGATATCCTGCTGTCGACCAACATCGTCGAAAGCGGGCTCGACATGCCGGCGGTGAACACGCTGCTGATCCACCGAGCGGACATGTTCGGCCTGGCGCAGCTGTATCAGCTGCGCGGCCGCGTCGGGCGCGGCAAGCAGCGCGGCTATGCCTATCTGACCTGGCCGCAAACGCACCGGCTGTCGGCCGCGGCGGAAAAGCGGCTGGGCGTCATGCAGACGCTGGATAATCTCGGCGCCGGCTTCACGCTCGCCTCCCATGACCTCGACATCCGCGGCGCGGGCAATCTGCTGGGCGATGAGCAGTCGGGCCAGATCCGCGAAGTGGGCATCGAGCTCTACCAGCAGATGCTGGAGGAAGCGGTGGCGGAGCTGAAGCATGGCGGCGCCGCGCCCCAGGCCGAGGATCGCGACTGGACGCCGCAGATCAATCTCGGCCTGCCGGTGATGCTGCCTGAGGCCTATGTGCGCGACCTGCCGGTGCGCCTCGGCCTCTATCGCCGCATCGGCGGCTTGCAGACCGAGGCGGAGACGGAGGCGATGGCCGCTGAACTCGCCGACCGCTTCGGCCCGCTACCGGCGGAGGCGGAGACGCTGCTGCGGGTGGTGATGCTGAAGCAGCTGTGCCGCGCGGCGGGGGTGGAGAAGCTGGATGTCGGGCCGAAGGGCCTGGTGCTCGGCTTCCGCGCCAACCGCTTCGCCAATCCGGCGGCGCTGGTGCAATGGGTGGCGGGGCAGGGGGATGCCATCAAGCTCCGCCCCGACCACAAGCTCGCGATGGTGCGGGAGATGCCCTACGACGCCCGCATCCGGGAGGCGCGCAGCCTGCTTGGGGCGCTGGCCGAGGTCGCGCAGGGCAAGGTGCCGGCTGCGCCCAAACTCGCGAAACCCGCCGCCCCGCCGGCGCCTACGAAGCCGTCCGGCCCGCAATTGAAGAAGACCGTCTTCCGCCCGGCCACGCTGCCACCGGCCCCGAAGGGTGGCGCGACGACCAAGCCCATTCCCTTCCCCGGCCGCTGGAAGCGCTGACGGGGCCACGGCCCTCATACCAGCGCGCGTGTCTGGTGATCCGATAGCGGCCGGCGTTCTTCACGCCGGCCGAGGCCGCGAATGTGGCCCGCCGCTCATGCGGCGGCGCCAAGCCGGCGGAGGTCTGCGCTGGCGCCTGAAGGCGTTTTCGGGTCAACGAAAACGCACGCCCGTATCAGCCCTCGACCAGCGCCACGTCCAGCAGGCGTTCCATCACTTCGGGCTCCTGCGCGCCGGCGATGGCATGGCGCCCCTGCACGACGAAGCAGGGCACGCCATTGATGCCGAGGCGATGGGCGCGGAGGTTGTCGGCGTGCACCGCCTCCGCCTCGTGCTGCCCGGCGAGGAAGCGGCGGGTTGCACCGCCTTCCATCCCCAGCTCTTCGGCGATTGCGGTCAGCACGGCGTGGTCGCCGATATCCTGGCCCTCGCAGAAATAGGCCTCGAACAGCGCGTGGACGGCGCCATCGGCCAGCCCCTGGCGATCGGCGAAGCGCACGAGGCGGTGGGCGTCGAGCGAGGGCGGGATACGGCGGATGCGGTCGAAGGCGAAGCGCAGCCCTTCCGGCCGGCCGAGATCGGCGATGGTCGCATGCAGGCGCCGCGCCCTGTCCTCGCCGCCGAATTTCCGCAGCATGTAGTCGTGGCGGGAGACGCCGCCCGGCGCGATATCCGGGTTCAGCAGGAAGGGCCGCCAGAGCAGATCGACGCCAATATCCGGCCGCCCCCGCAGTGTCCGGCGCAGCCGGTGCACGCCGAGGTAGCACCAAGGGCAGACGAGGTCGAAGACGACTTCGATCTGCAGCCTGGCGCGTTTCGGGGCGAGGATGTTCACCGGCCAAGTCTAGCAGGACCGCGCCCTGTGGGCGAGGTCCCGACAGGGCGCCGCCCATCAGGGGTCGTTGCTGGCCTCCGTTGCCTCCCATGCCTGCAGCCGCGCAGGATGGATGGCGTGGGCCGCGGCGCGGCGCTGCTGGCCAGCCCCCTGCAGGGCGGCAGCGGTATCCGCAGCTGTTGCCAGGACCTGTGTATCTGTCATGGCGTCCCGGCGAGCTTCGTACGGTTGCAAGGCCGCGCCGTGGCATCTATGAAGCTGGCGACCCCCGTGGAGAGGTGGCGGAGTGGTCGATCGCGTCGGTCTCGAAAACCGAAGTAGGTGCAAGCCTACCGTGGGTTCGAATCCCACCCTCTCCGCCAGTTCCCATACGAGCCGTGCTCTCCGCCAGACCGAGCCCCGCGCTGAGTGGCAGGTTTCCTGGGGTTTTTGTGGTACGCCTGTTGACTGGCCCGACCCGGAGACGGCTGCAATTCGCTCTCCGGAGGCCAATTTTCTCCGGACCTCCTGACTTGGCCGTTTTAGTACGGAACCCAAAACCTAGGTAAAAGGCCGGTTTCAGCGCGGTCGGCGCCTGCTCTGGTTCGAACCCCACCTGCCCGAAATCCGCACTCCAAGAGCGAACCAGAAGTACGGCGGCAGGGTGTTGGTTGCGCTACCCGCCGCCTTCGGCAGATCGTCTGGCAGCGGCAAAAGACGGGCTCGCTCAAAGCATATTTCAGAGGACAGCATCACCAGTCCTTCAAATGTTCGGCGGGCCCAAAACGCGTTCAGCGCCAATCCGGTTTATACGCGACCTCCATCACGGCCTTCGAAGCGTCTGATCGCGTGCGATACTGGCCAATTTGGGTCCCCCGCTTTGCATCCAGCGCCGTCACTTCCAAAACCTCAAATTTCGGCGCCAGAGGGGAGGTCACTTTCTTCAACTCCCGAAGGCGAAACAGCCGACTATTCTTCCGACTATGGAGATCGGCATCTCCGGCGATCTGTGTCCAGGGACAGTCCGCTCCCGATCGGAGTCGTAGTTCCGCGTTGCGCTTGTCCGCAGCGATCTGCTCGCGCCGGTCGATCTCGCGCTTTCGCCGCAGCCGTTCCTCCGCACCCCAGGTCCATTCCTCAAGCCAGCCGAGGATGGCGATAAACTCGGTTCCGGTCGCCTTCACCTGGTGATACGCCTCAATGGACGCTTCTTTCAGCTCGTCGTCGGCGCCGTACCTGTACCCGCCCTGCTCTTGCTTGATGGCGTACAGCCTCTGCTCGACGTCAATCGCGGTCAGTGGTTCGCCCGGGAGGCTGTTCAGGGCATCGCGTAGATCATCAAGGGGTATCCATAGGATGGCCGCTCGCTGGGCTAAAGCCTCGCGGTCCTTGTCCCATTTCGTCCAGAGGCTCGAAGGTCCTCTGGCAGCGTCGAGGAGGCGCCGCGCTATCTTCGGAATCGCGCTCTCCGCCGGGAACTTCAGTGGCGGCCGGTTACTGTATTCGTAGAGAATCTGCCTGATCTCGCTAAGCCGTTCTTCGTCGGTCATCGAGCGTTGAAGCCCTGGCGGTTAGCGCTGCTCCCGTCTTCCCGTGGAGCGCGTGCTTGACAAGCAGCGCATGCTAACAGGTCGCGTGCCGTGCAGCACCCATTTCCACGTATCCGTCCGGCGAGGGGCATGCAGATCACTCCTCCTCCGAGAAAAAATCTTCGTCGAGACGTTTGAACTCAAGGGTTCTGCTGATTCGCACCCCGACACCGTGCTCAACCATCAGTTCGGTTAAGCGCTTCCCGTTGATCAGCACCACGCGCTGCGGGATCCGCGATACGAAGTCGATGGCCTGGGCCGAGAACGCGGAAGTCGTCACGAAGACGCCTTTTGAGGCGCCGAGTCCGACAAGGCTGCCGGTAAACGCCTGGATCTCCGGCCGCCCGATGGTGCTGCCAGGCGCGTGCCGCTTGGCCTGCACATAGACCCGATCGAGGCCGAGGACGTCCTCATTGATCACGCCATCGACGCCGCCGTCACCGGACTTGCCGAGCTGCTCCGCGGCATTCAGACGAGACCCTCCGTAGCCCATTGCCACCAGAAGTTCGACGATCAATTGCTCAAAGAAGGCCGGGCTATTCTGCAGGATCCGTCCCAGGAGCTCATCGCGCAGTGCCGCCTGAAGGGCTTTAAAGGCAGCGTCAACGACCTCTTCGGGCGTCGCGACCGGTGGCTCCACCTCCATGACCGGACCGGCAGCACCGACTTCTTCCTCGCCGCGGTAGAAGTCGCGGAACGCCGGGATTTCCAGGAGGTATTTCGTATTGAGCTCTGTCGGCGTACTGGCGAGCACCTTCCTGCCCGCGTCGGTAATCACGAAGCGGCCCCTCTTTGGGCTCTCGAGCAATCCTGCCTTAGTCAGATAAAATTTGGCCCAGTGCAGCCGGTTGTGAAGGATCCGCTGCTTTCCGCTGGGCAGCATCTGCTCGCGCTCTTCGTGGGTTAGGCCGAAGCGGCCTGCAATATCGTCGGCCGCCAGCGGAACCGAGGACTCGCCCTTCGCGCCGATCTCAAGCACTGGAAGCATGAGCGACTGATAGTCAGGCATCGCCATTATCTGGTGTCCCTGCAGATCCACATGATTCCCGCTGCTACGGCATGGGGTGGCTCCGATGCGAGCGAAGCCATCACACATGCCCCAGAAGGTCATCGACCTTCGTGGCCTTGACGTAGCGGGCGGGATTTTTGTCGGTCGCCAGCGCGGCAAAATGCGCAGCGCCGCAATCCATCTTGGCGGCCTCGTTGCCGCGCAGGTCGTCTGAGAACAGGCTCCCTTTCGTCTCCACGACGAAGTACAGCCGGTCCTGCCCATCGACCTCCACGAGGATCGCCCAGTCCGGATTGTACGTCCCCAGGGGCGTCGGGACTTTGAACCAGCCCGGAAGCTTCGCGTAGATCTTGACGGCGCTGTTCCGCTCCAGCTGCTCGGCGAAGCTGCGTTCGATCCCGCCCGAATCATAAACGACGTGTTCGAAGACGGACTTCTTCGCGTCCTTCAGCATGTTGCTGAGATAGCCCTTGAGCTCTTCGTTGCTGAACAGCTCCTGCGCATAGTAGTGATCATCGCCCAGCCGCTGGTATTTGATGCCATCGACGATCGCCAGGCGCTTTGCGCGGTTGATCGCTTCGCCCGCCAGTTCGATGAACGCCTGCGGATTGCGCTTGAAATCGGCCAGCCGCCCGCTCTCGATCAGGATCCGCACCAGGCTGCGTCGGGTGAGTTGGGTGCGGTCCTGCAGATCCGTGAGGATATCCGGAAGCTCGATATCGCTTTCCTCGATCGCGCGGGCTTCGGACACCTCGGTCTCCGTCGCGACCACGCCGCCTTGCCCGATCGCCAGATCCGCCTTGCGGAAGCGGATGCGGGCCCTGGTCACCGGCGGGCCATTGCCGATGGCTTTCGCGCAATCGGCGATCAGCTTCTCATTGTCGAAATCCACCCGGTAGGTGGTCTTGTGCTTGATCCGATCCCACAGCGCCGCGAATTCCGGGCTGTCGAGGATGGCCTGGCGGGTCCGGACGGGCACACGTTCATTGGCGTTCTTGATCTCAAGGCTTCCGGCCACCTTCCGCAGCACGTCCATCACCTGCGGAACACGATCCTCCAGGCCCGGCGGAACGGCGAGCGTGCCGTCCTTCAGCGCCTGCCGCAGCGTGTCCTGCACGCGCCCCTTGGCGTCCACGAAACCTTCTTTCTGTAGATGCGCGAAGATCGCGGCGGATTCCGCGAAACCCAGCATGGTCACGGACCCATCCGGCTGCCGGATCGGCATCGTCGCGAACTGGTGCTCCTCCACGATGCCGAAGCGGATGCCGGTATCGGCCTCGATTTCCTTCTGCAGCTTCTCCGCGAATTCCTCGTAGCTCTCCGTCGCCACCACCGTCAGCGTGTTGATGTCGAAGCCGCGGACGCGTTCGCCCTTCTGGTTCACGCAGAGCCGCAGGCCGCGCCCGATGGTCTGCCGGCGCTCGCGCTCCGTTCCCATCTCACGCAGCGTGCAGATCTGGAACACATTCGGATTGTCCCACCCTTCCTTGAGCGCGGAGTGGGAGAAGATGAACTTCAGCTTCGTCTCGAAGCCCAGCAGCTTCTCCTTCTCCTTCATGATCAGGTTATAGGCGCGCTCCGCGTCGTCGCGGCTCGATTGGTTCTTCAGCTCGCCCTCGCTGTTGAGATCGGGTTCCGTCCAGCGACGGTTCTTGTCGATGGAGAAATAGCCGTCATGGACTTCGCTGGCGGCGGAGGTCATGTCCACCTCCTTGAACAGGCTGACATAGTCGGGGCGCTTCGCCATCCGGCGATACTCTTCCTCGAACATGCGAGCGTATTTGCCCGGCACCTCGTTGCCCGCCGCATCGTAGGATCGGTAGTGCTCGACGGCGTCGATGAAGAACAGGCTCAGCACCTTGATGCGGAGCGGCGCGAGCCGCATTTCCTTCTTCAGATGCTCTTCGATGGTGCGGCGGATCATCTCCCGCTTCACCGCATCCGGGTCCACATCGCCAACGGCCATGCCCGGGCTCAGGAAGGTCTCGCTGCCAGCAAGCCGCACTTCCAGCAGCTGGCCGCTTTTCGCCGCGCGGATTTCGCCGATACGCGCACCGGCATAGATCGCACGCCCGGTCACCTCTTGCAGGTCGTCGCCATCCTGCACCGTCACTTCCTGCCGCCGGACCTGCTTGCCCTGCTGGATATCCAGCTCCACGCGCGCAGTGACGCGGCCCTTGGTGCTGGTCGCGGAGAGGAAGCGCAGGAAGGCCCGGTTGTGCCCGCCATCCACCTCGGCCGACGCGACCTCGATCTGCTTCACCAGCTTGCGCTGATAGGCATCGACGGCATCCAGCCGGAAGACCATCTGGTGCTTGTCCACATGGGTGGCGGAATAGCGAAGGGTGCAGAGCGGGTTCATCGCCTCCAGCGCGCCCTTCCCGGCGCCGGTCAAGCCGCCATCCACGCTTTGCGGTTCATCCACGATGACAACCGGCCGGGTCGCGCGGATCAGGTCGATCGGCGCTTCCCCGCCCGTCTTCTCCTGTTCCTTGTAGAGGTTGTTCACCTCCTTCTTGTTGATGGCGCCGACGGTCACGACCATGATCTGGATGGTGGCGCTGGTGGCGAAGTTGCGCACCTGGCCGAGCTTCCCGGAATCATACAGGAAGTAGTCGAAGGGCTGGCCGGAATAGAGCGCCTTGAAGTGGTCTTCCGTGATCTGCAGAGTCTTGTAGACGCCTTCCTTGATGGCGACCGACGGCACGACGATGACGAATTTGGTGAAGCCGTAGCGGCGGTTCAGTTCGAAGATCGTGCGGAGATAGACATAGGTCTTGCCCGTGCCTGTCTCCATCTCCACCGTGAAATCGCCGGAGGTGAGCGCTTCCGATTTCCGCAGCCCGTTCCGCAGCTGGATCTCGTTCAGATTGGCCAGGATTTCCTCATCCAGCAGCGACAGGCGGTTGCCGATGCCAAGGGCGCTTTCCACCAGGCCAAGCTCGCCTTGCGGGCCGAGGAAGGCGCCCAGCGCCAGGCCCTGCTGGCCATCGCTGGTCGGCGTGGCCATGGGGCGCCGCGTGACGGTGAATTCCGTGCGGTTGATCTCCTGCCCACGAAACAGGTCCGCCACCGCTTCGATGGCGGCCTGCTGGTAGTCGAGGTCGGGTTCGAAGTGGAGTTTCATCGCCCCGTCCCTACAGGCTACGGATATCGGCGATGCCGGCCTGGCTGAGGATCGCCGCCATGTTCGTCTTGGCGATGTCGTCGGCGAACCCCGAATCCTTGAAGACGACGCGGGTATCGAGCGCGGGGGCCAGCGCCGCGCGCCAGGCGACGATGCCGGCGGCCAGGGGCTCCACCACATCCTTGGTCAGCCCATCGGCCAGGCAGACGATCAGCGCGCCGCCGCCAATGGCATGGACGGATTTGCCGGCGATCGTCTTCGCCTCGATCGGCACGCAGAGATCGAGGCCGAGCTTGAGCAGCAATTCATACAGGACGTCCTGTTCCGTGCGGCCCTGGACGAGGTGCTCGGCGTTCTTCAGCAGGCTGTTGTCGAGGTCGGTCGCATCAGGCTCCCAAGCCCGGATGTTGGAGGGGGCGAGTTTGAAGACGCGGAAGCCGGTGTCGCCCGCGAATATGGGGTTCTGATTTTTCACAAAATCAGCCGCTCTTCGCAGTCGTTCCTTGGTCAGTTCCGCAATATTTCTGGATTTTCCAATGTCATCGCAGAATCTTGCGGCATATGCCTGCTCTTTTCGGTCTGCATCGAGCGGCTCGGGCAACTGTACCAAGATAAACTGCCTTGCGCCCTGATCCGCGGAGTTCTGTGCCATGACTGCATGAGCGGTGGTGCCTGAACCCGCAAAAAAATCAACAATGATATCTTTCTCGGAAGTCATCATCTCGACTATTTCTTGGACTACCAGCTCATCTTTTGGAAAATCAAAACAATCGCCCCCCATCAGCAATCTCAGACGCTTCGATGCGGCACGGCCATCCTGATAGAATACGCTGTATGGAGTTTGAGATTCGCGATCCTTCAGGTAAGATTTAATGCAAGGCACATAGGTCTCGTCTTCGCCAAAATGGACAAGATCATCTGCAATCCATTTTTGCATTTTTTCTGGATCGCTGGTCACCCATCCCCGCGAAGGAACAGATACAGGCTTCTTCGTTTTTGGATGAAGGACTTCGTATTTAGGCCCCCCGCCGCCCGGCCACGATATGTTGTCCGGAAAATATAGTCCGCGGCGATCTGCGTGGCTGTAATGCTTGTGGGCTTTTGAGGGATGGCTGTCCGGAAGTCCCCTGAACCAGTCCTTCATGCCTTCTGTGATGGCTTCGTATTTTTCCCCATGAATTTTTCGGAGCCGATTATGCTCGGCGTAAATGTCCTCGAGCCCTTTCTTCCGTTGCCTCCACTCGATTTTTCCGTCGGCCAAATATCCCGCATCGCGCGCGTAGCAAACAATATACTCATGAGAGATGGAAACGAGCCGCGCATCATTTTTGCGGCCGGCAGCCCACACCAAATCAGCCACAAAATTTTCTTGTCCAAATACCTCATCCATGACCAAGCGAAGCCGAATTTGTTCGGTCTCATCACATGATACGAATATGGCGCCGTCCCGCTTAAGCAATTTTTGTGCAAGCTTGAGCCGGGGATATATCATACTCAACCAATCCGCATGAAATCTTCCTGAGCTCTCGCTGTTGGATGAGATTTTGGTTCCACTGCCGTCAATCTGTCCCGTTATCTTCAAATATTGTGCGATTCCGTCCTTGAAGTCGTCTCTATATACGAAATCATTTCCTGTATTATAGGGCGGATCGATATAGATCAGCTTCACCTTGCCCGCATAACTTTTCTGCAAGAGCTTCAGCACCTCCAGATTATCGCCCTCGATCATCAGGTTCTGCGTCGTGTCCCAATCGACGCTTTCTTCCGGGCAGGGCAGCAGCGTGCCGGTGGACGGCGTCAGCGCGATCTGCCGCGCGCGGCGCTTGCCGTGCCAGTTCAGCCCGTATTTCTCCTCCCGCTCCTCCACCGCCCCGCCCAGCAGCAGCTTCAGCACCTCGAAATCCACCCGCCCTTCCGTGAAGGCATCGGGGAACAAGCCCTTCAGCGCGTCGATATTGGCCGAAACGATATCGGCGCTTCGGGTCTCGGGGTCGTTCAGCGTCAGTTTCCGCATGGGTCCCTCAGGTCACAGCTTCGCCCAGGCCGCGTCCCGCGCGGCTTGCAGGCTCTGAAGCTCCAGGTTCAGGGCGACGCGCCGCGCCATCTGGCGCTCTCGCGCCCCGGCCGCGCGCAGGCGCGCGATCTCCGCATCCAGCCGCGCGCAGGCGGCCAGCGCCTCTCGCCGCTCCGACGGGTGCTGCGTGGCGGCGGGCATGGCGAAGGCGCCCGTCACCTTCGCCACACGCAGCGCCAGCAGCGCTTCCTCCCACCCCTCGTACAGTGTGCGGAGAGAGGCGGGCGGCTGGCGGTCCAGCGCCATCGCGTGGCGGAAGGCGGCGCGCAGCCCATCCGCGCCATCAGCAGGTTCGGCCACCACCACCGGCGCTCCATCCAGCACCGTTCGCGCCGCATCGCTCTGCGCGCGACGCTTCCCGGCGGTGGATATCTCCGCCTCTCCCCCCTGGTCGGTCAGCAGCAGCACGGGATAGGGCACGGCACGGTGCACCAGCTCCGTCAGCCGGGGCCGCCTGGCGGCGGGACGCAGGCCGAGGCGGAGGACCGCGATCTCCAGATACTCCCGCGTCTCGTCGCGGAAGGCGGGCACGCCGATCGTGGTGGGCTTCAGCGCCGCCACCCAGACCAGCTCCGCGATCCCTTCCGTGATCGTGCGGCGGTCGGCGGCGGTGGGGGCCCCGTTCTCCAGCAGCAGCTTCTTCGCGATGCGCTGGTCCAGCCGCGCTTCCGCGGGCAGGGCGAGCGCGGCGAGGATGCCATCGGCGTCCGTCATGCCGGGCCCTGCACCACAACATAGGCGACGACATCGAAGTCATCGCCGCCCCGGAATTCCCCCTTCCGGGCATGGGTGCCGCCCGGGGTGAACAGGCTTGCGGCCGCGCGGTCCTCGCTTCGGCCCTGGATGGACGCCACCGCGGCGGCCAGCTGGCGCTGATAGGGCTCCATGTCGCGGCCATGCCGGGTGGCGCGGTCGAACCTGGCCCAGGCGGCGATATCCGGCTCCTCCTGCCCAGCGCAGAGGCCCTTCAGCCGATCCAGGATCTGCTTGGCCTGGTTGTAGGGCAGCAGCACCTCTCCGCCGTCGCCCACATGCACCAGGTAGTGCGGGGCCAGCGGGTAGCCCGGCTCCATCGCCTGCGCCGCGTCCTGCCCAGCGGCGCGAAGGCAGAAGATGACGCCGGGCGGGATATCGGCCGTGGCACCGTTGGGCGGGCCGAGCACCGCCACGGCGCCAAGCGGCAGGCGATCCAGTTCTTCCTGGTGGTCCTTGCGGAAGCGACCGAGCTCGACGCGGTGGTCGCCGAGGGTGAGGTCCGCGATCGAGATGCCGTTCGACAGATCCTCCAGGTCGATCACTGTGTCCTGGAGCTGCTGCATCTGCCGCCGGCGATATTCCAGATCGTTCATCTGGTCGCCGGACTGGGTCTCGATGATGTTCTCTTCGCCGGTCGCGGAGATATCGAGCAGGACCATGCGCCCGCTCACCCGCTGTTCGAGGTTGATGTATTCCTCGAGCTCCATGTTGGGCCAGAAATTGACCAGCTGGATGCGGGCGTTGGGCGATCCGATCCGGTCGATCCGCCCGAAGCGCTGGATGATGCGGACCGGGTTCCAGTGGATGTCGAAATTCACCAGCCAGTCGCAGTCCTGGAGGTTCTGCCCCTCCGAGATGCAATCGGTGGCGATCAGCAGGTCGATCTCCCCGTCCTCGGCCATCTCCGCCGGCCGTTCCTTCGCCCGGGGCGCGAAGGCGGTGAGGATGCTGGTGAGGTCCGCGCGGAGCTTCGGCAGGGTCGTCCGGTTGCCCGCGCCGCCCGTGACCAGCGCGGCGTGGATGCCGAATGTGTCCCGCGCCCAGCCCGCCACCTCGCGATAGAGATACTCGGCCGTGTCGGCGAAGGCGGTGAAGACGATGATCTTGCGATTGCCCGGGTTGATCGGCGCACGGAGCTTGTCCGCGATCATCCGGCGCAGCTCCGCGAGCTTGGCGTCCAGCGCCGGCGTGACGCGTTCCGCCGCCGCCAGCAGCGCGGCGAGGCGCTTCTGATCCTCGACCAAGTCCTGCCGCCAACGGACGACGTCCATATCCTGCAGCAGCACCTTCACGCCGCGCCCGACCAGCAGGGCTTCGAAGGCCGGGTCGTCGCCATCGACATCTTCGATGTTGAGGTCTTCGACGAAATCGACATGCTGTTCGATGCGCCGGATCAGCGCGGTCACGTCGGCCAGCTGGCGCTTGATGGTGAGGGCGAAGGAGGCGACCGAGCTTTCCATCCGCTTGAGGATGTTCACCCGCAGCAGGTGGATCAGGCTCTCTTCGCGGTCCTGCTGGCGAAAGACGCGCTCACCGTCGCGCAGCCTGGTGCTGTACTTCGCGTCATAGGCGGCCTGCTTGCCGGGAAGCACGTAGCGAAGGGGCGCGTAGGCCGCGAGCTTGAGCCGGCGGATCTCGTTGTTCACCTGGCGGATGGCGGGAAATGCGCCGGCCAGATCGACATCGGCCTTGATGTTGGTGGGCGGCAGCCGATCCGGGAAACGCCCCGTCTCCGCCGTGCCGTAATAGCGCGCGACGTGCTTGCGCGACCGCGCGATGGTGAGCAGGTCGAGCAGCTTGAAGTAGTCGAAGCCCAGCATGTCGATGAGCCGCGCGGGCTTCCGCGCGGCCTCGGGAAGCGCCAGCCAGCGATTGAACTGCGCCTGCGCCATCCTGACGGTCGCTTCGACGCTGGGAATTCCCTCATGTCGCAAGGCGGCGTCGTTGCCCTCGGTCGCGAAGGCGATCTGGTTCTTCAGATCGGCGAGGCGGCTGTTGACCGGCGTCGCGGAGAGCATGAGGACCTTCGTCTTCACGCCGGCCTTGATGATCCGCTTCATCAGGTGGTCGTAGCGGGTGTCGCGGTCGCGATGCGGCGACTTGTTCCGGAAGTTGTGCGATTCATCGATGACGACGAGGTCGTAATTCCCCCAATTCACATGCGTCAGATCGATATCGCCGGACGAGCCTGCCTCGCGCGAAAGGTCGGTGTGGTTCAGGACGTCGTAGTTCAGGCGATCCGCCGCCAGGACGTTGCGACGATCATTCGCCTTGTAGAGCGTCCAGTTGTCGCGCAGCCGCTTCGGGCAGAGCACCAGGACGCGGTCGTTGCGAAGCTCGTGGTACTTGATGATCGCGAGCGCTTCGAAGGTTTTGCCGAGGCCGACGCTGTCCGCGATGATGCAGCCGCCGAAGCGGTTGAGGCGGTCGATCGCGCCGATCACCCCGTCCCGCTGGAACCTGAACAGCTTCTTCCACACCACCGTCTCGCAAATGCCGGTGGCGGCGTTGATGACCTTGTCTTCGTCCAGCTCGTCTCCGGCCGCGCTGAATATCTGCGACAGGATCTTCTGGTAGATCAGCTTGGCGGGCTTGTACGCGACGATGCGGTCCAGCCGCGCGGGCAGGTCCTCGGCTGATGATGTGCCGGTCGGAAGGCTGCCCCAGAGCGTGTCGAACCAGGCGCTCAGAAGCTGCCACTCTTCGGGGCTTTCGGCGCACTGGATCAGGTTCAGCTGATTTCCCGGGCCGAGCCCCAGCCCCTCGGTCGTGAAGGGGCTATTGCCGGTGATAACCCGGTCGGCGCCCGGACCTGCGTCTCGGGTGACGAAGATGGATTGCGGCAAGGGGCGAGGCGCTTCCCGCAGCTCGACGGTATTCCGCAGCCAGCGGGCGCATTGCTGCGCCAGCCACCTGGCTTGCAGCCGGTTGCGGAGCGCACGATCGCCCTCCGATCCCAGCAACCCGAGCTCCGCCTCGGCCGGCAGGATGAGGCGGCACCGACGAAGCGAATCCAGAAGCGGCCGGAGCTCGGCATAGGCAAACAGGGAGAATTCCGGCGAGGCGATGTCGAGCGCACCGCCCTCCCGGATGCTCTTCCTGAGTTCGTCGATGACGCGGTCGCCGCCGGCGTTGCGGATCAGCCTCATGGTGCCGGGGGGCGGCTACCAGGGACGCTTGGCATGGCCCAGCTTGGTGCGCCGGTATCCATGGCCTGCCCGTGCTCGACTGACTCCCAAGACAGCAAGGCGCCAGCGGGCGACTGATACGTGTTATTACTGAAACAGGCGAGGCTCGGAGCTGAACGATTCTGACCTCGGAATCGCAAACCCTGAACGAGCCAGCGACCCGTACGGACGCGAACGAAGTCGCCAACCTGCAGCAGACCACACATGCACTACACCGGAATCTTCCTTAACCGGCATAATGTCACCTTCAGCTATTTTCTTGCAATACCGTTTCGGTTTGTGGCATTTGGCTGTGGGTAAGCACCGCCTCAGCCGCAGGGGTTCGTCAAAAAAGTCTTACGGCCCGTTTCGCGACGAGTGCCTCGGAAGGCATCAGCTCGATGTCTTGCGCGCCCCGTACCGTCTACAGGCATCCTACGACGGACATCGAGATGTATAAGAACGCTCGCGCTATCCGCGGCGTCTCCTTTGTGGACTCGCCGAAGACCACAGCCCCAGGAGGGCGGGGTTCCCTCAAGCGAATCGCGCCTCCTCGCCTGCCGCCAGACGCGGAGGCACAACTGCAGAAATGGCTCGCCCAGCAGCTAAAGGAGCAGAAGGCGCCTAATGCGACGGGAACCCGCGCGGCACGCAGGATGCCTTCCCCGGCAGAGCCGACTGCCCTCCAACTCGCATGGGAGGCCGCGCTGAGCAAAAAGAACGGCAGGCAGCCCTGACCCTGAGTTGCAGACTTAGACCCAGATACTGAGATCACCAACCGCTTCGAAGGCCGCCTGGAATGGCTCAGCCTGTGCACTGCGGACGCGGACCTCCGTCCTTAACGGCGCTCCAAAGAACGCTCGTAGGAACACAAGGCAGGTTCAACGCCACCGCGGTAGGCGGCCGTCGTCCGATGGATACGGACGTTCCGACCCGCGCCGCCGTCGCGCACCTCGTCTCACGCGCGGCAGGCCCCGAGCCGGAGCCTCATGTCGCAAAGCAGGTAGGCCGAAGCCGCAAACGCTGAACCAGGAAATTGATCCGATTCATGCACGAGGTCCTGCGGAACTGGGAAGCGTCACTCGCTGTACCTCCCACTACACCGGAAACGGCTCCATCAGCCCAGGCAGCGTCATCTCCTCCGGCTGCCACCCGTCCAGGATCGCCTCGACGATGTCGGGGGACAGCAGCGTGAGGCGCAGAAGCCGGCTCACGTCGGACTGGCCATCCGCTCGGCCGCGGATGCAGGTTGTGATAATGGCGTTCACCCGCGCTGGGCCCATGAAGACTGCCCTGGCGTGCTGAAGCGGTGAGAGCGGAAATGACGAGGGGGCCCACCGGGCGACAAGATCAGGAACAGGAAGAGCGCGAGGCCTTCCAGGAACTCGACTCTGCCGAGCAGGAGGCACTCTGCTTTCTTCTCGATTGCGCGGCTACGCCACTGAATTGCCAGCCCATCCGCCTTACAACCTGGAGGGCGAAGAAGGGCTTATCCAATGTCCTCGCAGCTCACGAACGGATGGGGGTTGTTCCCACGCTGAAGGAAAAAGCTAGCAAGCCAGATAACTGGACAGATTGCGGGCTAAACGCCGATGTCTTCCTTGGGGAGGCCGTGAGCATCGCGACCTACTGCATCGCCAACGGCCACCTGACCACGTTCGCAGCTGCCGACTTCCTGTTCGTCCGGCTTTTCGGTGGTGCGGCGCGCCCCCTTGTGCCGTCGATTTTCTCAGCGGCCCTCCTGCATCCAAGCGTTGCCATTGACGCGGCAACAGCCGCAGTCGAGTTGCAGAACGCCCTTTGGGCAGGCCAAGCGGGGCCCGGCAGGGCGGAACCTGTATGGTTTCCCAATCACCCCCTCCCTCCCTGCGAGCCGATTCCCATCGCCCCGTGAAGGTGTCAGTTTGCAATCTAATCCCGAGATCGCCAGCCGCGTCGAAGGCCGCCTGGAACGGCTCGGCCTGTCCCCTGAGGAAGTGGACCGCCAAGCAGGCCTGTCCCCGGGCACAGTTGCGGCCATCGTGCATCAGGATGGCGCGCTTCCTCGCGGCAACGCGTTGCGTCGGCTGGCGGCGGCCCTGGACGTGTCGGAGGAGTTCATCCTCGGGCTCGAGCCGGGCGATCTCATCCCGGCAGATATGTTAGAGGAGCCACAGGGCGATCTGGGTCTGCTCGCGCCCGACGAAGAAGCGCTGCTGCGGCACTACAGGCGCCTGGATGTCCCCACCCGTGCCGCGGTCGCGCACCTCGTCTCACGCGCGGCAGGCCCCGAGCCGGACCCTCATGTCGCAAAGCAGGTAGGCCGAAGCCGCAAACGCTGAACCAGGAAATTGATCCGGTTCATGCACGAGGTCCTGCAGAGCTCGGAAGCGTCACACGCTGCTGCCACCACTCCATCGGAAACGGCTCCATCAGCCCCGGCAGCATCATCCCCTCCGGCTGCCACCCGTCCAAGATCGCCACCACGTCGCCCGTCGCCAGCGGCGTCAGTCGCAGCACGCGGCAGCTATCTTGTACTCACCTTTGCTAATTCTTATCCAGGCGCTCGATCAGCTGGCTGCGCATGTCGTCAAGGCCGGGAAAGATATCCTTCTCCAGTAGAATCTTTCGTATGTCATCGCCAAAGCGATCGAAGAAGTCGGCCAGCATTCCGCCTTCAACGTCTTCCTTTGCAGCAGAGAGGAAGGCGTCTGCCAAGGCCGCAGCCACGCCGGCTAGATCGGCGTCCGCGTTAATCATCGTGTCCACGTGGTCGGAGATTAGATCTGTAGCCTCGCCTCGATCGGACAGCGCTGACCAGACCGAGCCTCCCCCCTCGATCTCAGACCCGATCACATCGGCCCGGTGCGGCCCAATTAGATGCAGATTTCGCCGAGACGCGCGCTCGTTTAACTCCTCCATAATTGTATTGATAATTCCATCCAACCAAACGTTGCCGAGCGATTCGTTCTCGTCGCTATCGACTTCCTCGTCGAAGGCGTGCGCGCTCAAAAAAATCAGGGCGTGTTTCGGCAGCTTATCCACCTCGCCGCTGACGAAGGCGCGCACGGTTTCGTCCCAATTGCCCGAGAGTGAGCCAAGCCTGACCCCTCCCAAGTTCAGCTCGTCGTCAAACGGCCCTTCCTGCAAGGTCCAGCAGTACTCGTCCCACATGTGGCGCGCGGCGACATCGCCGAACAGGCCCACGGCTGGCCGAGACCGGAGTTCGACGATTACTGCCTCGCTGACACGGCCGATCTCTTGGCGCGCGAAATCGCCGGCGGCAGACTGAAGGCGCACAAGGCCGTCGAGGCTCACCTGGACCATCTCCTCGGCCATCTCACATCCTCATGGAAACGTCGCGGCCTGTCGCCACCTACGCCGCGCGACGAGTACGGCACAGGGAGACATCCGCCATTCTGGCAGATTTCCCGTTCCTTCAACACGTGGAAGGCGGGATCTACGTACTGCGACGTTATGTCTCGGGGCCGTCTGCCGCTACGGCGTCAGCGATCTGCGCCAGTTGCCCTGACCAGCGCACCTCCACCCCCTTGAGCAACCTCGGCAGGGTCATTGGCTCCGGCTGCCGCCCGTCCAGAATCGCCTCGACGATGTCGGGGGCCAGCAGAGTCAACCGCAGCAGGCGCGAGACATAAGACGAGTTGATCTTCTCGGCCGCCGCCAGTTCGTTGATGGTGGCGAAGCGCCCGGCCTCCATCATTCGCCGCCACCTGAACGCCCGGGCCAGCGCCTTCACCAAGGTGGTGTCCGACGACGAGGTGCCCCGGTTCGTGGTGGCGGCAGGCGCGATCATCAGCTTCCGCCCGCCCCGCTGCTTCCGGACCGCCAGCGGCACCCGCACGGTCAGCATCTGCGCGGCGCCGGTCACGCTGCCGCCCTCGCTGGTTCGGCCGACTGCGCGGCAAGGTCCCGCGCCAGGCTCGCCAGTCCCTCCAGCTTCAGCCGCACGTCGGCGCCGCCCACCCCGATGTCCACTCGGTCGACCAGCAGGCGGATGATGCGCGCCTGCTCCGCGGGGAATAGCTCCTCCCACAGCGGGTCCAGCCGCTCCAGCGCCAGCCGCGCCTCGTCCTCCGTCAGGTCGGGCGCCGAGGCCCGTGCCGCGCGCCAGGCCCCCAACACCACCTCCGGCTGGCGCAGCAGTCCCCGAACCTGCGCGATGACCGCGCCCTCAATCTCCGCCGCCGAAATGCGGGCGATGGCCGGCCCGTCCGCGGCGCTGCCCTTCAGCACCGACTGGCTCACATAGTAGCGGTACTGCTGGCCGCGGCGCCCCCGCGCGTGGGTGGGCGACATGGCCCGGCCGTCGCTGCCGAAGATCAGCCCGCGCAGCAGGGACGGCGTCTGGCAGCGCGTGCGATTGGCACGGGTCCGCGGGCTGATGGTCAGGAGGGCGTGGGCCGCATCCCACATCGCCTGCGGCACGATGGCGGCATGCTCGCCGGGGTGGGACTTCCCCTTGTGCATGGCCTCGCCGAGATAGGTCCGGTTGCTAAGCACCCGGTAGATGTCGCTCTTGGTGAAGGCGCGGCCGCGCTTCGTGGTGGCGCCCTCGGCACGCAGCGCCTGGACCAGCTTCGTCCCGGATTCCGTTTCCACAAAGCCATCGAAAATGCGCCGCACCAGCGTGGCCTCTGCCTCGTTCACCAGCAGCTTGCGATCCTTGGCGTCATAGCCGAGCGGCACGAAGCCACCCATCCAGATTCCGCGCGCCCGCGAGGCCGCCACCTTGTCGCGGATGCGCTCGCCGATCACCTCCCGCTCGAACTGCGCAAAGCTGAGCAGGATGTTCAGCGTGAGGCGACCCATGCTGGTCGTCGTATTGAACGACTGCGTCACGGACACGAAGGTGACGTTATTCGCGTCGAACACCTCCACCAGCTTGGCGAAGTCCATCAGCGCGCGCGACAGTCGGTCAATCTTGTAGACCACCACCACGTCGATCAGCCCGCGCTCGATATCGGCCAGCAGGCGCCGCAGCGCCGGCCGTTCCAGCGTGCCGCCGGACACGCCGCCATCGTCGTAGCGGTCACGGACCAGCACCCACCCCTCCGACCGCTGGCTGGTGATGTAGGCCTCGCAGGCCTCGCGCTGGGCATCGAGCGAGTTGAACTCCATGTCGAGCCCTTCCTCGCTCGACTTCCGCGTGTACACGGCGGCGCGGATCTTCCGCACCGTGGCCGGCATCGCGGTCTCGGCGGCTGGCGTGCGCTTCATGCTGCGGCCCTCCGGTTCTTCAGGCCAAAGAACAGCCAGCCATTCCAGCGCGTGCCGGTGATGGCGCGGGCGATGGAGGAGAGCGACTGGTAGGGGCGGCCCTGATACTCGTAGCCGTCGTGCAGTACGGTCACGCTGTGCTCGACGCCCTGGTACTCGCGGATCAGCCGCGTGCCGGTGATCGGCTTGTCGTCGCCCCGGATGCGCCGGAGGACGGGGTTGCCGCCGTCGAGTTGCTCGCCTAGCGCTTCGAGGCGCTGGATGGTCTCGGGCTTCAGCCCGCCATAGGCCAATTCCTGGATGCGGTACCCAAGGCGGCTTTCCAGGAAGCGCCGGTTGTAGGGCGGCGGCTCGGCCGCGAAGAGCTCCCGCCACTGCTGCTTCAGGGCCGGCGTGGCGGTGGTCTTCAGGGCTGCCAGGCGGCCCAGCACGTCGGCCGGCGGAATGGCGGGAATGGTGGGCGCCGGCGGTGCGCCGGCTTTGGATTTGGTGGCGCGTGTCATGCGGGTCTCCGGTTGGTCCGGTTCGCATCCACGCGCTGGGGGGCCGGGAAGTGTAGCGGCCGCTCTCCGCGGTCAGCAGCCTCGCGCGCAGCTTCCTCGGCGGCGCGGCTGCGCAGCCGCAGCAGGCCGGCGGCCAGGATGCTGCAGACCTCGCGGAGGTGGGGTGGCAGGTGCTGATTGAGCGATGCAAGGGGCATTGCGATCCACGTTCGTCCTGCCTTTTATTTACGGAATCAGGGCGGCGCCGTTCTCACAGCGCCGCGTTACGCTGCTCAATCCTTCCCCTGCTGCTTGGCCTCCGGCCCGAAGGTGACCCAGATGTCCCTGAGCCGCCGCTTCAGTGTGCTCTCGTCAGGCACTTTGTCACCCCGCTGCGCAAACCATGCCTGCATGTGCCGGATCAGCGCGCCGAACGATTCCGGCACGCCCTCGAAGTAGATGAACCGGCACGCTTCCAGCCGCGCAGCGTCCCAGGCGTGCGTCGGCTGTGAGCCGCGCCTAACTGCCTTCGTGCCTAGCACTGCATCGTCCTCCGCGTCCTCCATCACCGCGTAGCGCTCGAGCTCCTCGTGCCGCACGCCGACTTCCTCCCGGATCACCGTGTAGCCGCGATCATCTTCGCCCGTGCTGATCAGACGCCGATATCGACCCTGCTCGGCCGCCAGCCAAAATATCGGCTGTGATCCGTGCCGCAGAACAAACCACGCGTCGTCCGCCCTGAGATCGACCAGCCCCTGGACGTATCGTTGCTCCTCGGGGCGCGGCACCGCCCTGCCGTCCATGTCGGCCTCGTACGATCCGTCCTCGACAAAGAGACGAGCCACCGCGGTGCAGAGTTGGATCTTCCGCTCGGACACCAGCACCGACATGTCGAGCAGTGACAGCCCAAGCCGGTCACACACTTCATCGATATGATAGAAGAACTTCCTCTTCCGCCTGTTCGCCATCTTGGCCTCTCTCAACCCGAGCGCATGCTGCGCAAGCGCCGATACGCCAACACGACGCGCCCCATGTCCTTGCGCATGTCGGGTCCTCGGCGGCGCACCGAAGGTCGGCAAATCCGATTTCCTGATCAGTCTGCTGGTGCACGCCGCCGCCGGCGCGCCGTTCCTGCGCTTCACGGCCCCGCGCCCGCTGCGCGTGTTCTATCTCCAGGCCGAGATCCAGTACCACTACCTGCGCGAGCGGCTGCAGCAGCTGCGGCTGGATCCCGCCCTCGTCGCCCGCGCTCGCGACACCCTGGTCGTCACGCCCAAGCTCCGCATGCTGCTCGACGACCAGGGCGTGCCCCTCGTGGCCGCGGCCATCCGAGCCGCATTCCCCGACGCGCCGCCCGACATCATCTGCATCGATCCCATCCGCAACCTCTTCGATGGCGGGCCCGCGGGCGAAGGGGAGAACGACAATAGCGCGATGATGTTCTTCCTGCAGGGCCGGGTCGAGGCGCTGCGTGACCAGGTCGCCCCCGAGGCCGGTATCATCCT
>CAMDWG010000013.1 GCA_945878375.1 Roseomonas mucosa | reverse complement strand
GGGTGGGGGCGCGACCGGCTGCCCCGCCCGGTTCCCCTTCACGCCCCGCCGTCACAACGCCCCGACCCCGCCTTTGGGAGCCGACCGTCCAGCATTCTCAAACGGTCTCTTGAGGTCGGCGATCCGCGCAAGCCGGTCGCGCCCCCTCCCCACCCCTCCTCCGCTTCGCGGGAGAGGGAGCAGGCTGCGCTGATGGCCCTGTCCCGCGAAGCGGGGGGCTAAGCCGGATGCGCTGATGTCCCATTCCCGCGCAGCGGGGGAGAGAGGGGCCCGCGCCGCGCAGCGGCGCGGGAGGGAGGGGGCGCGACCGGCTGCCCCGCCCGGTTCCCCTTCGCGCCCCGCCGTCCTACTCTCCGGCTCACCGCCAGGAGGATAACGCATGTACCAGGACACGCAGCTTTTCATCGCCGGCACGTGGCGCCCGGCCCGCTCCGGCCGCACCATCCCGGTGCTGAACCCGGCGACCGAGGAGGTCATCGGCACCGTCGCCCATGCCAGCAAGGACGACCTCGACGAGGCGCTGGAGGCCGCGGAGAAGGGCTTCGCCTTGTGGAAGAAGGTCTCGGCCTTCGATCGCGCCAAGCTGATGCGGAAGGCCGCCGACATCTTCCGCGCCCGCGCGGATGAGACGGCGCGGCTGATGACGCTGGAACAGGGCAAGCCGCTGCCAGAAGCGAAGGTCGAGGTGATGGCGGCCGCCGACATCATCGACTGGTTCGCCGAGGAAGCCCGCCGCGCCTATGGCCGCGTCGTGCCCGCGCGCGCCGAAGGCGTGTACCAGCTGGTGGTGAAGGAACCGGTGGGGCCGGTTGCCGCCTTCACGCCCTGGAACTTCCCGATCAACCAGGTGGTTCGCAAGCTCTCGGCGGCGCTCGCCACCGGCTGCTCCATCATCGTGAAGGGGCCGGAAGACACCCCCGCCTCGCCGGCCGCGCTGATTCGCGCCTTCGCCGATGCCGGGCTGCCGGCGGGCGTCGCGAACCTCGTCTACGGCTCGCCGGCCGAGATCAGCGAATACCTCATCCCGCATCCGGTCATCCGCAAGATCACCTTCACCGGCTCGACACCCATCGGCAAGCACCTGGCGGCGCTGGCCGGGCAGCACATGAAGCGGGCGACGATGGAGCTTGGTGGCCATGCGCCGGCCATCGTCTTCGACGACGCCGACCTGGAACACGCGGCGAAGACGCTGGCGGCGGCGAAGTTCCGCAATGCGGGGCAGGTCTGCGTCTCTCCCACCCGCTTCCTGGTGCAGGAAAAGCTCTACGCCCCCTTCGTCGAGGCGTTCACGAAGCTGGCCCAGGGCGTGAAGGTGGGCGACGGCATGGCCGCCGACACGCAGATGGGCCCGCTGGCGCATGACCGGCGCGTTCCCTGGGTGGAAGGGCTGGTGGCCGATGCCCGCCAGAAGGGCGCGCAAGTCCACACGGGCGGCGAGCGGATCGGCAACAAGGGCTATTTCTACCAGCCCACCGTGCTGACCGGCGTCGGCAAGGATGCCCGCATGATGAATGAGGAGCCCTTCGGCCCGCTCGCCATGATCGCGCCCTTCCGCGACCTGGATGAGGTGGTGGAGGAAGCGAACCGCCTTCCCTTCGGCCTCGCCTCCTACGCCTTCACGCGCAGCGCCAAGACGGCGAATGCCATCGCATCGCGTGTCGAGACGGGGATGATGACCATCAACCATCTCGGCCTCGCTCTGCCGGAAGTGCCCTTCGGCGGGGTGAAGGACAGCGGCTACGGATCGGAAGGCGGGTCCGAGGCGATCGAGGCGTATCTGAACACCAAGTTCGTGTCCCAGGCCGGGCTGTAGCCCCCGGCCCACGGCCTCCCCCGCCACGGCGGGGGAGGCCGCGCAGGGCTTTTTCGTCCGCAGCCCGGCTGCGCCGCGCCCTGCCCCAGCCCAGCTTGTCATCAGCCGGCGCCCCCCATGACGCATGAAAGCGCACAGGGACTGGGCAGGATGCCTCTTTTTCATGCGACATCTGCCGGAATACCATGCCAGGGTGTGCGCTGCTGGTGGTCCGGCGCTTGCTTGTCCCCCAGGACTTGCCGCAAGGCATGCCTCACGCTGTCCCGGAAGGATCCCCATGCGCCGCCGCCACGCCCTTGCCCTGTTCGGGGCCTCCGCCGCCGGCCTCGCCGCCCCGGCCGTCCATGCACAACAGCTTCTGGATGTGCGCTTCAGCCTGGATTGGGCCTTCCAGGGCCCGCAGGCGGCCTTCCTGCTGGCGCTCGACCGCGGCTATTTCCGCGAGGCCGGGCTGAACGTGACCATGGATCGCGGCTTCGGATCGGGCGATGTGCCGATCAAGATCTCCTCCGGCGCCTATGATGTCGGCGTGGCGGACCTGAACCCGACCATCCGGCTGCGGCTGGAGCGGCCGGAGATCGACCTGTTCACGCCCTTCATCATCTATGACGCGACCGCGCTGGCCGTGATGTCGCTGCGGCGGGAGAACATCCGCACGCCGAAGGACCTCGAAGGCAAGCTGATCGCCTCGCCCGAGAGCGATGCGGGACGGCAGCTTTTCCCGGCCTTCGCGAAGGGCGCGGGCATCAACGCGGCGTCCGTCCGCTGGCAGACCGTGACGCCGCAGCTGCGGGAGCCGATGCTGGCGCAGGGCCGCGCGAACGCCATCACGGGCTTCATCACCTCCGGCATCTTCTCGCTGCGCGGGCTGGGCGTGCCGGAACAGGACATCGTGACGATGCTGTTCAGCGATGTGGGCGCGGATTTCTACTCCACCTCGCTGATCACCACGCGGCGCTGGGCGCAGGCCAATCCGCGCGCCGTCACGGGGCTGATCCGCGGCCTGATCCGCGCGCAATATGACAGCCTCGCGGACACCCAGGGCGCCATCGTGAACATGCGCCGGCGCGAGCCGCTGACCGATGTCGCGCTGGAGACGGAGCGGCTTCGCATGTCGCTCGAACGCCTCACCTTCACCCCGCATGTGCGCCAGAACGGCTTTGGCCGCGTGGACATGACAAGGCTGCAACGCTCCATCGATTCGGTACGGGACGCCTTCGGCATCTCGCGCCCGATGTCGGCATCCGATATCTACGACCCGTCCTTCCTGCCTCCGGCCGCCGACCTGAAGCGGGCCTGAGGCCTCCCTCCAAGAGGTACCGATGCTCCCCACCCGCTACTGGCAGGACCTGCCCTGGCCTGCCTTCCGCGACCTGCCCCCCAACACGGTCGCGGTGCTGCCGGTGGCGAGCATCGAGCAGCACGGGCCGCATCTGCCCGTCTCGGTGGACACCACGATCAATCAGGGCGTCGTGGCGCGGACGCTTTCAATGATCCCGAAGGACCTGCCGGTGCTGGTGCTGCCGACGCAATCCGTGGCGTTGTCGGTCGAGCATCTGCGCTTCCCGGGCACCATCACCACCAGCGCGGAGACGCTGATCGCGCTGGTGACGGATATCGGCGCGGCGGTGGCGCGCGCCGGGGTGAAGCGGCTGGTCTTCGTGAACAGCCATGGCGGCAATGTCGCGGCGCTGGATATCGCGGCGCGGCGCATCCGCATCCAGTCGAACCTGTTCGTCGTGAATGCGATGTGGGCGCGGATGGGCAAGCCCGAAAGCCAGAAGGACCCGATCGAGGGCACCTTCGGCATCCATGCCGGCCGCGACGAGACCGCCGTGATGCTGGCGCTGACGCCGCACCTGGTGGACATGACGAAGGCACGCAACTTCGTCAGCCGCTGGCAGGGCGCGAGCAACGTGGCCCCGCGCATGGCCCCGCCCGCCGGTGCGCCGCTGGCCTGGCAGGCGCAGGACCTCAACCCCGCCGGCGCCGTCGGCGATGCATCGCGCGCCACCGCCGCGCAGGGCGAGGAGATCCTGGATTTCGCCGCCGCCCGCATGAGCGAGTTGTGGCAGCAGGTGGCCGCCTTCGATGCCGATGGCTTTCTGTCGAACGAGCCCAACCCCGATGCATGACATCCCTGCCCTGGCCGCCGAACTCGATGGGATCGAGCTCGCGACCGATCGCGCCCTGCTGCGGCAGAAAAGCCGCGACTTCTACTGGTACAGCCCGATCCTGAAGGAACGGCTGGATGGCAAATCGGCCGAATTGCTGGCGCGGCCGAAGAACGAGGACGAGGTTCTGCGGATCCTCACCGCCTGCCGCGTGCGGCGCGTGCCCGTGACGGTGCGTGGCGGCGGCACCGGCAATTACGGCCAATGCGTGCCGCTGGATGGCGGTGTCGTGCTGGACATGACGGCGATGTCCGCCCCCATCGCGCTGAAGGACGGCGTGGTGGAGGTGGAGTGCGGGGCGAAGATGATCGACCTCGACCTCTGGTGCCGGGAACGCGGGTGGGAGCTGAAGCTCTGGCCCAGCACGAAGCGCACCGCGACCATCGGCGGCTTCGTCGCGGGCGGCGGCGCAGGCGTGGGTGGCATCAGCCACGGCACGATGCGCGAACGCGGCAACCTGATCGGCGCGCGCGTCGCCACCATGCAGGACCCGCCGCGCGTGCTGGACCTGGAAGGCCTGGCAGCGAACCCGGTCAACCGCACCTATGGCACGACGGGCGTGCTGACGCGCATCCGCGTGCCGCTGGCCCCGGCCCAGGCCTGGCGCGATGTCGCCATCGCCTTCCCGGATTTCGTCCCCGCCTCGCGCTTCGCGCTCGACCTGTCCTTCGCGGACGGCATCCCGAAGAAGATGTGCGCGGTCTTCGACAGCCAGCTGCCGCCCTTCTTCAAGGGGCTGGCGGATGCCGTGCCCGCCGGCAACGCGCTGGTGCTGGCGATGGTGACGCCGGCCGGCCTCGGCCCGCTCGCGGAACTCGCCGCCGAGCATGGCGGGCGGATCGTGGCCGAGCAGGATGCGGTCGCGGCCGAACGCGATCCCGACGCCACGCCCTTCTACGAATATTGCTGGAACCACACGACGTTGCAGGTGCTGAAGAAGGATCGCGGCGTCAGCTACCTGCAATGCCGCTTCCCCTTCGAGGACACGCTGAAGGCGGTGGAAGCGGTGCGGATCCCCTTCCGCGACGAGGTGTGGATGCACACGGAATGCGTCCGCTTCGGCGGCCGCCTGACGATGTCCGCCCTGCCCGTCATCCGCTGGACCAGCGCCGAGCGGCTCTATGAGATCATCGCCGCCTTCGAGGCGCAGGGCATCGGCATCGCCAACCCGCATGTCCTGACCATCGAGGAAGGCAGCGGCTATCGCCGCGTCCCCGGCGACCAGCTGGGCTTCAAGCGCATGGCCGATCCGCTCGGCCTGCTGAACCCCGGCAAGATGCGCGACTTCACGATGGAGGATGCCGCCGCATGACCGTGTCGGCTGTGATGGAGGCCCTGCCGGGCCTCGACTGGACCACCGATCCCGCGCTGGTGCGCCAGAAGTCGCGTGACTTCTTCTGGTATTCACCCGTGCTGAAGCGTCAGCTCAACAAGGTGACCGGCGAGGCGGTGGTGACGCCGCGCAACGAGGCGGAGTTGCGCGCGATACTCGCCGCAGCGCATGCCCATGGCGTGCCGGTGACGCCGCGCGGCGCGGGCACGGGGAATTACGGCCAGGCGATGCCGCTGCGCGGCGGCATCGTGCTGGAGATGACAGAATTCAACCGCGTGCTCTGGGCCAAGCCTGGGGTCGTGCGCGCGGAAGCCGGCATCAAGCTGATCGACCTCGACGCGCAGCTGAAGCGGACGGTGGGCGGGGAGCTGCGCTTCCATCCCTCCACCAAGCGCACCGCGACGCTGGGCGGCTTCATCGCGGGCGGATCGTCGGGCATCGGCAGCACCACCTTCGGCATCCTGCGCGAACCGGGGAACATCCTCGGCCTCAAGGTGATGACCATGGAAGCGGAGCCGCGCGTTCTGGAACTGCGCGGGCCGGACCTGCAGAAGGTCAACCACGCCTATGGCACCAACGGCATCATCACCGAGTTGGAAATGCCGCTCGCCCCCGCCTGGGACTGGGTGGATGTGGTCGTCGCCTTCCCGACGCTGATGGGGGCCGCGCGCTTCACGGACAGCTTCTGCCGCATGGATGGCGTGGCGAAGAAGCTGGCCTGCGTGATCCCCGCGCCGCTACCGCAGGACCACTTTCGTTCGTGGGGCGCGAAAGTGCCGCCCGGGCATTCGGTGGCCTGCATCATGGTCGCGCCCCCCTTCCTCGACATCCTGCCCGGGCTGATCGCATCCCATGGCGGGGCGGAGATCCTGCGCGAAGCGTCTGATGCGGCGGAGGTGCCGCTGTATGAGCACAGCTGGAACCACACCACGCTGCAGGTGCTGAAGACCGACAAGCAGATCACCTATCTGCAGACCCTGTTCCCCGCGCCGAACCACCTCGACCTCATCGCGAAGATGGAGCGGATGTTCGGCGATGAGGTGCTGCTGCACCTGGAATTCGTGCGCTTCGGCGGCACGGTCTGCGCCTTCGGCCTGCAGGTGGTGCGCTTCACCACGGAAGAACGCCTGGCCGAGATCATCCGCCTGCATGAGGAGAATGGCGCGCCGATCTTCAACCCGCACACCTTCACGCTGGAAGATGGCGGCATGAAGCGCGTGGACCAGGACCAGCTGGACTTCAAGCGGCTGGCCGATCCCAAGGGCCTGCTCAATCCCGGCAAGATGGCGGCCTGGGACGATCCGGATTGGAAGCCGGGCATGTCGAAGGCGGTGCATCTCTACGAGACGGATTACGAAGCACCGGCGGAGATGCTGGAATAGTCTCGCGCCCCTCCCCACGGGGAGGGGCTCAGCCGTTCAGGTAAAGCGCCTGGATGGCATTGCCGAGTTCGATATTGCGGTCGATCTGCGCGGTCAGCCAGTCGTGCAGGCCATGCGTCATCACATCCTCGATCCGGCCCTTCGCCAGGCGGTCATGGATCTCGGCGGCGATGCGCTGCGGCTCCCCGCGCCGGCCGCCCGTGGCCTCCGCGATCGCTTCCAGCGCGCTCCGCAGCCGGCCATGGCAGGAGACGAGGCTTCGGGGCAGTTCCTGGCGGAACAGCAGAAGATCCGCCACCAGATCGGGCTGCAGCCGCGTGTGATACACCCATTGGAAGGCGCGTAGCGCGGAGACGCTGCGGAGCAGCGCCTGCCATTCGGCATAGGCGACCGCGCCATCGGCGCGCGGCCCGGCCAGGGCGGGATGCTTGGCATCCAGCAGCCGCGCCGTGTTGTCGGCCCGTTCCAGCATGACGCCGAGATGCACGAACAGCCAGCCCTCGTTCCGCAGCATCGTGTCGGCCGCCGCGCCGTTGAACAGCAGCGTCCGCGCTCGCACCCAGTCGAGGAAACCGGGCAGCGCGTCCTGCTCGGCGGCGGAGCGGGCGCGCGCGCGCATCTCACGCCAGGTGTCGTTCAGCGCTTCCCACATATCCACGGTCAGCGCGGTCCGCACCGCGCGGCCATTGCCCCGCGCCGCCTCGATGCAATTGGCGATGGAAGACGGGTTCTCGGCATCGAGCGCGAGCCAGCGGATCACCGCATCGGCGGTCACGGCGCGGCCGGTGTCCCGGAAGCCGTGCTCAGCACCAGCCGAGACCAGCAGGCCGCGCCATTCATCCTGCGCGCCGCCGAGGCTGCCGGCGAGGCCGGCCATGCGGAGCGCCACCTGCATGCCGCGCGCGATATTGCCGGCGCGTTCGGTGTAGCGCCCCATCCAGAACAGGCTGTCCGCGGTGCGGGAGAGCATGGCCTCAACCCCCCTGCCGCTGCGACTGGGCCGGGCTGTCGGCCACCACCCCAAGGCCCGGCTTCGCCGGGCCGTCATCCACCACCCAGGTATCCTTCGTGCCGCCGCCCTGCGAGGAATTCACCACCAGCGATCCTTCCCGCAGCGCGACGCGCGTCAGCCCGCCGGGCACGATCCGCACCTCCTTCCCCATCAGCACATAGGGACGGAGGTCCACATGGCGGGGCGCGATGCCGGCTTCGGCCAGCGTCGGAACGGTGGACAGCGCGAGGGTCGGCTGCGCGATATAGTCCTGCGGCTTGGCCGTGATGCGCTGCGCGAATTCCGCGCGTTGCGCGGCGGTGGCATGCGGGCCGACCAGCATGCCGTAGCCGCCCGATCCCCGCGCCAGCTTCACCACCAGCTTGTCGAGGTTGTCGAGGACATAGGCACGATCCGCGTCCCGCTCGCACAGGAAGGTCGGCACGTTCTGCAGCAGCGGCTCCTCGGCCAAATAGAAGCGGATCATCTCCGGCACGAAGGGGTAGATCGCCTTGTCGTCGGCGATCCCCGCCCCCGGCGCATTGGCCAGCGTGACATTGCCCGCGCGATAGGCGGCGAAGATGCCGGGCACGCCCAGCATGCTCTCGGGCTTGAAGACGCGCGGATCAAGGTAGTCGTCATCCACGCGGCGATAGACCACATCCACCCGCTTCGGCCCGGCGGTGGTCCGCATGAAGACAATGTCGTCCTCCACGAACAGGTCGGCGCCTTCAACCACTTCCACGCCCATCTCATCGGCCAGGAAGCAGTGTTCGTAATAGGCGCTGTTGAAATGGCCGGGCGTCAGGATCGCGACGCGGGGCGCGCCCTTGCAGTTGGGCGGGGCCGCTTCCTTCAGCGTCTCCAGCAATTCCTCGGGGTAGTGGCCGACGGGTGCGAGGCGATGGTCGGAACAGAGGCCGGGGAACAGCCGCAGCATCGCTTCCCGGTTCTCCAGCATGTAGGAAACACCGGAGGGCGTGCGGCAGTTATCCTCCAGCACATAGAAGTCGTCGGCGCCGGTGCGGACCAGGTCGATGCCGGAGATATGGGTGAAGACGCCGGCCGGCGGGCGGAAGCCTTCCATCGGGCGGCAATAGGCCTCGTTCTGCGCGACCAGGGCGGCGGGGATGCGGCCGGCGCGCACGATCTCCTGACCGCCATAGACATCACCGATGAAGGCGTTCAGCGCCTTCACGCGCTGGGTCAGGCCGCGCGCCAGCCGATCCCATTCGCTTTTCGCCAGGATGCGGGGGATGACGTCGAAGGGGATCAGCCGTTCCGGATCGCCGCCCTCGCCATAGACGGCGAAGGTGATGCCGACACGACGGAATAGCGCCTCCGCCTCGCCGCGCTTGGTCGCGAGCGCTGCCAGGCCGTGCTGCGCGATCCAGGCGGCGATGCCCTGGTAGGCCGGGCGCACGCCGGCCTCGGCGTTCATTTCGTCGAAGGCACGGCTCGGCCTGGTGGCGTGCATTTCGTTCACGTTTGTAGCCCGGCTTCCCTTTTCCCCGTTGTCGCGGAATCAACCCCGTAAGGGAAGGGGAGCCTGGGGCGAGACCGCAAGCCGTTTCGGCCCGGTGCACAGCCGATGGGCGCGGCCTGCCCACGCCTTGGGCAATGCGCGCCGGGGCGGGAGGGCCGGCGCTTCCTACCCCTTCGCCAGCGCCTTCACGCAGGCCTGGAAGGCCAGGAGGTCGGTCCAACGCGCGGCCTCCGGCACGTCGCGACGGACCAGCAGGCCGCCGGCTTCATGGATGCCGCCATCGATCATCAGATTGTCGGCGAGGCCGAAATCCTCCACCGCCATCTCCTCCGCGTCGCGCCAGCGACCCTCCGCATCGCGATGTACGGCAGGCCCGATGAAGGCCAGCGTGCGCGGCACCAGATCGGCGGCGACATTGCTGTAGCCCAGCACCTTCCGCCCCAGGGCGCGCATGAAGCCGATCTCATAGACCGTGCCGGCATCGGCCGAAGGGCCGCGGAAGGGGGTGAGGTTGGCGATCACCGCATCGGCGTCGCGCATATGCGCTTCGTTCCGGCGATAGATCCAAAGCCAGCGGGGGATGCCCGCTTCCTCGGGGTGCTGGGGGTGGTTGTCGACGGGGAAGATGCCGGTCAGGCCATGGGCGGCGCAGATAGCGCGCTTGCGCGCAGCCATGCCGAGCGGGTCGGGCAGGAAGACATCGGGGCCGGCGAGATAAACCTTCATGCCCCTTTCCTGCCCGAGCCCCGCCGGTTCCGGAAGCCGTTTGATGCGGCGGTCCGTGGGTCAAGCCCCAGGTCGGAACACCCTGACACTTGCCCGCAGGCTTGCCAGAGGGCCGAATGGGACCATGAGCATGGAAGCCGAGTACAACAACCGCGCCCGCGTGCCGGAACATCCCCGCCACATCGAAGGCTGGGCGCGGGACGCCGCCGCCTGGCGCGCCGCCTGCCCGCAGGTGGAACTCGGCCTGGCCTATGGGCCGGGCGAGCGGGAGAAGCTGGACCTGTTCCTGCCCGACGAGGCGCCGGATGCGCCGCTCGCGCTGTTCATCCATGGCGGCTACTGGAAGGCGCTGGATCGCAGCTTCGCCAGCCACTGCGCGCGCGGCCCGAACGGGCGCGGCATCGCGGTGGCGCTGCCGAGCTACGATCTCTGCCCCGCTGTCTCGATCGCGACCATCGTGGACCAGATGCGCGCGGCCGCGCTGTTCCTGTGGCGGCGGCGGCGCCAGCGCATGCTGGCGATCGGCCATTCGGCGGGCGGGCAGCTGGCGGCCATGCTGCTGGCCACGGATTGGGCCGCTCTGGACCCTACGGCGCCGGCCGACCTGGTCCATGCCGCGCTGCCGATCTCCGGCGTATTCGAATTGGCGCCGCTGCTGTCCACCAGCGTGGCGGAGGGGCTGCACCTGACGACAGAGACCGCCCACGCCCTGTCGCCGCGCTTCCTGCCCTGCCCCGCCCGGCCCCTGCATTGCCTGGTGGGCGGGGAGGAGAGCGGGGAGTATCTGCGCCAAAGCCGCGACATGGCCGCCGCCTGGGGCGGCGGGTTCGAGGCCGCGCCGGGCGCCGACCATTTCACCGTCATCGCGCCCCTGGCCGAGCCAGAAAGTGGGCTGACCCGGACCGCGGAACGGCTTGCGCGCGGGTTATCTTCCAAGCTTAAAACATGCCAGGGACAAGGAGGAACGTCACAATGACCACGCCAGGGACGCTTTTCGGCCGGCGCACGCTGCTCGGCGCATCGGCGCTCGGCGCCACGACGCTGGCCCTGCCGGGCATCGGCCGGGCGCAGGCCGCGCCCGTGAAGATCGGGCTTGTCGCGGTGCTCACCGGCCCGCAGGCCACGCTGGGCACGCATCTGCGCGACGGCTTCCAGCTGGGCATGCGCCACCTGGAGAACCGCCTGGGCGGCCGCGCGGCGGACGTGCTGGTGATCGACGACGAGCTGCGCCCGGATGCCGCCGTGACGAAGGTGCGCGCGGCGCTGGAACGCGACCGCTGCGACTTCATCGTGGGCGTCGTCTTCTCCAACATCCTGGCCGCGATCATGCGCCCGGTGACGGAAACGCAGACCTTCCTGATCAGCACCAATGCCGGACCTTCGCCCATCGCAGGTCGCGGCTGCAGCCCGTTCTTCTTCGCCACCTCCTACAACAACGACCAGAACCATGCGGTGCTTGGCGCGGCGGCGAATGACGGCGTCGAAGTGGGTGGGCAGAACCGGGTGATCCGGCGCGCGATCATCATCACGCCGAACTACCAGGCCGGCCGCGACGCCGCCGCCGGCTTCAAATCCACCTTCCGCGGGGAGGTGATGGACGAGATCTACGTCCCGCTGACCACCACGGATTTCTCTGCGGAGCTGGCCCGCATCGCGGCGGCCCGGCCGGAAGGCATCTACACCTTCATGCCGGGCGGGCTCGGCGTGCAGTTCGTGCGCCAGTACCGCCAGGCGGGGCTCACCATTCCCGTGCTGTCCGCCTTCACCGTGGACGAAGCTGTTCTGCCGGCCCAGGGCGAGGCGGCGCTCGGCCTCTACACCGGCACGACCTGGACGCCGACGCTGCCGAACGCGCAGAATATGCGCTTCGTCAACGACTTCATCGGCCAGTACAACTACGTCCCCGCCAGCTATGCCGCGCATGCCTATGACGCGGCCATGCTGCTGAACAGCGCGATCCGGCGCACGGGCGGGAACCTTGCTGACAAGGCGGCGCTCCGCACCGCGATCCGGGCGGCGGATTTCCAGTCCGTGCGCGGCGGCTTCCGCTTCGGGACGAATCACTTCCCGGTGCAGGATTTCTGGCTGGCGCGCGTCGGGCGCCGCGCCGATGGGCGCTTCCAGACGGAGCATGTCCGCAAGGTGTTCGAGAATGCGGTGGACGGCTTCGCGGCCGAATGCCGGATGCCAGCCGCCTGAGCACCCGGGGCCCCGCAACGCCGGGGCCCCTTCCCTGCCGCCGGGGCGCACATGACAAGCCAGTTGCTGCTGATCCAGGCCCTGAACGGCCTTCAGCTTGGCATCCTTTTGTTCCTGATCGCCGCCGGGCTCACGCTCGTCTTCGGGGTAATGGACTTCATCAACCTCGCCCATGGCGTGCAGTACATGATCGGCGCCTACCTCGCCGCCTGGATCGCCGCGGCGACGGGCAGCTTCTGGCTGGCGCTGCTGCTGGCGCTGCCGCTGGCGCTGGCGTTAGGGCTGCTGCTGGAATTCCTGGTCTTTCGACATCTGTATGACCGCGACCACCTGCAGCAGGTGCTGGCCACCTTCGGCGTCATCCTGGTCCTGAACCAGGGCGTTAAGCTGGTCTTGGGCGCCGCGCCGCTGCAGGTACCCACCCCCGCGCTGCTCTCGGGCGGGATCGTGCTGATGGAAGGGCTTCTCTATCCCACCTACCGCATCGCCATCATCGTCGGCGGCCTGGCCACGGCCGGGCTGCTGTGGTGGCTGGTGGAGCGGACGAAGGTGGGGATGCTGGTCCGCGCGGGCGCCACCAACGCGCCCATGGTCGCAGCGCTCGGCGTCGATATCCGGCGGCTCTTCATGATCGTCTTCGGCTTCGGCGCGATGCTGGCCGGCTTCGCGGGCGTACTGGCGGCGCCGATCCTGTCGGTGGAGCCCGGCATGGGCGACAACCTGCTGATCCTCGCCTTCGTCGTCATCGTGATCGGCGGCATCGGATCGGTCCGCGGCGCCTTCATCGCGGCGATCCTGGTCGGGCTGGTGGAGACGCTGGGCCGCTCGCTGGTGCCCGACCTGCTGCGCCTGTTCCTCTCGGCGTCGGAGGCGCGGCAGGTCGGCGCGGCGGTGGCCTCCATGCTGGTCTATATCGCCATGGCGGCCATCCTCGCCATCCGACCCGCGGGCCTCTTTCCGGTGCGCGCCGGCTGATGGGACCCGCATTGCGCGCCGAGGCGCCCGCCATCCTCCTGCTTCTCATCCTGGCCGCAGCGCCCTTCATCGGCTTCGGCGATGGCTGGATCCTGACCCTGCTGGCGCGCGCGATGATCCTGGCGATGGCGGCGGTGGCGCTGTCGCTGTTGGTCGGCGGCGCGGGGCTCGTCTCCATGGGTCATGCCGCGATGCTGGGCTTCGGCGCCTATGCGGTGGTGATCCTGGACGATGCGCGGATCGTCGATGCGGCCATCGTGTTGCCGGCCGCGATCGGGGCTGGGGCACTCTTCGCGCTGGTAACCGGCGCGGTCGCCATCCGCACCTCCGGCGTGCATTTCATCATGATCACCCTCGCCTTCGGCCAGATGGCCTTCTTCACGGCCAGTTCGCTGGCCGGATACGGGGGCGACGATGGCTACACGCTGTATGCGCGCTCGGAGATCGGCGGCTCTCGCTTCCTCGAGAACCGGCTGAATTTCCACTTCGTCTGCGTGGGCGCGCTGGCGACGACCTGGCTGCTCTGCCGGCTGCTGCTGGCATCCCGCTTCGGCCGCGTGCTGCGCGCGGCGAAGGGCAATCCCTTGCGCGTGCAGGCGCTGGGCTTCGATCCCTACCCCTATCGCCTGGTCGCCTATGTGATCGCGGGCGGGATCGGCGGGGCGTCCGGCTTCCTCTTCGCCAACGCCACGGAATTCGTCGCCCCTGCCTATTTCTCCTGGCAGCGCTCGGGGGAGCTGCTGTTCATGGTCATCCTGGGCGGGGTGGCGGGGCTGCATGGCGCGCTGGTCGGCGCGCTCGGCTTCGTGCTGCTGGAGGAATGGCTGAGCCACCAATGGGAGCATTGGCGGATCATCTTCGGCGTGCTGCTGATCCTGGCCGTGCTGTATCTGCCGAACGGGCTGTCCGGCGTCCCCGCCCAGATCCTGAAGGCCACGCGCCGCGCGGGGGGCCGGCATGAGTGACGCCCTGCTGTCGCTCCGCAACCTTCGCAAGCGCTTCGGCGGGCTGGCGGTGACGGATGACGTCTCCCTCGATGTCACGCCCGGCGAGATCCATGCGGTGATCGGCCCGAACGGCGCGGGCAAGACCACGCTGATCAACGAGATCAGCGGCGTGCTGCCGCTCGATTCCGGGCAGATCCTGTTCGAGGGGCGCGACATCACCGCACTGTCGATGCCCCGCCGTGCGCGGCTCGGCCTCGCGCGGTCGTTCCAGATCACCTCGGTGATCCCGGCCTTCACCGCGCTGGAGAATGTGGCGCTGGCCGTGCAGGCCGGCGCGGGATCCTCCTTCCGCTTCCTGCAGCCGGCGGCATCGGAGGCGAAGCTCAACGCGCCGGCGATGGTGGCGCTCGATCAGGTCGGCATCGCGGCGCGCGCGCATACGCCAGCGGGCGCCATGAGCCATGGCGAGAAGCGGCAATTGGAACTCGCCATCGCGCTCGCCACGCAGCCGCGCCTGCTGCTGCTGGACGAGCCCCTGGCCGGCGCCGGGCCGGAGGAAACCGAACGGCTCGTCGGCATCCTGCGCGGCCTGAAGCAGCGCTACACCATCGTACTTGTCGAACACGACATGCAGGCGGTCTTCGCCATGGCAGACCGTATCTCCGTGCTCGTCTATGGCCGCGTCATCGCCACTGGTACGCCGGAGGCGATCCGCGGCAATGCCGAGGTGCGCGCCGCGTATTTGGGCGAGGACGACATCCCCCTGCCGGAGGTCGCGTGATGCTGCGCCTCGATCGCGTCCAGGCCGGCTATGGCGGCAGCCAGGTCCTGTTCGATGTCTCGCTGGAGGTCGGGTCGGGCGAGGTCGTGACCCTGCTGGGCCGCAACGGGATGGGCAAGACCACGACCATCCGCGCCATCATGGGGCTGCTGCCCACGGTGGGCGGCCGGATCTGGGGCGGCGATGTGCGGCTGGATGGCGCCGTCGTCTCCGGCCAGGCGCCGCACCTCATTGCCCAGCGCGGCTTGGGACTGGTGCCGGAAGGCCGCCAGGTCTTCCCGACCCTGAGCGTCGAGGAAAACCTGCTCGCCACCGCCGCCAATCGCAGCGGCCGGGCCGCGCCGCGCTGGACGCTGGATGCGGTCTACGACTTCTTTCCGCGCCTGAAGGAACGGCGCGGCAATCCCGGCGGCAAGCTGTCGGGGGGCGAACAGCAGATGGTCGCGATCGGCCGCGCGCTGATGACCAATCCGCGCCTCCTGATCCTGGACGAGGCGACGGAAGGCCTCGCCCCGCTCATTCGCGCGGAGATCTGGTCGGTGCTGGCGAAGCTGAAGGCCGAGGGGCAGGCGATCCTGCTGATCGACAAGAACCTAGCCGCGGTGCTGAAGCTCGCCGATCGCCACAGCCTGATCGAGAAGGGCCGGATCGTCTGGAGCGGGACGAGCGCGGAGCTGGAAGCATCCCCCGATGTGCGGGACAAGCACCTGCATCTGTAGCGCAGGCGCCGGTCACGCCCCGGCTGGCTGCACCCGCGGCACCCTATCCAGCAGCCTCGCCACCGGGCCCTGCGGCGTCATGTCGATGCGCGCGCCGACCGCCGCAGCCGCTTGCCGGAACACCCGTTCCGCCACGGCCCGGTCCTCGGGATCGGCAAAGATCGCGCGCAATCCCCGCAGCGCCGCCGCGCGATCCGTCCGCAGCAGAAGCGCTTCCCGCCGGACCACTTCGCGCATCTCCGCCTGCGTGCCGCGGAACCGCTCCGGCAGCCCCGCCCAGGCCGCCTGCATAGCGCGATGACCGCGCTCATCGATCACGCCATCGCTCAGCAGCATCATCACCAGACGCACGATCCCTTCGCGGACGCTGCCCTCCGCGGCGCGCGCCAGCACCTCCTGCGCTTCCCGCCGTGCCAATTCCCGCCGCGCCGGGTCAGCGCCGAGGGGCTGCAGCGACGGCACATCGCGCAGCCCGACGGCGGCGCGCGTCACCGGATTGTCGTAGACTGCGTGGAAGATCTGTTCCGCCGCCCCGTCCCGCGCCTTTGCCGCCGTCTCGAGCCCCTGCTCCACTGCGGCGGCGACAGCGCGCTCCATCACGCGGAAGGCGCTGTCCTCGGCGCAGGGGCATCGGTCTGCCTTCACCACGCCGGCCAGCGCCCCGAGGGGCCACATCATCGGGTTAAGGTCGGACAGCGCCCAGCGCTGGACCCTCAGCGGATGGAACATCCGCCGCGCAGCCGCCGCCTGTGCATTCGCGCCGGCCCGCACAAAGGGCGCGACAAGCTCCTGGTAGAGTCCCGTATTCACCTCCGACACGCGCTTGACCACTTCGAAGGGCCGTTCCCCTTCGCGGTCGCCGCACAGGGCCGCGAGGGCTTCCAGGCTCCGCCGCTCGAAGCGCGTCACATAGCGATCGGGCACGAGGTCTGCGGCCCGCATCTCGGGCTTCTTGTCCTCGATCAGCATCTCATAGAGACCGGGCGGCAGCCTCTCGATCAGATCGAGCAATTCGACGAAGCCGGCATGTTCCTTCTGCGCCACCGCGCCGGAGACGAAGATGCCGAGATGCCCGACCTTCGGATGCACGCTGTAGACGATGGTCTGCCCCTGCGCGATGAGGTCGTCATCCGAGGCATAGAGATCGAGAACCCAGTTCAGCGCCTGCTGCGGCGGCGTGATGTCGTCGCCCCAGGAACAGAGGACGCAGATCGGCGAGCGGATGTTGCGAAGATCGAGCCGGAGCTTCCCGTCTGCGGACGTCACCTCACCCCGGGCGAGCTTGTTGCCGACGAAGAGCTGGTCGACGATCGCGGTGATCTCCTCCCGGTTCATCAGGAAGTAGCCGCCCCACCAGCGCTCGAACTCCAGGAATCTCGGCGGTTCCGTATCTGCCTTGTCGAAGAGATTGGTGTATTTCGACCACCAGGTGTTGCCCGGGTTCAGCCCTTCGAAATTCAGGACCAGATGGGCCCCGTCGAAGGTCCCGGCGCCGAGATCGCTCATCAGATGCGTCATCCAACTGCCGCCCAGCAGGCCGCCTGTGTAGCGCATCGGATTGAGCCCCGGCGCGCCGGCCCAATAGGACAGGGGCGAGCCGGCGACGAGGATCGGTCCAGGCAGATCAGGGCGCAGGGCGGCGAGCCCCATGATGGCCCAACCCGCCTGGCAGTTGCCGATGACGCAGGGGCCGCCAGGTGCCTCCGGATGGCGGGCACGGATCAGTTCGAGGAAGCGGGCTTCCGCGCGCATGATGTCGATCAGCTTCTGGCCCGGCACGGGATCGGGGAAGAAGGTCACGAAGTAGACCGGATGGCCGACCTTCAGCGCATTGCCCACCTCGCTGTCATCCTTGAAGCCGCCGATACCGGGGCCGTGGCCCGCGCGCGGATCCACCACCACGAAGGGGCGTAGCGCGACATCGGTTGCCACATCGCCGGGGCGGGGCAGGATGCGGAGCAGCGCGTAGTTGCAGGGATGCTCGGCGAAGCCGCGGGCATCGAGCAGAAGCTCATGGTCGAACTTCAACAGCGGCGGATTGCCCGCCTGCGTATGCTCCAGATACGCATTGCCGCGCTGCCGCAGCGTATCCCAGAACAGGATCGACCGCTGCGTCGCATCGATCGTGTAGTCCAGGATGCCGAAGGGGTCGGGCAGCAGGCGCGTCATGCCACTTCCTCCGGCCGCTTCCAGGTCAGGAAGAACCCGACATCCCCCGGCATCCCGCCGGGCCAGTCGAGGATCTCCGCCTTGATCTGGAAGCCGCGCGGCGCGAGTTCCTTCTCGAAGAAGTCATGGGCGCGCTTCGGGAATCCCTCGAGCTTCAGATGCCAGTCGGGATCCCGGTTGGTCACGCCGCGCCCCTGGTCGGGCAGCCAGTCGGACGGAAATTGCAGCATAAGCGCCTGCTTCTCGCCGCGCTCGATCTGCTTGTGAACCAGCGCCGCGATCCGTTCCAGCGCCTCCGGCTGCACCTCTCGCTCCTGGAAGGACGCCTTGAGCTTCTCCCGCTCCGCCTTCTGCGCGTCCTCATAGGCGCGCTTCTCCGCGAGCTCGGCGGCCTTCCTGCCGTCGATGAAGCCGCGCACGGCATCCGCGCTGAACTCTCTGCCGAAGATGCTCATCTGCCGTCTCCGCTGCGTGCCGCGCCGTCAGGCGAGGATGTGGAAACCCCCATCGATGTAGAGCGTCTCGCCGGTCATCGCGGCGCCGTAGTCGCTGGCGAGGAATACCGAGGCCGCCCCCACCTCCCCGATCGTGACAAGACGCCGCGCCGGTGCACGGGTGGCGACGCGCGCCATCAATTCGTCGAAGTCGCGGATGCCCGATGCCGCGCGGGTAGCAAGCGGCCCGGGGCTCAATGCATGGACGCGTATGCCCTTCGGGCCAAGCTCGGTCGCGACATAGCGGACGGCGGATTCCAGCGCGGCCTTCACCGGCCCCATGATGCCGTAATTCTCCACCACCTCATTCGCGCCGAGATAGGACATGGTGAGCATCGTGCCCCCGTCCTCCATCAGCGGCTCCGCGCGGCGCGCCATGTCGATGAAGGACCAGCAGGAGACATCCATCGCCGCGAGGAACCCCTCGCGCGGGCAGTCCACCACCCGGCCCTGCAGCGCATCCCGAGGGGCGAAGGCGATGGAGTGAACGAGGATATCGAGCCTGCCCCAGCGCTGCTCGACGGCCGCGAACACCGCCTCCACCTGCGCCGCATCGCGCACTTCGAGAGGCAGGAAGATCGGTGCGCCGACGCGCTGCGCCAGCCCCTCGACGTGCGGCTTCGCGCGCTCATTCAGGTAGGTCATCGCGATCTCGGCACCGGCGCGGTGCATCGCCTCGGCGCAGCCCCATGCGATGGAATTCTCGTTGGCGACCCCGACGATCAGCGCCTTCTTGCCGGCCAACACCCGCGGTAACGCTTCGTTCCCCGCCATGCCTCGCTCCTCAACCGACCAGCGCGCGTGTCTGGCGGGCGATCATCAGGTTCTCGTCAGTGGGGATGACATAGGCCGCCACGCGGCTTCCGGAGGTGGTGATGCGCGGGCCGCGCGCGTGATTCGCCACCGTGTCGAGTTCCACGCCCAGCCACGCGCAGGCGGTGCAGATGGCGGCACGGATCGGCGCCGCATTCTCCCCGACACCTGCGGTGAAGACGATGCCATCGAGCCCGCCCAGCGCCCCGGCCATCGAGGCGATGTTGCGCGCCACCTGGTGGACGAAGACCTCGATCGCGAAGCGCGCGCGCGGCTGATCGCTCGCCAACAGCTCGCGGAAATCGGACGAGACGCCGGACAGGCCGAGCATCCCCGACTTGCGGTACAGCAGCGCCTCGACCGCTTCGATGTCCATGCCTTCCGTCGTCAACAGGTGAAGCACCACCGCGGGGTCGAGCTGGCCGCAACGCGTGCCCATCGGCAGGCCATCCAGCGCCGAAAAACCCATGGTTGTCGCCATGCTGCGCCCGTCATGCAACGCGCAAAGCGAGGCACCGTTGCCGAGATGCGCCACGACCACTCGCCCGTGCGCGATGTCCGGGGCGGCAAGCGGCAGGACCGAGGCGATGTAGTCATACGACAAGCCATGGAAGCCGTAGCGGCGGATGCCGCGCGCGGCCATCTCGTACGGCAGGGCAAAGACCTGCGCCACTTCCGGGATGGTGCGGTGAAACGCGGTGTCGAAGCAGGCGACCTGCGGCAGGTCCGGCGCGCGCTGCATCGCGGCGCGGATCGGCGCCAGATTGTGCGGCTGGTGCAGCGGCGCGAGCGGCGAAAGCGTGTCGAGTTCCGCCAGCAGCGCCGGTGTCACCAGGCTTGGCGCGGCATGGTTCGGCCCGCCATGCACCACGCGATGACCGAGGGCCGCGAAGCGCCGCCCACCAAGCCGATCATGGAGCCAGGGCATGATGGCGACCAACGCATCCGCCGGCGTCGCGGGCGGCGATCCCCCGAGTTCAGGCGCAGGCAGCGCCGCACCTTTCGCATCGCGCGCCTTGGCCGCGGGCCGCACGCCGATGCCATCCACCTGACCGTCGAGAAGACGTTCATCCCCCGCATAAACGGAGAATTTCAACGACGACGACCCGGCATTGATGACGCCGATCAGCTGGTCCGTCATGCGCCCCCCCGCCCCGTAGCCGATGCCAGAAGCCGTGCCAGCGCAATCGAGGCGAGACGCGACGCGACGCTGTCCGCGCGGCTGGTCAGGATCACCGGCACCTTCGCGCCCAGCACGATGCCCGCGCTGTCCGCACCCGCGAGGTAGCTGAGCTGCTTTGCCAGCATGTTGCCGGCCTCGAGGTCCGGCACGACGAGCACATCCGCATCCCCCGCGACCGGGGAGGCGATCTTCTTGATCTGCGCCGCCGCCCGGCTGATCGCGTTGTCGAAGGCCAGCGGCCCATCCAGCAGCGCACCCGTGATCTGGCCCCGATCCGCCATCTTGCACAGCAGCGCGGCATCCAGCGTGCCGGGAATCTTCGGGTTCACCGTCTCCACCGCCGACAGGATAGCGACCTTCGGCAGCGGGTTGCCGAGCGCATGCAGCATGTCGATCGCGTTCTGGACGATATCGGCCTTGGTCATCAGATCGGGCGCGATGTTGATCGCGGCGTCGGTGACAAACAACGGCTTGTGGTATGAGGGCACATCCATCGCGAAGACATGGCTGATGCGCCGCGTCCCGCGCAGACCTGCCTCCCGCGCTACGACAGCCGCCATCAGCTCATCGGTATGGAGGCTGCCCTTCATCAGGGCCTGCGCCGCCCCGTCGCGGCAAAGCCGGGCGGCGGCGGCGGCGGCATCGGCGGGCGTCGCGGCCTCCACCACCTCGCAGCCATCGAGGGAAATGCCGGCGGCCTTGGCGGCCTTCTCCATCTCCCCGCGCGGTCCGACCAGGATGGGGTGAAAGCCGCCCGCCTGCATCGCCTGCCAGGGGCCGAGCAGGCTGTCCCGGTCGCAGGGCCAGGCCACCGCGGCCGATATCGGCGGCGCCGCGGCCGCGCGCGACATCAGCCGTTCCAGATGGCGATGGCTGTGCAGGATGATATCGGGTCGCGCCTCAGGACGCAGGGTGACGGGCTCGGCGGGCAGGCGCACCTCGACGGTGCCCTCGGCGAGCAGCCCGCGCACGCAGTCCAGCGTTATCGCGACGGTCGCCGTCTCGGCGCTCGGCCGCGCGGCGATCTTCCCGGTGATGACAACCCGATCGCCGACCGCGGGATCCGCCACGAAGCGGATCCGCTCCTCCAGCACATCGCAGCCCGGTCCCGGCAAGCGGCGCGCGACGAAATCGAGGATCATCCCATGCATCAGCAGCGCGAGCGCCGCATCAGGCAGCTTGCCCGGCGCCGCATCCGGCGTCCCGAACAGCGCGGCCACGACGTCGAAGCCGCGTTCCTGCAATTCATGCTCGGATGTGGCGGCAAGGCCCAGCGTCGTACTGGCGCGCGACAGACCCACCAGCGCTGCGTTGCCTTCCATCCCGTCCTCAACCCCTGCGGCAGCTTCCTCGGAGACGCAGGGTAGACTACCGCAAAGCGAGCGAGGCTGGATCAGCCCGATCCCTCACGTCACAGCGAGGCCACCGCCTCAGCGCAGGGGTGGGGACGCCGGCGCATCGGCAGAGGGCGCGTGGCTCCGCGGCCGCGCCTTCAGGCGGAGTTCGCGAAGGTCGGCCTGCTCGCGCGCCGTGTTGCGAAGCAGGGCGTCCTTGCCCCAAAGATATTGCGGCGGGCAGGCGATATCCCGCACGCCATATTGCGCGGCGGCGTGCAGGGTGAAGGACGGGTTGGTCAGATGCGGCCGCGCCAGTGCGACAAGGTCGGCACGGCCCGCCCCGAGAATCGTATTCACCTGGTCGGCCGTGGTGATGTTGCCCACGCACATCGTCGCCACGCCGGCCTCGTTCCGGATCATGTCGGACCACGGGACCTGGAACATGCGGCCATAGACAGGCTCCGCATCATGGACGGTCTGGCCAGTGGAGACATCGACCAGATCCACCCCCGCCGCCGCGAAGGCTCGGGCGATGGCGAGGCAATCCTCATCCGTCAGCCCGCCATCCTTCCAATCCGTCGCGGAAATCCGGACCGATATCGGCTTCGCGGCCGGCCAGGCGGCGCGCATGGCGGCGAAGACCTCCAGCGGGTAGCACAGGCGGTTCTCGATGTCGCCGCCATACTCATCGTCACGGAGATTGGTCAGCGGCGAGAGGAAGGAGGCCAGCAGGTAGCCGTGGGCGCAATGCAGTTCCAGCATGTCGAAGCCGCAGCGTTCGGCACGCCGCGTCGCGGCGACGAAGTCGTCGCGCACGCGGTCCATATCCGCCCGCGTCATCGCGCGCGGCACCTGGCTATGCGGGAAATAGGGCACCGCGCTGGCCGAGAGGATCGGCCAAGCGCCGTCCTCCAGCGGCTGGTCGATCCCATCCCACATCAGCTTCGTCGCGCCCTTGCGCCCGGCATGGCCGAGCTGGATGCAGAGCTTCGCCTGGGTGTGCCGATGGGTGAACGCCACCAGCCGCGCCCAGGCCGCTTCCTGCGTGTCGTTCCACAGACCCGTGCACCCCGGCGTGATCCGCGCATCCTCCGCGACGCAGGTCATCTCCGTGAAGACGAGGCCTGCGCCCCCCAACGCGCGCGCCGCGTAATGCTGGAAGTGGAAGTCCCCCGGCACGCCCGCTTCCGCGCTGTAGAGGCACATGGGCGAGACGACAACGCGGTTCGCGACCGTCATGTCCCGCAGCGCGAAGGGCTGGAACATCGGCGGCTTGGCGGGGCTGGCGGCTAGGCCCCGCGCCTTCGTCTGCTCCGCGAAGACCTGCTGCGTCCTGGCGACGAAGTCGGGCGCGCGCAACGCCAGATTGTCCCAGGTGATGGCCTTGGACCGCGTCATGACGCCGAAGGCGAATTGCTGCGGGTCGAAATGCCAGAAGCGCTTCACATGCTCGAACCACACGAGCGAGACATCGGCGGCGTGCTGGGTCTTCTCGACATCCTCCCGCCGCGCCGTCTCGAACCGCGAAAGGCAGTCGCGCACGCCTCCGCCGGCCCGAAATGCCGCATGCAGCGCGATCGCATCCTCCATCGCCAGCTTTGTGCCGGACCCGATGGAGAAATGCGCGGTCGCCTTGGCGTCGCCGAGCAGGACGATGTTGTCCTTCGTCCATTGCGCGCAGCGGATCATCGGGAAGCGCCGCCAGAGGCTGCGGTTCGTGACAAGGCGGTGGCCCTGCAATTCCTCGGCGAAGACGGATTCCAGGAAGCGCGCGCTCTCGGCCTCATTCATCCCGTCCAGGCCGGCGCGGGCGAAGGTGGCGGGGTCGGTTTCCAGCACCCAGGTGCTGGCGCCGGCCTCATACTGGTAGCAATGCGCGATGAAGATGCCCTCGGGCCGTTCCTTGAAGAAGAAGGTGAAGGCGTCGAAGGGGCGGGTGGAGCCCATCCAGGCGAAGCGGTTCGGGCGCAGGTCGAGTTCGGGCTGGAAATGGTCCTGCCAGCGGGTGCGGATCGGTGAATTAATGCCATCCGCCGCGACGATCAGGTCGGCATCGGGGAAGTCCTCCGGCATCGCATCCCGGCCATACTCCAACTCGACGCCGATCGCGCGGGCCCGGTCCTGCAGCAGCAGCAGCAGCGTCCGGCGCGAACAGCCGCAGAAGCCGTTGCCGCCGATACGATGCACCGCGCCCCGCGCATGGATCTCGATATCGTCCCAATAGGCGAAGCTGTTCGTGATGGCACGGTACGAAGGCTCATCCGCCGCGCGGAAGGTGTCGAGCGTCGCGTCGCTGAACACCACGCCGAAGCCGAAGGTGTCGTCCGGGCGGTTGCGCTCCACCACGGTGATGCGCGCCTCCGGCCGGTCGCGCTTCATCAGGATGGCGAAATACAGCCCCGCCGGGCCGCCGCCGATCACCGCGATCCGCATCGCTCGCGCACCCCCTTCCGAACAGGATATTAGTTTAGGCTTCAAGGATCAGCCGGGCAATGGAGAAGCGTGGTTGCGCCTCGCCGACCCATTGTTTTAGGGTTCAAGCATCGGAGGGCGGATGCGAAGCGGCACGCTGCATGGGCTGGAGGCCTTGGTGACCGGCGGCGGCAGCGGCATCGGCGCCGCCTGCGCCGCCGCCCTGACGGCGGCCGGCGCGCGCGTGACCGTGATGGGCCGGCGGGAGGCCCCGCTGCGCGCCGTCGTGGACCGCGGCGATGCCGCGGCCATGCTGCAAGGCGACATCACCGCCCCCCCTGCCCTTCCGCCTTTCGCGCTGCTGGTGAATGCCGCCGGCGCCGCCGAAAGCGCGCCCTTCCTGCAATCGGATGCGGCGCTGTTCGACCGCATGTGGCGCGTGAACGTGATGGGCGCGGTCGCCGTCACGCAAGCCGTGCTGCCCCCCATGCTGGAAGCGGGCTTCGGGCGGGTGGTGCATATCGCCTCCACCGCCGCCGTGAAGGGCTATCCCTATGTCAGCGCCTATGTCGCCGCGAAGCATGCGCTGCTCGGCCTGACGCGGGCCTTGGCACAGGAAGTGGCGGCGAAGGGCGTCACGGTGAACGCCGTCTGCCCCGGCTTCACCGACACCGATCTCGTCGGCGACGCCATCGCGCGGATCGTCGCCAAGACCGGCCGCAGCGAGGCCGAGGCCCGCGCGGAGCTGGCGAAGCACAATCCCCAGAAGCGCCTGGTCCGGCCGGCCGAGGTGGCAGAGGCCGTGCTGATGCTCTGCGGCCCTGGCGCCTCCGCCATCAATGGCCAGGCCATCGCGGTGGATGGGGGCGAGACGTGAGCGCCGCCGACACCATCGCCCCGCCCGCGCTGGATGCGGAATCGGCGCTGGCCCACGCGCCGCCGGGGCACAAGGATGAATTGCGGCTCTGGCTGCGGATGCTGACCTGCACCACGCTGGTCGAAGGCGAGGTCCGCGCGCGGCTGCGGCGCGACTTCGGCACCACGCTGCCGCGTTTCGACCTGATGGCCGCGCTGGACCGCGCCGGCGGCGGCATGACGCTCGGCGAGATCTCGCAGCGGATGATGGTCAGCAACGGCAACGTCACCGGCCTTGCTGCGCGGCTGGAGGCGGAAGGGCTGGTGGAACGCCGCGCGCGGCCCGGCGACCGCCGCGCGCAGCTGCTGCGCCTGACGCCGCGCGGACGGCGCGAATTCGCGCGCCAATCCGCCGCGCATGAGGCCTGGATCGCCAGCCTGCTGGATGGGCTGCAGCCGGAGGACCGCGCCACGCTGTTCCGCCTGCTGGGCCGCGCCAAGGCCTCCGTGCGCGCTGCCTTGATAACGGAGGACTTGCCATGATCACGGCCATCGCGGGCCGGCTTGCCGACTACCGCGCGCAGCACCTGAAGCTCGACATCGCGGGCGCCGTCGCGACGCTGACGCTCGACCGGCCGGAGCGGAAGAACCCGCTGACCTTCGACAGCTATGCGGAGATGGCGGCGATCCTGCGCGCGGCGGCGCATGACGATGCGGTGCGCGCCTTCGTCGTGACCGGCGCGGGCGGCAATTTCTGCTCCGGCGGCGATGTGCATGAGATCATCGGGCCGCTGCTGGACCGCGACACCAAGGGGCTCATGTGCTTCACGGCCATGACGGGCGAATTGGTGAAGGCGATGCGCGCCTGCCCGCAGCTGATCGTCGCCGCCGTGGACGGCATCGCGGCGGGCGCGGGTGCGATCATCGCGATGGCGGCCGATATCCGGCTTGGCACGCCGCGCGCCAAGGTCGCCTTCCTGTTCAACCGCGTCGGCCTCGCGGGCTGCGACATGGGCGCCTGCGCCATCCTGCCGCGCCTGGTCGGCCAGGGGCGCGCGAGCGAGTTGCTGTATCTCGGCCGCAGCCTGGGCGGCGAGGAAGGCCTGGCCTGGGGCTTCTTCAACGCGCTGCATGCGCCAGACGCGTTGCAGGACGCAGCGATGGCCATGGCGGCCGGGATCGCGGAAGGCCCCTCCTTCGCCCATGCCATGACCAAGCGGATGCTGCAGATGGAATGGGCCATGTCCGTGGACCAGGCCATCGAGGCGGAAGCCGTGGCGCAGGCGCTGTGCATGACCACGCAGGATTTCCGCCGGGCCTATGACGCCTTCGTCGCGAAGGAACGGCCCGTGTTCAGGGGCGATTGATGCCGGATACCTCCTTCCTCGACTGGCCCTTCCTGGACCAGCGCCATCGCGCCTGGGCGGCCGAGGTTGAAGCCTGGGCTTCCGCGCAGGCCGAACGCCTGTCGGACGAGCACGACGCCGATGGCAGCGTGATCAACCTCGCCCGCGCCATGGGCGAGGCCGGGCTGTTGCGGGTGCCCTGCCCCGAGGATGGCAGGCTGGATGTCCGCTCGCTGTGTCTCGCGCGAGATATCCTGGCGCGGCATGCCGGGCTCGCCGATTTCGCCTTCGCGATGCAGGGGCTCGGCACAGGGCCGATCACGCTATTCGGCACGGCACGCCAGCGCGAGATGGTGCTGCCCGGCGCGCGCGCTGGCACCGCGCTGGCCGCCTTCGCACTCAGCGAACCCGAGGCGGGCAGCGATGTCGCGGCCCTGGCGACGGTGGCGGAGAAGGATGGCAACGGCCATTACCGCCTGACCGGCCGCAAGACCTGGATCAGCAATGGTGGCATCGCCGCCACCTACATCGTCTTCGCCCGCACCGGGGAAGCGCCGGGCGCGAAGGGGCTCAGCGCCTTCCTGGTGGAGGCCGACACGCCGGGCTTCGCGATCGAGGCGCGGATCGACGTCACCGCGCCGCATCCGCTGGCCACCCTGGCGCTCGATGCGGTGCGCGTGCCGGCGGAGAACATGATCGGCAAGCCGGGCGACGGGTTCCGGGTGGCGATGGGCACGCTGGATGTCTTCCGCGCGACCGTGGGCGCCGCCGCGCTGGGCTTCGCGCGACGGGCGCTGGACTTGACGGTGGGTCACGCCACGTCCCGCGCCATCTTCGGCGGAACGCTGTTCGACCAGCAGATGTCCCAGGCCGCCATCGCCGACAGCGCGACGGAGGTCGAGGCCTCCGCGCTGCTCGTCTATCGCGCGGCGTGGCTGAAGGATTCCGGCGCGGCGCGCGTGACGCGCGAGGCGTCGATGGCCAAGCTGCACGCGACCGAGACCGCGCAACGCGCGGCGGATCGCTGCGTCCAGATCCATGGTGGCCTCGGCGTGACGCGCGGCCACAAGGCGGAGGAGCTGTACCGGGAAGTCCGGGCGCTCCGCGTCTATGAGGGGGCGTCCGAGATCCAGCGCGTGGTGATCGCGCGCATGGAACGCGAGCGGCGAAATGGCGCCGCGCCGACAGGGACATGATCCGGAAGGCGGGGAGGACGGGATGAAACGCGGAGAGCTGGCGCCGAGCGCGCATCTCGACAGCTTCACGCGCGACAATCTGCCGCCGCCGGACCAATGGCCGGACCTGCTGCTCGACCGGCCGGAATTCCGCTATCCGGCGCGGCTCAACTGCGCCACCGAACTGCTCGACCGCAACATCGCGCGCGGCCGCGGCAACCACCCGGCCATCGTGACCCCGGCCGAGACCCTCACCTACAGCCAGCTTGCGGACCGGGTCGATCGCATCGCCCGGGTGCTCGTCACGCGCTTCGGCCTGGTGCCCGGCAACCGCGTGCTGCTGCGAAGCGCCAATAGTGCCTGGATGGTCGCGGCCTATTTCGCGGTGCTGAAGGCGGGCGGCGTGGTGGTCGCCAGCATGCCGCTGCTGCGCGCGAAGGAACTCGGCCAGATGCTGCGGAAGGGGCGCATTTCCCACGCGCTCTGCGATGCGCGGCTGGCCGAGGAATTGTGGAAGGCGGAGGCGCCGGATCTGCGGCACGTGATCACCTGGGGCGACGGCCAGTTGGAAAGGCTCTGCGAGGCGGCGGCACCCGGCTTCACCGCCTGCGACACAGCGGCCGAGGATGTGTGCCTGATCGGCTTCACCAGCGGCAGCACCGGAGAGCCGAAGGGCACGCTGCATTTCCACCGGGACATGCTGGCGATCTGCGACGGCTATGGGATGCAGGTTCTGCGGCCCGACCCCTCGGATGTCTTCATCGGCTCCCCGCCGCTGGCCTTCACCTTCGGCCTGGGCGGGCTGGTGCTGTTCCCCTTCCGCGTCGGCGCGACCGCCATCCTGCTGGAGAAGGCCTCGCCCGAGGATCTGGCGACCGCCATCGCGCGCCACCGCGCGACCATCTGCTTCACCGCGCCGACGGCCTATCGCGTGATGGCGGGCCTCGCGGCGCAGCACGACCTGTCCAGCCTGCGGACATGCGTCTCGGCCGGGGAAGCCCTGCCGAAGGCGGTGTTCGAGGCATGGCGGGCGGCGACCGGCCTGAAGCTGATGGACGGCATCGGGGCGACGGAGCTGCTGCACATCTTCATCGCCGCGACCGAGGACCGCATCCGCCCCGGCGCCACGGGCCTGCCCGTGCCGGGCTATGAGGCGAAGGTGGTGGATGAGGCGGGCGGGGAGGTGCCGCGCGGCACGCCGGGACGGCTGGCGGTGCGCGGCCCGACCGGGTGCCGCTACCTCGCCGATCCGCGACAGGCCCAGTATGTGCAGCAGGGCTGGAACATCACCGGCGACACCTATGTCCAGGACCAGGACGGCTATTTCTGGTACCAGGCGCGCAACGACGACATGATCGTCTCCGCCGGCTACAACATCGCGGGGCCGGAGGTGGAAGCCGCGCTGCTGACCCATCCCGCCGTCAAGGAATGCGGCGTCGTGGCCGCGCCCGATGCCGAACGCGGGATGGTGGTGCGCGCCTATGTCGTGCTCGCCCCCGGCCATGCGGCGGATGAGGCGATGGCGAAGGCCCTGCAGGATCATGTGAAGCGCGAGATCGCGCCCTACAAATACCCGCGCAGCATCGTCTTCGTGCCGGCGCTGCCGCGCACCGAGACGGGCAAGCTGCAACGCTTCGCCTTGCGACAGCAGGCCGCCGAGGACGCCGCCCGATGACATCGCCGCTGACCGCCTTGCAGCCCGAAGGCTGGCCGAAGCCGCGGGGCTATTCCAACGGCATGATGGGGCGCGGGCGCATCGTGCTGGTCGGCGGGCAGGTGGGCTGGGACCGTGACGGGCACTTCCCTGCGGGGCTGGTCGCCCAGACACGCCAGGCCCTGCTCAACATCCTGGCGGTGCTACAGGCGGCGGGCGGCGGGCCGGAACATATCGGCCGCCTGACCTGGTATGTGGTGGACATGGCGGAATACCGCGCCTGCCTGAAGGACCTCGGCCCGGCCTATCGCGAGGTCATGGGCCGGCACTTCCCCGCCATGGCCCTGATGCAGGTGGTCGCCCTCGTCGAAGCCGAGGCCCGGGTCGAGATCGAGGCGACGGCGATCATCCCGGACTGACCGCCCGGGCTGACCGCCGGCCCGCGCTTCAGGTCAGCGGCGCGTCTGCGGGTTCGGCCGGCGGGGTGTCATCGGCGGTGCCGGAGGACCAGCCCTGCCGTTCCTCCCACATCCGCTTGCCGAGCATAGCGGCCGCGGCGGCGCCCGCACCCAGCGCGACACCCGCCGCGATCCCGCCCGCGAAGGCAAGCCCGGCCGCGAGGCCCAGCGGCCCCCTCATCATTCCCGTCGCGCAGCGCAGCAGCATGGCGTGGTCCTTTCTCGTCTCGCCTTCACTTGGGCGCTGGGGAGCCGGGCGCAACCAGGGGGACCAGCAGCCGCTCCGCCGCGCAGGAACAGACCAGGCTGCCATCCGCCAGGGCATTGGGCAGCGTCGCCTCCCCGCAATGCGGGCATTCCAGCGCTTCCCGCAGGGGGGCGGCGGGGGAGTGGGGCGGGTTCACCAGAGCTGATCCTTCATCGGCACGACCGCGGGGGCGGGCCCTGGGCGCCGCCGGTCCGGAGGGGACCGGGACCGTCCGGCATCCTGATCCCGAGCGGTTCGGATAGGCTTTACCGTCGTGGGTCTAGCCTTGCGCCCGGCCCGGCGACAAGCCTGCGCCCGGGCGGGCTTGTCGCACCGGGAGCGGATTGGCATGTTGCCGCCGCGGTCAGGACTGCGCCGACCGGCCCCGCCCACTTGGCTCGGGGCCGACCATCGCGCATGCCCCGGCGTTGACGAAGGCAGGCATAAGGACAGGGCCCAAAGGGCCCATTGAGGATCGGCATGGCCAAGATCAAGGTAAAGACCCCCGTCGTCGAGATGGACGGGGATGAGATGACCCGCATCATCTGGGGCTTCATCAAGCAGAAGCTCATCCTGCCTTACCTGGATATCGACCTGAAGTACTACGACCTCGGTGTCGAGTATCGCGACCAGACCGACGACCAGGTGACGGTGGATGCCGCGAACGCCACCAAGCAGTATGGCGTCGGCGTGAAGTGCGCGACCATCACGCCTGACGAAGCGCGGGTGCAGGAATTCAACCTCAAGAAGATGTGGCGCAGCCCGAACGGGACGATCCGCAACATCCTCGATGGCACGATCTTCCGCGAGCCGATCATCTGCAAGAACGTCCCCCGCCTGGTGCCGCATTGGAACAAGCCGGTCGTCGTCGGCCGCCATGCCTATGGCGACATCTACCGCGCGGCCGAGACGAAGATCCCCGGCGCTGGCAAGGCGACGCTGACCTGGACGCCGGCCGGCGGCGGCGAGCCGATCACGATGGAAGTCACGAACTTCCCCGAAGGCGGCGGCGTGCTGATGGGCATGCACAACACCCGCAAGTCGATCGAGGGCTTCGCCCGCGCCTGCCTGAACTACGGGCTGGCCCGGAACTACCCGGTCTACTTCAGCCACAAGAACACGATCCTCAAGGCCTATGACGGCGAGTTCAAGGACATCTTCCGCCGCGTCTTCGACGCCGAGTTCGCCGATCGCTACAAGGCCGCGAACCTGACCTATGAGGACCGGCTGATCGACGACATGGTGGCCTGCGCGCTGAAGTGGGAAGGCGGCTATGTCTGGGCCTGCAAGAACTACGATGGCGACGTGCAGTCCGACATCGTGGCGCAGGGCTTCGGCAGCCTGGGCCTGATGACCTCCGTGCTGCTGTCCCCGGACGGCAACACGGTGGAATCCGAGGCCGCGCACGGCACGGTGACGCGCCACTACCGCGAACACCAGAAGGGCCGTGAGACCAGCACGAACCCGATCGCCTCGATCTTCGCCTGGACGCGCGGCCTGCAGTACCGCGGCAAGTTCGACGGCACGCAGGATGTGGTGGACTTCGCGAACGCGCTGGAAGCCGTCTGCATCGAGACGGTCGAGAGCGGGCACATGACCAAGGACCTCGCGATCCTGATCAGCAAGGACCAGCCCTGGATGAACACCCAGGCCTTCCTCGCCAAGCTCGACGAGAACCTGCAGAAGAAGATGGCCTGACCCTGCGCCGCGGCCACGCGCCGCGGCACCCCTCGCAGGCGGCCGTCAGCCTTCGGGCTGGCGGCCGTTTCGCTTTGCGGGGTAGGGTCAGCCCATGTCGCCCTTCGCCCCGCTGGACTGGATCGCGCTGGTCCTGTTCGTCGCCTGCTGGCTCGCCTACGCCACCATCGTGGACCGCGTGCCCTCGATCCGCGCACGGAGCGTGATCGCGGCCATGGACATGCACCGCATCCGCTGGATGCGCGCCACCTTGCAGCGCGAGAACCGCATCGCCGACATGGCGGCGATCGGCAATCTGATGAACACAACGAGCTTCCTGGCCACGACCTCGATCCTGATCCTCGGCGGCCTGGTGGCGTTGCTCGGCGCCTCCGATCTCGGCCAGCGCGTGGTGGCCGCCCTGCCCTGGGCCTCGGTGCCGAGCCAGCTGCTGTGGGAAATCAAGATCGGCCTGCTGCTGCTGATCTTCGTCAACGCCTTCTTCGAGCTGACCTGGGCGCTCAGGCAGTTCAACTACGGCTCGATCCTGGTGGGCGCGATGCCGAGCGCGGCGGATCCGGACGGCCCCGCCCAGGCGGATGCGGCGGCACGCGTGCTGAACCGCGCGGCGCGGCACTTCACGACCGGCTTGCGGAGCTACTATTTCGGGCTCGCGGCGCTGGCCTGGATCGTGCACCCGCTGGCGCTGGTGATGGCAAGCCTCTTCGTGCTGCGCGAGCTGCACCGGCGCGAATTCCGCTCCGTGGTGCGGGATGCACTGCGGCCCGCGGGGTGAAGGTCAGCCTCGCGCCGCTGCAATCTCCCGCACCCGATCCAGCGGCAGCGCGCGGCCCACGGCGCGCTTGCCGCCGATCCGGCTTTCCACCGTCGTCGCCATGGTCAGCGCATTGAGCACCGCTTCCTCCGTCGCCTCGATGGCGGCGACGAACAGGGGCGACATGCGATCATTCGGCCAATCGGCCTGGCTTGCCACCGCCGCGCGCTTCGCCGGTGTGCGGATGACATCCCTGTGGGTGGCGAAGGCGATGGCATAGTCGCCGGACCCGTCGGAGAAGGCCGCGCCGGTCCGCGCGATACCCGCCATCGCCCGGCGCGCCAGGCGTTGCAGGTTGCGATCGGACAGCGGTGCATCGGTGGCCAGGACCACCACCACCGAGCCATCCGCATCCGCCTGCTGCGCCACATGTTCGGCCAGGTAGTATGTCCCCAGCAGCCGGCCGACCGGCAGGCCATCCATCACCAGCGCGCCGCCGTAATTCGCCTGCACCAGCGCGCCCAGGGTGAAGCCGCCCAGCGCGTCCGGCAGGACGCGAGAGGAGGTGCCGATCCCCCCCTTCCAGCCGAAGGACATGGTCCCGGTGCCGGCGCCGACGCTGCCCTCCGCCACCGGTCCCGCCACCGCGGCTTCCAGCGCGGCGCGCATGTGCTCGGCGGTCACGCCGCGGGCGCGGATGTCGTTCAGCCGCCCGTCATTGGTCTCGCCCACCAGCGCGTTGACGCTGCGGACGGCCTCGTTCCCCTTCTGGACCAGGGTCCAGTCCACCAGCGCCTCCATGGCGCGGCCGACGGCGAGCGTATTGGTCAGCAGGATCGGCGTCTCGATCTCGCCGAGTTCCTGCACCTGCGTCACGCCGGCCATCTTGCCGAAGCCGTTCATCGCGAACAGCCCGGCCGGGACGCGGTGCTGATAGGGGTTCCCGCCATGCGGCAGGATCGCGGTGACGCCGGTGCGCGTCGCCTCCCCTTCCATCACCGTCACCTGGCCGACGCGGATGCCGGCGACATCGGTGATGGCGTTCAGCGGGCCGGGCGGGAACAGGCCCGGCACGAAGCCAAGCGCCCGTGCCCGCACGCGGTGATCCATCAGGCCGTCACGCCGTGCGTCAGCACCTCGCGCACCGCCGCCAGCGCCTCGGCCGCCTTGTCGCCGTCGGGGCCGCCGGCCTGCGCCATGTCGGGCTTGCCGCCGCCGCCCTTGCCGCCGACGGCGGCGCTCGCGGCGCGCACCAGCGCCACCGCATCTGCCTTGCCCTTCGCGGCCTCGCCAAGGCCCGCGACGATGGACGCCTTGCCGGCCTCGGTCGAAACCAGCGCCACGACATCCGCCGTGCCGCCCTTCAGAATCGCCTCCGCCAGGCCCTTCAGGTCGCGCGCCGGCATCTCTCCCACATCGCGCAGCGCGACGCGGAGGCCGGCAATCGTCTCCACCTCCGCCGCCGCGCCGCCGGTCGCGAGCTTCTTGCGGAGCTCCGCCACATCGCGTTCCAGCTTGCGGCGTTCCGCGACCAGGGTCGCGATGCGTTCGGCGAGTTCGGAGGGGCGGACCTTCAGCGTCGCCGCGGCCTCGTTCAGCTGGCGGTCGCGTTCCTCGATCACGCGCAGCGCGGCTTCGCCGGTCACGGCTTCCACGCGGCGCACACCGGCGCTGACGGCGGCTTCGCCCAGGATGCGGAACAGGCCGATATCGCCGGTGCGGCGCACATGCGTGCCGCCGCAGAGTTCCAGCGAATAGACCCCGTGCTTCTCGACCGCCGCAGGGTCGTGGCCCATGCCGACCACGCGGACTTCCTCGCCGTATTTTTCGCCGAACAGCGCCATCGCGCCGGCGGCCACGGCTTCCTCCGGGGTCATCAGGCGGGTCACCACCTCGGCATTCTCGCGGATGCGGGCATTCACCTCGGCCTCGGCCCAGGCGAGGTCCTCATCCGACATCGGCGCGTTGTGGGAGACGTCGAAGCGCAGCCGGTCCGGCGCGTTCAGCGAGCCCTTCTGGGCCACATGCGTGCCGAGCCGCCGGCGGAGCGCTTCATGGAGAAGATGCGTCGCGGAGTGGTGCGCGCGGATCGCGGAGCGGCGCAGATGGTCAACTTCGGCCAGCACGGGAAGCCCGACCTTCACCTCGCCATGCGCCACCACGCCGTAGTGGACGAAGAACTCGGGAAACTTCTTCTGCGTGTCGCGCACCGTGATGCGGCAGGCATCGCCAGCCGAGATCACGCCGGCATCGCCCACTTGGCCGCCGCTTTCGGCGTAGAAGGGCGTCTGGTTCAGCACCACCGCGACCTCCGCGCCGACCGGCGCGGAGTCCACCACCTGACCGTCGCGTACGATAGCCAGGATCGCGCCTTCCGCCGTCTCGGTCGAATAGCCGAGGAACTCGCTGGCGCCGAGCTTCTCCTTCAGGTCGAACCAGAGCGTTTCCGTCGCGGCCTCACCGCTGCCGGCCCAGGCGGCGCGGGCGCGCTTTTTCTGTTCGGCCATCGCGGCCTCGAAGCCGGCGACGTCCACGGTCTTGCCTTCCCCGCGCAGCGCGTCCTGCGTCAGGTCCAGCGGGAAGCCAAAGGTGTCGTAGAGCTTGAAGGCGACATCGCCCGGCAGCACGCCCTTGTCGCCAAGACGCCCCGTCTCCTCCGCCAGCAGGCCGAGGCCGCGGTCGAGCAGGTTGCGGAAGCGCGTCTCCTCCAGCCGCAGCGTCTCGATCACCAGCGCCTCGGCGCGGAGGATCTCGGGGTAGGCCGCGCCCATCTGGCGGGTCAGCACGGGGACCAGCCGGTGCAGCAGCGGTTCCCGCGCGCCCATCATGTGCGCGTGGCGCATGGCGCGGCGCAGGATGCGGCGCAGCACATAGCCGCGCCCCTCATTGGACGGCAGCACGCCATCGGCGATCAGGAAGGTGCCGGCGCGCAGATGGTCGGCGACGACGCGGTGGCTGGCGCGGAAGGCGCCATCCGGGTCCTGCCCGGTCGCCTCGGCGCTGGCCAGGATCAGGGCACGCATCGTGTCGGTGTCGTAGTTGTCGTGCTTGCCCTGCAGGATGGCGGCGAAACGCTCCAGCCCCATGCCGGTATCGATCGAGGGGCGCGGCAGCGACACGCGGGTGCCGGGCGGGCCTTCCTCGTACTGCATGAAGACGAGGTTCCAGATCTCGATGAAGCGGTCGCCATCCTGGTCCGCGCTGCCCGGCGGGCCACCGGCCACCTTGTCGCCGTGGTCGAAGAAGATCTCGGAACAGGGGCCGCAGGGGCCGGTGTCGCCCATGCGCCAGAAATTGTCGCTGGTCGGGATGCGGATGATGCGGCTGTCGGGCAGGCCCGCCACCTTCTTCCAATAGACGGGGGCTTCCTCATCCTCGGAATAGACGGTGACGAGCAGCCTGTCCTTCGGCAGGGCGAAGTCCTTGGTCAGAACCTCCCAGGCATGGGTGATGGCCTGTTCCTTGAAATAGTCGCCGAAGCTGAAATTCCCCAGCATCTCGAAGAAGGTGTGGTGGCGCGCGGTGTAGCCGACATTGTCCAGGTCGTTGTGCTTGCCGCCGGCGCGGACGCATTTCTGCGCCGTGGTCGCGCGCACGAAGGGCCGCCGTTCCTGGCCGGTGAAGACGTTCTTGAACTGGACCATGCCCGAATTCGCGAACATCAGGGTCGGATCATTGCGGGGCACCAGCGGCGAGCTGTCGACCACCTCATGCCCATTGCGGCGGAAGTAGTCGAGGAAGGTCGCGCGGATGTCGTTGCTTCTCGTCATGGCCTGCTATGCCGTTGGTCTTGCCCGGGGAAACCCGCTTCCACTAGCGCGCGGCCCCCCGCCCGTCGAGGGCCGCCGCGCGAGAGGCCCCCAGGAACCCTTCCCGGAACCCTCCCAGGAACCCTCGCCTGGGGGCCGCCGTTCCATCGCGATGGCTGCGGAGGAAGCGGCCGCCACCCATGACCCGAGGAGGCAAGCCCCATGGCCGACGACTTCAAGACGCTGATGCGCGAGTTGGTCCAGGACGCCTACAGCGCTGAGACGCAATTGCTCGAAGCGCTGCCAGAGCTGGCCGACGCTGCGTCCAACCCCGCCCTCAAGCAGGCCTTCCAGGACCATCTGCAGGTCACCCAGGGCCAGGTGGAACGGCTGGAACAGGTGGCCGAGTTGCTCGGCTGCGACGCTGAGGGGGAGGATTGTGAGGCGATGGAAGGCCTGCTGTCCGAGGCCGAGGAGATCGTCGATGAACATGAAGAAGGCCCGGTCCGCGACGCCGCCCTGATCGCGGCCGCCCAGAAGGTCGAGCACTACGAGATCGCGACCTATGGCACGCTGGCCGCCATGGCGAAGGCCGCTGGCCTGCGTGATGCCGCCCACCTGCTGGTCCAGACCCTGAACGAGGAGAAGGACGCCGATGAACGCCTGACCCATCTGGCGGAGCAGCAGGTCAACCCCGCGGCCTTACGCGGCACCGCCGCCAACGACCCGACCCAAACCAGGAAGGGCAGCGCCGCCTGACGCGGCGGGCGGGAGAGCGCCGCGCGCCCTCCCGCACCGCCTTGCCTTACTCCGCCGCCGCCTCTGAGTCCTCTCCGGCGAGCATCGCGCTCGCGAGGCCCGAAGCCTGGGCGCGGATGCGCTTCTCGACGCTTTCGGCCATGGCGGGATTGTCGCGCATGAACTGCTTCGCGTTCTCGCGCCCCTGGCCGATCCGCTGGCTGTCGCAGCTGAACCAGGCGCCCGACTTCTCGACGACGCCCGCCTTCACGCCGAGGTCGATCAGCTCGCCCACCTTGCTGATGCCTTCGCCATACATGATGTCGAATTCCACCTGGCGGAACGGCGGCGCCATCTTGTTCGTCACCACCTTCACGCGGGTCTGGTTGCCCGTGGTCGTGTCGCGATCCTTGATGGCGCCGACGCGGCGGATCTCCATGCGGATCGAGGCATAGAACTTCAGCGCGTTGCCGCCCGTCGTCGTCTCCGGGTTGCCGAACATCACGCCGATCTTCAGGCGGATCTGGTTCAGGAAGATCAGCAGCGTGTTGGACCGGCTGACCGAGCCCGTCAGCTTCCGCAGTGCCTGGGACATGAGCCGGGCATGCAGGCCGACATGGCTGTCGCCCATCTCCCCTTCCAGCTCCGCCCGCGGCACCAGCGCGGCGACGCTGTCCACCACCAGCACGTCGATGGCCCCCGACCGCACCAGCGTGTCGCAGATCTCGAGCGCCTGTTCGCCTGCATCCGGCTGGCTGATCAGCAGGTCGTCCACATTCACGCCGAGCTTGCGGGCATAGCCGGGGTCGAGCGCGTGTTCGGCATCGATGAAGGCGCAGGTGCCGCCGCGCCTCTGCGCTTCGGCGATGGCATGCAGCGCGAGCGTCGTCTTGCCCGAGCTTTCCGGCCCATAGATCTCGACGATCCGCCCCTTCGGCAGCCCGCCGATGCCGAGCGCGAGGTCGAGGCCGAGCGAGCCGGTCGAGACCACCTCGATCTCGGCATCGGCGGCCTTGTTGCCCATGCGCATGATCGAGCCCTTGCCGAAGGACCTCTCGATCTGGCTCAGCGCGGCGTCCAGAGCCTTCGTCTTGTCCATGGGCCCTACCCTTTCCCGACATCCCGACACAACCATTGGGCGAAACGGCGGCGCGAATCACCACCCCGAATCGATGCCCGCCGGCACCTTGCCCGATCCGGCGCCACCATTCCAAGACGATGGGCCGCCAGCACGGGCGCCTGGATAGGATTATGGCCTGCCGACGGATGATCGACAAGAACAATAAGAGAACTTTTAACACTCCAACCGCCTGCCCCGTCAGACGGCGCAGGCCGGGGATCAGAAGGGCAGGATGATGTCCAGCAGCTCCTGCCCGTAGCGCGGCCGCTGCACGTCGCTGATGGTCCCTCGCCCGCCATAGGCGATCCGCGCCTCCGCCAGGCGGTCGTGGCGCACCGTGTTGTCGCTGCCGATATCCTGCGGGCGGATGATGCCGCCCACGGTCAGCTCGCGCAGCTCGCTGTTCACCCGCACCTGCTGCCGGCCCGTCACCACCAGGTTTCCATTGGGCAGCACCTGCACCACCGTCGCCGCGACCCGCAGCTGCACCGACTCGTTCCGCCGGATGCTGCCGGAGCCGAGCGCGCTGTGCTCGCCGCTGGCCTGCACCAGACGGGACGGATCGATCGTGTTCGGCAGGACGCTGGTCAGGGCACTTTCAAGCCCCAGCATGCGCGGCATGCCGAAGCTGTTGGATCCCTCCCGCTCGCGCTCCGTCTCGTTGGTCAGCTGCGCCTGGTCCTGGATCGAGACCAGCACCGTCACCAGGTCGCCCGGGGACGCCGCGCGCTGGTCGCGCAGGAAGGTGCGGCTGCCCTGGCGCCACAGCGAATTGCCCCCGGAGGAAGCGCCCGAGGCCGCGGGCACCGGCATGCTCACCGGCCGCCAGCTGGGATCCTCCGTCGGGTTGGCGATGGCCGCGAGCGCTGGAGGCCGTCCGACCTCAGACAGACGCTCGCAGGCGCCGAGCAGCGGCAGCGCGAGCAGAATCACAGTAAGCCTCATCGAACACCTCCCACACGCACGCGCCCTGGCGCGATCACGGATGCTTCCACGACGGCGCGTGTCGCGAGGTTCATCACCGGCACGGTCGCGCCGCGACCGGCCGCATCCATCGCGCGGCCCTGGGCGGTCAGCACCATGCCCGGCACCTCGTAGATCATCGTCACCGTCTGCCCGCGCTCCACCGCGGCGGGCGCGGCGAGATCGGCCAGCAGCAGCGGCTGGTCGGGGGCCGCGGGGCGGCGCAGCGCCTGGCCGACAACCCCTTCCTCCGCCTGCGCTGCGCCAGGCCGCAGGCGAGACGCCGGGACGCGCACAAGCCGCACATCCTGCGGCCGCACGACCTCGCCGGGCGCCATGCGTCGCGCGGCGACCAGCATCGGCACCATTGTCACGACACGTCCCGCAACGCGCAGGCGCTGCGTCGGCGCGCCCTCCGCCATCACCGCGATGCTGGCGGTGAAGCGGGCGCCGGCACCATCCAGCACCGCGCCTTCCACCGTCACCTGCACGAAGGCCCGTTCCGGCACCATCGGCGCGGCGAAGGGCAGCAGATCCAGCTCCGCCGCTTCATGGAGCCCCTGGCCACGCAGCGCGGCGCGGAGCGCGAGCAGCATCTCCTCTCGCCCGAGCACCCGGCCGGGGCGTTCCAGCACCGCGCGTTCCGTACCGGCCATCGGGCGCCAGGCAATGCCATTGGCGCGCGCGATGGCGGCGAGTTGCGCGGCTTCCACCACCAGCCGCCCACCCGGCGCGGGCGCAGGCCCGAGCACGGTCGCGCCGCGCGTGCCAGGATTGTCGAACAGGTCGCCCAGCCGCACCACCGCATCGTCCACCGTGACGAAGGGCCGCACGGCCACCACCTCCGCCCGCACAGGCAGCGCGGCGAGCAGCAGGACAGTAAGGATCGCCCGCATCGCCATCACCGCAGCCGCGACAGCGTCGAGAGCATCTCGTCGCTGGCCGAGATCACGCGGCTGTTCATCTCATAGGCGCGCTGCGCGGTGATCAGGTTCGTGATCTCCTGCACCACGTTCACATTCGACGTCTCGACGAAGCCCTGAAGCACCTGGCCATAGCCCGGCGCGCCGGGCGCGCCCTGCTGCGGATCGCCCGAGCCGGGGGTGGCCAACAGCAGGTTGTCGCCGATCGCTTCCAGCCCGCCTTCATTGGCGAAGATCGCCAGCTGGACCTGGCCCACATTCTGCGGCGCGATCTGGCCGTCGATCTTCGCCAGCACCTCGCCGGTCGCGTTAATTGTCACGTCGGTCGCGTTGGCGGGAATGGTGATGCCGGGCTGCACGACGAAGCCATCCGCCGTCACCAGCACGCCTTCGGGCGACAGCGCGAAGGTGCCGTCGCGGCTGTAGGCGGTGTCGCCATTCGGCAGCTGCACCTGGAAATAGCCATTGCCACGGATCGCGATGTCGAAGCGGTTGCCGGTCTGCGACAGGCTGCCCTGTTCGGAAATGCGATAGACCGCGCCGGTCTTCACGCCGAGCCCGACCTGCGCGCCGGAGGGCAGGACAGAGCCCGTATCGGCAGACTGCGACCCGACGCGGCGCAGGTTCTGGTACAGCAGGTCCTGGAATTCCGCGCGCCGGCGCTTGTAGCCGGTGGTGCTCATATTCGCGATGTTGTTGGAGATGACCTCGACATTCGTCTGCTGGGCCATCATGCCGGTGCCGGCGATGTGCAGGGATCGCATGTCAGAAGCTCCTGATGCGGCGTGGCGCCGGGCCGGGTTGTCCGTGCTGGGTCATGGCGATGGTCCTCAACGGCGCCGCAGGATGCGCTCGACGGCAGAGCCGAGCCGCTCGCCCTCCCGCTCCGCCATCTGCGCGACGAACTGGAAGTGCCGCATCTCATCCGTCATGCGCGTCAGTTCGAGCACGGGGCGTACATTGCTGCCCTCCATCGTCCCCTGAATCACGCCGGGGCGCTCCACGACGCGCGGCTGCATGCCGGCGGGCGCGGCGAGGTTGCGGTCACCTTCCGCCGTCAGGCGCTGGGCGTCATCGAAGCGCACGATGCGGAACTGTCCGATCGGCCCGGCTTCCGTCACCACCGAACCATCGCCGCGGATGTCGATCCGCGCCGTGCCAGGCGGGATCTGAAGCGGCCGTCCGGCCGCATCCAGGGCCGGGTTGCCCTCCGGGTCCACCACCTGCCCCTCGGGGTCGAGGGTGAAGCGGCCCGCCCGCGTGTAGCGTTCGCCGCGCGGCGTCTCGATAACGAACAGCGCATCCCGGTCACCGAGCGCGAGGTCGAGCGGATTGCCGGTGGCCTGCAACGGCGCCGGCGCATCTTCCCGCCACGTCGCGCGGTCCTGGGTGAGCGCGATGTCGCGCCCGCCCGGCGGCATCTCCGCGCGCTGCTGGCGTTCCAGCACCGCCCCGAACAACGGGCGATGCGCGCGGAAGCCGGGCGTGTCGGCATTCGCGATGTTGTTCGCCGTCACCGCCGTGGCACGCTGCGCGGCGACGAGGCGGGAGAGAACGATGTAGCCGGGGCTGTCCATGGATCGCCTTCGCTGGGGCCGTCGAAATCCTGCCACCCCATCCGCAAGCCCCGTGCCACGCCGCGGCGGCACGCCCGCAACTGGTTTTGCCGCATGGCCGGCAAGAATTGCCCCTGGCCGGAAGCCGGTGCCCCCGGTCGCAAGGCTTCCTTAATCGCTCCCGCCCCAAAGTGACGCCGTTCTGCAGGAGGCGGACGACGACGCATGGCGGCTCAGGAGGAGAAGAAGGGCGCGGCACCTGCCACGGCCGGGGCGGAGTCAGCCCCGAAGCCAGGGGGCAAGAAGAAGCTCGTCCTGATCGCGATTCCCGTGCTGTTGATCGGCGCGATCGCCGGCCTGTGGTTCGGCGGCATCCTGCCGCCGCTGCTCGGGATGGGCGGCGCGCCGGCGGAAGCGGCCGTCCCCGCCACCGAGGCTCAGGCCCCTGCGCCGCAGCCTGCCTTCATCGACCTGCCGGAGATCATCGCCAACCTCAACGCGCCGGGCCGGCGCCCCAGCTTCGTGCGCCTGCGCGCCAGGCTGGAAGTGAGCCGCACGGAAGATGTCCCGACCGTCACCGCCGCGATGCCGCGGCTGGTCGATCTCTTCGCCACCTATCTGCGCGAGGTGCGGCCTGAGGAGTTGCGCGGCAGCGCAGGGTCCCAGCGGCTGCGGGAAGAACTGATCGCGCGCGCCACCATCGCGATCGCGCCAGAGGCACGCGGGGACCGCCCGCCGCCGCGGGTCACCGATGTGCTGTTCGTGGAGATCCTGGTCCAGTGAGCGGAACCGAGGAGGACATGGCCGCCGCCTGGGGCGCGGCGCTGGAACAGGAAGCTGCCGGACAGGCCCAGGGGGGCGCGGCACCGGGCATGGCCGCCCCCGCCCCCGAAGCGACCCGCGTGCTGAATCAAGCGGAGATCGACAGCCTGCTCGGCTTCGGCTCGGGCCCGGCGCGCGACCGGGCGCAGAGCGGGATCGAGCGCATCATTTCCTCCGGCCTCGTCGCCTATGAACGCCTGCCGATGCTGGAGATCGTCTTCGACCGCCTCGTCCGGCTGATGACGACCACGCTCAGGAACTTCACCTCCGACAATGTGGAGATCTCCATCGACGCGATGGCCTCGCAGCGCTTCGGCGACTACCTGAATTCCATCCCCCTGCCCGCCATGCTCGCGGTCTTCAAGGCGGAGCAATGGGACAATTTCGGCCTGATCGTCATCGATTCCGCGCTGATCTACTCGGTGGTGGACGTGCTGCTCGGCGGCCGGCGCGGCACGGCCGCGATGCGGATCGAGGGCCGGCCCTACACCACCATCGAACGCACGCTGGTCGAGCGGCTGATCGGCGTCGTGCTGAATGACCTCCAGACCGCCTTCCAGCCCATCGGCGCCGTGACCTTCCGCTTCGACCGGCTGGAGGTGAACCCCCGCTTCGCCGCCATCTCCCGCCTGTCGAACGCCGTCGTCGTCAGCCGCATGCGGATCGAGATGGAGGATCGCGGTGGCCGCATCGAAGTGCTGCTGCCCTATGCCACGCTGGAGCCGGTGCGCGAATTGCTGCTGCAGCAATTCATGGGCGAGCGCTTCGGCCGCGACTCCATCTGGGAAACGCACCTGGCCGAGGAATTGCGCCAGACGGATGTGGCGCTGGATGTCGTGCTGGACCAGCAGACGATGCAGCTGCGCCAGGTGCTGGACCTGAAGGTCGGCGACCGTATCGTGCTCTCCTCCCCGCCCGGCGCGCCGGTCACGCTGCGCTGCGGCGAGGTCGCGCTGTTCCAGGCGCAGCTGGGCAAGCGGGAAAGCCGCCTCGCGGTCAGGATCGAGACAGCGCGCCCGCGCCCGGTGCTGCCGACGGAGCAAGCCGCATGACCACGCTGGAATGGATCGCAACCGGGCTTCTCCTCGCCCTGCTGCTCGCGCTGCTGCCGATCGGCTGGCGCCTCGAACGCCGCATCGCCACGCTGCGCCGGGAAGGGAGCGGGCTGGCGGAAGGCGCGGAAAGCCTGGTGCAGGCGACCAGCGCCGCGGAGACCGCGCTGGCGCGGCTGCGCGCCACGGCGGAAGGCGCGGGCCGCACCGTCGCGGAACGCATCGCGGTGGCGGAGAAGCTGCGCGACGACCTCGCCTTCCTGGTGGAACGCGCGGAGACGCTGGCCGACCGCCTGGACGGGCTGGTGCGGGATGCGCGGCCGCTGGCCGCCGAAGCCCCACCTGCGCCTCCAGCGCCGCCCGCGCCCGCCATCCCCCCCACCGGCGGCTCCGCCGTCGCCGCGCTCAGCCAGGCGGAGCGCGAATTGCTGCGCGCGCTGAAGGGGTTGCGCTGAAATGCGCATCAAGCTCCGCCTGCTGCCGTTTGCGCTGGCCGGCGCCGCCATGCTCGTGCTGGTGAAAGCGGAGCGGATGGTCGCGGTGTCCTGGACCGCCGCGCCCGAAGCCTCGCGCATCGCATCGGCGCCGCGCCCTGCCCCGATGGCGGCCCTCGCCCAGCCCGCGCCGGCACAGCCAACACCCGCAGCGCCCGCGCCGGCGCCACCAGGACCGGAAGCCGCGGCGGAGCGGGCCCTGCTCGAAGCCCTGCGCGCCCGCCGGGCCGAGATCGACGCACGCCAGGCCGCCGCGACGCAACGCGAGCAGCTGGTCACCGCCGCCGAACGGCGCCTCGCGCAGCGGGTCGAGGAACTGACCGCGCTGCAAACCCGGCTGGAGACGCTCGAACGCGAACGCGCGCAGCGCGAGGAAGCCGGCCTGCGCGGCCTCGTGAAGCTGTATGAGGGGATGCGCCCCAGGGATGCGGCGGCGATCTTCGACGATCTCGACATGCCGGTCCTGGTGCCGATCGTCGACCGCATGCGCGAAGCGCGCGCCGCCCCGGTGATGGCCGCGATGCGCCCGGAACGCGCCCGCGCGCTGACAACGGAACTGACGAGGCTGCGCGCCGAACGGGTGGACCAGGAACGGGCCGACCGCGGAGTGGCGCGCTGAAAGAGCCCCGTGTTTGCGATGCGTTCACCGCGCCGCCCTAGGGTCACCACGCGCGTCGGAACGCCGGGCGCGCTCCGCGGCCTTCCGGCAGGCGGGCGGATCCGGCAGGCGAGAGGATGAAGTGAGGCATGGACAAGAACACGCAGGTCCTGATCGTGGACGACTACAAGACGATGCTGCGCATCATCCGCAACCTCCTGAAGCAGCTCGGCATCGAGAATGTCGATGAGGCGACGGACGGCCAGGAAGCGCTGGCCAAGCTCCGCAACGGCAATTTCGGCCTCGTCATCAGCGACTGGAACATGGCGCCGATGACCGGGCTCGAGCTGCTGAAGGAAGTCCGCGCCGACCCCAGGCTGAAGGACACGCCCTTCATCATGATCACGGCGGAGAGCAAGACGGAGAATGTGACCGCCGCAAAGCAGGCGGGGGTCTCGAACTACATCGTCAAGCCCTTCAATGCCGAGACGCTGCGCGAGAAGATCGAGAAGGTCATGATCCATGCCTGACGACAGCCCCCTAGGCACGGAGGACGGGCGGATCGAGGCAGCGGTGCGGGCGGTGCTGGGCTCCAAACCCGCCGACCTGTCCGCCGCCGAGGCAGCCCTGCTGGCGGAACTCGAGGAACTTGGGCGGACTGTCGCCAGCGCCAAGCAGGAGATTGCCCGTCTCAGGGTGGATGACATCACGGAAAGCCACATCCCGGCGGCAACCGACGAACTCGACGCGATCGTGGACCATACGGCGCAGGCGACCAACGAGATCCTGGATTGCTGCGAGGCGCTGGAGGTCATCGCGTCGCGCCTCCAGCCCGAGGAGACGCAGGCGCTCCGGGCGGTGGTCACCCAGATCTATGAGGCCTGCAGCTTCCAGGACATCACCGGCCAGCGCATCGGCAAGGTGGTCTCCGCCCTGAAGGCGATCGAGGCGCGCATCGCCGCCGTCACCGGCCGCTACCAGGACGGCCGCGAGCCGCCTGCGGCCTCGCCGCCGCTGACCGAAGGCGCACGCCTGGCGGATGGCCCCCAATTGCCGGGCAACGGCGTCAGCCAGGCGCAGATCGACCGCCTGTTGTCCGGGTCCTGACATGGCACGACGCGCCGCCCTGCCCCTTCTGGCTCTGATCCTTCTCGCCGCCTGCACCGGCCCCGCACAGCGCGGCCAAGTAAAGCTCGGCGTGGAACAGCCGATCGAGGCGGCGCGGCCGGACGCCCAGCGCGATACATCCGCCCCCGCCGCCCACCGCCCGCCCCACCGACTGCAGAGCGTTGCCGAGCCCGAGGTGCCATGGCTGCCGGGGCCGGAGATCTGGACACGCACGCAGCATCCGCACATCGGGAATGTCGTGCTGGTGGAGGCGATGCCGGCGCGCATGGAACTCGCCTCGGCCGCCGCGCCGCGCGCGGGCGATGGGCCGCCCGCTTCAGGTGCCGCGCCGCGCGCGGTGTCCCCGACGCCGCCCGCGCGCCAAGCTCAGCCCGCCAGCGCCCGCACGCCCGACCGAGGGCCGACCGCGCCCCCGCGCACGACCACGACCACGACGACGACCACGCCCCAGACTACGCCCCAAAGTACGCCCCAAATTACGCCCCGGAATACGCCCTTGGGCGCGCCCCCGGGCACCGCCACGGCCGCCCCAGCCGCCTCATCACCGTCCGTCTCCCGGCTCTCGGCACCGCCCGCACCCCGGATCCCGATCGTCCGCGCCGTTGCGGGCGGCTTCCTGCTTCCGACGCCAGCCGATGTCGGCGCCGCCCTGGTCCAACGCGCGGGGGTGTGGCTGTTGGTGCTGGACGCGAACATCCCGCTCGATCCTGGTCCCCTCGGCCTTGGCGCCTTCGCAGCCACCGAGATCCTGCGGGGTCCGCAGGCAACCGTCCTCCGCATCCCCGCCGCGGCGCTGGGGGAGCCCCGGCTGGTGCGTCGTGCCGATGGCTGGCTGCTGGAACGCGGCGAGGCGCCACCGACGTTGCGCGGCATCCGCCCGGAGATCGAGGCCGGCACGCCGCCCCGGCTGCTGCTGCGCGCGGCGCGGCCCGCCAATTCGGTGGCCGTGCTGGACCCCGAAACGGGGGGCACCCTGCTGGTCGGCACCTTGCGGGAGGGCGGCGAGGCGGTGTCGACCGGACGACGCGCCGCCACCTTCGAATTGCTGCCGACACGCCTTGGCGCCGCGCTTCTGCCGCATGCGGACACCGCGACCCTTCTCGTGATGCCGGCGGGCTTCATCGCCGGTGCCGGGCCCGGCGCGGCGCTGGAACTCGGGCCTGACCTGGTCGCCGATACAGGTGCGACCGGAATGACCAGGCTGTTCGACCTTCCTTCGGAATCCCTCCCATCCCTGATCCAGCGGGAGCGCAACGCGACGCTCGCCGTCGCCGGCGCGCCACCGCTTGGTCGCGGCGCGCCCAGGCTCCGCAACGCGGAAGCCCTTCTGGCCCTTGGCCTCGGGGCGGAAGCGCAGGCTGTGGCGACCCTCGCGATGCGCGAGGATCCCAGGATGGCCGAGGACCCGACCGCCCATGCGCTGCGCGGCGCCGCCGCGCTGCTGGCCGGACGGCTCGCCGAAGCCGATGGCCTGCTCCACCGCCGCCTGCCGGAGAATGACGAACTCGGCCTTTGGCGCGGCCTTCTGCAGACGGCGCGCGGCGCGGAAGGCCATGCGCCGGCCATCGCGGCCGGGCTGCCGATCCTGCTCGCCTGGCCGCAACCGCTGCAGGCGCGCCTTGGGCCGCTGGCGGCCGAAGCCCTTGCGGCGGCGGGCGACGCCTCTGCCATCCAACGGCTGCTCACGGGCCGCGAGGACGACCCCGCCTTCGCGCTGGCCCGGGCGAGATTGCTGGAAGCCCAGGGGCAGGCCGCCGCCGCGCTCGATGCCTATGCGGCGGTGGCGAATGGTCGCGACCGGCGCGCCCGCGCGGTCGCGATGCGCCGTGCCGTGGAAGTGCGGCTCGCCACCGGGGCGGTCGATGCGAAGGGGGCGGCGGCGGAGATGGAAGCCGTGCTCGCCGCCTGGCGCGGCGATGCGCTGGAGAGCGAGGCGCGGTCTCGCCTTGCGACGCTACGGCGGGACGCCGGCGACCATCGCGGCGCCTTCGAGATGCTGCGCGAGACCGAACAGTTGTTCCCCGAACTCGCCGCGCAGCTGCGCCCACGTCAGGTGGAGGCGTTGCTGGCCGCCATCGTCACGGAATCGCCGATCACGGCGGTTGCGCTGTTCGACGCGCATGCGGCGCTGCTGCCGCCCGGCGCGCCCACCGAACAGGCGCTGGCCGCGCTGGCAGATGGGCTGGCCGAACTCGACCTTCCCGTGCGCGCCCAGGCGGTGCTCGGGCAGGCGCTGCGGCGCGCGGAAGACGAGCCGGCGCGCGGCCGCATCGGGCTCCGCATGGCGAATCTCGCACTGGGCGGGGGCGATCCGGAAGCGGCGCGCGCGGCGCTGGCCGATACGGCCTCCGACCACCTGCCCGAATCGCTGCGCGAGGCGCGCGCCCTGGCCGAAGCCCGCGCCCTGGCCCGGATGGGCGCTGCCCAGGAAGCGGATGCCCGCTACCGCGAAGCCGGGCGCGAAGCCGCGCCCGAGCATGCGGAGATGCTGGCGTCACGCCAGGACTGGGCCGGCGCGGCGGCCGTTCTGCGGAACCACCTCGCCGAAACCCTGCCGCCAACACCGGCCCCGTTGCCGGAGGATGCGCGCCGCCTTGTCGCGCGCCGCGCTGCGCTGCTGTCCTTCGCCGGCGACGAGGCCGGGCTGGCGGCGTTGCGGGAAGCGGAAGGCACGCGCATGGCCAACGGCGCCTATGCGGAGGCCTTCGCGCTCATCACCGCCGGCCGGATGTCCGGGATCGGGGACCTGGCTCGCATCCGCCAGGAGGTGGAGCTGGCCCGCAGCCTGCCATCCCGGCTGGACGCATTGCGGGAAGGGACGCCCGTCGCAAGGTAAGTCTCCGGCTGCACCCCGGGGGAAGCCGGTGAAGCCCCGCGTGGCATTGGGGGGGCAACCGCGTTTTTTTCGGCCTCCGGGGGTCTTTTTGGCTTGCGCCCCCGCCCCCCTTGCCCCATATGCGCGCGTCGTTGACCCCACAAGGTGCCGCCGATCGCGGCCACCAAGGTCATCTGCTGGCTGGAAGGAGCCCTGCCATGGAAGCTCTCGTCCAACCGGGGATGGTCTCGGATATGCCGAGCGACACCCGGATCGACACCGTCTCGAACGAGGTCGAACGCGACTACTTCATCAACCGGGGTGGCCTGCGTTTCGCCGGCGTGCACCTGATCGTGGATCTGTGGGGCGCGACGAAGCTCGACGATCCGGATCACATCGACGCGACGCTGCGCGAAGGCGCGCTGGCGGCCGGTGCGACCATCCTGCACGGCCATTTCCACCACTTCTCGCCGAATGGCGGCGTGTCGGGCGTGCTGGTGCTGGCGGAGAGCCATGTCTCGATCCACACTTGGCCGGAACGCGACTATGCGGCGATCGACATCTTCATGTGCGGCGAATGCGATCCCGCCAAGGCGATCCCCGCGCTGAAGAAGGGCTTCCAGCCCGAGCGCGTGCAGCTTGCCGAGCACAAGCGCGGCCTGATCGGCTGACGCCGGGGCGATTTCTGCGACGGAAGGGCCGGGCCGAAGGGTCCGGCCCTTTTCATGTGACGAACGGGTGACGCCATGCCGACCGATTCCTGGGTGAACGAGACGCTCTACGCCGAATGGGGCCAGCGCTTCCTGGTGAAGCGGGAACTCGCCCGCGTGAAGTCCGACTTCCAGGACATCATGGTGTTCGAAAGCCACACCCATGGCCGCGTCATGCTGCTCGACGGCGTCGTGCAGATCACCGAGATGGATGAGTTCGTCTACCAGGAGATGATCGCCCATGTGCCGCTGCTGGCGCATGGCGACGCCAAGCGCGTGCTGATCATCGGCGCCGGCGATGGCGGCGTGCTGAAGCGTGTGCTGCAGCACCGCACCGTCGAACGCGCGGTGATGGTCGAGATCGACGGGGAAGTGATGCGCCTGGCGAAGGAATTCATGCCCGCCATCGCGGGCGATGCGTGGACCGACCCGCGCGCCGAGGTCATCACCGGCGATGGCATCGACTATGTCCGCCAGGCGGCGTCCGGCAGTTTCGATGCGATCATCGTGGACAGCACCGACCCGATCGGGGTCGGCGAGGTGCTGTTCACCGACGAATTCTACGCCAATTGCGCCCGCATCCTGACCGACCGCGGCGTGATCGTGAACCAGTGCGGCGTGCCGGCGATGCAGGCCGATGAACTGCGCGAGACCTCACTGCGCCGCGCGCAGTTCTTCTCCGATGTCTCGGCCTATGTCGCGGCGGTGCCGACCTATGTGGGCGGCTTCATGACGCTGGGCTGGGCCGCGAAGGATGCGTCGCTGCGCCAGGTGGATGTGGCGGAGATCCGCCGGCGGGCGGATGTGGCGGGCGTTCTCGACACCACCGGCTACTGGACGCCGGAGATGCATGTGGGCGCCTTCACCCTTCCGCCCTACATCGCCCGCCACCTGCCGCGCTGAGGCGCCCGCGCCACCGGGACTACTGCGCGAAGCCCTGGACAAGGCTGCCGGCCACCAGCCGCCAGCCATCGACCAGGACGAAGAAGGCCAGCTTGAAGGGCAGCGCCACCACAGTCGGCGGCAGCATCATCATGCCGAGCGACATCAGCACGCTCGCCGCCACCAGGTCGATGACCAGGAAGGGCAGGAACAGCAGGAAGCCGATCTCGAAGGCGCGGCGCAGCTCGCTGACCAGGAAGGCCGGCATCAGCGCGCGCCAGGGCGCGTCCTCCGCCGCCGCTTGCGGCAGGTTCGCCATGTCGAGGAACAGCGCGAGGTCGGCGTCGCGCACCTGCGCGGCCATGAAGCGCCGGAACGGCTCCGCCGCCGCGATCAGCCCGTCCACTTCGCCGACCGCGCCCTCGGCCATCGGCCGGATGCCCTGCTGCCAGCTGGCGAGCAAGGCGGGCTCCATCACGAACAGCGTCAGGAACAGCGCCAGCGCCACCAGCACCGGGTTGGGCGGGATGGATGGCGCGCCGATCGCCGTCCGCAGCAGCGCGAGCACGATGACGATGCGGGCGAAGGCGGTCACCATCACCAGCAGGGCGGGCGCGAGCGACAGCAGCCCGATCATCGCCGTCAGCTGGATCAGCCGCGCCGTGCTGCCCGCCCCCTGCCCGCCGAGATCGAGATTGAGGCTCTGCGCCGCCGCCCCCGCGGGCAGCAGCAGCAGAGCGCCGAGGATCGCGGCGGCCTTCATGCGCCCGGCCCCGTCGCCGGCGCGTCCGGCAGCCAGCCGATCACCATGTCCTGGCCGCTGCCGGTCAGCAGCAGCAGGTCGCGGCCGTCGCAGCGCAGCAGCACCACGCGGCGACGCCCGTCGAGGGCGACGGCTTCCTCGATCGCAAGCCGACGCGCGCCGCCGCGCGCCAGGCCCGCCGCACGGATCCCGCGCAGCGCGAGCACGAGCACGGCGAGCACGCCAGCCAGTGCGAGGACGACCGTGATCAGGCTGGTCAAGCCGATCTCTTGCATGCGCTTTCCATCCTGGATGCGCTCGGGTTGAAGGGATCAGGCCGCGCGCATCGTCGCGGCCAGGCTGTCGACGTGATGGCGCAGCGCCTCGATGGCGGGGCGCAGGCATCTGGCCTCCCGCACATCCAGCACCATCACCGCGGCGCAGAGCGCGACGGCGTCACGGTCGAGACCGTCGAGGTCGATGCGGCGCCCGGCCTCCGCCAAGGCGCGCGCGACAACCAGCGTGCCATCAAGTGCGGCGATGGCCGCGGCCACCGCTTCCGCGGGGCTCGGTCCTGAGGCTTCGGGAGATCCGCGCGGTGCCTGCATGCCGACACGCATAGACCCGCAGCGATGAACGGACGGTTACGGCAGGCGATCGACGAACACGATCGCGGCAACGGACCGCATCGCGCTTCACGCTTCCTTCACCGCTGCCGACGCAGACTTCGGGCATGGACGGCATCGGCAAAGCGCCTTCGGGCAGGTCGGCGATGGGGAACGGCGGCGCGGTGCGTGACCCGCTGGCGCTCGCGGAACGGCGGCTGAACTGGCTGGACCGGCGGCAATCGGTGCTGGCGCAGAACGTCGCCAACGCCGACACGCCCGGCTTCCGCCCGCGCGACCTGGTGCCGTTCGAACGCGAGCTGCAAGGCCAGCTGCGCTTGGCGATGGCGCGCACCAGCCCAGGGCATGGGGCGGGCAGCCCGTTGGCCGCGGCGAATGCACGCGCCGAGCGCAGCGTCGCGGAAGTGGCGCCGGACGGCAACGCTGTCTCGCTCGATCGTGAAGCGATGCGGATCGCGGAGACTGATACGGCGCATCAACTGGCGATGGCCGTTCATCGAAGCTTCGCCGGCATGTTTCGCCTGACGCTCGGCCGCTGAGGCCGCGCGCGCAGGACCGCAGGAGGAACGGCAATGGATCTGGATCGCGCCTTGCGCATATCCGCCGCCGGCATGGCGGCGCAGTCCACGCGATTGCGCGTGGTGGCTGAGAACCTGGCGAACCGCGACAGCACCGGCGAAGCACCGGGTGCAGATCCCTACCGCCGGCGCACCGTCAGCTTCGCCAACCGCCTCGACCGCGCGATGGGCGCGGAGATGGTCGCGGTCTCGCGCATCGGACAGGCGCCGGGTGCCTTCCCGACGCGGTACGAGCCCGCGCATCCGGCCGCCGATGAACGCGGCTACGTCAAGACGCCGAATGTCGACAGCCTGGTCGAAGTGATGGACATGCGCGAGGCGCAGCGCAGCTACAGCGCCAACTTGTCCGTGCTGGAGACGACGCGCGCGATGCTGACCCGCGCGATCGAGGCGTTGCGTTGATGCGGAAGGGAGCTGAACGGCCATGACGCTTATCCCCCATGCGGCCGCGGTGGCGGCCTATCGCGCGGCATCTACGACGGCGCCCCCGGCGGCGCAGGCCAGCGGCTTCGGCGGCATGTTCAAGCGGGCGCTGGAACAGGGCGTGGAGATCGGCCGGAGCGCGGAAGCCGCCTCCACATCCGCCATGCTCGGGCAGGGCGGCGTGACGGAGGCCGTGCTGGCGATCAGCAAGGCGGAACTCACCTTGCAGACGGCGGTCGCGGTGCGCGACCGCATCGTCTCCGCCTATCAGGATGTGATGCGGATGCCGATCTAGCATCGGTTCCGCGGGGCGCAGGCGGAGCGAAGTCAAGGCCTTGTCCCGCCCGATGCGGATCCGCGTGAAGGAGACCAGGATGGTCGAGGAAACGCTGGGCCAGGCGCTGCGCGAATCGCTGTGGGTCTCGCTGCAGGTCATGGGCCCGCCGCTGCTGGCGGTGCTCGTCGTGGGCCTAGCCGTGTCGCTGCTGCAGGCCCTGACCCAGGTGCAGGAAGCGACGCTGGCCTTCCTGCCGAAGCTGGCGGTCTGCGCGCTGCTGATGGTGGTGCTCGGGCCATTCAGCCTCTCGGTCATGCGTGGCTGGACGGAGACGCTGTTCGACCGGATCGTGCAGATCGGCGGCATCCGTTGACCGACGCCGACTGGGAGCTGCTGCGCGCCCTGCCGGCGCTGTCGTTCCAGGCCGCGCTGATCTTCGCCCGGCTCGGCGCGGCGGTGATGCTGCTGCCCGGCCTCGGCGAGCAGGAAATCCCGCCCACCATCCGCCTTGCGCTCGGCCTCGCGCTGCTCGCGCTGCTGCTGCCCGTCCTGGCGCCCGCGCTGCCGGCGACGCCGGAATTGGGGTCCGAGGCGGTGCGGCTGGTGGCGCAGGAGGTCGTGGTCGGGCTCTGGCTCGGGGGCCTCGCGCGCATCCTCACCATCGGCATGTCGATGGCAGGGCAGGCGATAGCGACGCTCATCGGCCTGCAGGGGATGCTGGTGAGCGATCCCCAGCTCGGCGCGCAGGGCACCGCGCTGGGCCGCGCCTTCGGGCTGCTGTCGGCCGTGCTGGTCCTGTCGACCGGTCTCTACGGCATCGCGCTGCAGGCGCTGGCGGACAGCTATGCGCTGATCCCGCCTGGCGCCGCCTTCCCGGCCGATGTCGCGGCGGAAAGCATCGCGGCGGCCGGCGGGGCCGCGCTCGAACTGGCCTTGCGGCTCGCGGCGCCTTTCGTCATCGCGGCGGTGGTGCTGAATGTCGGGCTGGGGCTGCTCGCGCGGCTGGCACCGCAGGTGCAGACCTTCTTCATCGCGATACCAGGGCAGATCCTGGGCGGTATCGCCCTGCTGGCGCTGCTCGCCCCGCCGCTGATCGTCACCTATGCCGAGGCGCTGCGCGCGAGCTTCGCGGCACTGCCAGGTCTTCGCTGACCCATGGCGGAGGGTGACGAACCGCCGGATCCCGCCGATCGCTCGGAAGCCGCAACACCCCGGCGCATCGAGCGCGCGCGGGAGGATGGCCAGGTCGCGCTGTCGCGGGAGGTTGCGGGCTTCGCGGCATTGCTGGGGGGCCTTCTCGCCGCTTTCCTGGCGTTGCCGTCGCTCGGGCAGGATCTGTTCCGGGCCCTTCGCGCAGTGCTGGAACGCGCACATGCGTTGGAGATGGCGGATGCCGCGCTGGTGCTGGGCTCATTTGCCGCGCTGTTGATCGTGCCGGTCGCCGGCGCGGTGGCGCTGGGTGCGGTGGCGGCGACGCTGGTGCAGACGCGGGGGCTGGTCTCGGCGAAGCCGCTGGCGCCGAAGCTCAGCAAGATCAATCCCTGGGGCGGGTTGAAGCGGCTGTTCGGCGCGGATGGGCTCGCCGAATTCGTCCGCAGCGTGCTGAAACTCGGCCTGGTGGGTGGGGCCCTGTGGTTCGCGCTCGGCGACCCGGCGTCCTTGCAGGCGGCGCTGCATGCGCCCGCCGGCGCGATGCTGCGGGAGGCCGCGGCCGGAGCGCTGCGGCTGGCCAGCGCGGCCCTGGCGGCCTTCGCGGCGATCGCGGTGCTCGACCTGGTGTGGGTGCATGCGCGGCACCTGAAGATGCTGCGGATGACGCGGCAGGAGTTGCGGGACGAGGTGAAGGAGAGCGACGGCGATCCCTATATGCGGGCCCGTCGCCGTCAGATCCGGGAAAGCCGTTCGCGGCAACGGATGATGTCGGCGGTGCCCAAGGCGGCGGTCGTGATCACCAACCCCACCCACTACGCCGTCGCGTTGGCCTATCTGGGCGGTGATGCCGCGCCCAAGGTGGTGGCGAAGGGCGTGGATGAGTTGGCCGCGCGCATCCGCGCCACGGCCGAGGCATCTGGCGTGCCGCTGGTCGCGAACCCGCCGCTGGCGCGGGCGCTGCACCGGCTGGATGTCGGGGCGGAGATCCCGGCGGAGCATTACCAGGCGGTGGCGGAGATCATTGCGTTTGTGTGGCGTCGCGCCGGAGGCGCGCGGAACGAGGGCGCCGGAGGCGCGGCGCAGCCGCATGCTTGACCGCGCCCGCAGCCCATGGACAGGGTGATCCATGCGGCCGCGGGAATATTCCGATATGCGGCAATTGGGGATCGCGATGGCTGAGCCGCGCTGGGGGTTCGAAGCGCTGTTGCGCGGGCGTGCGCCGCGCAGTGACATGGAACCGGCGTTGCGCGCGGTGATCGAGGCCGCCTCGCCCGGCCTCGCTCTTCTCGATACCGCGGACCAGCTTTTGGCCTGGAATGCTGAGCTCGCCCGGCTCTGCGGGCCGACCCTGCCGCTGCGCGAGGGGATGCACCTGTCGATGCTGGTCGATCCGTCGCGGCGCGACGGGCTGGCGGCCGCGCTCGATGCCGGGCGGAAGGTGGAGGCCGCGCTGGCCGGCGCCGGCTCGCAGCAGGTGCAGATCGAACGCCACAAGCTGCCGCTGCGAGAGCCCGCATCGCTGCTGCGCGTCGCGCCGCTGATGCAGGCGGAGCATTCGGCGCAGAACGCCTCCGCCGCGCGGCTGCAGGCGGTCGGCGCCCTGGCGGGCGGCATCGCCCACGACTTCAACAATCTTCTCAGCGCCATTTCAGGCAGCGCCGAGGCCGCGCTGGCGCGGGATCCGGACGATCCGGCGGCGGCCGAGCTGCAACAGGTGATGGAAAGCGCGGCGCGTGGCGCGGGGCTGGTACGCCAGCTTCTGGCCTTCGCGCGCCAGCAGGCGCTGCACCCGCGCGTCGTGGCGCTGAACGAGGCGGTGGTGGACATGGCCGGGCTGCTCCGCCGCCTGCTCGGCAGTCGCGTGCGCCTGACGGTGAAGCTGGACGAGCCGGGGCGGCGCGTGCGGATCGACCCGACGCAACTCGACCAGGTGATCATGAACCTGGCGCTGAACGCGCGGGACGCGATGCCCGGCGGCGGGTCGCTGCACATCGCGACGGGACATGCGGTGGTGTTGCAGCCGCAGCCGCTGGGGCAGGACCAGTTGCCGCCAGGGCGCTATGCCACGCTCGAGGTGGCCGATACCGGCGGCGGGATACCGGCGGAGATCCTGCCGCGCATCTTCGATCCCTTCTTCACCACCAAGCGCGAACAGGGCGGCAGCGGGCTTGGCCTGTCGACCGTGCATGGCATCGTGCGGCAATCCGGCGGCTTCATCGCGGCCGAAAGCCTGCCGGGCCAGGGGACCATCTTCCGCATCTGGATCCCGCGCCACGACGGCGCGGCGGACCCGCCGCCCGCGCCAGCCCCCACGCCGCCGCCCGCCGTCGCGCCGCCGCAGACCGCCGATGGCCGGCCGATCCTGCTGGTGGAAGACGAGCCGCCGCTGCTGCGGCTTGCCGCCCGCGCGCTGCGCGGCGCCGGCTACAGCGTCCTGACCGCAAGTTCCGCCGAGGACGCACTGGAGTTGTTGGACGGCGACGGCCCCGTGCCCTGCGCGCTGGTCTCGGATGTGGTGATGCCGGGTCTCGACGGGTTCGGCCTGGCGGCGGAGCTGCGCGCCCGTTACCCGGCGCTGCCGGTGCTGCTGGTGTCTGGCTATGCCGAGGCGGCGCTCGGCCGTGACCTGGCGGCGGAGGGCATCAAGCTGCTGCCGAAGCCCTATGGGCTCGCGGATCTGGTGACCGAGTTGCGGGGCATCCTGCCGGGTTGATCGGTGGCGCCCCCGTTTGGGCCCGCCTCCGGCATGACATCAGTTTCATCTCGGCCGGGGCGCATTGCGCGTTCCGGACAAATAGCAGGGCCGGCGCAACGGCCCGCGACTCGGCTGCCGCAACGCAAAACGGCCTACCCCGGTCGGGGCAGGCCGTCCTCGGGCCAAGCGTCGTGCTTGGCCCCAACTTCATATCGAAACCGAGGCGACCAGGTCAATCGTCGCGGTGGATGCGCTCCATGCGCTCATGCCGTTCCTGCGCCTCGATCGACAGCGTCGCGATCGGGCGGGCTTCCAGTCGGCGCAGGCCGATCGGCTCACCGCTTTCCTCGCAGTAGCCGTAGGTGCCGTTTTCGATCCGTTCGATCGCCTGATCGATCTTGCTGATCAGCTTGCGCGCGCGATCCCGCGTGCGGAGTTCCAGGGCGCGATCGGTTTCGATGCTCGCCCGGTCCGTGAGGTCCGCCTCGGAGATCCCGCCTTCTCCCAGGCTGCTGAGCGTCTCATCGGCGTCCCGCAGAAGCTCGGTGCGCCATCGCCAAAGCTTTTGCCGGAAATACTCCAGCTGGAGGGGATTCATGAACTCCTCGGCGGACGACGGGCGGTAGTCCGGCGGCAAGGTCACGAGCATGATTTTTTTCCCCAACCCCCTTCGGCAAGGCCCGGCGCCTAGCCGACGAAGGCGGGCGGACCATAGTGTTGGGGCCGTGGCGGAGACAAGCCCTCGCTCCGCGGCAAGTGGCTGATCTTCTGTCTTTTCATCCATCCGTCGCAGGCGTGACGCGCCGGCGGGCCAGTTCCACCCTGACACGCAGCGTGACCTCGGCCAGCAGCACACGCAGTTCGGGGTCGGCCGGAGCCGCGTCGGCCTCCGCTGCCTTGGCCAAGGTGGCCAATCGCGCGAGGCGCGCGGGCGTGGCGCCGCCGCGCAGCAGGTCGATCTGCACCTCTCGCAGAAGGTCGAGCGCCGCCCGGCCGCGCCGCCGCGCCCGGTCCTCGCTCGCCTGATCCGCGCCGGGGCCTTCCTGCAGCGCGAGCAACGCGGCGGGAGAGGCCGCGGCCACCGCGGCAGGCGCCCGCGCCCCCGGCGCATCCGGCAGCGCGAAGCCGCCCCCGGGCCGGGCAGCCTGCCGCGCGGGTGAAGCTGGGCCGCCGATACCACCAACACGCATCATCCGCCCTCCTGGCTCTACATCCCAACATCGCCCGGCCGCCCCATGGCGGGCGGACCGATGCCGCATCCTTGCCGGGGCCCGGCATCCCTTGCACCGGCCCGGCAAGCCCTGCCGGCCAATCCCGGCCCTGGTCCCCGGCGCGGCTGGCACGCGGGTTGCCACCACACGCCCCGAAGGCCCGGAGACGCAGAGTGGCGCATAAACCTTGCCCGAGGATGACGATGCGGATGCGCTGGCAACAAAGCCTGCGCCGCTTGGCCTGGGCCGTGCTCGGCCTCTGCCTTCTGGCTCCCGCCCTGCCGGCCGCAGCCCAGGTGCGGATCAAGGACATCGCGGATATCGAGGGCGTGCGCGACAACCAGCTGGTCGGCTACGGGCTGGTCGTCGGGCTCAATGGCACGGGGGACCGGCTTCGCTCTGCCGTGTTCACGCGCCAATCCCTGATCGGCGTGCTGGAACGGCTGGGCGTCAACACGCGCGACCAGGAACGCCAGCTCGATACCCGCAACGTCGCGGCGGTGATGGTCACTGCCAACCTGCCCCCCTTCACCCGGCCCGGCAGCCGGATCGATGTCGCCGTCTCCACCCTGGGGGATGCCACCAACATCACCGGCGGCACGCTGCTGGTCACGCCGCTGCTCGGCGCGGATGGGGAAGTCTATGCCGTCGCGCAGGGGCCGATCGCCACCGGCGCGGTGGCCGCGCGCGGCGCCGCCTCCAACGTCACGCGCGGGGTGCCGACGGCGGGCCGCATGGCCAATGGCGCCGTGGTGGAACGGGAGGTGGGGTTCCGCTTCGCGCAGGGCGAACGGGTCCATCTCGCGCTCCGCAACCCCGACCTCACCACCGCGCGGCGGATGGCGGAGGCGATCAACCGCTCCGCCCGCGGCTCCGTCGCCGCCGCCACCGATCCGCGCACGGTCGTGGTGAACATCGCGGGGCGGGAAGCGGTGGGCTTCCTCGCCCAGATCGAGCAACTGCGCGTGGAGCCCGACCAAGTGGCGCGGGTGGTGATCGAGGAAGCGTCCGGCACCATCGTGATGGGCGCCAATGTGCGGGTCAGCACGGTGGCGATCGCGCAAGGCAACCTGACCGTCCGCATCACCGAGACCCCGCAGGTCAGCCAGCCCAACGCGCTGGCCGGCGGCGAGACGGTGGTGGTGCCGCGAACGAATATCGAAGTGGATGACCAGGCCGAACGGCGGCTCGGCATCCTGCGCGGCGGGGTGACGCTGGATGAGCTGGTGCGCGGGCTGAACAGCCTGGGCGTCGGGCCGCGCGACCTGATCACCATCCTGCAGACGGTCAAAGCCGCTGGCGCGTTGCAGGCGGAGCTGGAATTGCGATGACCCTCTCCCTTTCCGTCCCGCCGCGCGCGGATGCCATATCGCGCCCGATGCCGGGCGTGGGCCTGGCTGGCGCGCCCGCCGCATCCCAGGGCCAGATCCGCCGCCTGGCGCAGGACTTCGAGGCGCAGGCCATTGCGGCGATGTTCCAGCCCGTCTTCGCTGCCCTGCCGACCGATGGTCCCTTCGGCGGCGGCCAGGCGGAAGCCCAATGGCGCCCGATGCTGGTGGACGCGATCGCGCGCGACCTGGCGCGGGCCGGCGGAATCGGGATCGGCGATGCCGTCCGCCGCGAATTGTTGCGCGCCCAGGAAGCCGCCAGCACGGAGACCCAGACACGATGATCGAGGCCCTGATGAATGCCGGGCAACGCCTGGCCGAAGCCCTGCGGGCCGAGAACGCCGCGCTCGCGCGGCTCGACCTCGGCGCGGCGGCGGAGTTGTCGCGCGGAAAGCGCCTGGCGGCCGATGCCTTCGCCGCCGCCTTCGATGCCACCCATCGCTCCGGGTCCCGCGCGGAAGGCGAGGAAAGGGATCGGACAGAGGAGATTGCGCGCGCCCTGAAGGATCTGACGGCGGAGAACCGCCGGCTGCTGGAACGCGCGATCGCCTTGCAGTCGCGCGTGATCGAGACCATCGCCGGCGCGCTGCGCCCGCCCGGCCCCGGCACCTATGGCCATCGCGGCCTGGCGCGGGAGGGAGAGGCGACGCCCGTTTCCATCGCGTCGCGGGCGTAGCATCGTCCGTTGGAAGGGGGCGGGCCGGCGCCAGGATGGGGGGACCGACCCCCACCCTGCCCCACCGCGTCAGGGGATCATGGCCAGCTTGCCGAAATGCTGGTTGGCCTTCATCCGCGCCAGCGCATCATTCACCTCGTCCAGGCGATAGGTGCGGTCGAGCGGCAGGTGCAAAGCGCCGGCTTCCAGCGCGGCCCACAGATCGGCGCGGGCCTTGCGGACGATCTCCGCGATCTCCGCCGCGCTGCGGGTGCGGAAGGTCACGCCGATATAGCTGATGCGGCGCGCCGCATGGGTATCGAAGTCGAAGGGCGCGACCGCGCCGCCCAGCCGGCCGACATTGACGATCCGCCCGAGGATCGCGGTCGCGCGCAGCGTCTGGGACGCCAGCGGTCCGCTGATCATGTCCACCACCGAATCGACGCCGCGGCCGCCGGTGGCCTCCAGCACCTGGTCCACCCAGGCAGGATCGGCGGTATCGACCGCGTGGGTGGCCCCGAAGGCCCCGAGCCGCGCCCGGCGCTCCGCGTTGGTGGAGGTGCCGATGATCGTCGTGGCGCCCATCAGCCGCGCCACCTGCAACCCCATCAGCCCGACGCCGGACGACGCGCCCTGGATCAGGATGCTGCGCCCCGGGCCGCACAACCCATGCGTCACCACCGCGTCATGCATGGTCTTCAGCGCGATGGGCAGCGTCGCCGCGACCTCCCACGGCATGTTGTTCGACGGCACCGGGAACAGCCGCCCCCAATGCACGGCGCAGCATTCGGCATAGGAGCCGGACATGGATGCCATGACCCGCAGGCCGGGGGTGATATGGGCGGGCACATCGGGGCCGACCGCGATGACCTCCCCCGCGCCCTCGATGCCGGGGATGGCGCCGGCGCCGCCCTGGCTGCCATGCCGGTGACCGGCGGCGACGCCGAGATCGGCGCGGTTCAGGCCGATGGCGCGCAGCCGGACCAGCACCTCCCCCGCAGCGGGGCGCGGATCCGGCACCTCCTGCACCACCAGCCCGCTCTCGGTCACCACCGCTGCACGCATGCGCACCTACCCCTCTCGATACATCACGCCCCGGCCGCCTGGAGGCGGCCGGGGCGGCGTGGTTTGTAGCAGCGGCGGAGAAGGATTGCGCCTTGGCGGCCTCGGCCACCAAGGCGCTGTTCAGACTGTCCTCCTGCGCGATGATGCCATTCACCGCCGGGCCTTCGCCGCGATAGGGCACTTCCGACATGCGTGCGCCGCCCGGCCCTTCCCCGACTCCACGGAGAGCGGGACAACAGCGCTCAGCCTTGGACGTTCCCCCTCGCAGCCGAAGTCGCGCTGGGGAAGGCCCCGCCGATGGGCGCTGCATGGCGTCGCGGCATGGTGGATCGGCGCTACCTCAGCGGCGCCCTGTCGATCAGGCTCAGCGTCTCGTTGACGCCGCGATAGGTCGCCTCGATGCCCGTCACGCCACGCGCCGCAAGCCGGGCGGCGTGCATGGCGTGATAGGCCTCGGCGGCTGCGCGGGTGGCGAACAGATAGACGCCGCCCGCACGGCCCGCTTCGGGCGCCTCCGTCCAGATCTTCCACAACAAGCCGGGCTGATCCGCGATATCGGTAGCCAGCGGGCGCAGCGCCTCGGTCCGGTCGGGACCGAAGGCGCTGTTGGGGAAGTCGAAGATCAGGACCGTGAGATCGGACATGTTACACCAACGGCCGGATTGATTGACTCAGGCGACCGGCGAAGCCAGTCGAGCGGCCGAATGGCCGCCGCCGCCAATGCTGCGGCCGCCCGGCGCTTGAGGGCACCCAAAAGGATGCCAACGAGTCGCTGAAAGCGGCCATTGGCATCAATCCGACGCCACCAGCTTCTGCTGCTGCTCGCCGAGCCCCGCGATGCCAAGCCGCATGGTCTGGCCAGCCTTCAGGAAGATCGGCGACGGCTTCTTGCCCAGGCCCACGCCCGGCGGCGTGCCGGTGAAGATCACATCGCCCGGGTTCAGCGTGATGCATTGGCTGACATAGGACACGACCTGCTTGACGCCGAAGATCATGGTGCGCGTCGAGCCATCCTGCTGCCGCACGCCGTCCACGTCGCAGAACATCGCCAGATCCTGCGGGTCCGGGATCTCGTCCTTCGTCACCAGCCAGGGGCCGAGAGGGCCGAAGGTGTCGAAGCCCTTGCCCTTGTCCCAGGCGCCGCCGCGCTCGGCCTGCCATTCGCGCTCCGACACGTCGTTGCCGACGGCGTAGCCGGCCACGTGGTCCAGCGCCTGATCCTCGGTCACATACTTGGCGCGGGTGCCGATGATGATGGCGAGCTCGACCTCGTAATCGGTCTTGATGCTGTTGCGCGGGATGACGACGTCGTCATTCGGGCCGGACAGCGCGTTCAGCGACTTCAGGAAGACGATCGGCTCCTTCGGGATCGGCGCGCCGGTCTCGGCCGCATGGTCGGCGTAGTTCAGGCCGATGCAGACCAGGTTCTTCATCCCCGTCACCGGCGGACCGATGCGGGGGTTGCCCGTCACCGCCGGCAGCTTCGACGGATCGAGCGCCGCGAGCTTCGCGAGGCCCGCGGGCGACAGCGCATCGCCGGCCAGATCGGCGATGACGCCCGACAGGTCGCGGATGGTGCCGGCGGCATCGAGCATACCGGGCTTCTCGGCGCCCGCGGCACCGTAGCGGAGGAGTTTCATCTGTCTGTCCCTGGTCCTTGAGGAAGCGGGTCGAAAGAGCCGGGGCGCGGCCCTGGCGAATGGGGAATCCTACAACATCCACCCGCCATCGATCACGATGGCCTGGCCGGTGACGAAGGCGCTTTCATCGCTGGCGAGATAGACAGCGAGCGCCGCCATCTCCTCCGCCGTCGCAAGCCGGCCCATCGCCTGGCGGGCGACGAAGGCGGCGCGGGCGGCATCCAACCCGCCGGCTTGCGCGGCATTGGCCGCGATCCGATCGCCGAGGCTCGGCGTGTCCACCGTGCCGGGGCAGATCGCGTTGCAGCGGATGCCGTCGCGCACATACTCGGTCGCGATGGATTTGGTGAGGCCGATCACCGCCGCCTTGGTCGTGCCGTACAGGAAGCGGTTCGGCGCGCCCTTGAGGGAGGAACAGCCGCTCGACATGTTCACGATGGCGCCGCGCTTGCGCTCCAGCATGCCTGGCAGCAGGGCGCGCGACATGCGCCACATGGACCGCACATTCAGGTCGAAGGCGAAATCCCATTCGGCATCGGTCGCGGTCAGGATCGTGTTCTGGTGCACGAAGCCCGCGCAGCTGAACAGGATGTCCACCGCGCCGGCGTCCTTCGCCGCTGCGTCGATGGCTGCCGCGTCCAGCATGTCGAGGACGCGGGTGGTCAGGCCGGGCGCGGCCAGGCCCGCCAGCTTCGCCGCATCCTTGTCGGTGGCGATGACCTCAGCACCCTCGGCCGCGAAGGCCAGCGCGGTGGCGCGCCCGATGCCCTGTGCGGCGGCGGTGACGAAGGCGCGCTTGCCCGCGAGACGTCCGGCCATGATTGGTTTCCCCCCATCTAGAGCGGGCGGCCTGCGAAGAAGGCCGAGGCCGCGAATGCGGCCCGCGCCCAGATTATCCGCGCCGGCTGGCGCCCCAGTGGCCGGCGCGTCACGCCGAAGGCGTGCGTTCCACCCCAAGCCAAGCGCGCGGATGCGCGCGCCCGGCGTTTGAGGGCACTAATGATTATGCCGGCTTTCGCCGCGGGTCTCGAGGATGTTGAGGTAGAGCGTCGCGGGTTCCAGGCACGCGCCGGTGCCAAGCTGGCCGACGCTGTTGCGGTAGATCTCCTCCCACGGCGTCTTGTTCACCAGCTTCGGCGGCGTCCAGGCGGCGCGGCGTGCGGCCAGCTCGGCTTCCGGGATCAGCACATCCACGCGGCGGGTCTTGAGGTCGATGCGGATGCGGTCGCCATGCTGCAGCAGCGCCAGCCCGCCGCCCACCGCCGCTTCCGGCGTGACATTGAGGATGGAGGGAGAGCCGGATGTGCCCGATTGCCGCCCATCGCCCATCGTCGGCAGGGCCTTGATGCCCTGTTTGATCAGCGCGGCGGGGGGCTGCATGTTCACCACCTCCGCGCTGCCCGGATAGCCGACGGGGCCGCAATTGCGGATCACCAGAACGGTCTTCTCATCGATACCGAGGCTCGGGTCCTCGATGCGGGCGTGGTAGTCTTCCGGGCCTTCGAAGACCGCCGCCTTGCCCTCGAACACATCCGGATCGTCGGAGAAGAAGCGCTTCCGGAATTCCTCGTCGATGACGCTGACCTTGATGACGGCGTTGTCGAAGATATTGCCGGTCAGCACCAGGTAGCCGGCCTTCTCCTTCATCGGCTTGCCATAGGCGCGGATCACTTCCCGATCCGGGCTCGGCGCGATGGCGGCCAGGTTTTCCGCCACCGTCTTGCCGGTCGCAGTCATCACATCGCCATGCAGGCGGCCAGCGGCGAGCAATTCCTTCATCACTGCCGGCACGCCGCCGGCGCGGTGGAAGCTCTCACCCAGGAAGCGGCCGGCGGGCTGGCAATCGACCAGCAGCGGGATATCGGCGCCGACGCGCTGCCAGTCATCGAGCGTGTGCTCCACGCCCATGTGGCGTGCGATGGCGATCATGTGCGGCGGGCAGTTGGACGACGCGCCGATGGCGGATGCCACCGCCACCGCATTCTCGAACGCCTTCTTGGTCATGATGTCGGAGGGGCGGAGATTGGCCTTCACCATCTCCACGATCCGCCGGCCGCTGAGATAGGCCATCTGGGCGCGTTCGCGATGGGGGCCGGGGATGGCGGCGCAGCCGGTCAGGCTCATCCCCACCGCTTCCACCAGGCTGTTCATCGACAGCGCCGTGCCCATGGTGGAGCAATGGCCCCAGGAGGTGGAGGAGGCCGCGACCATCTCCATGAAGCCGCGATAATCCAGCTCACCCGCGGCCAGCATGCGGCGGGCTTCCCACACCACGGTGCCGGATCCGACGAGCCGCCCCTTGTGCCAGCCATCCAGCATCGGCCCGCCCGACAGCGCGAGGGCGGGGATGTTGACGGTGGCCGCCGCCATCAGCGCCGCACCCGGCGTCTTGTCGCAGCCGATGGTCATCACGACGCCATCCATCGGGTAGCCGTGCAGGATCTCGACCAGCGAGAGGTATTGCAGGTTGCGGTCCAGCGCCGCGGTGGGGCGCTTCAGCGTTTCCTGGATCTGGTGGATCGGGAATTCCAGCGGCACACCGCCGGCGTCCCGAATCCCTTCCTTCACCCGCTGCGACAGGATGGTGTGGTGGCGGTTGCAGGGCGTGATGTCGGACCCGGTCTGGGAGATGCCGATGATCGGCCGGCCGGATTGCAACTCGTCCCAGGTCAGGCCGAAATTCAGCATCCGCTCGCAATACAGCGAGGTCATGCCGGGGTCGGTCTTGTCGTCGAACCAGCGCTGGCTTCGCAGCGCGAAGGGCTTCTTCGTCTGGTCGTGATCGTCGTTGTCGTGTGCCATGGCGCCCTCCCGCGTCGCGCGGCGGCCTTATCGCCGGGACGCCGATGGGGGCGTCGCCGGGCGCGCGCAGGCCGCCGACCGCGCCAGGAGTGAGGAGCGCCGCGCGCCCTGTGTCAACGCCCGGACACGGCTCGGCGTTCAGGGCATGAGCGGCGGCGCCCGCCGGATCACGGGTCGATGTTGTAGTCGGTGATGTTGCAGGTGTTCACCCGCATCCGCTCCAGCGTCCGGCCATTGCCGAAGACCACCTTGATGTCGTTGACGCATTGGCCATTCGGCAGCCGGATGATCAGCATCCGCCCGGCGGGCAGCACCTCCGTCCCGAGCCGGTCCTGCCCCCAACTCGAGACCTCGGAGGAGGAGACATAGACCTCGGTGATCATCTGCCCGCTGCGGTTGTTCAGGCGGAAGGACGGATCGGTAACCTGCGCCATGACAGGCCCCGACAGGCCGATGGCGAGAAGGGCGGCGGGCAGGACACGGCGCGTCAGGCGCATGGGGAACTCCGATGTTGCTGCGCTGGGATGCGGTGGAAGGAAACATATCGCCCCATAAGGCGACGAAATTAAGCAATCTAATATGCGCGCCCTGGGTGATCGGGGCGAATGAAACATCAGCCACGGCAGGAAGCGCCAAGGGGGGCGGCACCTCGCCGCCCCGTCGCCATCAATCGGCGGCGAGCTTGCCCGCGGCACCCTCCTCCGCGATCAGCTTCAGCCAGCCGTCGCGGGTCTGGGGCAGCTTGCGGCCGAGGATCTGCTCGGCGACCTGGGTGCGGAGCACCTGCGCCGTACCGCCCGCGATGGCGAACATCCGCGCATCGCGCAGATAGCGCTCCACCGGGTTGTCCTTCGAATAGCCGGCGGCACCCCAGATCTGGAGCGCATTGTTGGTCACGCGGATCGCCATATCGGCGGCGAAGACCTTGGCCTGCGCGGCCGCCAGCCGGTCCGGGAACCCCGCCGGGCCGGCGCTGCGGGCGGCGCGGTAGATCAGGGCGCGCGCCGCCTCCACCTCGATCGACATGTCGGCCAGCATCCAGCCGAGGCCCTGGAACTCCGCGATCGGCCGGCCGAATTGGCGGCGCGTGCCGGCGCGGTCCAGCGCGTGATCCAGCGCACCCTGCGCGAGCCCCATCGCGACGGTCGCAGCCCCCACGCGCTGGCCGTTATAGGCGTCGATCAGCCGGCCGAAGCCGCGGGCGAAGCCGCCCGGCGCGCGCAGCACCATCGAATCCGGCACTTCGAGGTCATGGAACTCCATCTCCGCCTCCGGCATCCCGCAGAGGCCGAGGGAGGGGATGCGGCGCTTCACCACCAGGCCGGCAGGCGCGCCTTCGCCATCGCGCACCGCGATGAAGCCGCCGATCCCCTTGAACGCCCCATCCTCCACCACGCGCGCGAAAATCAGATGGAGGCGGGACACACCGCCGCCGGTGATCCAGGTCTTGCGGCCATTGATGACCCAGGTATCGCCGCGCCGCGTGGCGGTGGTGGTCATCTCGGTCGCGGCCGATCCGGCCTCGGGTTCGGTGATGCAGATGGCCGGCTTGTCGCCGCCGAGCACCAGCCCCGCCGCCAGCTTCTTCTGGGCGTCGGTGCCATAGGCCATGATGGCGCCGACCGCGCCCACATTCGCTTCCACCGCCACGCGGCCGCAGACGGCGCAGGCGCGCGAGAATTCCTCCACCACCAGCGCGGCATCCAGAACGGAGCCCCCCGGCCCGCCCCACTCGCGCGGGATGGTCAGGCCCATGAAGCCGGCTGCCGTCATGCGGCGGATCATGGGCCAGGGATACTGCCCGCTGCGGTCGGTCTCGGCGGCCTGGGCGGCGGCCTCCTGGGCCACGTCGCGGGCGCGGTCGCGCAGGGCGCGCTGTTCCGGGGTCAGGCCATCGGTGTTCAAGACAGACGCTCCTCAATCGCCGCGGCGGCGGCCTTGTCGAGCTTGAGCGCCGTGGCGAGCGCGTCAAGCCAGGCACGCTCGGGGGGCGTGATGTCACCTGCGCCCGCGAAGGCGGCGGCATAGAGCCGCGCGCGCAGCATCGGGTCGCGGGCTTCACGCGCCAGGGCTTCCGGCGTCAGGGGCCGGTCGAAATCGGCGAGGACGAAATCGCGTTCCTCGGCCGAGAGCCCGGCGGCATCCAGCTGGGCGGCGATGGCGGCGCGCTCGGCGGCATCGACGCGGCCATCGGCCTTGGCGGCGGCGATCATGGCGCGGATCATCAGCAGCGCCTCCGCCTCCTCAGCCTCGGGGCCGGTGGGTTCGGGCGCTTGGGCGGCGGGACGCGGTTGCGCCCAGGGGGATGCGCCGGTCTGCGGCATCCGGCGCGCGGGCTCCGCGACATCCGGGGTCGCGGCGGGTGCGCGACGCGCAGGCTGCGGCGCGGCGGGCGCAGGCTGCGCCTGGCCGCTGCGTTCCATCCAGGCGCCGATGGCGCCAACCGCCAGCGCCCCGATGGCCCGGGCGGCCCGCGCTTCCGCACTGCGGCCGCCGAGGAGCGAGGCCGCCCCCCCGGTGCTTCGCCGCCGCTTCCGCTGCGGCTGCACGGCGCCGCCGAGAAGCGCGCCCAGGACACGATTGAGATCCATGCCGACCCTCCGCTGGCCTTCAGTTAGGATGGATGCACCGGTACCGGAATAGGGCCAGGGACTGTTTAGCGGCGCAGAAGGCCGCGCAGCAGATCCCCCGCCGGGCCGGGTGGAAGCGGCAAGGGGGAGGCGGGCGGGCCCTCGGGCGCCGGGGCGGCTGGACCCTGGGCGGCGCGCGGCGTGGGCAATGGGCCGGCCCGCCCGCCACGCGCGGCGGCCAGCGCCGGGCCGCATTCGGGCAGCGCCTCGGGCCGGGCCCCGTTGCGATTGGCCAGCGCGCCGAGCAAGGCCCCGGCATCGCCGCCGACCCGGCCAGCCAGCCCACCCAGCACGGCGCCGATATTCTGCACCTGCACCCCCCGGTAGACCGGCGCCGCCAGCGTGCCGCCCAGATCGGCCGCGAGCCGCAATTCGGTGCCGGCGGCGCGGATATCATGCAGCAGACGCAGCGCGATCGCCTCCGTCCCCGCATTCACCGTGCCGCTGCCCGCCACCTTCGCCGCCGGCGCATCCACCAGCAGCGTGCCGAAGCGGACCACGCCGCCCTCGGCCTGCGCGCGGATCGCGACGCACTCCACCGGCAGGCGCTGCGGCAGGTCGGGCAGGGCGGGCACGCGGCTTCGCAGCGCCGCCTGCACGGGGCCGGTCAGCGCGGGCTCCAGCGTCGCATCCAGCATCGCGAGGCCGACATGGCCCGACAGGCTGGCCGCCACCTGCCGCAGCCCAGCCCCGGCGCCGCGCAGATCGGCCTCCACCTCCCCATGGCCGGTGAGATAGACGGGCTGCCCCAGCGCGCGCTGCAGCGCGGCCAGGTCGAGCCTGGGCGCCCTGAGGGCGATCGCCAAAGTCGGCGTCGGTGCCGCGCCATCGGCGGCGAATTCGGCCGTCACCGCACCGCCCGGCGTGGCGACCGCGAAAGGCGCGATACGCCCCCGCCCGGCCTCGACCCGGATCGGCGCCTGGATGTCGCGCCACTCGGCCCCGCCGGCGGTCAGGCGGGCGACGTTCAGCCGCAGATCGGCATCGAAGCCGCGCAGCGCGCCAAGCGGCAGCGGCAGGTCGGGAATGACCCGCCCATCGCCTGCGGTGGGCGCGGGGGCGGCAGGGGTGGGCTGGGCCACCCCACCCTGCCCCGCGCGCAGCGCATCCAGGTCGAGCCGGGCCACATCCAGCCGCCCCGTCACGCCCGGCCGTTCCCCGGCCAGCAGGGTGAACTCGCCCCGCGCCTCGGCAGCGGAGGAGGTCACGGCGAGGCCCCGCAGATGCGCCCCGCCCCGGAAGCCGGGGCCGCGTTCGGCCAGCCTGGCCTCCGCCGCGATCTCCTTCACCGGCGGCAGCGGCACCCCGGCGAGCGGCGCGAGCGCGGCGAGGTCGGGGATGCGGAGCGCGAGCGCGATCTCCACCCCCGTCATGGCGCGCGGGTCGGCCACCCGGCCGCGCGCCGTCGCCTCAGCGCCCGCCGCGACCACGCGCAGATCGACCGGCAGCGGGCCGGCCGCGCGGCCGATGAGTTGCGCCAGCGAGCCCGTGCTGCCCCTGGCGGTCAGCGGCAGGCCCGCAAGGGAGGCCTCGGCCGCCAAGGTGACCGGCGCATCCAGGCGGGGCGCGGCGACCTCCAGCCGGCCGAGGGACAGGCCAGGACGCAGGGCGGAGAGATCGCTGGCGCCGGCGCGGAGCGACAGCGCCTCCGCCCCAGTCAGCGTGCCCCCTGCCCCGGCGAGGCGCCCGGACAGCGCGACATCGCGCAAGGGCATGGCGGCGAGGGCCGGCAGCAGCGGTGCGAGCTGCGCCGGGGCGCGGGACTGCGTGTCGAGCGAGAGAGTCCAGGCGCCGTCCCGGAGGACACGCCCCTCCGCCGCCATGCGGGTCTGGCCGGGCAGTTGCGCGACGAGCGTGACCGGCCAGGGATCTGGCCCGCCGAAGGCGGCGACGGGGCCGGTCGTGGCCTCGATCACAGCCTCAGCGCCGCGCAGCCGCAGCGTGCCGCGCGCGGTCGTCGGGCCGGCGAGCGGCGCGGCGGCGTCGAGGGCGACGATCTCCAACGTCTCCGCAGCGGCACCGTCGCGCCAGGTCGCGCGCCCGCCTTCCAGCCGCAATGCGTCCAGCGCGATCTGCACCGGCGCAGCCTGGCTTGCCGGCGGCGTGGGTTCGGCCGCCGCTGCGGGGGCGGGCGGGCGGAATTCCCAGTTTCCGCGGCTGCCCACCGTCTCCAGCAGCAGGTCGGGTTCCATCAGCAGCACGCGGCCGATCTCGACACGGCGGGAGAGCAGCGGCAGCAGCGCCACCTGCACCTCGACGCGCTTCGCCGTGAGCATGGCGGGGCGGCTGCCGCACTCGGCATTCGCCAGGGCGATGTCGCTGAGCGCGACGGTCGGGCGCAGCGAGAGCGCCAGGCCGATCTCGCCCACCGTCAGACGCCGGCCGGTGGCCTGTTCCACCGCCGCGACCAGGCGGGGGCGCAGCGCATCCGGGTTCACGAAGGCGCGCAGCGCGACCCAGCTCGCCAGCGGCAAACCCACCACGACGGCTGCGAGGATCCAGGGCCAGCGGCGGCGTTTCGGGGCGGTCATTGGTTGCTCCTGGCTAGAGCAGATCGCGGAAAAGCGTGAACGCCCGGAGGCGTGACTCCGATCTATGGACAAAAAGCTACCGCAGGGCAGCACGAGGTCACGAACGCGAACCGCCATGACCGACGCAAGGCGCGGTGGTCGGGCGGGGCGCGCCCGGTCAGGTCGTGCGGCGGGCCTTTGGCGTGCGGGGGGCCTCGAAGCCGAAGAAGGCGAAGCTCTCCTTCATGTGCTTCGGCAGGGGGGCGGCGATCTCCAGCGTGCCGCCGGCCGGATGCGGCAGGCTCAGCGCGCGGGCATGCAGGTGCAGTTGGCCGGGCAGGCCCTCCATATGCGCGGCGGCGCCGCCATACTTGCCATCGCCCAGGATCGGGCAGCCCAGCGCTTCCGCGCAATGGACGCGCAGCTGGTGGGTGCGGCCGGTGATCGGCTTCAACTCCAGCCAGGCGGCGCGGCGGCGCACGGCATCCAGCGTCTGGAACTCCGTCACCGCCCGCGCCGCGTCCCGGTCGCCCGGCTCGGCGGCGGCGGTGCGTTCTCCGCGCGGGCCGCCGCGCTTGATCAGCGGCAATTCGATGCGCCCGGCGGGCGGCATGGGCTGGCCGATGGTGATCGCCCAATAGGTCTTCTGCATGTCCCGCCCGCGGAAGGCGGCAGCGAGCTTCGCGGCAGCGGCGGCGTTGCGCGCCAGCACGAGCACGCCCGTGGTGTCCTTGTCGAGGCGATGGACCAGCCGCGGCCGTTCCTCGGCATCGAAGCGCAGCGCGTCCAGCATCCCGTCCAGGTGCTTCGCGATGCCCGGCCCGCCCTGCACCGCAAGCCCGTGCGGCTTGTCGAGCACGAGCACATCCTTGTCGCGATGGATCACCATCGCTTCCAGCGCCTTCTGGTCCCGCGCATCGACCGCCTTGGGCGCGGCGCGCATCCATTCCGGCGCGGGGCCATCGGGCAGCGGCGGGATGCGGATCTCCTGGCCCGCGAGAAGGCGGGTATTGGCCTCTGCCCGCTTGCCATCCACGCGGACCTGGCCGGTGCGGAGCATCTTCTGGAGCGCGCCCTGGGTGAGCGCGGGGAAATGGCGGCGGAACCAGCGGTCGAGGCGCGTATCGCCCTCGTCGGCCGACACCTGTCGGGTCTGAACGGTCATGACGCCTGACGGTAGCACGAAAGGGGCGCGCCGCGCGCCTAGAGCAGCGCCCGATCGCGTGGAACCGCTGCGCGGTTCCGCCGATCGGACATAAGCTGCTCTAGACACAATATTTTCTAGAGCAAGAAATCCGACCAGATGATTCCATCTGGTCGGATATTGCTCTAGGTCAGCCGATCTTTTCCCAATGGAGGTCGAGCAGCACCATCACCCCCCCAAAAAGGCTCGGCGGCGGGGTGAGGACCAGGCGCTCGCCTTCCATCCGCACCTGCCGGACCTGATCGGTGCCGAGCCGCGCGGGGTCGGAGGTGTCATCCACCCGCGTCACCAGGACCTCGCCATCGAAGGTGTAGGGGCCGGTATAGGCGATCCAGAAGCGGGTCGCGTCGGCCGGCATCTCGGCGCGGCCATCGCCAAGGGCGGCCTGCATCCGGGCGGCGGTGAATTGCAGGATGCCGCGCGGCTCCGGCCCGTAGCGATGATCGGCGACGGGCCGGCCATCCGGGCCGTGGCCCCGCACCTCCACCAATCGCCAGCAGCCGATGATCGACACCGATATCCCCCGTTCAGACCCGCCGCAGCAACCCATAGCCCAGCGCGAATCCCGCCAGGCCGAGCGCGACGCTCGCCAGGACATAGACCAGGGCCAGCCACCAGGCACGTTCCCACAGCAGCGCCGCCTCGAGGCTGAAGGCGCTGAAGGTGGTGAAGCCGCCGAGCAGCCCGGTGACCAGCAGCAACCGCCAGCCGCCCTCCACCCCGAGCCCGGCGAGCGCGCCAATGGCGGTGCTGCCCAGCACATTCACCGCCAGCGTCCCCCAGGGAAAGCCCGGACCGAGCGAGGCCGCCAGCAGCACCGACACCGCATAGCGCAGCACGGAGCCGATCGCGCCACCGGCCGCGACCAGCAGCACCGGCCCAAGGCCCAGCTGGCTCATCGTCCCGCCCTCCGCTGGCGCAGCGCGGCCCAGCGCGCCAGGCGTTCCCCGATCGCGGCCTCCGCGCCGCGATCCGTCGGGCGGTAGAAGGCCCGGCGCGGCATCTCGTCCGGGAAGTAGTCCTGGCCGGAGAAGCCTTCCGCCGCATCGTGGTCATAGGCGTAGCCCTGGCCGTAGCCGACCTCCCGCATCAGCTTCGTCGGCGCGTTCAGGATGTGCTTCGGCGGCATCAGGCTGCCGGTCTCCTTCGCGGCGCGCATCGCCTCTCCGAACGCCACATAGACGGCGTTCGATTTCGGCGCGGTGGCGAGGTGGACGACGAGCTGCGCGAGGGGCAATTCGCCCTCCGGGCTACCGAGGCGCTCATAGGCCTCCCACGCCGCGATCGCGAGCGGCAGTGCGCAGGGATCGGCCATGCCGACATCCTCGGCGGCGAAGCGCGCAAGGCGGCGGGCGATGAAGCGCGGGTCCTCCCCGCCGGTCAGCATGCGCGCGAACCAGTACAGCGCCGCATCCGGGTCCGAGCCGCGCATCGACTTATGCAGCGCGGAAATTAGGTTGTAGTGCTCCTCCCGATCCTTGTCGTAGAGCGCTGCGCGCTTCGCGAGCAGCGCGGCCAGCGCGGCGGGGTCGAGGGGCGCGCCGCCGGGCGGGATCGCCAGCAACTGCTCCGCCAGGTTCAGCAGGTAGCGGCCATCGCCATCGGCCATGGCGCGCAGGCTGGCGCGTGCCGCCTCCGTCAGCGGCAGGGGGCGGGCCTCGGCGGCCTCGGCGCGGGTCAGCAGCGCGTCCTGCGCCGCGTCATCCAGCCGCTGCAGCACCAGCACCTGGCAGCGCGACAGCAGCGCGCCGTTCAGCGCGAAGGACGGGTTTTCGGTGGTGGCGCCGACCAGCGTGACGGTGCCGTCCTCCACCACCGGCAGGAAGCCGTCCTGCTGGGCGCGGTTGAAGCGGTGGATCTCATCGACGAACAGCAGCGTGCCCTTGCCCGCGCGCCGCCGGCCTCGCGAATCCTCGAAGACCCGCTTGAGATCGGCAACGCCCGAGAACACGGCCGAGAGCGGCTGGAAGATAAGCCCGGCGGCTTCGGCCAGCAGCCGTGCGATGGTGGTCTTGCCCACCCCCGGCGGCCCCCAGAGGATCAGCGACGGCAGGCTGCCGCGCGCGAGCATGGCGGTCAGCGTGCCGCCGGGGCCGAGCAATTGCTCCTGCCCGATCACCTCCTCCAGCCGGCGCGGCCGCAGCCGGTCGGCCAGCGGGCGCGGGCCGGTCGGGGAAGCGGGCGGGTCGGGCTCGCCGAACAGGTCGGGGGCGTCGTCGCGGCGTGTCGCCATGGGCGCAGTCTGGACCGGCCGGGGGGCGCTTGACCACAGCAGGGCAAGCGGCGATGTGGCAGCGAACCAAAGCCGGGAACGCCCACCATGATGACCACCCGCCGCATGAGCCTCGCCGGTATGGCAGGCCTCGCCCTCTCGCCCCTGTCGGCGCGCGCGCAGGGCGCCTGGCCGCAGCGCTCGATCCGGCTGGTGGTGCCATTCGCGGCCGGCGGGGCGGCGGACAGCGCGGCCCGCGTGCTGACGCCGCGCATGGGCGAACGGCTCGGCCAGGGCTTCGTGGTGGAAAACCGCACCGGCGCCTCCGGCAGCCTCGGCGGGCATGAGGTCGCGCGGGCGACAGATGGCCACAGCTTTCTGTGGGACGCGTCGAGCCACATCGTGAACCCGTCCCTGCTGCGGGGCCTGCCCTTCGACTACGCGACCGCCTTCACGCCGATCTCGCTGGTGGTGACCTTCCCCTCCGCCGTCGCGGTGAAGAACGACTTCCCGGCCCGCACGCTGGCCGAATTCATCGCCGCGGCGAAGGCGCGACCCGGCACGATCACGGTCGGCACGCAGGGCAATGCGACGGCGGGGCATCTGGGCCTTTTGGCCTTCGCGCGGGCGGCGGGGATCGAGGTGATCCACGTCCCCTATCGCGGCGGCGCCGCGGCAGCGCAGGATTTGGCCGCCGGGGCGATCGATGCGGTGTTCACCACGCTGGTCTCGGCCGGGCCGGTGGTGGATGGCGGAAGGGCGCGGTTCCTCGGCGTGGGGACACTGACCCGCGTGGAAAGCCGCGCGGCTGTGCCGACCATCGCAGAACAGGGTTTCGCGGGCTTCGAATCGAATGAATGGGCCGGGCTGTTCGGCCCCGCCGGCACGCCGGCGTCGGTGGTGGATGCGATGTATCGGGCCCTGTCGGTCGCGATCGCGGACCCCACCCTGCGCGCGCGCCTGGTGCAGATCGGCTGCGTGCCGGTGGCATCCCGCCCCGCCGACTTTACCCGCTTCGTCACCGAAGGCCGCGCCGCCATGGCCACACTGGTGCGAGAGGCGAATATCCGCGCCGAGTGAGGCTGCCGCGCCGGGCGCGCGCCAGCTAGACTCACCGCATGACCGATTTGCGCGGCAACACCAACCTGGTCGGCATCGCGCTGATGTCGGCGGCGGTGCTGGCCTTCTCACTCAATGACGTGCTGGGGAAGTGGCTTGTCGCCACCTACTCCGTCGCGCAGGTGCTGGTGCTGCGGAGCATCGCCGCACTCGCGATCCTCGCGCCCTTCATCTGGCGGGAAGGTGCCGAGCATCTGCTGCGGCCGCGCCGGCCGCGGCTGCAACTGGCGCGCATCGCCTTCGGGACCATCGAGGTCGCCTGCTTCTACTGGGCGGTGTCCATGATGAAGCTGGCCGACACCATGGCCTTCTGGATGGCGACGCCGATCTTCGTCGCGGTGGCGTCGGCCCTGCTGCTGAAGGAAAAGCTGGAGAAGGGCCGCTTCGCGGCGGTGGTGGTCGGCTTCATCGGGGTGATCCTGGCGCTCGGCGCCGGGCTCGACAGCGGGTGGCTACCGACGTTGATCGCGATCTGCGGGGTCTGCGTCTATAGCGGCTACCTGCTGTCCACGCGCGCGCTGCGCGGCACATCGGCCACCGTGCTCGCCACCTATCAGATGGGGGGCGCGCTGCTGTTCGGCCTGGTGATGCTGCCCTTCGCCTGGGTGCCGCCGACCTGGCTGGATGTGGCGCTGCTGATGGGCCTCGGGCTGGTGGGCGTCGCGGCGCATCTGGCGGTGACGAAATCCCTCGCCCTCGCGCCCGCGGCCGTCGTGGTGCCCTGGCAATATGCGATGATCCTGTGGGGCATCCTGTTCGGCTGGATCTTCTTCGACGAGGTGCCGGAGCCGATCATGCTGGCCGGCGTCGCCATCATCGTCGGCGCCGGGCTGTGGCTGACGCGGCTGGAGATACGCGCCGCGCGGCCGTGACGCGATACCGGCCGCGCTGGCGACTTGCGATGGGCGCCCCGGCGCACCACCCTTCGCGCATGGACATGCCCCTTCTCCGGGTCCAGCCCGATCCCACCGATCCCCGCCTGACCCGCCGCGTCGGCGGCATCGACCACACCGGCGCGCCGGTCGAGACCTCGGTCACGGTCGAACGGCCGCTCACGCTCTACCTGAACGGGCAGGAGATCGTGACGATGATGACGATCCTCGACCGACCGGAGGATCTCGCGCTCGGCTACCTGCTCAACCAGGGCATGCTGAAGCGCGACGACACGGTGACCGCGGTGGAGTATGTCGAGGATCTGGGCGTCGTGGTGGTGCGGACAGAGCGCCAGACGAATTTCGAGCAGAAGCTGAAGAAGAAGACGCTCACCTCCGGCTGCGCGCAGGGCACCGCCTTCGGTGACCTGATGGAGGATTTTGCCAGCATTCGCCTGGCGCCGGACGCCGTGCTGCGGACCAGCGCGCTCTATCGCCTGCTGCACCGGATCAACACGCTGCCGAGCCTGTATCTGGAAGCCGGCGCGATCCATGGCTGCGCGCTGTGCAAGGACGACCAGCCGGTGGTCTATATGGAGGATGTCGGCCGCCACAACGCGGTGGACAAGATCGCGGGCTGGATGTTCCGCCACGGCGAGGCCCCCGACGACAAGGTGTTCTACACCACCGGCCGCCTGACGTCCGAGATGGTGATCAAGACGGTGCGGATGGGCATCCCGATCCTCGTCTCGCGGTCCGGCTTCACCGCCTGGGGGGTGGAACTGGCGCGGGAGGCGAACCTGACCCTGATCGGCCGCTGCAAGGGCAAGCGCTTCGTCGCGCTGGCAGGCGAAGCGCGGATCGTCTTCGACGCCGACCTTGCCTATGTGCCGGAGGAAAGCGCGCGCCACTGGCGCAAGAACAGCGCGGATGCGCTGGCGGGCGGCGAGGATGCGTGACGACCACCATGCGTGACGACACATTGGCCGTGATCCTGGCCGGCGGGCTGGCGCGGCGGATGGGCGGCGGCGACAAGCCGCTGCGGACCATCGGCGGCCGCCCGCTGCTGGACCATCTGCTGGACCGGCTGCGCCCACAGGCGCGCCACATCGTGCTCAACGCCAATGGCGATCCGGCGCGCTTCGCGGGCTATGGGTTGCCGGTGATCGCGGACAGCCTGCCCGACCATCCGGGGCCGCTCGCGGGCATCCTGGCCGCGCTGGACCACGCCGCCGCGCGGCATCCGGGCGTCGCCTGGGTGCTGTCCGTGACCGGGGATGCGCCCTTCATCCCCGCAGACCTCGCCGCAAGGCTCCATGCGGTGCGGGAGGCGGAAGGCGTGCCCCTGGCCTGCGCGCGGTCGGCCGGGCAGACCCACCCGCCCATCGGGCTCTGGCCCGTGGCGCTGCGCGAGGAATTGCGCGCGGCGATGCTGGCGGGGGAACGCAAGATCGACCGCTGGACGGCCCGCTTCGGCTGCGCCCATGCCGATTGGCCGGCCGAGCCGATCGACCCCTTCTTCAACGCCAACACGGCCGAGGACCTGGCCGTGGCGGAGCGGCTTTTGTCGGCAGGTCCGTGACGCCCCTTGCAACGCTCCTCCGGTGAATTTAGGTAATCTCGTCAAGGTTTTCGGGGAGATCGCCACAATGAAGTCCGTCCTGGTTGGCGCCATCGTCGCCATCGCCATCGCGCTCGGCGCCTATGCGGTGCTCGACACCAACATTCAGCAATCGGCGGAACAGCGCTTCACCACCGAGGGCGTGCGCCTCTGATAGCGGACGGACGAAGGCCCGGCCTTCGTCCGCTTCGATCGCTGGGCCGGCGGTCAGATGGTGACCCGGTTCAGAACACCGCGCTGAACGGCAGCACCCGCACGCGATCACCCGGCTGCACCTGCGTCACATCCTCGGGCAATTCGGCGAAGGCGTCGGATCGGGTCAGCGAGGTCAACAGCCCCGCCCCCTCGCGCGGGTATTTCCGCGCCACCGGCAGGTCGTCGCCGAAGGTCAGCGACACGCGCACATATTCACGCCGCCCCGCCTTCTTGCGGTAGCTGAAATCGGCCGTCGCGGCGAAACGCGGCAGGGGCTCGGGCGTGGCACCGGCCAGTTGCAGCACCAGCGGCCGCGCGAGATGAAGGAAAGTCACCACCGCCGCCACCGGATTGCCCGGCAGGCCGACCACCGGCGTGCCCCCGGCCGCAAAACTCCCGCCGGCCTTCGGCAGGACGCCCATCGCCGCCGGCCGCCCCGGCTTGATCGCCAGTCGCCAGAACACCAGCCGTCCGCCGGCCTCGATCGCCGCCTTCACGTGGTCGGCCTCCCCCGTCGAGACGCCGCCCGAGGTCAGCAGCAGGTCATGATTGGCCGCCGCCCGTTCCAGCGCCGCCGCCGTCGCCTCCCGGTCGTCGGGCAGGATGCCGAGGTCGATCGCTTCCGCCGGCAGGCCGTGCAGCAGCGCCATCAGCGTGAAGCGGTTCGAATCAAAGGTCCCGGCGGCACCGAGCGCGTGGCCCGGCTCCACCAGCTCGTCGCCGGTCGAGAACACGCCAACCCGCACCCGCCGCCGCACCGCCAGCGCCGTGATGCCGAGCGCCGCGGCCAGCCCGATATCGGGCGGCGTCAGCCTGCGGCCCGCCGCGAGTGCCACCGCGCCTTCGGCCAGATCCTCGCCAGCGGGGCGGCAATTGGCGCCGCGCTTCAGCCCGGCGGGCAGGATGACGCAGCCGGCTTCCTCCACCGCATCTTCCTGCATCATCACCGTGTCGGCGCCGTCGGGCATCGGGGCGCCAGTGAAGATGCGGATGGCGGAACCCGGCGCGACCGCGCCCGCGACGGCCCCCGCCTGCAGGCGGCCCGCGACGACAATTCGCGTCTCCCCCGCCGGGGCGAGGTCCGCGTGGCGGAAGGCGTAGCCATCCACGGCCGAATTGAAGAAGGGCGGCAGCGGGACTGGCGCGTGCAGGTCCTCGGCCAGCACGCGGCCCATGGCCTCGCGCAGCTTCACGGGCTCGGCGCCCGCGAGCGCCGGCACGCGGTCCGCGATCAGGGCAGCCGCCGCATCCACATCCAGCAGCTTGCCGCCGAAGGCAAAGCAATCGTCGCTGAGCTGGGCCATGCGTTCCCCTCAGCCGCGCGCGAGGAAGGCGTCCAGCGACGTGGCATGCCGCAACACCAGATCGGCAATGGCGGCGATGTCGTCCAGATGCGCGTGCGGCAGATGGCCGGCGGGCGGGGCGATGTCGCTGGCGATGGCGGCGATGAAGGGATCGTCGGGGTGCAGCCAGGGCTTGGCATTCGCGCCGCGATGCACCTCGATCTTCGGGTGGGCGTCGCGCTTGAAGCCTTCCACGATCACCAGATCCACCGGATCGAAGCGGGGCAGCAACTCTGCCAAGCCCGGCTCCGGCGCGCCGCGATGTTCGGTCATCAGCGCCCAGCGATGGGCCGACGCGACCAGCACCTGCCGCGCGCCGGCGCTGCGATGCTCGTAGCTGTCCTTGCCGGGGCGATCCACGTCGAAGGCGTGGTGCGCGTGCTTCAGGGTCGAGACGCCGACGCCCCGCGCCGCGAGTTCGGGGATCAGCCGCGTCATCAGCGTTGTCTTGCCGGCGCCGCTCCAGCCGGCCAGTCCGATCAGGCGCACCGCGCGCATCCTTCCGCAAACAGAAAGGGCCGGCCGCGTTCCCCGCGGCCGGCCCCGATCCTGGAAACCGGGTGCGTCAGTCCGCCCCGGCGGCCTTGGCACCGGTCGGGCCGACGATGGTCTGGCGCGCCTTCTTCATCTCGTCCTCGACCCAGAGGCCGTGATGCTGCTTGGCCCAGTTCACATCCACCTGGCCGGAGCCCATCGCGTCGAAGGCGCCTTCCATGCCGACCGAGCCGATATAGATGTGCCCGATCATGGCGGCGATCATCAGGACGGAGATGACGCCGTGGACGATGTGCGCCAGCTGCATCCCCGCGATGTCGGTGACGAAGAAGGGGAAGATCAGCACGTAGCCGGAAACCGCCACCAGCGTACCGCCGATCACCGTGATCCAGAACACCATCTTCTGCCCGCCATTGAAGCGCGCGGCATCCGGATGGCCATGGCCGACCAGCCCACCACCCGCCTTGAACCAGGCGACATCGAGCTTGTTCGGGATGTTGTCCTTCACCCACATGAGGAACAGCACCACGACGCCGAGCGTGAAGGGGAAGGACAGGTAGTTGTGCGCGTACTTGCCCCACAGGGTCATGGTGGCGAAGGTCTCCGGCCCCAGCAGGGGCAGGATCACCCAGCGGCCGAAGGTCAGGTTGAGGCCGGTCAGCGCCAGCACCACGAAGCTGCCCGCCGTCATCCAATGCGCGCCGCGCTCGATGGCGTTGAAGCGCTGGATCGTGCGGCCCGCGCGCCCGGCCTCGACCGGGATGCGGCCCTTGCTCATGTAGAAGAGCACGATAATGCCGAGCATGCCGAGCACGGCGATGCCGCCGACCCAGGTCAGCGTCACATTATGGAAGGCGCGCCAGTCGCGGCCGGCGGGCTGCACCAGGCTGGCCGACTGGCCATCCGGGATCGAGACGCGGCCGGCGATGCGGCCGCCGGTCAGCGCCTTCTGCAGTTCCAGTTCATCGGCCGTCGCGGTGGCGGCGACCGGGCTGGTCGGCGTGCCCGTCACAGGCCCACCCACCTGCGCAAGCGCGGGGGAGGCGAAGGGTGCGACCGCGAGCCCGAAGGCCAGCGCGAGCGCGGGAAGGATGCGTGCGATCATGTGCTTTTCCCCAGAGGCATCGGGGCAGGCTGCCGCCCGCCCCGCACCCCGCTTTCCGTTCAGACGCTGAGCGTCTCCTTGTAGGCGGTGCGCCAGCCCCAGGCGCCGGCACCGTAGCCGCGGCGCTGGACGCGCTCGCGGTAGATGCTGGCGATCATCGCGCCGTCACCGGCGAGAAGCGCCTTGGTCGAGCACATCTCGGCGCAGATCGGCAGCTTGCCTTCCGCGATACGGTTGGAGCCGTACTGCACGTATTCCACGCCGGTGTTGTCGGCCTGCGGGCCGCCGGCGCAGTAGGTGCACTTGTCCATCTTGCCGCGGCTGCCGAAATTGCCGACGCGCGGATACTGCGGCGCACCGAACGGGCAGGCGTAGAAGCAGTAGCCGCAGCCGATGCAGGTGTCCTTGTCGTGCAGCACGATCGCGTCGGCGGTCGTGTAGAAGCACGAGGTCGGGCACACGGCGGCGCAGGGCGCATCCGTGCAGTGCATGCAGGCCATGGAGATCGAGCGTTCGCCGGGCTTGCCGTCATTGATGGTGACGACACGGCGGCGGTTGATGCCCCAGGGCACCTCGTGCTCGTTCTTGCAGGCGGTGACGCAGGCGTTGCACTCGATGCAACGGTCGCTGTCACACAGGAACTTCATGCGGGCCATTGTTCTGTTCTCTCCCCGGTCTCTCAGGCCGCACTGATCTGGCAGAGCGTGACCTTCGTCTCCTGCATGAAGGTGACGGGGTCATAGCCATAGGTGGTGATGGCGTTCACGGATTCGCCCAGCACGATCGGATCGGTGCCGCGCGGATACTTGCTGCGCTGGTCCGTACCCATGAACCAGCCGGCGAAGTGGAAGGGCATGAAGGCGACGCCGCGCCCGACGCGCTCCGTCACCAGCGCCTTCACCCGCGCCTTGCTGCCGTTCTCCGGCCCGCTCACCCACACCCACTGGCCGTCGCGGATGTTCCGCGACGCCGCATCGGCGGGGTTGAGTTCGACGAACATGTCCTGCTGCAACTCGGCGAGCCACTTGTTGGACCGCGTCTCCTCGCCGCCGCCCTCGTATTCGACCAGACGGCCGGAGGTGAGGACGATCGGGAAGTCGCGCGCCACCGTGTTGCTGCGCGCCTGCACCGACTGGCCGAGATGCGGCAGGCGGAAGCCGCGCCGATCCGGCAGCGTCGGGTATTGCGCGATCAGGTCGGTGCGCGGCGTGTAGATCGGCTCGCGGTGCACCGGCACGGGGTCGGGCAGGTTCCACGCCACGGCGCGGGCCTTGCCGTTGCCGTAGGGCACGCAGCCATGCTCCATCGCGACGCGGATGATGCCCATCGAGAGGTCGGTGGCCCAGCTGAAGGTGCCGCCATTGCTCTCGATCCAGGTCTTCTCCTCGGTGGTCAGCTCGTCATACCAGCCGAGCCGCTTCAGCACCGCCGTGGTGAATTCCGGATAGCCGTCCTGGATCTCCGAACCCTTCGACCAGGAGCCCTCGGCCAGCAGCGTGACGCCGTTGCGCTCGACGCCGAAGCGCGGGCGGAAGGTGCCGCCGCCATCCTTCACGTGCAGATTCGTGTTGTAGAGCACGTGGCTGCCCGGGTGCTTCCACTCGGGCTTGCCCCATGCCGGCCAAGGCATCCCGTAGAAGTCGTCCGCCACCGGCGAACCCGGCGCGCCGCGCAGCGTGACCAGGTCGAACTTGTCCTGATGCTCCATGTGCAGCTTCAGGCGCTCCGGCGACTGCGCCGTGTAGCCGGTGGAGATCGAGCCGCGGTTGATCTCCCGCAGGATGCTCTCGGCGGTCGGCGCGCCATCCTTGATCTCGTAGCGCTTGAACATGTCGGCCTGGAAACGCACCGGCATGGCCCGCCGCTCCGCCGCACGGTCCAGCGCGCCGGCGAGGCGATACATCACCTCGTAGTCGGTCTTGGATTCGAAGATCGGGTTGACGATCTTCTGGCCCCATTGAACCGAGCGGTTGGAGGCGGTGCGGCTGCCGTCGCACTCGAACTGGGTGCAGATCGGCAGCAGGTAGGTGTTCTCCCGCCGATTGCCGAGCACCGCGAAGGTGGTCGGGTGCGGGTCGGCGACGACGAGCAGATCGAGCGCCTCGAGACCCTTCACCGCTTCCGGCATGCGGGTGACCGTGTTGCCGCCATGGCCGAAGACCATCATGGCCTTCAGGCGATCGCGCTGCTGGATCTGGTCCTTGGGCAGCGTCACGGCATCGAAGTAGCGCGTGGTCGGGATGCCCGGTGCGCCCATCATCTGCACGCTCTCGAAGCGGCTGCGAAGGTTCTCGAAGGGAACCTCCCACACCCGGCCCCAATGGCGCCAGGCGCCTTCCTCGAGCCCGTAATAGGCCGGCAGCGTGCCGACATCGAGGCCGAAATCGGTCGCGCCCTGCACGTTGCAATGGCCGCGGAAGATGTTGGCGCCCGTGCCGTCCGCACCGACATTACCGGTGGCCAGCAGCAGGATCGAGAAGGCGCGGACATTGGCCGTGCCGACGGTCTTCTGCGTGGCGCCCATGCACCAGATCAGGGTGGAGGGCTTCTGCGTCGCGAAGAGTTCCGCGACCTTCTTCAGCTGGTCGCCGGGCACGCCGGACACGCGCTCGACCTCGGCCGGGGTCCACTTCGCGACCTCGGCGCGGATCTCGTCCATGCCATAGACGCGGCTCCGGATGAACTCCTTGTCCTCCCAGCCATTGGCGAAGATGTGGTGCAGCATGCCCCACATCACCGGGATGTCGGTGCCCGGGCGGATCCGCACATAGTCGGTCGCATGCGCCGCCGTGCGAGTATAGCGCGGGTCGATGACGATCATGTTCGCCCGGTTGCGCTCCTTGCCCGACAGCAGGTGCTGCAGGCTGACCGGGTGCGCTTCCGCCGGGTTCCCGCCCATGATGATCATGGTCTTGGAGTTGCGGATGTCGTTGTAGCTGTTGGTCTGAGCGCCGTAGCCCCAGGTGTTGGCCACGCCCGCGACCGTGGTCGAGTGGCAGATGCGCGCCTGGTGGTCGACATTGTTCGTGCCCCAGAAGGCGGCGAACTTGCGATAGAGATAGGCGCCTTCGTTGGAGAACTTGGCGCTGCCCAGCCAGAAGACGCTGTCGGGCCCGCTCTCGGCGCGGACCGCCATCAGCTTCTCGGCGATCTCGTTATAGGCGACGTCCCAGCTGATCCGCTGCCACTGGCCGCCCACCAGCTTCATCGGGAACTTCAGGCGGCGGTCGCCATGCACCAACTCGCGCACCGCCGCGCCCTTGGCGCAATGCGTGCCGCGGTTGATCGGGCTTTCCCAGGACGGCTCCTGGCCCACCCACACGCCGTTCTGCACTTCGGCAGTGACGGTGCAGCCGACCGAGCAATGGGTGCAGATATTCTTGACCCGCTGTACCGGCTGGCTGTGGTTGATCACACCCATCGCAGCGCCGGCGGCCTGCACGCGCGACGGCGCGAAGCTGCCGATGGCCGCGAGGCCTGCGCCCGCGAAGCCCGCCTGGCGGAGGAAGGAACGACGGTCGAGACCGCCGGAGGACAGCCCTGCATAGGCCGTGGCGAGGCGTTGCTTCGCCGCGCGGCCTTCCGAGCGCTTGATCAGCATCTGCGCTTTCTCCCGGTTCTTATTCGTAGCGATTGGTGCGGTAGAAGGCCTGCACGCCGGCGGCGTTCGGCTGGTAGCGCGCCGCGAGGCGCTGCTGTTCGTTTTCCTTGCGCGCATCGCGCGCAGGCACGCTGTCGGCGCGCTGCGCGAGCGCCGGGGTCACCGCCGCCGCCGCCGCGGTGCCAAGGCCCAGGGCTTTCAGGAAGCCGCGGCGAACCGCCTTGTCTTCACCAGCGCTCATTGGTTCCTACTCTCCCCGTATGCAGCGTTGTCAGGCCGGCAGGTCTGCGGCCGCGGCCTCGATCTCCACGGCAAGCCGGCCGAGCCGGCCCACCGCGCGGTAGAATCCCGCCGCCTCCGCCTTTTCCAGGTCGGCGAACATGCGCGCGGCCCAGGGGCGGATGTGGCGGGTGAAAAAAGGCGCGGCCTGATCCGGCTCGGCGGCGAAGGCGCCAGCCAGCAGGCCCGCGAAGGTCTCGCACAAAAAGGCGATGTGGTCCTCGGGTTCCGCGACGCCTTCGGCCCGCTCGATGCCGAGGCGCGCGAGGTCGCCGCGCAGATCGGCCAGCGGCCGCTCATGCAGGAAGCCCGTCAGGTAGTAGGACGCATAGGGCAGCAACTCGCCGCGGCCGACGCCGACGAACAGGTCGAAATACTCGCGTTCCACCGAGGCGGGCGTGGCCGCCGACGCAGCCGAGGCAAGCAGCCCGAAGGCTTCCCCGATCTCGCCCTCCGTCGCGCCGAGACGAGCCAGACGAGCCAGCAGATCCGAGTCCGGAGAGGCGCCCATGAGACGTCCGAGCAGGGCGAAAAGTTGCGCCCGCTCCACATCCACCGGATCGCGTCTGGTTTCTGCCGTTATCATCCCCAACCTAGCCGGAATTCTCCGCCTGCATCCCGCAGGCTGGAACTCATCGTTTTCCTGAGATCACTTCCAACCGCAGCCGTCGGACTTTGGCAAGAGGGTGGCCCCCGACGCAACCGAATTATGAAGGTTCCGACAGGGTCAGGCTATATCAAGGCCCATATATTGCAGCGCAGCATGACCCGAATCAGCCCGGCAGGGCGCCGCCATGGCGCCGCCGCGGCACCAGCGGCGGGTCGAGGTCGGCCAGCAATTCGGGCGGGGTCTCGGCTTTCGAGACATCTTCGCCGGAGCCCTGCGAAACGAAGGCAGGCACGTGGTCCTCCGGCACGGGCGTCGCCTCCGGCACCGTGCCGGGCGGCTCCGCCTCGGCCCGCGCCTGCCCGGGCGCGTCATCTGGCGCGTCATCCGGCGCCAGTTCCTCGATCTTGCCGATTGCCTGGGCCAGCAGCTTGCTGACATCGCCGACCAGATCCTTCGAGAAGCCGAAGGGCAGGCCGCCGGCCGCGTTGAAGTCCCACTGGTATTCCACCGGCCCGATGTAGTCGCGAATCGCCGGGTCGAGGCTCCACATCCGCCGCAGCGCCGCGTTGCGGAGCAGCGTCGGGACGCCGGGGCGGAGGAACTGGCCGAAGTCGCTCTCGATCGTCAGGCTCTCGACCGGCGGCAGGGAGGCCGGGTCGATCTCCGGCACTTCGGGGATCGGGCAGGCGGCACGGCTTGGCGGCGGCTGGTCCTCGGCCAGGGCTTCGGGCCGCGTGCCCTCAGCCAGGGGCGCGTCCGGCGCGACCTCGGCCAAGGGGCGCTCGACCGCGTCGCGCTTGCGGCGCGACCAGCGGGAGAGGAAGCCCTCCTTCTCCGCATCCGCCTCGCTCACTCCGCATCCTCCCAGGCGGGCCCGCGGCGCGCCAGCGCTTCCGGGTCGGCCTTGTCGCGCTTGCGCTTGTAGAATTGCCGCTCGATGTGGTGGCGGGCGATGAAGTCCTGTGTCGCCGCCATCAGGCCAGGCGGCATCGGCAGCGATTCCAGCAGGTCGTTGCCGGTGTCGGCGTGCAGATGCGCCTCACCGGGATCGACCGTCACGGTCTGCAGCGTGAAGCCTGAGACGGTCGCGGCAGGGCGCAGCGCCACCCAGACCAGGGGCTGGGCAGCTTCCATATTGTGCTTGTAGTTCGAGGTGTCGGTGGGGTGCAGCACCACCTCTGCCGCGCCGACGAAGAACAGGCTGCGCCCGGCTTCCTCCCGCAGCAGGGTCCAGGGGGGCACGGGCGGCGCGTCCTCCAGCACTTCCACCACCTGCCAGACGTCATCCGCCCATTTCGTGACGGCGGGGCGGCGTTCGGCGAGGACGCCGACGGGGATGCGGATGGAATTGGGGTTCATGCCTCGCGCCCCCGATTCAGATCTCCGGTGCTCGGCGCGTGCCGCGCCTCCGCCCTGCGATCATCGGGGCATGCCTCGCGCCCCCGATTCAGATCTCCGGTGCTCGGCGCGTGCCGCGCCTCCGCCCTGCGATCATCGGGGGCGGTCACGCTGCCTTCTCCCGCGGTGTCAGCGGCAGGCCGGCAATCAGGTTCTGCGGCTTGATCCGCACCTTCTGCGCCGCATCCATCGCGACCGCGAGGTAGACCGGCGTGCCCGCCACCTTCGGCAGCACGCGCGACGCTTCCGCGAATTCCAGCACGCCGAGCCAGAGGATCCGCGCCAGCCTCTCCTGCCGCACCTTCTTGCCCTGCCACAGGTCGTTGGCGATCGAGGTCGCCTCGGCATCCAGCCCGACATGCCAGGTCCAGTTGTGGTCCTCGATCACCGGGACGGGGCGGATCGTCACCGTCTCCCCCAGCATATGGAGGATGAAGCGCTCGATCGCGGTCCCCAGCGCCTTCTGCCCCGCGCTGCCATCGACGATATCCAGCGCGAAGTCATGCGCGTCGGACCGGGCGAAATAGGCCGGCGCATTGGCGTCGTTCAGCACATCGATCTCGACCTCGCGCGGGGGCGATCCGGCTTCGACCAGCAACTGGCCGAGCGCGCCGAAATCGCCGTCCGCCGCCTTCATCTCCAGCACTTCCTCATCCGCCAGCAGGGTCGAGCCCTGGTGGATGCCGCCGCGCTGGGGGCGGAACAGGCATTCGGCCGCGCGCAGCACGAAGGGATCGCCGATCCCCTCCATCGCCGAACGGACGACGAGATGCGTCAGCATCTGCAGGAATAGCGGCGGGATGCCCGCCACGCCCTTCTCGTAGAGGCTGAGCCAAGCGGCTTCGAGATTGGGCGCAGCCGTCACGCGGTCGCGAAACGAAAGAAAGACCTCCCAATTCTCCCGCGCATCGGCATCGGCCATGGCGGCGATCTCGGCCGGCGGCACGGCGCGCATAGGGTCGGCCAGCAGCGCGGCATGCAGCGCGCGTTCGGCATCGCAGGCCTCGGGCGGCGGGACCAGTTCCGGCCGGGCGCAGAAGGCGCGCCACAGGTCGGGCGTGCCATGGATGCGGCCTTCCTCATCCCGGTCGCAGAGATGATGCCCGCAGGCCACCCAGAAATCCCCGGGCGCCAGGCCCGGCGGCGGCTGAACCCGGTCGTGGTGGTGATGGTGGTGCTCGTTCACGCCCGCCTCCTGGCGGTAAATTTGGTCAGGTCAGGGTGTTCCACGACCTCGTCCTCACCCTCGACCATCGCGATGCCGAAGACCGGCAGGGCGTTGAAGGAGGTATGGGGGGTATCGCGCATATGAAGTGTCCGGAACCGCTCGCGCACCTCGCCATCTTCCTCGGTCCGCGACAGGGCCAGGATGGTGCCGGCGGCGTGGTCGCAGAGGCTCTCGGCGAAGGCGATCTCCTCCTCCGCCGCCGCGCGCGCCGCGGCCTCGTCCGGGGCGCCGAGATGGGCGCGGATATGGGAAGCGAGGGCGGCGACGGCGGCCGCGCGGTCCTCCGCGCTCGCCTCCGCCACCTCGACCAAGGTGGACCAGCCGAAGGAGCCGAGGCCGAGGAACCCGCCCCGGAAGGCCTGCCGCCGCTTGCCCGACAGCGCGGCGAGGTCCTCATCCCAGAAGGCGAAGCCGCCGGGCACTGCCCATTCGCCCGGCGCCGCCGCAGGGTCGTAGATCAGCGTATCGGAGGGATCGAGCCGCAGGGTGCGCGGCAGCCTTGTGGTGCCGGCGGCGGGATCGGGGCTCATCGCGGCAAGGCCTCCAGCAGGGACAAGCGCGTCCTTGTGCCGTCCTGGTCCACCACCAAGTCGCCCGTCGCGGGGTCGAGGCCCCGCTTGCCCTCCCCCATCCGCTCATCCTTCTCGGTCCGGGCCAGCGCCCGTTCCGCGAGGCGCCGGAAGCCGCCGGTCGGGTCGTTGCGCTGCCATTCCGCCAGCCCCGCCATCAGGTGCCGCGCCCAGGCGGCGGTGAGTTCGGCCGCCGAGGCTTCCTCCAGGTCCCAGCCTTCCTCGGCCAGCGCCGTCTGCGTCAGGCCATGGCCCGGCTCCCAGCCACGGGGGAAGCTGAGGCGTGCCTCCACCCCCACCACCAGCCAGTCGGGCACCGCATCCTCGGCCGTCCCCGCCGGCCAGGCGATCCGGACCTGGCCGATCTGGCCGCCATTGACGAAGACCAGGTCCGGCCAGCGGAAGGTCAGGGGCACTTCCGGCGGCCCGAAGGCGGCCAGCGCATCCCCAAGCGCGGAAGCTGCGGCGTAGATCGCGGCCCGCGCGGCGGCGAGCGGCTGTTCCGGTTCCAGCACCACCGCAGCCTCGACCCGCCCGGCGGAGCGCACCCAGACCAGCGTGCCCGCGCCATGCTCGGGCGCGGCCGCCACGGCGCGGGACATGGCATCGCCCGCCTCCCGCAGCGGGATGACGGGGGTGAAGACGGATGGCAGCTCGGGCAGGCCCGTGTCGGGCTCGGCGCGCGCGGATGATCTGGCGTTGGACGACACGGCCGACGAAAATCCTCCCCATCCCTCGCAAGGGACCCTCCGGGGCGATATATGCGCCCGCAATCCCCGAGCCTAGAGGTAGGGGAAAGCTGGGGGGCGCCGGGGCAAGGCATGACCACGACATTCGTCTGCAGCTGCGACGACACCATGCCGCTCGACGAGCGCGCGATTGCCCGCGGCTGCCGCAAGGATGGCCAGCCGGGGGAGGTCCGCAGCGCGGAACAGCTCTGCGAGGCCCAGCTGGACCGCTTCCTGGCGGCGCTGGGCGAAGGCAAGCCCGTCACCATCGCCTGCACCGCCCAGGCGCCGCTGTTCCAGCAGGAAGCCGAAGCGGCCGGCTTCACCCGCCCCCTAGGCTTCGTGAACATCCGAGAGATGGCGGGCTGGTCCGATGAGGCCAAGGCGGCCGGGCCGAAGATGGCCGCGCTGATCGCCGCCGCCGCCGTCCCAATGCCGGCGACGCCGCTCGTGCCCCTGAAGAGCGAAGGCGTCACGCTGGTCCTTGGCCGCGACGGGGCCGCACTGGCGGCGGCCGCGAAGCTGGCGGGGGTTCTCGACATCACCGTGCTGCTGACGGGCGCCGAGAAGGTGGAGCCGCTCCGCGCCGCCGATTTTCCGGTGGCACGCGGCCGGGCGCGCGGGGCGACCGGCTGGCTCGGCGCCTTCGAAGTGGTGGTGGATGGCTACGCCATGCCCCGCCCGTCTTCCCGCGCTGCCTATGCCTGGGGGCCGGGCAAGGATGGCGCGACCAGCCGCTGCGACGTGATCCTCGACCTCAGCGGGGGCGCGCCGCTGTTCCCGACGCATGAGGTGCGCCAGGGCTATCTGCGCGCCGACCCGGCCGATCAGGCGGCCGTCGAACGCGCCATCGCCGCCGCGCGCGACCTGGTTGGCGAATTCGACAAGCCGCGCTTCGTGAATTTCGACGCCTCGCTCTGCGCCCATTCGCGCAACAAGCGCAGCGGCTGCGCGCGCTGCCTGGATCTCTGCCCGACGGGCGCGATCACGCCGGGCAAGGACCCGGTGACGGGGCGGGCGCTGGACCATGTGGCGATCTCCGCCGAGATCTGCGCCGGCTGCGGCGCCTGCGCCGCCGTCTGCCCGACCGGCGCCGCGAGCTATGCACTGCCGACCGCCGATGCGTTGCTCAAGCGGCTCCGCGCCCTGCTGCTGACCTACCGGGAGGCGGGCGGCGAGACCCCGCTGCTGCTGATCCACGACACGCATGGGGAAGCGCTGATCGACGCGCTCGCCCGCCACGGCGATGGCCTGCCCGCGCGGGTACTGCCGCTACGGGTGAACGAGGTGTCCCAGCTCGACCTCGGCACGCTGCTGAGTGCCTTCGCCTGGGGCGCGGCGCAGGTCCGGCTGGTGATGAAGGGCAAGCGCGGGCACGGGTCGGACGGCGTGTTCCGCAACCTCGACTATGTGCAGCACATCATGGCCGGGCTTGGCGTGCCCGACCACGGCAGCCCGCGCATCGCCGCGATCGAGACGGACGATCCCTTCACGCTGGGCGATGCCTTGCGCGCCGTGCCGCGGCGGGGCCTGCCCTTCCCGCCTTCGACGCATCTGGCGATGGGGGCCAGCCGCGAAATCCTGCGCCAGGCCGCGCGCGCGCTGGCCGATGGCGCGGGCAAGCGCGAGGGCTTCATCGCGATGCCCGCCCTCGCCCCCTTCGGCGAAGCGCGCATCGAGATCAGCGGCTGCACGCTCTGCGTCGCCTGCACCAGCGTCTGCCCCACCGGCGCGCTATCCGCGAACCCCGAGACGCCGCAGCTGCGCTTCATGGAGGATGCCTGCGTGCAATGCGGGCTGTGTGCCACGACCTGCCCGGAGAAGGTCATCACCCTGGTGCCGCGCCTGAACCTCTCGCCCGCCAGCGCCGAGATCCGCGTGGTGAAGGAGGAGGAGCCGTTCTGCTGCGAACGCTGCGCCAAGCCCTTTGGCGTGCGTTCGCAGATCGAGGCCGTGACGCGGAAGCTCACGGCCTCGAAGCACTGGATGTTCGCCGACGAATCCCGGCTGCGCGTGCTGCGGCTGTGCGAGACTTGCCGGGTCTTCGAGGCGACGGAAGCCGCGCTCGACCCCTATGCCGGCCCGCCCCGCCCGACCACCCGCACGTCTGAGGATTATCTGCGGGAAGCGGAACGCGCGAAGCGGCAGGAGGAGAAGGGGTAGAACGCACCAAGGGACGGCGTGAACGCCCCCCGGGGGGTGCGTAAGTCGTCTCGCTGGCGTGTGCAAAGGCGGCGGCGGACCAGCAAGACTGCGCCGCGAAACAAGGCCTCGCACCGCGCATGGCCGGCGCGGGCTCTCACACTGAACGCGAGACCAGCGGGGGGTAGGTCACGGCGCCGCGAGCCGCCCCTTGGGCTTGCGGCTACCATCCCATGAGGTTGAGGAAAGGCTGGTTCGTGAGCAGCGGGGGGGAACCGGAAAAGGGGAAGGCCAGCTTGATCGCCGTGAACATGACCAGCCCGATCAGGAAGGCGACGATTAATCCCATCATGGTCTGGACGAAACTGCTCCCGCTGCTGAAGAACCACTGGAACGACAGCACCGACACCGAGCTGGTCAAAAACAGAATCCAGATCAGGCTGGTCAGCGTTCGCTGCGGGGCCCACATCCGCTGGACGCGGGCCTCGACGAGGCTCTGCATGTAGATGGACGTGTTGCTGGCAAGCGAGTCCTGGACCAAATCGCCCGGCGTGACATCGAGGAAGGCCCGCGCAAGCCGGACGAAAGCGGCTTCCGACTGGGTTGTGATGCCGCCAGCCGCGAGGTGGGGCCAGTCGATCTCCGCGACTGCGGCGGCATAGGCGCTCACCGCCGCCCTCATCTCGGCCCGCATCTCGGTGTGTTGTGCCTCCCTAAAGACGTCGATGATGAGATGCAGGAGATAGAGGGCTGAGGCTTCCTTCTGCACGGCCTCGCGCATCGAGTTGTAGACTTCCCAACTGCCGACCAGGACCAGCGCGCTGATCACCGCGAAGATGTTCAGGATCGTGTTGAACTTGACCACGCCGGCCGCCGCGCTTTCGCTCAGTTCCCGGGCTGTGAAGACGCTGGTGATTATCCGTCCGACCAGCAGCGCGGCCAACGATGGCACGAGACCGCAGGCGAGGACGCCAAGCCATGCCGGTAGGCCTGCAATGAACGGACCGACTGATGTTAGCATGGGTGGAGAACCCGCTTTCTGATAATGGCCGCGCGGCGGCTTTCAGGATACGAAACTAATCTCATGGGCGCCGCAGCATGCCAATCCCCGCGCTGGAAAAGTGGCTTGGAAATTCGGACAGTCCGATGATTGGATTCCCTGCCTGACAGCGGCGAAGGTGCCGCGGATCAGGAGCGAGCATGACGAAACGGACCCGCCGGACGCATAGCCCCGGCTTCAAGGCGAAGGTGGCCTTGGCCGCCATCAAGGGCGAGAAGACGCTGGCGGAACTGCACAAGCTGTTCGACGTGCACCCACACCAGATCACGGCGTGGAAGACGCAGTTGCAGGAGGGCGCGGCCGGCGTCTTCGGCCCTGGCGCTACTGCTGGCGAGGCGACGCCCACGGTCGATCTAAAGCTGCTGCATGCGAAGATTGGGGACCTGACGCTGGAGAAGGATTTTCTGTCCGGCGCGCTCAGCAAAGCCGGCCTGCTGAGCGCAAAGCGACGATCGACCGGGGCAATGTGCTGCCGCTGACGCGACGGGCGTCGCTGCTGCGATTGAGGCGGAGAAGCGTCCACTGTCTGCCCCGGCCGGTGAGCGACGCGCGCGCGTCGCTGGGCCGGTATCTGGATGTCCACAACGGCCGCCGACCGCATTCGAGCCTGGGAGCGCGGACGCCGGAGCAGGCCTATCTCGACCACCTGCCACAGAGAGTGGCAGCGTGAGAGGGGCGCCGGTCCCGCGGTGCCGCGCCGGCCGGGCTACGCCCCCCTGCGCGACGCCGCGGCACCGGCACGACGTCCGTATCCACCGGTAGGGAAGCCATCTATCGGCACCCAAATGCTGTCGCGAGAAACCGAGCCACCTCTGTTGATGGTGTACCCGCTGGGGCGCTCAGTGAAATGGAACGCCTCAGGCGCTGCATCGCCATGCTCGACGACGAGATTTCGATCCTTGACCGGGAGTGGGCTGGGGCCGCCAAGGTGCACGACATGGCGCAGTGTGGATCAGCCATCTCCGGGCCAAAGATCCGACCAGACCGTCCCGTCTGGTCGGATCTTGCGCTGACCCAGGTCGCTGCTTTGCAGGGCCCGTCCGATCCCGTTCAGCGCAGCGGCGGCGCGTAGTGCAGCCCGCCCTGGTTCCAGAGAAGGTTGAGGCCGCGCTGGACGCCGAGCGGGCCGATATTCCGCTCCCACACCTCGCGGTAGTTGCCGACCTGGCGGAGCACACGCGCCCCCCAATCGGCATCGAGCCCGAGGACCTCCCCTGAACGCCCCGCGCGGCCGAACAGGGCCAGCACTTCCGGGTTGGCCGTGACGAGGTTCTGCGCAGCGCCGCCCTGCAACTCCGCCACCGCCGCGCTGTCCAGCCCGAGTTCCTCGCCGGCCAGCATGACGAAGTGGGTCCAGCGCGCGATGCGCAGCAGCCGTTGGTCGTTCTCGCGGACAGCCGGGCCGAGGGGCTCCTTCGAGATGACCTCGAACAGGATCGCATAGCGCGACCCGTTGGAGCCCTGCTGCGCCATGAAGCCCGCAAGCGACCCCGTGTCTGCGGTCAGCGCATCGCATTGCTGCCCGACAAAGGCGGCGCGCGCCGCTTCGGCGCTGCGCGCGGGCACCGCCGTGATGCGAAGGCGCGCGCTGCGTGCATGATCCGACAGGTGCCGCTCCGAGGTGGTGCCGGCCTCGACACAGACCGTCGCGCCGTCCAACTGCTGCACGCGCGTCACGCCGCGATCGCGGCGCACCAGGAACCCCTGGCCGTCATAAAAGGTGACGCCGACGAACAGCACGCCTTCCGTGGTGTCGCGGTCCAGCGTCCAGGTCGTGTTGCGGGCAAGGATGTCGACGCTGCCGCGCCGCAGCATCTCGAACCGATCGGCGGCGGGCATTGGCACGAACTGGACCTTGGCGGGATCGCCGAGGATCGCCGACGCCACGGCCCGGCAGTAATCCACATCCAGCCCGCGCCAGCCAGCGCGGCCTTCCTGCGCCGCGAAGCCAGGGGTTGAGGGCGACACGCCGCATAGCAGTCGTCCGCGCGCGCGGATCGCGTCCACCGTATCGGCTGCCGGATTGTCCTGGGAGGGCGCCGCCGCAGGGGCCGGCACGGCAGGGGCCGGCGCCGGCTGCGCCTGCGCGATGCCGACCGCACAGAAGAGAAGTGCCGCGAGAGAGACCGAGGTCGCGAGATGTCGAAATGCCTGCATCTGTCCTGCTTCGTTCATGTCACGTGTTCCCATCCCATCCTGTTGCCGAATGTTGAACCGTTCCGGTCCGTTGAAGCGCGGAGCGTCGTGGACGGCAGCGCGGCTGGCACCTTCAGTGGCATGCCAGTCCCGCCCCCGCGCCTGGCGCCTGCCCAATCGCCGAGGCAGTGCGCGAGATCTCGTGCATGAAGTCGAGCAGCGGGCGATTGTCGACGAGGCTGTAGATGAACGCGTTCTCCGCGAAGGCATCGTGCAGGTATCGCCCGGTTGCGGCGGGGCAGCCCGGATAGGTCAGGCGCATGAACTGCACCAGCATCAGCGAACGTACGAAATGCACGCCGACCAGTTCCCGCAACGCGATGACGGTGTCCATCTCGCGTTCCATGTGAAACAGCAGATTGGCCGCGGTGAACCAGCTCCCCTCCCGCAGGATCCGGACCCGGTCCGCATAAAGCATGAGCACGCCGCCGATCCCGCGAAGGCATCGCACGCAGCCATCATCGTGGTCCGACGTCACGACGACCGACATGCTAGGCCTGCCCCTCCGCCATGGTGCGGAGCCATGTGCCGGACCGGAAGGGCCAGATCCCCTTCGGCCGCGGGGCAAGGCCCTCGGCATCGGCGATGCGCGCCGCGCGTTGCTCCGCCTCGGCGGCGGTGACCCAGACACCACCGAGGCGGCGGTAGAGACGCGCGGCCTGGAGCACATCCTCACGGCCGATGCGGCCGTGTCGATCCTGGCGGGACCGCAGGAAGGCCGCCGTATCCCGCTCCGGCCCACCCAAGGGCGACGGCGCGCCTTGCGCGTAGGCGGCCGATTCCAGAACCTGCCGCGCTTCCTCCGCCGTCAGGCCGTAATCCACGACACCGCGCGTCAGCAAAGCGAGATCGGCTGTCGGATCCGCCCGGCCCGAGAGGCCCCGAAGCCTGCCGAGCTCGGCGAAGCCCTGAGGATTGGGCGTAATGCCCGCCGCCCGCCGCGGTTCGATCACCGCGCCGTTACCCAGCGACGCGGCAGCCACAGCGCGCCCCACGGGATCGACCGCCTCCGCGCGGAATTCGCCGGGCACGCAGGACGCGCAGGGCAGCACGCGAACCGTGCCATCGAGGTCCATCAGCTTGATCTCGACCAGCAGGTCCGGGTGGCGGGCGCGAACCGCCTCCGCCGCCCGGTTCAGCACGTCGGAATGGACGCGCAGTTCCTCGGCCGGATCGGCCGAAAGGGTACGGCCCGCCCAGATGTGCATCGCGCCGCAGTCCCGGTGATTGAGGAAGGTGACCTTCCGGATGCCATGCAGTTGGCGCGAGGCGGCGAGGTTCTCGAACAGCGCCAGCGACCAGGCGGGGGTCGCCTCATTCACCGCCGCGAGGCCCGCGCCGGCGACCCTCATCTCGCTGTAGCGATCCGTGCGGCCGAGCGCATTGAAATAGAAGGTGGTGTCGTCCGTCACCCGCGGGTCGATGCAGGAGACGAGGAAGGTATCCGCGGCGGTGTTTGGCTGTGTCATGCGAGGACCATGGTCAGGACAGCTTCTCGAAGTGCCCCACGCCGGCGATGCGGCTGTGGAGGTGCGGATAGGACAGGCCGACCGCGTAGAGCAGGGCGAGGCCGGTCAGCAGCACAACGACGGTCCCCGAGGCCGTCCAGGCGCCAATCGCGCTCTCACGCGACAGCGCCATCCAGCTTCCGAACAGGATCGCCAGCACCAGCAAGGTGCCGCGCAATTTCAGCACCATCCGCACATTCTCCAGCATGAAGGCGTGGACACCCAGCAGCACCATGCCGACGGCGAATTTGGTCCAGAAGCCGGCCGCACCCTCGAACAGCCAGTGCCAGTAGGAATGGCCCGACGGGTTGTAGGCGGCGAAGACGACGAAGAAACTGAACAGGACCCGCGCGACGATCGAGGTCCAGTCGAAGCGTCCCGCCGTCATGGCGCGCCTCGCAGCCGCGCTGCGACAAGCTCCGCCAGCCGCGCGGCGGTCGCATCGGCCCGCATCCGCGCGGCCGCCCCGTCCCGCCAGGCCATGATGGCGGCCCCCGGCGTGCCGTCGAGCACCGCGAGCGCGGCGTCGGCGGCGGCAAGATCGCCCTCCGCCAGCCGGGCAACTGCGACCCGCGTGGCCTCGAGGGCCGGGGTGCCGGCGCGGCCGATTCCAGCGCCCACCCGCATCGTCGCGGCGGCCATGCGCCCGAGAAGCCCCGCATCGTCCAACCCGGCCTCCGCCATGATGGAGAGGTCGGCGGCGGCGGGGAAATCCGCGGCCAGCATGCGGAAGGTGGGCGCCCCGCGATCGGCCAAGCCATCGAGCCCGTCGAGGAGGGCGAGCAGCGCCGCATCCTCCCGCGCCAGAAGCCGCGCCACGCCAAGCTGGCGCGCGAAGGGCTGGGGGCGTGCGAGATGCAGCAGCAGCATCTCAACCCCGAGCAGCGACAACGCCTCGGCAGCGGAAACCGAACCACCGACGGCCTGTTCTGCGGCCGGCCGCGGCTGCGCCGAGGCCGGCTGAAATGCCGCAGGCGAGACGGCGAGGACGCCGAGCAGCGCCGCAGTCGCGCGGCTCCTCATCGCCGGGCCCCGACCACGGCGCAACCGACCGCTGGCCCGCGCAGCGCGCCGAGCCGCTGATCGAGCGCGGCGCCGGCCATCGCAGCGCCCCGCTGCGTGACGCGCCGCTCTGCCGCCTCCAGCGCCAGAAGCGCCTGGGCTTCGAACGCCGAGCGGTTGAGCGCGGCGTCGATGCGATTGAGGCCCCAGTCGATCGCCCAGGACACGCCGACGCCGCCCACCGCGCCGATGGCGACGCCGGGGACGCCGGCGATCGCATAGCCGAAGACACCCGCGCTCGCGATGACCGATCCCGCCTCGCTCGCGCGCACCGCCGCCGCGCCGAGTCGCGCCGCCATCGGCCGCATCGAGCGCATGAAGATCACGGTGGTGTCCGTCGGATCCCCCTCCTCGCCGAACAGGGCATCGCGGGCTGGCAGCCCGGCCAGCGCGGGGGCCATAGGGTGCATCGCGGCGTCGAGATCGAATCGGGGGGCGGCCATGGTCGCGGCCATCTGCGGGGCCTCGGCCAGATCGGCCGCCGCCGCCCGCAGCGCCGCCTGCCACTCCGCCTCCACAAGGGTGGCGGTGTAGGCAAGATCATCCAGGATCCGGTCGGCCAGGGCGGGCGGCAGGACGCGGCGGCGGAACTCCTCGCGCATGGGCTGCGAGACCTCGGCCATCAACCGCTCCGACCAGGCCGGGCCCGCATCGCCATCCGGCGCGGAGGTGGCCATGGCGCGGATCAGGCGGCCGAGCACCCGGTAGGAGGTGATGTAGGATTGCACCCAATCATAAGCCCATGCGCCGAAGGCCGGCACCTGTTCGCGCGCTTCTGCGTATCGGGCAGCGGCGGCATCGGCCATCAGGCGTTCGGCCATCCCGTGCAGGCGCTCGGCTTCCTCGGCCAGCGCGCCCTCGACCCGCGCCAGCCGCGCGGGCTCCACGGCGCGTAGCGTGCAGGTCCCGCCGGGTTCCACCACCGCAAGCGTCGCCGTTCCGGAAGCGCGGCTGGCTGGCGGCACGACAGCGAGCGCCGCGGCCCCGAGCAGCACGGCGCCCGCGACAGATGCCGCCAACAGTTGGACGCGACCCAACAAGGGGGCGCGCGCTGTGCGCTGATGGACTACACTCCGCGCCATCGTGGCGGTGGGCATTCCATGCAACAGAACTGGCTGGTCGCGTTGTTGGCCGACGTCGCCGTGATGGGCGCTGCGGTCATGATCGTGCTGGCGGCGGTCCGCCTCGGCAGCGTCCAATACAAGCTGATCGCGCCCCACGACGCCGAGGGCGTGCCCCTGGTCCACTCCCTTGGCTTCCTCAGCGGGCTTGGCGCGGCGGTGGCCATGCTTCTTGCCGCCCCGCACGCCATGGACTTCCTGCCGCAGCGCCTCTTCGCGCGGGAGTCCAGTTGGAACCTCACGCTGCTGGAGTTCCTGCGCCTCCACGCGCTGCCCGCCTCCGGCACGCTGCTTGGCGCGCTTCGCGGCCTTCTTGGCGCGGGCGGCGGACCGCTTGTCGGTGCCGCCTGGCTTGCTGCGCTTGCGACCTCGGCGGGGCTTCTCGTCTGCCTTCGCAAGTGGCGCGGAGCCGGGCGCATCCGTGCCATGGCGGGCTTCGCCCTGCTCGCCCTCTGGACCGCGCTCATCGTGCACTATGGCGTGCATCTCGTAGCCTGGGGGCTGACGCAGTTGGGCTTCTGGGGCTTCCTGCTGGTGCTGGTCGCCTTCCAGCGCTGGCGCCACCGGTCGCAGTTCAGCGCCGCCCATGGCTGAACGGCCGGTGCGCGGCTTCACGCGCGCCTTGCGGCGATGGGGGGGGCTGCGGCGTCTGGACATCATTGCACCTGCATGAGTTCCAGGAAGGGACGCGCCGACAGCAGCGGCGGGACCCCGACGAAGGGATGGGCCAGCTTCACCGCGACCAACAGGACGCAGCCGACGATGACGGCCGTCACGGCCCCCATCGCGTAGTGAAGCCCGTGATTCGGGCCGCCGAAGAACCACTGGAACACCAGCACGGCCACCGACACGATGACGACCAGGAACCACAGCAGCGTGGACAGCGTGCGGGACGCGACGGACAGCCGCCCGATGCGCGCCTCCGCCGCCTGCGCCACCCATTGGGCGATGTTCTGCGCCAGCGCCTGCTGCGCCGCCGTCGTCGGCTCCGCATCCAGGAAGACGCGGGCAAGGCGCTGGAAGGAGGGGTCCGAGGCGGTGGAGGGGACGCCTGCCTGCAATGACGGCCAGTCCACCGACACGACATCGCCGGCGTAGGTGCGGATCGCCGCGCGCATGTCGCTGCGAAGCCCGTCCTGCGATGGCGAACCATATGCATCGACGCTGAGCGCGAGCATGTAGAGCGCGCCTGCCTCCTTCTGCAGCGTCTCGCGCGTGCCCTCGTAGATGTTCCAGGCGCCCACCAGCGTCAGCGCCGCGACTGCCGCGTAGATCTCGACCACGAAGCTGAACTTCACCGATGCCATGAAGGCGTTATGGGTGAACTCCTGGTGGGTGAACACCGCGAACATGGCGCTGCCCAGCCCGATCGCGATCAGGACAGGGACGCCGATGGCCAGCAGCGCGGCCACCGGGGTCGGCAGGCTGGCCAGCGACGTGAACAGCGAGATATCCATGTCCGCGCGAACCTTCAGTCGGTCGCCTCGCCATGATGCGTGTAGTACCAGTGCCCGGCCGTCAGCCCGGCCACCGCACCCACGGCGGCCGCAAAGGACCCGCCATGGATCATCGCGGAACCGAGCACGGCGCCGCCGAACATGCCGATGCCCAGCGCCAGCGCATGGTTGGCGCCGAAGCCGGCGCGGGCCTGGGCCGGCGCGACCGGCTGCATCGGCTGGGGGGAAGCCGGCTGCTGCGCGGCGACGGGCGCCGGCGTCCGCACGGGCTGCTGCTGCGCGAGGGCCGGAGAGACGAAGAATGCCCCGAGCAGGGCGAAAGTGACGAGACGGCGCATGCGGTATGCTCCCTGAGTGGCGTCCGGTGCGTTGTCCCCCTTGGCGGACCACGCTCCAGACCCTGTTGCGGCGACTGGCTCGGCGCTCCGGCGGATCCGCCGTCGCGGGCCAGGCGCTAGATCTCGATCGCGCGGTACCAGCGGCGGGTGCGCAGCAGCGTGCCGCTGCGCTTGGGCTGCAGGTCGTTCTCTTCCATGATGCGCTTCACGCGGCGTTCCGCTTCCGGCTGGCTCAGTTGGGAACCGGCCCGCGCGCGGTAGAAGGCGACCACCTTGCCGAAATCGTCGCGCGCGACCCGGCCGCGGCGATCCGCCATCGTCTTCAGCAGGTGGGAACTCGACCGCGAGACCTCGCCTTCCAGCGCGATCTCGTCGCTGCCGGCGTGGGAGCGCAGCACACCCGACGCTTCGTCGAGCGTGAGCCCGTAGCGCGTCACACCTTCCTCCAGAAGCTTCCGTTCGGTGTCACGGTCCAGAAGCCGCCGTCCCTGCAGGTGCAGCTTGACCAGCTCGGTGAACTGCGCGCGGGGTCGATGATCGTTCATCATGTCGAAAGTCCTTCAGCAGCCACGACGCCGTGAGGCGGGATCGCGGCCGAAACCTGAAACGTGATCCGTCGAGAATGGGGCAAGTGCATCATTGGCGGAGAGCGGCCGGCGCGGCAGGCCTTGCCACCGGCGTCCGCTCCGCGGGCACTACCTCCTGCGTGCGGGGGCGACTCTCCTCGCCTTGCAGGCGCTGGTTCAGGCGGTCGATCGAGCGCAGGATGCGCGCGGCATCGATGCCCACAGGCGCGTCGGCGGGCGCCAAGACGAATTTCAGCTTGGGCAGCGGGAACAGATCGATCTCGACCTTCTCCACCGAGAAGCCGCCGATCTCGCCGGCATCCAGCACGGTGCGCACGATGGCGCGCTGCATCGCCTGCAACGGTCCCGGATTCCGCCGCGCATGGCGTTCCAGCTGGCGCTCCACATAGTCCCGGTCCGCTTCCGTCAGCTCCCGCGCATGCCCGAAGGTCAGCGACAAGCTCGGGAACAGGCTCACGGCGCTCTCGATCTCCTTGAGCTTGTAGCCGGCGACGTCCATGAGCCAGGCGAAGTCGTCGCGCGCGCGGGAATGGCGCCGCGCGGTGTCCGAGGCGCTGCGCATCATCTCGCTGGCGCTCGGGCCGAAGCCCAGCATGCCGATGGCGCCCGACCAGAGCCGCTCGCCGAGGGAGTCGGAGCCGGGCAGTTCCTGCAGCGGCACGGTGATGGTCGTGCCGCCTGCGGACGCCGCCGCGGCGGCGCGCTGCGCCCAGGCCGGGGACCAGCCGACAAGCGCGGCGGAAAAGGCGAGCCCAAAGGCCGCCCTGGCGATGACGGAGCTCATGGCGAGGTCTCCCTTCTGTCTGGCAGGCTTGGGGCGAGGGCTAGCGGGAGCGGAGCGTCATGCGGTCGGCGATGCGGCGCTGCGCCGTCCGGTCGGCCGGCGACAAGGGCATCAGGCCGGAACCGGTCAGGTAGCCGCCCGGGCCGCTGGCCTGTTCGCTCGTCGCTTCCGCCAGCAATTCGCGGATCCCGCGCACGACACCGACGCCGTGGCGGGTCTGGCTGTGCTGGCGCTTCGCATAGAGGTACTTGGTCTGCGACTGGTTGTAGTCGAGCGACATGATGCTGGCCGGGCCCGGCAGCACGCCGTCGAGGCTGAGGGGAAGCAGATTGCCGCCGGACCGCAGGAGCTGGTCGATCGACATCACCGCAATGGTGCCGGGCGGTGCCGACAGCAGCGCCGCGACCAAGCCGTCGCTCGGTACGGCGGTCACGTGGCCGTCGGTGCGCAGGGTGATGCATTTGGCGCGGCGATAGGCGGCCTCAAACAGCAGGCGGATGGGACGCACTTCCCGGCAACCGCCTTCGAGGATGAGGTCCTCCATCATGGCGCGCAGGCCGCTACCCGTGTCGGGGACGAGCACGCGGATCTCACGACGGGGGAGCGAGGCATCGACATCGGCCCAATTGGTCGCCGTATTGCCGGAGAAGGCGGTGCCATCGGTGCGCTCCGCCGCCAGCGCTTCATAAAGATGGCGGCTGCTGAGCACGGGCGCGATGTCGCCGCGCCGGGTCGCCAGCACGATGGCGCCGTAGCCCAGCCGGACCTCGACGATGTCGGAAACGCCGTTCGCCTCGCAATGCTCGAAGATCGTGCGCGGCATGCGACGGGTGACCAGGAGGAAGTCGGGGGTCTCCGGTCCGAGGCCGGAGCAGAACCGATCGAACCCCATCTGCGTACCGGCGACCTCCAGATGGGGCTGCTGGGCGCCCTCGTAGCGGTCGGCAAAGCCGCCGGCCAGCATCCGCGCCACCGCCTCCGTCGACGGCGAACTGGCGATCAGCAGCCGATCCCGCAGCGTCAGGCTTCCCTGCGCATCGACCGGCGCCGCGGCGAACAGCGTCGCCACCAAGCCGACAATCCCTAAGCCAAGCCAGCGCAAGCGAGCCTCCATCCCCTACGGCTTGAAGCCAAGCAGTCACTCATCGACGCATCGCCCCGCGGTGGGGGCGAAAGCGGCACTCATCCCGGCCTCGGGCCGCCCGATGCGATGGCGCGCAGAAGCGTCTCCTGAACCGCCTGCTCCACCGCCAGCCTTGCGCGGGCCTGCGCCAGCCAACCGGCGATCAGGGGCTGCAACCGCTCATCAAGCGTCGCCGCATCGGCAACGGCCGCGCCCAGATTGCCGCGCCGCATATGCTCCTCGATCCTCCGGACGCCGGTATCGACATCGCTCGGCGGCGGGGGAGAGGCGAGGCCGATCGCCGCGAAGCCGGATCGCAGAACGGTCCCCGCCTGTTCGACCAGACCGCCGGAACGCGGCGCCCTGGCGACCAGCGTGGGTGCGAGGGCGGCGAACCGCTCGCGAAGGTCGCCTTCCGTGGCAAGGCCACGGGCAGCGTGGCTCGCGAGCACCTCCGCCAGCGGCCTCGGCAGCGCATCCGGCAGCGCAAGCGCGGCCGCGACCTGGTATTCCCGAATCCAGGGGCGGGCGGTTCCGACCGCCGCCTGGAGATGCAGCATGGCAAGGACGAAGCGGTCCTGCTGCGGCGCCACCCGCCCGGCCGATTCGGCCGCCCGCCGCGCCATTTCTTCCGAACGGGCCACCGCAGCCTCAAGCCGTGCGGCATGATTCTCAAGCAGGGCCAACCGCGCCGCGATCGCTGCCGCAGGGTCGGCATTCTCACTATCTGGCCGCACCGCCGAGGCGAGCACCATCGTGGCGTGCCGCAACGCGTCGGGTGGGGTCGCCCCGGCCGCCAGCGGCGCATCCGTCGTGGCGACTGGGATTCGATCCAGGGCCGTGCCCGTCGCCTGGCGGTCGGCGGTCGCCATCCACACCGCCACTGCACCCGCGCCGACCAGCAAGGCGCCGATGGGCGCAAGGGGGACGCCGCCCACACGCGGCGAAGACACCGCCCGCCACGACCGCAGCAGGGCCGGCGCGGCCGTCGGCGCAGCGGGGGAGGATGACCCTGCCGCCGGCTTCGAATCCGCGGAACCGCGCGACTTCGGGTCAGACGACATGGTCGACGCTCCCGTCCAGATCCATGATGCCGGCCACAAAGGCGAGCCCTGAAGCGGAGGCCACCGCACCCACGGCCATGACGCCATGGTGGGAACAGGCCGGGCGAGGCATGCAGCACGCACAATACAGCATGGAAATGGCTTCTTTCGTTGGGCTTTCGACACACATTGCTTAAATGCGACGCAGCGTTGACATCATCCTCGCATTTTCGTCAAGTATGTGTTGGACAGTTAATAAATAATTCACCCGCAATAAATTTGATTACATAACATTTCATAGACGCAACATGGTGCCGTTATTCACGGTGATTGGGGTCGATTTGATTGCGATTAAAGAATTATCGTGCAGCTTGATCGCCTTGGGCCATGCGAACCCTGCACCGCCCCACTCCTGCAAGCGGGATGTCGGTTCTAAGCATTGCCGCGACGGCCTGGGACTGTTCCCGGCGGTCAGCGAGCCGCGCGGATGCTGACCCGGTGAGAGACCGTTTGAGAATGCCGGCGGCTGAGGGTCCGCAGGGGATTTTTCGTCCCTGCCAGGAAGCGGATGCGGCCGATGCTGGTTGCATCGGCAAGTCCGCTGACGCCGCAGGGGCGGAAAAAACCCGCGGAACCGACCCGTCCGGT